>NZ_FMUX01000001.1:0-492169 GCF_900101345.1 Desulfoluna spongiiphila | reverse complement strand
CTCAACGGCATGGAAGGCTCCGTGGTCCATGGAAGAACCGGAAAATTCAACGAAACACCCCGCTTTATCTATTCCCCATCCCCGTTTCTCATGCTTTATTCCCTATGACCTATGACCTATGACCTATGACCTATGACCTATGACCTTCCCCTCTCTTGCATAACTATTCCAAAACTATATATAGTTGCACAGGCTACTGTCAGTTATGCGCAGGAAAACATGTCCAAACCAATGAGGTTGACCTATGTCTTCATCAGCTTGTGCCATCAGGAATATGACCCGAAAAGATATGGATATCGCGGTGGAGTGGGCGGCCTTGGAGGGGTGGAACCCCGGGGCCCACGATGCCGAATGCTTCCATGCCGCCGATCCCCACGGCTTTTTTATCGGGGAGGTAAACCGCGAACCGGTTGCCACCCTTTCGGCGGTCTCATACGGAAAGACGTTCGGGTTTCTTGGCTTTTACATCGTTAAGCCGGAACATCGGGGGAAAGGGTATGGCATGCAGATATGGCGTGCCGGGCTGGATTATCTTAAGGGCCGGAATGTGGGCCTGGACGGCGTGGTCGCCCAGCAGGACAACTATAAAAAATCCGGATTTAATCTGGCCCATCGCAATATCCGGTACGAAGGGGTCGGCGGGGGACGCCTTCCCGCCCATGGGGAGATTCAGCCCCTTGCCGCGCTGCCGTTTCAAATGGTGGCGTCCTATGATCAGCGCTGTTTTCCGGCAGACCGCTCCCCGTTTTTAAGCGCGTGGCTGTATCAGCCTCAAAGCACGGCCCTGGGCGTGATACGGGATGAAGCCCTTGTCGGGTACGGGGTCATTCGTCCGTGCAGGTCAGGTTTTAAGATCGGGCCCCTCATGGCGGATACGCCTGAGGCGGCGGAGACCCTTTTCCTTGCACTGAAAGCCGGGGTTCCGACCTCGGAGCCCGTGTTCCTGGATGTGCCGGAGGTGAACCGTGAGGCCGTGGCCCTGGCAGCGCGCCATGCAATGATAACCGTCTTTGAAACCGCCAGGATGTACACGGGCGTCGCCCCTGATATACCCTTGGATCGCCTCTACGGCGTCACCTCCTTTGAGCTGGGGTGATTCCAGGAGCGGGGTTACCCGATTTTCATCTTTTCCTGCTCCTCCCGATAAATCGCCACCATGCGATCAATCTTTTCGTACTGCCGGGCGAGGAGATCCTCGGCAATGGTGCGAACCCCCCATTTTTTAAAATCGATCTGCAGGCCGTTGCCACCCGGTGCTTCGGCCCCGTTCAACTCCACGATAAAGGCCCCGACAGATGTTAAAAGGCGATGAATGTCCTTGATGGAGTCGCAGAGTTCAGCGATTTCCGAGCCGGAAAAGATCCCGGTGGTGGGGTTGGATTCCGTAACGTTCATGGCGGACTCCTTTGGTTGGCTGGTCTGTGGATGTCGAATTGAGACTAGGGGCGTGACTGATGGCGGTGTTTCAGGGCTTCATGCCATGGAAAGAGTCATTTTGGGAAAACACCGGATGGCGCTTGACTCGCACCATAAAACGCCCTTAGCTCTTTACCCTACCCGGCCACTTGCTTATCTGCCCTTAAAAAGAGACAAACAAACGGCTGGCCCGAGGAATTTTTTTAAGGGGTGTCATGCCGCAAAAAGAGAACGACCCCGCGTTTTAAAGGGAAAGGGAAAGACGCGCCTTCGGTAAGACTCAAAGGGTAGTAACAGACGTATCGCTGCAATTACCAAGGCAGACCGAGAACGCGCAGGACTCCGAAGGAGCGTCTTCCCGATCGCTAATCAGGCGCGCAGGCAGGCTCCGTCGACATGTCGCAGCTATAACGCCGGTTTAAGGGGTGTAAGGGTGCGGATGGTGAGGAAAATACGCCTTGAAATGGATCTGGGGGTGGTGTAAAAAACCGCTTAGCCATGATGACCTCCATCGAAGGTTGTTCTGGTTAGGCCTGGCAGGATGTGTCCGCATCCTGTCGGGTCGACTCTATAGGTGATCAATAACTAGTTATTACATCCCACCATAAGTTTATCATTTTGGCCTGTCAATAAATTTCTCTGAAAAATCCGTTTGTTATTCATTTTGATACGTGCGGAATCATGGCGGCTGTGCCTGAAAGCCCAGGTT
Source organism: Desulfoluna spongiiphila (assembly GCF_900101345.1). Lineage (GTDB taxonomy): Bacteria > Desulfobacterota > Desulfobacteria > Desulfobacterales > Desulfolunaceae > Desulfoluna > Desulfoluna spongiiphila. The sequence continues at coordinate 490,044 of NZ_FMUX01000001.1, read as the reverse complement.
CTCAAATGTTCAATCCCGTCGTTTGCAGGAGATGACGGGCCGTTCCCCTTTAGATGGGCTCTTTTTCTATCTTTGTCTTAAGCACATCGATGACTTCGGAATGGGTTTCTATGGAAAACCATTTTTTAAAAAGGGGGTAGGTGCGCTTCGGGGGCCAAGTCCGTTCATCGGTGCTCCACCCTTCGAGTTCCAGCTCAAAGATTTGATCGTATATTTTTTTAATGTATCGATTGGTTTCCTTGTCGTCGTCAAAATGAGGAAGCAGATAGGACAAGCAGTCGGTGGACAGCGCCTCAATATCCATGTGTTCATCCGAGCTCATGAGGGTATTCACCCAGTCAAGATAGGGCGTTTTAGGCTTGATGACGATGACTTGGCGGTTGATGGAATACATATGTCCTCGGTATTCATTGGTGGAGTGATGGAGTGATGGGGTGAGATACCATGGTTGCTTTGCTCAGATACCGATAAGAGAAAGAACGGACCGGGGATCCCTGAAATGGTCGACCTGCTTGCTGTGCTGAAGGCTGTTTCCCACAAGAATGAACTGATAGTCAAGCTCGCGGCTGGCCGTCTTGTCCCAGGGCCCGTCGCCGAAATAGGTTTTGGTGGCAAAGGCGTGGCTGCGGCAGCGGGATTCGGCGGTCTGCATGACCCGGGTTCTCTGAACGTGGTCGGAGCAGGAGGCAAAGGCCACGTCTGTGGGATCGAACCCGGCTGACCGGAGTTTTGCCTTTGCCGTCTCTTCCCAGCCGCCCGTGGCAAGGGCTATCTCCACATCACTTCTTGCTTGCAACAGAGTCAAAAAGTCAACGGCCCCGTCCACTTCCCGGACAGGAGAGGCCTTCAGGTGAGAGGAGACCAGGTACGTAAACTCCTCTTTGACCTGCCTGTGGAGCGCATCCCGATTTTCATGGAGCCCTTCCATGGTAATAAACTCATCAAGGATACCCGCATCCGTGATGTGTGTATAAAGCGTCCAGTCGGTGTTCAATTCAACGCCGGTTACCGTTTTTACCGCCTTTAAGTAACAGTCCGCATCAAACCCGCACGATTCGATGAGGGTTCCGTCAATGTCAAACATAATGAGGTTCACGTTGATGTTCCTTACATTCATTTCCCGTTGCAGCGTTCAAACCGGAAGTCACATGTCGGTGACCCGGTGGGGAGTGTGCCCCGTCGGGTGAAGGTAAAATTCAACCGATCTCCCATTTTGGGGTACACGACGTTGTCGATTCTGCACCAGGGGAAGCTCCATTCGGCGTTGCCGTATGCTTTGGCCACTTCGTGGATGACGCAGAAATGAATATGAAAGGAGAGGACGTTTTCCGTGTCCTCAACAATTTCGGTCTGGTGCAACCCTTCTTTTACTCCGGCTTTGACCTGGGCCTTGGTGTACTCTGCAAAGGAGCGAAAACTGTCCGGACAGGCTTTGAGGTCGCCCACCGGAACGGCAAATAAATTGACGGCGGACCCGGTTTTACGAAGGGCTGCTTCCGTTTTTTCATGGATATCCGTGATGACGGTTCGTGCTTTATCCATACCGAACCTGGATTCCATCACCTTCATCAGCGCAATAAAGTCAAAGGTGGATTCGATGACGTCCCGGGGCACTCCCCTGACCTCCAGGGCGAGCCAGTCGGTCTGTTTCATTTTCTTCACTTCATCGCGCCATTGGTACAGCACTTTCGGGATGCCCCTTATTCCGACTTCATGCCGGAGCACGCCAAGGATCTGGCTGAACATCTTTTTTTCGATTTTCTGAAATTCAGGGCTTGCAAGGGAGTCCACGAGCCCGTTTCCGTAATTTGCCATGTTTTCAACATTCATGCGATGCCTCCTTTCATTCCGGGATTATAGATGAAGATACCAGGGATGGGGAGCAACTGACCTCGTGATACGAGATGTTCATGTTGGAAAACGGTTGTTGTGACGTGAAAAGACAACAGCGTAAAAGGGGTACTGACTATGGTCAAAGCGTGGTGGTTCCCAGAGTCGATGGGAGCACAGAGGAAAGACCAAAACGTATGCAGGGGACAGGGTGACTTGCCTTGAAGGCGGCTTCCCGTTGTGTCCGGTATGCCGGTTTCAGCGGGGCGAAGGGGTTTCCGTGGGGTCACCCTTGCGGTCGCTGATGTCAAACAGTGTTTTCAGATTTCTTGGGATTCCTTCAGGCCATTGGTGCAAACCCAGATAGGTCGCCTTGTTCTGTAGTGCCATGGGGAAGTCTTCGAACGGGGTGCCGGAAAGCAGGTGGTCTGTTTCGGATTCGGTAAATTGAACAGGTCCAGTAACATAGTCTACCTGTTTTCTGTTCATTGGGCAAACGATCTGACATTTCATGCAGTCGTAGACACAGTGGTGCACTGTTTCCGGCAACCATTCCGGAAAGGGTGCGCCGCTTTCGTTTAAAAACGACAAGCATTTTTCATTATCGATTAAGAACCTCTCCTTTCGTATCGCCCTGGTGGGGCAGTTGTTCAGGCAGGCGTTGCAATCCGTGCACGATGAGGACATGGTCACGTCTGTCCACGGGTCCTCTTCACAGGGCATGTCGGTGAAATAGGCCATCAATGAAAAATTGCTGCCCATGCCGTCAATGTAACAGATGTTGTTTCGTCCATAGGCGGCAAGCCCGCTTTGAACGGCAAGCCGCTTCAGGGGAATATCCCCGGCTTCGGCAAGGTGATGGTTAAGGCCGGACAGCGCTTTTCTCAAGGCCTCTTCCGTGCGTTTAAAGTCCGGCATGACAAAGCTGAAGGATTTATAGGTTCTGCCTCTGTGTGAAAACTCCACATGGGCGCAGAAGGGGTGGGGGACTGCAATGAGAAGGATGGATTCCACAGGGAACCCCACATCCGGCACATCAAAGGTATACAGCTCATCGACGATCCATTGCTGAAAGTCGTTGAGGTCTTCAGCGTCTTGGAATCGGTGGATTTCGTCTTGCAGGCAGTGCAACCGCCGGACGGGGATAACCTTAGCCTTTTCGTTGTGGAGCAGTGCCCTGGTTGTGATGAATTGGTGTGTCTTCATGGTGTCTTTTCCAACCTTGGTCCGGATATGTCATGAGAAAACGCAACTCGGGTGACTATATGACTTGTCCTGACGCTGGTTCGGTGGGGCTGTGTCGGACAAGATGCATGGCCTCTTTGTGGTATGGAGGGTAGTACTGCCTGGTTTGTTTGGCAAGTTCTTCTTCAGTACATCAATTGAACGCATTCAGCCCGTTTCAGGCAAGGATTTTCCGAGACTCAGGGATCGGTGAATGGTGAGCGCTTCAGCAGGCAGCTTTCAAGGCAGCATCGTCTTTGTCTGTTTTCTGTGTGTACCGTACCTGATGATACAAATGGGCACAGCTGTGACCAAGTCATTGTAAGGGAAAACGATGCACAGCTCTGGGGCGAGAGCAGGAAGGGACGGTCAGCTGCAGGGTGACCGAAAGCGAAGAACGAGTATGATGGACGGGCTTGTTAGGGCTCGGCAGGAAAATAATAATACATCCAGACCTGTTGGCCATTTGAGCGGTGGCGGGAATTCACCGATCGGTAGGGGACTCATGGAATGCTATACACGCCGGTATGTGTATATTTAATGTTTGCCATAGCCTTTGTCCCCAACGGGGATGATGGTGCATGGCATCATTGCAAGTCCCATTTCAGGGCCCTTCCGGTCAGACTGCATTGGAAGGGCCCCGCCCATGACGACTTAAGCCATGGGCCGTTTGGGGTGAAACACCTCCGTCACTTCGGGAACAGCAGGGTCACGACCAGCCGGCCTCCCCAGCCTTCCGCGCCGTTGTCCGTGCTTTGGGCCCAGTATCGAGCGCCCAGGGCAAAGCTGACGGTCTGTTTTCCGATGGTAGTGACCTTGGATACAACCCCGGTAACAGGGTGGGCCCACTCTTCACCCTTCCAGTCGTAGGTGCTCTCGGTCTGGAGGAGAAATGTCCAGGCGCTTGGCAGGGTGTAGGAGATAAAAGGTTGGATGAAGGTGGTGCTGATGTCATCTCGATCATCGTCTCCGGCGCAGGACCAGACATGGTTGGTGAGGGCGCCGATGGTCCATGGCCCCTGTTGCCGAAGCGCTACCGCCGTTGGGCCGAGACCCCACTTTTCGCTGCCCAAAAGTTCATCGGTTCCGGTGGGGAGGAGGAACACCGGGCCTGCGCCCCAGATCCAGCCACTCTCCGTAGCGGTGGTGGGTGAGAAAAACAGACTCTGCAAAACGTCTCCGATGCCGGATTGGCTACCTGCACCGGGAAAAATGTCTTCCTGGGTGGTCAGGGGAATGATGGTTCGTGAGATGAGGAGCCAGCCCTCGTTTACCGCAAAGGGCATCACTGGCTGGAGGTTCATGGTCCAGCGCTCACCGTCGTCGGCCGGGCCAATGCCCCGGTCGTAGTTCAGCTGAAAGGGCACGCTGATCAAGTTGGCGATGGGGTTTGCCAGCTGTTTGGCGAGCTCTTCGTTGCTGTCCCGGGCATGGGCGGCGGTGCAGGCAAAGAGAGTGGCAAGGAGGATCAGTATCCCCAGGCTTTTTCGATAAACACGGGATGTCAATACAATGGGTGTGGTGGTGCTCACGTTCATGTCTCCTGTTGGTCTGGGAACCAGGCATATTGTTTCAGCATGCCGGTATGCCTCCATGGAATGTACAGCCAATCCCGGCTGCCCCAACGGTGTGCGCCTTCAGTGCGGGGGATTCCATAGCGATACGCGGCATGCCGAATCGGTTACACGCGGTGCTTCTGATGGCGTGTGTGTGGCCGGGTGTACTATGATGACGGGGTAATGTCCTTAATGTTCTTCCTCTTTTCTCTCTCCATGCATACAAAACCTATGGTTTCAACCAATCCCCGTCGCATGATGTGCACGTCCATGCGAATCGGCAATCGTTGAGCGCCGTTGCCCGTGAAGGGATCGCATGACGTTTGGAAAGATTGCTTGATGAGTGAGCAATTCTTACCGTGTACGATGACGCCTGTAAATCCCTCAAAAGAGGTGTTTTGAATCGGGAAAGACTACCTCTTTCGGGGTAGTAAAGAGGGGAAGGCTATGCTTTGAGGGGGGAGGTGGGGTGGTGCAGGATGTTGATAGTCAGGGGTGGGAGGTGCTAAGGTAGCCCCTTTGGCGGAACGCATGCCGATGGATCACCCGTAATTTCAAGAATGGCTTGATAATGTGACCCATGGCAAGGTGTGTCGCCCGGACCGAAGATTTGCATGGGTTTTGAAATGAGTCTTAGGGATAAATCAAAGAAGATCAGAAAAAGAACAAACAGAATAAGGAATATTGTCAAGTATTGCTTGGGAATAGATAAGTACGGGCTACTTGAAAATTCCAGAGCCGATTTGAATATAAGTAAAAATGTGACGCTGAGTAAATTGGAGCATATCCATTTCAAGGATCATATTTTCATTTCTAACAATACCTCTATCATTACAAACGAGCACAGCCCGGTTACCATCGGCAATTATGTCATGATCGGCCACAACGTCATGATCATCGGCGGGAATCATGATATCTCCAATAAAGAGATCCCCATGATGCTTCAGGGGGAAGGCAAGCAAGGGGCCATCACCATTGAAGATGATGTCTGGATTGGAGCCGGGGCGATCATCCTGGCAGGTGTGACCGTCGGAAAGGGCTGCGTGATCGGCGCAGGCAGCGTGGTGACTAAGGATGTCCCGGAGTATTGTGTTGCAGCCGGGAATCCCGCCCGGGTTGTGAAGCAAAGGTGAGGGGAGCGGTCTATGGGTATACCGGAATGTACCACTTTGGCTTCATGCGCCCGAAATCACGGCGCACGTTGTGTTTAAGGGCCTTTTTGGAATCAAGGACAAAGGATTCGTTGTACTGCCTGACAAAGACCACCCAGTGCCAGAACGGGGTGCCGTTTTCCATGCGCCATTTGATGGCCAATAAGGCCTTGTCCGGCAGTGCCTCCCAATCGGTAAAGGGGATTTCGGCTTGTTCCGCCGATACGCCCAGCTCAGACATGAGTTTTCTGACATACCCCGTCTGAGACCATAACGACTTATCGTCAGCAAAAATCCCCATGCGGTTGGCTATCTGCCTGCACTCCTGATAACCGATACCTGCTAAGGCCGCACATGCAGCAATGCCGCATCCCGTTGTTTCTTCCTGAATAATTGGTTTCATGTAAAGGCTATTTTTTGGGCTAAGTGGTCTGGTGATGGGCAATCGTGAATTTAAAATGGTTCAAGGGGGTTAGTTCTTGTTGGCCGAAGCCCAAGTGACAGAGCTAAATGGATTTTATCATTTGTAAGCATGGTGTCGCCTTGTCCCAAAAAGCAGTCGAGTCTTCAAGGGGAACGAAGCCATGTTTTGTGTAAAATTTTAGGGTCTTCATATAGCCAGGGTTCTTTGCTCTGGGGCTCAATGTTTTTACTTGAATATATTTGATTTTTTGCTTTTTAAGCTCGGTTTCTACCAGGGTGTAAAGAGTGCTTCCAACGCCGAGTCCATGAAAGTGTTTATGAATACCCAAAACATGAAGTTCCGCCGATTCGGGAAAATGGTAATTCACGGTAATGAAACCAATTACAGCATCTTCAGACCATGCGCTGAATGTACTCATATGTTGAATATCATCAAGATATGCTTGTAAGGCCTCTTCGATTCCAAACCATTCAGGGATTGATCTCAAAACCGTTTCACACTGAGATGCCAAGCCTGGTGTCCCGCTTTTGTACTGTATATTCTGCACGAACGTATGGTGTCCTCATGTGTTTTAAAAGTGGTACCGGATAACTTCAGACAGATCTTTCAGGACAATGTGTCCAAGCGCCAGGAGTTCGTCATCCGGTTGAATCATGTCCGGAACCTGCACCACGATCATACCGGCTGACACTGCCGATCTGACGCCGTTGCCTGAGTCTTCCAGGGCCAGGCAATCAGACGGCGATACGTCGAGTCTGGTTGCCGCTGTGACATATATTTCCGGATCCGGCTTTCCCTTGCTTACGAGATCACCCCCCACCACACAGTCGAAGTAGGGTAGTATTTTTGAATCCGACAGCCTTGTGCGGGCCAGCTCCGTATCCGACGAGGTCGCCACGGCCATGGGGGTGTGTGATCCCTTGAGCGTGGACAAGAGTTGCTCCGCGCCGTTTTTCAGCGGGACGGGGATCTCATCCATGACTATTGAGATGAGGTGTTCCCATTTGGTTCTGAAGGCATCGTAGGCAACTAACCCGTCAAGGGCTTTTGTGAGAATGGCCTTGCCCGTCACCGAGTTTGTACCCAGGCAGCGCTTGAATACATCAGACAGGTCCCCCAGCCTGAAATGCGAGCATGTCTCTTGGAACGATGCGTAATAAAGCCTCTCACTATCAAGCAGAAGCCCATCCATATCAAAAATCACAGCCTTGAAATTTTGCATGTTTATTCCTTGCGGTCAGGGGGCTCAGAGCCGCTCCAGTGAGGCCATGTTTGGCATGGGATGAAGCCGTGCGAGGAACTCCGCCTTGTGGTTTTCCACGAGTTTTTCTGTGTGCCAGCCGCAGCCTCGGGCCTGCTCGCTCAAGGTGTGAAAGTCCACGTGCAGCCAGCGCATCCAGCTTCCGACGTTTCCTTCGTGTGACAGTCGGAATTCCAGCTCTCCCGGGTATCCTGCCCTGTCGGTGGCGTCGGGAGCCAGGGATTCATCCACGGAATTCAACAACAGCTGCCCGCCCCGAGTGAGAAGGGATGCGCATGTTTCAAGCAGCATGGGGATCCGGCTCAGGGTCTCGCAGATACCGATGGTGTGCCCCAGCATGAGGACGGTATCGTATCGACCCCCTGTAAATCCGAAAAAATCACATTGCCTGACATCCTTTACCCCTCGCTCGGTAAGTATCCGGACGGCCTGGGGGTTGATCTCCAGGGCGGTGACCTTATACCCCTGTCGCTGAAGTTCAACGGCATGAATCCCGGTTCCTGCGCCCACAACCAGAATACGGCCGCGACACCAGGGGAGGACTTTTTCCGTCGGGTAGAATTCCTTCGGGCTTCGGAAAAATACGGAAACCGGAATCGAGGCCACTCGTCCTGTCTTGTATTCATGAACAAGCATGGCCGATGTGTCGCCCCGCCAGTAGGCGAGAAGGGCCTGTCCAAAGGGATCAAGGGCTGATAAATTTGAGCTTTTCATGGGTTTGGGTCTCACATGACAACGCCTCGTGAAACAATTTTTGTAACTATTCAGCTTATGCCTCCGGCGGCCCTGCCGGGGGCTAAACTTTTAAAAAGTTTAACAAACAGGTATTAAAAAATCTTTTTGAGTGAATTTTTACTTTAAAGGCGGATGTGATTTGACCCGAGGAACGAGGGGCAAAACGTATCCGCAACCTGCTTTCAAGGTGGCACACCTTGCCGCCGGAGGCTGTTTTTTTTGAGCTGAATATGAGGCCCCTGGGGGGGGATTTTCTGTTCAATTTGGTCACAAAATGATTTGAGTTTCAGTTTTCCATAGTCGCTGTCAACGGTAAAGGATTGAAGGGGGCGCCGGAGAGCAATCCGGGAAAACAGCCTGAAGATCCAGATTAAGTGAAGTTCATGGTAATTGCTGGATAGCCCCATTGAAGAAACAAGTGTTCCTCCGGCTTTTTCAATGTGCCGCTTCATGGGGGTAAAGATAAAGCCAAGCTCAAAGACTTTCAGCGGCGGCCCACCAAAGGTAGCAAAAGCGCTCACCGGTTTGTGGTGAAGTCCCTTGACCTGTTTAAGGTATCGCGCCACTGGATAGGAGGTGTAGGCCCACTTGGGACCACCGATACAAATATGGTCAAATCCCGACACATCCGGGAAAACAGGCGGCTGGATCTCTTCTTCCGGCTGATGATAGATATTTGCCCACCATTTGTAAAAAGATGAACTGACTAAAGACAGGCCAACCAGCGGGTATTGGTGTATCTGTCGGAAAAGGAGGTTCCAGCAATTTTTTTTGGTTACGACACCAAGGACCTCCCTTTTGACAACATGACCCCGTGATGTGAGGTTTTGGGCGATCTGATCCGCAAGCTTTTCGGTAAAACCGGTTCGGGAATAACAGGCAATCAAAATGTTCATGGGAATCCATGTTTTGAATCTAAGCCAGTCCGAGTTAATTTGCTTTGTTCTGGGCTATTGTATAATTTCTTTTTCCCTCAAATAGTCCGCGACAACAAGGACCTGACTCCAGGCCAGGGTCCCTCCCATGCTAATAGCGACTGAACACGTCTCAAATATTTCAGCTGGTGTTGCGCCAAGTTCCAAGGCTTTTGAGGTTTGAGAAATAATACAATCTTTACATCCCGCTTGAACAGCTACAGCCAAAGACATCAACCTCTTGGTTTTGGTATCTAAAGATCCATCAGTATAAACGGCATCCTTTACAGGCCCATAGTATGCTTCGACCAATGATGGCATTTCATTTTTGGTGGTTTCAAATAACTGCCACATTTTTTCTTCATACTTCAGGATTGAGTCGCCCATTCTATTCCTCTATTTCAGTAATGATAGTGATGTTTGTGGAGCCGCCGATCGAAGCGAGGGAACACGCACTGGCGCGGACTGCCAATGTGTTTGTTCTGCCTATTTGCCGATTATTTCGTGGCCATAAGAGTTGTCAATTGAGCACAACCAAACACCATGTATGTCTTTATTGAAAACATAGGTCGCCTTACGAGTGACTTCAGGATAATTTGGCGCGGAAACAACCGTGTTTGCCAATACCAATGCGGTGTCCCCAGATTCCAAAATTTCAAAGCCTTGCTGATGGACCTTCAGGCCATTTTTAAAATAAACCGCTATTGTTTCAAACGCTTTCCGTATAGCGTCTTTGCCAACAGCATTCTTCCCTGGCTCAACGACTAAGACTGCATTTTCCGAATAGATTTGCATGAGCGTACTGAAGTCTTCTGCCACGATGGCTTTATCCGCTTTTTCTATCTGTCCGATTATGGGATGTTTCATTGCCTGTCTCCAAATTTAAATACAGGTGCTCTGTTGATGAACAACGGGCGTCGGCATGGGGAATGATTTGATGTAGATCATCCTATCCGGGCACCTTTTTCGCTTCCCAGTGTTCCATGCACTTTCTGAAAATATGGGGATAGACGATGACATGGCGGAATGGCCGGATACAGCTCATGTAAAATTTGCTGAAAGCGTTTCTATACTTAATGTACACCGCAAGACGGACCTTCCACTTCCCTTCTCCCGAGGGAGACCAGGCATAATGCATTAATGCATGCTCGGTGGAATTGGAGAGTTCATGGAGCGTTTCGTCCGTGAAGGTATACACTGGCCTAAAGTCCATATAGTCTCGCGTTGAGATGTCCATCGCGCGTTCCGGAGTGTCTTTCTTAAGATCGTTTTCCTGCAAACGATCCCGAAGACTTTTTTCCCGGCAGTCCGGAATAGGGAGATTATGCATGTTATTATCTATGCGAAATAAAGCCCCGAAAACCTTTCGCAGCCTGAATAGCATTCCAGTTAAGGATCCATCATAAATGCTCTTCATCATAGGCTCAATGGCGGATTTCTGGAACAGATGTAAATCGACCCTGTCCTTTGCGCTGAATTCGTAGGGGAACTCCCAGGTATCCTCGAGTAGAAAATCGGAGGCCAAAGAACGGACCCTCCAGTTGAATTTGGTATGCGTAGAAGCCGCGGCAATAAAATCCATAATTATTCCTTTGTGAAGATAGTTTTCCTCAAAAATGATGGATCATTTTTCAGTCTTGTTACCAAATCAAATATCAGTAATGTTACCCTTTCCAGCTAACGACGCAAATAACCGGCTGGCGACTAGTGACAACAATGATTCATATGTTGGAAAAAAATCATAAAACCAACGTGTTTCAAGAAGCGCAGCTGTAAGCCAGTCCGCTGTGTACTCCCGGCATAGTCGTAATCTTATGAGGTGACCCATACGTTTAACCGGAAAGTCTTCTGTGTCTGAATCCTGCTGACCAAACAAGGATTTAGCATGAGGAATGGCTCAAAGCAAGGTTGGGGCTGTGAGGTTCCGTTCGAAGGAGGGGCGGAGCGGAACCACGGGCGGTGGCGAGAGTGACCCGTGTCAGGATGGTTGCCGTTTTTTCCGATGGGCAACGGGATACGGTAGGATACGCCGTGCGCACTGTTTAACGTTTCGAAAATCGGCAAAGGGTTAATTCGTGATGAACAATAGCAAGAGGCTTGCAAGGCAAGGGCTGATTTCCATTAGCGACGAGTGGGTGACGATTCATTACCCGGCTACGGCCCGGTTATCTTCGTGAACCGCCCGGTGCGCGACCGAAGGAAGCGCCCGTGGTGGACCCGCATGCCGGGTGGTGTGGGGGCTGGGGGAGAGAAACCCCCGGCTATCCGAGTAGCTCTTTATTTTAGTATTTTTTCTAAGGAATTTATGGTCTTTTCTAATGCTCCTGGAGATGTAAACCAGAAGAACCCAGCGCAGTTCAATACAACTGTAAACCAGAACTCAAAACGAAATGATTCTTTCGTGGTTTTATGGTTAAACTTTTGTTGAGCAATAAGAGCACCTGGCCACCCGCCAATCACTGAAAAAAAATGTAAAGTACTTTCTTGCGTACGCCACCTACCGTTTTTCGCTTTTGATTTATCGATGCCATAGGCAAGGAAGGTGACAATACTTGCTCCCAAATACAATGGGATAGAAAATTTTGGGAGTTTTCCCAGTTGAACTCCAATGGAGATACCAACCACATAGATGAATGCAAAAGCAGAGAAAACGGTGAGCTTTGTTGACTGTGGTGAAGAAAAACTGTTTTCCATGAATTGCACATTCAAAGCTCGTAAACGCCCTTTATCACCAAGTGTTTCATCATACGAAACAACCTGACCGATTTCAGGACGCTGAGACCGCTTCTTGAAAGCCTTTATATGCAAGAATACGTCATTTCCACCATTGTCTGGAGTGATGAAACCGTATCCTTTTTCGTCATTCCAATGTTTGATTGTTCCGAAATTCATAGTTCTTGTGATCCGAGGGCTAACGCTGTGCTTAACCTGGCCGGGCGAAGTCTGCAGCAGATGTCAAAAAAGGTCATAAATTCAACAAAACAAACATGTTAATATCGCGCGCGCCTATCCCTGTCTGAGTTCAAAGCATGTTGTGCGTTGATTTTAATTTATTGGATGTTTGGTAAAATTTTAGCTAAGCAAATTGATTCTTTTCGACTTTTATATTTTCCATAAGGTGGTATTTCAATAAATCCATTTCTCATGTAAAAATTAACTGCTTTCAAATTGACTCTTCGTGTGGAAAGCATCAATTTTGTGTATTTCAAGAGCTTTGCCTGATTTTCAAGTTCCTTTAAAACTTGTTTACCCAAACCGCTTTTTCTGGAATACATTCTTTTTATTTCACAACTTTCTTCATCAAATTGTCGAATTGATCCGCAAGCTATTGCATTGTCGTTTTCGTAGGCAACAATAAATTTCCCACCGTTTTGTTCAAATTCATATTCATTGAATGAACTTTTGCCACTATCTCCTGTTATACGACTCAGTATCTCACTTAGCTCATTAACCAATGAAATAGAATCAAAATGCTCTAAATTTCGTTCTGAAAATGTGATCATGGGAGTTCCAAAAGACATATAACCCTTTCAAAAAAGCGATGCCGTAGGCCCGATCGTAATGAATGAACGTTGCTAAATACGGATTATCAAAACCATTGATAACCGCAAAAAGCGAAATCCCATCCTCATGGAGTACAAAATTGGACCCTATAAATAGCTACTATTCCCCAATATCATTCGCACAAGCGTCATAATTCGCAAACGAAGCCAGTACTTTATAGCTTTTTCTATATTTTGAATGATGGTATGTTTGTCAAAGTTTTCTTGATCTTTAACTTTCATACTGGCATTTAGTGTATAGCTCAGGTACCGCCAAAGCGTACCCGCCAAGAACTTAATATACAAATTAAAATTTGAACCACAAAAGCCTTTGATAAAATGACGGTCACCTGAAGTGATGGGTAAAACTTAACTTTGTTTCATAAATAAGTAGCCATATAAACGCTCTTGGGGTTATTGGTATAATTTGAAAATGGCTCGCAATATGTAAAACCAAATTTAGCATAAAGGTTACGTGCAGGTTTGAAAGCTTCGTACGAACCGGTTTCTAAACTGATACGACTGTATTTTCGGATCTTCGCTTCTTCAAGCATGTATTCAAGCAGGTGAGAAGCGACCCCTTTTCCCAAATGTGAGGGTGCTGTTCTCATCGATTTTAGCTCTGCATGTTCAGGATTCAGTTCTTTCAATGCTCCACAGCAAATTAATAAATTTCCTTCCCAGACTGTCCAAAATGTAACCCCAGGTTTTTTTAAAGCATCAACATCCAAGGCATGCACACATCCAGGCGGTGAAATTTCAATCATATGTCGGAGGTGAGCATTTAAAAATTCAATCACCTTGGGATTGGATAAGTGGTCTTTTTTAATTATCATTGAGGACAATTCCATTCTTTGTGAACCGCCCGGTGCGGACCCGCACGCCGAGTGGTTTGGGGGCTGGGGAGAGAACCCCCCGGCTACCCGATTCAGCAAAAAGTGACTACAAACAGCAATGCATTACCATAGTACAAACTATAAACTGGTTAATTAGCAAAAAAGCTCCCGTTATGATGATGCTGAAACCTACCACTATACCAAAACGTTGCTTTGTATTTCGTTTTGAGTATAAACCCGCAATTATTGAGCCAATTACCGCACCAGGCAGTGAAAACAAATACCCAAGCCAAATTAAAGAGTCTGAGTCTTTTGAAAACACCCATGTCCCAAAAAATAACAAATGAAGCGCTAACACAATTGCCGACCCTGCCAAAATAGCTGGCCGGAATTTGAAAACTATGAGCAATCCGAAAATTCCCAATTGCGGTAGCCAAGTCCATGCAAAATTTGGAAAAAAATAATTATTTTTTGGAGCAAAAGCAATAGCCACAAATACGCTAAAAGCAACCGCATACAAAGCAAGTAAGAGTTCTTTCGTTGCGTATTTCATACACCCTTCTATATCCCGAACGCGTGGCTAAGCCGACTCAAAAAGCTGATAGGGCCACCTGTTAAAGTTACGGCAGACGTGGTTAGCTTTTTGGGGGTGGCCTTTAGCCAATTGTGTACTCCCGGCATGGGCGTAATCTTATGAGGTGACCCGGAAGTTTAACCGGGAAGTCCTCTGTGCGTGAATCCTGCTGACCAAACAACGGTTTAGCATAAGCACTAGCCTAAGACAAGGGCGGCATCGTGAGGTTCCGTCCGGAGGAGATGGAGCGGAGCGGAATCACGAGCGTAGGCGAGAGTGACCCGTGTCAGGATAGTTGCCGCTTTTTCCGATGGGGCAACGGGGTGCGGTAGGGTGCGCCGTTCGCACCGTTTAACGTTTCGAAAACCGGCAAAAGGTTAACCCGTGATTAGCGTCATGGGGTCTATAGGGAATGACGGGCCGGTGATTTGTGTTGCCGGAAATGGCGTAATCGGTTGCGCGCGTGCCCGATGGGCACGGCACTACCTTTGCCCATCTTACAATTCACGCGGTACGCATGCGTTGGGTTAACGCAACCAAAAGGATTTTCCCGTGTCAGGATAGTTGGCGCTTCTTCCGATAGGGCAACAGGATACGGTGTGTCGTGCGCACCGCCTAACATTCCGAAAACCGGCAAAGAGTTAACCCGTGATGAACAACAAGTGGCTTGCAAGGCAAGGGCTGATTTCCATTAAGGACGAGTGGGTGAAGATTCATTACCCGGCTACGGCCCGGTTGTCTTCGTGAACCCCTCGGTGCGCGACCGAAGGAAGTGCCCGTGGTGCCGCATGCCGGGTGGTGTGGGGGCTGGGGGAGAGAAACCCCCGGCTACACGATTCGCCGATATGTTTAATAAAAAACATACTGTAGCCCCGGGGAAGAGGACCTTTTCGATGGGCCTTCTTTCTTAACTCTGGTAGATTGTTTAGCCACATAACATCTAAGAGACGTTGATGGCATAGGTATAAGGGTTTCGGCTTTTTCATAAGACGTAATAGCGCCATCACCCAAGCCCATCCGCTCGCAAGAAACAGCGTACTTGAAACACACAACAAAATTGTCTGGAGAAGTTTTTAATGCGGCGGTTAATTTTCCATGTGCAGAGGCTGGGTCTCCCCATTTCAATTCTTGCTTCACTTCCTTTAGCCGAATCCTGAGTTCTTGATTTTCCGCTCCACGAACAGCAGACCTTTCAAGGAACGAAAATTCAAATTCACCACGACGTTTACCCCAAAAATACGAAACAATATAAAACTGATAAATGACAACAAAACATATTGGGAAGGATATTGGAGAAACCAAGAATATGCCGACCCTAATTGCTAATACTCCGAGAACAAGTCCAGTTCCCGCAGCCATTAATGAGTTAACGAACCAGAAATAAACGTAGTGCCCTAATTTGACTCTCATATAGTTTTGTCCGGTTCACATTATGATTTCCAAGGCGAACGTTGCCCTTCACCCGCCGGGCGGGAATCCCGAAAAAGTTGAAAGGCGATAGTGGTTGTTGTGTGCCGGGCACGGCACACGTCCTTAGAAGTGAGCCAAATGGTAGTATTATTGTGAGCGTTTGGCAAGTATTAGACCCAGCCAGGTGGAGGCGAAGGGGGTAGTGGTAGAGCAACGAGGTATCGGTGACGGTGCTTGGGAAGGCAGTCGTCCTGTTGCGACAGGATACCGTGAAGGTACGGGGTGACGTACAGGAACCGAGTTGAGGCGTGCATGAGTGGGACGAGCCTGCAACACAAGGCAAAGTCCTCTATCCACTATAAGCTCTGTCCGTATACTCGGCGTTCACGTACCGAAAGACGTGTGTTTACCCCGGGAGGTCTCCCATGTGCCCCGGAAAGTCGCGTGCGACGGAAATTGGCTGAGGGCGGGGTAACCCGCTCTGACCGCATGGGAGGAGTCAGCCGAGGGCATAGTAGCCAGAGGAAACGAGCCGGGCCTCCCCCAAAGGGGAGAAGTATACCCGGAGGACTCACCCTGGTGAAGGCCTGAATGGTGCCCGACCCGAATGGGGCGGGTAAATGAAAATGACAAGTAGGAGGTGTGTACTTATGAACATCATGCCCCAGCAGGTGGAAATGTTCGTAGCGTCGCAGATAGCCGAACGTCTGGGAGGCAACCCCCGGCTCATGGAGATGATCCTTGAGCGGAGGAATATGTTCAGCGCCCTGAAGCGGGTCCGAAGCAACAAGGGAGCCCCCGGGGTTGACGGGATGACCGTGAACCAACTGGGTGGATACCTGAGGCGGCATTGGCCCAAGATCAGGGAGGAGCTTTTAAACGGGACCTACAACCCCTTTCCCGTCCGGCGCAAAGAGATACCCAAGTCGGACGGGGGCGTGCGGTTGCTTGGGATCCCGACGGTCCTTGACCGACTCATTCAGCAGGCCATCAGTCAGATTTTGGCGCAGGTATGGGACCCGACCTTCTCTGAGTTCAGCTATGGATTCAGGCCGGGACGGTGCCAGCGTGACGCCATTTATCAGGCGAAGGGCTATCTGCTTGAGGGGTACACTCACGCCGTTGATATGGACCTGTCGAAGTTCTTCGACAGGGTCAACCACGATCGCCTGATGAGCAGGTTGGCGGCACGGGTTCAGGATAAGCGCGTCCTGAAGCTGATCCGTAAATACCTGACCGCCGGGACGATGATAGGCGGGCTGGTCGAGCCGTCCGTGGAAGGCACGCCCCAGGGCGGGCCTCTCTCGCCGCTTCTCTCCAATATCGTTCTTGACGAACTGGACAAAGAGCTGGAGGCGAGGGGGCATTGCTTTGTCAGATATGCCGATGACTTCGTGATTTACACCAAAAGCAGGAAAGCTGCGTTGCGGGTCAAGGCGAGCATCACGGGATTCATCACCGAGAAGCTCAAGCTCAAGGTCAACGAGGAAAAGAGCGCGGTCAGCAGGCCGTGGCTGCGCAAGTACCTTGGTTTTACGTTTATCAGCATGTACGGGAAGACAAAGATCCGGATCCACGCCAAATCGATCAAACGATTTAAGGAGAAGGTTCGGGAGCTGACAAACCGCAACTGCGGAAAGAGCCTGTACAGGATAATTGAGGAGTTGAACAACTACCTCAGGGGATGGTGGAACTATTATCGTCTTACGGAAGCCCGATACATCTTCAAAGCCCTGAACAAGTTGATTATCAGGCGACTTCGCTGTGTCGTCTGGAAGCAGTGGAAGAATCCAAGGACCAAGATTCGTAATTTAAAGAAACTCGGAATCCCTCATGGTCCCGCCGTTATGTGCGGAACCGCACGAAAGACGTACTGGCGCATGAGTAAGGTCAAATGGATAAATTTCGCGCTTCCACCCCGATATTTCTTCTCTCGCGGATTGTTCCTTCCGGGAGTCTAACTCCTTTGATCAGCCGAATCGCCGAGGTACGCGATCCGTATGCCAGGTGGTGTGGGAGGGCCCTTCAGTGATGAGGGGTCCTATCCCGTTAAGTGCATTGTTTAATGCATTCATGGATCTGGCCAGTTATTGATTTTTTGTTTTATTTTCTCACTTTGTTCAGGTTTTTTCTGTAGATATTGTTTCAATTCAACCAGATTACCATTACACATTGGGCATGATTTTATTACAGCTTCTTCTTTTGGGTAAACGACCTCGCAGCCTTTACATACGAGCCATTGACGTATGTTGCATTTTTTTTGGGGATCGTGTTCACGTATACAGGCATATATGATAATTCCAATACCGACCAGCGATACAAAAACACCAGTAGATTTCGGTATCATAAAGCCATGACGGGGATCCCACTCATCAAAAAAATATATCAACCCAAGAATAGTTAGCGAAAATCCTAAAATAAAATTGCCCATATAGAAAAGATATGAATAAAGGTTGATTTTGGTTGTTGGTTATTTAAGGCACTTAACGCATGGCTATGCCGACCCAAAAAGCTGCTATGTGCAACGGTTTAAATTATGAAAGACGTGGCCAGCTTTTTGGGGTCGGCCATAAGCCAATTGTTAATGCTATGCTTCCGTTGCCCTATGGCCTTGAGTAAAGAGAGGGTTTTTCATGCCCTCTTCTTGTAATTGGTTATTCTTTTTCACAATATCGATTGATTTATCCATCATATCTTTAATTGCCGAGTGATCAACATCAATGGTTCCTTCAAGCGCAATTGTTAAACTCGCAATTTCAGCAAAGTCATCTTTAGCGCGAAGATATAACCTGCCCATTTCCCAATCCTGACTCGATTCAAGTTTAGGGAGCGTACTAATTTGATTCTGCCATGCTTGTTGCTTTTGTAATGCAGCATTATTTATTCCGGCGAGAATATATTGTAGCTCGCTTGCCCGCTTCTTTGATTCTCTTATGATTGCTGCTTGATATACAGCAATCATAGTACCAATGATTCCGACAAATAATGATATAATAGATACTGAATCCATCTATTACTCCTAATCTATATGGTATGTGGCATTAACGTGCGCTTCACCGGGCGCAAAATGCGGAGCGAGGAACGAGCGAAGCTTTTTGAGATCCGTGCGCAAGCGGTTGTTATGCTTAAGTATCTAATGTTATTTCATCCCATTCTACATCTCTTAATGACCATTCAAGTGCTCGCCTACGCTCCTCTATGATGTCTGGTGGATAGTTCCATTTTCCAGTATCGAGATGGTGTTGCTTTTGCCCCCAGTTGAGACAATATACAAGGTCAAGCATATTAACGATTTCGTCTTTATTACGAAGAGAAACTGTACTTTTAAAGTCAGTTGATGGCTGCATATTTTTAAGGTCCGGGACCATTTTGACTGTATTATCACTACACCGTTCGTTAAACTTGAGATCAGATATGATATTGAGACACCATAGAAATGCCCACATTGCTTCGACTTGAACCCCAAATTTGTTTTTATCTCCGTTACCGTCATATAGAAAGGATCGTTCAAGTGGAGAAAGATTGTTTTCAATATTTTCGGATGTAACCCACTGGCTTGCCATATCTTTTTGAAAGCCATATGAATGAGCACAAACGACATTCAGTACAAGTATACGATTTACAATATCTGAAAGAGGGCGAAGTCTTAATTCTGATTCAAGTAGTGGCAATGAGAGATTCACTGGATAACCAAGGGATTTGGCCACATCCCACGAATGTTTTCTCACGTTTTTGCCATATTTTAATTTTCCGAACATTCAATCTCCGAAGCAGAACAATGATTATCCGACATTTCTGTCCCATAACACCTCCTGAGAGGTAAATAAGCACATTTCTGTCCGATAATCCGTCTATGCAAAGAATATCGGACAGAAATGTCCCATATTCCAGATATAAACGATCTTTTTGGACAGGCTCTCGTTCAATTTCAGTATAAAGGCCATGTTCACAGGCCTGATTTTTTACCCTTTATAAAATACCGTCGCGATTCTAAACCTTAAACCGGAGAGTATAGACATACGCCTCTACTACTTCGCATTCAATAAAAAAAATGAATATTCACAAGTTAAAGAAACGTCAATGGTGAGGCCTATGCTAAAAATTATGCCTCTTGTGTCATTTGACACTGTTTGAATGACAGGCCGCTTTAAAATGTCATGATCCTTCGTTGTTGTTCCTATGAGTCCTGGCACTTGGGGCGGTCTGGCTTTTCATGCTGTCTTCGCCACCCTTGACGCCGGAGGCTCATTTTATTGATCTCTTCAGGTAATACCCGCTGCTTTGAGGGCTTGGATCTCTTCCTGGGCGTAGCCCAACTCCGTCAGTAATTTGTCTGTGTCCTGGCCAAAGGAGAACGGGGGGGTGCGGATGCTTCCCGGGGTGTGGCTGAGTTTGACGGGGACCCCGATGGTCTGGACGGGTTCTCCGTGCCGGTTTTGGCAAGCCACTGCCATTTCCCTTTCCTGGAACAGTTTGCTGTCCATGGCCTCGGAGAGGGTTTTTACCGGGCTCCAGCAGGGGTCGAGGTCTTTAAACCGATGGGCCCAGTGGGAAAGGGGGTGGGATTTGATGAGGTCTCGGACGGTCTGGATGATCTCGTGGCGTTTTTCGTCGTCAAACTGGAGGGCCTCGAAGTGTTCCAGGCCGGTGGCACGGCAGAAGGCGGTCCAGAATTTGGGCTCCAGGGCGCCCAGGGCGATGAATTTATGGTCGGCGGTTTCGTAGGTGTTGTAGAAGGCGTAGCGGTGGGAGAGGAGGGTGTCGCATCGGGTGGCTGTCTGGCCGGTCTCCTGCTGGAGGTTGAGGGCCAGGTGCATGAGGGCCAGGGTGCCGTCGGTGATGGAGATGTCGATGTGCTGGCCCTGGCCCGTACGCTCCCGGTGGAAAAGGGCCAGAAGGATTCCGGAGACGGCGCTGAGGCTGCCCCCTGCGATATCGGCAATCTGAAAGCCCGGGGCGCATGGAGCTTCCTTGGAGCCGATGAGGTCCAGGGCACCTGCCATGCTGAGGTAGTTGATGTCGTGTCCCGGGGTGTCGCGGTGGGGGCCGGTCTGGCCGTATCCGGTGATGGAGCAGTAGACGATGCCGGGGTTGACGGCTTTGACATGGTCGTAGCCCACGCCCAGGCGGTGGGTGACGCCGGGGCGGAAGCCCTCCACGATGACGTCGGCCCGGGATGCCAGCTCCAGGAAGATTTTTTTACCCGTGTCGGACTTCAGGTTGAGGCCCATGTGCTCTTTGTTGCGATTGATGAGGTCTGGGAAGGCCCCCTGGGAGGCGTAGCGCGGATTCTCAAGGGCAATGACCCGGGCGCCGTGATCGGCGAGCATCATGGTGCACCAGGGGCCGGGAAGAAGCCGGGACAGGTCGAGGACGGTGATGCCGGACAGTGCTCCGGTGGTCATGGGCTCTCCTTTTGAATAGCCTCCGGCGGCCCTGCCGGGGCCAAACGTTTAGAAAGTGTAACTATTCAATTTATGCCTCCGGCGGCCCTGCCGGGGGCTAAACTTTTAAAAAGTTTAACAAACAGGTCTTAAAAAGGCTTCTTGAATGAATGTTACTTTAAAGGCGGATGTGATTTGCCCCGAGGAACGAGGGGCAAAACGCATCCGCAACCTGCTTTCAAGGTGGCTCACCTTGCCGCCGGAGGCTGTTTCTTTGAGCTGAATAGTTAATAGAAAGTTTTACAAACAGGCCTTAATAGTTCGTTTTGAATGAAGTTTGGGCCGCGACCTTCAAAAAAACCGAGAAAGATCGACCGAAACGGAGCGCTGCACTCCGGTGCGGCTTTTTAGTCCGTTGTTACCCGTGCCGCACAGGAGTGCGGCGCTCCAGGGGACAGGGGGGCGGGGGTGATGTCAATACGCCGATGGCTCAAACGATTGTTAAAACGCATTCACAACCTGCTTTCAAGGTGGCCCACCTTGCCGCCGGAGGCATGTTTTTTGTTTTGTTTTTTTTATGTCCTTTGATCATGAACGGCAACACTGAGCTGAACCGATTGCCTTTGTGTCATCGCGGTGGCCGTCTGTTTTTATTACGGCGAAAAAACCGAGATCCGACTCCTTCTTTATGGTACACTGAGAGTACTCGTGACAACTGGGTACCCGCATGATTCGGGCCTTGGGGCAGGGCGGCGTGGGGGAAGACTTTTCCGGCCCGGGCGGCCTTGCCTGTCAGGTTCATTTCCCGTTGACTGTAGACGAATGCATCCCATGTCACAATACATTATTTTTCTTACAATCCGGTGGGTAACCGTGCCATCCGGGTGCTTAGCGAAAGGGGAGCTTATGAAAGTCGTACTGCATATTGACTCCGATAAGGAGAGGCGCCTGCGCCTGACACTCAACAACATGAAGAACCTGCTGGCAGCCGTGGAAGGGCGTCCGGTCGAGGGGGTCGTCGTGGTGAACGGTCCCGGAGCCCAGCAGGTAACGGCGAGCATGGACATGGAGCTCTCGGAGCTGGTGACCAGGCTGGCGGGCCAGGGCATCGTTTTTTTTGTCTGCAAGAACTCACTGGCCCAGTTCGACATCGCTCCGGAGGTGCTGCACCCTGCGTTCAAGGTGACGCGGGCCGGGATCCTTAAGCTGGTGGAACTCCAGCGGGACGGCTACGCGTACGTCAAGCCCTGACACGGACGTGGTACGGGAAACACCTCGCAATACGGAACGCCCCTGCTCCTTGCGGGTGGGGGATGTTGTTGGGTGAGACGGGTGATTTTTCGCGGGAAAGGTATTTGCGCGGGTTTTCATGTGGGGCGAGTCAGAACAAAGAGCCATATGTGACGTTTCAGGTGCTTATCACGTTCCGCGATCGCCGACGGCCCCTTCGTGGGATCGCCGCGAAATAACGCGCACGAACAATAATACCCCGTGCTGATGGTGGCTCAGGGTATTTTGTCAAGGGCTCTGTCAAGGATCGTTTGTGCTGCATGATATGATGTATGCAAAGTAACTACTCGAGATCGCGAAGCAGCCGCTTCAAGAGCACCCGCTCTTCAAGGCTCAAATTGTTCATGGTCTCTTCATTGGCGTCGGACCGGACCTGAATGAGTTCGTTGACGATGCTGGCGTTGGCCTGTTCTGTCAGGAGGATACGCTGGACGCGGCGATCGTTCTCGTCGCTTTTTTTGGTGATCCAGCCCCCGTCGATGAGACGGTCGAGGACTCCGGACACAGTGGCGTTGTCCAGGACCAGTCGCTGGCCGATTTCGCTGGCGGTCAGGCCGTTGTCTTCGTAAATGGCACCCAAAATGAGTCCCTGGACCGTGGTGAGGCCGAAGGATTTCATGCGTTTTTTCAAGTTTTTCTGGGCTTTCTGGTTGGCTTTGGCAAGCAGAAAGACAATGCATTCGTTGTACGTGATTTGTGCAGTCATGATTGTATCCGTTGGTCAGGTGTGATGAATCCGCCAAAAGCCGGTGGCACGCGCACCTCATCTGATATCCTGCCCGGCGCATGCGGTGGCTTGGCGTCTGATGTCTGGAAATGTGGGTTGTTGGCTTTCGGAAGTGTTCCCAAGATTGATTTGTGCGCAAAGTATCCTGCAAGCTCTGTGCATGTCAAGGGAAATGTCAGGTCTGCTCTTAAGAATGGGAATGAAACAAAAAAGCGCGTCATGGGCTTCCATGACGCGCTTTTCGTGTTTCTTTGTGTTCGGTTTTTTAGAACCGGTACGAGAGGGTGGTGCCGAGGTTCAGGACGGTGCCGTCAGCCACGAGGCTCACGGGGGCGTCTCCGTAGCTTGGGTTCAGGGCCTGGCTCTCCCCGTTGATGGTGCGCTTGCTGGGGATGTCCGCGTAGCTTGCGGCGATGTCTATGGTGAAGGCCCCGAAGGTGAAGCCTGCGC
Organism: Desulfoluna spongiiphila; assembly: GCF_900101345.1. Taxonomy (GTDB): domain Bacteria; phylum Desulfobacterota; class Desulfobacteria; order Desulfobacterales; family Desulfolunaceae; genus Desulfoluna; species Desulfoluna spongiiphila. Next base: position 466,736 of record NZ_FMUX01000001.1, on the reverse strand, counting down.
CCAGGGAGAAGATGTGCTTGTCCCCGTCGGGCCAGATGAAATCGAGGCTCTCATCGGGCACGGGGGTGGGGTCCCAGACGTATCCGCCGCGAAGGGTGACGGTGGGGTTGACGGTCCACTCCATGCCGATGCTGTATTTGGTGGTGTCGTCCCAGTCTCGCGGAACGATCATGGGCTCTGTGGTTCCGGCCACCTTGGGGTCTCTACCCGGGAGGTTCTGGGTGTAGGTGACGTACTGGCTCTGGGTGTCGTTGATGCTCCACCGCGTCCAGGTGGCGTCGGCCTCCACGAGCAAGCCTTTTTGCGCGCCGAAGCGGTAAGCAAGACCGGCCTGGACCTGCTCGGGGTGATCGTAGTCCAGGGTGACTTCGGCAATCTTGATGCCCTGCATCTTCAGGTCCCCTTCGAAATCGCCATCAGTGCGGCTTCGGTAGGTCAGGCCCATGGAGAACCGGTCCGTGGCCTGGTAGAGGGCTCCGATGTTGCAGGAGACGTTGAAGTCGTCGGTGAGCTCGGCTTCAAAGGGCAGTTTGTGCTCAAGGTGGATGAAATCCGCACCGGTTTCGGAGCGTCCCAAAGAGACCCCGGCGCCCAGGGCGAGTTTTTCGTTTACTTTGTACGAGAGGGCCGGGGTGATGCTTACCCGCTGGTAATACGCCTCGTAGTTGTTATGGGCCCCGGGGTTGGTGGCCGGGTTTTTGTCCCAGGTGACGTGCATGCCCCAGGGGGCGTAGAGGGCGACCCCGGCGGCCAGGCGGTCGGTCAGGGGCATGGCGACCCCGAGGTGGGGAACAAAGAGGGTGCCGGTGTCATCGGAAAAGTCAGAAGGCGTGGCAAGATCAGACGAAATGCCCGGGACGCTGTAGTCGTCGATTTCGATATCGGGAGTGGTGGTGAGGACCCCGGCGGACATGGTGGTGGACTCGGCCCGGGAGAGACCTGCCGGGTTGTAGTAGGGTGCAAAAGCAGGGGATGGCGCGGCGCTGACAGCGCCTCCCATGGAGGTGGCCCGGGAGCCGATTCCGTAGGTGTCGACCATGCCGGCCCACGTCGGGAGTGCCGAAGAGAGGGTCAGCAGTGCGGTAAGGATGGATAAGGTTCGTTTCATGGGGCCTCAAAATCTGATGGTTAGTGCATGCACCGGGGTGTGTCCGGTATCTCTTTTTTCCGTGCGGTGCGGGGCACCGGAACAGCTCACAAAGCATGCCAGAGACACACCGAAAGGCAATATGGTAAGAATAGGGGGTTAATATAGGGGCAAAACCTATATTTTAGAATGGTAGTTCTACGTGATCTCCTTGGATGGGGAGGGGTTAATCATGTCGGGAAATCGATTGGTCCGTATCAGGTACTGAACGGTGTTTTGTGAATCCGCAGGGTACCATTGCCTGTCAATTCAGTATTCTTGGCCCTGGCCGTGACGCGGGCATTTTAAAAATACAGCAATGATTCAGCTCAAAATAGCCTCCGGCGACCCTGCCGGGGGCGAAATGCTGGTTTGAGCCCATCAAGACGGGTTTAACAAGCAGGTCTTAACCGTTCGCCTTAAATGACGTTGGGCCTTGGGTATGGTTTGGGCTGCGACCTTCAAAACAACCGCGAAAGATCGACCGACTCGGAGCGCCGCACTTCGGTGCGGCTTTTCAGGCCGTCGTCACCCGTGCCGCACAGGAGTGCGGCGCTCCAGGGGACAAGGGTGTTTGGGGGATGATGTGAATGGGCCGATGGCCCCAATGAGGGTCAAAGCACATCCACCCCTGCTATCAATGTGTCTTTTGCCTGACGCAGCTGCCACCCTTGCTGCTGGAGGCCTTTTTGAGCACGTTCACCATAAAAGGCATGGCCTTTGAGCTGTTTGGTTGTTGTGTCGGAAAAACAGTTGCTTAGAAAATGCAAAATGTCATTTTCTGTATTCTGTTCGATTTTCTTACCCTTCGGGCGAGACGAGGGCATCCATCTTCTGCGTTACCAGAGCTTTGAGGTAAACCCCTACATCTGCAGCTCTGGTGCCTTGCATATGAATGCACTCGACTCGTGAAATATCCGGGCCAAGTGTGTATAGGGGGTGCCCGGGCGCTTCTGCCGGAGCTTACCGGGTGAGGGAGAGGAGCTGGGTGCGCAGGTTGGCGCCGCTGTTGTTGAGGCCCAGTTTTTTGCGGATGTTGTTGCGGTGAAAATCAATGGTCCCTTTGGAGAGGTGGAGCATGGCGGCCATCTCCTTGGAGGTGTGGCCCTGGCGGATAAACTCGGCGACCTTGAGCTCCATGGGGGTGAGGTTGATAAAAGGGGAGGCCAGGCGGCGCGTAAAGGGGGAGATGATCTCCGACAGGCTCGTCATGGCAGCATCCAGGTGCTTTTTCTGGGTCGGGGTCAGGGGGTGGTCGGTGACTTTTTCAAGGGAGGGGAGCACCAGGTGGCGCAGGGTGGCGGTCATGTTTTCCCCCAGCTCTTCCCGGTCCTTCTCCCGCTGGGTGAGCAGGGCACGCAGGGCGGCCTGGCTCTCCTCCAGGCGACTCACCTTCTCTTCCACTTCGGCTTTCCGGCGTTTCAGGGCCCGCTCCATGCGTACCTGGCGGGTGACGTCCAGAAAGGTCCCCGCCACGGTGAGGACATGGCCGTCGGGGCGTTTTTCCACGGCCTTGCCACGGGTACTCATCCAGAGCCAGGCACCGTCGCGGCCTTTGAGTCGGTGGCGGACGTGGACGGCGTCAGTTTCCCCTTTGAGGTGCAGGGTAAAGGAGCCGGAGACAAAGGGCCGCTCCGACGGGTGCAGGCGGTTGAGGAACTCGGCCTGGGGCATGGACTCTCCGTTCTCCACGCCGAACCGTTTGCCCCAGCCGCGCTCTAAGGTCACCACTTTTTTGTCCACCCGCCAGTACCAGACCCCGAGTTCCGCCCCTTCAAGGGCCATGATCAGGTTTTCTTCCCGGTTTTTCAGGTCTTCTTCCCGTTTTTTTCGGTCGGTGATGTCCACGGCAATGCCGTGGAGGCTTACGGGAACGTCGTTTTCTTTGATCAGGCGGGCCCGGGTGGAGATCCAGATGTGGGAGCCGTCCTTTCGCCGGACGCGAAACTCCAGGGCTTCGGTGAACCCGGTGCGTTTTTCCGGGTTGCCGAGGATGCCGGTGGCGTGTGTCTTCTGGTCTTTCCGGATCAGCTCGAAGAAGTTCAGATCGGCCAATTCGTGGCGCTCGTAGCCCAGCATGAGAAGGGCCGTGTCGTTGGCGTCGATGAAGTTCCCGGAAAAATCGATGATGTAGACCGCGTCCAGGGCTTTTTCCAGGAGGCCCATGAAGCGGTCGTTGAGCTCCAGCTCATGGATGCGCCGGGTGAGTTCCTGAATTTTTGCGTCTTTGTCCTGCATGGTGGCTCCTGATGAAACGGTTTTTCCGGTCTGTTGAACCGGGAAAATGAAGCTATCCCTCCTTGGCGCAGATGTCAAATCAAGGGTGTTGTTTTTAGGGGGTATTTTCTATACAATGCCCCACACAACGACACTTAGCCCGGATATTTCACGAGTCGAGTGCACCCATATTCAAGGCATCAGAGCTGCAGATGTAGTGGTTTACCTCAAAGCTCTGATAACGCAGAAGATGGGTGCACTCGGCTCGCCCGAAGGGTGAGAAAATCAAACAGCAAACGTCGATTTACATTTTGCATTTTCGAAATAGCTGACATTTTTATTGCAGCCATCCGAAATAATGGCATTTTCCTTTTGGCTGGTTGCTTTCTCATGAAATATCCGGGTTAGAAGGCCCTTGCGGACCCTTGTCAGGGCCCCATGGCGGTTGCTGCATACGGAACATGAGGACTACAGGTCATGGGGCGAACGCGACTCCCCGGGCCCCCGCCACGACCCCCGACCCTTTCGGGCAGTGCGCACACAACCGTGAACCATTCCCCATAAAGTAAAAAAATCAGGAAACGGAGATACCTTGCAAGCATGGACACGCTGGATCAGGATTTACGGCAAAACAGCACTTTTTATCGCCGCCCTCCTGGCCCTTTTTGCCTTCGGGTACCATAATCTGAACTACAACTGGCAGTGGTACAGGGTCTGGCCCTACCTGGTGACGGTGACCGAGGAGGGCCTGGCTGCCGGGCTTCTCATGAAGGGCATGCTGGTGACCCTGAAGATTTCGGGGATCAGCCTCCTGCTGACCCTTGGTATCGGCTTTTCCACTGCCTTTATGCGCCTGTCGTCCTCCCCCGTGTTAAACGCCCTGGTGGTGTGCTATGTGGAGAGTATTCGGAACACCCCGCTCTTGATCCAGCTTTTTGTGATCTATTTCGTGATATCGCCGGTCATGGACCTGTCCGCCTTCTCCTCGGCCGTCATCGCTCTTTCGCTCTTCGAAGGGGCCTATGCTTCGGAGATTATCAGGTCCGGCATCACGGCAGTGGACCACGGCCAGTGGGAAGCAGCCTTCAGCCTCGGGATGAGCCCCTTCGGGACCTTTCGCGAGGTGATCCTTCCCCAGGCCCTGAGGCAGATCCTTCCCATGCTGGCAGGCCAGGGGGTCTCTCTTATCAAGGACTCGGCCCTGGTGAGCACCATATCCATTTTTGACTTGACCATGCAGGGCCAGAGCATCGTGGCCGAAACCTTTCTGACCTTTGAAATCTGGTTCACCGTGGCTTTTTGCTATTTGGTCCTGACGGCTTCCCTTTCCGCCTGCATTGCCAGGTGGGAGCGGCGGGTGGGGGTGGGGCAGGGGTAATGAAATAGGTAAATTAGGTAAATAGGTCATAGGGAAGGGCAAAAGGCAAAAGGCAAAAGGCAAAAGGCAAAAGGTGAAAGGTGAAAGGGTGAAAGGGTGAAAGGGTGAAAGGGTGAAAGGGGGCGTTTGTTCGGATTGTTAGGGATAGATCCACCGGCGGTGTGTCGCCGGAGGTTTTTCGTATAATCAACCCACCGAAGGAGACAAAGATGAGACGATGGCTGGTTTGTGTGACGACGGTATTGGTGCTGCTTGGATGCGGGCCTCTTTGGGCGGGCGAGAGCGTGATTGAGACGATTCAGAAAAAGGGGGTGATCCGGGTGGGCATGTCCACCTTTGTCCCCTGGGCCATGCGGGACAAGACCGGTGAGCTTGTCGGTTTCGAGATCGACGTGGCCAGGCAACTCGCAAAGGACATGGGCGTGAAGGTGGAGTTCGTGCCCACCAACTGGTCCGGCATCATCCCGGCCCTTCTTACCGGCAAGTTTGATGTGATCATCGGCGGCATGGGCGTCACCCCGGTTCGGAACCTCAAGGTCAATTTTTCCGAGCCCTACGATTTTACCGGCATGTCCCTGGTGGCCCACCGGAAAAAAGCAGACGGGTTTACCTCCCTTGCGGATTTCAACAAAAAGGAGGTGACCATTGCGGTGCGCATCGGCACCACCGCTGAGATGGCCGCCAAAAAATACCTGCCCGATGCCACCTTCAAGCTGTTCGAAAATGAGAGCCAGGCCCTGCAGGAACTTCACCTGGGGCGGGTTCATGGTGTGGTGGCTTCGGCCCCCCTTCCCCGGTTCCAGGCACTTAAATACCCGAACAAGCTGACGGTTCCCCTGAAAGAGGACTTTACCAGGGAGCCCATCGGCCTTGCCGTTCGAAAGGGTGACCACGACGCCCTGAATTTTTTCAACAACTGGATCCGCGCCAAACAGTCCGACGGGTTCCTTGCCGAGACCAAGCATTACTGGTTCGAGACCCGGGAGTGGGCAGAGCGATTGAAGTAAGTCCGGCGCAACAAGAAAACATACAAAAACGGTGCCTCCGGCGGCAAGGTGAGCCACCTTGAAAGCTTATTGCCGCTGATCTTTAACCCTCGTTCCTCGGGTCAATGATCAGCGGCATTCACGGTTGACTTGTCCATTTATGTTTGGGCGGGCCCTAACGACTCGGTTTGATTCAGCCTCCGGCGGCCCTGCCGGGGGCCAAACTTTTGAAAAGTTAGATAAACAGGTATTGAAAGCGCTTTCGTTTTATATACGTTCGTTGGTTTGCCTTCTGCTTCCGGATTAAACGAATAAGCATCCCCTTTTTGGCGTTAAGCCCCAACGGGTCTGAGCGCCAAAAAGGGGATGCCACCGGAACGTTTTTGCGGAGCTTTTTTCTAAAAGCGACCCGCCGGAGGCTTTGCTTTAAATCTTATGATGTGACGATTTTATGATGGGTTCCGGAAACAAGAGATATCGGTTCGGCGTGGTGGACGGCGCGGCCCTTTTGCTGGTGGCGGCTTTTCTGGTGTGGTTTTTCCACCGGGTGGGGGCGGTGCTGGACTATCAGTGGGAGTGGGGGGCGGTGCCCTCGTACATCCTGAGGCGGACCGACGAGGGCGGCTGGGTGCCGAATCTGTTGCTGACGGGTTTTTTCACCACGGTAAAGCTCAGCCTCTGGGCGAGCCTTCTGGCATCGGTCATCGGGGTATTGGCAGGGGCGATGCGGGCCCAGGGAAGCCCGGGGCAGAAGGTCCTGGGCTGGGTGTACGTGGAGACCCTTCGGAACATCCCGTCCCTGGTGCTGGTGTTTCTCTTCTATTTTTTCATCAGCAGCCAGTTTCTGGATTTTCTGGGCGTGGACACCTGGCTCCGGGCCAGATCGGAGGCCACCCGAGCCCTGGTGGCCTTTTTCTTTGCCGGTGAATCCCAGATCAACGCCTTTTTATCCGCCGTCATTACCCTGGCCATCTATGAAGGGGCCTATGTCACCGAGATCGTCCGGGGCGGGCTGGTGTCGGTGCCGTCGGGGCAGCGGGAAGCGGCCCGGGCCACGGGTCTGGGTGAGCTGCAGGTGTTTCGCTACGTCATCCTGCCCCAGGCCCTGCGGAAAATCCTTTCGCCCCTTGCCGGGCAGTTTATCTCCACCATCAAGGACTCGGCCATCATGAGCGTCATCTCCATTCAGGAGCTCACCTTCCAGGGCATGGAGATCATGTCCGCCACCTTTCTCACCTTCGAGGTGTGGCTCACCGTGACCTTCCTCTACTTTATCCTCACCTTCAGCCTCTCCCGGGGTGTGGCTCTCATCGACCGCCGGATCACCAAATTCTGAGCCGGGTCAGATGGCTGCAGAAATAAAATAAAAGCACAAAAAGCATCGCCTCCGGCGGCAAGGTGGGCCACCTTGAAAGCAGGTTACCGCCGGGGTTTGCCCTTCGTTCCTCGGGGCAAATCCCGGCGGTATTCTGGCGAACCATTGGATGATTATTTGGCCGCGACCTGCAAAGAGCCAATTCGTAGGGTGCACTCCGTGCACCAAAATCAAAGCCCGTCATGCCCCGAACGCCTCGGTAGAATATAGACCTTGGGTGACCCGGACATGGTGCACAGAGTGCACCCTGCGGGCCGTCGGACTTTTGGGGCGGTGTCATCAATAAGATCCTGATGGCCCAAACGATGACCATGGCCCGGCGAGCCACAAAAGCCCCACAAGGCGGAATCCGTCGCTCCCCCCTTTATGACCTATCCCCCTATGACCTCATTTACCTGAGCTCTATATCCGCCTGCCGAACCTGCCTCAGGGCCTGCCTGATGCGCTCTTCATTCTCCACCAGGGCCAGGCGGAGGTAGCCTTCGCCCTCTTTGCTGAAGCCCGCACCGGGGGCCACGGCCACGTGGGCTTTTTCCATGAGTTCCATGGCAAAGGCCATGGAGTCCTGGCTGTTTTTGTAGCGTTCGGGGATCTTGACCCAGAGGAACATCCCGGCTTTGGGGGCGTCCACTTCCCAGTCCATGCGCCGGAGGACGTCGCACATGGTGTCCCGCCGTTTGAGGTAGACCTCCACCTGTTCGGTGATGTTGGCCTCGCAGTCGCGAAGGGCGACGATGCCTGCTGCCTGGATGGCGGTGAAGATGCCGTAGTCGTAGTATCCCTTGATTTTTTCCAGCCCCTTGATCATCTCGGCGTTGCCCACGCAGTAGCCCATGCGCCATCCGGCCATGTTGTAGGATTTGGAGAAGGATCCGAATTCTACGCCCACGTCTTTTGCCCCGGGGACCTCGAAGAAGCTGGGTGCTTTGTAGCCGTCGTAGGTGATGCGCGAATAGGCGAAATCCTGGATCACCATGAATCGGTATTTCTTGGCGAGTTTCACCACCTCTTTGAAAAAGTCGACGCTGGTGACCTGGCCCGTGGGGTTGTGGGGGTAGTTGAGCATCAGCATCTTGGGCACGGGGTACATGGATTCGCAGAGGTCGGCGATCTGCCTGAGCATGTCCTCGTCCGAGGCCATGGGGAACCGCATGACGTTGGCCCCTGCGATGATGGCGGCGTAGATGTGGACGGGAAACGCCGGGGTGGGCACCATGATGGTGTCTCCGGGCCCTAACAGGGCCAGGCAGAGGTGGGAGACCCCCTCCTTGGAGCCGATGGTGGTGATCACCTCGGAGCCGGGATCAAGAGAGACCCCGTAATCCCTGTCGTACATCAGGGCCAGCTCCTGCTTCAGATGCTTGATGCCCCCGGCCACGGGGTAGCGGTGGCTCTTGGGGTCCTTGGCCACTTTGCAGAGCATCTCGGTCACCTTGTCCGGTGCCGGGTCCACGGGGTTGCCCATGCCCAGGTCAATGACATCGAGTCCCTTCCTGCGCTTATCCATCTTCATTTTGTTGATCATGCCGAACAGGTACGGGGGCAGGTGGCCCATTCGTTCCGAGTATCTGATGATTGAATCTTCCGTCATGTGTCGCCTCCGGTTGGGTTTTTAGTAAGAAGGCTTTACGGGTCGGTTCGGGTGGGGCGGGTGCCCCGGGGACAACCCGGGGCAAAAAAAAAGCCATGGGTTGCCGTCGTCAACCCATGGCGTTCTTACTGCGGTCTGTCTATTCAGAGGGCAGCGAAACGACAATGGGTTGACCCCATGGCCGCTGCCGCCGCCAATATGTGGCAAGCGTTGTTCATCTGGTATCCTTGAATAAAAGTTCCTTTTTTGATTACGCGTATTGACGCCGTCTGTCAATCGAAAAACTCGGGAGGAGACGGCCTCCGGGATCCCGTGGCGGGTCCTGCGTCACGTGTTCCCCCGGGCTCAGGGCAGAAGGAACCCCCGTTGTTTTTTTGAAACGTATTTGTCAAACGTTTCAAGAATGTGTCCCCCGGCAGGGCCGCCGGGGGCTCTTTTGCCGTCATGGTTTTAGTGCCGGAAGGTCCACACGATGAGAAGGCCTCCGGCCGTGCCTGTCACGGTGACCTTATCCAGGGTGGCCTGGATATCCACGCGGGTGAACTCCCGTTTCATCAGGTAGCTGGCAATGAATTTTCGCGATTTGACGGGGAGCTCCGAAAACCCGTCCAGAAGGGCTTTGGGCACCTCGATGGCCCCCGGGATGTACCGGGCCTCGTCGGTTAAGCCCCGGGGCCTCGGGCTTACACGGATGGTCTCTTTGGTGTGCAGCTTCAGGGTGATGGACTCTTCGGGGCTCAGGTGCACCACCAGGTCCACGGGGGTGTTGTAGCAGCTGAAGTTGGTCAGCTCGGCCGCCCAGTCCCCGGCGTTGATGATGTGATACCAGGGAAGGCCCGGGGTGAGGGATCCCAGGTTATCCATGTTTTTGGCGTAGTACCGGTCGTCCCGATCCCCCAGGGTGAGGTGGGTGGTGTCCCCCTCCCGGTTGTCCAGGATCGTACCGGACAGGGGCATGCCCGTGGGGTGAAAGGTCCATTGGGAGGTGTCGTCTACCTCGGTGATGTCCTTTTCAAAGTACCCGGTTACCCCCTCGTCGTTGCTGCCTTCCACCCGCAGGGTGCGATGGATGCAGTTACGCCCGATTTTGTGGATGCTGATGCGGTCCGTGATGGTGCCGGAGATTTTCGGGTGGCGGATCCAGTCCGTGGGGATCTGGATGAGGGGGATAAGCTTGTCGCGCTGGTCTTCGTAGGAGGAGGGGAGAAAGGCGTCGGCACCCCCGATATCAAAGTCGTAGAAACGTGTGTACATGTCCCCGTACTTGTTGATGAGAAAAAGGTGCGACCCGCTGGTGCTCAGGTTGACCGCCTGGAAGGCCCCACGCTCCGGCCCGCAGATTCCGTAGCTGTAGTCCGTGGGAAGCCAGGGGTCGTTGTAGATCAGGTCCTGGCCGTTGGGGCCCAGCATCCAGATATGGGAGCACTTGGCCAGCCCCACCTCGAACAGGTTGCCCGCCGGATCGGTCCAGAACCCGTCTTCCCGCCTTGAGACCACGGAAAAATCCCAGGTGAGGATCTCATCGGTAAGCTTCATCCCGGGGCCCATCCAAAAGGGAATACCCCACTCCTTCTGCCAGGTGAAGTCCGACACATCGTCCAGTCCCTTCCACATGGTATAGATCTGACGCTCGCCGTTTAAGGCGATGATGTGCTCATCGTCCATGGCAAGCTCGGTGACCTCGCCAGCCAGACCGTCGGGCAGGTCCAGCTTGACCCGCGGCTCCGGTGTGTTTACACCGGTTCGTTCCTTGATCCAGATGTCGCCATCTTTGATCTTGACGTCGTACCGGGTGTTGAACGAGGCCTGGTTGCCTCGGAAACAGACCCTGTCTTCGAAACTCTCTGCCATAAGGGCGGTGGCCGGGATCAGGCTGAAAAGAAAAAATGCCGTTAACACGAAACTGAGTTTTTTCATGACGTGTCCCCCTGGGCTGGACGGTTATGGGTGGCAAGGCTTTTGGACAGACAGAGGCCAGAGAGGGGGCTCGGGCAGCGAGAGCACATCCAGGTGGGGCATGCGTGAGCCCTTCGTTCGCGTTGTGTGTGATGGGATACCCTGAAGTATAAAGAAAGGCGTGGGGAATCGCAATGAACATATGAACAAAACTCCCATATGTTCATTTTTTTTAGGGGGCCATGGTCCGGTTGAGGATGGCAGAAAACCGGGCCTTGAACACCTGCCGGGAGACCCCCTGGATGATGGTGACCTTTCGTGAACCGGTGTCTGTGACGCGGGTTGTACCGCACCGGTTGTCGGTGTCGTTCTCCGTCAAGTCGACGTCCAGATAGGCTTTGTGGGACTGGCAGCCTGCCATGTCCCCGGTCATGACCAGGGTGGCCAGGGGGTCGAAGACGGGCACGGGGATGCCCTCGTTGTGGCTGCCCGTTTTTCTGAGGAGGATGCGCTTTGCCAGGGTGGCCAGGGGATCCACGGCGGTGATGGCCTCCGCCATGTCCGGGCCCAGGAGCACGTGGTTGCAGGCGTCCAGGGGTACCAGGGTCAAGGGGATGGTGGAACCCACGATGCGCCTGGCCGCCAGGGAGTCCACAAAGACGTTCCACTCCGCCCCGTGGTTGGTGGCGTAGGCCGGGCCCTGGTCCCACTCCTTTCTGGCGTTGTTGAGCAGGGCCACGTTGCCGTCCACATGGACGGCCCCGGCCATGGCGACCATCTCTTCAATCCTGTCAAGCCGGGCGGACGGGAAGGCGTCCAGCATTCTGGCGGGGGTGGTGAACCCGCCGAGGCAGAGAAGGGTGATTTTATCCTCGGCATTCTCCAGGGTGTCGGCCAGGAACTGCCAGGCGTGTCGCGTGTCTGTATCCGGGATAATGGCGGGGGTAAGGGGGCCCAAAAGCCCCATGACGCTGTTCATGTCGTCTTTAAAGGGTTGGGGAAAGGTGTGGCCGTATCCCGTGGGCGTACTCGTTCCCGCGCAGAGCCTCGTTTGGGTCTGCCTTCCCAGCTCCACAAGGGTCCGGGCGATGGTCGTGCCCCACCGGAGGTCGGTCTCTCCGCACCCGGTGACGCAGATTCCGAGGAGATCCACCGAAGGGTGCTTCATCAGGGCAAGGATGGAGAGGATGTCGTCCCATCCCATGTCTGAGTCGACAATGACGCGTTTGCGTGCTGGGTTCACGGAACCTCCTTTGGGCTTTGTGAGGCGGTCTGGTCGTGGGGGCTTTCAAACAAAAGGTCGGAGAGCGGTTTCCTGCATTCTACACCGGCCGGGCCGCCGGAGGCAAAAAACAAAAGCGATGCCTTCCATGGTGAACGTGAGAGAAAAAAGCAAGCCTCCGGCGGCCAGGGAATAAATCCCCTGGACCCCAGGTTGCGAATGCTCCCAGCCCTCGTTCCTCGGGCTGATCACATTCGCGGGTGGGCTTCGCTCATGGTGAACAAACAAAGCCTGTTTATTGAATTTTCAGGATGTTGTCTTCATGCAGGGCCGCCGGAGGCAACAGCATGCGGAAGTAGCGCAACAACACATGCTTTTGCTGCGTTCCAGGCCCTTCGTTACATTTCTTCACACATTCTCCACAGAATGACACGCACAACCCGTGATAGCCATGGACTCATCGGAAGTCATGCTGCCCTAAGGCAGCAAAGATCAAACACAAGGCTTGAGGATGCGAGGTGACTATTGTGGGACGGTTTGTTTTTTTTATGATGTGCGTGGTGTTTTGTTGTGCCCCCTTGGGCGTATGGGCCGAGGGCCCGGCCCCGGAGGGTGACGAGGGTGGATTTTACGGCACCGCCATGCTCGGGGGCGGTGTGTCTCACTGGCAGCCCAGTCTTTTGGATGCGGAAGATGGAAACGAAACCATCACCAGCCTGGAAGACACCGCCGATAAAGAGACCTCGTTTATCCCCTTGATGACCCTGGAGGGGGGATACTATTTTGATTCCACGGGGACGTGGGTGTCCATGGACGTGGTGGACGGCCTCGAAGAGCTTGAGACAAGCGTCATCGGCAACCTCACCGTGGGGCAGTCCCTGGGGGAGATGGGGACCATGGCCCTGAGCTTTTCCCGGCATCGCACCGATGTCTGGAAGGATCCCTACCTCGTGGGATCGGCCCGGGAGATGACCAAGTCCAAAGACCGCACCCTGGGTCTCTCCTGGGAGGATGTCCTGGGGCTCCCCGTTAGCCTGGACGTCGCCTACACCCTTACGCGGGTGCGGGACGACGTGTCCGGGAAGAACAACCCGGACCTGAAAAGGGACGGGGAGACCGGTGAAGCCACGGTGTCGTTTCCCCTGTTCTTTGGAGAGCGGTCCTTCGTCCTGGCCGGACTGGGGGGTGTTCAGGGTGATTTTGACGGCAAAAGCAACAGCTACGACGGATACCGCGTAAACCTCATGTACATTCTGGATATGGATCGCTGGAGTCTCTCTTCGGTGGTGTCCGGAGAGCAGAGACGTTACGATGCAGCCCACCCGGTGTTTGGAAAAACTCGTGAGGACAAGGGGTGGATTTTCAGCACGGAATATGTCTACCACGCCCCGTTGGGGTACGACCGTTATTTCTTCCAGGCAAGGGCGGCCATGGGGGAGACGACAAGCAATATCTCCTTTTTTGAAAGCTCTACGCTGATGGTGGGGGCGGGCATCGGGTATACCTTTTAAGCCCGGTGTCTTTTATTACTCTGTGGGTGGTTCTGCTGATCTGACATATCTGAAATTGCTTTCACGGTATGCATTGCCTACAATGCGGAGGCTGATTCTCAGATCAGCTGGGACAGCAGGACATGGCCCTGTAAAGGGGCCACCCCCAAGCGATATCTTGACTGACACACAGAAGGTACACCTTAGGTATGAGAAGCGCGACCAGTGCAGTGGTTTTTTTACTGAGTGTATGGGTTGCAGGGCCTCTTCACGCCCTGACCCTGCAGGACGCCGTAAAGGCGGGCCTGAGAAACAGCCACACCCTGAAAGAGGCGGCCCATGGGACCGACATTGAGAAGTACAGGCGGGACACGGCCCAGGCGGCGTTGATGCCCAAGGTCACCTCACGCTACGGCTACTCCCGGACAGACCGGTCGGCGGGCGTTGACGGACGGGACAGCTCGTCTGCCGGGGTGGCGGTGAGCTGGAACCTGTTTAACGGGCTGGCCGACCTCAACGCCTATCGGTCTGCTGCGTCAGGCTATCAGGCCCGGCAGTTTCAGGAGACCGGCCTGGTGGAAGACTACAAGCTTAAGGTGATTAAGGCCTACATCGAGGTGTTGAGCGCCCGGAAGAAGAGGGCGGTGGCCACAGAGTCCGAGGCGCTCCTGCAGTCACAACTCAAGACCACGCGGTTGTCCTACAAGGTGGGGCTCTTCCCGAAAAACGAGGTCCTCAAGGTGGAATCCCGGGCCGTGGCCGCCCACCGCAAGGTCCTGGAAGCCCAAAGCAAGGTGAGGGTGGCGATCTTCGACCTGGAGAAGGTGACGGGGCTTTCCCTTTCCAGCGCTGTGCCTCTGACGGATTTTCCGGCGGAGACCCCGGGGGTTCCTGCCATGGAGCAATTGACGGCCATGATGGATGCCCACCGCAGCGAACTGAAATATCTGGACACATTGCTGACCTCCAGGGGGTACGATGCACAGGCTGCCAAAGGCAGCTGGTGGCCTTCCCTGGACGTGTCAGCCGGGTGGAATCATTACGGGGATTCGGCCATGCCCGACGGCAGGGCCTACGGCAACAACGACGATACCGTGGCCCGGGCCGATCTCAGCTGGACCCTTTTTGACGGCACGGCCAGGAAAAGCCGCCTGGCAAGCGCCCGGTCCGAGGTCTCCCGGGTTCAGGAGACCCTTGCAGACACCCGGACGACCCTTGAAACGGCCTTGAAGCGGGTGGTGGAAGATTATCGGCTCGCCGTGGCGAGCTACGATGCCGCCCACAGCGAGGTGGCTTCGGCCCGTGAGAACCATCGCGTTACAGAGGCCATGGTCAAGGCCAGCAGCGCCACGCCCACGGACCTTCTGGATGCCAACATGATGCTCACCCAGGCGGAGAACAGCCGTGCCGAGGCGCGGTATGCCATGTATAGGGCCATGGCGGAGATGGAGCGGGCCGTTGAAACGCACCTGTTTTATGACGGCGGCAAGAGGTTCTTCGATTATGATTGAGATCAAGGGTCTGCACAAAACATACCCCCTGGGAGAGGGGCGGCTCCATGTGCTCAAGGGCATCGATCTGTCGGTGGGTGAAGGGGAGATGGTGTCGGTGATGGGCTCCTCGGGATCGGGGAAGTCAACCCTCCTGAACATTCTGGGGCTTCTGGACAGCTACGACAGCGGCTCTTACCACCTCAACGGCATGGCCGTGGGTGCCATGGACGAAACCCGGGCAGCACGTCTTCGCAACCGGAACCTGGGCTTCGTCTTCCAGTCCTTTAACCTTATTCCTTTCAAGACAGCCGAAGAGAACGTGGCCCTGCCTTTGTACTACCGGGGCGTTCGAAGGCGCGAGAGAAATCGTCTTGCCAGGTCCCTGTTGGCGCGCGTGGGGCTGGCAGACCGGGCTGGCCACCTTCCCGGAGAGCTCTCCGGCGGGCAGAAGCAGCGGGTGGCCATTGCCCGGGCCCTTATCACCGATCCACCCCTGATCTTGGCGGACGAGCCCACCGGCGCCCTGGACACCGACACCTCCTACGGGGTGATGGCCCTGCTCCGGGAGATCAACGCCACGGGCAAGACCATCGTCATCATCACCCATGAACCCGACATCGCGGAGATGACGGACCGCATGATCCGGTTGAAGGACGGACGCATCGAGACCGGGGCACCGGCGTGCAAGGGGGGCGGAGATGTTTGACGCGGACCGCTGGCGTGAGGTCTTCGGCGTGTTGAACAGGAATCGCCTGAGGACCCTTTTGACGGGGTTTTCCGTGGCCTGGGGGATTTTTATCCTCATTGTCCTCCTGGGGGCGGGCACCGGCCTTGAAAACGGCCTGCGGGAAAACTTCAAGGGAGAGGCCATGAACGCCATCTCCGTGTACGGCGGGTTTACCCAGAAAGACCACGGCGGGGTGTCGGCGGGCCGGGAGATTCGGTTGGCAGAAGGGGATCCAGAGCTGGTCCGCGGGCGCATCAGGGGCATTGGCCACATGGCCCCGGTCATCGAGCTGAACCTGGAGACCCCGGTGCGCCACGGCAGCGAGTACGGGTTTTTCAGCGTGGAGGCCGTCTGCCCGGAGAACCGGCACATCACCCGTGTGGAGATGACCCGGGGGCGCTACCTGAACTCCGTGGATATGCGGGAGACCCGCAAAACAGCGGTGGTGGACGACGAGATCGCCCGGGCTCTCTTTGGAAAGGCAGAGGCCGTGGGCCAGTCCCTTCTCATCGGGGGGATTCCCTTTACCGTGGTGGGTGTCTTCAAGCGTCTGTCCAGCTTCGGCAGTCGGACGATCTACATTCCCTTTGCCACGGGACAGCGCCTTTTTCAGGCCGACCGGAAGATCTCGGGGTTTACCTATCTTGTGGACGGCGAGACCCCCCTGGCAAAAAGTCGCCTCATGGAAGCCGGCACCCGGGTTGCCCTGGCCGGCAAGCATCGCTTCGACCCGTCGGACAAAGCCGCCCTCATGACCATGAACAGCCAGGAAGAGTCCATCATGATCCGCAAGCTTTTTACGGCCATTCGCCTGTTTCTCTGGATCACAGGCATCGGGACCCTTATTGCGGGCATCGTGGGGATCAGCAACATCATGCTGATCACCGTGCGTGAGCGGACCCGGGAGATCGGCATCCGCAAAGCCGTGGGGGCCACACCCGCATCCGTGGTGGGCATGGTGGTGACCGAGGCCGTGCTCATCACCGTGGCGGCCGGGTACACCGGCCTGGTGGCAGGGGTGGCCACCCTGGAACTGGTGCAGTGGATCATGGCGGTGACAAGCGCCAAGGCAGCCGAGAGCACAGACCTCCTTGCCAATTTCACCGTGTTCCTCAACCCCACCGTGGACTTCGGCATCGCGGTAAAGGCGCTGCTCCTCCTGTCGGCTGCCGGGGTCCTGGCCGGTTTTTTCCCGGCGCGAAGGGCCGCCCTTGTGAAACCCATTGAGGCCATGCGGGAGTAACGACCATGTTTGATGCGGATTACTGGAAAGAGATTTTCCACACCCTGGGATGCAACAAGACCCGGACGTTATTGACGGCCTTTGGGGTGTTCTGGGGCCTCTTCATGCTCACCCTCCTGGCCGGTGCGGGAAACGCCCTGAGAAACGGGGCCATGAAGGACTTTGACGGGTACGCCAAAAACGGTGCCTACCTCTGGTCCCAGCCCACGGGAAAACCCTGCGGTGGATACAGCCGGGGACGGGAGTGGCATATCACCCTGCAGGACGTGGCCGTGCTCAAGCACAAATTGGCCGAGCTTAAAAGCATTGCCCCGCGCCTTCACGCGGGCAGCGGGGCCAAGAACGTGGCCCGGGGGGCCCGGTCGGCCTCCTTTACCGTGGTGGGGGACGTGCCGAGCTGGCGGGACATCGAGTCCATGAAGATCCTGAAGGGCCGGTTTATCAACGGCCTGGACATCCGGGAAAAGCGGAAGGTGTGCGTCATTGGCAAACGGGTGGCTGAGGTGCTCTTTTTACCCGGAGAGGAGCCCATCGGAAAAAAGGTGAAAGTCTTCGGCGGGTATTTCCGTGTGGTGGGGGTGGTGGCCCCCGTCTCCGCCCAGGATCGCCAGAAAAGTCGTACGGTTCACCTGCCCTTTGCCACCCTGGGCGGCCTCCTGAATTTGGGAGACGACATCCACTACATGGGCGTCACCGCTGCCGACGGTGTGAGCGTGGCCACCCTGGAGGAGCGCATCATCGCCATCCTCAAGGAGCGCCACAGCATCGCCCCCGACGATGCCCAGGCCGTGGGCCACCTGAACATCGAGCGCCAGTACAGAAAAATGACGAGCCTCTTTTTCGGGATCTCCGCTCTCTCCTGGGCCGTGGGCCTGGGGACCCTGGCTGCCGGTGTCATCGGGATCTGCAACATCATGCTTCTGGTGATCCGGGAGCGGACCCGCGAGATCGGGATCAAAAGGGCCCTGGGCGCCACGCCCCTCCAGATCCGGCTCCAGATTGTCTGCGAGTCGGCCCTGCTCACCTGCGTGTCCGGGTATGCGGGCCTGTCTGCAGGCGTACTGATTCTGGAGGCCGTCAACCGCGTGCTCAAAAAGGCCTCGGCCGTCGGAGAGGGGAGCATGTTCCTCAACCCCTCCATCAGCCTGGACGCGGCCCTGGGAGCCCTTGCCGTCCTGGTGGTGGCAGGCATTCTGGCAGGTCTTCTGCCTGCCCAGCGGGCCGTTCGCATCAAGCCTGTGGAGGCCATCCAGGACGAATAGGTTCGCACATGCTCCGGCCCTTCGGTCTCATTTGCTTACGGGCTGCGCCCGTGAAAAATTGACCGAAGCGGCCTTTTCGTCCGTCGTTACCCGTGCCGCACAGGAGTGCGGCACTCCAGGGGGCAAAGGGAGGCGGAGGGGATGTACATTAGGACGACGGTAACTATTAGCGACCCGCCAGAGGCAACCGAATAGCTACGGTAGACGTTTGTTTGAAAGGCGGATGTGTTTGACCCGAGGAACGAGGGGCAAAGCGCATTCGCAACCTGCTTTAAGCTGACCCATGATGGTTCGTGGGGCAAAATGCCACGACTATGGAGTGTGATGAAACGATGAAAAAAATAATGACATGTCTTGCTGTGCTTTCCGTTGCCGCTCTGTTTATCGGCACCTTTGTGTTTCTCTACGGCAAGTCCCACGGGCCGGTGGAGACCTTCGGGACGGTTTCGCCGTCCTATGGGGACATTTCCAACCGGATTCTCATCACGGGCCACATCGAGCCGAGAAAAGAGATCAACATCAAGTCCCGGGTGGCGGGCATCATCCAGAATCTGGAAAAAGAGGCGGGTATGTCCGTGAAGAAGGGCGAGATCATCGCCACCATTCAGATCGTGCCTGAGATGATCCAGTTGAGCGGGGCGCGCTCCCGTGTGGAGGTGGCTCGCATCAACCTCGCCAACTGCAAGGACACCCTCAGGCGTAACCGGGAGCTGTTTCAGTCCGCCTCCATTTCTGAGTCCAAGATGGACGAGCACGAGCTTGCCGCCGACCTGGCCCAGGCTGAGCTCAAGGCCGCGAGGGAGAACCTCCAGCTTATTCTGGAGGGACGGGCAGGGGACAGGGACACCGCCTCCAACACCCTCATTCGCTCCACCATCGACGGGATGATCCTGAGTGTTCCGGTGAAGCAGGGGGACTCGGTCATTGAGAGCAACTCCATGAACGAGGGCACCAACATCGCCGTCATCGCGGACATGAAGGACATGATCTTCAAGGGGACGGTGGATGAAATCGACGTGGAAAAGGTGAAGACGGGCATGCCTGTTGCCGTCACCCTGAGCGCGGACCGGCAGAAGGCCCTGTCCGGGGTCACGGAGTTCATCTCCCCCAAGGGCACCCAGACCAACGGGGCGGTAAAGTTTGACCTGCGGGCCACCCTGGACCTTCCAGGTGAAGGGCTGCTGCGATCGGGCTACAGCGCGGCCGGAGAAATTGTCCTGGCCGAGCGAAAGCACGTGCTCATGATCGATGAAGGGGTGGTGACCTTTGAAGAGAAAGGGGCCTTCGTGAACCTCGTCACCGGCGAAGACCCCCTGGTCTGTGAACGCCGCACCGTGACCACAGGCCTCTCCGACGGCATCCATGTGGAGATCGTCGCCGGCCTGGAACCCGGGGACAAGGTCAAGGCAGATGACAGCCTGGTCAAGAGCCTTGCGGGCCGACCGGGTGACGAAGAGTCGGACGTGATGTAAGAATAACTGTCATCAGAAAAAAATCATGCCATGAAGAAGATCTTTATCAAATTATACCTGTTGCTGCTGCTGGTTCTGGCGGTGTGGGTCGGGGCGTTTCTGGCTGTACTGCCCTACCTTGAGTCCCTTGAAAAAGAGAACAACGAGCGCATCATGAAAGGGGTGATGGATCTTGCCGTTCGCGAGTTCCGGGCGGTTCCCCCCTCCCGGTGGCCGGAGCTGGTGAGGGCCTTTGGGGAGGTGTCCGGCAGGCTTGCCTCGGTTGTGCCCCTGGCTGATGTGAAGGGCCTGGAAGAAGACGCACAACAGGGACTGCGAGACGGTGAACTCGTGAGTGATTACTCGGAAGACGCCTTTTACCGGCGGCTTGGCAAGAGCGACCAGGTGCTTCTGGTGGAGCCGGGCCGTGACGGGTCGAGCTGGTACACGGGGGAAGACGACCGGGTCTCGGACCTTACCGTGTTTCTGGTCTCCCGGGAACTTCGGCGACAGGATTCCCTTTCCGCCGAGGAGGCCCTTGCCGCCATCCGGCCGGTCTTCGGGTTTCCCGTCCGGCTGAGCAAGGCCCCTCCCGCCGCCGGGGGGGAACGGGCTGTGGACCGCCTGGCCCGCAGGGGGATCTGGGTGGACAAGAAGGCAGACATTGCCTGGTGCACTCTCCCCGGTGTTGAGAGTTACCTTGTCCTCGGTTCCCTGGACGAGGGAGAGGCCCTTCTCTATTACGTATCGGTGTACTGTGTCCTTGGCATGTTTCTGGTTCTTATTGCCGCAGGGGCCTTTCTCTGGACCCGGCCCCTGTGGCGGGACCTCGATGCCCTCACCGGGGTGGCCGAGCGGTTCAAAAAGGGTGACCTGTCGGCCCGGGTGGCGGTCTCCAAGGGGTCGGCCGTGCACATCCTCGCCGAGGAGTTCAACGCCATGGCAGCACAGGTTCAACGGGAGATCTCCTACCGCATTGACCTGGCCGACGCCGTCTCCCATGAGCTGCGGTCGCCTTTGGCGCGCCTCCAGTTTGCCTTCGGGCTGCTGGACGAGGCCACCGATGCAGGGGCAAGACAGAAACTCAATGCAGAGATCCAGTGCAGCATCGAAGAATTAGACGGGCTGGTGGAAGAGCTGCTCGCTTTTTCCCGCATGGAGCATGGGGGCGAAAAACCCGATTTTCAAGAGGTGAACATGACCCGGTGGCTGGAGACGTTTCGCGCCGGGATTTCCGTGGTGAGGCCGGAGGTGGAAGTGGCTTTCCGGGACCTCCTGGAACCGGAACAGGCAACGGCCCTGGCTGAAGAACGCCTGTTGGGGAGGGCCCTGGGGAACCTTGTGGGCAATGCGGTGCGGTATGCCCGGAGTTCTGTTGAGGTGTCCCTGGAACGATCAGGGGACGACTTTTTTCTCACCGTGGAGGATGACGGGTGCGGCATTGCCGAGGAACACCGGGAAAACGTCTTTGTGCCCTTTATCCGGCTGGATGGGAGCAGGGACAGGGAGTCCGGAAACCACGGCCTGGGCCTTGCCATTGTCCGCAGCATTGCCGAGCGCCACAGGGGCCGCGTGACCATCGGTGAGTCTCCCCTGGGCGGTGCCCTGGTCCGTTTGTCCTGGCCTGTTCAGGACGCATCTACGCAGGATCGTCCCACGCCGTCGTAACAAGCAGGTACCCCGCCGCCCAGACGGTTTTGATTCGTTTGGGGCGCTTGGGGTCATCCCCCACCTTTTTCCTGACCCGGGAGACCAGAACATCCACGGATCGATCCTGCCCGTCGTAGGCCACACCACGAATTGTTGTTGAGATTTCATCACGGCTGACCACCTCGCCCGCCCTGGAGGCCAGGAGGGTGAGCAGATTGAACTCGTTGGTGGTGAGGCTCAGGGGATCCCCTGAAAGGAACGCGTTTCGGTCCCGGGTGTCGATGACGAGGCTTCCGAACGTGAAGGTGTCCGTGGCATGTCGGGGCTCGGCTTCCGCCTGGGTGCGCCGGAGCAGGGCCGTGAGCCGGGCAAGGAGCACCCGGGGCGTCACGGGCTTGGCCACGTAGTCGTCGGCCCCGAGTTCCAGGCCCACCACATGATCGATGTCGTCCCCCTTGGCCGTGAGCATCAGGATCGGGCCGGTAAATGTGGGGCGGACAGCCCGGCAAATGGAAAACCCGTCCAGGCCCGGCAGCATGATATCCAGGACAATCACCTTCGGCGAACACTCCGCCAGCCTTTTTTCCGCGCAATCTCCCCGCCGTTCCCATGTCACGTGAAAGCCATTGTTATCAAGGTACTCTTTGATCATCGGGGCAAGGCGGTTGTCGTCTTCAACCAGCAGCAGGGGGATCTTCTTTTCCATGTCAACAACTCCAAGCATGTAACGGAAAAAGATAGCTCTCAGAATCGGAATCCGAGAGGTTCGACGCGCGGTATCCGACCGTGTCGGGTGGTGCGGCGGGGGAGACACATAACGATACGAGTCTGGTCGTACCATGGTTTTTTCCGTGGCGGCAACGGGTTTTTGCCGTGATGGGAACACTCATCCCTTTTGGGAAACTGTTTCTTCACATTTGTATACATTTTTACACACAATCTCCATAGAATGTGCCCCCTTGACGGCTCTACACTGTGCCCAGAAGTCAACCCCGTCGGCACACCGATGCGTGGTTACCGGAAACACACGATCCGGCCGCCATGGCGGAACCGGGTGTTAACTGCGAAGACAAAGCACACCAAGGAGTCAGAATGAAGAATCAAGGGAACACAGCGGCGGTTGTTTTATTTTTAGTCACACTCATTGCATGCGGTTTTTGGAGCTCTCCCGCGCTCTGCAAAGGGGCGTGCATCGAAGAGGCGGCACCGGGCATCGGAGCTGTGCCTGCCTCCATGGAACCAGGCTACAAACGGGCATTCTGCAAATATACCAAGGTCGTTGCACCCAACGGAAACCCCATTCATATTTTTGCCCAGGACAAGATCACCGACCTGCAAATGCTTCGGGCCAAAGGGGTGCTGGAGCATTACCTGACGGATTGCCCCGGCTCCCTTTACGGCGAGGACAAATCCGCCGTGGCCAACCGAATGGCCGACAACGGTGCGGCGTTGCTTTTGTTGAACGGGAGCGACGACCGGTGGTTTCCGGTGAGGGTGGAGGGGCAACCGCTTTATCAGGACGAAATCCAGGTGGAGGGCGGGGAGTGGTACATGAACCAGGACTACGAACACCACCGGGACGCCACCTTTGAAGAGATCCTGCACCTGGTGCATGACTTCGGCATCGGCGTGGACGGACCCCACTCCTTGCCGGGAGCCTTGCCCGGGCTTCAGGCCAGGATTCGTGTCGCCCAGCAACATGCCCTGGCAAACGGTCTGATGGGGGACCTGCCGGAGGAGGTGGTTGACGAGTGGACCCGGGAAAACAGCCTCTCCCAGGAGTACCTGGCCGCCGTGGTGGACAGCTGGTACGGCCTCTGGGGGGCCTGGCCGTGGAATGATCGCGGCATGTACGGGCAGTACTGCGCAAAGGACCGGAATGGCCTTCGACAGAACGACCCCATGGGGGCGGCCATGATGGATAACACCTTTTTTCACCCCTATCTCACCTACAACGCACGCATCGACCCCGGGTTTGAAGGGACCTTTTCCCTGCGCTTTGACCCCGAGCTTCCGTATACCCATCATGCCCGTTACCTCAAAGACGTCACCCTGACAGGGGACAGAAGCAGCAACGTGCGTGTCAACGGGTACAACAATGACATCACGGGCAACAGCGGCAAAAACACCGTGCTGTTCAGCGGGAACTACGCAGAGTACACCATCCGCCTGAGGAGCGGCTTCAGCATCCGCGTCGAGGATGGGGTCTCAAACCGGGACGGCATCAATACCCTGCGAGACATCGAGGTGCTTACGTTCCAGGATCGTGTTCTGGTGTTGGGCTCCGAAACATAAAAGGGCGTGTTTGCTTAGCGGAAGGAGGTTCGGTTTCTCCCGGAAGCCTTGCTCTCGTAAAGGAGGGTGTCGGCTCGTTTGATGAGGGTGTCGATGGTGTCCCCACGGCGTACGATGGTGGCGCCCATGGAGATGGTGACCTTGAGGGGGATGCCTTCGTGGAGGCAGAAGGTATTTTCGATGAGGGTGCGCAGGCGGTTGCCGAGGGACTCCAGGGCTTCGGCCGTGATGTTGCGTATGATGCCGATGAACTCCTCTCCGCCCCACCGGCCGTAGAGGTCAAAGGCCCGGGAGTTGGCGGTGAAGGTGTCTGCAATCACTTTCAGGACCTTGTCCCCGGCGTCATGGCCAAAGGTGTCGTTCACCACCTTGAAGTGATCGATATCCATGAAAAGGATGCCGAAGGGGACGCCGTAGCGCTTGTGTTCCTCCAGGTCCCCCTGGAGGGCCCGGATGATGCCGGTACGGTTGGCCAGCTGGGTGAGAATGTCCAAAAGGGCCAGTTTCTCCAGCTCCTTGATCCTCTGCTCCGTCAAGGTCTGGTAGCTGATGTCCGTGAAAAGCTCGATGCCGCCGATTACGTTGCCGGCCGTGTCGTTGAGGGTACTGACCCGGACGGAGACCGGGATGCGGTGGCCGTTTTTGTGGTGCAGGAAGATGTCGGCTTCCCGCATCTTCTTATCGGCCATGGTTTTTTCCAGGGGGCACCTGCCGGTGCAGAGCTTGTTTCCCTTGCCGTCCAGGTGGGTGAGGATGTTTTCCGAGCATTTTTTGCCGAGGACCTCCCCTGCGGCGTACCCGGTGATGCGTTCGGCGGCTTTGTTCCAGAAGGTGATGGCGCGGTTTTTGTCCACGATGTACAGACCGTCGTGGATGTTGTCGACGATTTTCGGGAATGCGGTTTTGATGTCCATGGGGCCCTTCTCTCGTGTTTCTGTCTTCAAAGACGGGCCGTGGAGGGGGGTGGGACGGGGTAAAACCGGGTGTATCTTTTCATGTTACGACCTGTTGCGAGCATATCACAAAGATTGCGCTGCGGGCAATGAAAGAGACCGGGGTGAGCAGGGCGATCAATACGAAGCGCGGGGGCGAAGATGAAAAAAACGGTAATTGCTCGGCTGCAAAATAGCCGACTGGCTAACACGTTGTAAGAAGAGGTGGCAACGCACCCCGGATCATCAGGTACACGCCCCGCCGCCACGTTGCTCATGTGGGTAGACGTCGGTGACGTGATCGTTTGAAATGCCGTGCAGCCAGAATCGACAACCGTTCATTCGGTTTGCTGCTATTTACAGTGCTAAGGAAGACGTATGAAATTTTCACGCCGTATCGAGTCCATGACTTACCACCTTGTCAAATCATTAATAACCTTTATCGGGCTAATTTCCCCACGACGAGCCGACCGGCTTGCTCATTTCGTCGGACATGCCTGGTTTAAGTACGATACACGGCATCGAACCGTGGCCATGGACAATCTGACCCATGTCTTCGGTGATTCCATGGACCAGAAAGCGCTTACGGGACTTGCCAAGCTGAATTTTGTCAACACGGTTCGTATTCTTTTTGAAATGGGGCAGAGCACCCGGTGGCCATTGGAGAGTATCTGCCATCAGTTTCGTTATTACGGTATGAACCACGTCATCAATGCCCATAAGAAAGGTAAAGGGGTCTTGCTGGTTATGGCTCATATCGGTAATTGGGAGCTTGCGGCCCCAGCTATTATGGCCTCCGGTTTTCAGTCCGCCGCCGTGTATCGAACCCTTGATTTTAAGCCTTTGGACCGATACACCAAGGAGATTCGACAAAAGTTTGGATGCCGTATGTATCCCACGCGAAGGGCTGTCTATGGTATTCGTAAAGAGCTTTTTAAAGGAAATCTCGTGGGTCTGCTTATTGATCAAAATGCCAGCAAACCCCGTCAAAGCGTTTTTGTGGACTTTTTGGGGAGAAAGGCCAGTGCGAATAAAGGTTTGGCCTTCTTTGCCATGGCCACTGACGTGCCAGTAATCTCTTTTTTTGTGGTACGAGAAAACGGCAAATTTCGGGCGGAGTTCGGTCCGGAAGTTCCCGTGGTGAAGACCGGTGACCCGGAGAAGGACCTCGTGGAGAACACCCAGGCCTTTAACCGTGTCATCGAAGAGATGGTACGGCGCTATCCGGATCAGTGGTTCTGGATCCATCGACGCTGGAAGACCAGACCCCTTCAGGAGAGCGTCTCCGGAAGGGAGGTTGGCCATCTCGAAACCCTGTAGACCTGGTCGTCGCTCGTCTTAAACCGTCGGCCCGTCCAGGAACACCGGAGACAAAGTCTAAATGCGTTGGACCTGCAAGGGTGAGGCGACTTGCTGTTTTCCTGCTTTTGATGGCCCTGTTGGCTATTGCCATTATGGGAAATCCATGGCAAGTGAGTGGGGATGTGTTGATGCCGGAATCACCTTTACTCGACGTATAAGGCATAATCTATGACTTCATTTTCATTCCCCCTTATCAGTGATCGCCTCTCTCTCCGTCCCCCCCGGCCAACGGACCGCGATTTTTTCGTTGCGCTATACGGCGACGCGGATGTGATGCGCTATATTCCACCCCACAACGCCCCGCTTCCCGAAGAGGAGGCGGCCCTTCGCCTTGAGGTGCTCATGGACCACTGGCGGGAGTTCGGCTACGGAATGTTTGTGGTGTCCTGGAAAGAGACCGGGGAGCCCATCGGCTACTGCGGGCTGCGGTACCTTAAAGAGGTGAAGAGCATCGAGCTGGGCTCCATCCTGGGCAAGGAGAGCTGGGGACAGGGCGTGGGCCCGGAAGCGGGCCGACTGTGCATTGAATTCACGCGGGACCACCTGAAGGCGGAGCGCATCGTCTCCCTGACGGACCCCGACAACGCCAGGTCCGGTCATGTCCTTACCACATTCGGCTTTTCACGGCGCCCGGAGCTGGACGGCGAGTACCACGGCATGCCCCACCTTTTCTTCCAGATGGATTTTTAGCCCGGATATTTCACGAAATGCCTAAATATCTCTGAGTCACCAGTTGCCATGACACCTTCTTGTTTTAACCGGACCGTTTTCTCATGAAATATACGGGTTAAGGTCACGGTAAAGAATAGTCCCCAGGGTCTTGAAGAGTATTCTCCAGTCGTGGACCGCGAGTCGTGTTTTCTTTTTTATTGAGGCGGTGCATGGTCCGGCCCGGCGGCGTTTTTTTGTTTTTCAGCCCGGGCCCTTCCTGTGGCATGTTTTGTGTAACGTACCCTTACCATACAATGTTTCAATCCATGACGATTCAGCCGGCGTTGACCGGTATGTATAAGCGTAAGGGAGGTACCGTTATGAAGACCATGAAAAAAGCCTATCTGCATGTCGTTTTCGCCGCCGTGGTTGCAGCCTTTGTGATGGCTGCCGCACCGGCCCAGGCCGGGATATTTGATTTTACTCAAGGCAGGGTTGCCGTTCCGGGTACCGAGCTCCATGAACTGGGCACCGAAGCCCTGGACCGTGGGCTGGGTGGCATCAGCTACTTTACCAACGGTGAAGGCCGTGTGGTGGAAGTCCGGGCCAAGGAGATGGCCAACGGGGACTTGCGCGTGGCTGTAAGGCGGGTTCATATCCCGAAGAATTATGTGGCTGATACCCATGACCAGACCCTTGAGGCAGAGCGCACCTGGCAGAGCCTGGCGGACCTTTCCGAGCAGCAGCCCTGGGTCGGTGGATACGCGGTTCTTCCCCACAATGAGGGGGTGAAGGCCTATAAGTTCGGCGTGATGGTGGAGACCGAGTTCAATAGAAACCACCAGAGAGACAACTGATCCACGCCCGCCTTAACGGCGGGGGTGCCCTTTACGAAAAGGACAGGAGAACGGGGGTATGGAGCCCATGCCCCCTCGCTTGTCATCTTCCATGACGTCCTTTCCTGGGGCGAGCCTTGTGATTCGCAGCACCGACTGTGCTGCATGCATTGGCAAAAACAAACGGCAGAAAAGGAGTACATCAAGCATCAGGCCCGGCTATAACGGCTCCACTATGATTCCAGACCAGACCCTTTCTCGTCATCCCTATTCCCCTTTCTTTCCTCCCGGGCGACCACACAAGCGCAATCAGTGAACAGAAAATGAGGGGCATCAGCCCATGAGCAGAGGCCGCAGGGTTAACCCAGCGGCAGAAAGCGGTGCCCAGAGGCATCGGATAACGAACCATTCAGCCGGAATTCTCCGGCTTTGATACATCCTTTAAGTTAGAGGAATACCCATGAAGACCTTAAAAGGCATATATGTCCATATCGTCACCGTCACCATTGTCATGGTTGCGTTGAGCTTCTCCTCCGGCCCCGCTGTTGCAGGGCTTTTTGATTTTACAAAAGGCACGGTGGCAGAGCCCGGCACCGAACTCCATGACCTGGGGACCCAGGCGTTGAACGATGGCCTCGACGGCATCAGCTACTTCACCAACGGTGAGGGGCATGTGATGAAGGTTCAGGCCAAGGAGATGACAAACGGCGACCTGCGTGTGGCAGTCAACAAGGTTCATATCCCACGGGATTATGTCGTTGAAAACACCGAGCAGGCCATGGAGGCGGAGCGCACTCTAAAAGAGCTGGATGCACTGGCTGAGCAGCAGCCCTGGATCGGCGGTTACGCTGTCCTTCCCCATAACGAAGGCATGAAAGCATACCAGACGGGGGTGATGGTGGAGAATGAGAAGCGGCGCAGTGAGTCCGGCGCATACGACAACAACCGGGCCGATTGCTGCTGGGGCTTCTGATCCCCTTTGGGGGACAGTGCTACACGGATTCTCTCCGGGCCTTGCCCCCGGCTGTTTGCGGAAGGGCCAGCCTCCCAACGGTCGGTGAGAAGGCCCGGTTCACGATGGTACAAAGGGCCGAGGCCCCATACAAAAGCGGGCGCATGAATGTCATGCGCCCGCTTTTGTTTGTGGGCTCACAGGTGCCGTCCTATGGCCTGCCCCGCCATTGACAGTTCCCGCGCCCTGGCCCATGATGGACACCTGACCTGACTTTATTTTTTGGAGATCCCATGGAACACAACCTGATTGCCTATACCATCGCCATCACGCTTCTCACCATCACACCAGGCATCGACACCATCCTGGTGATCCGCAACACGACCCGGGGGGCCATGAAAGACGGTTTTTTTACCAGCCTCGGCATCTGTTCGGGGCTCTTTGTCCACGCCACCTTTTCCGCCGTGGGGATTTCCGTAATCCTTCTGCACTCCGCCGTTGCCTTCGGGCTGCTCAAGCTCATGGGGGCCGCGTACCTGATCTGGCTGGGGATTGTGAGCCTCCGGTCGGCCGCCACCCCAAGGAGCGGGAGCTCCGTGGAAGACATACCGCCGGGTTTCGGTGACTTTCGCGTGGCAAGGTCCCTGCGCGAGGGGTTTCTCTCCAACGTCCTGAACCCCAAGACCATCGTCTTTTACATGGCCTTCCTGCCCCAGTTCATCGACCCCGCCCGTCCCGCCCTGGTGCAGGCCCTTGGCCTTGCCGGACTCCATTTTGTGATCGCCATGGTCTGGCAGACAGGCCTTGCCGCCATGGTGGACCGTGCCAAGGTTATTCTCATGAAAGAGGCGGTGCAGCGCACCTTGGATGGCATCACCGGCGTTTTGATGGTGATGTTCGGGGTGTTGTTGGGGTGGGAGAGGTGAGGTAAGAAAAATAGGAAAAACGGGTAATAGGTCATAAAAAGAAAGTGATAAGCCATAGGTGGTGGGGTATTTTCTATCACCTATCACCTATCACCTATCACCTATCACCTATCACCTATCACCTATCACCTGTTTACCCGTTTTTTCGGAACACCTCCGCAATGCCCTCCAGGGCCGCCTGGATCACGGGCTCTTTTTCCCGTTTTTTTACATAGCCGAAGGAGAGGGGAAGGGTCAGGTTTTCTCCGTCCCAGACGGCAAGGGTGTCCCTCTCTTCAGCTTTGAGGGCGTCTTCCCGCAGCATGATGGAGAGGCCGAGGCCGGACTGGACCATGGTGGTGATGGTGGATTCGTTGTCCGAGAGCATGGCCGCTCCGGGGCGGGTGTCGTCTTTCCGGAGCAGAGGTGTCAGGGCTTCGTTGTAGGGACAGTGAGGGGGAAAACCTACCCAGGGCAGGGCGGCGATAGCCTGCCAGGAAGCCCCTTTGATTTTATCGGCCCACGGGGCCGGTCCGGCCACCACCAGGTCGATCTCTTTGAGAAAGAGGCCGGCGATTTCGCCGTGGGGGCACGATCCGTAGAAAAACCCGCCGTCGATGACACCCGCTTTTAAATCCAGGAGAATTTTGCCGGAGATGCTCTGGTGGTAGGAGAGGTGAACCCCGGGGTGCCGCGTTTTGAGCCAGGTGGCAAAGGGGGCGGCCTTGAGACCCGAGGGCTCCGAGTTGAGGCCGATGCGAAGGGTGCCGGTAAGCTCCCGGCGCAGCTTCTGGGCCTGGAGCTCCATGGCGCGGGTCGCCTCAAGGATGGTCCGGGCCGACTCTTTTAAAAGGAGCCCCTCATCGGTCAAGACCATGCCTTTGGGGGTGCGGTGAAACAACGGGGTGCCGAGGGATTCCTCAAGGGCCTTGATGTGGGCGCTCACCGCCGGCTGGCTGGTGTTGAGCCGTTCGGCTGCGCGTGTCAGGTGGGCTTCCTCCGCCACCGCGACAAAGGTTTTTAGCTGGTATATTTCCACGGTTTCCCCCGGTTGATCAGGATTTGTGAAGAGGCCGATCCGCTCTTACGATTGGATAGAAATTACCACACCGATGTAGGTTAAAGACAGGATTATTTACTTTAATGAGGTGTGGTATGAGACAATCAGTCGGCGTGGTATGTTCTTTTTTTAAGGACCTTTTAAGGGCTGAGGATTCCCGGTTGATAAAGCCGGAGTTGCATTGTTCATGGACCGGGACGGGATGGGGCGAGGCATGTAAAACCGTGGTCTGGTATGGCCTGGCGGTTGCCGGGGTGATGCTGGTGGCGCGGTTGTAGCCCGGCCCTCGGCACGGACGCGGGGAAATATCCGGGCTAAGGCCATGGCAACACCCGGTATTCGGGTTAAGGTTTTTTAAAGGGCAGCCGAAAAGAAAGAGACAAGGCAACTTCAAGCGGGATGGGCAGTGCAACGCGGGGTGGATCGCCACAGCGCGTTGCCGGGCAAAAAAACACGCGTTGACGGGCACAAGCGATGGTCTCT
Organism: Desulfoluna spongiiphila; assembly: GCF_900101345.1. Taxonomy (GTDB): domain Bacteria; phylum Desulfobacterota; class Desulfobacteria; order Desulfobacterales; family Desulfolunaceae; genus Desulfoluna; species Desulfoluna spongiiphila. Next base: position 436,153 of record NZ_FMUX01000001.1, on the reverse strand, counting down.
TTATTTGGATTCGGAAGCGGAAAAACCGCCGGGCCGCGGCCCCTGGCACCAGGTCGGCTGGTGACAGCCCGTGTGGTGCAGGCCAACCCCGACGGCACAGCCACCCTTCAAATCGGCAAACGCGAGGTGGAAGCCACGGTCAACCAGCCCATGAAAAACGGGGCCCTGATGCGCATGCGCGTCACCGACGTGGACACGAGCCGCATCGCCCTGCGTCAACTCACCTTTGCAAACCATCCCGTGGGGCGCTACCTCGTGGCCCTTCGAAACCTGGGGCGCCAGGGACCGTTTCAGCACCTCTTCACCCTCTTTGGCGCCACCCTCCCCACCAAGGGAGCCACCGCCGCCACCCACCTCAAAGAGAAACTCCAGCGTTTTGTCTCCCAGATTGCCGTCAAACCCGGAAAGAGCGGGGCCGAAGACGTCCGGCGCATGGTGCGTCAATCCGGCCTCATGCATGAGCACAACCTTATGCAGGGGGGCCAGGGCGGTGACGAGGACCTCAAAGGGCTCTCCATGAAGCTTGCCCAGGCCGTGAAACGGGAAGAACCCCTCGGAAAAGCGGTGAAGGCCCTCATCGACGGCATCGAAAAACTCCAGGTGGTGAATCGCGCCACCGGGGAGGTGTCGGGGCGTTTTCTCCTGCCCTTGCCCATCGTGATGGACGGCACCCTGAGTTTCGGCCAGCTCCTCATCGACCGTGGGGAAGAGGGGCCCTCCGGCAGGGACGCAAAGGAGAGGGTGACGCGGATGTCCATGCTGCTGGACCTGACCCGGCTCGGGGAACTTCGGGCCGATATCTCCCTGTTCAAAGGGGCGGTGAGGGGGACCTTTTCGGTGACGACCCCCGAAGCCGAAGCCCTGTTGACCCACGACCTGGAGGCGCTGACCCGGAGCCTTTCGGAAAAAGGCTTTTCCGTGAGGAAGATGGGCGTTCAGCGGGTCGACCGCGCGGTGATGGCGGGCACCTCCCTGGTGGATGACCTGGTGGATGCAGTGGATGGGCTCCATGTCTCGACCTGATAAAAAACGGCAGACCGCCGTGGCCCTTGGCTACAAAGGAGGCGAGGGCAACGCGCCCACGGTCAAGGCCAAGGGGCATGGGCCCGTGGCTGAAAAGATCATCGACCTGGCCCGTGAACACGGGGTGCCCATCCAGAGTGACCCCGACCTGGTGGAAGTCCTGGCCGCCCTGGACCTCGATATGGAGATCCCCGAAGAGATCTACGCCGTGGTGGCCGAACTCCTTGCCTTTGTCTACCGTACCAACAACAAAGTCCCCGAAACTCCTTGATTTTCTGTAATGACATCCCATTGTTTTAGCCTGGTCGTTTTCTCATGAAATATCCGGGTTAGGGTCACCTTCACGTTTATCGCACCACCCGCATCATGAAGCCCGGCAGTATCCCATAACCAACATGGGTTCCCGCCTTCGCGGGAAAGACGGTACAGAGTGTGATGCCCTTCGCACCTCCTCGTCTTCCCGGGAAAAGGGGCCGGTTGTACCGTTTTGCTGTCCGGCACCTGCCACCTTTCGTATCCTCAAGTGACCGGGGACCCATGCCCGGAATTACATGTTCCTTCTGTAGTATGGCGACCAAAGGTAATTCGCGGTTTTTATGGTCCTGGCTGAAACGATGACTAAGGCCAAAAAAAACGAGAAAAATCGGCGGAAACGGAGCGCCGCACTCCGGTGCGGCTTTTTAGTCCGTCGTTACTCGTGCCGCACAGGAGTGCGGCGCTCCAGGGGGCAAGGGGGTTCGGGGTGCGGGTAAATGACGATGGTCAAGGCCGCCGTTTGTTTGAAAGGCGGATGTGATTTGACCCGAGGAACGAGGGGCAAAGCGCATCCGCAACCTGCTTTCGAGGTGGCACACCTCGCCGCCGGAGGCCTATGCATGCTTTTTCCAGCCGTTTTATGTGGGTTAACCCAGAACGATCCCGAAGGGTTGCAGGAGCTGGAAGGCATTTGCCCGGTCGAAGGTGGCCCCTTTCAGGTCGTTGTGGCAGGGGTTGATGGTGAAGCCTGCGGCGCCCCTGAAGTCGGCACCTTTGAAGGCGCAGCTGGAGAAGGTGGTGGTGCGGAACTGGACGTTGGTGAAGTCGGTGCCCCTGAGGTTGCATTCCCGGAAGTTGGACCCTTCGATGACGGAGTTCGAAAACGGTGTGTTTCTAAGGTCAAGGCCGGTGAAGGTGCAGGAGATGAGTTTGGTTCCCGTAAAGACCAGGTTGATGCAGAAGTCGTTGAGGGTGCTGAAGTTGATGCCCGCAATTTTGCATGCTTCGAACCGGACCCCGTCAAAGGTGGTGCGCAGCACCTCGGACATCATCAGGGATGAGGAGAGGAAGGTGCAGTTCTCGAAGGTGGTGTTGGTAAGGGCGGTATTCGAGAAGGTGCAGTTCGTAAAGGAACACCCTTCGAACACCTTGCCGGAGAGGTCGGCGTCTGTGGCGTCCACATGGGTGAAGGCCTCGTCGTAAAAGTCGTCGCTGTGGTAAATCATGGCGGTCCGGTGTGTTATCCCGTGGGGTTCGTGTGGTTGGGGCCGTTGTTGTGTCGGGCCCACGATACCACAAGGTGATTCTGTTTCCTATTGGGATTCACGAGTCCAAGTCAGGACGCCCGCGCGTGGCCGTTTTATTACGGAACGGCCGCGCGCGGGTTTGCCAGGCGACTGTGTTCAGGCGCGCTCGGGGTTTCCCGGTGCATTGCAGGCCTGCTTTACTCTGTGACACACGTCTTTTGAAGAGCCCTTACTGCTGGCCACGGGCAAAGCCCGTCAGCGAATGTGATCGGCCTGAGGAACGAAGGCCGGGAGCATTTGCGACCCTGGGGTCAAGGGGCTCAGCCCCTTGCCGCCGGAGGCTGTTTTTTTTGAGCTGAATAGTTACAAAAAAAACGACCGAAACGGTGCGCCGCACTCCGATGCGGATTTTTGGTCCGTCGTTACCCGTGCCGCACAGGAGTGCGGCGCTCCAGGGGGCAAGGGGCTTTGGGGAGTGATGCCAATACACCAATCGCCCAAACGATGATCACGGCCGACGTTTGTTTTATAGGCGGATGTGATTTGCCCCGAGGGACGAGGGGCAAAACGCATCCGCAACCTGCTTTCAAGGTGGCACACCTTGCCGCCGGAGGCTGCTTTTTTACCCGATCCCCATGGCCGCGGCCTGGTTGGCGAGTTCGTCGCGGAAGTCGGGGTGGGCGATGCTGATGAGGGCCTGGGCCCGCTCAACCGTGGACTTGCCCTTGAGCTGGACCATGCCGTATTCGGTGGCCACGTACTGGACCAGGGAGCGGGGCAGGGTGACGATGGAGCCCGGGGCCAGGGTGGGGTTGATGCGGGAGTGCACCTCCCCTTTGCTGTCCGTGTAGGTGGAGCTGATGCCGATGATCCCTTTGCCCCCTTTGGAGCCGAAGGCCCCGAAGATGAAGTCGAGCTGGCCCCCGGTGCCCGAGACCTGACGGGTGCCTGCGGATTCCGAGCAGACCTGGCTGTAAAGGTCGATGGCAACGGCGTTGTTGACGGCCACCACCTTGGGGTTCAAGGCGACGATCTTGGGATCGTTGATGTAGTGCACCGGATAGGAGGCACAGGTGGGGTTGTTGTGGAGGAAGTCGTAGAGCTTCTGGGTGCCCATGGCAAAGGTGTAGGCCATTTTGTATTTGTCGATGACCTTTCTGGCTCCGGTGATTTTTCCGCATTCATAGAGGTCCACGCAGGAGTCCACGAGCATTTCGGTGTGAACCCCCAGGTCCTTGAGGTCGCTGTCGGCGAGCATGCTGCCGATGACGTTGGGCAGGGCACCGATGCCCAGCTGGAGACAGGAGCCGTCTTCGATGACTTCCATGATGTGGGCCGCAATGGACCGGTCGATGTCCGAGGCGTTGGCCGCCGGGACCTGCACGAGGGTATCGGTGCGTCCTTCCACCACCGCATCCACGCGGGTGATGTGGATGGATTCCTGGTTTCCGCCCAGGCAGTTGGGGACGTTGGGGTTGACCTCCACCACCACGCGGCGGGCTTTGTCCACGGCGGCAGAGGCCATGGAGTTGGAGATGCCGTAGTTGAAATAGCCCCGCTCGTCCATGGGGCCGGTGGTGAGGACAACGATGTCGTAGTCCTGGTACTTTCGCATGATGCGGGGGCCCTGGTGGTAGGTCAGGGGGATGTAGTTGCAGCGGCCCTGCTTGTGGAGCTTCCGGCTGACGCCACCGAAGTGCCAGTCGTTGAGGATGAAGTGGTTTCCGTCGGGGTCCACCTCGGCCACCTTGGGCATCTGGGTGAAGCAGACGCTGTCCACATTGACACCGGTCACTCCATCCTTCTGGGCGGCCAGGGCGGCATCGCACAACCTCGGGAAGAGGGTGAACTCCCCGTAAAAGATTCGGTCGCCCGATTTTACACCTGCCATGGCTTCCGCTGCGCCGGTTCTTTTCAGTTCATACTCACGCTCTACTCGTTCGCTCATCTGGCCCTCCTTTTTGCGGTTTGATTTATGGGGGAACAACAGTGTTCCTTTGCAAACCGCGTGTCGCACCGCGAATAAAAATGATTACACCAGAAAACAGTCACTGATTTAAGGGACCGTTATACACACAAGTAGAGAGTAATTCAATATATCCTTAATAAATACACGCTGTTAATATATAGTAACGCAATTCACAAAAAGAAATAGATTCTTTTAAGCAATAATGGGTTCAATATCGGATCCGAGGTGCGAATAAGTCATATTGTTTTCGGTGTTCAGCTGGTCCGACTAAGGGATCCCAACGGGATCACTGTGTTGACAACCCGTCCTCCTTTGCGGATAGTCTAAGGATAGTATCCTGTTAAATTTTGTGTAAACGCACGTGTATGGCGTGGGGAGGGATGGCTCGGCATGAAAATTTCGACCTTGAGTCTGCTGGAGGAGTTGGAACGTCCTGAGTATGCTGCCATGAAAAAGGCCTTTCGGAGGCGGCGGTATGTGAAGGGGGAGAGCATCGCCTTTCCCGAGGCGTCGCAAAACGAGGTGTTTGTGGTGGCTGAAGGGCGTTTACGCGTGTTCAGGGCCTATGAGGAGAAGGAGTTTACCTTTGCGGTGCTGGAGCCCGGGGACATCTACAGCAGTCACACCGGTGCCCATGTGGTGGCCCTCACCGACGGGGTTCTTCTTGTCACCGATGTGGGGACCTTTCATCGGGAGATGATGGAGACCCCGGCCGTAACCCAGGCCATGGTACGGGTGCTGGGGGGGCTGTTGAAAAACGCCTTTCAGATCATCGACGGCCTGGTGTTCAGCGACAGCACCACCCGCCTTGCCGCTTTTCTCCTTGCAGAGGCCCGGGGCGAACCCGAAGGGCCCGTGGTTCGCCTGAGCGTGACCATCGAAGAGCTGGCCCTTCACTTGGGCATGTCCCGTCAGACCGCCTCCACCCTCCTTGCGGACATGGGCCGCTCCGGCGTGATTCGAAAACTGGGGCGGGGGGTCTACCGGATTGAGGATCCTGACCGCCTGGGGGGGGCTGGCGCGTTGATGATTCCGGGTCGGACCGCCTTGCATGCCATGTGACAGAGTCCTGTCTTTCCTGTATTTCGGCCTCTTATGTCGCCTGGCTGACAGAAAAAGGCCCCCGTACAAGGTACGCTGTGCGCATAACGGTGTGGTGTCGGCACTCTTGCCGGAAGGGGTTCGGGGAGATATCGGCACTGGAAACATGGAGGTCGGCATGGCAAGGGAAAAACGGAAGATAGAAGAGCTTTCGATGTGGGAAGACGCCCGGGCAATGATTAGAAAGGCCCAGGCAGAGGGCATTGAGACGGTGTGGGACCGCCTGGAAGAGCAGACCCCCCACTGCAGGTTTTGTGAGCTCGGCACCACGTGTCGGAACTGCACCATGGGGCCCTGCCGCATCAGCCCGAAAAAGGGCGGCAAGATGCAGCGGGGCGTGTGCGGGGCCGACGCAGATGTGGTGGTGGCCCGCAACTTCGGCCGGTTTATCGCCGGCGGAGCTGCGGGTCACTCCGACCATGGCCGGGACCTCATTGAGGTCCTGGCCGGGGTGGCCGAGGGCGAGTGCCCGGATTACGGAATCCGTGACAAGGCCAAGCTCGTGCGCATTGCAGAAGAGCTGGGCATCAAGAGCGAGGGGCGCTCGGAGATGGATATCGCCGGGGACCTTGCCGAGGTGCTGTTCGGGGATTTCGGGAGCCGGAAGGCGGAGGTGGCGTTTTTAAAGCGGGCGCCTGAAAGCCGTCGCGAGACCTGGAAACAGCTCGGCATGACCCCCCGGGGCGTGGACCGCGAGATCGCCGAGATGATGCACCGCACCCACATGGGCTGCGACAACGACGCCCCGAGTACCCTGATCCACGCCGCGCGTACAGCCCTTGCCGACGGTTGGGCCGGTTCCATGATCGGTACGGAGCTCTCGGATATCATCTTCGGCACGCCCACGCCGTCTGAGTCCACGGCCAACCTGGGGGTGCTCAAAAAGGACCAGGTCAACATCCTTGTCCACGGGCACAACCCGGTGGTCTCGGAGATGATCCTGGCGGCGGCACGCATGCCGGAGCTCGTGGCCCGGGCCAAGGACGTCGGCGCGTCCGGGATCAACGTCGGGGGCCTGTGCTGCACGGGCAATGAGCTGTTGATGCGCCAGGGGATCCCCATGGCAGGGAACCATCTCATGACCGAGCTCTCCATCGTCACCGGTGCCGTGGAGGCCGTGGTGGTGGATTATCAGTGCATCATGCCCAGCATGGTCCAGATCTCCGGCTGTTACCACACCCGGTTCATCACCACCTCGGGCAAGGCACGTTTCACCGGGGCCACCCATTTTGACATCCACCCGGAAAACGCCATGGAAAAAGCCCGGGAGATTGTGGCCCTGGCCGTGGACGCCTTTGCCGAGCGGGATGCTTCTCGTGTTGAGATTCCCCATGAGCCGGTCCCCATCATGACCGGGTTTTCCAACGAGGCGATCCTTGCGGCCGTGGGCGGTACCCCCGATCCCCTTATCGACGCCATGAAGCGGGGCGCCATCCGAGGCGTGGTGGGCATCGTGGGCTGCAACAACCCCAAGTTTACCCAGGATTCCATGAACGTCGGCCTGGCAAAGGCCCTTTTAAAAAAGGATATCCTCGTGCTGGTGACGGGCTGCGTCACCACCGCTGCGGGCAAGGCCGGGCTCCTCATGCCCGAGGGGGCCGAGATGGCCGGGCCCGGGCTCAAGGAGGTGTGCGGAGCCCTGGGCATCCCGCCGGTGCTCCATATGGGCAGCTGCGTGGACAACGCCCGTATCCTCCAGCTCTGCGCCCTCCTTGCCGAAACCTGCGGCGTGGATATTTCAGACCTTCCCGTGGCCGCCTCTTCCCCGGAGTGGTACTCGGAGAAAGCCGCTGCCATCGGCCTCTACGCCGTGGCCTCGGGTATCGAGACCCACCTGGGCCATCCCCCCAACATCCTGGGCTCCGACACCGTGACCCACCTCGCCACCGAAGGCCTGGAAGACCTGGTGGGTGCGCGGTTTATCATTGAAAAGGACCCGGAAGAGGCCGCCGAACGCCTGGACAAACGCATCACGGCCAAACGGGTGGGGCTGGGGTGGAATCCTTAGGTGTGGAAAGGGCTCAGAGGCAAAGCTAAAAGCAGCCTCCGGCGGCGAGGTGAGCCACCTCAAAAGCGGATTGCCCTTGCGCTTCGCCCTTCGTTCCTCAGGGCAAATCGCAAGGACGTTCGCTGCGGGCTACGCCCGCCACCAAAGCTGGCGGCTGGATGGGTAGTGTCACAAGGTTTGTAAGGGTGAGGGGACGGTGTCGGCACTTTAGGGCCGGGACAAAAATAAAACATACAAAAGCGATGCCTCCGGCGGCAAGGTGAGCCACCTTGAAAGCTCTTTGCCGCTGCGCATTAACCCTCGTCCCTCGGGCTAAAGCGCAGCGGCATTTTTGGTACATTTATTTGTGTTTGAACCCTTAGCAGAAGTGTTTTTTATCTGAATGCCTCCGGGGAGTAACGAGCAAAAAAGCTTACCGCCGGAGTTCTTCCGCTCAACGACAAAGTAGATTCAACGGTTTTTATGTTTCTTTACCACGAAGATGTCATCGTGCTGAATGAAGGCACTTGAGCACCCTTGTCGTTAACCACGGGCGCAGCCCGTAAGCGAATGCGACACCCCGAGGCACGAGGGGTGGAGCATTCGCGAGCCCGGGTTATTTTTCTCGGATGACCTGGGCCCTTGAGGTAAAGGAGATGCCCTGCTGGGCCCGGGTGCTGATCATGATGGTCTCGATGAGGGCTGGTGAGATCGGGCTGTTTGCCTCCCAGGAGACGATGAAGCTGGCCCCGGAGCCTCCGGTCTTGTCGGACTCCTTGAGGATAAAGCGGGTGGCGGCCAGGGGGGCGATGGTAAGGGGTTTGGTGACATGACGCCTGAGGAGCTTGCCGTCGGAGCCGTAGTAATCCACACGGTTGATGGTGACGGGGCTGTGGGGGTCGGTGTTGCGGAGGCTCAAGGTCACCGCAAGGTCAAAGGGTTTTCCCATGTTTCCGCTGTAGATGTGCGAGTACACCGGCACGTAGACGGTCTGGCCCTTTGAGGCGGCATGGGCGCTGGGGGCAGTGGGAGCGAGAAGGACAATGAGGGCCATGGCAGCCAGGACGCGTATGCATTTCATCTGGGATTCCTCTCTTTATTACAGTGATGCATCAGTATACGGCCAGGGGCCCGATGCCTCTATCTTTTTTTTTCTTTGAGTTAATATTTCCCTTCCAATCAGGCCAATCATAACACATTTTTCCTATCACCTATCACCTATCACCTATCACCTATCACCTATCACCTATCACCTGACTTCCCTGCATCTCCTGCTTCAGGTAGCATTTCTGGGCAAAGGCTGCGATCTCCGCTTCCAGGTTGGGCAGCTCCGAGTCCCCGAAGACAGCATCCATAAAGGGCACAATCCGTTCATGTGCCGAGCCCGCACTCATCCTGTGTTTCTGGGTGATGGACTGGATCTGGGAGGTGGCCGCTGTCTCCTGCATGCACCCGAAGGGGCCCACATGGTAGATCCCGCTGATGCGGGGCATGTGTCCTTTGGTGAAGAGATAGGCCTCACCGATGGAGATGGGGGATTCCCCCTGGATGTGCCGGTCGTACACCAGGTCCTTCTGGATCTGGCTGAGGAGGTGCTCGGAGTCGTGGCTTTCCCTGCCTTTGAGAAAGTCCTGAAAGGGGGCTGTGAGTTTTTTTCCACGGCTCTGCATGTAGCTTTGTTTGATCATGGACAGGACCATCCGTTTCCAGCTGTACGCCTTTTTAAACTCCTCGATGGCGGTTTTGTTGGTGTACCCCATCCACTGGCCCAGGGGAGAGAGCATCACCTCCAGCCCGTATTTTTCCAGCAGCAGGATGGACTCCTGGTTTGCGTTGCGGTGGAGCCGTACAAAAATTTCTCCGTTGATCACCACCACGGGTTTTCTCTCGATGCCCGGGTCGAGGATGGCCTGAAAGTCATTGTTAGCCCGGGTCATAAATGCGACGAACTCTTTTGAGCCGGCCCGTCGGGCCACCATGGCGTAAAGTTCCGTTGTCAGGTCGTCGTAGAGGGTCTGGGCGGCTCCCTTTTTCTTTTCGTAGGGCCGGGTCCGCAAAAGGGCGTTGCCCAGGATATCCAGGCAGGCGGTTCCCTTGAAGAGCCCGGCAGCCTGCCTCAGGATCCCGAAGTCGGAGACGGGCACATTGGTGTAGTCCTTTTCCGCGTCCGGGCTCAGGATATCCACGTTTCCGAGGCCGTTTTCCCGAAAGAGCTGCTTTAAGATCACGTGGTACTGCCCGAACCGGCAGGGGCCCTGGGCCATGGGCTGGAAGACCACGGCGTTGGTGTTGGGGTTGATGCCCCGGTCCATGAGACTGTAGAGCCAGGCCAGGCAGTCTCCCACCTGGTAGGCAAAGGGCATGCAGGTGTTGGTGCCCACCATCTTGCGTGCGATCTCCTGGGCCCTGCCGGTCTGGGTGGGCATCACCTCTGCGGTGAACCCCAGGCTTTGGAAGGAAGCGGCCAGGACATGGGAGTTGTCCCCCATGTAAGGGATGCCGATGCGTTTGTCTTTAAGGACCACCGGGCGTATTTTTCGCCGGAAGTCGGCCAGGCGAACGGACTTGGGTTGGTGGGTTTTGACCACCTCGTTGTTGGCCAGGGTCCGCGTGCCGAACTGGGCGTTGCTGGAGTGGCCGTCGGTCTGCAGGATCAGGTGGGGCTTGCCGGCTTTATTGATGATGGCCTCTTCGTGGTAGAGGAGGATGGAGTCGGTACCGCAGTTGAAGTTGGTGGCCCGCACGGGGTAGAGGTTGGGCCCAAGGGCGGTTTCAAGGGTGTATCGGATGATGGCTTTGCCCTGGACCCAGTACATGTTTTCGGCAATGTCGTTGATATCAAACTCCGGCGGCCTCGTGAAAAAGGCCGGAACAAAATGGAGGCCGTGGGAGGCAAAGAGTTCGTGGATCCGTGAGCCGGCTTTGTTGTCCAGCAGGGTGTACCCCCGGCCGATGCCCATGAAGATCTTCTCCCCCTTGGCCGTGAGCCCTGCGATGATTTTTTCTCCCCGGCTGTAAATCTCCGACAGGCATTCGGCTTCAGCTTTCCGGGCGCTTTCCACGGCCTCAAACACCCGGCCCAGGGAGAAACGGGGTCCGAACACACGGGAGAGGTCCTCCCACACCGCCTTTTCGATGGGGTGGGCCGGGTCGTCGAAGTGGAGGACGGGAAGCAGCACATCGTCGTTGCCGATGCCCACGGCATCCTTGGCCAGGAACCCGTCTCCGGCCACGTACGGGCAGAATCGGTTTTTTTCCCACAGGGCCCCGATGGCGTTGACGAGCAGGACCTTGTCCTTTCCTTTTCTGAGGTGCTCTTTGAGAAAGGCGGTGTGGCCGTGGGCAAGCTTTACGGGAAAGCAGGTCTCGGAGTGGGAGTAGTGGATCCCCAGGTTGGTGATCCGGTCGTCGGATTCCGGGGAGAGGGCCACTTCAAAGCCGAGGTGGTGATAAAGGGCCGCGTAAAAGATCCCTTTTTCATTGAGGAAGGTGAGGCTCCGGGGAATCAGGACCCGCTCTTTGTCCGACGGGGAGTCAAGGGCCTGGGTAAAGCGCTCCAGGTGGCGGTTCATCATCCGTTTGTACCGTGCCACATAATCCGGTGCCTTGGCTGTTCCCGAGTCTGTGTTCCCCTTGGGGCAGGCCCCGCCGGAGAGGACCAGATCGTCGCCGATGGTGTAGACCTGCAGCTTGCAGTCCTTAACGGAGCAGGAGTCGGCCACCAGGCGGCTGCAGCGTTCCTCTGAGGTGGTGAATTCCGTGTCGGCAAGGCCAAGGCCCCTGAATCTGCATTCAACGGGTTGCCCCTGTTTGCGGCACGTTTCCATGGCCTGACGGGCGGCGATGGCGGCGCCCAGGGCCCCGAAGAGCTGCCGGTGGGGAAAGGCGTGGACCTCCATGCCTGTATGCAGGGCAAGGGCCGCAAGGCAGGCTGTGCCCTTGAAGGGGCCCCCCTGGGCCGAGGCAAAGTCCCCGAAGGGCTCGTTGCCGATGAACTTGTTGACGTACCCTCCCATGAATCCGTAGGCGATGGCCGCAGCGATCTCCTCTTTGGGAAACCCCAGGGCCACAAGCCGGGCGATGCCCGCTTCGGTGAAGACACCGCAGGTGTCGTCCACTATGGGAGTCCGGGCTGCCCTTAAGGCATATTCGTGAAAGCTGGTGCCGATATCCAGGCCGATCATCTCCACCATGTTCTGCATGGTCTGCCCGGTTCCGGCCATGCAGCTCAGGTTCATGCGGGACTTTTTGACGGTGCCGTCATCATTGAAGAGGGTGAACTTGGCATCCTGGCCCCCGAGTTCGAAGATCGTGTCCACCTTTTCGTTGAAATGTTTGACCCCGAAGGCATGGCAGGTGATTTCGTCTTTGACGATGTCCATGGAAAGGGCCGACGGGCTTTTTCCCGTGTCGGTGAAGAGCTTGTGGTAGAAAGCGCCGGAGGAGCCCGTGTAGGCCACCGCCTGAATGGAGAGGGCATCGCCCAGGGCAGAGCGTATCTGGCGGAACACCTCCTTGGCGGCGTGAAGGGGCCGCCCGTTGGTGTTGAGGCAGATCTCGGCCACGATGGAAAGGTTCGAAGCATCGGCCACGATGGCCTTGGTGGTGGTGGAGCCGCCGTCAATGCCCAGGATCACCTCCCGGTGGGAGGGGCCGTCCGTGTCATACACCGACAGGTCCTGGATTTTTGTGACGCGGGCGGGTTCATCGTATATGCGTACCCTGCCAAGGGCCGTGGAAAGGGCCGGGGCCGTCTTGACGGTGCCCTTTTCCGCCTGGGATAGGGCGACCAGGGCGTCGCTGCGGAAGGTGGCGGAAACAGGTCCGGCGCAGACCACCGCCCCGATGGCCCCTGCGCTGCGAAACAGCTCGGGCACGTCGATGGTGAGGTTTAACGTTTCGGCAAGGACGTTCACCAGGTGCCGGTTGCCGAAGATGCCCCCGGTGACCACGGCCCGCTCGGTTCCGGCAAAGGCCCGTGTTTTCAGCACGTCGGACCGGTAATTTTTGACGATGCGGTCGCAAAGGCCCTGGAGGATATTGGGGATCTCTTCCCCCCGGTTCTGGAGGTGGATCATGTCGGACTGGATGACCACCCCGCACCTTCCGCCCACGTCGATCTCCCGGGTGGCTTGCTCCAGGGAGGCTTCGGCTTTGCCGAAGATCGTCTCCAGCTGGTCCTGAAGGCGTCCCCGGTTGGTTTTTCGGTCCTCGCTAAGGGAGACGGGCACCTCGCCTTCAAAAAACCGGCGGCACTGCTTGGCCATGAGGATCCCGCTTCCCCCGCCGCACTTGGTGCCCGTGGCATGATCCGGCACAAAAGCCCGTGACCCGTTTCCGCCTGCCAGGGTCTCCCGCTTGAAGTAGTAGGGGTCTTTGGCCCCAATGTGGAAGATGTGATCGGCCGACGGCGCAATGATCCCCACGCCTGCGGGGATGGTGAGGGTGTCGTAAAAGAAGGGGACGTTCAATGCCTCGGCAAAGTACTCCCCGCCGCTTCCCGTAAAGGCTGTGGTGGCGATGTTTTCACGGCCGTAGCGCGCAATGATCTCATCATAGGCCTCTTTGAGGGCGTCTGCGGGGTTGCCGAAGTGCATCAGGGCATCCGGGGCGTGGACCACCTCGAACCGGGGTGTCAGAACAACCGAATGCACAGAATCCGTACCGATATCGAAACCGACAGCGTAGTGTTTCATGGCGAGTGTTCTTTCATTGTGGTTGAGTTTATCCGTTGCGAGGGCAGGCGCGCGAAGCAGGTAAGGGCCGCAGGAAGATCAACGTAAGAAAAGGCTGGCTGCGGGTCGCTTTGGCGCTGGTGCGCAACAACGCGTTTTGGGGGCCTTGGGGTGTGATTGTTTCCACCCCGGGAAACAGCTTGCCCAATGATACCAAAACACAGCGGATTATGAAGAAAAATCTGCCAGCCGGTCTCCCGGTCTCCCGGGGTGATGGCCGCCCATCGCTTGAAACGGCGCGGACTGGCATGGCTTGAAAAAATATGGGCCTGTGGCGGTGCCGGAGCTCTGCATGATTCGAAACGGTATGGTATAGTAAAGAAACGGTTAACTTATGCCCATCTGCATTTCTCCCTTGATGTTCCCCTTCCAAGTCACTATAACCGAACGCCCGGACCGACGGCCGGCTCACAGGAGGTGAACAGTGGACCCGGCTTGATCCAGTCTTTCAATTCCTCTCACGTTGGCTGCCTTGCAACACCTTTTGATTCCGGCGTTTTTTCAATGCTATTGAGGGGACAGCTCCCATGCCACAGTATGATATCGTTATTTTAGGTGCCGGGGCCTCGGGGCTCTGGGCCGCCATGACCGCGGCAGGTCGCGGGAAATCGGTCTGTGTGATCGATCACGGAAAGAGGGCGGGCCGAAAGGTGCTCATCGCAGGGGGCGGCAAGTGCAACTTTACGAACCTTCGGCTGACCCCCGGGGATTTTGTCTGCGCAAACCCCCACTTCGTGAAATCCGCCCTGGCCCGGTTGACCCCCTGGGACCTGGTGGCCTTCCTTGAACGCCACGACATCCCCTGGGAAGAGCGGGAGCACGGGCAGTTGTTCTGCAGGGAGTCTGCGGCGGATGTTGTCTCTGCCCTGGAGTCCGAATGCCGAAGGGCGCGGGTGACCCTGCGCCTGGGTGAAGAGATCAGGGCCGTTAAGAAAAAGGACCATTTCCACGTGACCCTGGGCCGTGGGGAGGTGACGGCCACCTCCTGCCTCATCGCCCTGGGCGGACCGGCCTGGCCCCAGGCCGGTGCAACGGATACGGGGCATCACATCGCCAAGCAGTTCGGACACACCATCATCCCGGCCCGTCCGGCCCTGGTCCCCTTTACCCTCCCCAGCGACTGGCCGCTGCGGGGCCTCACCGGCATCGCCCTGCCCGTTGCCATCACCGTCGGCGGGGCACGTTTTACCGAAAACCTTCTTTTCACCCACAAAGGTGTGAGCGGACCCGTGGTACTCCAGGCCTCCTGCCGATGGGAAAAGGGCATGGCCCTTGCCATGGATTTCCTGCCGGAGACCCCCCTCGATGCCCTTTTTTACCGGGCCGGGGGCAAACCCCAGGTACGTACCGTCCTTGCCCGTGTTCTTCCCGAACGCCTGGTCATCGCCCTGTTGCCGCCTAAGCTGGCAACGAAACAGATTGCCCAGCTTACCCGCAAAGACCATGACCTCCTCACCCGCCTTGTCCACACCTACACCGTCACCCCCGCAGGCACCGAAGGCATGCGCAAAGCCGAAGCCACCGCAGGGGGCGTGGACACCGCGGATGTCTCCTCCAAAACCATGGAGAGCCGACTTACCCCGGGGCTTTATCTTACCGGTGAGGTCTTGGACGTCACCGGCCAGCTCGGCGGGTTCAATCTCCACTGGGCCTGGGCTTCGGGGCAGGCCGCGGGGGAGGCGATGTAGGGGCGGTCTTCATGTTGCGAAAGACACAGGGGCCGCTTCTGCGCCGCATGTGGGGACCCCAGCCGTGGCAGCCGTATTACCCTGTAGGGTGCACTCTGAGCACCATGTTCGATGGGATAAAAGGTTGTCATGTTCTAACGGTTTGTGGGAATTCGGGGGCGTGGGTTTTGGTGCATGGAATGCACCCTACGGGTCTCGGTGGTCCTTACGCCCGGGCTTAATCCCTAAGCTCAAATGCAAAAGCGCCTTGCCCCGAGGAACGAGGGACAAGGCGCTTTTGCAATATGCTTTCGAGGTGGCTCACCTCGCCGCCGGTGGCAGGCTTTATTTGATGTACCGGATGCCTTCCCCTTGTGTGACGGTTCCGATTTTGTAGGCTTTTTCGCCCATGGTTTCGATGGTCGCCATCATGGCGTCGGCCTCTGAGGGGGAAACGGCGAGGATAAAGCCGATGCCCATGTTAAAGGTCTTGAACATCTCGGCCTCATCAATGTTGCCTTTTTCCTGGATGAGGGGGAAAAGGGGGTTCATCTCCCAGCTGCCCATGGTGATGTCGGCGCCTAAGCCCTCGGGGAGGACCCGGGGGATGTTTTCGGTAAAGCCGCCGCCGGTGACGTGGACCATGCCGTTGACCGGGTGGTTGGCAAGGATCTCAAGGATCTCTTTGACGTAGATCTTGGTGGGGGCCAGAAGGGCCTCGCCCAGGGTCATGCCCAGCTCGTCCACGTGGTCGCTTACCTTCATCTCCAAGACGTCGAAGAAGAGCTTTCGCACCAGCGAGTAGCCGTTGGAGTGGATGCCCGTGGAGGGCAGGCCGATGAGGACGTCTCCGTCCTTGATCTTGCTGCCGTCGATGATTTTCTCTTTTTCCACGATGCCCACGGTAAAGCCCGCGATGTCGTACTCGTCATCGGTGTAGAATCCGGGCATTTCAGCGGTCTCTCCGCCGATGAGGGAGGCACCGGACTGCTTGCAGCCCTCGGCGATGCCTTTCACGATGTCGGCCACCTTGTCGGAGCTGATGCGGCCCGTTGCGATGTAGTCGAGGAAGAAGAGGGGCTTTGCCCCCTGGACCAGGATGTCGTTGACGCACATGGCCACCAGGTCGATGCCGGCAGAATCATGGACGTCCGTCAGGAAAGCGATCTTCAGCTTGGTGCCCACCCCGTCGGTACCGGAGACCAATACCGGCTTTTTGTACCCTTCCAGATCCAGCTCAAACAGCCCGCCGAATCCGCCCAGGCCACCTAACACCCCCTTGGTGAAGGTCTCCTGCACATAGGCTTTCATCTTCTCAACGGCGGCAGCGCCCTCTTCGATGTCCACGCCGGCGTCGGCGTACGTCAGTTTCGTCTTCTCACTCATATCTTTAATCCTCATTCAGGATAAATTTTTATTAAAAATAAGCCTCCGGCGGCCAGGGGATGATCCCCTGGACCCCATATTGCGAATGTTCCAGGCCTTCGTTCCTCAGGCCAGTTACATTCGCTGACGGGCTGCGCCCGTGAAAACGGCTTTTGTGGTTCAATTTTTTTCGCGACGTCCAACGGGAGCGTAGCCTTTGGCGAAGGCCGGTTGTGAACGTCGTGGTGACGATTTACCGCAACCTGCATGATGCCATCAGCTCTCCCACGGGCGCAGCCCGTAAGCAAATGCGACGGCCGAGGAACGAGGCCAGGAGCATTTGCGAACCCCCGGCTATTCGAACATGTTTTTGTCGACTTCTTCGGGGACGTCCATGGGGTAGTCTCCGTCGAAGCAGGCGGTACACATGTCGCAGTTGGTTTTGCCCACAGACTCCAGGAGGCCTTTTACGCTGATGTAGCCCAGGGAGTCAGCGCCGATGAGTTCGCGTACCTCTTCGTCGCTTTTGGAGGAGCCAACGAGCTGTTTGCGGTTGGGGGTGTCGATGCCGAAGAAGCAGGGGTATTTTACCGAGGCGGAGCTCACCCGCATGTGGACTTCGGTGGCGCCTGCGTTTTTCAGGGCGTCCACGATCTTGCGACTGGTGGTGCCACGGACGATGGAGTCATCCACCACCACGACCCGTTTGCCCTTGATGTTCTCTTTCAGGACGTTGAGCTTGAGGCGGACGGCCAGCTCACGGGATTCCTGATCGGGCTGGATAAAGGTACGGCCGATGTATTTGTTTTTGATCAGGCCGATGCCGTAGGGGATGCCGGACTCCTGCCCGAAGCCGATGGCGGCGTCGATGCCGGAGTCGGGAACCGCGATGACGATATCGGCGTCCACGGGGTGCTCCTTGGCCAGGGTCTTTCCTGCGCAGCGACGGGAGCTGGAGACGCTGACCCCGTCGATGATGCTGTCGGGACGGGCAAAGTAGACGTATTCGAAGATGCAGTGGGCAACGCGCTTGCTGTCGTCGTAGGTGATGGATTCGATGCCGTTTTCATCGATGATGACCATCTCGCCGTTTTTCACGTCCCGCACGAGCTCGGCGCCTACCACGTCCAGGGCGCAGCTCTCGGAGGAGAGGACCAGGCCGCCGTCGGGGAGCTTGCCGATGCATAAGGGGCGCAGGCCGTTGGGGTCCCGCACGCCGATGAGTTTGCCCTCGCAGACGATGACCAGGGCAAAGGCCCCTTTGATCTGCTGCACGGTCTTGAGGATGGACTCCTTAAACCCCAGGGAGTAGTTCTTGGCGATGAGGTTGGCAATCACCTCGGTGTCGATGGAGGTCTGGAAGATGGAGCCGGAGAGCTCCAGTTCGTCCCGGATCTTGTCGGCGTTCACCAGGTTGCCGTTGTGGGTGAGGGCGATGCTGCCCCCCCGGTAGTTGATGACCAGGGGCTGGGCGTTGGAGACGTGGGACTCTCCCGTGGTGGAGTACCGCACGTGTCCCACGCTGATGGTGCCCTTGAGGCTTTCCAGGATGTCGTTGTTGAAGACGTCCTGGACCAGGCCCATCTCCTTGTAGTGGCGGACCTTGCCTTCGTCGTAAGCGGCAATGCCTGCGCTCTCCTGGCCCCGGTGCTGAAGGGAGATGAGTCCGAAGGCGACCCGGCGTGAAAGGTTTCGGCTTGTCTTGGAGAAGATACCCAGGACACCGCATTCGTCTTTAAACTTGTCGCAATTCATTGTGAATCCTTTAATCATGCCTGTTTACTGGAAGTACCTTACCCCAGACTCAAAAATCTTCATATCTGTTTTGCCGTAAATGTTTCCGGCCACATGGTTTCCGATGCGTTCACTGTGTCCCATTTTGCCCAGGATACGACCGTCGGCGCTGGTGATGCCCTCGATGGCGTAGATGGACCCGTTGGGGTTGAAGCTGCCGTCGTAGGTGGCGTTTCCGTCTTCGTCCACGTACTGGGTGGCGATCTGTCCCGCCTTGATGAGTCCTTCAAGGACCTCCTCGTTTGCAAAGAAGCGCCCTTCGCCGTGGGAGAGGGGGGACTCGAACACCTCGCCCACCTCGGTGCCGGCAAGCCAGGGCGAGAGGTTGGAGGCGACGCGCGTCTTGGCGTAGCGGGCCACGTGGCGGCCGATCTTGTTGTAGGTGAGGGTGGGGGCTGTCTCGGAGAGGGTGCGGATCTCTCCGAAGGGCAGGAGGCCCAGTTTCACAAGGGCCTGGAAGCCGTTGCAGATGCCGAGCATGAGGCCGTCCCGGTCGTTTAAGAGGCCGTGGACAGCGTCCTTGATCTGTTCGTTTTTGAAGATGGAGGCAATGAACTTGCCGGATCCTTCGGGCTCGTCCCCTGCGGAGAACCCGCCGGGCAGGGCGATGATCTGGGCCCCTTTGATTTTGCCCGCCAGGGTGGCGATGGACTCTTCCACCCAGGCGGCAGTGAGGTTTTTGAAGACCACCACCTCGGCGTCGGCCCCGGCGCGTTCAAAGGCGCGCTGGGTGTCGAGCTCGCAGTTGGTGCCGGGAAAGGCGGGGATGATCACCTTGGGGCGTGCAACCCGGGTGCTTGCCACATGGATGGTTTTGGCCGTGTGGCTTAAGGTTTCGATGGGACCGTGGTGGTCTTCTTTGATTTCGAAGATGTCGTTCAAGGGTGCTTCCCACGCGGTGATGAGATCGGACAGGGCGAGGGTCATCTCGCCGTGGGTGATGGTCGCGTCGTCCGTGACCATCCCAAGATCGACATAGGCTGATGTGAAAAGTTCTGCAAGCTCTTTTTCGGAGCTGACCTCAAGGATCAGGGATCCGATGGCTTCGTCGGTGAGGATCTCTTTGGTGATTTCCGGGTTGACGTCCATGCCCAGGGTGTTGCCGAAGCACATCTTGGAGATGGCCGCCATGGCGCCACCCTTGCTGACGGTGTGGGCGCTGATGATGTGGCCCTCGGCCATGAGCCGGGTGATGCGGTCGTATTTTTCCTTGAGGTCGTCAAAATCGATGATGTCGGCGTCGTTCCGGTTGGCCCGGATCATCACGACGCGGGAGCCTTCCCGCTTGAACTCGGGGGTGATGAGGCGGTTTAAGTCCGTGGCCGCCACGGCAAAGGAGATAAGGGAGGGGGGAACGTCCAAATCTTTAAAGGAGCCGCTCATGGAGTCCTTGCCGCCGATGGCGCCGATCTTGAACTCTTTCTGGGCGCGGTAGGCGCCCAACAGGGCGGCAAAGGGCTTGCCCCAGCGAACTGCTTCCCCTCGCAGTTTTTCAAAGTACTCCTGGAGGGAGAGGTAGATGTCCCGGTAGTCGCCGCCCATGGCAACGACCTTGGCCACGCTCTCCACCACGGCGTAGAGGCCGCCGTGGAAGGGAGACCAGATGGCCATCTCGGGGTTGTAGCCGTGGGCCATGAGGGTGCCGGTGCTGGTGTCGCCGTGCTCCACGGGGATCTTGGCGGCCATGCCCTCGGTGGGGGTGCGGTAGGTCTTTCCTCCGTGGGGCATGAGGGCCGAGCCCGCCCCGATGGTGCTGTCGAAGAGCTCCACCAGGCCCTTCTGGCTGGCGACGTTCAGGTCCGACAGGGTGTTGAACCAGGCCTCGGCAAGGTCGGCGTCTTCTTTTTTATCAAAGACGCAGGCCTCTGCAACAGGAGACTCCACCTCGATCTTCGTGGACTGGCTGACGCCGTTGGTGTCCAGAAAGGCTCGGGAGACGTCGATGATCCAGTTGCCCCGCCACTGGATGCGCAGGCGGCCGGTGTCGGTGATGTCGGCGATGGCCGTGGCTTCAAGGTTCTCGTCCCCTGCCAGGCGGATAAACTCTTCGGCGTTTTCACGCCGGACCACAACGGCCATGCGCTCCTGGGATTCGGAAATGGCAAGCTCGGTGCCGTCCAGGCCGTCGTATTTTTTGGGGACACGGTCCAGGTAGATGTCGATGCTGTCGGCAAGTTCCCCGACGGCAACGGAGACGCCGCCGGCGCCGAAGTCGTTGCAACGGATGATCATCTTGGAGACGGCCTCGTTCCTGAAGAGACGCTGGATTTTTCGCTCCTCCGGGGCGTTGCCCTTCTGGACCTCGGCCCCGCAGGTGGCCAGGGACTCTTCGGTGTGCTCCTTGCTGGAGCCGGTGGCCCCGCCGCAGCCGTCGCGGCCTGTTCTGCCGCCCACAAGGATCACGATGTCCCCGGGTTCCGGTACCTCGCGGATGACTTGGTCCTTGGGGGTGGCGGCGATGACGGCCCCCACCTCCATGCGTTTGGCCACGAACCGGTCGTTGTAATACTCTTTGACAAAGCCGGTGGTGACGCCGATCTGGTTGCCGTAGGAGCTGTAGCCGTGGGCGGCCCGCTTGCTGATGGTGCGCTGGGGAAGTTTGCCGGGGAGGGTCTCTTCAAAGGGTGTGCGGGGGTCTGCGGCCCCGGTGATGCGCATGGCCTGGTACACATAGGAGCGGCCGGAGAGGGGGTCCCGGATGGCGCCGCCCAGGCAGGTGGCGGCCCCGCCAAAGGGCTCGATCTCCGTGGGGTGGTTGTGGGTCTCGTTCTTGAACATCACGAGGTAGGGGACTTTTTCCTCGGACCCGTCCACGTCCACATCCACGTTGATGCTGCAGGCGTTGATCTCCTCGCTGACGTCGATGTCTTTGAGGTAGCCGTCGTTTTTAAGGGATTTTGCCGCGATACAGGCCAGGTCCATGAGGCATTCGGGTTTTTTGGCGCCGCAGGCGACCCGGTCTGCCCGGTAGAGGTCGTAGGCTTTCTGGATCTCGTCGGCATACTTGCCTTCCCGGATCTTGACTTCTTCGATCTCGGTCATGAAGGTGGTGTGACGGCAGTGATCCGACCAGTAGGTGTCGATGGCCTTCATCTCGGTGATGGTGGGGTTCCGCTTTTCGGTGCCCTTGAAGTACGCCTGGCAGGAGAGGATGTCCCCCATGCTCATGGCAAAGCCTTCGGCGTCTTTAAAGGCGGCAAGCTCGGCTTCGGTGAAGTCCGTGAAGCCCTCAAAGACCATAACGTCTTCGGGAACCACCGCGTCCATCTCAATGGTCTCGGGCAGCTCAAGGCCCAGCTCGCAGGATTCCACCACGTTGATCATGTGGGTTTTTATCTTTGCCTTGTCCGCCTCGGAGATGGTGCCGTTGACGGCAATGACCCTGGATGCCCGGATCAGGGGACGTTCTCCTGCGGTTAAGAGCTGCACGCACTGCATGGCAGAATCCGCCCGCTGGTCAAACTGGCCGGGGAGCAGGCCCATCCTGAAGACAAAATCGGACTTCGTGAATCGGGAGGGGGCCTCATACACCTCATCGATGTTGGGCTCGCTGAAGACATTGGCCTTGGCCAGCTCAAAGGTGGCGTCGTCAAAGCCCGTGCACTCGTAGCAGTTGATGATGCGCACATCGGAGACCCCGTCGATGTTCAGGTTGTGGGTGAGGTCCGAGAGCAGGTGGTCCGCCTCGACCTTGAAATTAAGTTTCTTTTCAACAAAGACCCGTCTGATTCTGTTTGGCATGGAAAGACCCCTGAATAAAGTATGTGTTCGTCGTTCACGGTTTCCCTGGGACACCTGCGTGGCCGCACAAAGAGTCGTGAATCGGTATGTCCTTAATTAGCAAAGGGGCGGGCCCTGTGGCCGCGCTCCCAACGACACCCTTGACTTACCACAGGTGGTTTTATAAATGTAATTAATAATTATAACGTCAATAAAAGGCATGGCTAATATAAGGACACGGCGTGAACATAAATTTTGAATTGTACAAGGTCTTCTACCACGCGGCACGGCAGCTGAGCTTCACCCGGGCCGCCGAATCCCTTTTTGTGACCCAGAGCTCCGTATCTCAATCCATCAAGCAGCTGGAGACCCATCTGGGGGCCCTGCTTTTTATCCGCAACCGGCGGAACATGCAACTTACCAAGGAAGGGGAGATGCTTTTTTTTCATGTCTCCGAAGCCTATGACCTGATCAAGGCAGGGGAGCGAAACATTGAGAACACGAAAACCCTGGGCTACGGGGAGGTGAAGATCGGTGCCAGTGATACCATCTGCCGCTATTTTCTCCTGGATTATATCAAACGGTTCCACGAAGACTATCCCAACATCAAGATCAGTATCACCAACCAGCCCTCCATGCAGACCCTGGAAGACATCGCCGGGGGCAAGATGGACTTCGGCGTAGTGAACCTGCCCGAATCCATGCGGGTGAAGGGGGTGAACGTCACCGAGATCAAGGGGTTCCAGGAGGTGGCCATCGCCACGGAGGCCTGCGCCCGGACGCTCCCGGCCCACCCTTCCATCAAAGACCTGACCGGTGTACCCCTGATCACCCTGACCCCCAACACCAATACCCGCAGGTACCTGGACACCTTTTTCAGGTCCCAGAAGATGACGCTCGCCCCGGAGTTCGAGCTGGAGAGCATCGACCTTATCGTGGATTTTGTCCGTATTGGTCTGGGGGTGGGCTTTGTTATGGCCGATGCAATCCCGGCAGGCGATCCCGTGGTTCGCGTTCTTGATCTCAAAGAGACCCTGCCGTCCCGCTCCATCGGCATCGTCACAAACAAGAACAGTCCTTTGAGTATTCCCACCGAGCATTTTATGAACGTCCTGATCAAGGGGCGATGAGGGGCCTGGAGCGGCGCCAATGGGGCCGTCGCACCAATGACTTTTTTTGCTTTTCAGGCGATATGTAAGTCAATGGAGTGCTGAAAAGGCGCAGTGATTTTTCTCGCCTTTTCGGCATGGTTTTAAGTCGGGTCAGGTGTACGGCCCTCTTTTTTAAGGCGCATTGCGGTTTTGAGGTCTGTCGGGCTGTGCGGGCGCCTTGGCATCGCCCCGGGGGATGTCTTTGCTGCATTCTTGTGATTCATGAGCAAACTTCACTAAGCCTCTGATTGTTAAAATCAAATGCGATTCTCCATGTGAATGGGTGAATCTTTTTCACTTCTTTTTCTATTCCGGGTTAGTATAAAATTCTTTACAACGATTTACGGCCTATCTATAATTTTCCTGTTTTACGTGGTTATAGGACGAATTGGGTAGTGTTTTGAGTTGTGGAGTTTTTAGCTTAAGTTGATATTAAAATCCGGAATCCAATTCAATGTATTCCTGATTATCTGTTGTGCCCCGCATCACGACCTTTTTTCGCAGCAGCCTGTTTTCAAGGCCTGCCTCGCCGCCGGAGTGATCGTTTTGTGTCCCGCTTGAGCCTGCCAGCGTTTCTTTTGGTCATACACACCTTACTCTCTTTGTGGGGGAGGGGACGCCCTGCGCGTTGCCCGGTTCCTTGTGCCACCCCTGGGGCCCTTGTCCCGTCTTAGTCTTTTTAACGAGAAACAAGAAGAAGGAAATTGAGATGAAAAAGTCCCTGTTACTCTCCGTCATGATGGTGCTTTTCTTTGCGGGTGCCGGTCAGGCAGCCATGACCTTCGGTGTGATTCCCCTGGAGGATACACACATCATGGAGAAGAAATTTACGCCCCTCACCGAGTATTTGAGCGCGAGCCTGGGCGAACCGGTGACCCTTCGGATCGGGACGGATTACGAGGCCATCGAAAGGGCGCTTGTTTCCGGTGAGCTTGCCTTTGCCTACATCGGCCCGGTGGGGGCGGTGAAGGTGAACACCCAGAAGAAAACGGTTATTCCCATTGTGAAAGTGGTCAAGAAAGGGTCCCCGTTTTACAAATCCTACGTGGTGGCCGCCAAGGACTCTCCGGTGACGGACATCTCCGGGCTCAAGGGGAAAGTCTTTGCCTTCGGCGACAAGGGGTCCACCTCGTCCTACCTGGTGCCCCGGTACCTTCTGGCCAAGCAGGGGGTGGCCCTGGGGGATCTCAGGACCCATCTTTTGACCGGTTCCCATTCCAATGTGGTGCGGGCCGTCCTTGAGGGAAAGGCGGCGGCAGGGGGCGTCAAAGAGAGTGTCGCCCTGAAGAACAAGGATTCCCTGAAATTCCTGGACATCTCCAAGCCCATCCCGAACTTTCCCATCTGCGCAAACATCGCGTCCCTGGGCAAGGAGAAGGCGAAGAAGCTCCAGAAACTCCTGGAGGAGCTGCCCGCAGACGCACCGGAGATCAAGGCCATCAACGCCAAATACGATGGGTTTGCCAAGGCCACCATCGGAGACTACCGGATCATCCAGGCCATCATGAAACAGCAGTAAGCGGCGGTGGGCCGTCCATGGAAAAGGTGCGCAAAGCCCGCCTGGTGCAGGGGCTGCGCAGTGGCGTTTGCAACCTGATAGGTTAGGTGATTAGCGTGAAACTCAAGGTCAAGTTGTTGCTGTCCATGATCATTGTCGGGATGTTGCCGGCGCTGTTTGTGGCTGGGTATGCCAGTTACAGGATTTCAGGGTTTATCGAATCGCGTCAGTCCGAGCAGATGGTGGCGGACAGCCAGATCGCCGCCGAATACCTCCGGGATTTTCTGGACCAGCGGACCCGGGACATCCGGCTGCTGCTGGCAAACCCCATCCTGGGCCAGTCCCTGATCACGGATTTTGATTACGGGGATGTGGACACCCTGCTCACCGGGCTGGTGCGGGACAAGGACAACCCATTCTCCTTTTTCATGGTGACGAATCAGGGCGGTGCCTGCGTCTCGGCAAGCGACCCACACCTCATCGGCGGGCAGCACGCAGACGAGGCATGGTACCGGCAGACCCTTTCCCGGGGGACCTATTGCTCGGACTGGCACGAGCAGCCGGAAGGGTCGGTTCTCTCCCAGCCGCCCTTTGGCGGGGACTACCGGTACACCATCGTCATCTCCGCCGCCATACCCGATGCCGACGGCGGCGTGTTGGGGACCTTGAGCGCCCGGGTCAAATGGCAGCTGGTGCAGCAGTGGCTGGAGGGCCGGGTGAAAAGCTTCAGGGCCCTTGGGTGGGAGAGCAAGTCCCTGACGGTTATGCGTGCCGACGGCACGGTCATCGGTCATGAACTGGGCAGCAAGGGGTATGGCCGGATGTTCCAAGAGAGCCTGGACGACGGGTCGGAGAACATGGCGTACCTGGAGGCCCGGGACCGGGGATTTTTCCGTGAGGCTTCCGCCGAGCATGCCATGGTGTACGGCTTTGCCACGGCGGATTTCAGTGACTTTTCCTGGAAGGTGCTCACCTCGGCCTCCGAGGAGGAGTTTTTCCATGTCCAAAAAGAGTTTCTGGTGGCCATGGTCTTTGTGTGCATCCTCTGCCTTCTGGTGGCCGTTGGGCTGGGGCTCTTTACGGGCAACGGCATCGTGCGCCCCCTGAACCGGGTGGTCTCCATGCTCCAGGGCATTGCCACCGGGGAGGCGGATTTGACGGCGCGGCTTCCCATGGGCAGCGGCAAGGGGAAGCCCGACGAGATCGGGGCGCTCTCCCTTGCTTTCAACACCTTCATCGGGAACCTGGAGCGCCTGATCCGCAGTATCCGGGGCAACGCCGAAACCATCGGCCATGCCTCGGTGAACATGGACCGCATCGCAGGGGAGATGTCCGGTGGGGCCCGCCAGATGTCAGCGGACTTAGGGGAAGTGGCTTCCTCATCCGAGGTGATGAACGCCAACATGGATGCCATGGCAACGGCCATCGACGAGTCGGATCGCCTGGTGGGGCTCATGGCCGAGTCGGCCAGGACCATGACCGCAAGCGTGAAGGAAGTGGCTGATCAGTCGGAGCAGGCCAAGGAGATGACCCGGGAGGCCGTGGCCCAGGCGGAATTGGCCAACACCAGCGTGGAGGCCCTGGGCAAGGCAGCCGGCCAGATTACCCTGGTGACGGAGACCATCAAAGAGATCGCCGACCAGACCAACCTGCTGGCCTTGAACGCCACCATCGAGGCGGCACGGGCCGGGGAGGCGGGCAAGGGGTTTGCGGTTGTGGCCGATGAGATCAAGGCCCTGGCCAGGCAGACCGCCGAGGCCACCCTGGAGATCGAGGACCGGGTCTCAGGGGTGCAGGACTCCACCACCCAGACCGTGCAGGTGATCGACCGCATCACCCAAAGCAGCACCCGGGTCAGCGACATGGTGAGCACCATTGCCACGGCCGTGGCCCTGCAGGCCGATGCCAGCCGGGAGATCTCCGCCAAAGCCGACGACGTGTCCCGTTCCATGCAGGAGGGCAACGAGCATGTGACCAGCGCCTCGGGCGTCAATGCCCTGGTCTCCCGGGAGATCGGGTCGGTGAAAGAGGCTGCAGACGGCACGTCCCACCGGTGCATTGAGGTGGGCGGGTTTGCCGGAGAACAGAAGGCCATCGGCATTGTTTTGCAGGAGGCCATCAGCCGGTTTAGGGTCACCTCGCCGCTCTTTGACATGGGCAAGGTAAAAAATGCCCACTTTGACTGGAAGATGGGCATTGAGACCGCCCTTCAGGGCATACGGACCATGGAACCCGGCGAGGTGCCCGGCCACGGGGCGTGTGCCTTTGGCCGCTGGTATGCCTCGGTGGACGATTCCGTGGCCGTCCTGCCCCAGTACCGGGCCGTGGGCGTCTGCCACCAGGAGGTCCACACCCGCGCAGAGGCGGTGGTGTCCCTTCATGCCCAAGGAAAGGCCGAGGAGGCCCGGGCAGAGGTGGCCCGCTTTGAAGAGGCCCGAAATGCCCTGTTCGAGGCCTTGGATGAGCTCTACCTGTGTCGGTGACGCCACGGCGGCCCTGCCGGTGCCAAACGTTTAAACAAGTGTGGCAAGAAGGCCTTGCGAATTGTTTGGACCGTCAGGCCGGTCGTCGACGATCCGATTATTATCCGGGGTCAACAAATTCAATGTTGGCTTCCCGTGAAAAGTCATGCAGGGCCCCGACAGCCTCGATGGATTTCGGGTACATGTCGTGGAAGAGGATGATCCCTTTTCTCCACAACAGGATCAGGGTGGTCACCCGGTCGGATAGCTGGTCAGGGCCGATTTTCCTGTTCCAATCCTGGCTGTCGATATTCCAGAGGGCCACGAGGCTGTGGTGCACGGTGCGAAGGTGCGCGATCATCTCCGGGGTGCGCTGACCGTACGGAGGGCGAAATCCGATGCGGTTGGAAGGCGTCGAAAAAACAGCCGAGATCAGGGCATGGGTCCTGTCTATGGATGATTGCCACTGGGCGTACCTGGGGTGGGCCTTGTGGGTATACCCGTGGGAACCCACATAGTGTCCGGCATAAAGGGCTTGGGCTTTTTCAGGGGGCAATGTTTCCAGGCGCTCCCCCAGAAGAAAGAACGCCGCCTTAAGGTTTCTGCTGTTCAGCTCAGAGATCATTTTCCCGGTGACCCCATTGGGGCTGGGGCCATCATCAAAGGTCAGGATGAACTGCTTGTCGTTGAGTTCAAACCCGTTGCGTTCGGATTGATCCAGTTTCAGAATTTCACTTGTGATCCGGGGGAAGAGGGCAGCCAGGCGAAGTTGCTCGTACACATAGCGGGTATGGAATTTTCGGGAACGCTCTTTCCACTGATCGTACTCGGGAGGAAGGGTGAGGTAGTGGGGCCGCATCAGTGCCAGGTAGGTCTCTGCGGAATCAATTTTTGAGCCCCCGCCCCACCCTTTGGCGTCCTGCCTTTGGGCCGCGTTGAAATTTTTAACCAGCTCGCCCCGGGCAAAACGGACCCATCTTTTTACAGACGCCATGTCGGGTTCTTTGACGCCGGTGAATGCCCGGATCGTCTCTGCGCTGCCTGTGTCCACGGCGCTCAGCACATCGAGGAAATGATAGCCTTCGAAGGCTGAGGCCCGGTCAAAGGCGGCATTGCTGTCAATGGCTTCCGGCCAGGTCTTTCTGTCATAGGTTGCTATTTTTTCGGGGCCCGCGGCATGAGCGGCGGAGGTGAAGATGAGTAAAAGAATCAGAATGTATCTCATGGGTAGTCCCCTTGCCTCGGGCGGGCCGCTTTGTGAAAAAGTTTCCCGCACATTTTTTCCGTTGCAAACGATGTAGACGGTGTACCGAAAGAGTGGGGCTCATGAACCTGTGCGGCAACCCCACTCTTTCGGACCAGGCAAAACAGGGCCCCCGGCAGGATCGCCGGAGGCAGGCAGGGATTACATCCCGAGCTTCTCATTCATGCGGGCGATGCCGGAATCGTAAGCGCTGTGGCTTTTGAATGACTTGGCCCAGATGAAGTTCTGGAGCGCCTCTTCGTACTTGTTCTGCGCTTCGAAGATTCGAGCGATGTTGTAGTAGGAGCTGGCGCTGACGGTTTTCTTGTGTTTCCCCCTTGCCAGGGCAATGGCCTTTCTGTTTGCCCAGATGGCATTGGGGTAGTCGTCTGCGCGCTGGTAGGCCAGCCCGAGGTTGCTGAACGCCTGGGCATAGGTGGGGTCTTTTTCGATGGACTCTTTGTAGTAGTAAATGGCCTCATCGTATTTTTTCTTGTGATAGAGCTCTTCGCCCTTCTTGTTCATGTCCCGTGAGATTTTACGGGAGAACCGGATCTCCTGGGCTTTTTTGAGGGGTCCGACCAATGCCCTGGGCTTTCCGCCGGAGAGTTCGATCTTGGAGAAGCCGACGGTATCTCCGCTGGCCTTTTCGATGGTGACCTTGAACTGCGTGATGGGCAGGTCTTTATCAAAGGTCCCGGAAATAAGGCCGCTTCCGGGATCAACTTCGTAGTGCCGCTTGTCGTCTCCGTTGAGGGTTACGGAGATGCTCGATGGCATGCGTACCCCGTTTTTCGGGGGGTGGATGGTAAAATGGTCGGCCATTACCGGTTCATTGAAGTTCAGGGCGATCCACTCTTTAACGCCGCTTCCCGCTACGCCTTCGGCCCAACAGGTGTTTTTGTCCCCATCAACCACAAAGTGGGGAGAATAGGGACTTTCGTTGCCCTTCAGGCTGTATCGCCGACTGGATGCGGTCACCCAGCTCGGAGCCTGGTATTGCGTGACATTGTCTGCCAGGGGGTGGCCTGCAAGGGTCAGTTCGACAGATCTCCAGGTGAAATCGTAGGACGGGCGGCGGCTTGCGAAGGTGAGGGTGTAGTTACCGGAGCTCCCCCCTGCAATCTGGGTGATGATGCGCTTGAACTGGCCTGAGTCCTTGTCGTAGAAGGTGCCGCCCAGCTCAGAGGTCATGGCCTTGTACTGGTCGATGTTGGGGCCCACCACGTGGAGCTGGATGTTTCGCTCGGCCAGGTCCGTGATGATCTCCTGCATGGAGAGGGGGCTTATGGCGTCCCGGGCATGGAAGGTCGCGTCGGTGATCAGGATAAAGATGACCCGTGCCTCATCTCTGAAGGGCTGGCGGTATGCGGCCTCTATGGCGTCCAGTGCATTTTCCGGTTCATCCGCGCCTCCGGTCGCATGCAGGGAGGAGACCCAGCCTTTGAAGGCCTCGGCGTTTTTTGTGCGCCTGAAAGGTTTGTTGATGGTGTCTTTGTACGTGATCAGACCCAACTCATAGTCAAACCCCGAGGACTGGATGATATCGGCAAACTCAATGGTTTTCTCTTTGAGTCCTTTAATTTCGCTTGCCATGCTGCCGGTGTCGTCAAAGACGAAGACGATATCCACCTTGTTGTGTTTCATCTCCTCCGCCTTTTTTGCTTCAAATCCTGTTATTTCAACGGATTTTAAATCTTCCATAAGGGAGAATTGCTCAGGCTTCAGGCCGTAAACGGGGTGACCGTTGCTGTCCAGGATGTTCACGTTCAGCTGGATCTGGGGGAAATCGGTGACGATGGGCTGAATGAAGGCTTTGCCTGTGGCTGCGTGTGCTTCAGCAATGGAAAAAATGCCCACGAGAATCAATGAGCACATTTTAATGATTTTTGACATGGAACTTCCTTTCTCTTTGGCACGTCAGGTTACATCAGTTGGGAGGGCCATCAGAAAAACTTTTCCGGTAGGCAAATAAGAAAACGCTTGGTAAGGGATTTTGGGACGAAATGATGAAACGGGGCGTCCGGCTATCCGTTGGGAAACATCTTGTAATAGCACCTGTTTTGGTATGATTCGCAGGCGAATTGACGGGTATGATATTTCGAAAAGAATAGAAATGTCAACCTTATCTGACGTGCCGGGGCGAAGAAAAAGGGGAGGCATGACATCTGCGGGTTAAGGGTAGGGACGCTGAGCCATGATCTCTTGGTGGTGCTTTTGGGAAAGGGGGTAGAAACCGGCAACGGCAAGAGCCACAATGCTCAAGAGGCAGGGGACAAGGGCGTACAGGGTCCGCAAGGCAAAGACGGCTTCTGGTCCCTGGGGCTGGCCCGCCTCATAGCCGAAAAATCCGAGGGCCCAGAGGCCGAGGCCTGCGCCTGTGGCACCGGCCATTTTTTTTGCCACGGAGAAGACCCCGATGTACTGGCCTTCGCGCCGTTTGCCGGTGAGGGATTCGTCGAAGTCGATGACATCGGCGGTGAGGGCGGAGGGGAGGGCAAGGCCGGCGCCGAAGCCGATGCCCGAGACAAAGACCAGGGCCCCGTAGACCCCTTCGTCACCGGGGCCAAGCCAGAAGACATAGAAGAAGGCGCCGGTGTTGATGGCCATGGAGGCCATCCACGCCGCTTTTTTTCCGATTCGCCTGGCAAGCCGCACCCATGCGGGGAGAAAGACGACCCCCGAGACAAAATAGAGGAGCAGGAACAGCTCGGCCCGGTTGGATTCAAGGACGTGTTCCACATAAAAAAGGATCAGGGTGGCGGGCATCTGGGCGGCGATGGCGCTGAAGGCAAAGGCCACGACCAGGATGCCGAAGGGTTTGTTATCCAGAAGGGGTGCCAGGCTCTCTTTGAGGTGAAACGGCTCCGGCACTGCGGTGGTGGGGTTCTCCCGGACCCTGACGACGCAGATGCCGCAGCAGGCAAGGATCAGGGGGATGTAGACAAGGGACATGATGAAAAAGACGGTGTGGTCGGTAAATGACGTATCGGTAGATCGCAGGGCGGTGCGGATGATCACGGGGACGATGGCCGCCACCATGGTGCCGGCGATGAGAAACCCGTCCCGGTAGCTGAAGAGAACCGTTCGTTCATGGTAATCAAAGGTGAGTTCCGGCCCCAGGGCCTCGTATGGCACCACCGCAAGGGTCCAGGAGAGGAAGACCAGGGCCAGCCAGATGAAAAACCAGGCCGTGGTCCACGCCTCGCCGAGTTGGGGAGGGTTGAAGAGGCAGGCGATGGCCAGGCAGAGAATGGTGGCCCCGATGGCGATATAGGGCCGCCGCCTGCCGAAGGGGGTGACGGTGCGGTCGGAGAGCATTCCCATGACCGGATCGGTGACGGCGTCAAAGAGTCTCAAACCGAGCAGGCCCGCCCCCACCACGGCGATGTCCAGGCCCATGACGTCGGTGTAGAACTTGGGGATGTAGATGTAGACGGGGATACCCACCACGGCCATGGCAAAGGCGGGCAGGGCGTAGGCGAGCTTGACCGGACAGGGCAGACTTTCGGGCCCGGGCTTCACTTCGCCCCCAGGAGTCGCTTTCGAAAGGCCTTGTCGATGGGGGCGTCGCCGAGCCAGACGGCGAACATGGCCCGGGCAAAGTCAGGCCCCTGAAAAGTCCCCAGCAGGATGCCGTTGAGGGTGAGGGAAAGGCCCGATTCCGGCGTGTAGGTTAGGGCGTAGCGGTCGGTGGGGGCAACGGAGCGGAAGGCGCGGCAGAGGCGGTACAGCTCCGGGGCGATGCGGGAAAAGGTATCCGCGTCGGTGTTTCTCTCCACCATGGCGCGGGTGGCGTCTGCAAAATCCTCGGCGTCGATGGATTGGAAGTATTCAAGGACCAGGCGCTTGGGCACATCGCGGAGCACGTCGTCCGAGGGGATGGCCTTGGGCATGTAAAGCGCCCCGGCATAGGCCTTGATAAACCGGAGGTACCTGAGGGTTGCAACGCCCCTTAAGCGAAGGGGCGTCTGGTCGTTGGGGTAGACCAGGGCAAAGCGGACCCCGTCGATGGAGGCAGCAGGCTCCAGGCCATGGACGGGCAGGGCCATGATGCAACAGGCCACAATCAGGATGGTGTGTTTCATGGGGGACATGGCACTCCTTGGCCCGCATCGTGTGGGAGCGGGCCGGGAAAGGAAAACGGGGTGACTGTTCGGTTCAGGGGCGGAGCAAAAAAGCATTCAAAGACAGCCTCCGGCGGCAAGGTGTGCCACCTTGAAAGCAGGTTGCGGATGCGTTTTGCCCCTCGTCCCTCGGGGCAAATCACATCCGCCTATAAAACAAACGTCGGCCGTGATCATCGTTTGGGCGATTGGTGTATTGGCATCACTCCCCAAAGCCCCTTGCCCCCTGGAGCGCCGCACTCCTGTGCGGCACGGGTAACGACGGACCAAAAATCCGCATCGGAGTGCGGCGCACCGTTTCGGTCGTTTTTTTGTAACTATTCAGCTCAAAAAAACAGCCTCCGGCGGCGAGGTGAGCCACCTCGAAAGCAGGTTGCGAATGCGCTTTCCCCTTCGTTCCTCAGGGAAAATCACATTCGCCATTGGTTCGGATTAAACGGAGTCTGTTTTTAAAACCTGTTTATCAAACGTTTCAAAAGTTTGGCCCCCGGCAGGGCCGCCGGAGGCATTTTTCACCTGTGGAGCATTCTAACGGCGCAGATGGTTTTCATGGGCTGTAAGGGCCTCAAGGAGCTGCCTGCGTTCGTCTTCTGTTTCACGGGTCCCGGGAAACACATGGGTGCCGTGGGGGCGCCGGTCGAGCCAGAAAAGGCCGGAGCACTGGCCTGGTGCCACAGCCGAGGCCAGCCATTCCAGGGTATCGGCCCCCTGGGCCGGTGAGCGGAGCAGGGGGCGAATGGCTTTGTGAAACCGGGGCAGGGAGGCGGCAAGGCCCGGGGTGTCCACCCAGCCGGGGTGCATGGCGTGGACGGCAAAGGGGCGGTGGCGAAACGTTTCGGCCCAGAGTTCCGTCAGAATCACCAGGCCCCGTTTTGCCCATGCGTAGGCAGTCGGGCCATCGTAGGGGGCGCTTTCCATCTCCAGGTCGCCCACGTGGATTCTCTGGGTGTACATGCCCCCGGAGGCGACGTTGAGGATGCGCGGAGCCTTGGACCGGCAAAGGGCTGGGAGGAGTCTCCGGGTCAGGGTGAACACGCCCAGGAGGTTGGTGGCGAAGGTGCGCTCCAGTCCCTCGGCCGTGGTCTGGCGTTGGGGAAACAAGGCCCCGGCGTTGTTGATGAGTACGTCGATGCAGGGCGTCCCTTGAAGGATCTCGTCGGCAACGCGGTGAATCTCAGCCATGATACTCAGGTCGGCCACGGCCACGGTGATGTTCTCGTTGCCTGTGGCGCGGGTGAGCTCGCGGCTCGTCTCCAGGGCCTTTTGCCTGTTGCGAGCGATGAGGATGAGCCGGGGGTCCCGCCGGGCCAGTCCCAGCGCCGCGGCCTTGCCCAGGCCCGATGTGGCCCCGGTGAGGACAACGGTCTTGCCGGTGAGAAGTTCGGTGTCGGGCTTCCAGAAGGATTTGGCCAGGGTGTGCCCCCACTTGCTGAAGCCTAAGGCTCCGGGCACCACCAGGCCGTCGGCCACCCTGTCCACGGGGTGGATTCCGCTCGAAAAGAGGGCGACGGACCGGGGTGGCCCTGAACTGGGGGAGAGGGCGGCCTTTAATCCGGCCATGGCGGTTCGGCCGATACGCTTCAGGAGAGGGCGGATCACCGGTGCAAGGTGGGGCGGCATGTCGGGCAGATCAAAGGCTGCCGTGTAGGTCACCGTGGTCAGGGGGCCGTTTTCGGCCATTTCAATGGTGTCGGTGACGGCAAAGGAGTCTCCGGTCCCCTTGAGCACCACCCGGAAGGGGGGCAGGTACTCTGCGATGGTATAGACCATGCGCATGGAAAAGATTCCGTACCTGAGGGCCAGGGCAAAGGCCGACCCCACGCCGACAGGCCCGTCGGACACTTTCTCGGAGGAGACAACGCCGGGGTCCCATTGTGCGATGAAGGTAAAATCGCTGATGACGCGAAATACCGTTTCAATGGACCTCTCAACGGCGATGGTTTCCTTGATTTCAATCATGAATCCCCCTTCGGTGAGGGTCGGGAAAAATGGCAGGCGTGTGGCGGCCGGGGGCCACCGATGCAGAACCGGTGATGCCGGCGTCGGAGATCCCATGGGGATGGCGCATGTGATGGGCACGGTAACTTTAGAAAAATACCGTGAAACGGGTCGGGGTGTCAAATCCTTCGGTGTATGTCGCGGATATCACGGCCTGTTTGTCGCCTTTTTCATTCCACGCCATGATCGTTTGGGATATATTTATCTGTACACACCCCCTTCCTGACCGACGCCATCCATTTGACTGCCCGAGTTGTTTCGGGGTATGTCCTGTCGGTCCTTTGCAGGTGGCAAGCGGCAGGCCGCAGCCAGAACAATGAATCATACCATGACTATTATCAGTCCGGACCCTGGATTCGTTCAGGACGGCATGCAGGATGAGATGTTGATCCCCGATTCGACGAAATGTGAACGGTACATGCGCGCTCCGCAGGCGGGACCGAGAATTCTCTTTTTCAGCGGCGGCACCGCCCTGAGCGAGGTCTCCCGGGAGCTGACGCGGTATACCCACAACACCATCCATATCATGACACCCTTCGATTCCGGCGGGAGCAGCGGTGAGCTCCGCAGGTGGTTTCACATACCGGCCATGGGCGATATCCGAAGCCGGCTGCTTTCCCTCTCGGCCGCATCCCCCGGAGAGCCCCAGGCGGCTGCGGCACTTTTTTCCCACCGATTTTCCATGGATATGCCTCGTCACGAGGCGACCTCGGAGCTGGCCGCCCTGGCCGGCGGGTCCCATCCCCTGATGCGCGGGCTTTCCCTGCAGACCGAAGAGATTCTTTGTCCCCATTTTCGGCTGTTTCTGTCGTCCATGCCCGATGCCTTTGACCTGAGGGGGGCCTGCATGGGGAACCTGATCCTCACCTCGGCGTATCTCGCCTCAAGCTGCAAGATGGCATCGGGGATCCGGCTGCTGTCCGCCCTTGTGGGGGGGCACGGTGTGGTACACCCGGTGGTGGGGGAGGACATGCACATCGCCGCAGAACTCGACGACGGGTCCGTGGTGGTGGGGCAGCACCTGTTGACCGGCAAGGAGGGCGGGGCCATTCAGGCCCGGATCGCCAGGGTGTGGCTTACCCGTTCCCTGGACAACGCCGCCCCGGCGAAGGTCTCCATCGACGGAGAGACCGCAGACAGGATCGGAGAGGCCGAGTTGATCTGCTTTCCCATCGGAAGTTTTTTTACCAGTGTGGTCGCCAACATCCTGCCGTGGGGTGTGGGCAAGGCCGTTGCCGCCAACCCCTGTCCCAAGGTGTTTGTGCCCAACCCCTTTGACGATCCAGAGCTCCTGGGTTACAGCGTGGAAGATCAGGTGGCCACCTTGATGGCGTACCTTGGGGCGAGCGGTGCCCCTGAGGGGCGGGACGCCCTGCAGTATGTGCTGGTGGACACTGGAAAAGGGACCTACCCCGGGGGGCTGAACCCGGACGCCATCGAAGCCATGGGGGCCCGGGTCATCGACGTGCCCCTCATCGCGGAGCCAGCCGGTGCGGGCATCGACAAGGGTCTTCTGACCCGTGCCCTGCTCTCGTTTACCTGAGCGGTACGTTCCCGGGACCATTTGGTTGCCCTGCCCGCTTCGGGCAGGGGCAAAGGAAGAGGCCCATGACAGAGAAAACAGCAGCCGCCGGAGAGGCCGGGCTTTTTCCCCGGCATGGATTTTCTGAGGAGGTCTCCGAAGGGGACCTGGAGCGTTTCCTGGGGATCGTGGCCACGGACCTGGCCCCCTGGCAGGTGGAGCAGGTCATCGAGCCTCCCGTGGTGCATCATCGCCAGGAGGCGCTCCTGGCGGTTCACTGGCACCCAGAGTTCGTCCCCATGCCCCTTATCCGGCAACGGTTGAAGACGGCCTTTCCCAACATCCGGGAGGCCCTGATCATTCCTACTCAGCACAACGAGATGATGAGCTGGGGCGGGTACACCGGCGTGGAGGTGGACTGCTATGCCCGGGCATTCGACAGCAAGGTGCAGCTCCTGCTCCACTTCGCCGATGAGAAGGTGAAAGAGGCCCATGTGCTGAAATCCATGCTGGAACTCACCGCAAAGTACCGCTCCTCCCAACTTTTTGACTTCATGGACACCATCACCAGGCCCCGGGAGGAGAGACTCCGTGAGGCAGCCATGGCCACGGGGGCCGATGCCGAGCTTATGGCCTTTACCCGGGCCCAGGTGACCCGCGTACAGAAGCTGTTGGATGAGAACTGGCCCCGGGTTCCCACGATCTCCGTGAAAAACAAGCTTCTCCGGAACTGGTTCGATACGTTGCGCCCCGAGGTGGGGGACCTTCCCATCGGTCGTGTACAGGCCTATCTGCAGGCGGTGAAGCAGATTGTGAAGGCTCACTTCCCTTTGAGTTATTTCTATAGGGCCGCAGAGGTCATTGAAGAGGCCCGGGGCCTGGGCGGGGGCGTGGTGATTCCCCATCCCGAAGAGTTCTGGCCCATTCTCCTGGCCGACTATGATGTGGACGGCATCGAGACCTGGAATCCCCAGTCCCAGCGATACACCGAATTTCTCATCTCCGTTGTGAACGACCAGAACAAAAAGAACCCCGCGACGAGGCGAAAACAGCTCATTTTCATGGGTGATGATTGCCATATGGGGGAAAAGACCAAGGCCAGGGAGTTTCAGGATGAGGCCAAGGCAAGTCGCGAGATCGGTTACCAGCCTGCCTGGGACAACCTGAGCATCCGGAAAAAGCTGGTGGTCAACAGCGTCAGCAGGCGCTCTGTGATCCGTGAATACAAAGAGCGCCTCAAGGGGTAGGCCCCCAGGGGCCCATTTTTCCTGCCCTGCCTGTCATCGCGGTATCCATGCCGGTGGCTGTGTCGCAAGCTTCCCATGGGTGACCATCCCAATTTATGTGAAAGCACCAACCCCAGGAGCTCTTCCATGTCCGATGACACATTTGTTTTTGACTCCCTCCAGGACAACGACACCATCACAAGGTTTCTCGCATCCCTCACCGAAGGTTTTCGCAAGGGGGAGATCGCCTTGTCCGGCGACGGCGTCGCCGTTGACCTTCACCCCGAAGGGCTGCTCAACTTTACGGTGAAAGCCAAAAAAAAGGCCGGCCGCACCAAGCTGAGCATCACCATCAGCTGGCGAGACAACGAAAGGCGGGAGGGACAGGTGGACCCACCGCTGACGGTGAGGTAGCCCATGGCCACCGTAGAAGGGCTTGACCACCATTTTCGGTTCCTCGTTCTGGCCGTGGAGACCCAGGCCCATGCCACTCGGCGGTACCTCCTTGATCCCGGGCGGAAAGGCCTGGCCAAGCTCCATGCCCGGGAGGAGTACATCGACAACCTGAAGACGGTTGTTGACAATGAGTGCATTGGGGCCATCCACGGCGACGGTTCCCTGCCGCGAGACCGCTTGAACAGGCTCCGGGCCATTCAGGGGATCGTCATGGGCCTGGAGCGTATCGGGGACTGCTTTGTGAGGGTCCTTCGTCAGTCCGAGCACTTGAGCTGCCCGGACCTCCAGGCGATCACCGATGTGGAGGCGGCTTTTTCCGCGATCTCAAGGGGCCTTGCCCCGATTCAGAGGGCCCTTCTCAAGGGAAAGGTGGAAGGGGGCCTTGCCATCTGTCGGGTGGAGACGGTGCTGAATCGGATCTACGCAGAGGGTTCTCACCGTGTCATGGGAGCTCTGGAAGGGGGAGGCAACCCGCGGCACCTCATTCCGGCTCTGTGTATCCTTCAGGAGCTGGAGCGCGTGGGAGGCGAGATCCTCATCATCGGCGAGGCGATTCTTTTCTCCATCCTGGGTGAGCACATCAAGGTCGGGCAGTTTGAGGCCCTGCAGAAAACCCTGTCCAAATCAGGGGTCAGCAATTCCGTGGAAGGCATTGATTACCGGGCCATTGATGGCACCCGGTCCGGGTGTCGCATCGGCAAGGTAAAGGGGCCGGGCGTTGTGCCGGAAGCCCAGAGTCGTATCTACAAAGAGGGGCCTTTGGAAAAAATGAGGCGGGAGCGGGCAAACAACAGCCGATGGCAGGCCTGCTGCCCCGGCCTGGTGCCCGATGTTTACAGTTTTCATACCGAAGGGGAGAAAGCGTCCCTGCTCCTTGAGTACCTGCCGGGTGACACCCTGGACGAGGTGATCCGCTCGGCAGGTGACGCCGAGGTCCAAAGCGCCTTTGACTCCCTTGAGCGAACCCTGCTGGCCATTTGGGACCGCACCTGTGTTGCGGCCCCCGGTGCCACGGATTATATCCCTCAGGTCCAGGCCCGCCTGGCGGATGTGCTGGCGGTTCACCCTGCGTTTTTCAGGGAAAGCACCTCCGTGGGGCATGCCACCGCCCACTCCATGGGGGAACTCCTCTCCAGGTGCGCCGCCATTGAAAAGGGGCTGCAAGCCCCTGTCTCCGTGTTTATTCACGGAGATTTCAATACCAGCAACGTGGTGTACAATCACGCCACAGATCATGTCCATTTTATCGACCTGCATCGGTCCCGGGACTTTGATTACGTTCAGGATGCCTCGGTGTTTCTGGTGTCGCTATTTCGCCTCCCGATGTTCAACACCCGCTGCCGCCATCGGATCAACCGGGGCATCGATCGCTTTTACAAGGTGTTTCGCGTTTTTTCTGAACAACACAAAGACGCCTCTTTTTCCGGGCGCCTGGCCCTGGCCCTGGCCCGGTCTTTTTATACGTCCACCCGTTTTGAACTCAATGCCGATTTTGCACGCTCAATGCACAACCGCGCCATCTTTCTCCTGGAAAAGGTCCAGGACTTTGACGACAGGAACTGGTCGGTGTTTCGGTTTCCCGAAGAGATCCTGTTTTACTGATAAAAGGACCCGAAACCTGACGTGGCGGCCATTTCAACGTGTTTCATCGTTTAGGAGGGCACCGTGAAGATCGGAGTGATTGGCACACCCGGGGGATGGTCCTCGGAGCAACTTGCCGATGCGGTGGCCGGCAGGACCGGCCGCCGCATCCTCATCTCCCCGGACGAGATCCGTTTGGACCTTCCCTCGGGAAGGGCGTGCTGCGGGGACCATGACCTCGCCGGATTCGATGCCCTGTTGATCAAGAAAATCGGAGCGCGTTACTCCCCGGACCTTCTGGATCGCCTGGAGATTTTGCGGTATCTGGAAGGGCGAGGGCTCAAGGTCTTCAGCTCTCCTTTGGCCCTGCTCAGGGTCCTGGACCGGCTCTCCTGTACCATCACCCTGCAACTGGCAGGGATTCCCATGCCCCCCACCACCATCACCGAAAGCGTTGACCACGCCCGGGATGCCTTGCGTGGGTACGGTGAAGCCATCTTAAAACCCCTGTACACCTCAAAGGCACGGGGCATGGTTTTCATAAGGGATGAGCCCGGGGCAGGGGACCTTATCAGGGCCTACAAAGAGAAACATTCCATCCTCTACCTCCAGAAGCGCATCCCCCTGGGGGATCGCGACCTCGGCGTCGCCTTTGTCGGCGGAGAGTACCTGGCCACCTATGCCCGGTGCAGGCAGGGGGTGGCATGGGACACCATCAGCGATTCAAAAGAGAAATATCGCGCCTTTGAGCCCTCCCCCGGGGTGATCGAGATGGCCCGCAGGGCCCAGGGCCTGTTTAACCTGAGTTTTACCTGTGTGGACGTGGCCCTCACCGATGACGGGCCCTACGTCTTTGAAGTGTCTGCCTTCGGGGGCTTTCGGGGCATTCTGGAGACAAGCGGGATCAATGCGGCTGAGCGGTATGTGGACCATGTGCTGCAAAGGGTCTCCCCATGAACCTTGACGGTGCCAGTTGCGGAGAGCTCATCGCCAGTGTGCGGGGCCGTCTCCCGGCCGAGCATGGGCTGACACTGGGGTTTGGAGACTGCCTGGTCGAGGTCTCCTGCAGCACTCATGCCCTGGCGGTTGTCCTGGCCGACTATTTTCAGGAGTTCCTCTGTCCGCCAAGGGCTCCGGACATCTTCATCAGCCTCCATGAATCGGCCATCCTGCATCCCCCCCACCCCTTTGTTTTTAAACAGCCGGAGCCTGGCAAGACAGGCATTAAGGAGGCGTGGGTGGATTTTCCCGACGGGCGCATGGTGCGAAAGGAGCGTACCGGGATGCTTTTTCTCTTTGGCGGGGAAGAGCACCTTGCCGTGGGACCCTGCCTTGCCAACACCAATCAGGTGGTCAATTTTATCAACAACCGGTTTATCGCGTGGAAGCTGCTCAAGGGGAGCCTTTTGGGCCATGCGGCAGGGGTTGTGCTGAACAATCGGGGCCTTGCCCTTGCCGGGATATCCGGGGCGGGAAAGTCCACCCTGGCCCTGCACCTCATGGGCCGGGGGGCCTGCTTTGTCAGCAACGATCGCCTCATGGTCGAGAAAAAGGGGACGGGCCTTGTGATGTGCGGGGTGGGCAAGCAGCCGCGTATCAACCCGGGGACGGCCCTGACCGTTCCCGGGCTTTCCGGGGTGATAGAAGACCGGGATAAGGCCCGGTATGCCTCTTTGTCCCGGGATACCCTCTGGGCCCTTGAGGAAAAGCATGATGCCCCCATCCACCGGTACTACGGGTCGGGCCGTTTTGTTCTTGAGGCCCCCTTGACCGGGCTGGTGATCCTGAACTGGAAGCCGACGGGGGCCCCCACGACCTTCAGGGCCATGGGGGCCAACCGAAGCGCGCTCCTGGCATCCGCCTTTGTCAAAAGGCCCGGCCTTTTTTTTAAGCCGCCCCTGAAGCGGGGGTTCAAGGCCCCGGATATTTCCACCTATGCCGCGCTCTTGTCGTCGGTGGAGATGTTTGAATTGTCCGGGGGCACGGATTTTGCCGAGGGGGCTCGGGCCTGCCTCGGCATACTTTCCCCCGGCGTCGGGGGTGCGCCTTAAAGCCAGATCTCTTCCACGGCCAGGGAGAAAAACATCCCGGGCCGTCTCACGCAGACGATGATGGGTTTGCCGTAGGCCAGCACCTCCGGCGTGTACCAGACAGGGATGCCGTCCACCAGGGCGTTGCCATGGGCCTGTTTTTTCAGCGGGGTACCCCGGCGAACTGCCGGGGCCAGGTCTGGGGCCTGGCTGGACGGGCGTCAGCCGCCGCAGGCCTTTTTCTTCACCATGCGCAGGGTGACGGCTCCTCCCCATTTTTTCAAAGCGCGCCTGGCGTCTTCGGTAAACGCGACCCTGGGTGTCTCCATGTCGTTTGTCCCTCCTTTCAACCTCTTCTCTGTTAGGACGGATCGGCCCTTTTCACGGCGGTCTCCTCCTTTTCTCCTACCCCATATCCGGCCCGTCGTAAAGGTACCCCTCCTGGGTAAAAGGGGATACCGCCGGGGTGTGTGTCTCTATTTTTGAACACGTTATCAATGCGAAACCGGAGTGGCCGTCGGTCGCACAATGGCCTAAAGTTCCCTGTTTGCTGCGTCGATACGTGATGTATCAGAGATCTTTTTGGGGGACAGGGCCTTATGCGTGGTGTGGCCCTGTCACGGTACGTTGATAACGGAGGAAGGTGGATGTTTGCATCGGTAAGTCTCAGAAAAAAATTGATCGCGGGGTTCGCCCTGCTGGTGGGCGTGCTCCTGGTGGTGGGGGGGGACCGGTTATCTCAGCTTGAACCGGGTGATCCGTCAGGCGGACGAGGGGTACATGACCCTGGAACTCGATGCCGAACTCAAGGGCCTCATCAGCAAGCAGGTGTATTACGCCAAGGAGGGAAAACCCGAGCAGTTTGAGACCTTGGATACGGGCCTGGGTACCGTGGAGTCCATGTTGGACGAGCTTCGCCGTGTCTCCGGCGATACCGATGCCGTCAAGCAGCTCGATACGGGGCGGGAGCTCTATGAGAAGAACCTGTCCACCCTTAAGGCAGCCAAA
Source organism: Desulfoluna spongiiphila (assembly GCF_900101345.1). GTDB lineage: Bacteria > Desulfobacterota > Desulfobacteria > Desulfobacterales > Desulfolunaceae > Desulfoluna > Desulfoluna spongiiphila. The sequence goes on along the minus strand of NZ_FMUX01000001.1, from coordinate 393,988 downwards.
GAGAAGAAGACCGAGCTGCGCGGGCACCTGCTGAAGACTGCCGCCCAGGTGAAGGCCACCACCATGGAGGAGTCTCGGCGGATTGGAGAGACCACCCGAGGCGAGGTGCTTGAAAACAGCAACTACTACCTGAAGAAGACCGCCTTTGCCTCGGTAAGAAACCTTGTGGACGTGGCCCACGATGCCGTTGCGGCCATGTACGGGGCCTCGCGTTCCCGGAAAGAGGCCCTTTCTGTGGTGCGCAAGATGCATTTTGAGGGGAGCAACTACTTTTTCGTGATGCAGCCTGATTTTACCCTGGTTGCCCACGGGGCCGACCGAAGCCTCGAAGGCATGGATTTTTCAGTGATCCGCGACAAGAAGAGCGGAAAGACCTTTATGATTGATGTGGTCAACGGGGCGGTAAAAGACGGCTCGTCCGTGACGGAGTACTACTGGACCAAACCGGGCATGGGCAAGGCCGTGTTCCCCAAGGTGACGGTGGCACGATACTTCAAGCCCTGGGACCTTGTGATCTGCGCCGGGGTGTACGTGGATGACATCGAGACCGCCGGACGGGAACTGGGCGGGGTCATCGAAAACGGATTTACCCGCCTTGAGCAGATCGGCCGGGTGAACGACGCCCTTGTGGATGCCCGCCTGGGAGCCCTCTATTACCTGGCTTTTCACACCGACCCGGCAACGGTGAACGCGGCCCTTGAAGGCCTTATGGAGATGGAGGCGTCAACGGACGCCATCCGGGCGTCGGCCGCCGAGTACAGGGACACATGGGACGACTATGTGGCCCGGGACGAGCATGAAATGGCAACCGGAGACGATGCCCGCGGGCTCATCGAGCAGGCCTCCGAGACCATGCACACCATGGCCGGACGGTCGAAAACGGCCTTTGTGGAGTCCGCCTCCTCGGGTAAAACCGTCATTGTGCTTTTTATCGTCATCGGGAGCCTCCTGGCCGTGGGGGCGGCCCTTTTTCTCATCGTCTCCATCACACGCCCTTTGAAGCAGGCCAGCACCATGCTGCGGGACATCGCCGAAGGGGACGGAGACCTTACCCAGCGCCTGACCGTTGCAAGCCGGGACGAGCTGGGCGATATGGCCCACTGGTTCAACATCTTTGTGGAAAAACTCCAGCAGATGATCCGGGAGATCGCGGGCAACTCCGAGACCCTGTCCGTCTCCTCTACCGGGTTGACAGGGCTTGCGGGCCGTATGGCCCAGGGCTCCGAGGCCTCGTCTTCCAAGTCCCACACCGTGGCGGCTGCCTCGGAGCAGATGAGCAGCAACATGGAAGACGTGGCCCGGGAGACGGAGCACTCCGCAGGCAACATCAACACCATGGCCTCGGCCACCGAGGAGATGACCTCCACCATCGGCGAAATTTCGCGAAACTCCGAGTCGGCGCGAACCATCACCGGGGAGGCCGTGAATCAGGCCCGGCGGGCCAAGGAGAAGGTGGGGGACTTAGGGGATGCGGCCCTTGCCATCGGCAAGGTCACGGAGACCATCGGTGAGATCTCCGAGCAGATCAACCTGCTGGCCTTAAACGCCACCATCGAGGCGGCCCGGGCCGGAGATGCGGGCAAGGGGTTTGCCGTTGTGGCGGACGAGATCAAGGAGCTGGCCAAACAGACCGCGGTCTCCAACCAGGAGGTCAAAGAGCGCATCGGCGGGGTGCAGGCCTCCACCGAGGAGACCGTCACCGAGATCGATGCCATCACAGAGGTCATCGACCAGGTGAACCAGATCGTTATCACCATTGCCGCAGCCATTGAAGAGCAGTCCGTCACCACCGCCGAGATCTCGGGCAATATCAACCAGGCCTCATCGGGGATCCAGACCGTCTCCGACAAGATCCTGGAGAGCACCGGGGTCTCCAGGGACATGGCCCGGGAGATCGCAGACGTGAACACCACGGCAGGGGAGATGACCGATGTCAGTGCCCAGGTGCGAAGCAACGCAGCAGAGCTCCAGGGCCTTGCAGACCAGCTGACCTCCCTTGTGGGGCGGTTCAGGGTGTAGGCACTCCGGCGGCAAGGTGAGCCACTTTGAAAGCTGTTTGCCGCAGCGTTTTAACCCCCGTTTCTCGGGTTAAAACGCTGCGGTATTCTTTGTGCATTTTTTCGACCCCTAAATGCGTTCATCCTGGGCGAACAGCGCTTTTGTATTGAACATCAGGTGGGGTTGCTGTAAAATTTTGAACTGGAATTTCAAACCATTGACGTGCAGGCTCCGCGGCCTGCGCTCACCTCTCGATATTCGTTTTACCCCGATATGCCTCGCCTGACAGTCCGTCTCCCACGGACTCTGCACGGCGGGTTCCTGTACCCTTTCATTGTTTCGAGTCCCCCGGGATGCATCCCTTCATGCTTGCGTCGTTGTCCTTGCATCCTGCAGGCGGGGCCGAATTGTTTTCCCAGTCCCTGAAGCGTGGCGGAGACAAGATAAAGATGAAGCAAGCATTGAGTGTGATGGACCCGGCCTCCGGGAAACGTGTGCGGCATGAAAAGGTGGTGCTGATATGCCACGGGCTGGCTCTTTCCCCCGGCGATGAAGAGATCGACAAGGAGTTCGCCTGCCTGATCATGCGCACCCTGATCCCGGATTTTTCCGACGGTATCGATGTGGAGTATATCTTTGCCAAAAGCAGGGACGGGGACGCTGCGGCCAGGAAGATGATGACCCTGTCCAAGAGACGGGGTCTTGATGCATTTATCCTGCCGGATGTCCAGGCGATGGTGATGCAGGTTGCCTTAGGGCTTGCCTTTCCGGCCACCAAAGGGAGGGAGCCTGTCGTGGTGCTGGTTTCCCAGGATGAGACCGATGATTTCAGGGATCGGGTCCGCGTGGATTCGGTGGGGGAACCCGCCGGGGCCATGGACACGCAAGGCGAAACAGGCGATCCGGTGCCGGATGCCGAACCCGCGCCCCCCGTGCGGGAGGGGCAGGAACAAAAAAGGGCAGAACCGCCTCCTGCCGTGGAACGCGCCGAAAAAGTAACGGCTTCACCCCGGAACACCAAACGGCTTGCCTGGAAGCTGATGACCATCGGGCTGTGCGCCCTTGCAGGCTTTTTGTACTATCGACTGCTGATGCTGCTGTGCGGCATGGCCTACAGCTTTTTCTGGGAGGGGGCGCTCCGTGGTGGCGTGGAAAAGGCGGGGGGGCATGTCGGTGTGCTTCTAATGCTTGTTCTCGTCATCGCCATGGTGCCGAGTGTCAGGGAAGAGTGGCGGGAGGTGTTTGGGTGGATCTGCATAGCCTTTGCCATTCCGGCCTTTATCGGTGCCATCTCTTTTTATTCCCCCGCAGAGCTGGCGGGGTTCCAGGCCATCATCACCGTCAACGCCCGGTCGGTGGTGCTCATCGCCGTGGGGCTGCTCCTCATCCTTTCCGGTGCCCTGTTTGTCCGGCTGAAGCCATGAGTCGCCACATGGTGTGGCGACCCCTTATGGCAAAGCAACCTTCCTTCCCTGTCCCCCGCCTTTGTGCCCAGGGCCTGTTTTAATGGAGGGTCCCGGGCTTATCCGATTCCCCGTCGCTGTAAATTTTTTCTTTCATGACCCAGGCCGCAGCCGTGAAGATATAGAGGCTGAAAAAGATGTTGCAGCTCACGGTGATGACTGAGGCGATGGTGCTGTTGCCAAGGGACGGGAGCAGCTCGGGGAGGAGGTACCCTTCAAAAAGAAAGGCCAGGACGCTCAAGACGATGAGGAAAAGGGAGTCCGACACGTTTCCGATGAGGCACTTGATGCCCGTGAAGACGGCATGCCTGGCCTGCCCGGTGATGAAGACCAGGGGAAAGACATAGATGGGCAGGATCTTTAAGGTGATCATGATGGTGTAGAACAGGGCCTGGGGATTTCCAGGAAAAAAGAGGGCGGACACCATGATAAACAGAGGCGTGACAATGAGCACGAGGAGCAGGGTGGCCAGAAGGTAGCCGGGGAGTTTTTTCCGTATGAGGGCAAGGGCCGGCATGGGCCTGAGCCCGAAGATCAGCTCCGTGATCCGTCCCAGGAAAAAGGTCATCACCAGGTAGCTGAGGACGGTGGTGACGGCAACGTGTGCCGCAAGGGCGTTTTGGACGGTGTTCTGGGCTTTCATACCGGCAAAAAAGATGTTGAGAAAAAGGGTCAGGGCGATGAACCCCAGGATATATCCCGTCAGGGGAAGAATGGTGTTGATGGCCCGTTTTGCGTCGTGAAGTCCGTATATATGCATGGGTAATGGTTCCGTTATGATGTTCGAGGTTGGTTACCGGTTATTGGGTTGTGTCTTAAAAAAAACAGGTTCGCAAACGCACAGCAAAATGACACCTCAGTCCCCAAGGCTATGCGCCCTTAGCCCTTAGCCTTTTCCCCAATACAATGTCAACACATCCCCTGTGACGTCGTAGCGATCCAGCCGTTCAAAAAAAGTCATGCCCAAAAGGGATTCGCGCATGGGGGCCTCGTTCACCGATGCCGCAACGTTCTCCAGTCGGAATTCTCCCACCGCCATGGTGTCTAATCGTATAGAGCTACCCCGACCCATGCCGTTGGCCGTCCTGAAGATGCGGTCGAAGGTGAGATCCGAGGGTCGGAACCCGCACTTTTCCGCATCCTTCGGAGAGAGGACGATGCCTGTGGCCCCGGTGTCCGCAAGAAAGAGGATGGGGACTCCGTTGACCGTTGCCCGGATGTAAAAGTGGCCGTTATCAGAGACTGGGAACCGGGCTGTATGGCGCTCTCCTTGCACCCCCCTGCCCGGGATCAGCTCGGCCAGGACCCTCTCCTTTGCAGCGGAAAGCTCCCCGCGATAGCTGTACCCGATCATCCCCACAACAAAAATCATGAACCAGATGAGAAGGTGCCGCACCTTTTTCCCGGGATTGCCGAAGGCCAGGGCAGAGGCGATGATGAGGATCATGAGGAGCCCGTAAATGATCTGGCCGAGGTCTTCTGTGGCAGACAGGGTGCCGAAGGTAAGATTAAGCCCTGTGACCAGGGCGATCAAGGCCAGGGCAATGACGGCAAAGCGAAGGCGCGGGTGCTTGTTGTGGGGCATGGCTGACTCTCCGTGTATGGGCGGTTCCTGCTGGGGTTTACCTTACAAGGGGGAGGGCGGCTTGTAAACAGGATCGCAGGGTTTCGCGATCCTTTGAGGTGGCTCCTGATAATGAGCCGGTGGTATGGTGTTTTTGTTCTTTTTTTCGTGTTTATAGTTGGTTGACAATATATGTTTACAAATGAATTCATTTGTCGTAACTATGTTGACGGACCCGGCGGGATGCCGGTGGACAATCCATAAATACGGGGGACGACATGCCGCCAAAAACAGTACCTTTCAGTGTACGCATCACAGAAGACGACGCCGAATTTTTAAGTCGGCTTGAATTTAAAGGGGCCAAGACGCCCAGTGATCGCTTTAGGGCCCTCATCGCCGAGAGACGGGCCGCCGAAAATGAAATCGAAGGTTATCAGGCCTGGTTTGATGAGATAACTCGGATCATGGGCCCTGCCGTGCAGAAGATCCGGGCCGACGAGCATGGGGCCGGGCTCTCTTCGGAGCTTGTGAAACGCTCCTTTGAGTGGCTTCCCGATTTGCTCGCTTTTTTCCTGTCGTATACGTCTGACCAGGGCGAGGGCACCCAGCCCCCCCTGCTTGGGCTCGAAAAGGGACTCCATGAACGCATATCCCGGATAATGGACGGGACCCTTGAGATGGGCGCATCGGATTTTCGCCTCTGCTACGATCCTGAAACAGTCAAAACACGCATCGCCTCCACCATGGAGCTGTCTGCGCTGATGCAAGAGATCATGACTCGAAAAAAAAAGGAGATCGGTGATGAGTAGTGAACGACTTTGGAAACGGGTACGCCGCATCGTGAGCGGCAGTGTGAACTCGGTTGTCTCTTCCCTGGAAGGGGCGGTACCGGAGAGTGTCATGGAAGAGACCATCCGGGACGTGGAAGGGGCCATGGACGAGGTGCGCGACGAGCTTGGGAAAGTGGTGGCGGGCAAGCACCTGGCCAACAAGCGCCTCATGGCCATGAACCGGAAGTACGAAGAGCTCACCGGACAGATCGAGCTGGCCGTACGGGAGAACCGTGATGACCTGGCCGAAGCGGCCATCAGCAAGCAGATGGACATCGAAGCCCAGATCCCCATCTTAGAGGCCACCTTGACAGACAACGCCGCCCAGGAAAAGGAGCTGGAGAGTTACATCAGCGCCCTGAAGGCCCAGAAGCGGGAGATGACCGAGGTCCTGGCCCAGTACCGGGACTCTGTTCGTGCCGAAACGGTAGGGGCCAGCGAGGATGCCTCCCCTTCGGCATCCGCCCCAAGCGATGTGGAGCGCCGGGTGGCCGGGGCCCAAGCGACTTTTGAGCGGGTAACGGCCAAGGCCGGCGGCATGGAGGCCCTCTCGTCGGACACAGGGCGCAGTGATGCGGTGAAGCTGGCCGAACTTGAAGAGATGGCCCGGCGCAACCGGGTTCAGGAGCGCCTGGCCGCCTTAAAGGGTGAGGGCGCCCATGGTTGAGTTGATGCTGCATCCCGCCAACCTTCCCTTCACCGCATCCCTTGGCCTGATGCTTTGTATCTCCGTGATGGAAGGGGTCGGGACCCTGGTGGGGTTCGGCATTTCCGAGTTTCTGGACAGCCTGTTACCGGACGTGGATGCCTCCGTGGATCTCGACGCTCCGGATGTGGACGCCTCGGGCTTTACCCGGTTTATGGGGTGGCTGCAGGTTCGTGGGGTGCCTTTCCTGATTCTCCTGGTGGTGTTCCTTACCTTCTTCGGACTTCTGGGGCTGGGCATCCAGTCCGTGGCCGGGAGGGTGACGGGGGCATACCTGCCGTCTGTTGTGGCCTCGGTTGTGGCCCTTGCAGGGACCCTTCCGTTGGTAAAGGTGTTCGGCCGGACCTGTGGGCGGTTTCTTCCCAAGGACGAGACCGAAGTGATCTCGGAAAAGAGCTACATCGGCAAGGTCGCCCATATCACCCTGGGCCGGGCCGAGGTGTCCAGCCCGGCCCAGGCCAAACTGAAAGATCGTTTCGGCACCACCCATTACCTCATGGTGGAGCCCGATGTGGAGGGCCAGGTGCTGGAGCAGGGGGACGCGGTGTTGATTGTGGAACAAAAGGGCCCGGTGTTCCGTGCCATTTTGAATACCTGTGAAGAGCTTGAAGAGTAAATTGTATGGGGTCGTACAAACCAAGACCTGTTTATTGAACTTTTTAAACGTTTAGATCCCGGCGGGTCGCCGGAGGCATAAGCTGAATCAAACGAGGAGGAATGCATGGGCAGTATGATGATTGTCGTAGGTATTGTCGTTACATCGGCATTGTGTGTGTTGATTATTTTTTCCAAGCTGTACACCCGCTCGTCCAAGGAGACATCCTTTGTCCGGACGGGCTTCGGGGGGCAGCGGGTTATTATGAACGGCGGGGCCCTGGTGTTGCCGGTGCTCCACGAGGTGATTCCCGTGAACATGAACACCCTGCGCCTTGAGGTGCGTCGCGCCGAAACCCAGGCCCTGATCACCATGGACCGCATGCGCGTGGACGTCATGGCCGAATTTTACGTCCGGGTAAAGCCCTCGGAAGAGTCCATCGCCAACTCAGCCCAGACCTTGGGCATGAAGACCATGAACCCGGATGAGTTAAAGGAGCTGGTGGAGGGCAAGTTCGTGGACGCCCTTCGGTCCGTGGCCGCCGAGATGACCATGACCGAGCTCCATGAGAAGCGGGTGGATTTTGTCCAGAAGGTGCAGCAGGTGGTCTCCGAAGACCTGCTGAAAAACGGTCTGGAGCTTGAGACGGTGTCCCTTACCGGTCTTGACCAGACCAGCAAGGAGTTTTTCAACCCGGACAACGCCTTTGACGCCGAGGGCCTGACCAAGCTCACCGAAGAGATCCAGGTGCGCCGCATGAAGCGTAACGCCATTGAGCAGGATACCGAGGTTTCCATCTCCAACAAGAACCTCGAAGCAGAAAAGCTGAAGCTGGAGATCCAGAGGGAAGAGGAGTACGCCCGTCTCAAGCAGGAGCGGGAGATCGAGATCCGCAAGGCTGACCAGACGGCCGAAATCGCCAGGGAGCGTGCCCAGAAGCAGCGGGACGCCGAAGAAGCCCAGATCGAGGCCAAGCAGAAGGTGGACATGGCCCACATCGAGGCGGACCGCGCCGTGGAAGAGGGTAAGATCGAGAAAGAGCGGCAGGTGCGCGAGAAGGACATCGCCAAGGAGAAGGTCCTGGAGACGGCGGAGATCGAGCAGAAAAAGGCCGTGGAGCTGGCCGAGCAGGATCGCTCCATCGCCATTGCCGAAAAATCCAAGGCCAAGTCTGAGGCCCAGGCCGAAGCCGACAAAGCGCGGGCCATGGCCGTTAAAGAGGAAGAGGGCGTGGTCACCGTGCGGGAAAGCCAGGTGGCCGAGCGTGAGAAGATCGTTGAGCTCATCGAAGCGGAAAAAGCCGCCCAGAAAGATGCCATCAAGATCAAGGTGGCAGCCGAGACCCAGAAACTTGCCGCAGAGGACGAGGCCGATGCCATTCGCATCGCAGCCACCGCCGAAGCCGATAAGCTGATGATCGAGGCCAAGGCCACCGCCGATGCCGAGATCCTCAAGGCAGATGCCGAAGAGCGAAGCTATGCGGTGGAGGCCGAGGGCAAAAGAGCCCTGAACGATGCGGACAACACCCTGTCCGAAGCCCAGGTGGCCATGCAGATCCGCATGGCCCTGATCAAGTTCCTCCCCGAGATCATCCGCGAGAGCGTCAAGCCCATGGAAAACATCGACGGGATCAAGATCATTCAGGTGGACGGCCTCAACGGGGCGTCTGCAAATGGAACAGCGGCAGCAGCCTCAGGGGACGCGAGTCTGTCGGATCAACTGGTGAACAGCGCCCTGCGATACCGCGGCCAGGCCCCGCTGGTGGATTCCCTCCTGTCCGACATCGGCCTCAAGGGCAACGACATCAACGGCCTGACCCAGGAACTGCTGGGCAGCGGTGCCAACGGTGGCGGATCCAAGGCGGAGAGCTAAAAGCACATAAAGCAATGCCTCCGGCGGCAAGGTGTGCCACCTTGCCGCCGGAGGCATGTTTTTGTTTTTTTCCCTGAGCCCTCTGTGACTCTGTTGTTGCCCCCCCCCCGGTCCCTGCATTGAGTGTCAGGGCGTAAGCCGGGCTTATGTCTCTTTCGGACGGTCCGCGATACCGCGAAGCAGCCTGCCCAGAATGTCCGCACCGGTCACCACTTTTTTTGTTTTTCCCCACAAGATGATGAGGTCGTCGTCGATGACGTCGTCGTCGGATCGCTCCGGGTGCACCTTCAGCTTGGGGAGTACCGAGCCCAGGGGGGTGGTGGCGTCCGTGGTGATGATGGGGCGGTGGCAGTGGGCCATGGGGTGGATGGGGGCGGTATCGAACAGGACGCTTCGGAGGAAGCTGTCGGAGTTGAGGGCAAAGCCGGGGTAGCCCATGTCGTCGATGAGGATGATCCACTTTTTCCCCGAGGACTGGATCTGGTTGATGAACTCCTCAAAGGCCGGAGTGCCCGGGGTGGGGAAGCAGGGGATGTTGTTTTTAAAGGGCAGGTGGATGATGCTCAGAGGATCGATGAATTCACCCTCTTTTGCAAGGGGGATGTCGTCCAGGTTCAGGAAGTTGATGGCACCTTTGCCTTCCACGGCGTCGATGTCCGACTGGTCCGACTTCATGTGCATGGTGATGAGCTGCTGCATGTCCCGTTCACGCATGAAGTGGAAGGACTCTTTGCCCAGCCATCGGTCCAGCATCATGGCCGTGGGTTTGGCCACCACAAAAAGGATGCATTGATAGAGCCGGAGAAGGGGCGAGAAGCCGTAGGCCATTTTCAGGGCGTGCCTGGAAAAATAGGCCTGGGGGATGACCTCCCCCAAAAAGGTGATGAGCACCGTCGAAAAGAGAAAGGCGGTGATGCCGGTCATGACGGAATTGGCCAAAAGGGCCAAAAGCACGTTGATGCCGACGTTGCCCCAGAGGATGGTGGTGAGAAGGAAGTTGGAGTCCTTGCGGAGTTTGATGACCCGGGCCGCATAGATGTTGCCCTGGGAGGCCTCGACCTCCAATCGGAGTTTGCTGATACTGAAAAAGGCCAGGTTCAGGCCGGAAAAAATGGCGGACTGTGTAATACAAAACACAATGCCCGCCCAGGTTATGCCTTCAATCATGGGTGGGGTCTTTGCCTCTGGTTGATGGGTTATGGAGACCGGGGCGTCCGTTCGGGTATTCGGGCCAAAGGGACGCCAGCCTCACGTTCTGATAAGCAAAACATATTTCAACGGAATCTGCCAGAGGATTCCGCCATTATGCGTGATCGCCCCTCAAGTTTAAAACCAGGCTGTGCAGGCCCTCTGCCGTTGCATGTTCCGGGGCCACGGCATCCCCTACGGTGTAGTGGATCTTGGAGTAGAGCCGCCTGGGGCGCTTGACCAGGGCCGTGCCGTCCTTGTGGCTGAAAAAGCTTCCCCAGAGGCCTTTAAGGGCGGTGGGGATCACCGGGGCCGGGGTACGGCGGATGATCTTTTCGATGCCGTTTTTAAAGGTGTCGATCTCTCCGTCCCGGGTGAGCTTGCCTTCCGGGAAGATGCAGACCACCTGGCCGTCTTCCAGCTCTTCGGCGATGCGTTGAAAAGCTGCCTCGTAGACCTCCGGGTCTTTGCGTTTGGCGGTGATGGGGATGGTCTTGCCGGTGCGGAAGATAAAGTTGAGGACCGGGATGCCGAAAATGCCCTTGTCCATGACAAAGCGCACGGGACGCCTGCAGCAGCTCCCGATGATAAGGGCGTCCATGTAGCTGACGTGGTTGCAGACGATGACGGCCGGGCCTTCGGCGGGGATCTTGTCCAGGTGCTCGTGGTGGATGCGGTAAAACAGGTGGGTGATGACCCAGACGAGGCAGCGCATGGTGAATTCGGGCACCAGGGTATAGATGTAGACGGCCACGGCGATGTTCATGAGGGTGATGGTCAGGAACAGGGTCGGGATGGAGAGGCCCATGGGGCCGAGGAAGACCCCGCCCAGGAGGGCTGCGCCAACCATGAACAGGGCGTTTAAGATGTTGTTGGCCGCGATGACCCGGGACCGGTGGCTCTCATCGCTCCGGGTCTGGACGATGGCAAACAGGGGCACGATGTAGAGCCCCCCGAAGATGCCTATGAGCACAAGGTCAAAAAGGATGGGAAGGCTTCCCTTGGCCGCCAGGAAGCCCATGAGGCTGTGGGGGACTTCGGGCACGGGCAGGCTGCCCGCTGCGGCCAGGTGAATTCCGAAGAGGCTCAGGCCAAGGGATCCGATGGGCACCAGGCCGTACTCCACCTTTTTACCGGAGAGGTACTCACAGAGCATGGAGCCCGCGCCGATGCCGATGGAGAACATGGCCAACAGCAAGGTGGCCACCCCTTCGGTGCTGTGCAGGACGTTTTTGGTGTAGGCCGGGATCTGGGTGACGTAGCAGGCCCCCAGGAACCAGAACCAGGAGATGCCGAGGACCGAGAGAAACACGGTCTTCTCTTTTTTTGCGTAGCCTAAGGTGCGGACGGTCTGGCTGAAGATGTTCCAGTTGACGGCAAGGTCCGGGCTGGCGGCAGGGGCTTCGGGGATCTTGCGGCTGGCCAGCCAGCCGGCCACGGCCGTGGCGATAACGGCCAGGGCGGCGTACACGCTGTGAACCTGGATCAGCAGCCCCCCTGCGATGGTGCCGGCCAGGATGGCCACGAAGGTGCCCATCTCCACAAGGGCGTTGCCCCCGACAATCTCGGTGGCGTCCAGGTGCTGGGGCATGATGCTGTACTTCACCGGTCCGAAGAAGGCGGACTGGGTCCCCATGAGGAAGAGCAGGGCCAGAAGGGAGGCGGTGCTGCCCAGCAGGAGAGCAGCGGCCCCCGCGCACATGATGCCGATCTCCGCCACCTTGATCATGCGGATGAGGCGGCCCTTTTCGTATTTGTCGGCGATTTGCCCTGCAAGGGATGAGAAGAGGAAGAAGGGTAGGATGAAGAGCCCTGCCGCCAGGTTCATGAGGATATCGGTCTGCCCGGGCTGGGCGGCGCGGAAAGCCAGGAGCAGCATGAGGACGTTTTTAAAGATGTTGTCGTTAAAGGCCCCGGCAAACTGGGTCCAGAAGAAGGGGGCGAAGCGTGGGGCCTTCAGAAGGCTTGAAGGGGCGTTCTCATGCTGTGTCATGGGGTCTCCTTGGGGTCCGAATAGTTGATTATGCATACCACAGCGGGATGACTTTCGCCGGGTGTTTTTTCTTTGGGGGTATGTATATCAAAAGTCGTGCCAGGGGCGGCGGGCTTCGGTAACTCCGTGATTCTCAAGGGGAAGGGGTCGGTGTGTGGTGGGACGGGGTTGCGATGTGTTGTCGGGGGTATGTAATTTATGATATTTGTGTATACAAAAAATGATAAGTTAGGGGCTGAGGTGCTTCGGTTAAAGATGCCTCCGGCGGCCCTGCCGGGGGCCAAACGTTTGCCAATTTTTATGCGCTGGGTTTAACAAACAGGTCTTAAACGTTTTTTTTGTATGAATGCCGTTTTAAAGGCGGATGTGATTTGACCCGAGGAACGAGGGGCCAAGCGCATCCGCAACCTGCTTTCAAGGTGGCACACCTTGCCGCCGGAGGCATGTTTTTGTTTTTTTTCTTAGCCCTTTGTGACTCTGTGGCTTACCCAACTTTTTCACGTAAGGACCCGACCGATGATCCATCGTTTGACCGAAGACGAACGGCAATTTTTTTCCCTGGTGCGAGACGCGGTGCGGGCCAACCCCTTCAGCGAGGCGCGGCAGGCCATCAATCGGCGCATCGCAGGGTTTTACGGCGGCGGAGAAGGTGACGATTCGCTGGCCCGGACCATTGATGACGTGGAGCGCCGCATGGCAGGGCTCCGTGAAAGGGGCCGGGGCGATTTGTCGGCCTATGGCCGCGACGACGGCGACCTGCTGAAGTATGCCCATTTGTTTGCCCTGTTCCATCGCCACATAGGGGCCTTTGATTCCCATATCATCGCCCAGGCGGCCGAAGGGGCACGTGTCCTGCCCGTGCCCTTTGCAGAAGAAGCCATAGGGACCCTGGTGTCGTCGGGCTTTTCCGAGGCCGAGGCCCTGCGTTTTTTTGCCTTGAGTTTTCAGATCAGGCGGGCCTTTTACTTCATTGACCGGGGGCTTCCGGGCCTGAGCCCCTCCATGGTTTCACTGCGGGAGGATCTCTGGAACAACGTCTTTACCAGCGATATCGATCTCTATGAATCCTGGCTGGTGAACCGCATGGAGGATTTTTCCACCCTGCTTCTGGGGGAGACCGGCACCGGCAAAGGCAGCGCTGCCCAGGCCATCGGGCGATCCGGATTTATCCCCTTTGACGCCGGAACCATGCGCTTTACCGAGAGTTTTGCCGCCTCCTTTGTCTCCGTCAACCTCTCCCAGTTTTCTGAGACCCTTGTGGAGTCCGAACTCTTCGGCCACACCAAGGGGTCCTTCACCGGGGCGGTCAAGGACCACGAGGGGATTTTTTCAACGTGCAGCCCCCACGGGGCCATTTTCCTCGATGAAATTGGTGAGGTGAGCCCGGGGCTTCAGATCAAGCTGCTCAAGGTGCTGGAAGAGCGCACCTACACCCCCGTTGGCAGTCGTATGGAAAAACGGTTTTCCGGCCGCATCATCGCCGCCACCAACCGTCCCCCTGACGAACTGACCGCCACAGGCCGCATGCGCGACGATTTCTTCTACCGCCTCTGCTCGGACCTTATCGTCATGCCCCCCTTGCGAACCCGGCTTCAGGAGACCCCGGACGAGCTCGGGGCCCTGGTGGACTACACCGTTGCCCGCATCATCGGAAAACCCGCTCCGGACCTTTCAGCCATGGTTACCGCCACCATCGAAAAGGACCCCGGCAGGGGCTACCCCTGGCCCGGAAACGTCCGCGAACTGGCCCAATGCGTCCGCCGCATCCTTCTCAAACGTCGCTACACCACCCAGGCCCCCGAATCCGAACCCCCCGATTTTGCCCAGGCCATGGCCCAGGGGCGCCTCACCGCCACAGAACTCCTCCAGGCCTACTGCCACCACCTCTGGAGCGGGTGCCACAACATCGGCGAAGTGGCCCGTAAAACCGGCCTCGACCGTCGCACCGCAAAAAAGCACATCGACGGGTTCCTTGCGAGGGCTTAAAAAGCGTGCCTCCGGCGGCGAGGTGGAGCCACCTCGAAAGCATATTGCCCTTGCGCATTTTCCTTCGTCCCTCAGGAAAATGCTCAAGGGCGTCCGCCTCGGGCTTCGCCCGACACAACGTCTGTCGGTTTGTACGTACAGGGTCACAAGCTTCGAAGTATCAGAATACGTTTTCGTCACGTGAATATTGTCAGTTGAAATTTTTGTGTATTGGGTATGGGTTACAGTCCCTGCACCTCAGGTTCACGAATGCTTCGGGGCTCCTCACATTCCCTTAAGGGCTGCGCCGTGGGAGGCAGTCCGGTTAAAGATGCCTCCGGCAGCCCTGCCGGGGGCCAAACATTTGAAAAGTTTGATATACAGGATTTAAATACAGGCTCAGTTTAATCTGAACCAATGGCGAATGTGATTTTCCCTGAGGAACGAAGGGGAAAACGCATTCGCAACCTGCTTTCAAGGTGGCACACCTTGCCGCCGGAGGCTCGCTTTTGATTTTTCTGTGGTTCATCCGACTTTAACCATAGAAGGCATGCTTTTTAAAAAAAGGCAGCGTGGTTGGAGTTGAACACCGGGGGGTCGCGGTGGACGATGGGGGCGATGTGGGGGTGTTTTTTGAACTCTTTTTCGAGAAAATGGCGGATGAGGGAGCGGTTCCAGCCCAGGGGGTGGTTGAACTCGCTGTAGAGGGAGAGGTCTCCGTCGTAGAAGGTGCTGGTGTTGAGGGTTTTTGCCTCGGGGGCGAAGTAGGGGAGGTTGAAAACGGAGAGGTTGAGAAAGCCGATGGCCTCGTGGTGGTCGGCCACGAAGTCCAGGGTTTTTCTGGCGGCGGTTTCGGTTTCCGTGGGGGTGCCGAAGAGGAGGTAGACGTAGGTGGTGATGCCCACCTTGCGCAGGGTGGCAAGGGCCCGGGAGACCATCTCCGGCGGCACCCCTTTGTTCATGTCCGACAGGACCGAGGCATCGCCGGATTCGATGCCGAGTTTGAGCATGCGGCACCCCGAGGCTTTGAGGTCCCTGCAGAAGGCTTCGTCGGTGAGGTGGGGGGTGACCCGGGCGAAGGCGTACCAGGGTGTGTTGAACCCCGTGGCAAAGAGTTTTTTCAAGAAGGCCGGTCCCACGGAGTTGTCCACGATGTGGACCAGGGCGGGGTTCAGGGTCTCCACCAGGGTGTTGAGGTGGGCAACGGCGGTGGCGGTGGCCACCGGGGTGTAGGGGTTCTGTTCCGCCCGCTCCGGGCAGAAGGTGCACTTGCGCCACCAGCAACCCCCTGCGGCGCAGAAGGGGAGGACAAAGCCCGGGGCCAGGTAGGGGAGTTCCTTGAAATCATCGTAGTCGGGCAGGTAGTGCTTTTCGGTGGGCTCCTTGCCGAAGAGCCGGAGGAGCGGGTGCTCGCCCTCCCCTGCGATCATGTCGTCCACCAGGTCCGCAAAGGGGTTGTTCCAGGAGGGCATGCGCATCCAGGAGGTGACCAGGCCGCCCCCTAAGACGATGCGGACATGGGGGTAGGCGGCTTTCAGGTGTCCGATGATGGCAAAGGTGGTGAGGGCCTGGTTGAGGTAGTTCATGGAGATGCCCACGGTGGTGAGGCCCCCGCACTCTTGTTCGAGTTCCTTAAACCGTGCTTCGAAGTAGGGAAAGTAGGCGTTTTCTTCCGGGTTCCGGGCGGCCTTGAGGAGGTCCTCGCTTTTGACGGGCGACAGGGCCTCGCTTTTGTAGTTGGCAAGGGACGCAACCGCCCCGCACCCTTCCGAGGCCACCTTCAGTACCCGGTTGATATCCAGTACCGCGTTGCGGTACCGGTCGATGTGACCGTACCCGGCCATGGTGGTGAGCAGCTCCAGGTTGCGGGCTTTGCGGCTAAGGGCCCGGGTGCTCCAGCGGTCGTCGGCTGTCGACTCTTTATCAAACAGGTACATGAAGCCTTCAAGGCTCATGTCCACGGATTTTGTGGTGACCCCGTGGTGCCTCAAGGCCCCGGCAAGCCGGGCGATGCCCGCAGGTGGCTCGCTGACTTTGGCTGCGGGGGGATAGATAAAGAGCATGTCGGTTCCGGTGGTGCCTCTGGTTTGTTTCACTGGCCAATTCAATCTCAAAAGGGGTTGTAAGAGCCCGCCATATGATGAAAAATATCCGGGTATGATTCAAATTCCGATGGGGTCATAACACAGCTGCCAGTGGCTGCAAACAGTTTACGGAGAAACAATGGACCGGCAACGAAAAGAAGGCGGCGCTGCGGCGCGAAGGAATCTGTTTGAGGGCATACCGGAAGAGCTTCCCGAGGAGCTCATGACGATCCTTGCCACGGGTAACGGGGTGACCATAGAGCGGATTGTTTCAAAGGGCCAGGCCTCCCCCGAGGGGTTCTGGTACGATCAGGAAACCCACGAGTGGGTTCTGGTGGTGCAGGGGGAGGCGCGCCTTCGGTTTGAGGGGGAAGAGGAAATCCACCTTCGGGCAGGGGATCATCTGCTGATTCCGGCCCGCGCCCGCCACCGGGTCACCTGGACACCCGAGGACCGGGAGACCATCTGGGTGGCGGTGCATTTCAGCTGAGCCGAATGAGCCGGGGAACCAGGGCCGGAGCTTGAAGGGCAAGTCCCCGGGGGCGCTGCGGATTGGCCTTGACAGGGGGCGTGTATCTGCTTATTAAATGAACATTCAATAAATAAGCAGGCGGAGCAGTCAGTTTCGCAAAGGATGGGTATGGCAGGGCGAAAAAGACAGAGCGCAGACGAGCGAAAACCGGCTATTTTAAAGGCCTTTTACGAGGTGATCGAGGCCGAGGGGTTTGAAAATGCGTCGGTGGCCAAGGTGGCCAAACAGGCAGGGGTCCATGCCAGCCTGATTATTCACTACTTCGGCTCCAAAGAGAAGATGGTCATGGCCCTGGTGGACGAGGTCCTGCGAACCTATGCGGCCCTTTTTGCCCGGCTCCCCGAAGGCGGGGACCCGGAAGAGCGTCTGGAGTGCCTCCTTTCCCTGATTTGGAGCAGGGAATGGTACGAGGCGGCCAGTTTTTCCGTGGTTTTTTCATTTCTGGCCCTGAGCCAGCGGGACGCCGAGGTGATGGAGCGGGTGCGGAACCTCTACGGCAACTACCGGCGGTACCTGAATAAGCAGATGGCCCTTTTGTCCGATGCCGGGGTCATCCGCGTGGATGATCCTCAGGCCACCACAGAGGCCCTGATTTCCCTGTCCGAGGGATCCCACTACTTCTGCCAGTACCACATCAAGGCCGGGACCTTCGATGCCCACTGCGCGCACATGATCCGATCGGCCAGGCTCCTTCTCGGGACGAAGTAAGGAAAAAATGCGCCTTCTATGGTTAAAGGCTGATGAATCACAGGGCAAGAGGGCTCAGGAAAAAACAAAAGCAATGCCTCCGGCGGCGAGGGTGGCGAAACCTCTTAGACAAAACACCTCGAAAGCAGTTGCGAATGCGCTTTCCCCTTCGTTCCTCAGGGAAAATCATATTCGCTATTGATTATGATTAGGCCTGAATCTGCTTTTTAAAGCCTGTTTATTAAACTTTTTAAAAGTTTAGCCCCCGGCAGGGCCGCCGGAGGCATTTTTTAAACGTTAACCCTGCCGGTGCCATGGCACCGGCTGAACAATATGACCAACGTGATGAATCTGCATTTGGGATTGGGAGAGAGACAATGACGGAGAGACAATGGAAACCCCTTGCCGGGGTGGATCGGGACTGTTTTGCCTGCGGGACGGAGAATCCCCATGGCCTGAAGATGCGTTTTGAGTCCAACGGGGAGCAGCTTCGTTCCTTTTTGACGGTGAGGCCCCGATTCAGGGGGTGGAGCAATCTTGTGCACGGAGGGATTCTTTCCACCATGCTGGACGAGATGATGAGCTGGACGGCCATCCACCTGACCGAGCGGTTTATCCTGACCAAGGGGATGAACGTGGCCTTTAAAAAGCCCGTACGCGTGGGCACGCCTCTTTCCCTGAACGGCTATATTACGGAGCGGCTCAGCGAGCGGAAGGCCCGGGTTGTGGCTGAAATCCGTGATGAGGAGGGGGAGGTCTGCGCCTCATCGGAAGGGGAGTTCGTCCTGTTCACCATGGAAGAGTTCGGGGCCATGGGCATCATGGCCGAAGAGGAGCTGGAGACCATGGCAGCGGCCATGGGCTAAGAACGAAAGGAGAACACATGGCAGGCGAGTTATTGATTCTGGCTGGCCACAGGGCGTATGAGAGGATCCGGGAGAAGGGGCTTTCCCCGGACGATGTCTCCATGGTGGTGGGGGCCTCAGGTGCAGCCAAGTGGCTGGTGCTGCACGGGTTGGAGTCGGCGATTTTCGGTCGATGGTTTGAGGGGCGGCAAAAGCCCCTTCACCTGTTCGGGACCTCCATCGGAGCATGGAAGTCGGCGGCGGCGGCCCAGGCTGACCCGGAGGCGGCCTTTGACCGGTTGGCCCGGGCTTATATCCATCAGTACTACACAGGGAAGGTGACGCCCCGGCAGGTCAGCGCCGAGGCCCACCGGATCATGGACACCTGTCTTGGCCCGGGAAAGGCCGAGGAGATCCTGGCTCATCCCTATTGCAGGCTCCATCTGTCCACAGTGCGCTGCAGGGGCCCCCTGGCTTCGGACCACCCCCTGGCCATGATCGCGGGTATCGCCGGGGCCTGGGCGGCGAACCGGGTTTCCCGGGAGTTGTTTCGGGCCCAGTGTCGCCCCACGCTGTTCTTTGATCCCCGGGACGTGCCTCCTTTTTCCGGAAACGGCGAGTTTTCAGGGGGGACGTCTCCCCTGACGTCGGAAAATCTTCGGCAGGCGCTTCTGGCCAGCGGATCGATTCCCTACATCATGGAGGGCGTGCGGGACATTCCCGGCGGCCCCAAGGGGGTGTACCGGGACGGCGGGCTTTTTCATTATCACCCCGCCTTTGATTTTCTGCACGGTGACGATGGGCTTGTGTTGTATCCCCATTTTTACGGCGAGGTGACCCTAGGCTGGTTTGATCGAAACCGACCCAGCCGCATGGCAGGGGGCGCTCTGCTTTCCGATGTGGTGCTCCTGGCGCCCTCTCCTTCCTTTGTCGCCTCCCTTCCCCTGGGGCGGATTCCCGACAGGCGGGATTTTGACCGCCTCGCCGGAAAAGACGCCGAACGTGTGGCGTTCTGGGAAACGAGTGTTGCCATGGGGCGGGTCTTGGGCGAAAGCTTTCTGGAGGCATCGGCTTCCGGGCGTATACGTGAGATGGTAAGGAGGATTCCTTGACAGGCAGTGAGATAAGGACGTTTGAGGTCTCATTTCAGGTCCCCTCGTGGGATTGCGGTCCCACAGGGCGCATGGTCCCTGCGGCCATGCTGCGGTATTTCCAGGAGGGGGCCATGCGTCATTCGGACGCGGCCCACGGTGCCTTTGACCGGGTGGGCGAGTTCGGGCTTTTCTGGGTTCTGGCCGGTATGCGGGTCGCCTTTGAGACCCTTCCCATGCGGGGAGAGTCGGTGCACATCACCACCTGGCACGGGGGGCGGAGTCGCCTGTTGTTCTACCGCGCCTTCAAGGCCGTGGGGGATGACGGGCGCCCCCTGGCCTCGGCCGTGAGCAGCTTTGCCCTGGTAAACAGCGAGACGCGCAAAATGGTGAGGACGTCTGCCTTTCCCGTGAAGATTCCGGTGTGTGACCTGGGGGACGAGCACCAGGCGTTGATTCCGGATCGCCTGGATGCCATGGATGTGCCCGGCGGCGGGCTGCACTGGCAGGCGGGCTTCAGGGACCTGGACATCAACGGGCATGTGAACAACGTGCGCTATGCCGAGTGGGTCCTTGAGACCGTGCCCCCGGAGGTGCTGATGAACCGGCACCTGGCATGCCTGGAGCTGGAGTTCAAGCATGAGATCCGGTTTGGTGAGGCCCTGCGGTCCGTGGGGACCCCTGCCGAAGAGCCCGGCCTTTTCGAACACGCCGTGGTCAAAGATAAGGATATCCTTGCCTGCAGGGCGCGGACTCTCTGGCGCCCTGAAGGATCCTACCCCGCACCCGGTGGCGGCAGGGTGTCCCTCAGATAGGGGAATTCAGGCACGGGAACCGGCTGTGACCAGAGGTATCCCTGGGCCGATGGACACCCGATGGACTCCAGGTATGCTCGCTGCCACTCCTCTTCCACCCCTTCGGCCACCACATGGATGTTGAAGTGGGTGCCGATCTTGACGATGGTGGCAAGGAGAAACCGGCTTTTTTCATCCTCCGGGACCATGGCCGCGATAAAGGAACGATCGACCTTCAAGGTGTCCACCGGAATGCTCCTGAGGTAGTTGAGGGAGGAGTACCCGGTGCCGAAGTCGTCCAGGGCGATGGAGATGCCCCGTGTCCTCAGCAGGTTGAGGGTGGCAATGGCACCGGAGAGGTTTTTCATGATGGCGGTCTCTGTTACCTCAAGCTCCAGCCATCCTGGATCGCAGCCTGTCTTCTTGAGGATATCCATCACCCGGTCGGGGAGCCTGTTGTCCCGGAAATGCCATGCCGACACATTGAGGGCGAGGCGCAGCGGAGGTTTTCCGTGCACGGCTTCCCGTTCCTTGTTCCACTGCGCCACCTGCCTGCATCCGGTTTCCATCATCCATAAATCCATGGGTACAATAAGGCCGTTGAGCTCGGCACAGGGAATAAACTCTGCCGGTGAGCAGATCCCTTTTTGGGGGTGGCACCACCGTATGAGCCCCTCCATGCCGAGGAGTGTGTGATCGGTCATGGCGACCCGGGGTTGGAGGTAGATGGAGAACTCCTCTTTTTCCACGGCTTTTCGCAGGTCCTGCTCCAGCTCAAAGTGAAGCCTGGCGTCGCGATCCAGGCAGTGGGTAAAGAAGCTGTAGGTGTCACCCTGTTTTTTGGCGCGATACATGGCAAGGTCTGCATTTCGGATGAGGGTTTCGGCACGTTCGGCATCATCGGGGAACCGTGATACCCCGATGCTCAAGGTGATGTGGAGCTGGGTGGATCCCAGGTCAAAGGGCTCCACAAAGGCAGTCTCCAGGCGGTGAAGAATGGCAACGATGTCCTGGGTGTCCTCGATCTCTTCGGACAGGACGATGAATTCGTCTCCACCCAGCCTGGCCACGGTGTCGCTGGTGCGCATGGTCTTTACCAGTCGCTTCGCCACCAGGGTGAGGAGCTTGTCCCCGCTGGGATGGCCCATGGTATCGTTGACGTTTTTAAAGCCGTCGAGGTCGATGAGGAACAGGGCCACAGGGCGCTGCTTGCGCCTGGCCACATCCAGGGCATGGGTCAGGGTTTTTTCAAAGAAGCGGCGGTTGGCAAGGCCTGTGAGGCTGTCGTAGAATGCCTGCTGGCGGAGCATCTCTTCGGCTTTTTTCTGGCGGGTGATGTCCAGGATGGAGACGATGCGCTCCTGGGTTCCCGGCAGGCGCATGATGTGTATCTTGGCGGTGTGGGTACCCCCCGAAAGGTCGTGGAAGGTCACCTCCACGTTGTCGTCGAAGGAGATACCGGCCCCTTTTTTTTCCGACAGGTACGTCTCAAGCCGTGCCCTGTCCTCGGCATCGACAAAGTCGGACCAGTGCCGCCCCTCAAGGTCCCGTGGGCTTTTTGCCCGTGCATACCGCAGGAATTCCCGGTTCAGTTTGGCAATGTGCCCGTTGATGGAGAAAAGAACGCTTGGGGTGGCGGAGTTTTTAAAGAGGGTGCGGTAATGGGATTCGGAGCGTTTGGCGTCGTCCACCGCAGACTCAAGGGCCTGGATGTCCGTAAAGGTTTCGATGCGGATGGGGGTGCCGTGATAACGGGTCGCGGTCTTTGTTCGGAGGACGTGGCGTGTGGAGGGCCCTTTGAGAATGCCCTTTTCCTGATGCGGTCCTCCCGGACGGTGGCCTCCATGGGTCGAGAGGTAAAACAGCTCGTCGGCGCGTTGTCCCACCAGCTCCTCCCTTTTTTTTCCTGTCATCTGCTGCATGCAGGTGTTGGCTTCATGGATTTTTTCCGATTCCGCATCGATCATGAGTATCCCGACGTTCAGGGCCGTGAGGATGTTTCGGTTGAGGTTTTCCTCTTCCACGATGCGCTTAAACACTTCGTTGATGTCGGTTGCAAGGTCTGAAAGTTCATCGTTGCCGTCCGGGTACACGTTTTCAACCGGGGTTCCCGGAGCGGCCACCGGGGCCACCTGGTGACGCAAAAAGAGCAGCCGTTTGAGAAGGGTCCGCTGGATGAGAACGTAGGTGAGAAGGCTCAGCATGAGGCCGGTGAAGAGGATGGCGCCTTCGGTGAGGCTCAGAAGGTTCCGGCCTGCAAGGGTGATGGTCGACTTGCCCTCAAGGGTCAGGTCGATGGTTTCTTTTCCCAGGATATCGGTGAGGGTCCCGGTACACATATAGCGGGACTGGTTGTCCGTAAAGGCGAAATGGACGGCATCCGAATCTGCCGGGGCTGGTCGCGTGGCAAAGGAGACCTTGGTGCCCGTATCAGGAAAAAGGCCGGTAAAAAAAGTGTCGCTGAGCCTTTGGACCATGGTGAGCCAGCCCCGTGACGGACCGGATTCATCGCTGCGCAGGATCGGGGTCGCAGCCATGACGTGCAGGGTCCCTTGGCATACAAAAAAACCGGTCGGGGTTTCCGAACCTGGTCCTTGGCTTCTAAGCGCCACGATGAGTGTTTGCATGGTCCGGGCAAGGACCGGGGGAGGGGGGGCCATGGTCCCTTTGGCGTGGTCGTAGAATCCCTCCCACCGCGGCTCGCCGCGAAGGGGAAAGAAGCCGATGTAGCAGAGTCCGGTGTCCATGTAGGTGTCTGGCGGCAGATTGCTTTCGATAAACAAAGGGGCTCGCTGGTTCATAAACGCATAGGAGTCGTTCCAGCTGCCCCAGTCCCTGCTGAGGAGGGTAAGGTTGTCCAGGCTGTTGTTGAGGAGTCGGAGCACGTAGTTGATACGGCTTCGGGCCCGGTGTTCTTCAAGGGCGTTGAAGCGGGTTTTGATGGTCCGCTCGGCAAGCTGGTAAAAAAGGCCGATGGAGATCCCCACGGCGATGAGGATGGAAAGGATTGTTTTTTGGCGAATGCCCATGAAAACCCTTTGTGGTTTGTCGCAGGTGAGACGACGATGCAGGTTCTTTTCGGGAAAGCCGAAACGGTGTGGCACGTTGACCTCGGGCCCGGGGTGCGCGGGCGATAAAAGCTCGCAGCACCGACAAAGGGAACGCGGCAATCGTTATGATCCCGAGTGACCTGACGTGTGGACATGTTGATGGAGATGGGGTTTATTTTATCCTGAACAGCTACCCGGGTCAAAGGGAAAGGAAACGGTCGAACGGACCGGGGGTGTTCTTTAGATTGGGTGTAAACCTGTTGAATTTACACTTAATAGCGGCGCTTTTGTTGCTGTTTGATACCCCCTGTATGGAACAATCCTTTTATGGCGAGGCGAAGGATGATGCTTGCTAAGGAGCGGCGTTGCAGGTACCCTGAATCTATTTCATATGTGTAATGAATGACACGGAAAGAGATGGCGATATCAAACCAGTCTGCGGCTTACGAAAGGTGTCGGGGGCGCCATGATGCATCGGGGGGGATCTATGGGGGAATGGATGGACGAGATAATCACGCGCTTTTCTGAGCAGGCGGCCTTGGTATGGGCGGAACAGGAGACGCTGGAAGACGATGCCATGTTTCGTCGCCTCTGGAACCTTGCAGGGGAGACAGGGCTTTGCCGGGTGGGGATCCCCGAGGCCCACGGCGGGGTCGGAGGGGGCGGACCTGAAATTTCGGAGATGTTGCGGCGCCTTACCCTGAAAACGGGGAACCTTGGTCTTCCCCTTGCTCTGATGATCTCCCAGCTTGTGGCACACTTTATGGTGGGGGCTCTGGGAAGCGAGGACCAGAAAGCCGCCTGGCTTCCCCCCATGGCCGAAGGGCGCTTCCCTTCGGCCTTTGCCGTGTCCGAACCCAAGGTCGGTGCCCACCCCGGCAAGCTCTCCACGCACGCGGAGAAAATCGATGGGCAGTGGTGTCTGGCCGGGAAGAAATCGTATATCTCCAATGGGCCCATGGCCGGCCTTGTGGTGACAATTGCTGTGGTCGGTGAGGAGAAGGGGAGAAAGCAGTTCAGCGCCTTTCTCCTGGGGGGGGACACCCCGGGGGTGGATCGTTCGGATGCCATGGCCCTTCCGTTTTTCCGTCCCGCCCTCCACGGGAATATTCGGTTGGACGGGGTGTCGCTTGGGGCAGGAACGGTTCTGGGACACCCCGGAGAAGCCTATGCTGAGCTTGTGCTTCCCTTCAGGCGTTACGAAGATGCCATGATGATGGGGTGTGTGGTCGGGGCGTTTCGGTTTGTGCTGGATCGGCTCGGCGATGCCGTCGCGAATCCCGACGATGCGGTGTGCGAAACCGCAGGAACCCTGGCGGCCCATGTCACGGCCCTTGAGCGGGTGGCCAGGGTAAGTGCCGACCTGACCGCGGACCCTTCCCCCGAGGCTGTGGAGGAATCCACGGCCCTTCTGCTTCATTTTCGGCAGGTGGCAGGGTGCTGCCGCACCCTGGTGGCCTCACTGGAAGAGTCCGGGTTTCCCCTTGATGACCCGAGCCGAGCCGTCATGGAAGATCTCGCGGCATCATCCGGCATTGCCGCAAACATCGCCAGGGCAAAACAGGTTAAGCTCGGCAGGGCATGCCTTGCTGCCGGCAAAGGGCTCTGAAGCCCATGCCGATCCGTGTCGGATGTTTCGTGTGGGGTGGTTTTTGTTGCCCAGGCCCGCAACTAGATATTCAAAGGCTTTCGTACGATGCCGTCCAGGGCAGACGGGAAATTTTGAAATGAATTCTTGAATAAAAAGTTCAGTGTTCTATAATTGACTTAGTGGTAAAAAAAGCCGTCAGGGGAGACGGCCGTTTCATCTGCTTCTCTTCGCTCGATAATGCCCTGTATTTTTAATCGCTTGACGTGTTGCTTGTTTGAGGTGTAAACAATGATATCTTACAGGGAACATCGTTATTGCTCGATATGGCGTTGACGGAGAGGCCGATGGGTGTCGAGGATCCCGGGGGGTGGCGAACCGCGGGTCTTGGATTTTGTGGGGGTGGTCGAGGTCTGTCCCGAAGGCCAAAACGGCCTGATGTGTATGGACCGGCAAGAGGGAGATCGTTTACCAAACAAAGGGGGGAGGGGATGAATTTTAATGCACTTACGGAGCATGACGTGGCCGTGAAACGCCTGGCAGAGTTGGGAAACGGAACACGTCTTGCCATCATCAGGTACCTTGTCAACGAAGGGCCCGAAGGGGTCCCTGTGGGACAGGTTCAAAAAGCCCTGGGGGTGCCTCCGTCGACCCTGTCCCATCATATCGCACGGCTCATGTCCGCAGGGCTCCTTCGACAGGAGCGCAACAGCCGTACCCTGTACTGCCATGCCGAGGTCTCGGCCATTGATGCCCTGGCATCGTATATCCGGTCTGCCTGCCTGTGCGCGGAAACCGCCTAAAGGGTGTGGCGGCACCTGAAATGCCTCCTTGGTTTTTCATCTTAAGGACCCTGGGATACATGCCACCCGTCATGGTGGCACGGTAACCGTTCGGGCTTTGTCTATGGCCACACCCTTCCCATGCGTGTATGCCCTTGTTCCCCCATCCTTGTCATCATCCTGTCAAAAAGCTATGATTGAACGATCAATCCATTGTTGCTGCGACGGACCGCGAATGGGGATTCATCTCATCGCGTAACGAATCCATGGTATCGCCCGGCGGGTGGCGCAGTCCCCCGTTCTCTTGTGCGCGATGGCATCCATCCTTGGGGGGAGGTGTTGTGAAACGATTCACCGACAGCCGCGTGTTTATTGCAGGTGTCTCTCTCGTTTGTTTTCTGCTTCTTGCCGGGGGAAGTGAGTACCTTGTCTACGTGGGGAAGGAACGCTGGCAGGCGCGGGAACGTGAGGCGTTGATCAAGGAGGCCGGTCGCGTGCGGACCCTCCTGGAGTCAGAGGTTAACACAACCATGAGCCTGAACCTCGGGCTGGTGATCTATGTGGCCACCAATCCCGAGGTCAGACCCGAGAGTTTTGAGACCATCGCCCGCCGACTGGTGCGCCGAACGCCGCATATTCGCAATATCGGCCTGGCAAGGGACAACGTGATCACCCACATCTACCCCCTTGAGGGCAACGAAGCCGCCATTGGTTTTCGTTACAGGGAGAGTCAGGCCCAGTGGCCCATGGTGCATCGGGCCATTGATACACGGCGAACCGTGGTGGCGGGTCCCGTGGAGCTGGTGCAGGGGGGACGGGCAATCATCAGCCGGAGCCCCATTTTTCTCACCGACAAGGAGAGCTCATATTGGGGGATCTCCAGCATGGTGATGGATGTGGATTCCCTGTATGCGGCCAGCGGGCTCATGGATGCCGGTGACCTTCGGTATGCCTTGAAGGGAAAAGACGGCATGGGAGCCCAGGGAGAGGTGTTCTACGGGGACCCCGCACTGTTTGGCCGCAGCGACGCGGTTCAGCTGCCCATCACCCTGCCGGTGGGTTCCTGGATCCTGGCCGCGGCACCCCACAGGGGGGCTTCGACCTATCACGCAGCGGGCCTCATACGCAGCGCAGGGCTGGGGCTCTCATGTCTCATCACCGCCATGCTGTTTGCCCTTCTTACCTCCCTTTCCCGTATCCGCTACCTGGCCCACCACGATCCCATCACCGAATTGCCCAATATTCGGTATTTTGAGGCTTACATCAAGCAGCTGATCACCGTCAACCTGTATAAGGACGAACCCTTTGCCCTGTTTTATGTTGATCTGGACCGGTTTAAGCCCATCAATGAGGCGTATGGTCATAAGGCCGGGGACCGGGTGCTGAGGGACGCCGCACGTCGGCTCAAGGAGATGGCCCCTGAGGAGAAGGTGGTGTGTCGCATGGCGGGCGATGAGTTTGTGGTGGTCCTTGAAACGGTTCGAACGCGGGACAAGGCCGAGGAAATCGCTGAAGAGATGACCCGGCTCCTTGTGGAACCCTATACCCTTGACGGAAGAGGGGAGGTGTCCATTGACGCGCGTGTGGGGGTGAGCCTCTTCCCGACCCAGGGCGTGACATCTGAAATTCTCATCCGCGAAGCGGACCTGGACCTTTCCCTGAGAAAAGGGGAGCCCCTCTTCTCCACCGAGGGGAAGACCGAGTCCTGATGACGCCCCTTGTCCCTTAGGCCCCGGTGCCGTCCCGGTACACCATGACCTGAATCGTCTCCAGGGTGATCATGCCCTTGATCAGCACGGCTTTGAGGTCTTCCAGAAAGGCCTCGATGCGTTCGGGGCGATCCACGATTTCCACCACCACGGGCAGGTCTTCGGAGAGGCGCAGAATCTTGTCGGTGTGGATGCAGCTGCTGGCTCCGAACCCCATATGGCCCCGGAATACCGTGGCTCCGGCCATTTTTTTCCGCCTGGCCTCTTCAACAATCCACTGGTACATGGGCGAGCCCATGTGGCGGGCCTGGTCGCCGATGTATATTCTCAGACGTTGCGCTTCATTCTGGATGGGCATGGTACCTCCTGAAAATTAGGGATCACTCTGTGGAACCGCCCTGGGCGGTTTTTTTATGGTGCATCTTTTGTTTTTCGGCTGTTACAGCAGGCGGGCCAGGGCTGCCCCGGCGGCAAAGAGAGCAAGGCCGACTCCCACCTGAAGGGTGACGTTCCCCAGGGCGACCCACCACTGGGCGCCTCCGGCGAGCTGGCTGGTCTCGGAAATAAAGGTGGAGAAGGTGGTAAAGGCCCCCATGAATCCGGTGAGGATGATGGTACGGGCTTCGGCACCGATGGCCATGCGCTCGGCTCCCAAGGTCCAGATCAGACCAAAAAGAAAACAGCCGATGGTGTTGACGGTGGCAGTGCCCCAGGGGAACCCGCTCCCGGCGAGGCGCTGAACCAGCCCGGCCAGTCCGTAGCGGGACAGGGTGCCTAAGGATCCGGCTGCGGCGATGCAGAGAAGTTTTTGATAGAGGATCATGGTATGGAATCTCCGATAAGGACCGGCAGGGTCTGCCGGGCTTTTGACGCATAAAAAAACCCGCTCACGGCGGGTCTGTCTTGTGGCTGGCCACCACGGGACAAAAAGGTGCCGTCGGCAGGAGTCATCAGCCCAGGGGCAGTTTGTACCGGCGCACAGGGCCCCGGATGCCGGGGAACTCCATCCCCGTGTAGGTGATCCCAATTTACTGAAAGGGGCCCGATTCGTCAAGACGCGGGGCCATAAAGAGTGAATGGGGTAAGGGGGCGGCCATGGCCCTGGACGTCTTTTTTTTGCCATGGATAAAGTGGGATGCCCCCAGCTTATCCCCTCCTGCGTTTTGTTCCGGGACTCATCACTCCGGGGTGAAAACCCGCGGCAACTTTGTTTGATCTTCCTTTATAAATCCCTAAAAAATATTGACAATTATCGGGGCTGGAGGTAAGAACCTCAATCTATATGCTTTGGTTCTATATTGTGTTAATGTATATCAACCAAGTATACTTAGCGGGAGAGAGGTGGCACTGCCGAGTCGCAGCGGCGTGCGAAACCATAACGCAGAGGAAGATATGAAAAAGATTGTCATTCTGGGTTCCGGAGCCGGTGGGACCATGGCCGCCGCCCACCTGAGAAAGCAGCTCAGCATCACCGAATGGAGCATCACCATCGTCGACAACGATGAAGAGCATCACTATCAGCCTGGTTGGCTGTTTATTCCCTTTGGCATCTACACCCGGGAAGATTGCGTGAAACCCAAGCGGGACTTCATTCCCAAGGGCGTGGAGTTTCTGCTGGACGAGGTGGTGGGAATCAACCCGGATCAAAACTATGCGGAAACCAAGGCAAATGGAAAGCTTGCCTACGATATCCTGATCGTTGCCACCGGGTGCGATATTGCCCCGGACGAAGTGGAAGGCCTTGAGGAGTGGAACGCCGACCCCGAAGGAAACGAGCACACCATCTTCAGCCTTTCAGGCGCCCTGGCCCTTGCCAAGCGGCTGAAGCGGTTTGAAAAGGGAAAGCTGGTGTTCAATATTGCCGAGATGCCCCACAAGTGCCCCGTGGTCCCCATGGAGTTTGTCTTCCTTGCGGACTGGTACTTCAGGGTGAACGGGGTGCGCGACGACGTGGAGATCGAACTGGTCACCCCCAACACCGGCATCTTCACCAAGCCCATTGCCACCAAGGTGTTGTCCAAGACCGCCGAAGAGAAGAACATTCTCGTCAAGCCCAACTTTGACCTGGCCGAAGTGGACACCTCAGGCAAGCGGCTGATCTCCCCCTCGGGCGAGACGGCCGATTACGACTTGATGGTCTCCACCATGCCCAACCTGGGGGCGGACTTCATCGATGAGTCCGGTCTGGGAGACGGCATGGGGTATCTCATGACCGATCACCATACCCTCAAATCCGTGAAGTACGACAACATCTATGCCGTGGGGGATGTCTCCAACGTGCCCACCTCCAAGGCGGGGTCCGTGGCCCATTACCAGGCGGAGCTGGTTACCGAGAACATCCTTCGGGAGATCGACGGCCTGGAGCCAAAGGCCTCCTTCGACGGCCACTCCACCTGCTTTATCGTTTCCGGTTACGACAAGGCCTTTCTCTTCGATTTTAACTACAAGACCGAACCGCTTCCCGGCAAATACCCCTTCCCGGCCCTGGGGCCCTTTGACCTTGTGGGGGAATCCCACATGAACTACTGGGGCAAGATGATGTTCAAGTGGGTGTACTGGAACCTTCTTCTCACCGGAAAAGAGTTGCCCCTGGAGCCCCAGATGTCCATGGCAGGCAAGTTCTGGCCCGCATTCGCCAAGTAGGAGGGGCCACATGACCAACGAGGAATTGATACTTCAAAAGCTTGAAAAGCTGGATCGCCTTGAAGAGCAGCTTGCTCCCATTATTCAGGGTCACAAGGCGCGCACCGAGCTCATGGCGGACTTATCCCCCTTGGGACGGCAGGCAGCACACCTGGTGACCCGGGGGCTCCAGGAGGTGGAGACCAGCTTTCAGGCCGACGATGTCTTGGACCTGCTCACCATGGTGGCGAGGAACACGCGAAATTTTTCGTACGCCCTGCGCCAGTTTGAGAGCCTGCTCGATTTTATGAAGGACATGGCCCCGCTGATGAAATCCACGGTGCCCAAGCTCGTCAGCTACCTGGATACCCTGGATCAGAGGGGTGTCTTCCGGGTCCTGAAGATCTGGATGGTGGACTTCAGGGAGAAAATTGCCGCCAACTACGGGCCGGAAGAGTCGGAAGAGATCATCGACGGCATCGTGGCCTTCATCGGCCTTGCCAAGACCCTCTCCGATCCGAAAGCCGTTGAGTTCTTGACGCGTGCCGCGGCCCTGCCCGGCATGGTGGATCTGGACAACGCGCCCAAGGTGGGCCCGGCCGGTCTTGCCATGGCAAGTTTCAGCGATGAGATGAAAGAGGGACTGGGGGTGGTGGTGGAACTCACCAAGGCCCTTGGGAAACTCAAGGAGACCGAAGGCGAATAGGCCTCGATTCATTCGGGATCAGGAAAGGGCGGTGCATGTCGGGCCGCCTTTTTTTGTAACGGCCCAGCCCCCTGAAAATCCTCCGGCGGCAAGGTGTGCCACTTTAAAAGCGGCTTACGGATGCGCTTTGTTCCCTCGTTCCTCGGGGCAAAGCGCATCCGTCCTTAAAACGTAATCCACTCGAGCAGATTTTTTAAGACCTGCTGGTTAAACTTTTTGAAAGTTTAGCCCCCGGCAGGGCCGCCGGAGGCTTTTGTTATTTTTGGGTGGGGCTGTGGGGATCCATGAGGTCGGAGATCTTGACCTGGTCGAGGTTTGCGTACAGGGCGTCCGTAGCCTCTTTCCATGCCTGGCGGAACCTGCAGCTGGTGGCCTTGATACAGGTTTCCGGTGAACTGATGCACTCCACCAGCTCGTCCTGGCCTTCAAATAGGCGCACCACGCGGCCGAGGCTGATTTCTTCCGGGGGGACGTTGAGCACATGGCCGCCTTTGGGCCCTCGCACGCTTCGCACGATACCTGCCAGCCGCAACAGGCGAATCAACTGCTCCAGGTATTTCATGGGAATGTCCTGGCGGCGGGCAATTTCGCTGACCTGAAGGGGGATTCCCGTGGCATGGTGCCGGGCCAGCTCAACAAGGATGCGGGCGCCATAACGACTTTTGGTGGAGAGTTTCATGGGGTTCCTTAAGATGTGGTGTTGCATATCAACAAAGTCAAGTTAATGGAGTTCCCGCAGACGTGTCAACGTTTTTTAAGGCGCAGGTTCCCATGGGCCGGCTCCCGGGGTAACAGGAGGAAAAAGATGCCGGACGCTTATCTTGTAGAGATTCACAGGTTTCTTGCAGGGAAAAAAAAGGAGGCGCAACAGGGCCTCGAAGGGGCTGAGGACGCCCGTACCAAGGCGTTCTACACAGGAATGCTCCATGAGGTGGCCGCCATGGCGGCCCTTGTGACGGAAAGGTACGATATGGATTTCCGTGATTACGGGGAGGCGGTGTGATGAGCCATACCCATCTGATTGAACTCTACGCCTACATCGGTGGGCGCCAGGATGAGTCAAAGGCCCTGCGCCTTGACCCCGGTTCATCTGAGGCCGCGCGGAACGAGGCCGAAGGGGCCGAAACCTTTCTCGCCGATGCCATGGCGTTTCTCTCCTCCAGCTACCACGGCAAGCTCCCCAAGCGGCTGCGAGCCAGGTACCTTCCGAAGTAACCCTTTCCCCGCGGTTCATTTGGTCCTTTTTCAGCCCCCTTCATCTGTGGTAAGAAAAGCAGGTTTTTAGTGCCTAATTTCAGTTTATGCCTCCGGCGGCCCTGCCGGGGGCTAAACTTTTATAAAGTTTAACAAATAGGTCATAGAAAAAACCGTTTGAATCAATGACGTTTTAAAGGCGGATGTGATTTGACCCGAGGAACGAGGGGCAAAACGCATTCGCAACCTGCTTTCAAGGTGGCACACCTTGCCGCCGGAGGCAGCTTTTTGAGTGCAGAATAGTTATGATTTTTAAGCAGATACGATAGAAAAAGGAATGTCGATGCTGGGAACTGTGGTCAACGCGTGCGCAATTATTGCAGGGTGCCTCACCGGCCTTGTGTTCAAAGGCGGCATCGCAGAAAAATACAAGGAGACGGTGATCCATGCCGTGGCCCTGGCCGTGGTCCTGGTGGGGCTCAAGGCCGCCTTTGCCTCCGAAGCCCTGCTCGCGGTCATCCTCTCGCTGGTCATCGGCGCCCTCATGGGCGAGTGGATGGATATCGAAGGGCGACTCCAGGGGCTCGGGGAGTGGCTGGAGACAAAGGTCCCCGGTGGCGAAGGATCCCTTGCCAAGGGGTTTGTCACGGCGAGCCTGGTCTTCTGCGTGGGATCCATGGCCATTGTGGGGGCCCTTGAAAGCGGGCTCACCGGCAACCACCAGACCCTCTACGCCAAGGCCATTTTAGACGGCATCATCTCCGTGATCTTTACCACCACCATGGGCATCGGCGTGATCTTCTCCGCCGTGGCCGTCTTTCTCTACCAGGGGAGCATCACCCTCACCGCCACCGTCATGAAGCAGTTTCTCACCCCCGAGGTGGTGGCCCAGATGACCTCCGTGGGCGGCCTTCTCATCCTTACCATCGGTCTCAACATGCTTAACGTCACCAAGATTCGCGTGGGCAACATGCTCCCCGCCATTTTTCTGCCCCTGCTCTGGTTCATCGCCAGGGGTGCCCTGCCTGTATTTTCTTTTTAACAGGAAAAAAAGCCTCCGGCGGCAAGGTGTGCCACCTTGAAAGCAGGTTGCGAATGCTCTCGGGTCGATCACATTCGCTGATGGGCTACGCCCGTTGGTAATAATTGGAGTGGTATAGTCTACGTTGGCGGGTAGGGAATCCCTATGGCAGGGGAGTAAAGAATTGCAGAACTTCAGGGCTGCTGTGTGTCTCGTGACATATCCTGGTTAAAGCTGATTTCGGAAAATCACGATATCGTGTCCACCGTTTTACGCCGCTTGTGGGAACGCCCGGATAGTCATCCATCTTTGATGTCGGGCGTAGCCCACAGTGAACGCCCTTGCGCTTTTTCCTGAGGTACGAAGGAAAAAGCGCAAGGGCCTCCAGCTTTCGAGGTGGCTCACCTCGCCGCCGGAGGCATGCTTTTTATTTGAGCTGTGATTACCCTTCGATCCCTCTGGGGCTCTCTTTCAAAAACGCCTGGAGTTTTCTTCCCGCCTTTTTACCGGGCTCAACGCCCGAGGGGCCGGCAATGCAGCCGCCTTCACATCCCATGATCTCCACGAAATTTCCCGGGCATTTTTTCGCATAGGATTTCAGTTTTTTGACCGAGCGTTTGTCCAGGCCGTTGACAGCCACAGGTTCGATGGCAGCGCGGTCTCCGATATAGGCCTTGATGCCTTCGGTGACGCCGCCGGAAACGGGAAAGCCGCGGCCTTCGGCCAGGCCTGCCAGATCAAAGGCGGTGTCCTCGCACTGGAGGATCTCGATGTTGCGCGCAGCCAGCAGGGCCCTTAACTCCCGGAAGGTGAGGACGTGGTCCACGAAGGGGTCGTCGGAGGCCTCTTTGCGTTTGGCCACGCAGGGGCCGATAAAGACGGTGACGGAGTCCGGGGCCTCTTCCTTGGCGGTCTGGGCCGTGTAGTGCATGGGTGTCCGTGTGTCCGAGACAAAGGGCTTGAGCTCCGGCAGGTGTTTTTCCACGCATTCGGTGTACGCGGGGCAGCAGGAAGAGGTCATGAAGGGAGCCCCTTCTTCCATGCGCTCCACAAATTCATCGGCTTCACAGATGGCGGTTTTGTCCGCCCCGGAGGCCACCTCGAAGACGTGGGAAAACCCGGCGGACTTCAGGGCGCCCACGAGCTGCCCCATGGTGGAGGGGGTCTCCCCGATGATGGCCGGGGCCACCAGGGCGGTGACGCGTTTGCCTTCGGCCATCTCCCGGATGACATCCACCAGCTGGGAGCGCTCCAGGATGGCGTTGAAAGGGCAGGCCGCCAGGCATTTTCCGCAGAAGATGCACTTGTCGTAGTCGATGGTCTCCTTGCTGTTGCTCATTTTGGAGATGGCACCGGTGGGGCAGGACTCCTCGCAGGGAATGGGGATGCGCACGATGGCGTGGTAGGGGCAGACGTCCATGCATTTTCCGCACTGGATGCACCGGTCCGGATCGATAATGGATTTTCCGTTCACCAACTCCACGGCGCCCTTGGGGCAGACCTCCACGCAGGCATGGGTGAGGCATCCCCTGCAGGCGTTGGTGGCTTCGTACCGGGTGCGCACGCAGCCGTTGCAGGCTTCGTCGATGACCGTAAGGACGGGGTTGGGTGCTCCCTTGCGGGTGAGGCTCATCTCGGCGTATCGGGAGAGGGGCACGAGCTCGTCTTCTTCCTCTTCAATGCCGAAGCCCAGAAGGGCCATGAGGCGGTACTTCAAGATGGCACGGTCCCGGTAGACACAGCACCGGCTGTGGTCTTCGCCGCGGGGGCGCATCTCCACGGGAATACGGTTGACGGTGTCTGTGAAGTTTTCTGAATCAAAGGCTCGGATGAGTCGGACCATGAGTTCAAAGTGGGTGGTGGCGCTGTAGCTTTTAAAAAACACGGGCGGTTCCTTGGGTTCGGGTCTTGCGGTGATACGGGCGTCTCGACGCCGGGTGAATGCGTCCATAGCCCCACGTGTATCACAGGTTCCGGCAGAAACATGTCGCCTGCGGGACAGAGCGCAAAAAGGATACCGCTTTCCACGGCCCAGGCGCGGGGGCGTTGTGAACATCATAAAAAATCAAAGAGGTTGTATAGCGGATTGTGCCGGGGCCGGTCAATACCGGAATGGGGCATACTGGGAAGGGGCGGGCAAACACCCCCGCCAGAGGCGGCGGGGGCGTTTTTTTGATTTGCTATCGCTGGTTCATGGGCAGGTAGTCGGTGACGGTGTTGCCGGTGTACACCTGACGGGGCCTGCTGATTTTCCAGTTGGGATCGTCGGCCCCTTCCTTCCACTGGGAGATCCAGCCGGGGAGTCGGCCGATGGCGAACATCACGGTGAACATCTCCGTGGGAATGCCCATGGCCCGCAGGACGATGCCGCTGTAGAAGTCCACGTTGGGGTAGAGGTTCTTGTCGACAAAGTAGGGATCGGTAAGGGCCACCTCTTCAAGCCGTCTTGCGATGTCGAGGAGGGGGTCTTCCACCTTGAGTTTGGGCAGGACGGTGTCGCACATCTTTTTCATGATTTTTGCCCGGGGGTCATAGGTCTTGTACACCCTGTGCCCGAAGCCCATGAGACGGAAGGGGTCGTCCTTGTCCTTGGCGCGCTTGACCACATCCTCAATGTCCGCCCCGCTCTGGTGGATATTGGTGAGCATCTCGATGACCGCCTGGTTGGCACCGCCGTGCAGGGGCCCCCAGAGGGCGGCAATACCTGCGGAGATGGCTGCGTAAAGGTTCACGCGCCCGCTGCCCACCACGCGAACGGCCGCCGTGGAGCAGTTCTGCTCGTGGTCGCCGTGGAGGATCCAGAAGACGTTCAGGGCTTCCACAATGTCCGGGTCGAGCTCGTAGGGCCTCACCGGCGAGTCAAACATCATGTTGAGAAAGTTCGCGCAGTAGGAATAGTCCGCCCTGGGGTAGACCACTTTGTGGCCCCGGGAGATACGGTAACTCATGGCCGCCATGGTGCGGATCTTGGAGAGGAGCCGCAGGAAGGTGCGGTTGATCCCTTCCGGGTCCGTGTCTTCGAGCTCCGGATAGAAGCTTCGCAGGGCGTTGAGCATGGCGGACAGAATCCCCATGGGGTGCGCCCGCCTGGGAAAATTCTGGTAGAAGATCTGCATGTCTTCGTGGATGAGCGAGTCATCGTTGAGCTGGACGCTGGTCCGGGTCAGCTCCTGCCTGTTGGGCAGCCTGCCGTTGATGAGAAGGTAGGCTGTCTCGACGAAACTGGAGTGCTCGGCGAGCTGCTCCACCGGAATGCCCCGGTAGCGCAGGATTCCTTTTTCTCCGTCCATAAAGGTGATGGCGGATGTGCAGCTGCCTGTGTTGCCAAAGCCGGGGTCCATGGTGATGTACCCGGTTTGCTGGCGCAGTTTGGTGATGTCGAAGGCTTTTTCCCCTTCAGAACCCACAACCACCGGGAATTCGTAGGTCTTTCCCTCGATGATCATTTTTACCACTTCAGACATGGTATTCCTCCTTTTTACGGTTGCCCTGCGGGGCTGTGCGGATACAGCTTCGGGAAGGTACCGAAGACAGCTTCGGGAAGACTCCGGCCGTGCTGGTTTTTTTGTGCGGGCGGATGCGGTCAGTCAAGGGTGCGGTTCAGCCGCATGCTCATGATTCTCCGACAGGTGGTACGGGGCACCATTATATTGGGTATCCGGGTGAAGAGCCCGGAGACCGGATGGCACTATACAGCCGTGCCATTTTTTCATCCACCCTAATAAAACTATCCCCATAGAATCGTGGATGAGGCCCCGGCATGCGCGTTTTGTTCTGCGCATGCCTGCTCAGGTTTTCCGCCTTTGTGTTCGGCTCGGTGAAAAAACAGTCATATCCCGTTGGTGTGCCTTGTCAGGGTGCAGGGATCCGTTTCATTTTGTTTCGTGTTGTTGATCATTGCTAATGAGCCTGTCAGAGTGAGGTCAACGGCCTAAAATATCTGATTCATCCTTTCAGGTCAAGGAGTTCCAGCGATACCGGTCTGGAGAAAGGTTTTTTTCATGAGTTAATTCGAAAGGGATGAAAGCTTGTTATTTAAGATATATTCGGCTATTTTGACCGTTGTTGACGATGGCATCTCATTGTTTTATAAACGAAATGCCTTAAGGAATGATGTTGCCTGACGATATAGAGGACAACGGGTTTGTCCCGCCATAATGATCAGCTCAAAACGATGGAGGAAAAAATACGTATGAAACGATGGTTATTCATTTTGCTTGCAGTCGCAGCTGTCATGGTGCCCGGACGCTCCTTTGCGCTCCTCGGCCTTGTAAGTGTGGAAGGGGCTGTGGGAGGGTTCATGCCGTCTCCGTCCGGTGACTTTCAGTACGGAAGCGGAGACAGCGGAGACCTGGAGTCCATCCTGGGCTTTGACAACGAAGTGTTTCCCGCGGCCCGCCTTCGCGTGGAGCTGCCCCTGGTCATTCCCAACGTTTATCTCATGGCCTCGCCCATGGAGTTCGAGGGAAACCTTACCGAGGAGTTTGATTACGGGGATAAGACCTTTGCTGCCAACTCTGCAACCAAGCTGACCCTTAACCAGTATGACATGGGCCTCTTCTACGGGGTGCCCTTTGTGGGGCTGGCGACCCTGGGCCGCCTGGGACTGGATGTGGGCCTTGATATTCGCGTGGTGGATATAGAAGCCGAGATGACCGATTCCGTGACCAAAGAGACACGCACCGAAAGTGCCACGGTGCCCGTTCCCCTTTTGTTTGTTGCAGGTCAGCTCAAGCTCATCGGTGGCTTTGCCGTGGAAGCTGAGATCCGGGGCCTGGACGTGAGCTACGCCCGTATCATCAGCGCCATCGGCCGCGTGAAGTACAACACCATGGGGCCGCTTTTCATCGCCGCCGGTTACCGCCACGAAGAGGTTGAGGTGGACGAGGATGATTTCGACGTCGACCTGACCTTTGCCGGTCCCTTTGCCGAGGTGGGTTTTTCCTTTTAGGCCCCTGGGCCATGCCCATTGTGATTTTATAGAAAGCGGCTCCCTCGGGAGCCGCTTTTTTATTGGGCTCCCATCTTCTTGAGGTCGGCTTCAAGGGTGGCCTCGTTGAACACCTTGCCCTTGCGCCATGTGCCGTTGAACTCCAGAGTGGGCACCACCCACTGGCCGCCGTTGATTTCAGCGACCTTGTCCACGACTTCTTTGGGGGCTGTTTCGATGTCGATGGATTCAAAGGGAATGCTCTTTTCTTTAAGGTATGTTTCGGTCCGGGTGCAGTGAGGGCACCAGGAGGCAGAGTAAACTTTCAGCATGGATTTTCTTCCTTGGATGGTGGTTTTGAAACGGGAAGCGGGCAGGCCGCTTCTGCCTTCCGGGGTTGTTGATCTTTTCCTGCAAGTGTGGCAGTGTGTTTTCCAGTTGATTTTTAAGGCATCCCGTAAGCAACGTGCTGACTCTGTTGCAGATGACCCTGGCGTGGAGATGTTTCCCGGGGAAGTATACCATACTTATAGGACCGTCTGGAAAAAGTCGACGCCTGAACATGACCGAAGCCCTGCCCGGTTCACCCACACGATGCGGATGCCCACAAGGCACCCCGTGCTCCGGGTCGGCAACGGCGGGTTCCGTCGCCAATCATATTCAATTTGAACAGGAATTCTCCATGATGAAAAGACTTTCGAGCATCGCAGCCTCCCTTCTTATGGTCACAGCCACCCTTTTAATAACCGTCCCTTCAGCGTCTGCAGAGGGGCTCAGTTTCGGGATTTCAGCCAACAACCGCGCCGTTGGAACGAACGTCAGCATGCTGACGAGCAGCCCCCTGGGGACCCTTGAGGTGGGCGGCGGGCTCATGTACAACGAAGACCGGTATACCATCGGAAGCGGCCTTGTCAGCGTCAAAAGCGACAACCTGAGCCCCGGTCTCAGGTACGGCCTGGGTTTCAAGTACGTGCTGGGTTCCATGAAGAGCAAGGACAAGAGCCAGCGGGCCGACCTCAGCGCCCTGGGCTTTAACGTGGGGGCCGGATACGAGCTGCCCGCCACCATCAACCCCTTCAACATTCCCATTGAGGTGACCGCCGACATGACCCTGGCCCCTGAGTCCATTACCTTTGACGAGACCGACGGGTACATGGATTTCAGCGTTGGACTGAGGTTTTACCTTTTGGAGAATGCGTACGTGACCCTGACGCATACTTACATCGATGCGGAATTTGATACCGGTCATACCTGGAGCCGGTACATCAATGAAACCACCTGCGGCGTGGTGCTGACGTACTGATCCGTCCCTGCGGTTGATCGACGGAAAATCGTATGAGGGTCGGCCACCGGGTGGCCGGCCCTTTTTTTTGGTGGGCCGGGGACTCTACCCGGGCCGATGCAATGGGATCATCAACCTCAATGCCTGAGGGGGCAGGAGTTATCGATGGACGAGAAAGAGGGCAAGACCCTGGGGCTGCGAGCCCGCATTACCGCCTGGATTACAGGGGTTCTTGTGGTTATGGCTCTGTTCTTTTTTGCCTTTGTACACCACCAGACCCGCTCCGTTTACATCGCAACCCTTGATGCCGCGCTGCTTGCAAGGGGTGAGCTGGCGGCCCGGGGAGGCATGGGACCGGGAACACCCCTTTTGCAGAATCCCGGTGGCACCGCAGTGGAATGGGTCGAGACACCGACTCTCTTTCTGGGGGTGCTGGTGGAAGGGCAGGGCGATTCAAAGGCCATGCAGGGGGTGGGGGCGGCAGCGTCTGCCCTCGGTTCCGAGGTGGCGGCCCATGGGGACATGCTGGCGGAAGCCAGGCGTAAGGGGGGACCCGTTGCCCGAACGGCGGGGTTGAGGGGCGGCACCTTTCGATTGATGGCCTTGCCCCCCGCAGGGGAAAACGGTGTGGGAACCCTGGTCTTTACCCCGGTTTTTGCCCACCCCAGGGGGACCGAGGGCCTTGAAGCCCGGTTTGCCGTGGCCGCAGTGTGCCTTTTGGGCGTGATCCTGGCCGGGGGGACCCTGTTCACCTGGCATCTGATTCGTCCCATCGAAGAGCTGCGGGACGTCTCGGAGAAGATTGCCGAAGGCAACCTCGACGCGGGGGTCCAGCTTTCGGGAAGTGCTGAGTTTGTCTCCCTGTCCCGGAGCATCAACCGCATGCGCCGTGCCATTGCCGACATGCTCCATGAGTCAACGCGCCAGAACCAGGCCCTTGTGGACAAGGGTGGAGAGCTTGAATCGTCCAACCGGGAGCTGGAGCGGGCCATTTTTACGGCCAACCAGATGACGGCCGAGGCCGAGATCCGCAGCTACGAACTGGAGCATGAGATTGCCCAGCGCCACCAGGCGGAAGAGGCCCTCCGGTCCAGTGAAGAGAAGTACCGGACCATTGTGGAGAACATGAAGGAAGGGTATTGCGAGGTGAGCCGGGATGGCTGCATCACCTTTGTCAACGCCGCCATGTGTGAGATCTGCGGGTATGAGGCGGATGAAATCCTGGGGATGTACAGGGGGCAGTTTGTTGTCGAAGAGAAGCGTGACGAGGTGATGTCCCGGTTTGCCGCTGTTCTTGAAGGCAACGACGAGGTGACCGAATTCGATTACCCGATCCTTCGAAAAGACGGGCGTAAACGCCATATCGGCGTGTCGGTTTCTCTGATCCGGAACGGGGCGGGGGACCGGGAAGGCTACCGCACCATTGTCCGGGATGTGGAGGCGAGGAAGCGCTACGAAGAAGAGCTGATCTACATGGCCTACCACGACCCCCTGACGGGGCTTAAGAACCGCAAGGGGTTTTACGAACGTCTGGAGACGGACATCCTGAGGGCCAAGCGTTACGGGGGGCAGGTGGCTCTTTTGTATATCGATATCGACCGCTTTAAAGAGGTCAACGACACCCTGGGCCATGAGGCCGGAGACGAGGTCCTTCGGCAGATCACCCGGCGGCTCGTGGACAACCTTCGCCAGAGCGACTGCGTGGCGCGGGTGGGGGGCGACGAATTTGCCGTGGTTCTGGACAACGCAGACGGGTGTGATGTGGAGGTGGTGGTGCGCAAGGTGGCCGTTATCCTGGCCCAGCCCTACAGCGCCGGGGGCCGGGATGTGGCCTATGTCTCGGGCAGTGTTGGGGTGGCCCTGTTCCCCGAGGACGCCGTGACGGCCAGTGATCTGATCCGGTATGCGGACAGCGCCATGTATGAAGTCAAACGCAGCCGCAAAGCCTCACGGTGCCATTGCCGGGGGGAAGGAGTCCATGCCTGATGGAATCGATACCGACAACCAGCTATAAAAACCGGTTCCCCTTTTCCCTTACCGTGCCCTCCTGGCTCTATCCGGCGGGGTACGAAGAGAATGTGGCCCGGGTGGCCCCCTTTGTGGACGGGGTGGAGCTCCTTTTTTTCGAGGGCAGGCCCGAGAGCCTTCCGGTCCCGGAGACCTTCCGAGCCCTGGCAGAGCTCCGGGAGCGCCATGGGCTCTCCTACAACATCCACATGCCCATCGACGAGAACCTGGCCTCTGCGGATGGGGGCGAAAGGGCGCGGTCTCTGGACGCCCACAAGCGGCTCTTCGAGCTGGTGGCTCCTTTGGAGCCGGTAACCCATACCATCCATCTGGAACAGCCCAAAGGCACCGATCCGGCGGCATGGACCCTATGGGCCTGTCAAAGCCTGGAAGCCCTTGCAGGGGGCATGGACCCTTCCAGGGTCACCGTGGAGACCCTGGACTACGACCTGCTGCCATTGGCCGATACCCTGGAGTCTCTGGGATACAGGGTCTGCCTTGATCTGGGGCATCTCATTCACTTCGGTCTTCCCGTGGAGGAGACCATCCGCCGTCTTGGCCCCCTGTGCCGCATGGTCCACCTCCACGGGGTGGCCGGTGGAAAAGACCACCGCGCCCTTTCCCTCATGGATCCGGCCCTTTTTCAGCGCCTCCTTCCCTTTTTGTCCACCTACACCCACACCCTCTCCATGGAAATCTTCAAGGCCGCTCCCTGTTTCGACTCCATCGATTTTCTCGCTGAACATCTGTAACGATTCAGCGTGTGCCTCCGGCGGCCCTGCCGGGAACCAAATTATTGAAAAATTTTTGAAAATAGCTTCGGTTTAATCTGAATCAATGGCGAATGTGATTTTCCCTGAGGAACGAAGGGGAAAGCGCATTCGCAACCTGCTTTCGAGGTGGCTCACCTCGCCGCCGGAGGCAGGTTTTCCCCGCCCACTTTAACCATAAGAAGGCATCGCTTTTGCATTTATCGACCGGTTGACACCACGGTATGGGTGGTTAATTTCTTCATTGAACGCATCGGTAAGACGACAGAGCTTCTGCGATGAACAATGCGAAAAGCTGTGAAGGCCCGACCGTGGGGGGAGGGTCTTTCAAGACGTAAAGGAGTGGATGATGCGATTTGACCGATTGACGGTAAAGTCCCAGGAGATGATCCAGGAGGCCCATGAGCTGGCCTCTCACAAGGGCAACCCCCAGATAGAGCCGGAGCACATGCTGGCGGCGATGATGGAGGACCGGGAGGGGATTGTCCTCTCCATTTTTCGCAAAATGGGCGTGCCCCTTGACGGGGTTTCCCGCCAGCTGACGGAGATCCTGGGGCGGTTGCCCCAGGTGAGCGGGGCTGCAGGGGACGCCACCTTGTCCCAGGAATCCAGGCAGGTGTTGAACCATGCCTTCGGCGAAGCCGAGACCATGAAAGACGAGTATGTCAGCGTGGAGCATCTTCTCCTGGCCCTTGCCGGGTGCGGGAGAAAAGGGGTGAAGGAGCTCTTTTCCCGCTTCGGTCTCACCCGGGAGGCCCTGCTTTCGGTGCTCATGGAGATCCGGGGGAGCCAGCGGGTCACGGATCCCAACCCCGAGGCGACCTACCAGGCCCTTGAGA
Organism: Desulfoluna spongiiphila; assembly: GCF_900101345.1. Taxonomy (GTDB): domain Bacteria; phylum Desulfobacterota; class Desulfobacteria; order Desulfobacterales; family Desulfolunaceae; genus Desulfoluna; species Desulfoluna spongiiphila. The sequence continues at coordinate 351,281 of NZ_FMUX01000001.1, read as the reverse complement.
AGTTTTCCCGGGACTTAACGGAGCTGGCCCGGGCCGGCAAGCTGGACCCGGTCATCGGAAGGGACGAAGAGATTCGCCGCGTGGTGCAGGTGCTCTCCAGGCGCCGGAAGAACAACCCGGTCCTCATCGGGGAACCCGGGGTGGGCAAGACCGCCATCGTGGAAGGGCTGGCCCGCCGCATCGTGGAAGGGGACGTGCCCGAGATTTTGAAAAACAGGCGCCTTGCCGCCCTGGACATGGGGGCCCTTGTGGCCGGTGCCAAGTTCCGCGGAGAGTTCGAAGAGCGGCTGAAAGCCGTCCTTAAAGAGGTGGAGGACGCCGATGGCGAGATTGTCCTTTTCATCGACGAACTCCATACGGTGGTGGGGGCCGGAGCCGCCGAAGGGTCCATGGACGCCTCCAACCTGCTGAAACCGGCCCTGGCCCGCGGGGTCCTGCGCTGTGTGGGGGCCACCACCCTGGATGAGTACAGAAAGTACATCGAAAAGGACGCGGCCTTAGAGCGTCGGTTCCAGCCGGTCTTTACCGCAGAACCCAGCGTGGAGGACACCATCTCCATCCTGCGCGGGCTCAAAGAGAAGTACGAGGTGCACCACGGGGTGCGCATCAAGGACTCTGCCATTGTGGCGGCGGCAACCCTTTCCAACCGGTACATCGCGGACCGGTTTCTTCCGGACAAAGCCATTGACCTCATCGACGAGTGCGCTTCCCGGCTTCGCATCGAGATTGACAGCATGCCTGCCGAGATTGACGAGATGATGCGGCGCATCACCCAGCTGGAGGTGGAGAAGCAGGCCCTCACCAAGGAGAACGACCGGGGCTCCAAGGATCGTCTGGAGTCCCTGGAGCGGGAGCTGGGCCAGCTTCGGGAGGAGACCAACAGCAAGAAGGCCCACTGGGCCAACGAAAAAGCGGTCATCGATCGCATCCGCAGTCTCAAGGAAGAGCAGGAGCAGCTGGGCATCGAGGAAGAGCGCGCCGAACGGGAAGGGGATCTGGCCCGGGTGGCTGAGCTCCGGTACGGGCGCAGCGAGGAGCTCAAGCGCGCCCAGGCCGAAGCCAACGAGGCCCTGGCCGAGCTCCAGAAAGATCGCAAGATGCTCAAGGAGGAGGTGGACGACGAGGACGTGGCCGAGGTGATCTCCCACTGGACCGGCATCCCGGTGGCCAAGATGTTGGAAGGGGAGATGGAGCGCCTTCTTGCCATGGAAGAGGGGCTGGGCAAGCGCGTGGTCGGCCAGAAACGGGCCATCACGGCCGTCTCCGATGCGGTGCGGCGCGCGCGTTCCGGTCTCCAGGACGCCAACCGGCCCGTGGGTTCTTTTATTTTCATGGGGCCCACGGGCGTGGGGAAAACAGAGCTTGCCAAGGCCCTGGCCGAGTTTCTCTTTGACGACGAACGGGCCCTGGTGCGCATCGACATGAGCGAGTACATGGAAAAACATGCGGTGGCACGGCTCATCGGGGCACCTCCGGGGTACGTGGGCTACGACGAGGGCGGGTACCTCACCGAGGCCATTCGCAGGCGTCCCTACGCCGTGGTGCTCTTTGACGAGATCGAAAAGGCCCACCCCGATGTGTTCAACCTCCTGCTCCAGATCCTGGACGACGGGCGGATGACGGACAGCCAGGGGCGCACCGTTGATTTCAGGAACACCCTGATCATGCTCACCTCCAACATCGGCAGCCACGTGATCCAGGAGTACGGCGGAGAAAACCGTGCCGAGATGGAAGCTAAGGTGGAGTCCATGCTGCAGGCATCGTTCCGGCCCGAGTTTTTGAACCGCATCGATGAGACGGTGATCTTTGACAGCCTGACCCGGGATGATTTGTCCCGTATTGTCGAGCTGCAGTTGAAGCGGGTGACCGAGCGGCTGAAAGCACGGGGTATCGGGTTTTCCGTCTCGGAGGCGGCGGTGGCTCATCTGGTGGCATCGGGGTTCGATCCCGTGTTCGGAGCACGGCCCCTGAAGCGCGCCATCCAGCGGGAGGTGGAGAATCCCCTGGCCGTGGAGATCCTCAAGGGGCGCTTTGGGGACGGGGACACCATTGGCGTGGATGCGGGAGCTGACGGGCTTGTGTTTGAATTGTCCCCTGAGTCAAAATAGCAAATAGAAGTTTCCTTTTTGAGGAAGCCGTATACATTGTCAAGGTCGGAGCAGCGAAGTAATAAGCGCTGTTCCGGCCTTTTTTTATTCAATTTAAAGGGTGCTCTCCGTGGGGAGTCGCAAGCTAATTATTCGCGCGTGATGATTGGATAATTGAGGATTATTCTGCTTTACTTTGACAGAGGGTTCATGTAATCATGATTATTTACGACTCCCTCGTAAAGTGAGGAAATATCCGCCCCGTGAGGCGGTACGGTATAGAGAGACCCGTGTCCGCAGGGATGCTCGGGATTGGCCGACGCCATGCACCGACCTGCGGGCCATCGAAGTTCCGGCCCGGATTTTGCCATTGCGCCACCGCAAAGAGAAAAGAACACCCACGCCGCAGGAATCGCCGATATGGCGGCACTGGGGACCCCTGCAGCCGGGTTTGCGGGTGTGGCGAATCCTTCCTAACGATTTAAAGGAGTTAACTATGGGGAAAACAATGAAGACCATTGACGGCAACACCGCTGCCGTCCATGTCGCCTACGCCTTCAGTGACGTGGCGGCTCTGTATCCGATTACGCCTTCAACGCCCATGGGCGAAACCGCCGACGCATGGGCAGCTGGATCCCGAAAAAACATCTTTGGCCAGGAAGTGATGGTTCGCCAGCTCCAGTCCGAAGCCGGTGCGGCCGGTGCCGTTCACGGCTCTCTGGCAGCAGGGGCGCTGACCACCACCTTCACCGCCTCCCAGGGCCTCCTGCTCATGATTCCCAACATGTACAAGATCGCAGGGGAGCTCCTGCCCTGCGTCTTCCATGTGTCGGCCCGTGCCATTGCCGCCCATGCCCTGTCCATTTTCGGGGATCACCAGGACGTCATGGCCGTTCGCCAGACCGGTTTCGCCCAGCTCTGCTCCGGCAACGTTCAGGAAGTCCAGGACATGGCCCTTGTGGCTCACCTGGCCACCATCGAGAGCCGCGTTCCCTTTGTTCACTTCTTTGACGGGTTCAGGACCTCCAGCGAGATCCAGAAGATCGAGATGATTGACTACGAGGACATGAAAGGCCTCGTGAACATGGACGCCCTGGAAGAGTTCCGCGCCAACGCCATGAACCCCGAGCATCCCGAGATTCGCGGCACGGCCCAGAACCCGGATATCTATTTCCAGGGGCGCGAGGCGGCCAACCTCTACTATGAGGATGTGCCCAACATCGTGGCCGAGTACATGGAGAAGGTCTCCAAGCTCACCGGGCGTCCTTACCGTCTTTTCGACTACGTGGGCCATCCCGAGGCGGAGCGGGTCGTCATTGCCATGGGCTCCGGCTGCGAAGCCATCGAAGAGGCCGTTGCCAAACTGACCGCCATGGGTGAGAAGGTGGGCCTTGTGAAGGTTCGTCTCTATCGCCCCTTCAGCGCCGAGCATTTCCTGCAGGCCATCCCGGCCACGGCCTCCACCATCACCGTCCTCGACCGAACCAAGGAGTCCGGGAGCATGGGCGAGCCCCTTTACCTGGATACCTGCGCCGCCTACATGGAGATGGGGGACATGCCCCAGATTCTCACCGGTCGCTACGGCCTGGGCTCCAAGGAGTTCACCCCGGCCATGGCCAAGGCGGTCTACGACAACATGAAGGTCACAGGGCCCAGGAACCACTTCACCGTGGGCATCAAGGACGATGTTTCTTACAGTTCCCTGGAGATTGACGAGAACTTCGATGCCGGCATCGAAGGCACCGTCAACTGCAAGTTCTGGGGGCTTGGTTCCGACGGTACCGTGGGGGCCAACAAGAGCGCCATCAAGATCATCGGCGACAACACCGACATGTATGCCCAGGGGTACTTTGCCTACGACTCCAAGAAGTCCGGCGGGATCACCGTGTCCCACCTGCGCTTCGGGGACAAGCCCATCAAGAGTACCTACCTTGTGGACAAGCCCGACTTCGTGGCCTGCCACAAGTCCAACTACGTCCATCTCTACGACGTGGTGGAAGGGATCAAAGAGGGCGGGACCTTTCTTATCAACGCCCCCTGGACGGCCGACGAGATGGAGGCCGAGCTTCCCGGTTCCCTCAAGAGCGCCCTGGCTGCCAAGAAGATCCGTTTTTATGCCATTGATGCGGTGAAGGTCGCCTCCAATGTGGGCCTTGGCGGGCGCATCAACATGATCATGCAGACCGCTTTCTTCAAGCTGGCCAACGTGATGCCCTTTGAGGAGGCCATTGCCCTCCTGAAAGAAGACATCAAGAAGACCTACATGAAGAAGGGCGGTGCCATTGTGGACATGAACATCGCCGCCGTGGACCAGGCCCTGGCAGGGCTCGTGGAGATCCCCGTTCCCGAAGAGTGGGCAGGCTCCAAAGACGCGGCTTCCGAGGTCGAGGACGCACCGGAGTTTATCACCGAGGTGCTCCGCCCCGTGAGCGCTCAGAAAGGGGATTCCCTGCCGGTATCCACCTTTCCTGCCGACGGCGTCTTTCCGGTGGGCACCTCGCGCTACGAGAAGCGCGGTGTGGCCATTGAAGTGCCCGAGTGGGTGGCTGAGAACTGTATCCAGTGCAACCAGTGCTCCTTTGTCTGTCCCCATGCGGCCATCGTGCCCATCGTGGTCAGCGATGCCGAGCTGGCTGACGCCCCGGCAGGTTTTGATACCCTGCCCGCCGCCGGCAAGGAGCTCAAGGAGTACAAGTTCCGCATCCAGGTCAACGCCATGGATTGTCTGGGCTGCGGCAACTGTGCCGATATCTGCCCGGCCAAGACCCCGGCCCTGGTGATGAAGCCCATCGCCTCCCAGGCCGAGGCCCAGGCCGAGAATTTTGAGTTCTCCAAAACCGTGGAGTACAAGGAAGGCCTGCTCAAGCGCGAGTCCGTCAAGGGCAGCCAGCTCATGCAGCCCCTTCTCGAGTTCTCCGGTGCCTGTGCGGGCTGCGGCGAGACCCCCTATGTGAAGGTCCTCACCCAGCTCTTCGGTGAGCGCATGACCATCGCCAACGCCACGGGATGTTCTTCCATCTGGGCAGGCTCTGCACCCTCTTTCCCCTACTGCGCCAACAAAGACGGGTTCGGTCCCACCTGGGGCAACTCCCTGTTTGAAGACGCGGCAGAGTTCGGGTACGGCATGGCCCTTGCCATGAACCAGAGGCGCCAGAAACTGGCCGATCTCATGGTGGAGGCCCAGGATCGTGAGGTCTCCGATGAGATGAAGGCCGCCATGAAGAGCTGGTGCGAGAACATGGGCGACGCCAAGCTTTCACGGCAGTACGGAGACGAGATCAAGGCACGCCTCCTGACGGAGATGGGCGACTCCATCCTCGATGAGATCGATGCCATGAACGACCTGCTCACCAAGAAGTCCCACTGGATCTTCGGCGGGGACGGCTGGGCTTACGACATCGGTTTCGGCGGCCTGGACCACGTCATCGCTTCCGGGGAGGACGTCAACATCCTGGTCATGGACACCGAGGTCTACTCCAACACCGGCGGTCAGGCATCCAAGGCAACCCCCACAGGGGCCGTGGCCAAGTTTGCCGCCTCCGGCAAGAAGATCGGCAAGAAGGACCTGGGCCTCATCGCCATGAGCTACGGTTACGTGTACGTGGCATCCGTTTCCATGGGGGCCAACAAGCAGCAGCTCATGAAGGCCTTTATCGAGGCAGAAAACCACCCCGGTCCCTCTGTGGTGATCTGTTATGCCCCGTGTATTAACCAGGGCATCAAAAAGGGCATGGGCAAGACCCAGGAGGAGATGAAGCTTGCGGTGGCCGCCGGATACTGGCCCCTGTATCGCTACAACCCCGCCCTGGTGGAAGAGGGCAAGAATCCCTTCGTCTTTGAATCCAAAGAGCCCGATGGCACCCTTCAGGAGTTCCTGGCCGGTGAGAACCGTTTTGCCAGTCTGGAACAGATGTTCCCCGAAGAGTCCAAAAAGCTCCGCGGACAGATCGAAATGGAGTTCGCCAAGCGCTACGAGCACTACAAGCGTCTTGCCGAATAGCCCTTTAAGGCTGCGGGCCGCGATAACTCGTGGCCCTCTGGGGCGAAACATCCTGAAAACGTAAGGTAAACAAAACAGGCAGGGGTCTCTTGCGCGGTGCGCAGTTGGCCCTTGCCTTTTTTTCTGCTTTGATGTTTGATGACCTGCGGTATTGCACATACTTCGGGCCTTGGTGCCTCAGGCTGTGCCTCCGGTGGGTCGCTTTTTGAAAAAAGCTCCGAAAAAACTTTCCGGTTGCATCTGATTTGCCAACAATGGTGGTGACAATGAATGGTGGTGGGCATAAACCTGCTTTCAAGGAGGCACACCTTGCCGCCGGAGGCATGCGTTTCCTGGCCCCTTTAACCATAGAAGGCATGGCTTGTGTGCGTTTCTTTTTTCTGTAACCTGCATCGGATTTTAAGCCTGTTTGTCTTTGGCCGCCGAAGGCACGCGGCAAGCGGGCTCAACATGATTTATATATAAGGAAGGGCTTTATGGAGTTCATAACCGGCGGAAACGAAGGCTGCAGCGGGTGCAGCGCACCCCAGACCTCATGCAATCACTGCGGCGCCTGCTGCACGGGCGGCGGACCGGTGTTGCGGACCCAGGATGAGCGCCTCATCAAGACGGGTAAATTGGATCTCTCCGTGCTCTATACCCAACGGGCAGGGGAGCTGATGTTTAACAAGGAGACCCTGAAGATGGAACCCCTGGATGGGGACCGCATCAAGATCAAGGTGGCTCCCGAGACCTTGCGCTGCCTGTTCCTGGACGCGGAGAACCGATGCGATATCTACAGCCAGAGGCCCTTTGAGTGCCGGTCCTTCAAGTGCTGGGACGAGCGGGAAATCGAAGACGTGTATGCCTCGGACGACCCCCTGTGTCGTGAAGACATCATCGGGGGGATCAAGGGGCTGTGGGATCTGGTCACCGACCATCATGAGCGCTGCAGCTACGCACTTTTGGGGGAGTTGATTCGAAAGGTCGATTTCGTCTCTGATCAGGAGGCCATGGCCAAGGTCTGCGACATCATCGCCTACGACCGCAGCCTTCGGGAAACCCTTGTAGAGAGCGGAAGGGTCAAACCAGAGATTCTCGATTTCCTCTTCGGGCGGCCCCTGTCTACCACCATCGTGATGTTCAATTACCGCATCGAAAACCAGGACGGTAAAGACATGCTTGTTCCTGTGGCTTAAGCCGGGGCAACGCCGACACTCTTTGTTTGACAACGCAAAAAAGCTCACCGGATCTTTGCCCGGTGAGCTTTTTTTATGCGTTTTTTAGCCGGTCAAACGGCTTACAGAAAGTCCTTCTGGTACAGCTGGTGAACATAGGTATGGTACATGTGGTTGGCAATGCGCAGGGGCATATTCCATGTGCCTCCACAGAAGGTCAGGTGATCCAGCCAGTAGACCTTATCGGCATTGCCGTAGCGGGGGCAGGTGGCGAACGGGGAACTGTCGTTCATCTGTCCGTCGGTGTCCACCAGGGGGCAGTTCTTGACATTGATGTGGGTGATGTTGGCGACCATCTCCTCGGTAACGGGCTGGCTTGCACTGTCGATAACACCCTGTTCAACCAGGGTGGCGGCGGTCAGTCCGGCTGCGTTGAAGCAGGTGGTCTTGACCCCGGTTTTCAGGCCGGTAATCTGGGCCAGCCCGCCGCCCAGGCTGTGGCCGGCAATTTCCATGGTGTAGCTGTTGGTGTCGGCAAAGGCCTTCAGGCCCACGGCAAGGCCCATGGCTTTCTCATACTGAACCGACCCAATGGAGTTGACGAAAATATTGAGCGCCTGCCTGACGTCGGCAATCCAGTCATTGACGTTGAGGGCTTCGGTGCCCCTGAAGACCAGGACAAGCCGCCCGGGGTTGTGGATGTTGATGTACACCTTTGCGTCCAGGCCGTCCCAGCCGCCCACATAGGTGTCCAGCAGGGTTGTCACCGACGAGCGCTGTGCCTCGGTCATGTAGTTCAGAGTATTTTCATCCCGTGCAACATTGAGGTAATCGGATGAATTGCCGACGAAATCGAGATTTGTCAGCACGAAAGGGGCCAGTTTGTCCAGTATCCAATCCCAGGCGTTGTCGTAGATCCGTGCCGTGAGGTTGGCCATGTCCAGAATGTATTCGTACTCACCCTGGGTCATGTTCGCGGGGAGTCCGGAGCGATCAGCATCGCCTTGATCAGATGCGAACACGGCCCCGCTTAACACAAAGAAGAAACCCATTATCATGACAAGTCGTTTCATCTCAACTATCTCCTTTTTCAAGTGTAAGAGTGTATGGATTCATTGTATCGTGTGGCCATAGGGCATATGTCTCGGCTTCTTGCGTCAAAACGATTGTGCAACCCGAAGTGGGGGAGCCCCTTGTCATTGCAAGGTCCATGGAACCTGCCCCGCTATGACGGGCGCACCCCGACGAATGGGGGATGCCTCAGCCCATATCGTTGATGTGGGTTGATCCGGCCCAGGTTTGCTGTTATTCCATCCGGAATTCCCGTGATGTAGATTGGGGTGCTGGATTTTCGAACCCGTGAAGGCGAGATACTATCTCTTTTTTGTTAAGTGATACTGTTTTACCAGTAAGACCGAAGCATTGAATAATGATCATTCAGTGCTCCATTGATTAAATGTCAATGTAGTCATATATATCTAGATTTTCTGTGTCAATAATAATTTCTGCTGCCACGGCAGTGCGCTATCTGGCCTGTTTTACCCTGCCATGGTCTGGCGACCTGGAGCGTGCCGTCTGTTGTCTTTTTGCAGCTGTGGGGAAACAGGTTAACCACCTGTAAGGGCAGTCTTTTTGATGTCAGGGATTAAAGGTCGTTTCGGGTGTTGGGCAGGAAGTAGCGCATGGGGTGGGACCGGACGTCCGTGAGTTTTTTTTGACTGATCGTAACAAGGTGAAGGCCCTCGGTGAGGCGCGGCGGTCCGGTGAGGTGGCCGGAGGGGTCAAGGGCCAGGGCCAGGGGGGGGAAGGAGAGGTTCGCCTCGTTGGTACCGCACTGGTTGACCGCCGCCACCCAGAGGCCGTTGTCAAAGGCCCGTGCCGGGAGGTGGCGCATCCATGAATCGTACTTCTCTTCACTGGTGCCCCGGGGGGAAGCATGGGGAACAATGATAAGGTCTGCACTGTCTTGTGCCATCCGGTGGAAGGCCAGGGGGAAGTGTGCGTCGTAGCAGAGCATCATGCCGATGGTAAAGCCTTTGAAAGCGAAGAGAGGCAAGTCGGTTCCGGGGCGGTAAAGTCCCTTCTCGGGTGGGGCCAGGTGAAGCTTTCGGTACGTGGTATGTCCCCCGTCGGGAAGAAGGGCCGTGTGGGAGGCGTACATCTCCCCTGCCGCGTTTTTTTCCGCATACCCTGCAAGGATCCCGATGCCGAACGCGTCAACGGCTCCTTCGATGAGATCAAGGGCCTGCTCTTCGGTGAGGGCGCGGTTGGCGGCACCGCTGGCGTTGGCATAGCCGGTGAGGGAGAGCTCAGGAAGGACAACCAGGTCGGCACGGGCCTCCCGGGCCTTCCGGCAGGCCTGGTGCATGGTTTGCACATTGGCATGGGGGTCGGCAAGGGAGGCGGAAACGGAGGCCAGGGCAAGGCGCAGGGACTCCATGGCTACTCCACGGTGAATTCGGCGCGTATCTTGAAAATATGGGTGGCAGGCAGGTTGTAAATGCTGGTGACGCCGGTGCGCTCGGCGATTTCCGCCAGGTTGGCTTCGATCTGGGCAACGGAGGCCTCGATGAAGGTGAACCAGACGTTGAATTCATCGTCACGGACGTAGTTGTGGGTGACCCCCCGGTAGCTGTTGACCACCTCGGCAAAGGCCTCCACCTTCTCTTCCGGGACCCGTGCCCCGCAGAGGGTGCTGTGGAACCCGACCTTCTCCGGGCTGAAGTTCCCGCCGATACGCCGGATGATGCCCATCTCCTTAAGCTTTGCGACCCGCGTGATCACCTCGGATTCCTCCATGGACAGGGCTTCGCCAATGGCGGCGTAGGGCCGTTTGCAGATGGGGAAATCGGATTGGATATGGTTGATGATCTGCTTGTCCTTCTCTTCGAGGATCATGTACGGGTGCTCCTTTGGGCGCTCAGGGGTGGTCGTCTGCCGCAGTGACCTGTGGCAAGGTGGCTGCGTGCTGCCTTCTTAAAATCGGTATCTTATGACGCCGGGGCCGCTGCGTCAACAGTTGGACGGATGGACCTTCGGCAGGTGCCGGCTGGAAAACGTGTTCTGCCGGAAGGGGTTCATCAGCCCGGAAGGCATTTGAGGATCACCCGACGTTTTCGGGGGCCGTCGTATTCTGCGAGGTAGATGCCCTGCCAGGTGCCGAGGACGAGCCGACCGTTTTCAATGAAGAGGGTCTCCGACGAGCCGGTGAGGCTGGTCATGACGTGGGCATCCGAGTTCCCTTCCATATGGCGGAATGCGGGGTGGTCCGGAAAGGCCGATGTCAGGGCGTAGATGAGGTCCGTCTGTACCGTGGGGTCGGCATTTTCGTTGATGGTCACGGCAGCGGTGGTGTGGGGGACAAAAAGAAAGAGGACTCCGTCGGGGCATCCCCATTGGTCGATTTCTGCCTGTACAGCCGAGGAGATATCCACCAGTTCCTTATTTTTTGTGGTTGGAACAACGAGGGTTGTCTGCATGGGCGTATGGAATTTTGGGGTGAGGGTGATAAACCAAAAAAGGCCCCGCCGTAACCGACAGGGCCTGATTTGAAAAACTTAAAAATGGCGTCCGGTGACTATACGCAACCGGTGGGCTTGGGAAGACCAGCCATTTTGCAGGCGCCTTTGCCGGGGCCTGAGGGGAACAGCTCGTAGATGTGCTTGAGCTTGAACTTGGTCAGCTTGGAGAGAACGCGAACCATGGGAGCAATACCGTTTTTACGGTAGTAGTCCTGGAGAACGTCGATAACGAGCTTGTGCTCTTCGTTCAGCTCAGAAATACCTTCTTCCTTCATAACAATCTCCAGCCACTCTTCGGTGAACTGGTTGAAGTCAAGAAGGAAACCATCTTCATCTACGTCAAACGACTTTCCGTTGTATTCAATTGTCTCGGCCATTGAATCAAAACCTCCTGTTGAGAATTATCAATTTGAAAGGCTTATCCCTTATTTTGTCCTGTCCACTTCGAAGAGAAGAAATACAGTAAAGAAAGGGCAATGTCAACCCGTAACATACAATATGTTACGGGTTTAACCGCCTATATTCGTTTACTGATCCTCTTCCGGCATCTCATTGAGCTTGTCGAGGGTAAAGACAGGGCCGTCTTTACAGACCAGCTCCTTGCCGATGTTGCAGCGACCGCACATGCCGATACCGCATTTCATGCGGTTTTCCAGGCTCATGATGATGTGGTCTGCTTTGTATCCGAGCTTGTCCAGGACAGGCTTGGTGAACTTCAGCATCATGGGGGGGCCGCAGAGGATGGCGTAGGTATCGTCATCGGCCTGGGGCGCCTGGGTCTCGGTGATGGTGGGCACGAAACCGGTGTGGTATTTCCAGTCGGGATCATCGGTGCCGTCAACGGTGAGGTTGAGGTTGATGTCGTCCCGTTTTTCCCACTCCACCAACTCATCCTTATAAAGGATCATGCCGGGGTTACGTGCACCGTAGATGACGTCGAGGCGACCGAAGCGCTTGCGGTTTTCGGGCTCGAGCAGGTACTTGATGGTGGAACGCAGGGTGGTAAAGGCAAAACCGGCGCCGATGATGACGATGTTTTTGCCTTCGAGGTCCTCGATGGGATACCAGTTGCCCAGGGGGCCTCGGATGCCCATGATGTCGCCTACCTTCATGTTGTGAAGGTGGTCGGTCACTTTACCGGTACGGAACACGGTAAACATGACAAATCCCTTCTCGGAAGGGGAGGAGGCGATACCGATGGGAATTTCACCCTGGCCGGGGATGGAGAGCTCTGCGAACTGTCCAACCTTGTAGGCAAATTTCTCTTCATCTTCCGGGTTGAGAAAGACAAACTTAAAGGTTCTGAGCGTCTTATCCGCGGTCGCAACCTGAATGTCGTCAATGCGAACGGGATACGCCTTATAAGGATTCTGCACAGGTCTTCTCCTTTTTTTAGCTGGCGGCTTCGTAACCGTTCATCTTGTTACAGATGCTGCGGATATCAATGTTGGCAGGGCACTGCTGAACGCAGCGGCCGCAGCCCACGCACATGAGGCCTTTGTCGTACTTGTCGACAAAGTACTTGAGCTTGTGCATGAAACGCTGACGGAAACGCTGATGCTTCTGATCCCTGGGGTTGTGGCCGGAGCCGTGCAGGGTAAACAGGGAGGTCATGCAGCTGTCCCAGTTTCTCATGCGCACACCTTCGTTGCCCTTGTTCTCATCCTGGATGTCGAAACACCAGCAGGTGGGGCAGGTGTAGGTGCAGGTGCCGCAGTTGATGCAGGCAAAGGAGAGATCTTTCCAGAAGGGCGCGTCATACAGCTCGAGGCTGTTTTTGCCGCGAAGGTTGGAAGAGTTCACCTTGCAGGTGATCTTGGCTTCGGCCTCGGCTTTTTTGGGCTCGAAGACAGAGTCATCGCCTTCAGCAGCCCAACCGGCGGCTGCCAGGAGCTTTTCACCTTTTTCCGTCAGGGCTTTGGCCACGTAGGCATCGCCGCAGTCGGAGAGGAGAACGTCAAGGCCTTCCTCGTGGTAAGGACCGCATCCTGCGCTGGTGCAGAAGCATGTCTCGTACGGGGCGTCGCAGGCCAGGCCCACAAAGGTGGTGGCCTCGTAGGCGTCCATCCAGAAGGGGTCGCGGTACTCTTCGGTGTCGAAGTTCATGCGAACCAGTGCCAGGGCCTTGGCGTCGCAGGGACGCATCCCGATGACGGCCCGGGGGGAGTAGTCCTTGGGGGCGTCTTTGAGGATGTGGTGTTCCGGATCGGATTCGTCCAGGCTGTACGTAAACATCGGCTCGGACTGGGGGAAGACCACGGACTTGGGGGAGAGACGGGTGTTGGTGTACGCCATGTCCGGCGTTTCGTCACTCGTCAGTTCCTTGTATTCGTGGGCATCACCCTGCATCACGGGGCCGAGGAGGCGGTAACCGCTTCTCAGGCTGTCAATCCCGCCGGCCCATGTATTTTTATCAATTTTGATGACCTTCATGATATTTGCCCTTGTTCATATGATGGTTCATTCGCTCTGTTACACAACACAAGAGAGGCGAACGGGATTACATGATGAATTTTTCGGGATCGTCCAGCTTGAAGCTGTCCAGCGGCGGACGCTGGTCGACGGTAAGTCCCGCTTCCCAACCGTAGAGCTCGTAGCAGTCTTTTTCGAGCTTCTTGGTGAAATTGCGCACCTTGATGTTCTGGGGGCAGGCCGCTTCGCAGGCGCCGCAGTCGGTGCAGCGGCCGGCGCAGTGGTAGGCCCTCAGGAAATGATAGGTGCGGATATCAATGGGATCGGTTCCTTTGCCTACCCACTGGGGTCGGGACTCATCCACGAAGCAGGTGGGGCAGTAGCACAAGGGGCATGCGTTTTTGCACGCGTAGCAGCGGGTGCAGCCGGAGAGAAGATCTTCAAAGAAGGCCCACTTCTCCTGGGTGTCCATGGCTTCAACCTTGCGAACATCTTCGTAGCGGTCCACGTCCTTCTGCTCTTCCACGAGGTCGGCACAGAGTTCGTCGTAGATGACGGGGTTTCTGTGCGTGCAGGTGGCGCAGTTGGCCTGAAGCTGCTCGGGGTTGTTCTTGTCCACCATCCCTTTGCAGGGCACACCGATGATCACAAGCTGCTCACGGGAGATCTTGTTTTCGATGATGTGGTTGACGATGTTCCGAGAATCACACCCCTTGGCGATGATTGCGATCTTTTCCGTGCGGCCGGTGATGTAGTTGGCCAGGTTCAGACGGCAGTTTTCATCCCATACGAGGGTTTCGGCATCGCTTGCGTTGGTGATCATGCAAGGCTCATTGGTAAGGGCCACAGTCCCTTTACGGAATCCAACGACGCATTCGACGGTTCCGTCGCTCAAGAGCCTTTCCGATATCTCTCTGATTTTTCCGATGTATGATTCCATGGCTTATACCTTCGCCGCGCTCTTTTTCACGTAATTGGTATTGGGACCCAGGGCCTTGACGGATTCCGTGACCTTTGTCACCACATCCACGAACTTGGTGGATTCGGCAGACGAGATCCAGGAGAACTGCAGGCGACCGGGTTCGACGCCCATGTGCTCCATAAGGTTTTTCATCAGGGCGAACTTTCGACGTGCGTAGTAATTACCTTCCAGGTAATGGCAGTCACCGGGATGTCAGCCGGAAACCCAGACGGCGTCTGCGCCTTCCCGTAAGGCAGCCAGAAAGAATTTGGGGCTCATGCGACCGGAGCAGGGGATCCGGATCACGCGGACGTTGGCAGGGTACTGGGCTCGGCCCACACCTGCGAGGTCAGCGGCTCCGTAACTGCACCAGTTACAGAGAAAGCTGACGATTTTCGGTTCGAATTCAGCCATTTTTATTTAATCTCCTTTGAATCCCGCCCCTTCGAAAAACTCGGAAAGGGCGGGCCAAACAGGTTTAGTGCGAATCTGTCCTTACGCTTCGGTCATGGCAAAGATCTGCGACATGATCTGGTCGTTATCAAAGCCTCTGTGGCGAATGGCACCGGATCGGCAGGAGCCGACACAGAGCCCGCAGCCCTTGCAGAGTACGGGGTTGATCTGGGCCTTGCCTGCGTCCCGTCCTTCGGTCATGAATGAAGGCGCGGAGTAGGGGCAGACGCTGACACAGATCCCGCAGGAACTGCAGAGCGTGGGGTTCACATGGGCGACCTGGCCGCTGGTGTGAATGGTTTCACGGGCCAGCAGGGTGATGGCGCGGGACGCCGCCGCCTTGGCCTGGCCGATGGCCTCGTCAATGGGCTTGGGATAGTGAGCCATGCCGCAGAGGAAGACGCCGTCGGTGGCGAATTCGCTGGGACCGAGCTTGGCGTGGCGTTCCACGAAGAAGCCGTTGTCGTTCATGGGCAGCTTGAAGAACTGGGCGATCTTCTCATCCCGGTAGGGCACCACGGCGGTGGCCAGGGAGAGGAGGTCCGCTTCGATCTCAATGTCGCGCCGGAGAACATGGTCGACGGTTTTGATGGAGACCTTGTCCCCGTTGACGGCGACAACAGGCTTGTGCTCGACGTCGTAACGGATGAAGATAACCCCTTTTTCACGTGCTTCGCGGTAGAGGTGTTCGCGCTCGCCGTAGGTCCGAATGTCGCGGTACAGGATGTAGACGTTGGCAAGGGGATTGCGGCGCTTGATTTCCAGGGCGTTGTCGATGCTGTGGGTACAGCAGACACGTGAGCAGAAGGGACGCTCGGGCTCGCGGGAGCCGACGCACTGGATAAATACGGCTGAATTCACGGTGCTGAGGATCGGATCGTCGGCCTTGAGTTTTTCGTCCATCTCGAGGCTGGTGACGATGCGGTCGCTCGTGCCGTAACAGTATTCGGTGGGGGTGTAGGGCTGGGCCCCGGTGGCCATGACGGCAACCCCGTGCTTCAAGACGGTCTCGGCACCGTTGGAGTCGATGGTGGATTCGAAGTTGCCCACGAAGCCTTCCACGCCTTCCAGGGTGGCGTTCAAGTGAACGGTGATGTTCTCGTCTTTGTTCACGTCATCGATGAGCTCGGCGAGCTTCTCGGCCACATTCTCGCCGGTGGCGGTACGGTAGATACGGTTGGCGTTGCCGCCAAGCTTTTCGTCACGCTCGATGATGTGGGTGTTGTAGCCCTGACGGGAGAGGCTCTGGGCCGTGGTGATACCGGCAAGGCCCCCGCCGAGAACCATGGCGGTCTGGTTGACCTGGAGTTCCGCTTCGTCAAGGGGCTGGAAGAGGGCCACTTTCGCGATGGACATGCGAATGAGGTCCTTGGCCTTTTCCGTGGCCATCTCCGGCTGATCCTTGTGTACCCAGGAGTCCTGGTTACGGATGTTGGTCATCTCGAAGAGGTACTTGTTGAGGCCGGCAGCCAGGAGGGTCTCCTGGAAGAGGCCTTCGTGGGTCTTGGGCGTACAGGCGGCAACCACAACGCGGTTGAGGCCCTTCTCCTTGATGGTCTCGGCAATCTTGTCCTGGGTGTCCTGGGAACAGGAGAAGAGGTTGTTGCCGACATATTCCACGTAGGGGAGGGTCTTGCAGTACTCTGCCACGGCCTCCACGTCCACGGTGCCTGCGATGTTGGTACCGCAGGAGCAGACGAAAACGCCGATCTTGGGCCGCTCACCACCCACGTCGAGCTGGGTGACCATCTCGGCTTCCTTGGTCAGGGTGTTCCGGGCCGAGGCAATGGATTCACCGGCAGCGGCAGCGGCCGCACTGGCGTCTACAATGGACTCGGGAATGTCTTTGGGACCCTGGAAGGCGCCGCAGACATAAATGCCCTCGCGGCTGGTGGCCACGGGGTTGAAGGCGGAAGTAGCGGCAAAGTTGCTGGGGGTAAGCTCAATGTCCAGCTTCTTGGCCAGCTCCACAGTCTCCGGAGCCGCCTGAAGACCGATGGAGAGAACGATCATGCCGAAGACTTCGGTCTCGATGCGACCGTCTTCGGTGACGTAGCGTACTTCCAGATCATCGGTTTCGGGAATGGGGTTGATGGTGTGAACACGGCTGCGGACGAAACGGATACCACGATCCTTGCTCTTTTCGTAGTACTCTTCGAAGTCCTTGCCCGGTGTACGCATATCCATGAAGAAGATGGCGCAATCCAGGTCGTCTCCGTTGTGTTCCTTGGCCATGACCGCTTCTTTGATGGCGTACATACAGCAGACGCTGGAGCAGTGGCCGTTGTCGCAGCGGTTGATGTCCCTTGAGCCGATGCACTGGAACCAGGCGATCTTCTTGGGCTCTTCGCCGTCCTTGCTCCGACGGGTCAGGTGACCCTGGGTGGGGCCTGAGGCGGAGAGGATACGCTCGAATTCCAAGGAGGTGACGACGTTGGGGAACTTGGTGTACTGATAGGTGTCGAAAACGGAAGGATCAAAGGGCTTGAAGCCAGTGGCCAGGACCACGGAGCCGACGTTCAGCCTGGTCTCCTTGGCGGTCATCGTGTAATCGATGGCGCCGGTGGGGCAGACCTTTTCGCAGTTCCCGCACCTGTCTTTGGTAAGCTTGAGACAGGTATCAGGATCAATGGCGTACTTGAGCGGCACAGCCTGGTCATACTCGACGTAGATGGCTTTGCGCTTGATCAGGTTTGCGTTGTAAGGGTCCGTGACCTTCTTGGGGCATTTTTCGGCACAGAGACCACAGGCGATACATTTGGACTCGTCCACGTATCGGGGTCTCTCGTTCAAGGTAACCTCAAAGTTACCTGCCTCGCCCTGGATGTCGATCACGTCAGAAAGGGTTTTTAACTCAATGTTCAGATGCCGGCCGACCTCGACCAGTTTGGGTGAGATAATTCACATTGCACAGTCGTTGGTCGGAAAAGTCTTGTCCAGCTGGGACATGACACCGCCAATGGAGGCCCCTTTTTCGACCAGGTATACGTAATAACCTGAATCGGCCAGATCCAGGGCAGTTTGCATACCGGCGATACCCCCCCCGACGACCATCACGGATCCGATTACATCCTTAGACATGGCTTCTTTCTCCTGTTGAATGGTGCGCAGGCGCATTCAAATCGCTGAGAACGGCCTTGCAGTGTTACAAAATATTCCAAATAAACCTGAAAAGTTATATTTCCAGAGTTGACGAGCGCGCTGGCTCGGCGCTATCTTACCTTATATTAAAGATAAAATGAGCAAATACACTTACTACCCGCTATATTGGGTGTTGTCAATAGAATTATATTTATATATTAAGGGACTAAATGTCCGGTATCCGTGCGGCTGTTCAAAGGTGGACACCGGGAGAAACCGGCGTGAATCCGTTTAGGGATGTTTACATTATTTACTGGTATGAATAGAAAAATTGTTGTTATATGCGGCCCCACCGGTGTAGGAAAAACCTCTGCGGCCATCGAGGTTTGCAGGCGGTTTAAGGGGGAGGTTGTCGGCGCGGATTCCATGCAGGTTTATCGGCAGATGGATATCGGCACGGCCAAACCCACCGACGAGGAGCAGCGACTTGCCACCCACCATATGATTGATGTGGTGGACCCCGACGAGCCGTATGATGCCGCACGTTTTGCATCCCAGGCCGACGCGGTGATTGAGTCCCTGGGCCACCGGGGTGTCCTGCCCGTGGTGGCCGGCGGCACCGGGCTCTATGTGAAAGCCCTGGTCCATGGCCTGTCCGAGGCAATCCCGTCGGATCCTGTCATCACCGAGCGCCTCACGGCGGAAGCCCTTGACCATGGCCCGGCCCCCCTTTATAAGCGGCTCGTCCTGGTGGATCCTGCCTACGCTGAAAAGATCAGTGAAAACGATGCGCTGCGCATTGTCCGGGCCCTTTCCGTCTTCGAGGCCACGGGCAAGCCCTTCAGCGCCCATCATGCGGAGCACGGGTTTACCGAGTCCCGCTACGAGGCCTTGATGGTCTGTCTTTTTGCCGACCGTGAGGTGCTGTATGACCGTATCAACCGGCGTGTGGACCTGATGGTTGAGCAGGGGCTCCTGGCCGAGGTGAAGGATCTCCTTGCCCGCGGGTATCACCGGGGCTTGAAGTCCATGGGGTCCATCGGCTACAGGCACATGGTGGAACACCTGGAAGACGGGGTCCCCTGGGAGGAGACCGTAAGGCTCCTGAAGCGGGACACGAGGCGGTTTGCCAAGCGGCAGCTCACCTGGTTCCGGGCCGATCCCGACATGATCTGGCTGGATCCCGGGGATACGGAAGGCCTTTTTTCGGCAGTCGAATCATTCATTGCATGAGAACTCCATTATATTAAAGGATGGCCAAAGGCTATGACGACTGAAAACCCGTTAGTGAAAAGAGGGGGCCGGGCACTTTTATTTGTGGTGCTCCTTGTGTGTCTGGCCGGGTGCGGACAGAAGGTGTACGGACCCGAACGTGTCCTGCCCGAGGATGAGCAGCTCTTTGTCCGTGCCGAAGAGGCCTTTGGTGCCCGTCGGTACGATCGCGCGATGGAGCTGTACCAGGACGTGGTAACCCGCTACCCGAGCAGCCATGTGGCTGCGGCGGCCCTTTTGAAACAGGGGATGATCTACGGACTCACCGAGGCCTACGGAAAGGCCGATGCCGTGCTGGCCCGGGTTGCCGAGGAGTACCCCGAGAGCCCGCTGGTGCCTGTGGCATTGGTGGAGTCCATGACCCTTTCGTATCGCCGGGGGGATTTTCCCGGGGTGATCCGAAAGGGCGTGGCGATTCCCGATACCCTCTCTCCGTCCGATTACCGCATGCGAAAATACGCCATCATGGGTGATGCCTACCTGGCCCTGGGGGACACCGTGGATGCCGTGGGGGCCTATTTTACGGCCTGTGAGCTGGCACACCCGGCAGAGCGACGGGGCGTGGTGGCGCGGCTCCGGGAGACGGTCTCCAACCTCACCCTGCCCGAAACCAGGGAGATGCTCTCCCGGGTCCATGGCAAGGAGAAGAGGGGCTACCTGCTCCTTCGTCGCATGAGAGCCCTTGCCGAGGAAGGCCAGGGGGACGAAGCCCTTAAGGGGGCGGTGGAGTTTCTAAGCCTCTACGACGAGCATCCGGTGCGCGATGAGGTGGTTGCGTTTCGAGAGGCGCTGAGCCAGACCCATTTCAATCCCAGGGTGCTGGGGTGCCTGTTGCCCTTCACCGGTCGGTACGCCGAATACGGCAGGCAGGCAAGGCAGGGCATTGAGCTTGCCTTTCAGTCCATGGCCGCAGAGCCCGGGCACCAGGACTTCCAGCTGATTTTTCGTGACACGGGCTCGGATGACCAGAGGGCCCGCCAGGCTGTGAGGGAGCTTGTGGAGGCCGGTGCGGCAGCCATTATCGGGCCGGTGGGCAATGTGGAGAGTGCCGCTGCCGAAGCGCAGCTCAGGGGCGTTCCCCTTATCACCATGACGGGCAAGGACGGCATCACCGCGTCGGGTGATTTTATTTTCAGGAATTTCATGACGCCCAGGATGCAGGTCCGTTCTGTGGTGTCCTATGCCTTTGAGGTTCTGGGCTTAAACGATTTTGTGATCCTCTATCCCGATGAGCCCTATGGCCGGGATTTCATGAACCTTTTCTGGGACGAAGTGGGTCGCTATGGGGGAGAAATTCGCGGGGTGGAGGCCTACGCCGCCGGAACCGTGGACTTTTCAAGGGCCATCAAAAAGCTCACCGGGCTCTGGTACGCCAGGCCCCAGGTGCCCACCGGCATGCAGGCCTGGGGGCGGGTGCTGCCCAACGATGCCAAAGGCTCGGGCCAGGTGGTGGACTTCGAGGCGATCTTTATCCCCGACGGACGCAAGAACCTGGAGATGATCCTGCCGCAGCTGGCCTTCCACGACCTGGGGGGTGTTTACACCCTGGGGACAAACCTCTGGCACAACAGGGCCCTGAGAAAAGGGGTGTCCGGTCACCTCGGGAACAGCATTATCCCGGACGGCTTTTTCGCCCGGAGTCGGGAGCCGAAGGTCAAGCGGTTTGTCGCCGATTTCAGGAAGGCCTATGGCAGAACGCCGGATTACATCGAGGCCGTGGCCTTTGACTCGGCTTCCCTGGTGCTTTCGGTCCTCTCGGAAACACCGCCGGAGACAAGGGGGCAGGTGCGGGACGCCCTCCTGGTCGTCAACGCCTACCCCGGGGTTACCGGGACCACCTCCTTTGACGAAACCGGGGATGCCGATAAGGCCCTGACCCTGCTGAAGGGGTCGAGGCGGCGGTTTGTAGAGGTGGGAAGATAGGGGCAAGGCCCTATGGTGTCGGCGCGCATCAATGGTGCTAAAAACGTAACTGTTCAGCTTGCCTCCGGCGGGTCGCTTTTTTGAAAAAAAGCTCCGCAAAAAACTTTTCTAATGCACCCGCGCTTCGTTTTGATCGCCCTGAAGGGCGATCAAAACGAAGCGCGGGTGCGAAAAAGTGGAAGTTATTTCGGCGGAGCCTGGAAAGGCTTGCTTAAGACCTGTTTGTCAAACTTTTTAAAAGTTTGGCCCCTGGCAGGGCCGCCGGAGGCTTGTTTGAGCTGAATAGTTACAACTTCTTGAATGCATTATGCCGTAAAGGCGGATGTGATTTTCCACGAGGAACGAGGGGGAAAGCGCATTCGCACCCTGCTTTCAAGGTGGCACACCTTGCCGCCGGAGGCAGTTTTTTTTTGAGCTGAACTATTGCCTTGAAGATTTGTATGCCGCCACGCCTTTCCCGGGAAGCAAAGGGAAAGCGCGGCGGTAACCCGAACGTTTCTGCGGCGCTTTTTTCTAAGAGCGACCTGTCGGAGGCGTTTTTTTTATGCCTTTTTCGGGGCGGGGTTCTTGAGGGAGCTTTGTCCTGTGGCTTCAAGGACCGTGGCCCAGAGCTTTCCGTCGGGGTCCACTTTTTTACGCTGGGTGATCACCTGGTCCATGGGGACGTGGACGAAGTGGTTGTTCCAGTGGCTCACCACCAGCTTGGTTTTTCCCGACATGCCGGCGTGGACCGCGTCGCGCCCTAAGAAACTGCAGAAAACGTGGTCGTTGGAGTTGGCGGGCAGGCTTCGGATGATGTAGCTGGGGTCGATGTACTTCAGGCTGACGGAGATACCCCGCTCCTTGAAATGGGCCACGATCTTGCTTTTGATGAGGAGGCCGATGTCGTAGAGCTTGACGTTGCCTGAGGCGTCGTGCATTTTTTTCCGCCCTTCAAAGAATTCCTGGCCTG
This sequence comes from Desulfoluna spongiiphila, assembly GCF_900101345.1. Lineage (GTDB taxonomy): Bacteria > Desulfobacterota > Desulfobacteria > Desulfobacterales > Desulfolunaceae > Desulfoluna > Desulfoluna spongiiphila. The sequence goes on along the minus strand of NZ_FMUX01000001.1, from coordinate 329,462 downwards.
CCCCTTCGGCCACCACCACCACGGCGTGTCCGCGATGGGTGAGCCGTTTTTCCAGGTTTTCCAGGAAACCGTTGGGGCCGTCCAGGTCAAAGGGAACCTCGGGGATGAGCACAAAGTTGACGTCCTGGCGGGCCAGGGCAGCCGTTGCAGCGAGAAAGCCGGACTCCCTGCCCATGAGCTTGATCAGGCCGATGCCGTTGGGGTAGGCCTCGGCTTCGTTGTGGGCTCCGCTGATGGCCTGGGTGGCGATGTCCACGGCCGTGTCGAACCCGAAAGAACGGGCCACGAGGAAGACGTCGTTGTCGATGGTTTTGGGGATACCGATGACGCTGATCTTAAGGCCCCGGGAGTGGATGGCGTCGGCAATTTTGGAGGCGGCGGCCAGGGTGCCGTCGCCGCCGATCATGAAGAGGATGCCGATGTGCATGCGCTCCAGGCTGTCCACCACCTCTTCGATGTCCTGGTCTCCGCGGGAGGATCCTAAAATGGAACCGCCGCTGTCCAGGATGTTGGTGACGGTCTCCGGGGAGAGGTCCATGGTGCTGTGTCCGTATTTGGGGATAAACCCCTGGAGGCCGTGGCGGATGCCGCAGATGTGACGGACGCCGTAGCGGTGATGAAGCTCTAAGACCACCGAACGGATGATGTCGTTGAGGCCGGGGCAGAGCCCGCCGCAGGTGACAAGGGCGCATCGGAGCTTGCTGGGGTCGAAGTAGATCTTGCGCCGGGGGCCGGCTGATTCAAAGGCGGGGGCGGGGATGCCGTCGGCCTTGAGTTGGGCGACCTGCTTTTCATTGACGTGCAGGAGGATCCGTTCGTCGTCATCGACGAAGTAGGCCCCGCACTCGCCGTTGGCGGGTTGCAGAAGGGGGGACGGAATTTTGGCTTCACCAAGGGTCTGGATGGTGGTGTCGATGTGTTCAAATCTCATAATCACTCCCATCATGGCGTGGCGATGTGCCCCTCTTTTCCGGCAACGGAAGGGGAGGGGACCGGTATCAAGGGTGATCCGCTGGCGGATCAAGGTTCTATCAAAAAGCAATCGGATGCGCCCCCTTTCAGGGGCGCGGGCTGGCATCGCTCGGCCGCAGCCTGCCGTCGGGCCAGCAGGCTGCGGCCCGGAGGGGCCGGATTAGCTTCCGTTGAACTGGAAGGCACCTTTTCCGAGGATGTCATGGAGATGGAGCAGGCCCTTGACGCGGCCTTGCTCGTCGGTGGCGGGCAGCACCGTGATCTGGTGTGCCTCCATCATGTTCAGGGCGTCGTAGGCAGGGGCCGTTGTGGCCACGGAACGGGGAGACCGGGTCATCACCTCGGAGACGGGGCGGGTCAAATCGAACCCTTCTCCTGCCATGAGGTGGCGGACATCTCCGTCGGAGAGAAGCCCCAGAAGGAGTCCTTCGTCTCCGGTGACAAAGACAGCGCCCAGGCGCAGGGCGTCTAAAGCTGTAAGGGCTTCCCCGATGGAGGCCGAGGCCGGGACCAGGGGGATCTTGTCTCCGGTGACCATCATCTCGGAGACCTGCAGGGAGAGTCGCTGCCCCAGGGCGCCGCCAGGGTGGAACTTCTTGAAATCGTCGGGCTGGAAGCCCTTGGCATCGATGAGGACCACGGAGAGGGCGTCGCCCATGGCGAGTTGTGCCGTGGTGCTTGAGGTGGGGGCAAGGCCTAAGGGGCAGGCTTCCTTTTCCACGCCGGTGTCGATGACGAGGTCCGCGTGCTGACCCAGGGTGGACTTGGGGTTGCCCGTGAAGGCCACCACCGGACACCCGAGGGCTTTTATGCTGGGCAGGAGGTGGTTGAGCTCAATGGTTTCGCCGCTGTTGGAGATGGCTAAAACCACGTCCCGGGGGGAGACCATGCCCAGGTCGCCGTGCATGGCTTCCACCGGGTGCATGAAGACGGCGCGGGTTCCGGTGCTGCTCAAGGTGGCGGCGATTTTCCGGCCGATGAGCCCGGATTTGCCGATGCCGGTGATCACCACGCGCCCTTCGCTTTCAAGGATGGCTGTAACGGCCTTGTCAAAGTTGTCGTCAAGTCTATGGGTCAGGTTGAGGAGGGCATCTGCTTCGGTGCGGATAACCTCGGCGGCCTGTTCGATTCGATTCATGGTGTTGTCCTTGCGTCTGTATGTATGGAAGCACACCATGGACACATATGGACTGTGTGTCCAAGATGTTGTTGTTTTGTGTTGGCCTTTCAAAGGATCGGGTCAGCACCTTCCTTCGTAAGTGGCATCAAACGGGCCAAAGATCAAGGGAAAAAGGCGGGTGAGACCCTGGGGGGAGATCATTTGAAACGCGGCCTTTCGAGGAGGGGCCAAGCCCCGGGCCTCACGGCCTTGCCGCGACCTGGCCTCCGGCATTGCCAAAGGGGCTTTGGCCTGTTTTTTGAAAGCCCCCATGAATTTGAATTTGACAAATGGGGGTCAGTTCTTTTATAAATATTTGGTTTAATTTTGATCTATTGAGATACCATGAGTCGGCCTATTGGCCAAAATCTGTGATATGGAGAGTATATCCAATGATTTGTACAACAGTTCGAAACGGCAGTGATTGCCCTTTCATGACCAAAAGCGGTTGCTCTTACGAGGGCGGCGTCTGCAAACCCATCATCGAAAAATGCGAAGGCTGCGGCCGTGTCGGTGAATTTGCTTCCGAAAAATACTGTACGTCCGCACCCGATCCCGACGCACGCTGGAAAAACGGCAACTGCAACCTTGCCACCCACGTGAAGAACGTGATCGAAGAGAAGAAGCAGAAGATCAACCCCATCAAAGCTTCAAAGCGTGGGGGAAGATAGCGTATCGAGTCGATGCAGAGCCGATCATAGATGCGCCTTTTCGGACGATTCAAAAACCCCCGCCCTTTCTACCTTTGTGGTTCAATGACGGGGGTTTTTTTATCTTTTGGTTTTTGCCTGGAGAATAGGGGCGGCACCTTGCCGCATGACACGTATACGATTAGATGTGGCCCGGCCCACATCGGATGTGTTGAACCGACACAGATTTGAAGGAGCCTGATCCATGAACGAAATCGCCAGACAGCTGAATGAAGAGATCGCCCAGGGTAACGGTCATCTGATGGAGATGTTGTCAGAGGTTGGTAAAAATCTTTTTTTCCCAAAAGGGATCCTGAGCCAGTCCGCTGAAGCAAAACAAAAAGCGCACCGGATCAACGCCACCATCGGCATCGCCAAGGAAGAGGGCGGGATCATGCGTCTTCCGTCCGTCATGGACAGCATCGAGGGGCTGGCGCCGGAAAACAGCCTGACCTATGCCCCCTCTTTCGGCATCCCCGGTCTCCGCAGCGCCTGGAAAGAGGCGATGTATGAAAAGAACCCCTCCCTGGCAGGTGCTGAAGTGAGCCTGCCCGTGGTGGCCTGCGGCATCACCCAGGCCATCAGCGTCATGGCCGACGTCTGGGTCGATCCCGGAGACGTGGTGATCCTGCCGAACATGATGTGGGGCAACTACAACCTGATTCTCTCTGTTCGAAAAGGGGCGACCCTGTCCAAGTACAACCTCTTTACCGAGGCGGGCGGTTTTGATCTCGATGCGTTTCAGGCCAAGGTGAAGGAAGAGGCGGCGGCCCGGGACAAGATCATTGTGCTCCTCAACTTTCCCCAGAACCCCACCGGCTACACGGTGACCAAGGCCGAGGCGGCTAAGATCGCCGACATCCTTGAAGAGGTGGCCAAGGGCGGGACCAATGTCATCGCCGTCACCGACGATGCCTACTTCGGCCTGTTTTACGAGGAGGATGTGCTCAAGGAGTCTATCTTTTCTCTCATCACCGGTCGCCACGAGCGCCTCATGGCCATCAAGATGGACGGAGCCACCAAAGAGGATTACGTCTGGGGCCTTCGCGTGGGCTTTCTGACCTACGGCATCCCCGCCTGCGACAACCAGGCCGCTGTCTACGAGGCCCTGGAGAAGAAGACAGCCGGTGCCGTTCGCGGCAGCGTCTCCAACGCCTCCCACCTGAGCCAGTCCATTGTCTTGAAGGCCATGCAGACCGAAGGGTATGCCGCCTCCAAGGAAGCCAAGGGTGAGATCCTCAAGGCACGGGCCAACAAGGTGGCCGAGGTGTCCCGGGATCCCAAGTATGCAGACGCCTGGAGCGTTTACCCCTTTAACTCAGGTTACTTCATGTGCATCCGTCTTGCGAATACCGATGCCGAAACCCTGAGGCTTCACCTCCTTGACACCTACGGGGTGGGGCTCATCTCTCTGGGGGCCACGGACCTTCGGGTGGCTTTCTCCTGTATTGAGCTCGACGACGTGCATGAACTTTTTGATACCATATATAAAGGTGTGCAGGACCTCGCGGGCTGATCCCGGCTCTTTTTAAGGCACCCGGGGGTCGGCCTGTCTGTGCGGGCCCCCGGTTTATTTTGAAAGCCCCGGCCTTTTTGGGTCGGGGCGGCACATATGAATGTCCATTGGAGTTTTTATGGTCTTGTTGACCAAAGGCGCCCGGGGTCGAGAAGGGATCTACAACGCCGGCAAGTGGTTCTCTTATTTTCTGATCATAGGCCTTATCGCCGGATGCGGGTCGGTTCTTTTTCATTACCTCTGCCAGTTGGGGATTCATTATTTTATGGATTTTATGGCGGGGTATCGACCGACACCCCCCGCCGGTGAGCACCACCTGCTCGTTCCCACCACCCGCCCCTTCAACCGGTGGATTCTTCTGTTTCTTCCCGCCATGGGCGGGCTTGTCAGCGGTTGGCTTGTCTATACCTTTGCCCCTGAGGCCGAAGGTCACGGCACCGATGCCGCCATCGACGCCTACCACAACAAGGGCGGCTTCATCCGAAGCCGGGTGCCCATCATCAAAACCATTGCCTCCACCATCACCCTGACCACGGGTGGCTCCGGCGGCCGGGAAGGCCCCATTGCCCAGATCGGGGCGGGGTTTGCCTCGTTTCTGGCCACGCGGTTCAATCTGTCGGACAGGGAGCGGCGCATCATGATGGCCGCGGGTATCGGCGCAGGGGTGGGCAGTATCTTCCGTGCCCCTCTGGCAGGGGCTCTGTTCGCCTCGGAGGTTCTCTACCGGGACCCCGAGTTTGAGTCCGACGTCATCATTCCGGCGGGGATCTCCTCGGTGGTGGCGTACTGTGTCTACTGCCTGGTTTTCGGCTGGGGCTCTCTTTTTGAATCGCCGGATTTTCTTTTTCGGAATCCCCTGGAGCTTGGGCCCTACCTGGTCCTGGCCGGGGTGCTCGTGGCCACGGGCTGGTTCTACGTGAAGGTGTTCTACGGCACGGAAAAAGTGTTCAAGAACCTCACCGGAGTGCCCAACCACCTGAAACCGGCCATGGGCGGGCTTTGCACGGGAATCATCGGGTTTTTCTTTTCCCATACCCTGGCCTTCGGCTATGGGTTTATCCAGACAGCCCTGACCACGGGGTTGCCCATCACCATGCTTTTGACCCTTGCCATCGGCAAGATCTTCACCACCTCCTTTTCCATCGGATCCGGGGGCAGCGGCGGGGTCTTCGGGCCGTCGGTGGTCATCGGCGGTGCCATGGGCGGCGTGGTGGGCCAGATCTTCCACCAGATCATGCCGGGCGTGGTGACGGCCCCCGGGGCCTTTATCATTGTGGGCATGGCCGGTTTTTTCACAGCCGTCTCCAACACCCCAATTTCCACCATCATTTTTGTCAGCGAGATGACCAACTCGTACCATCTTTTGCTTCCGAGCCTCATGGTCTGCTCCATCTGTTATCTCATGGGCCAGAAGTTCACCATTTTCGAGAACCAGGTGAAGACCAAGGTGGACTCTCCGGCCCATGCCGGTGAGTTTATGGTGGACATTCTCCAGAAGATTCGGGTGAAGGACCTGATGCCTGCGGTGAAACAGGTCCCCCACGTCCATGAAGAGATGGGGTTTCTTGCCTTCAAGCGGTTCTTCTCGGAGACCAAGCAGCACTACTTTCCCGTGATGAACAAAGAAGAACGCCTGGTGGGTATCTTCTCGTCAACAGACATCCGGAGCGTGATTTTTCTCAAAGAGGTGGAGCATCTTATCGTGATGCGGGACATTGCCACCACCGAGATCATTTCCACCACCCCGTCCGAAGATTTAAACGCTGTTCTACAGAAATTCACCACGAAGAACATCGACAGCCTGCCCGTGGTGCAGGAGCATGACGCGGGCATCCTCATCGGCATGCTGGAACGCCGGGACGTCATCGCCACCTACAACCGCCAGGTAGAGCGCATGAAAACCAGGGGATAAATCGATTGCGAATGCTCCTTGGGCTCGTTCCTCGCCTGCGTCGCATTCGCGTACGGGCTTCGCCCGTGGGGAAAACGTAGGGTGTTGGATAAAAAAAAGGGAGACCACGTCGCTGTGACGTGATCTCCCTTCTTTATTTGTAAGGCACGGGCGTCAGCCCGTCAGCGAATGTGATGAGCCTGAGGCACGAAGGCGAAAGAGCATTCGCGAACCTGGGGTCCAGGGGCTTAGCCCCTGGCCGCCGGAGGCATTGCTTTTGTCTGTTTTGTTTTTTACAGCAGCTCGAGCAGCTCCAGGGGATGGTTGATGAGGTGTTTGGCGCCGCTCTCTTCGAGTTCTTTTCTTTCACGGAAGCCCCAGAGGACGCCCACGGGGACCATGCCTGCGCCGACGGCGGTTTTCATGTCCACGGCGGTATCGCCCAGGTAGAGCATCTCTTCGCCTTTGATGCCGGTTGTTTCAAGGATCTCCACGGCCCCTGCGGGGTCGGGTTTTCTGGGAACGTTGTCCCGTGCGCCGAGGACCTGGTCAAAGGCCCAGTGGGGCATGATGTCGGCGACACACTCCCCGGCGGACTCGTGGGGTTTGTTGGTGAGGACAAAGAGCTTGATGCCTCTCTCGGCCAGGGCGGTAAGAAGGTCGGGGATCCCTTCGTAGGGATGGGCGATGGTCCCGGTGAGCCGGTGGTAGGCAGAGAGAAATCGTTCCAGCAGGGGTTCGAAACGATGGGGGTCGGCGACTACGTCCTTGGGGGCGGCCCGTTCCACCAGCACCCGGGCTCCGTGGCCGGCAAAGTACTTGAAGGCTTCTTCCGGGTGGGTGGGGTAGCCAAAGGCCTCCAGGGTGCGGTTGGTGGCGGTGGCGATCTCTTCCAGAGAGTCGATGAGGGTGCCGTCCAGGTCAAAGACGACCCCTTTGATTTTTGATGTCATGTGTGTATCTCCTAACAGGGCCCCAGCCAGAGGCCGGCGGGGTAGAGGGGGGAGTCGGTGAACTCTCTCGGAGCGTGGGGCGTATCTTCATACGCCACCCGAACCAGGAAGAGGCCCCGGGATGGGGCGGTGGCACCGGCATGTTGTCGATTGCAGGATTCAAGGATTGCCTTGAATTCGCCCGGGGTGGTGCGGGAGAGTCCCACATCCACCAGGGTGCCCACCAGGTTTCTCACCATGAACTTGAGAAATCCGCTGCCGCAAAAGGTGAGGGTGACGAGTCCCTGACCGTGGTCGTGGACGCAGGCCTCAAAGAGGGTGCGCACGGTGGTGGCCCGGGGGCTGCCCGTTCCTTCGAAGGCCTTGAAATCATGGGTGCCTTGAAGGTGTGCGGCCGCCTGTTTCATGGCGGCGATATCCAGGGGGTTCCGGATGTGCCAGAAGGTGTCGGCACTCACGGCCGGGGCCACGGGGCGGTTGATGATGCGGTATGTGTAGCGCTTGCGCCTGGCGTTGAACCGTGCGTGAAAGGTCTCGGGGACCTTTTCGCATGCGTGGATGGTGATGCTCTCGGGGAGCATGCTGTTCAAGGCATCCTGGAATTTTTCCGCAGGGATGGCGGTATCTGCCTTGAAATGGGCCACCTGTGCCACGGCGTGGACACCGGAGTCGGTGCGGCCAGAGGCGATGACCGTCACAGGCCGGGTGAGCATGCGGGTGAGGGCCTCCTGGATGGCCTGTTGAACCGTGGGCTGATCGGGTTGGATCTGCCAGCCGGCATAAGGCGTTCCGTGGTATCCGATGGTGAGTCTGAAGGTGGTTTCCATATCAGATGCGGTTGATGGGCACGCAGGCCATTTTCCGTTCAAAGGCTTCGTCGATGAGTTCCTTGAGCCTTTCGGGGCGAAAGCTTGTGTTGCAGGACCTGCAACGGAAGGTAACGCGGGTTCATGAGCGTTGCACTTCAAGGGGGCTTCCGCATTCCGGGCACTCCCCGTGTGTGTCGGTTTGATTGAACATTTCAGATGTTTCCTGTACATAGGGTAAGGGGCGTGGCGCATTGCCGGCACGGCCCCGTATCTTTGGGTCGCAACATGGCCCAAGTCACGCATTAGGTATATAGAAGAAACGGGGCGGATTCAACCGCTCTTTGGAAGGAGAAGGGGTTGTGACTGAAATTCAGGGGGTGCGCCTGCAGAAATACCTGGCCCATGCAGGGGTCTGTTCCAGGCGAGCTGCCGAGACGCTGATCAAAGACGGGGCCGTAACGGTAAACAGCCGGGTGGTGACGGAGCTCGGAACCCGTGTGGATCCCGAATCGGATGAGGTCTGTGTGAATGGAAAGGCGGTTCGCGCCGAGGAGAAGAGAGTCTACCTTGTCCTGAATAAGCCCTTAGGGGTGATCACCTCCTGCAACCACGGGGACGCAAAGGTGGTGACGGACCTCGTGGACGTTCCGGAGCGTGTGTTTCCGGTGGGGCGGTTGGATCAGGACTCGTCCGGGCTCCTTATTCTCACCAACGACGGAAGGATCCATCATCGGCTTTCCCACCCTTCCTTTGATCACGAAAAGGAGTACCGGGTCCGCGTGGCAGCAGAGATTTCCGGCTCGGAGCTCGCGCGTATGGAGGGGGGCATCCGTCTTAAAGAGGGTATGACCCGGCCCTGCAGGATTCGCCGTGAGGCCAAAGACCGGTACACCATGGTGCTCAAAGAGGGGAAGAATCGCCAGATCAGACGCATGGCCCAGGTGGTGGGGCATGAGGTGGTGGCCCTCAAGCGGGTGCGCATGGCCAATATTCGGCTGGGGAACTTGAAACCCGGCCAGTGGCGCCATCTCTCTGAAGGAGAAGTCGCCGAATTATTGAAACGCACCGGAGTCGGCTCCGGAAAGGGGCAACGACGCAGGTGAAATTTTTGTTTGGGCGAAGCGACAGGTACAGGTGCATCCCCCGGGGCGAGTTTTACTGCCCCGGGTGTCGTCAGACCGCGGTGTGTCTGGGGATGGATACATTGACGGTAACCCGGGTGCTTGGCGTCCCGGTCCACAGGCGTTCCAAAGACTCGGGGCTGGTGAAGTGCGGCATATGCGGCGGGGTGTTTGACCGGGATGTGACGGCCTTCAGCCCAACAGTGTCCCGGGAGGGGCTCAAGCCTGCGTTGCTGGCGGTTCTTCTGGCCATGCTGAGCGCGGACATGGAAGGGGAGCATGCCGAGGCCTGCGTGGAGGTTGCGGTTGTTTCCAGTATTGTGGCGGAGGTGACCGGAGAGGCGGCGGACCCTGAAGCCCTTCGCAATGAAGCGCGTCACCTGAAAGACGATTCGGGTGCCTTGGACCAGCGGCTTAAGGTCATCACCCCTTATCTGACCAACGCCGAAAAGCGGATGCTCTTAGAGTCCGCCCTACGTGTGGCCCATGCCAATGGGGACGCCTCGGAAATGGAGATGGCCCTTATTCAGCGCATCGCGGGACTCCTTGACGTCTCGGATGCCCTGTTCCGTGGGGTGACAGAGGCCGGGCTGGAGTCGGCCGGGTGACAGCCCGCATGCACCTTTCATCTTCCGGTAAAAAAATGGGCTGCGGCGGCAAACTGGCGTAGCTTTCATGGCTTCAACAAAAAAAGGACACCCGATGCCGGGTGTCCTTTTTTTTATATAAAACCGAGGGTGCGTTTAAGACGGTCTGTCATGCCGGAGTGCCGGCACGGATCAGTGGCCCAGGAGGGCCGCCCGTGCTTCACCAGCAACATACAAAGAGCCGGCAACGAGAACCAGTTCCCCTTCCCGGGCTGAGGCGCGGGCTGAGTGAACGGCCTGCTCGATGTCGGGGATGACGGAGACGTCGCGGACGTACTTGGAGGCGGCGGCTCGCATGGACTCGGGGTCCAGACTTCGGTCGGTTTTTGCTTTGACGAGGACGACGCGCCGACAGAAGGGCAGCAGGTTGGCGAACATCTTGGGGTAGGCCTTGTCGTCCAGAATGCCAGTGACCAGCGTGATGTCCCGGCCCCGTTGCTCCTCTTCCAGGTACTGGACAAGGACCTTTATGGCTGCGGGGTTGTGGGCACCGTCGATGATGGTTTCCGGGTATCCGGCGACGCGTTCGAGGCGTCCGGGCCAGGGTGTGGTGGCCAGGCCCTGGCGGATGGTCTCGTCGGCGATGCGGAATCGGTAGCCCTTTCTCAAGCTGGCGCAGGCGGCCACGGCCAGGGCCGCGTTGTCAACCTGGTGCTTGCCGAGAAGGGAGGTTGTCAAATCGCTAATGGAGATGCCGCTGCAGCGGCAGCTGAACCCTTTTTCGGAGCGGCGGACATGGATGTCCCGGCCCAGGCGGATGACAGGGGCCTCAAGCTCCCGGGCGGTCTCTTCCACCACGCCGATGGCGCTGGCCTGACGGACACCGACGATGGCCGGGATGCCCTCTTTGATGATGCCCGCTTTTTCGTAGGCAATCTTGGCGATGGTGTCGCCCAGGTGGTCCTTGTGCTCCAGGGACACATTGGTGATGATGGACAGGGCCGGCGTCACGATATTGGTGGCGTCCAGGCGGCCGCCCATGCCTGTTTCGATGATGGCCACATCCACCCCTTTTTCAGCGAAGAGATCAAAGGCCATGGCCGTTGTCAGTTCGAAGAAGGTACCGGAGCGTTCACCGACATTGGCGGCTTCCACCCGGTTGTAGCTGGCCACAACCTCTGCGTCGGTGACCATGTTGCCGTCCACCGCGATGCGCTCGTTAAACCGAACGAGGTGGGGGGAGGTGTACAGGCCGGTACGGTAGCCGGAAAGGGTCAGGATCCTGGAGAGATAAGACGCCACAGAGCCCTTGCCGTTGGTGCCCGCCACGTGGATGACGGTGAATTTTTTCTCCGGGTTGCCAAGGCGCTCAAGGATGCCTTTCATGGTATCCAGGCCCAGGATGATGCCGAAGCGGCCGAGTTTGTACATGGTGTCGAGACAGCGCTCGTAGTCGGAATGCATTGTCATGGTGGATGTTACTCTGAAGATGTTGGTGGTGTGCCAATACAAAAAACCCGGCTATATGCAGAAGATGCCTAAGCCGGGCCTTTTGAAAAAAGAATCGATAGCGATATTGAGGTGTCAGGCCCTAGCGGTTACGGGCACTGGCAATCCTCTGTCGACGCTGCGCTTCGCGCTGCTTGCGGCGTCGGAATTCGCTCGGCTTTTCATAGCTCTTCTTGAGCTTCAGCCGCTTGAAAAGGCCGTCGTTCTGAATTTTTTTCTTCAGAATACGCATGGCTTTTTCGAGATCGTTATCGAGTACTTTAACTTCGATTTCCTTCAAATATATCGCCCCTTTCTCAACATCAGAGGCCGGTGATCTCTTGCGGTCGGCGTGATGGTTAGTCTGTATACTATTAAAAAGTAAACTCCTGTAAGGATAAAACAAAAAAAAGGTGATGGCAAGAAAAAAAACCTGCCACCACCTCTTGTGTGTCGTGTTGCCCGAAGGCCCCTGTCATTAGGGGGGATTGCGGGACTACAGCTTGGAGACGAGTTCGTCGGTGACGGACTTCATGTCTTTTTCACCGGCCAGGGTGATGTACTTGGTGGCATCGCTCTTGGCGGCGACATCTTTGAAGTAGTAGGCGGCGGCCAGGGTGCCGTCCACTTCGTTGTAATAGATGGAGTGTCGCTTGTCGATGGCTGCATCATCTTGGTCGTCGGCACGGGAGGTGAGGGCCCCGCCGCAGACGCGGCATTTGTCGCCGTTGGGCTTGATGGCTTCGATGCCGATGTTGTTGGGGTGGTTGGGGTCGTTTTCGCAGAGACGTCGGCCGGTGATGCGGAGCTTGGCAATCTCTCGGTCCAGAACGATCTCAACCACGTAGTTGAGTTCCATGCCGGCGGCTTTGAGGGACTCGTCGAGTTTTTCGGCCTGCACCTTGTTTCTGGGGAAGCCGTCCAGGAGCCAGCCGTTGGCGCAGTCGTCCTGCTTGAGGCGATCAAGGATCATGGGGATGGTGATGTCATCGGGCACGAGGTCACCGGCGTCGATGTAGCTTTTTGCTTTTTTGCCGAGTTCGGTACCGCCCTTGATGTTCTCGCGGAAGATGGCGCCGGATTCGATGTGGGCAGCATTGTACTTGTCCTTGAGGATGGATCCCTGGGTGCCTTTTCCGCTTCCGTTGGGGCCGAAAAATAAGATGTTCATGCGAAAATCCTTTCTCTAAAAGTGGTAAACGATAACCTATACAATGGGTGGACGGAGTCTTAGCGTCTCGGCTCCGTTGCCTTTGGTCCGTTAGGGTGGGGCAAGGAGAGTTCCTCGTCCTTGTCAGCCCGGTTTATTAGCGAATGCATGGAAAAACGGCAACGCCTTTCGAGGGGCGAGCCATTCGGAGGGATGCATTCTTCGATTATTTTTTACATAATCATCAAAAAAGTTTAAGTAATAGAATGCGCATGGCTTGTCAAGGGAAGGGATACATTGTATGGGATGATGGCCCCTGGCGCGGGGCGATTTTTCAATGACGCGGTGTGGAATGCGGCGGAGAGGTAAACCGCACCTTTTAAACGGTCATGCAACCATCCGGGACGGGATATCAGGGCTTCAACAGATGGAAAGCGAGGTGGAATGGTCAAGGTAGGGCTGACGGGGGGAGCTGCCTCCGGAAAAACGACGGTGTGTCGCCTGTTCAGGGAGAAGGGGGTGGCGGTATCCATTGCCGATGACCTGGCGCGGGATGCAGTGGCGCCGGGGAGTCCGGGATTTGAGGCTGTGGTTGACTGGTTTGGCGACGGTGTGGTGGGGGCAGACGGCTGCCTGGACCGTCCGGCCCTCAGGCGAAAGCTGATCTCCGATCCCGAGGCGCGCCGGGTTTTGGAGTCCATTGTTCAGCCCGAGGTGATTCGGTTGATGGAGCGGTTTCTGGAGCAGGAGGCGGCAACGGGCGCCTCCATGGCGGTGTGTGAGGTGCCCCTTTTGTTTGAGCTTAATCTTGACTCCATGTTTGACATCACCCTCCATGTGGGGGTGGATCGTTCGACCCAGTGTGCCCGGTTGATGGCAAGGGACGGCGTGTCCGAGGCAGAGGCAATGCGGCTTCTGGCGCTTCAACTCTCCGACGGGGTCAAACGGGAGAGGGCCGATCTGGTGATAGAGAATCTGCAGGGGCTTTCCGAATTGAAAGGGGCATTTTATAAGGTGTTTGAAAAAATTGTAAAAAAATGCAGTGCCCATTTATAAGTCCTTGACATGCCGCGCGCGGGATTGTATCTAACCAATAAAACCGCTCTTTTTGTCATTACCAACGTCATGATCCTTATAGGACCTGCAGAACAGACACTCACCTTACAGAAATCATGGTAAAAAATCTGTAACACATCCCGGCGTTCACAGTCGATCTGTGTGGCGCGATGTGCCTTCCGGAGGGGCCTTTTCATGTTTCCATTGCGGGTAATGCGGGGGTGGATACCATTGCACCGAAATCAATACCGAAATCAATACGGATTGGGACGACGCTGATTGTTGTTCTGGATGAGCATATAAAAATGTGGGGAAACTGTTGATGAACATTGTTGAATTGAAAGCGATGCGGATTGAAGAGCTGGCCAAGATGGCGCGGAGTCTCAATATTGAGGGCGCCGGCGGTCTTCCCAAGCAGGAGCTCATTTTTATGTTGCTTCAGGCACAAATTGAGCGGGAAGGCCAGATTTACGGGGAGGGTACCCTGGAGGTGCTTCCCGACGGGTTTGGCTTCCTTCGATCTCCGGATTGCAACTACCTGCCCGGGCCCGATGATATCTACGTCTCCCCTTCTCAGATTCGCAGATTCAACCTCAAGACCGGGGATACCGTCTCCGGCCAGATTCGCCAGCCCAAGGAGTCGGAGCGCTACTTCGCTCTGCTCAAGGTCCAGGCGGTCAACTACGAAGACCCGGATGTGGCGCGTGAAAAGATCTTTTTCGACAACCTGACGCCCCTCTATCCTGAAATGAAGGTGCAGCTGGAAAACGACAAAGACAACTACTCTACCCGCATCATCGAGCTTATGGCTCCCATCGGTTTTGGCCAGAGGGGGCTCATTGTTTCCCCTCCCCGTTCCGGCAAGACCATGATCCTGCAGACCATTGCCAACAGCATGATCAAGAGCCACCCCAATATCGTCCCCTTTATTCTGCTGATCGACGAACGTCCCGAAGAAGTGACGGATATGGCCCGTTCCGTAAAAGCGGAAGTGATCAGCTCCACCTTTGACGAGCCCGCCGAGCGTCATGTTCAGGTTGCCGAGATGGTGATTGAAAAGGCCAAGCGACTCGTGGAGCACAAAAAAGACGTTGTGATCCTTCTGGATAGTATCACCCGTCTGGCCCGTGCATACAACTCCGTCATGCCTCCTTCGGGCAAGATCCTTTCAGGCGGCGTGGATTCCAACGCCCTTCACCGTCCCAAGCGTTTCTTCGGCGCAGCCCGAAACGTGGAAGAGGGTGGCAGTCTCACCATCATCGCCACGGCGCTCATCGATACGGGCAGCCGCATGGACGAGGTGATCTTCGAAGAGTTCAAGGGTACCGGCAACATGGAGCTGGTCCTTGATCGCAAACTCGCCGATCGCCGCATGTTCCCTGCCATTGACATCAAGAAATCCGGTACCCGAAAAGAGGAACTCCTCGTTGAGAAGGGGCAGCTCGATCGGATCTGGATTCTGCGCAAGCTTCTGGCGTCCCTCAATACCGTGGACAGCATGGGCTTTTTGCTTGACAAGATCAGTGGAACTAAGGATAATATGGAGTTTCTTGATTCCATGAATTCATAATGCCACGGCTGCTTATTAACGGCAGCGTAAGGCGGCCCTTAAGGGGTTCCCTGGGTGGTATTTTTTCATATATTTATTTTTTCTAAGGAGTTTTTTGTCATGAAAAAGGGCATTCACCCCGAATACAAAATGGCCACGGCCACCTGTGCATGCGGCAACGTCATGAACGTGGGTTCTACCCGCGAAGAGATCAAGGTGGAAATCTGCTCCAGCTGCCATCCGTTCTTCACCGGAAAGCAGAAGCTTGTGGATACCGCAGGTCGTATCGATCGTTTCCGTAAAAAATTCGCAAACTTCGATGCCAGCAAGGTTGGCAAGTAAGTTTCGCGACGAAATCAAGACCGTATGGCTTGGGAGAAGAAGGGGAATCGGTTTTTACGATTTCCCTTTTTGTCGTCCGGACGGTGGGTCCGGGCAGTGAGGATTCGAACACTTCCCTTTGTGTGGTGATATTGCACTGAAAAGGGGCTATGGGGCAGGCAAAGCAATGTTTGGTAAACTCGAGGGTGTGGAAGACCGGTTTATAAAACTGGAGCAGCTTCTCAGTGATCCCGCTGTGGTCAGCGACCGGGTTCAGTATCAGAAGTATATCAAGGAACACGGTGAGATCTCCAAACTGGTGGAGGGGTATCGTCGGTACAAGAAGGTTGTGGCTGACCTTGAGGAGGCCAGGGAGCTTCTCAACGATGACGATCCCGATATGAAGGAGATGGCCGCAGAGGAGATCGGGCCTTTGGAAACTCAGGTCGAGGCGCTGGGTGAAGAGCTCAAGATTCTTCTGGTTCCCAAGGATCCCCTGGACGAGAAGAGCGTTATTGTTGAGCTTCGCGCCGGTACCGGCGGGGATGAATCGTCTCTTTTTGCGGGCGACCTCTTTAAGATGTATACCCGATACGCCGAGGGCCGGGGTTGGGGTGTGGAGCTTATGGATTCCCATGGCTCGGATGTCGGCGGTTTTAAGGAAGTGGTCTTTCAGGTGAACGGCAAGGGCGCTTACAGCTCCTTTAAATATGAGAGCGGGGTCCATCGGGTCCAGCGCGTGCCTGCCACCGAAACTCAGGGGCGTATCCACACCTCGGCGGTGACCGTGGCGGTTCTTCCCGAGGCGGAAGACGTGGAGCTCAAGATTGAGCCCAATGAACTCCGTATTGATATTTTCCGTTCGTCGGGTCCCGGTGGCCAGAGTGTCAACACAACGGATTCAGCGGTTCGCATCACCCATATCCCCACGGGTATCACGGCCACCTGCCAGGATGAAAAATCTCAGCACAAGAACAAAGACAAGGCCATGAAAGTCCTTCGTTCTCGTATCCTGGACAAGATGATCCAGGAGACCGAAGCAAAGCGTTCCGCCGCCAGAAAGGGGCAGATCGGCAGCGGGGATCGCAGCGAGCGTATCCGGACCTACAACTTCCCCCAGGGCCGGATGACCGATCACCGTATCGGGCTGACGCTCTATCGGCTGGATGCCATCATGGAAGGGGATATCGATGAGATCATCGCGTCTCTGCGAACCCACGCCCAGGCCCAGGCTCTTCAAAATGAACAAACCCTCTGATCCCCTTTTTTCAGTTTCCGTCAGTATCGGTGAGATGCTGGCGGAGGCTGCTCGCCTTTTTGACGCGGCCGGCGTGGACGCCCCGCTTCTTGCTGCCGACCTTTTGATGATGCATCTTCTTGACACCGGTCGTGCCGGCCTTGTCCTGAGAAAAGGCGACATCGCCACAGCGTCCTTGAAACAGGGCTACGAAGACCTGGTGCGGCGTCGCCTTGATCGGGAGCCCATTGCCTATATTGTGGGTGAGACAGGTTTCTGGGATCTTGATCTGGAGGTGGTGCCCGGGGTGCTTGTGCCTCGTCCCGATACCGAGACCCTGGTGGAGGCTGCCCTTGAGGTGCTATGCCAGGCGGATGGCGGGTTGCGCATTGTGGATCTGGGGACGGGGTCCGGTGCCATCGCCCTTTCCCTTGCCAAGGCTTGTCCCCAGCATGTTGTTTTTGCAACCGACCGGTCCGCAACAGCCCTTGATGTGGCTCGGGGGAATGCCCGGAAGAATAACGTGGCAGATCGTGTCACCTTTGTTCAGGGTGTGTGGTTTGACCCTTTTGTGGGTGATTCACCGGTTTTTGACGTGGTGGTCTCCAATCCACCTTATATACCCACGGCCGACATCGATCTGCTTGAGCCTGAAGTGGCAGTCTTTGAGCCCCGTCTGGCCCTGGATGGTGATGCGGACGGTCTTCGTGATCTATCGCTGATTATTTCCGGGTGTCGCCGCCATCTGAAGCCCGGTGGCTGGGTGTTCCTTGAGATGGGGTGGGATCAGCGGGAAGCGGTTCGGTCCCTTCTGGAAGTAGACGGCTTGTTTGAGTCCATTCTTTTTTTTGACGATTATGCCGGCAACAACCGGGCTGTGCGTGCCCGGCGGAAGGCCTGACGCGGTCCGGCTTAGACATCTCCGGTGGCGCTGTCGGGTGCTGCTTTTTCGTTTCCTTTCTTTTTTTTCTTCACATCTCTCCGAAACATATCGGTTTGTGCCGGGGCGGCAGAAGGTTTTCTTTTGGCTGGTCCGGAATGCCCTTGCCACACGCTGCAGGACCTGTTATTAATGTTAGGATTTATCGATCGAGGCGTATTTTTGCGCCCGACGGTTGATTGGCTCCCCTCGGGGGGCAAACTTTCAAGCGGCACAATGGGGCCGCTTTTGTTGAATTTGTCCGATTGACGGGCAGATGCATTTTAATGACACACGCCTCCTGACCCGTATCAGGTTCTTTCCTTCGATGTATCGGAGAAAGTCGATCCCGGGGATGACGGGGGCGGTGGAAAAACCAAAGGAGTAAGGATATGTCTTACGTAAGCATGAAAGAGCTTCTCGAAGCCGGATGCCATTTCGGTCACCAGACCAAACGCTGGAACCCGAAGATGAAGCCGTATATTTTCGGCGCCCGCAACGGCATTTACATCATCAACCTTCAGAAGTCCGTGGGTATGTTCAAGAATGCCTATGACTTCATCGCTGATGTGGCCGCCAACGGAAAGTCCGTTCTCTTTGTCGGCACCAAAAAGCAGGCTCGAGAAGCCATTTACGAAGAAGCCAACCGCGCTGAGATGTTCTATGTACAGAACCGCTGGCTCGGCGGCATGCTCACCAACTTCCAGACCGTAAAGACAAGCATCGAGCGCCTTGGCAAGCTCAATGAGATCCAGAACGACGGAACCATTGAAAGCTACACCAAAAAAGAGCGTCTCAAGCTCGGTAAAGACCGTGACAAGCTCGAAGCCGTCATCGGCGGTATCAGCATGATGAACGGCCTGCCCGGTGCAATCGTCATCGTGGACCCCAAGAAAGAGAGCATCGCTGTTAAAGAAGCCCAGCGTCTCAACATTCCCATTGTCGCCCTTGTGGATACCAACTGTGACCCGGATCCCATCGATTACGTGATTCCCGGCAACGACGACGCCATTCGTTCCATTCGTCTGATTACCTCACGCCTTGCCGATGCCTGCATCGAAGGCCGCAAGCGCTACACCGAAAAGCGTGCCGCTGCAAGCGACAAGGGCAACGACGAAGTGGAAACCAAGGCAGCAGCTGTTGCCGAGGCCGCTGCGGGTGACACCGAAGGTCCCGTGGTTGAAGTGATCCGTAAGAAAACCGAGAATGATGCCCCGGCAGCAGACGCCGCGGCCGAGAATGCAGGAGAGTAGTCATGGCAGATATCAGCGCAGCAATGGTAAAAGAACTTCGTGAAAAGACCGGCTCCGGAATCATGGATTGCAAGAAAGCCCTGAAGGAGAGCGACGGCGATGTGGCCAAGGCCCTCGACTTCCTCCGGAAAAAAGGCCTGGCAGCCGCTGCAAAGCGTTCCGCCCGAGCCACTTCCGAAGGCACCGTCATGAGCTACATCCACATGGGCGGCAAAATCGGTGTTATGGTTGAGATCAACTGCGAGACGGACTTCGTTGCCAAAAACGAAGACTTCCAGGCTTTCGCCAAAGATGTTGCCATGCACATTGCAGCCGTCAACCCTGCCGGTCTTGCCCCTGAGGACATTTCCGAAGACGTTGTTGCCAAGGAACGGGAGATTTACCGTGAGCGCGCTCTCGAGCAGGGCAAGCCTGAGAACATCGTGGACAAGATCGTCGAAGGTCAGGTCCAGAAGTTCTACAAGGATTCCTGCCTCATGAGCCAGGCTTATGTAAAGAATCCCCAGATCACCATTGAGGACTATACAAAAGAGGTTATCGGCAAAATGGGCGAGAACATCCGTATCCGCCGTTTCGTCCGTTACCAGTTAGGAGAGTAGATGACAGCGGCGAAGCCTGCCTTCAAGCGTGTTCTTCTGAAATTAAGTGGTGAAGCTTTGATGGGTGATCAGAGCTTCGGTATCAGCCCCGACATGATGAAATACGTCGCCGAAGAGGTGAAGTCGATTCATGAACTGGGCGTTGAGGTGGCCATTGTTGTGGGCGGAGGCAATATCTTCCGAGGTATCGCCGCAAGCTCCTACGGCATGGACAGGGCACCTGCCGATCATATGGGAATGCTGGCCACCGTTATCAACAGCATCGCCCTTTCCGGTGCCCTTGAAAAGATCGGGATTCCCACCAGGGTCCAGTCCGCCATCAGCATGCATGAGGTGGCCGAACCCTTTATTCTCCGTCGGGCGGTTCGCCATCTGGAGAAGGGACGTGCCGTGATTTTCGCCGCAGGGACAGGCAGTCCCTACTTCACCACCGACACGGCGGCGGTGCTTCGCGCCCAGGAGATCCATGCGGAACTCCTGATG
The DNA here is from genome assembly GCF_900101345.1 of Desulfoluna spongiiphila. Lineage (GTDB taxonomy): Bacteria > Desulfobacterota > Desulfobacteria > Desulfobacterales > Desulfolunaceae > Desulfoluna > Desulfoluna spongiiphila. Next base: position 309,710 of record NZ_FMUX01000001.1, on the reverse strand, counting down.
AAGGCCACCAAGGTGGACGGCATCTACGACAAGGACCCGGTCAAGGATAAGGACGCCACGTTCTTTCCCCGGGTCAAGTACATGGAGGTTCTGGAGAAGCAGCTCAATGTCATGGACATGACGGCGATTTCTCTTGCCATGGACAACAACCTGCCTTTGTCGGTGTTCAATCTTTCCGGCAAAGGAAATATTTTCAAAGTGGTCACCGGGGCGAAGGATATCGGCACCCTGATTGACAACTGATGATCTTACGGGTATGAAAGAGATCAGGTTCGCGATACGCGGGCCTGATCTTTTTCTGTTTTGGGGGGGCCGGATCAGCGCTGTAGACGGATCTTTGGGACCCTTTCAATCCCCCCTTGCCATACCAGATTTTAAAACCATCTAATCTAATCTTAACTAAGACAGGAAAGGTGACGATATGATCAACGCGCTTCTCGATGAGACCCGGGAGAGGATGGGCAAAACCATGGACGCTCTTGAAAAAGAGATGGGACGTGTCCGTACCGGGCGTGCCTCGGCCAATATGCTCGACAGCGTGAAGGTGGACTACTACGGTACCCTGACCCCCTTGAACCAGATGGCTTCCGTGTCTGTTCCGGAACCTCGCCTGCTCGTCATTCAGCCCTGGGATGCAACGGCCCTTAAAGAGATCGAAAAGGGCATCCTCAAAGCGAACATCGGCCTGACCCCTTCAAGTGACGGCAAACTGATCCGTATCTCCGTTCCCCCCCTTACGGAGGAGCGACGAAAAGAGATCGTCAAGCTTGTTCACAAGACCTGCGAAGACCACAAAGTGGCGGTTCGGAACATTCGGCGCGACTCCAACGAGACCCTGAAAACCTTGAAAAAAGACGGGGACATCTCCGAGGACGAGCAGTTCAAGACCCAGGACCAGGTCCAGAAGGTTACGGATGATTTTGTCGGCAAGATCGAAGCGATCTACAAAGACAAAGAAAAAGAGATTCTCGAGGTTTGATGGAACGAGAGCTTCCCGACGGACTGTCAGCAGACCGGCTGCCGGAGCATGTCGCCTTTATTATGGACGGCAACGGCAGGTGGGCGAAAAAGCGGGTGATGAACCGCGTCAAGGGCCATGAAAAGGGCGCGGGGGCGGTTCGCACGGTGGTGGAGAGCTGCACGAAGTTCGGCATTCCCTACCTGACCCTTTATGCCTTTTCCACGGAAAACTGGCAGCGGCCGAAAAAAGAGGTGGATGCCCTCATGGGGCTCCTCACGCGATTTCTTCGCAATGAGAAGGCGCAGCTTGTGAAAAATGGCGTCCGCCTGACGGCCATCGGTGAACTTCATCGGCTGCCGGACGAGGTGCGCAATGAGCTCGCTCTTGCCATGGAGGCCACGCGGCACAATGCGCGCCTGACCCTCTGCCTTGCCTTAAGCTACGGCAGCCGTTCCGAGATTGTCGAGGCGGTTAAGGGCATTGCCGACGAGGTGACCCAGGGGCGGATTCAGGCTGCAGATGTGGATGAAGAGGTGGTTTCACAGCATCTTTTTACCCGCGGCCTCCCCGATCCGGATCTTGTGATCCGCACGAGCGGGGAGATGCGCCTCAGCAATTTTCTGCTCTGGCAGTGCGCCTACAGCGAGATATTTTTTACCGAGACCCTTTGGCCCGATTTCGGCGAATCGGAGTTTACCTCCATTCTCAAGGATTTCCAGGCGCGTGAACGTCGGTTTGGAAAAGTGCTTCAGTCCTGAGTCGAGGGTGAACAAAGTGGGTACCCGAAGGGAGTATCGGCTGCCGCATGCGGCGGGACCGGTCTCCCTTTTGCTGTATTAAAAAGGATGTGAGACCCATGCACGTGAAACGGATACTTTCTGCGGTTGTAGCTATTCCCCTTCTCTGGCTTTTTATTCTTAAAGGCGGAGCCCTGCTTTTTACCCTTCTGATCATGGCTGTGGCCGTGATTGCCCTGTCCGAATACTATCCCCTGGTGGACGAAACCGCCGATCGGTTCGGAGCCCTTCCCCTTCTCGGGTACGGCTCGTCCCTTGTCATGGTGGCCCTGGCCTATGCCATGGACAATCCCTGGGGAGCCCTTCTCGGCGTGGTTTTTCTCAACATCCCCCTGGGCGGTTTTTTTCTGCTTTCCCGCTTTGAAACGGATACCAAGGTGATCAAGCACCTTTTGACCCACGTCTTTGGTCTTTTGTACATCCCCATGGTGCTGGCCACCGTGATGCGGCTGCGCATGGCGCCGGAACACGGGGTGATGTGGATTTTTACCCTGCTTGTGACCGTGGCGGCCTGCGATACCGGCGCCTTTTACGCGGGGACCTTCCTTGGCAAGCGCAAGCTCTGCCCGGCCGTGAGCCCGGGCAAGACCGTCGAGGGGTTCATGGGGGGCATGGCAGGGGCCCTGGTGGCGGGATTTGTCATGAAGGCGCTTTTTGTCCCGGAACTCGGCTGGTTTGCCTGCCTGCTGCTCTTTCCCCTGGCCGGAGCCATTGGCCCCTTGGGGGACCTGTTTGAGTCGTCCCTGAAGCGCTCCTCCGGTATCAAGGATTCGGGCCAGCTCATTCCGGGCCACGGCGGTTTGCTCGATCGTATCGACGCCCTTCTCTTCGCGGCGCCTCTGTTTTATTTCTTTATGGTGCTTGGCGCCTGAAGGGGAGTCCCATGAAATATCTGACCCTGCTGGGATCTACCGGGTCCATTGGAAAAAACGTCCTTGAGATTGTCCGGATGTACCCGGACAGGTTTGGGGTGAAGGCCCTGTGCGCGGCCACCAGCGTGGATCTGTTGGCGGCCCAGATCCTTGAGTTCTCCCCCGAGATAGCCTGCGTGATCGATGAGGTTCATCGGGACCGGCTCAAGGCCCTGCTTCCGTCAACCTGTTCCACGGAGCTTCTCTGGGGCGTCTCCGGGTACAACCAGGCTGCCTCCCATGGGGATGTCTCCATGGTGGTCTCTGCATTCGTTGGGGCCGCCGGGCTTGTGCCGACCCTTTCGGCCATCGAGGCCGGAAAGAGCATTGCCCTTGCCAACAAGGAGACCCTGGTGACGGCAGGGGACCTGGTCATGCCCCTGGCCGCTGAAAAAGGCGTTCCCATACTTCCCGTGGACAGCGAGCACAGCGCCATCTTCCAATGCCTGAACGGAGAAAACCCCAGGGAGGTGAACAAGCTTATCCTCACCGCTTCGGGGGGGCCGTTTCGCAGCACGCCCAGGGAGGCCATGGGGGAGATCTCCCTTGCCCAGGCCCTCAACCATCCCACCTGGAGCATGGGGAAGAAGATCACCATCGACTCGGCCACCTTGATGAACAAAGGGCTGGAAGTTATTGAAGCCCATCATCTTTTTGCCGTTGAGGCCCACCGGATTGAGGTTGTGGTTCACCCCCAGAGTATTGTACATTCCATGGTAGCCTATGTGGACGGGGTGGTGATGGCACAATTGGGGCAACCGGACATGAAGGGAGCCATTGCCTATGCCCTGAATTACCCCCAGCGGTTGGATATCGGCATGGAACCCCCGGATTTTGCGGCCCTGGCCGCTCTGACCTTTGAAACCCCCGACTTCTCTCGATTCCGATGCCTGAAACTTGCCTTTGACGCGGCAGGGGCCGGGGGGACGATGCCGACGGCTTTGAATGCCGCCAACGAAGTGGCTGTGGCCTCTTTTCTTGAGGAGCGCATCGGATTTCTCGACATTCCCCGGATTATTGAATCAACCATGGATGCCCATTCCGTGGTCAGTCGGCCCGTTCTGGACGATGTCCAGGAGGCAGATGCCTGGGCGCGGCGAAAAGCAACCGAACTCATATGCCCTTAGCGGCATCAACCATGCAGGATAGTTCATGACGACCAACCTTTTTTCCATCATCATCGTTTTGGGCGTTCTCGTCTTCTTCCACGAGCTGGGTCATTTTCTGGTGGCCCGGTTGTTTGGCGTGGGGGTGGAAAAATTCTCCCTGGGCTTTGGCCCCCGTATTTTTGGCCGCAAGGTGGGCATGACCGAATACCTGGTCTCTGCCATTCCCCTGGGGGGCTATGTCAAGATGGTGGGGGAGGACCCCGACGCCGAGATCACCGATGAACAGCGCCATCTCTCCTTTACCCACAAGGTGGTGTGGCAGAGAATGCTGATCGTGGCCGCAGGACCCGTTTTCAACCTGGTCCTGGCCGTGGTGATCTACACGGGCCTCTTCGGTGTTCACGGAGTCAACGGCCTTGCCCCGGTGGTGGGGCAGGTGGTGGCGAATACCCCGGCATCCCATGCGGGCCTTGCCTATGGCGACCGGGTGACTGAGGTGGGCGGGAATTCCGTGACCCTCTGGAGCGATCTTGTGGACGCCATCGAATCCAGCGACGGCAGGCCTCTTTCCCTTACCTACGAGCGGGCTGGAGACCCACGGACCGTTGAACTCCTTCCCGAAGCTTCCACCACCCGGAACCTGTTCGGCGAAGAGGTCCCCTCCTGGGCCGTTGGCATCGGCCCCATACAGGACCCCGTCATCGGAGGGATCCAAGGCGATTCTCCGGCTGAAAAAGCGGGCCTTAAGGTCATGGACCGCCTCCTTGCCGTGGATGATACCCCCCTTGAGTTCTGGGGGGACGTGGTAACGGCCATCACGGGAAGCAACGGCAAGGCCGTGGAGCTGCTCCTGCTGAGAGACGGCGCCGAACTTACCTTGAGCCTTCAGCCGGAACAGCTCGACGGCAAAGAGGGCACCTGGCGTATCGGGATCGCCCCCTATTACGAGGTGGTGAACAAGCGCCTCGGATTTTTCGGCTGTATTACCGAAGGTGTGGCCAAAACCTGGTTCCTCGGCAAGCTCATGGTGGTGGGCCTTGTGAAGATGGTCAAGGGCAGTATACCTGCCGATCTGGGGGGCCCCATCATCATCGCCAAGATGGCCGGTGACCAGGCCCGTGTGGGACTCTCATCCCTGATCTCTTTTATCGCCTTCATCAGCATCAACCTGGCCATCCTCAATTTTCTGCCTATTCCGGTGCTGGACGGCGGGCACCTTCTCTTCTTCACCATCGAGTGGGTGACGGGAAAGCCGGTGAACGACAAGATCCGAGAAACGGCCAGCCAGGCAGGCATGTTTCTCCTGCTGTCCCTCATGGTCTATGTTTTCTACAGCGACATCATGAAACTTTTTTTCTAAGGATGACGCTTTTGCCGGGGACCCTTTGAACGGCTATCTCCGGCACATGGGTGATATAAAAAGGCTCCGGGAGTGATTCCGGGGCCTTTTTTTGTGGGGCGGGGTAGCCTCCGGCGGCCCTTCCGGGGGGCAAACTTTCGAAAAGTTAGACAAACAGGTCTTATGATAATGCGCTTGAATGAATGTCGGTTTTAAGGCGGATGTAATTTGCCCCGAGGAACGAGGGGCAAAGCACATCCGCAACCTGCTTTCAAGGTGGCACACCTTGCCGCCGGAGGCTCGTTTTTTTCTGATCGTTATCCATAGAAACAAAGAGGCGAAGATGATTGATTATCGATTGAAATTAAAGGCCACCACAGCGGCCACGGGTTTTTTTGAGGTGGTTCCCGAAGGGGTGGAGACCTTGGAGGCGGCCCTTGCAGCCCTTGGCAAATCCCCCATGGATTCGTTTATGCGGCAAAGGGCCCTGACCTTTTTGGGAAATCTCGGGGAAGAAGGGCTTGGCGCAATGCTGGCTGAAGCCGATCTTTTCGTGAAGGGGCTGATCTATGAGGCCTGCCTTGCCTTTGATGCCTTTGCCGGGCTGAGAGCATCCCTTGAAGGGGAGGGGTGGAGCCCGGAGGCGGTCGAGAGTCCGTTGACCTATGGGCGCTATGTGGCGGCACACGGCACCTCGGCACACCCGTGGACTGAGATGCTGGTCGAGAACGTGGACCGGCTGGTGGAGCTTCCCTTCTTTGGCGACGCTCCGGTCCTTTCGGCGGCACCCGAGCCCACCGGTCCTTCCGAGCCCCTTCCCGTAGCGGCCATGGCAGCGGAGATTCGGCAGGAGGTCTCTGCCATGGAGAGGGTTTCAGCCGCCGAAACAGCCTCCATTGCCAAGGCCAAGCTCGAAGCCGCAGGCATTTTCACCGGCAGCGAGATGCGCCATCAGGCCTCCCTTTCGCCCCTGGCCCTTCAGCGGACGTGGAAGGTGGCTACCCGGGTTTGCCAGGGCGATCTGGCCTATACCCTCACGGGAGAGCAGACCAGCTATGGCAAGGGCCTATCCCTTGCCGATGCCCGCGCCTCCCTGTACATGGAGATTGCCGAGCGCTTGAGTTCCTACGCCTCCATTGAAGACGGGCATGTGACAGGAACTATCCAAGGTCACGAGGTAACCAAAGCCCGCCACAGCGAGCTCCTGGCCAAGGGAAAAAGGGCGCTGGATCCCAACGCATTGATGCTGGATGTCCCCTACCGGGATGAGCCCCTTCACTGGATGGAAGGGACCATGGTAACAAGCGAAGGTGAAAAGCCTGTCCTGGTGCCCGTTCAGGCGGTGTTTCTTTTTATGAACCTGGATGAACCGAGCCTCTTTTCAAGCCTGGGTTCCACAGGCCTTGCCTCGGGCAACACCTTTGACGAAGCGTGTGTTTCCGGTCTGTATGAAGCCCTGGAGCGGGACGCGGAGGCCACCCAGCCCTTTGACCCGGCTCTCTGCTTTGAACTGTACACTGCCAATGAGAACCTGGGGCCTTTGCTGTCCGCTTACCGGCAGGAGGGCGTAAGCCTTTTCTTCCAGGAGCTCACGGGTCGTTTAGGCGTTCCCATCTGCAAGGCCATGGTCATCGATCACGAAGGCGCCGTGGCCAAGGGCTGCGCCGCCCACCTCGATGCCCGGCGGGCCGCGGTCTCCTCCATGACCGAGGTTCCCTTTGCCTTTCCCGGTGGTGAGGCGTCCATGGCTCCTCCGACACGGCCCGTTCCCGTCCATGAGGAGCAGCTTCCCGATTACTCCACGGGCTCGGCATCCGGTGACAGGCGCCTCCTTGAAGCACTCCTGGCAGAGGAGGAGTTTACTCCTGTCTATGTTGAGCTTACCCGGAAAGACCTTGAAATTCCTGTGGTAAAAACCTTGGTGCCCGGCTTTGCCTTTACTGCTGATTTCGATCGGTTTACCCGTCTGAGCCCGAAAACTGTCAATTGCGCTGCGGCCATGATGAAAGCAAGGCACTGCAACCACTGATATTTATGGGTGACTTTTTTTTTGCTTTTTACTAAAAGAGAAAAGGTAAAATACCTCCGGCGGGTCGCTTTTTGAAAAAAAGCTCCGCAAAAAACGTTTCTAATGTGAAAAAGTGGAAATTATTTCGGCGGAGCCTGGAAAGGCTTACTTAAGACCTGTTTGTCAAACTTTTTAAACGTTTGGCCCCCGGCAGGGCCGCCGGAGGCAATATCCCTCCCCCCGCTTTTTTTTGAGTTGAACTCAACGGAGACATGTCGCTTATGTCCAATGGCATCAAGACAAGCATCAGCGTGAACCTTGCGTTTCTCTTTCTTTTTGCCATGGGGGTGACCGCCTTTTCCGCCCTGACCTTGGTGCGTCAGGTGATGGTAAAAAAGGAGGTGGAAAGGGCCCTTCACCTGGCCCGGGCCGTGGCGGACTTCGGATTCGACGGGGCCGGTAAACGCGATGTGGCGGGACTGCGTTTTGCCCTTGGGGGGATGGTGGAGGGCAGCGCCATCACCCTTGTGAAGGTGTCCCTCTTGGATGAGGACTTGAGTTACGGGTTTGGCAACGACCCCCGGGTGGGAGAGGCCGAGACGGCTATCGCCAAGGCGATTAAGGCGGGGGAACCCCTTATTGACAAGGGGAACGGGACGCGACTGCTCGGCCTGGATGGCGCGGTGATCGCAGCTGTTCCCTTTGACGCCCCCAGGCGTGGCGGTGTGGCGGCGGTGGTGGCCACAGGCAAAGTGAGCGCATGGCTTACCGACACCCTCAAATTATTGGCCCTGTATATTCTCATCAACCTGTTTGTGGTCACCTTTACCGGGGTGAGCCAGGTATCTAAAGTGGCCGTCAAACCGGTGGCACGTCTCCTTGCAAAGGCCGAAGATGCAGGTACCGAAGACCCCTTTGTCTTTCAGGAAGAGACGGGCAGTGAGTTTTCAAAGCTCTCCATGGCGCTGAATACCATGATCAGCCGGATCAACAAGGACCGGGAGAAATTGAAAATTTCTGTGCGGGAACTGAAGGATGCCAACGCCGAACTCTCCCGGGCCCAAAAGGACGTGGTCCGAGCAGAAAAACTGTCGGCCATGGGGCGCCTTGCCTCCGGGGTCGCCCATGAAATCGGCAACCCCCTGGGAATCATTACCGGGTACCTCTCCCTTATTCAATCCGCCGAAACAGACCGGGAACGTACCGACTACATCGCTCGAACGAACGAAGAAGTGGCGCGTATCGACGGGATCATCCGCCAGCTCTTGGATTTTAACCGCAGCGGAGACTGCGGGGAAAAGGCGGCTGTGGGCGTCCATGAACTGGTTGCGGAAATCCGTGAGCTGGTGCGCGTGCAGCCCCTGTTAAAGGGGATTCATTTCACCACCGACCTGAGCGCCCGTGATGACGGCGTCATGGCCACCCGCGGCGCCCTGCGCCAGGTGTTTCTTAACCTCGTGTTAAACGCCTCCGATGCCATCGCCGCTGCAGGCAGAGACCAGGGCACCCTTGGAATCACCACCCGCAACGTCCTTGAAGACGGCGGGCGCCGGTTCTTAGAGGTTATTGTAGAAGACAACGGATGCGGGGTGTCCGAGGCGGATCTCCCCAATATCTTTGACCCGTTTTTCTCCACCAAGGAGCCGGGGCAGGGCACCGGCCTGGGACTCTCCGTCTCATTTCTCATTGTGGAGGGCCTGGGCGGAAGCCTGCACGCAGAAAGTTGTCATGGTGAGGGGACGCGTATGGTGTTGCGCTTTCTTTCGATAAGGGATGGGGGCATGTAAAAAGAAGCCTCCGGCGGCCCTGCCGGGGGCTAAACTTTTAAAAAGTTAAACAAACAGGTCTTAAAAAATGATTATTGAGTAACGCCTGTTTTTTTAGGCGGATGTGCTTTTCCCCGAGGAACGAGGGGGGGGAAGCACATTCGTAAGCTGGGGTCCAGGGGATCATCCCCTGGCCGCCGGAGGCATGCTTTTTCTGTCCACTTTAACCATAGACGGCATATTTTTGCCTGTCTTATTTTGTGTTTGTTTCTAAGGAGAAAGGCGTGGCGGGAAAGATCCTGATCATCGATGATGAGAAGAACATGCGGCACATGCTTACGGCCCTCCTTGAAAAAGAGGGCTATGCCGTGGACACGGCGGCCTCCGGGGGCACCGGCGTCAAGATGGCAGCCAGAGCCCTGAAGCTGGATGCCCCGTATGATTTTATCCTTCTCGACGTAAAGATGCCCGGCGTGGACGGGATCTCCCTCCTGAAAGACAATAGGGGGACTCTGACCCGCTCCATGGTGATCATGATGAGCGCGTACGGCACCATCGACACGGCTGTTTCGGCCATGCGCCACGGTGCCTTTGATTTTATCTCCAAGCCCTTCAAGCCCGATGAGGTGAGCCTTCTTCTCCAGCGCGCCGCCGAGCACAGGGATTTAAAAAACGAAAACCTCTACCTTAAAGACCAGCTGGGCCGCATGGAAGGCCGATTTCGATTTTCCAGTATGGTGGCAAAGAGCGATGCCATGAAGTCGGTATTTGCCCTGGCCCGCAAAGCGGCCCGGTATCCCACCACGGTGTTGATTTTTGGCGGCAGCGGCACCGGCAAGGAGCTCATCGCCCGGGGTATCCACGGGGAGAGCGACCGGGCCCAAAGGCCCATGGTTCCCGTGAACTGCGGCGGCATCCCGGAGACCCTCATGGAGAGCGAGCTTTTCGGGCACAAGAAAGGGGCTTTCACCGGTGCCGTTTGTGATAAGAAGGGGCTCTTTGAAGAGGCCGACGGCGGGACCCTTTTTTTGGATGAGATCGGTGAGCTGCCCCTCTCCATGCAGGTAAAGCTCCTGCGCGTGCTCCAGGAAGGCGAGGTCCGACCCGTGGGGGACGTGCGAACCCGCAAAATCGATGTGCGCGTCATCGCCGCCACCTCACGCAACCTGCGGGAAGAGGTTGCCAAAGGCGCCTTTCGGGAAGATCTTTACTTCCGCCTGAACGTACTTTCCATCGCGCTCCCTCCCCTTGCAGGTCGTCAGGAGGACATTCCCCTTCTCTGCGATCATTTCTTAAAGACCTTCAACCATAAGCTCGGTTGCCAGGTTTCCGGCGTGTCTCCGGCTGCCATGAAGCTTCTTTTGGCCTACCCCTGGCCCGGCAATGTCCGGGAGTTGGAAAACGCCATGGAGCGCTCCGTGGTCTTGACCGACAGGGAGCGTATCGATCCCGCTTCCCTGCCTTCAGCCATCACAGGGTCCCAACCGGGACATCCCGTGAATGGGCATTTTTCCCCGGAAGGGTTTTCCCTCAAAGCCGCTGTGCGAAAACTCGAAGGGGTGATGATCCGCCGCGCCCTTGAAGAGACAGGCGGGAATCGCACCCAGGCCTCCAAACTCCTCGAAATCAGCCATCCGTCCCTCCTTAGCAAAATGAAACTCCATCACCTCAGGTGAGTCCTGGGGGCATTTCCTCCTGTTATTTAGCCATAATACCTGATTTTTACGAACGGCATAAAAATATAACATACAAAAGCGATGCCACCGGCGGCAAGGTGAGCCACCTTGAAAGCTTTCTGCCGTAACACTTTAAGCATGCGTGCATAAATTGTCAGAATAAACAAGTTTAGCCGCATGCAGTTTATCTTATTAATACGGCAGGCCATATGAGTCAGGTGATTTGCAAAATAAGTTGTACGTATATATGCCTGCAAGCTTAGCCCTCGTTCCTCGGGTTAAAGCGCTGCGGGATTGATGGTTGACTTGTGCATTCGTTTTTTGATCGAGCCTTGAGTTATATATTCTCTCGGAAAATAAGTGATGACTTTTGACTGATCTGGAACATGTTATGCCCCGACGTTTAGTTTTGGATTCGTAAGCGATCGTAAAAAAAAATGTTTTGACAGATATTCAGCTGAGTTATGCGTTGTGCTGCTAATGTCGTTTTGTTTCAAGCTTTTATGGTTGTGTGGATGTGCGTGCGATAAGGGGATATAAAAAATATTTATAATTGTTTTTTACTTAAGTGCCTGCTTTTATAGTGTTTTGTTTTTGGGCGTAAATAGTTTTGATAGCACAATTGCATTGTGTGGGGCTTCGAGTGTGCGTGCGGTACTGGCTGACCGATTGATGTGTTCATTCCATAGAGCAATAATCATGGCGAAATCCTTTTTACTTGTAATTCTTCCATACCAGTGGAATTGTCGATTGTTAAACAATGTTCATTGTTGGTTTGAGTCTTGCTTGGTATGTGTTGTGGGTAAGAATAGAAGCTGAATGTTTTGTGTAGTATCAAACCTAAATTATAGTAATTTTTTATTGTAATATTTTTACTGTCGTAAATCTCCCGGGAGCGTATCATGAAGAATCAAAGAGGCTTTACCCTCCTTGAGATAATGATAGCCGTCGCCATGATGGCCATTGTGGTTGCTATCGCCTCGCCTGACTGGCAGGCATTTATCTCGAATCGGCGAACGACCGGTGCATCAAGGGAGCTCTACAACGTCCTTCAGCACGCACGCATGAAAGCCATCAAGGAGGGACAATCTATTACGGTGATCTATTTCGACGACAAGGGCGATGCGGTGTCTGGCGCGAGTGATGATGCTCCGCAACCTTTTGCAGCGGCTCGGATCAGCTGGGACCAAAATGGAGACGGGACACCCGCAACCACGGAGATTTTCAGCACTTCAAATCATGTCCTTTGCGATACCAACCAAGACTCCATGGCCTACACCTCACGGGGGATTCTCTTTGGGGGCAACAGTGGGACCCTGAGGGTCTGGAATGAACGCACACTTCGTCAGTACAGTATTGTTATCAATAATTTGGGCGCAATGAGGCAGGCAATAGGGATTCATAACGCGTCAAGCAGCAAAGCCTCATTTTGGAGCGGTTCCCAAGGCGGGGCGGGGGGGGGGCAGCCATGAAGACCATGCAAAAGAGTTCCTCTATATGCACATTGGAGGTGCCGGTGCCCACATGCTCCATGGGTTTTACACTCCTCGAAATCCTGGTGGCTTTGGCCATGGGTTTCATTTTTATCACGGCACTTTTCACCCTGATTATCCATCAGACCAAAAGCCATGAAGACCACCAGATGAAGGTGATGATGCAGCAAAATGGCAGGGCGGCGCTGGCTGTCATCGGAAATGACTTGATGCTGGCCGGATATTCCCCTGTGCCTCGGGACGACGGAGGCTCAGGCCGGCTGGCCACCTTTCGCGTTGCAGGTATGACACACATGGACTTTACCTTTGATGCAAATGCAGATGGTGACATTGATGAGAAAGACTCGGCTGAAAACAACATATACATTGAGAGGACCGTGCTCGAGTACTTTGATGCCAGTAATCAACTTGGACGGAATAACAACACAAACCGACTGCTCCAAGACGTCGAGGCCTTTCGGGTGCTGTATGCTTATGATGCAGATGATCTGGGTGCCGGATCCGGCAGCTATGGTGTGCTAGAAAAAGAGGCTGATGCGGTGAGGTGGGCCTATGACAGCACGCCGGAAGATACCGAGCTTAAGCTCACCCACTACTATACCTTAGATGCAGCAGGGAAATTAGCAGGCGATGATGTTGCAGAAACCCCCATTGAAGGGCCTGATCCCTCCCTTGACCGGATTCGCGCTGCCAAGATCTGGCTGCTCATACGAAGCAACAAGCGCAAGGCCCAAAATACATTCGAAAACCAAGTTGATTTTATCCCTGACTTTTCGGTTAGAGGTCTTGATACGGCCAATTACTCCTATCGCCTCTACACCACCACGGTGAAGTTCAGGAACATGTACTATTGAACACTAACCGGGACTCTGATTCCGGATTTTGTGCCCATTGTGGAGACCTGACGATGAAAAACAAAGACGGATTTACCATGTTGGAAGTGCTCTTTGCCATGGCAATTTTTGCCGTGGCCATGTTCGGTGTCATCGGCCTTCAGGTCCATGCGATCCAGACCGACGAAGAGACACGCCGCAAAGATATGGCGGGGCAATTGCTCACGGCTGGGGTGGAGATGGTGGAATGCACCGATTATGGTGCCACGTCGAAGGCAAACGATCTGTTCCGAAACGGCAATGTCCTTCCGGATACTGGGTTTGGTGCCTTTGTGGATGATGTACAAAATGAAAACATCAGTATGCCATGGATGACGTGGAATAACGGAAACGCTTCTCTTTATCTGCGGCACGAGGTTGACGACCGGGATGTGGACGGTGACGGAGACACGGATTTTTCTGTTCGAAACGTCTACCTTGTTGCGGCTTGGAAGTCCATCACGACCAGTGGAATAAAAACCATGACCCGCATGATGGTCAAACCGCAAAATAACTTGCAATAGGGAGACGAGATGTCGAAACATCTGACCGACGATACCGGGGCCGTGATGCTTTTTACCTTGTTGTTTATTTTGATCATTACCGTCATGGGGCTTATCGCAACCCAGACGTCGGTGTTTGAGATCAAGATCACTGAGAATTCGAGGCGGTACAATGAAGAGTTTGCAAGGGCCGAGGCAGCGCTGAACGATGCCATCGCCAACTTCAGGAACATGCCGCCGTTTTCAGAAACCACTCAAACCACATTCGGTGGCGGCGAAGCAACCTCAGAGACACGAACCTATGTCATTGAAAAGGTACTGAACGATACCCGATACGCGGATTACCGAACCGCTTTTTACAAGCATGGCAGCTACCCTGTAAGCAGCCCGTCGGCGGCCATTGAAATACGTCGGATTGAAAAAAAAACAGCGCCTGTTCCCGGCCTGTCAACTCAGGCCAACAACGTTCCTAAAACCTTGCCTCATCGCTACTATGCAGGCTCTATTGATAAGCGGCGGTTTGCTGTGACGGCAACGGCACTTAAACGAAATTCTACCACATTTTCAACTATCTGGGTACAGAAGGGTATTTCATTGCCTGCGGAGCAGGATAAAGATCTGTTCTAAGATGGCTTTGACAAGGAGGATAAGATGAAACGAATTCTGATGATGGTGGTATTCCTGTTCATGTCTGCATCAATTGCCGCTGCCTACGATATTGACGTGTTTGATGAATGCTCTGTCGCCATAAAGCCCAATGTGTTGTTTTTGATGGATACGTCTTTGAGCATGAGGCGGCAGGATGTGATTGATGATGGTATTGAGGATTACAACAGTGAAGGTGCGTTTGTCATAAATTATGATTCTGCAGGCAATCTTGTTTTAAAAGACAAAGATGGAAAAGAGTTAGATCAAAATGCGGATTTGGATAGCAGTGGTCAAGTGACAATTCCAATTTCTGATGGGTGGTATTGGGACATAAGTCGCGATGAACGCAATGATGACCCATGTTCTGATAAAACAGGGGCGCTGCTTCAAAAATGTAAGATTATGAGACAAAGCTACATGGATAGAGATTTTGTAGGAGATCCTCAGCCTTGGAATCTTTTAGTTGATATGGAAACTGTTGATGAAGATCAGGTGTTTAGGAGGTCTACAAGTAAGATTTGGGTTAAGGTGGAATGGGAAGAAGAGTATACAAAAACAATATTGGGGGTTACGTATAATCTAACAAGAGACGTGCCTCTTAAGCTCAGTAAGATTAATGACCGCGAGGTGTTAGAACAGTTTTTGCGGTTTGGGTATTATGAAGGAGATTTCAAAGACGGTAAGGTCGATCGTGCTTCTAATGACATGCATTTGTATGTTACCGGCGATTATATGAACTATATGGTTTATGTAGAGGGTGCTCAGAAGGATATTGACTGGGGTGATTACGGAAGTGACTATCAATCTAATTACGATTATCGTTGCTACCACAACAATACCAATCACACTTGTGATGGAAATCCTGAGTTGGGATATGGGGATTATATCTCCAATAAAGTGTATGTGAAAATGGCAGGGGACATAAGGCCTTTTTTTAGTATTGAAAATTGGGAAGAGAGCGATATACCAAATGGCGTTTACATAGATGATAGGTACAATGAAAACGTCGCAATCATTGGGTGTGATAAGGCTCTTGATGGATATTCCGATCATCCAGAGTATGGTGGTTTGAAAGTACACGGTTGGGTAAAAGCAAAGGTTATTGAATTCGAAGGGACTGGGTGTACTGATTTTTTTGGGGTGTTGGCCATTAGATACACTCTTTTCTCAGGTAATTTTCTGAACTATCTGGATATGAAGAAATCCAGGCGCTACAACGCCATTGATGCCATGTGGGATGTGATCAGCGCACGGCCCCATGATGCCCGTTACGGCATCATGCAGTTTGACCTCGGGATTCAAACCAAATTTTTTGACCTTTCTCATTGGCAGAGCCAGGGCGCTGACCTTTCAGTCCCTTGTGAGGATTGTTATCCCACGGCAAATGGGGATCTGTGTGATCAACTGGCTGATATCAAGAGAGTCCTTTACGGTAAGTTTAGCCATAAGGATCGTATGACCAACCCTGAGTTTGGTCAGCCTCTCTATTTTGGTCATCCCGCCGACATTTCCAAGGAGACACCCCTTGCAGAGTCACTTATCGAAGCAGGGTGTTACTTTGCCGGTGCAGAGAGTTGGTTTAATGATGATCCGTTTACAAGTGGCTTTTTTGACGAAACCCATAGTGGCGATGGATCTTCAGCAAAGTGTACGTACAAAAGCCCCATTCAGTGTCCCGACCAAAAGAATCATGTTGTAATTTTGACGGATGGGTCTCCAAGGGACGATTTTGAGATTTTTGATGGTTTCCTGACGCGTAACGGTAAAGGGGCTACTTGGATGAACATTATAGAAAAGTCATTTGTCTGTTACGACCCCAATGATAATACTAAGCTTACGAATACCAAAATAGGTAATTATTATAAGTCCGACCCGTTGTCCAGTGATAATGATGTTTGGATGTCAAAGATAATCAAAGGCGATAACGGGAAATATGCCACTTTAGGAAGTGTTAATTACAAGCAAAAATGGTTGGATGATGTTGCAAAGTTTCTTTATGACTATGACATGAGTAATTTATCAAATGAAGAGGGACGGCAGAATATTCATACCCATGTCATCGGTTTTGAGATCGAAGCCGGTAATAGTGAAATTGATAGATTCTTGATGGAGTTGACCGCTGAAAATGGCCATGGCCGTTATGTGTTTTCCGATGATAAGGAAAAATTAAAAGAAGAAATTAATGCTATCCTCGATTCTGTTATGGAAGATTTCTCATTTTCCTCTGCAGCTACCCCTGTCAATCAATCTGACATGATTTATACGGGAAATGACCTGTATATGTCTTCTTTTATTTATGAATCCGGGGCAAGGGGTCGTGGAAATATTACCAAGTTTGACCGCGACGGAGATGTCGTGAAAGGGTATGGACCAGCAGACTTGTTTGATGAAGATGGCAATGTAAAACCCACCACACGTGACTGTTGGTACCCAGGAACAGCTCCCACAAATAATCCAGCCGACAACCCAAAAGCCAAGGATGGGCTTGCTCGGATACTTTACGATCAAATTAATTCAAACCTTTCCTTTAGCGATAGTTCTACTCCAAGAGAGATATTAAATGCGGTAAGGCAAACCCGGAATATTCTTTTTCTACGTGGCGGATTGTTAGAAGATATTACTGAGTTAGCTTTAGATGGATCAATTGAAATTCTCAAAGAAGGCGGAGGGCATTATGGGGATAATGACAACCCTCAGGCAGGTGGTGAGTTGGATCTTTTCCTCTCACGGAAAATTTATGGGTATGGATACAACTGGCCATTGGGAGACATCGTTCATTCAAATTTGGCCGTTGCATATTATCCGGACCCAACGAATCCCTGGTCTAATGGGTCAAACTATCTTTTTGTAGGAACTAACGCAGGGTTGCTTCATTGTTTCAATGTGAGTTCAGGTGCCGAAGAGTGGGCAGTTGTGTATCCTGATTTCAAGGACCGCCTTCATCAACTGGAGAGCTTTTTTGACGATGAAGAACACTGGTTCGCTGACGGCTATATTACCCTGTACTATGTTAATGACGATCATCCAGGCACGGTTGATGGAAAAAACATCGCGTATGTGGTTAAAAATCCAAAGTACCTCATTGCCGGAGAGCGGCGTGGGGGTGAAAAATATCATATTATCGACATTTCAACCGTTGGGTCCCCCTTCTATAATGGGGACGTTGGAAAAGAAACCGATGCTCATGCATGGGGGCAGTCGTGGAGCAATCCCCAACTTTGTCAGGTAAAGGATAGCTATGGAAGGCGAACAAAGGGTTTTATGGTGGCGGGGGGGTACGATACCAATCAGGATGATATATATCTAAGTTCTGAAGATGATGAAGGGCGATTTGTTGCCATCTACAAATTCGATGGAACCCCGATTCATATATTAGGGGTTGACGCAAGTGGGGCACCCGACCTTGCAGAAGCCTGCATCGTGGGAGCACGCATAATTGATCACGACCATGTTGGTGGCAAGAATCGCATCTTTTCCCGAATTTATGCCGGTGATCTTAAGGGGAATGTGTATACGTGGGAGGATGCACAGCAAAATGGTGCATGGGGACGCGGGAATAAACTATTTTCCGGGCCGACATTTCCAGTATCCATAGGGGGTACCACCAGGACCCTGTATCAAAAAATATTTTATGCACCCGTGGCTGGTATGGCATGCTCTGAAGACCGGGTCTTTTTCTGTACTGGGGACCGAGAGCACCCTTTAAGTGACTATTCTGGATTTAAAGACAGTGTTTATAGTGTGCCGGATAGCCGTATCAAAACATACACGCGCAGTGATTTGACCAAGTTTATCCTTGATGCAAGTTCTATCACTGAGATGGACAAAGATGGAAATACCCTTCCGGCAACTGGAAGTATTCCAGGTGGTGTGGTGCAGGAAGTGTATGGAAACATAGAGAAGGCAGAATCAGGTAATATGACATCGTGTAAAGCTGAGTGCGATGATGCTGCCCTTGCTTGTATCGAGGCATGTGCTATTGGTGTTGAGACTAATAATCATCATACCTGCGAGTTGGATTGCAGCTTGAAGAAGGAGCATTGCAATCAACAGTGTGGCAGGGGATGGTACTTTGATTTTATTCGAGGCGGTGAAAAAGTTGTCTCGCCTCCGATCGTGATGGACGATGTCTTAATCTTTGGTACCTACACCCCGCCAACGATAACCATTACGGGGGACGTGTGCAATGCCGGAGGTACCTGTGTCCCCGGTAGAGGACGTGTTTATGTTGTCAGTAGCTGTGAAGACTCTTTTGCTGTAAAATCATACAAGCTTGTGAACAATCCAATGCCACAACCTTCGCTTGTCTTTGACGCGGACTCCGGAAAGGTTCTCGTGAGTACCGGGGACGGGACCATTATCGATCCCCAGTTGCCTGTGATCGTGCCCGATTACTGGAAGCACAGCGGTTCCGCCCTGTAGTCCCTCTGAAATAAAATTAGCTCATTTACTAAAGCCAATCTGACAATCAGCGGGTTGGCTTTGGTGTGTCTGAAGGTTAAAAACAGCTTATAAAGGGCGTGGGGATAGGTCATGAGGGTTGAAACCCGTCAGCGATATTTATCGCCCCAAGGAACGAGTGCCAGGGGTATCGAAAAATGGAGTCCAGGGGTTCATCCCCCGGACGTCGGAGGCAGGTTTTTTTTAGCCCTTTCCACCAACTTTCCCAGTTGTGAGAGCTTCGGGTTGTTTAAGCCCTTGAGCCTTTTTTCAAGGGTAGCCAGGGCCCGAGGAATGTGTTCTTTGAACCCTGGTTTGCCGAGGGCCGACAGCTTGCCGAAGGCACCCAGCATCTGGAGGTTTCGGGCCATGGCGTAGAAGGTGTAGCTGGTGTGAAATTCTTTTTTTACAGGAATGCCATGGTCTGCAAGGGCTTGGGTTGCGTAGGCTATGAGTCGACCCTGGAGGGGGGCTGAAAGTCCGGCGTACGGGTCGATGAGCAGGGAGGCGAGATCGTACTGGAAGGGGCCGAGGCGAGCGCCCTGGAAGTCGATGATGGTCGGGGTGTATGCTTCGGATGCGTCCTGATGGACCATGATGTTTCGGGACTGGAAATCTCGGTGCATGAGGCCTGGGAGGGCACCTTTGAGGGCCTTGTCGGCGATGAGGTCGAAGGCTGCCTGGTAGGGTTCTGCGGGTTCGTTCATGCCAAGGTAGCCGTTGATGAAGGCGTCCATGAAGTAGCGGCACTCCATGGTGAGGATCATGTCTTTGTCATACGCCGGGGTTTGCCAGCACCATTGGGTGTTAAATGCGTGAATGCCTTCTTGGGAGAAGCGGATCAGGGCATCAATGATGCGCTGGTAGAGGGCTTCCACCTCGGGTTCGGGCAGGGTTTTGGCTAACTCGGCGAGGTGGATGTTGCCGGCGTCTTTGACGCAGACAAGGCCCGAGACCGCGTCGCCTTCCAGAATGGGGGAGACGGGAATGCCTTTGGCTTGGAGGTGCGTGCCGATGCGGATCATGGCCTCGGCTTCTCCGGTGGTAAACCCTGCGTTGATACCGTGCTCGCAGGCAATGAGGTCGCCTTTGGGGCTTTTGAGCCGGGACCACCTCCGGTCGGAACCGTCTCCTTTGAGGGGTTCGGTTGTATGGTGCTTCGGTGCTGTGCCGAAGGCCTGCCTGAAGGCCTCTGGCACCATGAGGGCACGGGAGGCTTCCAGGTATCTCTCCTCGGTGCCGCAGTCGAACCAGAGGCAGTTTTCCATGGTGATGCCCTGAACCCTTTCATCCTTGTCGATGAGGTCCCGGTAGAGGTCCACCATGCCGTATTTTTTTCTGGGAATGGCAGCCACGGCCTCTGGCGAAAGAACCTGCATGCCGGTAAAGGCCAGGCGCTGCATGCCCTCGGGTGTCGGGTCCCGAAACACATGGATTCTCCCTGTGTCATCCACCGAGACATTGTTGAACGCCGCATGGTCCATGAGGGCCAGGGTGGCCGTATTCTCCTGGGTCAGGTGCGCCTCGTAAACGGCCTTGGGGTCAATGTCGGTGAGGGTATCCCCGTTGACCACGAGCAGGGGGGATCCGTCCAGAAGGTCCGCCACATTGGCAACGGCCCCGGCACTTTCCAGCAGGGTCTCTTCCTGCCTCAGGTGAACCGGTATCGGCCATGATTTTTTGCCGATACACCGGCGGATCTCCCCGGCCAGGTGGCAGGTGTTGATGATGATGGCGTCAAACCCTGCGTCGGCCAGTGCGTTGATGTGCCGCTCCAGGAGCGTGATCCCGCCGATGGTAAACAAGGGCTTGGGCCGAACCTCGGTATGGGGAAGCAGCCGGGTTCCAAGTCCCGCCGCCAGTATCATTGCCTGCATGTCATTGCCTCCGGCGGGTCGCTTTTTAAAAAAGGCTCCGCAAAAACGTTCCGGTTAGGTCGTTAGAATATCGGTAACTATTCAGCTTATGCCTCCGGCGGCCCTGCCGGGGGCTAAGCTTTCAAAAAGTTTAACAAACAGATCTTAAAAAGATCCCTTGAATGAATGTTGCTTTAAAGGCGGATGTGATTTGCCCCGAGGAACGAGGGGCAAAACGCATCCGCAACCTGCTTTCAAGGTGGCTCACCTTGCCGCCGGAGGCGTTTTCGCTCTTCCAGTTTCACCAAAAAAGCCGCAGGCCACTCCAGCGAGTCGCCCACGGCTTTTATTAATCACTTGCCAGCCCCAACCGAAGCTGCTCCAGAGCTTTAGCCTTTAGCCTTTAGCCTTTAGCCTTTAGCCTTTAGCCTTTAGCCTTTAGCCTTTTATTTCTCCATCACCTCCAGGTAGTGCTGGATGGAATGTTTGTAGAAAGAGTGGGTGGCCTCACCGCTGGATTCGTCCAAGATTCCCTTCTCTTTAAAGAGGCGGACGGCGTTTTTGAAGGTGATATCGCTCAGGGCTTCGGGAAGCTCGATCTCGTTGACCTTGAACATCTTCTTGCCGCGGCTCTGGCACTTTTTGACCATGGCCTTGGCGTCTAATTTGGCGGCTTTTTTCGACTCGTAGGCGGTAAGGGCCACCAGGTACGACTCCAGGTAGGTTTTGAGGAACCGGGAGAAGAGGGTGAGCTTGCGCAGGCCGTCCGGGGTGATCTCGTAGGTGTCCGGACTGGATGCGTGGGGCACGATGGTGTTGGTGTCGATGAAGGCCTTCAGGTCTTTTCTCACCATAAACTCGGTGGTGGCGGTGCGGTTGAAGGCGAACTCCGGGTCGAAGAGATCGGCGAGGAAGTCGTAGGTCTCCAGAAGCTCCCCGGCCTGGAACTGGAATCGGTTGACCTCCTTGATGGCAAGGGCGGTCATGGCAGCGGAGATAAAGTGGATGATGCAGTTGTTCTTGTAGTAGTCCAGGACGGGGCGCTGCCCTTCCGGGAGGTTGAAGACCGTGCCCGGGTCCAGGTGGCCCTTGCAGTCGGATCCGCACTCCAGGAATTTTCGCCTGACGTAGCTGTCCAAAACGCTCTGGAAGGAGCGCTCCCGGTTTTCGCCCAGGGAGTCGGCCACCCAGACATCCATGGCGTCCAGATGGGCGGTGTAGAGGCGGATGTCTTCCCGGATCTGCTCGAAGGTGAATCGTTTTTTCATGCTGTTGAGCACCGCGCTAGCAACGACCCCATAGGGGGTGGCGATGGAGACGTCGTTGATGCTGTTGATGATGCGGTAGCCCAGGTCGTTGCAGAATTCGTTGTGCTGGTCCTTGTCCATGGTCTTGAAATCGAGGCCCTGTTCTTTGATGACATCGGACAGGGAGATGGGCTCATGGAAGTTGACGTACACTTTGCCGTAGCGGCGCTTCAGGAAGCGGCGTGCCTTGAAGAGCTGGCTCAGGTTTTCAGACTCTTTGGCGCCGCCTTCCACCTCGTGGAGGTAGGCGTCTTCCTCCAGCACCCGGTCGTAGCCGAAGTAGACGGGCACGAACTGGAGGTCTTCGCAGGCTCCTTGCCTGCAGGCGTCAATGAGCATGGAGAGCAGGCCCACCTTGGGGGAGAGCAGTTTGCCGGTGCGGCTTCGGGTGCCTTCGATGAAGAGCTCCACGTTGAATCCTTCGGAGAGGAGCTTGGACATGTATTCAAAAAAGACGCGGGAGTACAGTTTGGCTCCCTTGAAGGTGCGTCGCATGAAGAAAGCGCCCCCGCCCCTTAAGACAATGCCCAGGGGCCAGAAGGAGAGGTTGCGCCCTGCAGCGATGTGGGGGCAGGGCATGTTGTGTTTCTTGAACACGTAGGAAAGAATCAGGTAATCCAGGTGGCTCTTGTGGCAGGGGACCAGAATCAAAGGGGACTGCTTGGAGCGGATCTTGACCCGGGCGATGCCTTTTTTGTCGGTGACGATGCCCTCAAAGAGGCTTTTGAACAGGCGGTCCAGGACGACCTCGAAGATGCGGATCCACCGGGCGCTGTAGTTGGCGGCAATCTCATCCACGTAAGTGTCCGCTTTTTTGTGGATATCCTGCAGGGGGGTGTCGGTCTCTTCGGCATGCTCAACCATGAAATTCTTGAGGGATTTTCCGGTGAGGATGCTCTCGCGGATCTCCTGGCGGCTTTTAAGGACCGGCCCGGTGATGGTCTGGCGGTGGCGGTTGAGCTGTTCGATGAGCTCCCGGCGGAGCAGCAGAGCCTGCTCGCCCAGGGATTTTTCTTCCATGCCGGGGGCGGCCAGCCAGGTTTTCAGGCAGACCGGGTCGCAGAACTCCACAAAGCTCTCTTTGTTTCGCTTGAAGATGCCTGCAAGGCGACGGATTTTGCCGGGGCGTTCCCGGGTTCCGAAGAGGATGTCGAAAAAGGAGAGCCCGCTCTTTTTCGGCTTCATGGAGAAGACCATCACCTCGGGGATGATATACAGAGGGCGGTCGGTGTCGGCCTGGAGTTCCAGAAGGCAGGCAATGGGATCGGTTTTGGATTTGACGAAGCTTCGGTAAAAGGCGTCCCTGCCGATGAGGGGCAGGATGGCTGTTTTGCCGTTTAAAAGCTGGTTTTTGAAGTGGCCGCTCTCCACCGGGTCGGGCACGGAAAAGTGACGGAAAAAGTAGCGGATGTGGGAGCCCAGGATGTGCAGGAGGTGGCCGATGGGCTGCCAGGCGTAGATGGTGCAGTCAAACCCGATGGTGGGAAAGGGCAGGCCCATCTGCTTGAGCCGGGTGTGAAAGTAGAGAAAAGAGAAGTGGCTCCGGTACTTGGACGCGTAAACAAAGATGCCGTTCTCGTCCAGCTGGGTGATTTTTTCTTTTTCCGTATCGGAGAGCACGATGTTTCTGAAAATGAATCGGCGCAGCAGATCGGAAATGGCGCCCCCTCTTTCGGGGATGTAGTTCGAGTAGTGGACCCGCATGGCATCGGTCACGGGGGTCTTGCTTTTGCGTTTTCGTCGAAATGTCAGCATGTCTCAAAGATTCCGATTGTTTGGGTGTCCGGGTTGCGAGGCTGCCTTGACAGGCAGGGTGCCGATGAAAGGCACAGTGGCACATGTGGCAAGGCGCTTCAGCTCTCTATGCCGGATCGCATAGCAGCGGTATGAAAAAGCCGGATCAGCAGCTGCTCCGATGGGGCTGAAGGGTGAAGCAGAGCTGAGCCATCCAAGGCCCCCGCCGTATTCAGGCAAGGGTCTTTATGGTTTAACGCTTGTAAATAATATAGATCCTGTGAATGTGCAACTCTATTATCCCGGACAAACAGGGCCGATTGGGCTCTATTGTGCGCTATTTTAAAGGGTTGGGGTGTGGCGCCGTGCCCCAATAAGGAGCATCCGGGGGTTTTGTGGGACGATGCCATCTGGGGCACCCGTGGACGGCATGGCAGACAGGGGGAACACGGGTCATTATGCGCCGGAATCCTGTGGTAAAAGAGACAATGAACAGGGATTCATCGCCCCTAATCACTCGTAAATTTATCGGGATTTGGGGTTGCGTTGATTTCGTTGATATGGTACCTTCCACAAGTTATATTCTACAGAGAAACAGGCGTTTTGCCGGCTTCTACTTTGTTGAAATGATATGACTATTACGTTTGTATCTGGTTGTTTTCTCAAGGTTTAGCCTGCTGCCTCTCCCGCCGGTGTCATCGGCAGTGTTCTTTCGTAAGGATCCCCGGTTGGGGAGATTATAAAGTTAAAAATAAAGAAAATTTATGCTTAAAGGAGGAACTGGTTTATGAAGACGTTAATCGGTGGTGCCATTGCAGCGGTTCTTGGCCTGATTGGTATTGCGGTATGGTTTGATGCACTGCTTCAGCTTCTTGCAGGAACAGTACCCGCGCTTCTTCTTCTTGGTGGCGCACTTGCTCTTTACCTCGGCTTTGACGAGCTGAAGGAATCCTGGAAGAACGACGAAGGTGTTGAAGAAGAAAAACCCGCCGAGAACGACTAGGCAGTTTTTCCAAAGTTACAATTGCTTTGTTGGGAAGCCCTGTGGTGTGTTGTCACCCCAGGGCTTTTTTTGTGGGAAAAGGCCCTTCCCGGCACGGTGGGCAGAAAGTTTACCCTTGGTGACCGGTTTCGGGTTATAATCAAGGGTAATTGACATACAACCCCTTCATTTTTCCAGGTTTCGGGGCGCACGCCTGTGGCCTGCCTTTGTGTTTCCCTCCTTGATAGTGGCCAGGCGCTCCGGAAAGGAGCCATCATGGAGACAACCCCAACCGTATTGTACCATCTCTCCGACAGCGGCGTTCGTGACAAACTGCGCGGTATGGATACCCGCTTTGTGTCCGACAAAGAGGTGTATGCCCTTTACAACCATCTTCGTCACACCTACGACCTCAAGCCCGACACCATCCTTGATTCCATAGAAACCGTCCTGACAAAGACCGACCTCGGGCCCTATTTTTACCGGTCCCTATCCACCGAGGAGATCGCGTTTCTCATTGCCGGCAGCCGGTATCAGGAGGCGATGCTCACCAGCCGCCATGCATCGGGCAGCGGCGAGGGGATCAACGTCACCGGCCGTTTCGGCAACAAGCATCTTTTTTTTATATCCGAAACCCGGGAGCTGGTCCGCGAGACCCTGGAGGCCATCAAGGCGTTGATGCGTGAAAATCCCGTGCAGAGTTTTCGCATGAGCTCTTATGTGGTCTGCCTGGAAGGGAACCCCGATGCCAACCGCCGGTTGTACATTGTGGAAGGGGAGACGCCCGGGGTGAGAAAGCCCGGGCTCATGAGGCATGCGGCCCATCATATGGAAGAGAAGCTGGGGGCGGTGGCTGAAAAAAAGGAGGTGGTGGATTTTCTGGGGACTGCCACCGAGGGTTTTGTCCATGCCCTTCTCCATAATCAGCGGATCCGAACCCTGGAGAACTATTTCACCTCGTGGAAACGGGTGGTGCGCCGGTTGAAAAAGGGGAAAACGGTTCATATCTGTATTGACCAGAATATCATCGCCGATGAGCCGGTCCCTGAGCGCAGGCTTCAGCTCTGGCTCCCCTACGAGAATTTTCGAAACAACCTCACCTCCATCGAGGGGATCTTTGAGAAGAAAGGGATCCCCTTTACCCGTCAGTATTTCGAAACCTTTGTGATGGGAAACCGCCGCATGGTGGCCTTTTCCACCTACATCGCCGACTCACTGATTACCCCTGAATTAGACGGGTTCCTGCGCAATGAGCTCTCCACCCGATCCATTTTGATGAAGGGCGATCCCATTCCCACGGGTCAGATTGGTGACTTTCTAGGGAACCTTGGGCTGGCGGACTCCAGGGGAAAACTTGCCTACCTGGGGCGGATGCAGGCCCACCGCCACAAGGAGTACCTCATCCCCCTTGTCTTTCTGCTTTCCGACCCCAACGAGCGGGTGCGAAAGATTGCCTTTGACACCATTCGAAATTACCTCATGGCCCCGGACGGAGAGATGAAGAGTGACTACTATTGGGCAACACTCTACCACATTTTTGCCGCGGCCACGGTGCCGGTGGAGATACCCGGCTCGGGAAAAAGGGCCCTGTTCGGGGATGAGATCTCCCGGCTGGTCCGGTTCCGGGGGATCCATTACGAGAGTTATTTTGACGACTATTCCGGAAAGAGCTGCCTTTTTATCCGGATGAACGGCGAGGGGATCGGCAAAGGGGGAATCCGGTGCCATAAAACCCATGTCTCCTTCTCCGGGGAGGGGGCTCTGTCCACCAACATGCTTTTTAAGAGCCTGGGGCTCGGGATTCCTTACTACGCCACAGGCAAGGGGGGGATTCTGGGCAGCCTGGGCAAGGGGGAGGTGCGCGAGCGGGTGCTGGCGGCCTACGGTCGGTTTCTCTTTAAGAAGGCGGGAATCGGGCCGTTTTCCGATGTACCGGCGGGGGACGTGGGGGTGGGGCCCTCCGAGATCGGTGCTCTGTTTGAGATTATCACCGATGAGGCGGCACGGGACCTGGCAGCCATTGCCGAAGGGAGCTTAGAACTCCAGGCGGAGAGGTCAGATCGGTTGAGACGGCATTTCGGTATCAACGTGGCTGACGCGGCCCTGGTTGCTACTCTTGCTTCGGACCGGGAGGAGCTCAAGGGGTATACCTCATCCGCCATCACGGGAAAACCCGGTGGGCGGGGCCTGGCCCTTCGGACCGGTGCCACGGCCCGGGGCCTTTACGAGGTGCTGGCGGTGCTCAAAGGATTCCACCGCTACAGCGACCCTGATCTTTGGCTCAACCCCTCGCGTATCGACGAGGCCCTGGATACGGAACCCGAATTTTACAACGCGGCAGACGCCAATATCCGTATGCTCTCCTTTGCCATTCAGGGGTTTGGCAAGGTCGGAGGGGCCTTTGCCGGGATTGTCCATGCCAAGGGGGCCTCTGTGCACATGATTTCCGATGCCGGAGGCACCCTGGTGAATTTGCGGGGCATTCCCCAGGTGGAGCGCCTGGTCCAGGGCGCCGCCTCAGGAAAGGGGCTTGCCGAGATGGTGGAGAAGGGGATGGGTCGTTTTGTGGAAGGGGACACCACCCGGCCTCTTACCGCCATGGTGGATGTGGTGGTCCCCGCCGCCCTGGAGGAGGTGGTGACCCTGGATGCGGAGATGCGAACCGGTGCCATCCATGCGTCGCGGGTGGAGGCGGATTACATCCTGCAAGGGGCCAACGGTCCCTTGACCCCCGAGGCCGAGACCTATCTGGAGGACCGGGGACGCATTTCCATTCCCGATATCCTGGCCAACGCGGGCGGGGTGCTGGGATCCTACCTTGAATGGGTGGATGGGCTCATCAAGATGTTCGGGTACGGGAAGGTGACCAAATACGGGCTGGTGCACCCCGTTGTCCAGGGGCTGGTTCGGCACCATTGTGGCCAAGGGTGCGGGGAGGACCTGCATGCCGTGGATGAGCTGGTCTACAGCCGGGCGTTTCGCTTTATCATGCGGGGCACGGCCATGGGCAGTGTGAGGCTGGCTTCGGAGCGGCGCATCTCCCTTCGTACCGCCTGGATGGCCGAAGGCATCGCAGCCGCAGCCCGGGAAGGGCGCCTGGACGACAGCTTCGGCGACCGGGTGGCTCACCTGAGAACCCATTTTGCCTCACCCGAGCAGGGTGCTTCGCAAAACGTTCGGCCTGTGGTGGCACGGTGAGAGGGGCCTTTAAGTGATGGAGAGTGCTTAGCTTTACTCATGATGGAAGAGTCTTCTATGGTAAAGGCGAATGAACCACAGAGGGCCCAGAGAAAAAAAAAGAGGCCTCCGGCGGCAAGGTGTGCCACCTTGAAAGCAGGTTGCGAATGCGCTTTCCCCTTCGTTCCTCAGGGAAAATCACATTCGCCTTTGATTCAGATTGAAATGACTCTATTTTCAAAACCTGTTTATAAAACCCGTCTTTATGAGATCAGGTAAAAGTTTGGCCGCCGGAGGCCTTTTTTATCGGGGTGCAAGGTGGTTTTGGTGGGGAGGGTATTTTTAAACGTGCGGCCCGTTATGGGCCGCACGTTTTTTTATGCGTTGAGGCTGGGGCGGGGGCCGTCGGGGCCGGTGATCTCTCTGTAGTAGGCGGCAAGGAAGCGCAGGTCGCTCTCCATGTCTCCGGTGGGGGAAAAGAAGACGCTGGAGCTGTCCACATAGGCCCGGGTGTCGGCATCGATGGCGTCGTTGCCGGAGAAGATCTGGGCTTCGCCGTACTGGTCCGGGTATTTGCCGGAGACGTTGCGGTAGAACCCCTTGATGAGCTCCATGTCCGCCTCGATGTCCCCGGTGGGGATGAGGGCGGGCCCGAAGCCCCCCATTTTAAGGGAGAAATCAAGGAAGCCCATGGCGATGGGGACCCCTGCTCCGTTGGCGATATGGTAAAAACCTGTCTTCCAGTACCGGGTCTTGGAGCGGGTGCCTTCCGGCGGAATGATGAGGACAAGTTTTTCGTTTTCGTTGAAGGCAGCAATGGATTGCTCCACGGTGTTGCCTGCCTTGGTGCGGTCGATGGCCATGCCGCCGAGCCAGCGCATGATGGGGCCGGCCGGACCTTTAAAGAGGGTGTGCTTGCCCATCCAGAAGACCTTCACCCGGAGCTTCAGGGCGATGCAGATGGTCCAGATGAAATCCCAGTTGGAGGTGTGGGGTGCGGCAATGCCGACGTATTTGTCCACGGCGGGCAGGGTGCCCACTGCTTTCCATCCCCCGGCTTTCAGGGTCATGATGGCTGCCCAGCGCATAAGGGTGCGCAGGATCGGGGTATCAAAAACGGTGGTTCTCATGGTTCCTCTTGGGTAACAGGTGTCGAATTAATGGCATACCGTCAGAAATGATGTCTGGAAAAAAAAGGAGGGACGGTGTGTGAGGAATCCCTTGCAGCGGTGGGCAGTTGGCGCGTCGTTGCTTTTTTTTTGCATTGTCATCACGTTTCGGGAGCCTGGACTCGGCCGATGGTGTCCTGGGTAACACAGCAAAATTCGTACCTATGGACTTTGCTAAGCTTAATATTTTGATATCAAAAGATAAAGTCTTAAATGGCCTGGGCCTTTATTTGTGGGGCTCGGGCTGGGTGTACAAAACGTGTAGGGCGATGTGCGTGAAATGATCATGCTGATGGCGAGGAAGAAATTTCCCACGAAGCGTCAAAGGGGAAGTTTCTGCTGGGTTGGGATTTTAGGGGGTCTGTTTGTGTAATCCTTTGAAATAAAACATGATCGTTGGGCGGTTGTTGTGTTGGCATGAGCTTTGCTTAAAGTCAGGGGTACGCAGCGCCCCTCCGGTGGGGCCGGCGAGCCGAAGGGGCTTTAAAGGCAGGCTTGATTCGTTTCGACAAACCCAGGCAATCCAAACCGGGAAAGTGAAGAGGTTCATGCAGACAGCAGTTCAAACGACATCGGAAGCAACCTCGGGTCTTCAGGCATCTGGCAGGCAACGCGGGGTAAAGGGAAAGCAGCCCGGCGGGTTTGCAGCCCTTCTGTCGGCTTTTTTCGGGAAAGGCAACCAGGCAAAGGCCATGGGCCCTGAAGCCCTGGGAGCCGGTGCCACGGAAGGGGCTTCCTTAAAAGGAAAGGCCACCTCGGCAAAAAAGACCGCCCTTCCCATGGTGGAAGCAAAGGCCCGGGGCAAAAAAGGTGAGGCCTCTGAAGCAGAGGACGGAAAAGGAGAGGAGGCGGTTGCCGACCTCCTTGCCGGATTGGCAGCGACCCCTTCGGTTCCGGCCGTCATGAAAGAGGGCACCCTGCCTGCAGAGCTTGGTGCCGGAACCCCGGCCGAACACGGGCCGGAAAAAAATGCCGGGGCTCCCGGCAGGCCCGGGGCAAAGCTGCCGCCTGCACCCGGAGGCACGGACCGTATGACTTTTCAGGCCGGTGGCACGCCTGGGGCCGGGAAATCCCCTCAGCCCGCCGGTGAGGTGGGGGTGGACCGTTTCGCAGAGATGGTGCGCGGGGCTGCCGAGGGGAAGAAATCCCCCCGCATGGAGACGCCCCCCTCATCTCCGGCTGCCGCAGCGACCAAGGCCACGGACGGCAAGGCCGCCACGGCAGTGGCCGGGGCAGCGGAAGGGCTTGGGAATGCTGTGGTGCGTCCGGCCTCTCGGTTGAAATCGGGTGGGGCAAAGGGGACGTCTCCGGCAGAGCAGATCGTAGATGATGCAAAGGCCCCCCGGGCCGGTCGAAAGGAGACCCCGGCCATGGCGGCAGGCCATGGAGCCCGTAGCAGGGCGCCCCAGACAGAGGAGCCGGTGGCGGACCCCCTTCGAGCCGTGAAGCCCATTGCCGTGGATCGCGCAGGCGCTCCGGTGGTGCCGAGTGCGTCGGAGATTGTGGCCGCCGCAAGCGAGCTGGAGCCTACCGCTGCAACGGATACGCCCAAGAGCGGATTGACCCGCCAGCTGGCCCTGCAGGTCGGGCGCCAGATCGCCACCTCCTTAAAGAAGAACGATCGCGAAGTGACCTTTCAGGTTCGCCCCCCTTCCCTGGGGCGGATTCAGATACGCATAGAAAAAGAGGGCGAGGCTGTCTCGGTTCGCATTGTCTCTGAAAAAGAGAAGGCAGGGGAAATTCTTGCCGCGGGCAAGCATGACCTTCGGGCCTTGATGGCCGATCACGGGATCCGCCTGGACCGCATTGAGGTGACCTCCGGGGCGACCATGGATTTCATGGCTCAAAACGGCGGCAGCATGGATGACCGAAGCGGCCGGGGGCGCTCCAGCCCGCGGCAGGATGGGCAGGGACGATCCGGGGAGGCCGAAGGCGAGGTGGCCGCCCAGAAGAAGAGGGAACACGACGGTGCCATCAGCGTGATGGCGTAGGCAAGGGACCGAGAATCATCAGGTGAAGACGAGTAAGGAGAGCGCATGACAACTTCGGGAGTTGAGACAACATACAACAACCGATCCATTTTCATCGACGGCCAGTCCCATGGCAAGACCGGCCGGAAAACGGATGAGGACGAGGCCCTGGGAAAAAACGCCTTTCTCACCATGATGGTGGCGCAGATGAAAAACCAGGATCCCCTGAACCCTCTGGACGGCACCGATTTTACCGCGCAGCTGGCCCAGTTCTCCGGGCTGGAGCAGCAGGTCAACATGAACGACAATTTGAAATCCCTCCTGGCCGTGAACCAGGCCAGCAAGGAGGAGAACAATCTCTTTGACTACATCGGTAAAGAGGTGGTTTCAAACGGCAACCCCGTCTCCCTGAGTGCCGGAAGCGTCACCTCCGGCGGTCATTACACCCTGAAGGAGCCGGCCATGGTCAACATCATGGTCTACAACCCCGAAGGGGTGCTGGTCAAAGCTATCAACTCCGGCACCGACTTCATCTCCCAGGGTCGCCAGCAGATTGCCTGGGACGGCACCGATGAAGACGGAAACCATCTTGCCGATGGCAAATACATCTACAAGATCATTGCCCGCAATGCCAAGGGCGATTACGCCTCCGTCTCCACCACCGACCGTGGAATGGTGGAGGGGATTACCCGGGAAGGTGGCCGCAGCTTCCTGGTGGTGGACGGACGCAAGGTGGCTCCGGGGAGCGTGGCCAAGATTGTGGCCCCTGAAAAACCCCCGGTGGCAGCCGGTCCGTCACTGCCGGGCGGGGCCATACCCGGGGGGCTTCCCCCGGAGATCGCCGCTCAATTGTTCGGAACCCAAGGGGCACAGCCCCGGGCAGCCATGGCTGCCGCACCGCAGCCCCAGGCAGCTCCGTCTGCCGATGGCGGAAACCGATAGAGGAGAAATAAACGCATGTCACTTACCAGTTCACTCTTTTCAGGCGTCAGCGGGCTCTCAGCCATGGGCAATGCCATGACCGTCATCGGTGACAACATTGCCAACGTCAACACCATCGGTTTCAAATCCAGCCGGGTTACTTTTCAGGATGTCTTGAGCCAGACCGTGGCCACCAACTCCGGAAGCGCCCAGGTGGGGCGTGGTACCTCCGTGGGCGAGATCGCCGGGCAGTTTGCCCAGGGCTCCTTTGAGTCCACAGAGTCCCCCACGGACCTTGCCATCGGCGGCGAGGGGTTCTTCATTGTGCGCCACCCCAAGAATGAATCCGAACAGTACTTTACCCGGGCCGGTGAGTTCCGGTTCGACAAGGACGGCAACTTCACCACCCCTTCCGGTTACATCACCCAGGGCTGGTCTGTCAGGCGAAACGAGGCCACCGGGGACGTGGAGGATGTGGGGTCCATTCAGGACATCCAGCTGGAGTCTTTTACCTCCCCCCCGGAAAAGACCAACAAGATCTCCATTATCACCAACCTGGATGCCCGGGGCAAAGACAACACCGTGGGGCCGGGGGTTCCTCTGGCCACGGCCTGGGACGGCCGTCCGGGGGCAGGCATCAACATCAGCGATCTTGCCTTTGAGTACCAGACCACGGTCAAGGCCTTCGACGCCCTGGGCAGTACCCACGACCTCACCCTTTACTTTGACAAGGGCGCAGGGGACGGCAGCTACGAATACATCGTTACCTGCAACCCCGAAGAGGACATGAGGGACATCTTTAACTCCGATGAGGACCGGGGCCGGGGCCTCCTGGGCCGGGGTACCCTGAATTTCACCACCGACGGCCTGTTGGCCAGCCAGACCTTTGAGCGGTTTGTGGGCAACTCCGGCGGCAACCTCGCCGTGGCCAATTCCAGCTGGACCAGCGGCACGCCCAAGGTCAGCGGCGACTGGAGCGGCGACCCCGCGGTCCTGGCCGGTGGCCCCCCTGCCACGGAAACCTACACCTTTACCGTGGCTCCCCCTGCGGCTTCGGCAGATCCCGCAGCAGACGCCGCGGCAGGCGGAGGCATTGTGGTTGGCACCAACCCCGTTGTCCTCAACTGGACGGCGGTTGGCAGCGGCAAGACCGGAACCATTTCCGTTCCCGGAGATTTCAAAAACGGAAACTCCGTGGAAGGCCCCGACGGCATCATCCTCAGCCTGGAAGAAGGGACCGATGTGGCCAGCGGAAGTACCTTTGATGTGGTGATTTCCGCAGGGGACCCCAACGCTCTGGACAACGCCGACGGGTGGTCCGATATGAGCGGGGATTTCCAGAACCAGCACTTCACCGTGGGTGCCGATTTTCTCGGGGGGTCCAACAGGACCACGGAGATGGACATTGAGCTGGACATGGGCATTGCCTACGACGGAAGCAACTGGGCCCCGGCAGGTCTCTCGTCCACCCAGTTTGCCTCGGCCTCCACCACGGTGTTCCAGTCGGCCAGCGGATACGGTGCGGGCAGCCTGCAGAACATCAGCGTGGACGTGGACGGCATCATCACCGGCCAGTACTCCAACGGTCAGGTGACCCCGCTCTTCCGCGTGGCCCTGGGCAAGTTCCAGAACGTCCAGGGGCTCTTCAAGGAGGGGGGGAACCTCTTCAGCGAGACCCGTCTCTCCGGCTCGGTGATCACCAACCGTCCGGGCACCAACGGCCTCGGCAGTCTGGCTCCCAACTCCCTTGAACAGTCCAACGTGGACATGGCCTCGGAGTTCGTGAAGATGATCACCAACCAGAGGGCCTACCAGGCCAACTCCAAGATCGTCACCACCGTGGACACCATGCTGGGAGACACCATCTCCATGAAGCGATAGCCCTATCGCTGCACCACGGTTTTTTTCAAGAACGCGACCGACTGGGGGCACCCCTGGGGGTCGCGTTTTTGTTTTGGGTGTCATGTTTTTGACGATTCTGCCGATACCTGAAAAAGAGGGGGTGTCCCGTTGCACAGGTGGATCATAAAAAAACATCCCGCAAGGGATTAGAATCAGACACCCTTTTTTTTGAGGCCATCCATGGCCGGGCCCCCGCAGGGCTGTTGGCACGGTGGTTGCTATACCTTGTTGGTCGGCGCGTATCGGGAAGGCTCCGTCACCGGTTGGGTGCGGCTCCCTTCTTTAAAAGGCACAGGACATGCCGACAGACATGGTGCCTCCGCTTCCCCCATCCGGGGGGGACCCATGATTTCCGGATTCAACGAAGGCGAAAGGCGGTTCATGCCGGATTTTTTGAAAGACAAAAAGAAGCTGTTGATCATCCTTGCAGGGGGCCTTGTCCTGGCTGTGGTCTGCGCCGGTGGGGCATGGTTTTTTTTAAGGACGCCCGCAGAAGAGGCCGCCATGGAGGATGTTCCTCCGCCGCCGCGCCACAAAGAGCCCTTCCAGGCCCTGTGGCCCCTTGCGGACATCCAGGTGCCGCTTTCCGGGCGCATGGGAGACCGGGTTCTGACCCTCGGCTTCAGTTTTGATCTTAACTCCGAGGTGTTGACAGAGGAGCTGGAGCTTCGCAGGGAAGAGATCGTCGAGGCCCTGGGCCTTGCCCTTGCCGGGCGATCCGTCGAGGAGATGGAGCGCAGCGGAAGCAGGGTGCGCCTCAAATACGAAACCCTGCGCCTGGTGAACGGCCTTCTGGAAACGGGGCGCGTCAAAGATGTCTATCTTACTGAATTTTTTATCCTGTAGGTGACCATGAGCGATATTCTGTCACAGGAAGAGGTGGACAGCCTCTTATCCGGCTTGAGCACCGGAGACATTGAAACGGAGTCTGATTCGGGCCAGCCCGATCCCGACGGGGTGCTCGCCTACGACTTTACCAGCCAGGATCAGGTTGTGCGTGGGCGCATGCCCACCTTTGAGGTGTTGAACGATCGGTTTGCCCGGGAGATCCGCACAAGCCTGTCGTCCCTTTTGCACACCAACGTGGATATTGCGGCGGAGTCCCATGATATTCTGAAATTTGCAGAATTCGGCCGCAGCCTTCCCGTGCCAACCAGCCTGCACGTGTTTCGGTTGGAGCCTTTGAGGGGACACGCCCTTTTTGTCATGGAGAGTCGGCTGGTCTTCAACCTCATCGACCAGTTTTTCGGGGGCAAGGGCAACTCCACGGCCCGCGTGGACGGCCGGGAGTTTACCAGCATCGAGCAGGCCATGATCCTCAAGGTGGTGGATGCCTGCCTCAAGGATTTTGAGACGGCCTGGATGCCGGTGGAACAGGTTCATCCCGCCATGGTCCGGTCCGAGGTGAACCCCCAGTTTGCCGCCATTGTCATGCCCACGGACCTGGTCATCGTCTCCCGCTTCGAGGTGGAGCTGGAGCAGTCGGCGGGCACCCTCATCGTGTGTATCCCCTATGCCATGATCGAGCCCATCCGCAGCAAGCTCTCCGCCGGGTTCCAGGCGGAAACCGAGGATGTGGACTACACATGGCAGAAACGCCTCAAGGAGATCATCTTCGACTCCGAGGTGGAGATGGCGGTGAGCCTGGGTAAGGCGGAGATTACCGGCGAGCGGCTCATCGGGTTGAAGGAGGGGGATGTCATCGAGCTTGGCCAGGATGCCTCGGAGACCCTTTTGGCCATGGTGGGCGGCGTTAAGAAGCTCAAGGGCTTTGCCGGGACCCAGCGAGGGTTTCAAGCCTTCAGCATTGAGGAAAAACTTTACACCCGATAGCAAAGGGACAGATATATGGAAGACAACAACGGCAAGAATGATGAGATGGATGATTACGGATCAGAGACCCAGGACATCGATTTTATTCTGGATATTCCCTTAGAGCTTTCCGTGGAGCTGGGACGGCGAAAGATGCTGGTCAACGACCTGCTCCAGCTGGGCCAGGGCTCCATTGTAGAGCTGGACAAGCTGGCCGGCGAGCCCCTGGAGATTTACATCAACCGCAAGCTGGTGGCCCGGGGCGAGGTGGTGGTGGTCAATGAGAAGTTCGGTGTGCGTTTAACCGACATCATCACCCCCATGGAGCGCGTGCGCAGCTTGAGGTCTTAATCGGGAGGACGGCCGTGGATGCGGGAGCGGTTCAGAATATATCGGTGATCCCCGACATGGGGGCGCTGGTGCTTAAAAGCGGGGCCATGCTGCTGGTGGTACTCGCCGTGCTCATGGGGTGCGTGTTTCTGCTGAAACGCTTCAGCGGTATGCGGCAGCTTGCCGGCCAGGGCGCGGTGACGGTCCGCGGGACCTACCACCTGGGGCCCAAGGAGCGGATCATGCTCGTGGACGTGGAAGGGGTGCGCCTGCTCCTGGGGGTGACCCCCGCCGGGATTAGTACTCTCCACACCTTCGGGGACACGGAAGAGACCCCGGAGGACGAAGGGGGTTCCCCGTCTTTTTTTGAGACCCTTTTCAGGCGTCGCCTTGAAAAGGGCGGAGACAGGGCAGGGGAGACCACCCATGAAACCTGACCTCAAACGGCGTAGCGGCGGTATTTTCCGGCCCTTTGGGGTCTGCCTGCTTTTCCTTTTGATCCCCGCCGCCGTGTGGGCCGAGCTCCCCATCCCCTCCATCCAGATCGGGGTGGGGCAGGCCACTTCCCCTGCGGACGTTGGCGTCGCCCTGCAGGTGCTGGCCCTTCTCACCGTGCTGGCCCTGGCCCCCACCATCCTGATCCTCATGACTTCCTTTACCCGGGTGGTGGTGGTGTTTCACTTTCTCAGGCAGGCCCTGGCCACCCAGTCGGCGCCCCCCAACCAGGTGCTTGTGGGCCTGGCCCTGTTCATCACCTTTTTCGTCATGAAGCCGGTGTGGCAGGAGGCCTACGACAAGGGGCTCAACCCCTATCTGGAGGAGAAGATCTCCTTTGTGGAGATGGTCGGCGAGGTGGAAAAACCGGTGAAAAAATTCATGCTGGCCAACACCCGGGAAAAAGACATCGCCCTGTTCGTCAAGATCGGCCGGGACAAACGGCCGGAAAACCACGATGCCCTGCCCCTGACCACCCTGGTGCCCGCCTTTGTCATCAGCGAGCTGCAGACGGCCTTTATCATCGGATTTCTTATTTATGTGCCCTTCATCATCCTCGATATGGTGGTGGCCAGCGTGCTCCTCTCCATGGGTATGATGATGCTCCCCCCTGTGATGATCTCTCTTCCCTTCAAGCTCATGCTCTTTGTGCTGGTGGACGGCTGGAACCTCATCGTGGGTTCCCTGGTGAAGAGTTTCGGCGTTTAAGGAGGCTTCTTTTTTATGACCCCTGAATTTGTGGTGACCTTTGCCAAGGAGAGCATCATCCTCACGTTGCTGCTCTCTGCCCCCATGTTGCTTCTGGGCCTTATCGTGGGGCTGCTGATCTCTATTTTCCAGGCGGTGACCTCCATCCAGGAGATGACCTTGAGCTTTGTGCCCAAGATCGTGGCCGTGCTTCTGGGGTTTCTTTTTTTTCTGCCCTGGATGTTGGAAAAGATCACCAGCTTTACCATCCGGGTGATAGAAAACATCCCCATGTACATCCGGTAGGGTCATGGAAATTCTCAACATCCCCACCGAGGAGTTCCGCATTTTTCTTATGGTGCTTCTCAGGGTGAGCACCCTTCTCTTTCTTTTCCCCTTTTTCGGCAGCCCCGTGATCCCGGTGCGGGTGAAAACAGCCCTCTCCCTGGTGCTGGCCTTCACCCTCTGGCCCGTGGCGGCCAAAACCGCCCCGGTCTTTCCGGACGGGACCGTGCCCATGCTCATTTCCATGGGGGCGGAGCTGATCCTGGGGGTGTGCCTGGCCCTTTCCGCCCGGATTTTTTTTGCCGCCATTCAGCTGGCGGGGGGCATCATCAGTTTTCAGATGGGTTTTTCCATGATCAACACCATCGACCCCCAGTCCGGGGCGCCCATGGCCATCATGAGCCAGGTGGGGTACCTCGTGGCCATGCTGCTCTTTTTGGCCTTCGGGGGGCACCATGTGGTGCTCACCGCCCTGGCCGACAGTTTTTACCTGGTCAAGCCCGGGGGGCTCCTTTTGACCCAAAGTCTTTGGAATACGATGGAAACCCTGGTCTCCGCCATGTTTACCGTGGGCATCCGCGTGGCGGCCCCCACCATGGTGGCCCTTTTTTTTACGAGCTGCGCCTTTGGCATGTGTGCCCGCTTTGTCCCCCAGATGAACATTTTGGTGCTGGCCTTTCCGGTGAAGATCGCCGTGGGGCTTTTTCTGTTCGGCTTGACCCTTCAGGTGATCCACATCATGGTGGGGCGCTTTGTGGAGGATTACGCTACCCTTCTTACCCACATGATGGAGATGATGGGGGGCACCCGTGGCTGAAGATTCCATGCAGGAGAAGACGGAACCGGCCACCCCGAAAAAACGGGAGAAGGCCCGGGAAGAAGGGGATGTTGCCCGCAGCGCCGAGTTGCCGTCGGTCTTTGTGCTTTTGGGGGCCATCGTCATTCTGCTTTTCACCTCCGGCTTTATCTCCGGGCACTTTGAGGATCTTTTTCGGGACGCCTTCGGCTTTGAGTCGGTGCAGCCGTTGACCATCAAGGCCGTGGTGGATCTGTGCTTTCATATGGGAGGGCTCTTTCTTCTCATCATGGCCCCGGTGCTTCTGGCGGTGTTCGTGCTGGGGCTCTTTGCCAACGTGATCATGGTTGGGTTTGTGATCTCCCCCAAGGCTGTGATGCCCAAGATCGAGCGCATCGATCCCATCAAGGGGTTCCAGAACAAGTTTTCCCTCCACGCCGTGGGGGAGCTGGTCAAGAGCCTGGCCAAGCTGACCCTTATCATTTATGTATCCTGGGTGGTCATCAGAGGGGAGCTCAGCCACATCCCCCTTCTCTACGACGAGTCGGCCCTGCGGATTTTTCTCTACATGGGGCGTGTGGCCTTTAAGATTTTTCTCTCTGTCACCCTGCCCATGGTGGCGGTGGCCATCGCCGACTACCTGTTTCAGCGGTGGCGTTTCGAGGAGAAGCTCAAGATGACCCGCCAGGAGGTCAAAGAGGAGCACAAGGAGATGGAAGGGGATCCCCTGGTAAAATCCCGTATCCGCAACCTCCAGATCGAAGCCTCCAGGAAACGGATGATGCATGAAGTACCCGACGCTGATGTGGTGGTGGTCAACCCCGTGCGCCTTGCCGTTGCCATCTCGTACAAGCCGGGTCAGATGCCTGCTCCCAAGGTGGTGGCCAAGGGGGCGGGAAAAATTGCCCAGCGAATCCGGGAGATTGCCAGGGAAAATGGGGTTCCCCTGGTGGAAAACCGCCCGTTGGCCCGGAATTTGTATAAAGTAGTGGAGGTGGGCAGGGAGATCCCCGACGACCTTTTCCAGGCGGTGGCGGAACTTCTGGCCTACGTGTTTCGGCTCAAGGGTCGATAATACATAAGATTTCAAGCAGACGAGACGCACCGGCCCATTGCCCCGTTGACCCGACAACAGGGGGAGAACCGGGGCCGGTGGGGCAGCAGAGTGACAAAATCATGACGCCCACCGACGGATACCGGACGCAGCAGGGATAACACTCGGATCAGAGCAGGACTGACGGTTACATGGCAAGCAGCACAGGCAACGCGCCCCCTCTTCTGGGGGCCTTAAAAAAGGAGTCGGCGGAGATCGCCGTGGTGGCAGGCGTCATGGGGATCCTCACCGCCATGATCCTCCCCCTTCCCGCCGTGATCCTGGACTTGCTCCTGGCCCTGAACATCACCCTGGGCATTATTGTGCTGATCACCACCATCTACACGGTGAAGCCCACGGATTTTGCCGTTTTTCCCCCGTTGCTTCTGGTCCTGACCCTCTTTCGCCTGGCCC
The DNA here is from genome assembly GCF_900101345.1 of Desulfoluna spongiiphila. Classification (GTDB taxonomy): domain Bacteria; phylum Desulfobacterota; class Desulfobacteria; order Desulfobacterales; family Desulfolunaceae; genus Desulfoluna; species Desulfoluna spongiiphila. The sequence goes on along the minus strand of NZ_FMUX01000001.1, from coordinate 270,257 downwards.
TGAACGTGGCCTCCACCCGTTTGATCCTCTTGCACGGCAACGAGGGCGCCTCGGCCGCCGGATCCGTGATCCAGGCCTTCGGCAATTTTGTGGTGGGGGGCAACTATGTGGTGGGGATGGTCATCTTTGTCATCCTGGTCATCGTGAACTTCAAGGTCATCACCGCCGGTTCCGGCCGTATCGCCGAGGTGGCGGCACGGTTTACCCTGGACGCCATGCCGGGCAAGCAGATGGCCATCGACGCCGACTTAAACGCAGGCAACATTGATGAAGAGGAGGCCCGGAAGCGGCGCGAACTCATCGCCCGTGAGGCAGAGTTCCACGGAGCCATGGACGGTGCCAGCAAGTTCGTGAAAGGGGATGCCGTGGCTGGCATCATCATCACGGGCATCAACATCCTGGGGGGCATCGTCATCGGGGTGATGCAGCTTGACATGGACGTGGCAACAGCCGCCGGGAACTACACCCTGCTCACCGTGGGGGACGGACTGGTGAGCCAGATTCCTTCCCTTGTCATCTCCACGTCGGCGGGTATCCTTGTTTCCCGGTCCGGTTCCGAAGGGCGCATGGGCGAGGAGTTTGCCAAGCATATTTTTTCCAGCGCCTTTCCCATTTACGTCGGGGCGGTGATCGTGTTCCTCCTGGGGCTGGTGCCCGGTCTTCCGGGATTTCCCTTCATGATCCTGGGGCTGGCCCTTGCCGGCGGGATGTTTGCCTTTGGTAAGCGCAGCAGCGAACCCGGCGATGAGATGCCCGCAGACGAGATGGAGGAGGCCCCGGCAGACTCCGGCCCCGATGATGTGGAGAGCCTTCTGGCCATGGACAGCATGGAGCTGGAGGTGGGCTACGGCCTGATCTCCCTGGTGGACCGCAATCAGGACGGCAGCCTTCTGGGCCGCATCAAAGCCATCCGAAGGCAGTTTGCAACGGAAATGGGCATTGTGGTGCCCCCCATCCACATCCGTGACAACCTGAAGCTGAAACCCTCCGGGTACCGCATGTTGATCCGCGGGGTGGAGATGGCCGCCGGGGAGATGATGGTGAACCACCTTTTGGCCATGGACCCGGGGGACGTCAACCAGACCATCGACGGCATCCCCACCCGGGAGCCGGCCTTTAACCTGCCGGCCATCTGGATTCCCGTCGAGCGGGAGGAGGACGCCAAGTTTGCCGGCTACACGGTGGTGGATACCTCCACGGTCATCGCCACCCACATCACCGAGGTGGTGCGAAACAACGCCTACGAGCTCCTGGGACGCCAGGAGGTACAGGCCCTTCTGGACAACCTGGCCAAGTCCAGCCCCAAGGCGGTGGAGGAGCTGGTGCCCTCCCTCATGACCCTGGGGATGGTGCAGAAGGTGCTTCAGAATCTTCTTCGGGAGCGCGTCTCGGTGCGGGATCTTCTTACCATTGTGGAGACCCTTGCCGATTACGCCCCCATGAGCAAGGACACCGACCTGTTGACCGAGTATGTGCGCCAGCGCCTTGCGCGGGGCTTTCTTGCCCCGTACCTGCAAGGGGACGGTTCTCTTCCCGTGATCCTTCTGGATCAGGGCCTGGAGGATCAGCTCAGCGGCTCGCTGCAGAACACCGAAGGGGGGGCCTGGCTCGCTTTGGACCCCATGGTGTCTGAACAGGTCATTATGGCAATTCAAAAGGAAGTGGACCGAAATATGGGATTGAATGTTCAGCCGGTGATTCTCTGTTCGCCGGTGTTGAGGCGGCATGTTCGGGCCCTCATCGAGCCCTGGATTCCATCGGTGATGGTGGTCTCCCATGGTGAGATTACCCGAAGCATGAACATCAAAGCCACGGGCAAGGTGGCCTTGACCCACGGCATGGAGTCGGCCCATGGCAGTTAAGACCTTTACAGCGGGCAGCATGCAGGCGGCCGTGGCCAAGGTGAAGGAGAGCATCGGGGATGATGCCATCATTTTATCCACCCGGCGCATCCCCGTGGGGGTGAATAACCCGTACGGACGTGATATCTTTGAAGTGGACGCGGAGAAACCCTCGGCGGGGAATACCGAGTCCATGTTCACGGAGGCGCCTCCCGCACGGAAAAGCGGGGTTGACTCCCGTTCGGGAAGGGATATAACCGAAGAGGGGGACCCGAAGGAGGGGTGGGCTGCCGTGCAATCGGAGCTGGCCGTATTAAAGGAGTTGATGCTCCTCTCCCAGCAGGCCGAAGAAGAGCGCCAGATCCTTCGCAATCCCGAAACCCACAGCATTTTTACAACCCTGCTTCGCGCAGGGGTCTCCGACTCAAGGGCCCGTCAGGTGGTGGCCCGGGCGGAGGAACGACTGGCATCCCAGGCAGGCGGTGAGGAGGTTCCCCCCGACACCATCGGTCGGGAAGTGCTCTCCCTGCTTGTGGGGCAGGTGAAGGTGGCCGATCCCTTCGGTCTTTCCGGCCGACCGCCGGAAGGGCGCGGGCGTCAGGTGGCAGCCTTTGTGGGGCCCACGGGATCGGGCAAGACCACGACCATCGCCAAGCTGGCGGCGGAGCTGTTCTTGAAGCAGGGGAGAAAGGTGGGACTGATCTCCGTGGACAGCTATCGCATCGGCGCCATCGATCAACTCAAGACCTACGCCTCTATCATGGGCATTCCGTTTGTACCCGCCTTCAGCAGAGAGGACCTGGTGTCGGCCCTCTCCAAGCTGGAGCGCTGCGAGGTGATCCTCGTGGACACGGCCGGTCAGAGCCACCTGGATACCCCCCGCATGGAGGAACTGGAGACGATTCTGGGCAGTGGCGTGCCCCTGTCGGTGCACCTGGTGGTGAGCGCCGTCACAGGACGCCTGGATGCCCGGGAGGTGGTGCAGCGCTTTTCGGTCCTCGGGCCGGAGACCCTTGTCTTTACCAAGGTGGACGAGACAAGGCGGGCCGCATCGATTTTTGACACCATGGCAGAAGCCCGGCTTCCCTTATCGCTCATTACCAATGGGCAGAGGGTGCCGGAGGACCTGGTGGTCGCAGACAAAAAAAGTGTGCTGGGGCTGGTCCTTTCGAACCCCTCTCAAAAAACCGACATGGAGCAATAGAACACAGTGGATCAGGCAAGCAGTCTTAGGGAAATGGTTAAGGGCAGAGGGGCCTCTTCCGTTCGCAGAGGAGGCTTACGCGCATCCTCAACGCGCGTGATTTCCATCACCAGCGGCAAAGGAGGCGTGGGGAAAACCAATATGGTGGCCAATCTCGCGGTGGCGTTTGCAGACATGGGAAAACGGGTGTTGATCTTTGACGCCGACATGGGGCTGGCCAACGTGGACATCATTTTCGGTATCCACCCGAAGTACCACGTGGGGCATGTTATCACCGGAGAGAAGGAACTTTCCGAGGTGATAGCAATGGCTTCCGGCCGGGTCGGGGTGATTCCGGCGGCGTCCGGTGACACGGCCTTTGCCGATCTCACCGAGGGGCAGAAGCTGAGTCTTCTGGCTGAATTTGAGGGGCTGGATAACCTTTACGATATTATGTTGATCGACACGGCAGCCGGGATTTCCTCAAATGTAATTTACTTTAATTCAGCTGCTGAAGAGTGTATAGTGGTGGTTACCGGTGAGCCGACGTCGGTAACCGATGCCTACGGCATGATCAAGGTCATGTTCCTGAACGGCACGAAGCATTTCAAGTTGCTCGTCAATATGGCCCGCGGCCTTCAGGAAGCCAAGGCGGTTTACGCCACCTTGAGCCAGGCGGCGGACAGGTTCCTTAAAGGGGTCGTGCTTGAGTTTGTCGGCTATGTTCCCTTTGATGATCATTTGAGACAAGCTGTCGTCGGGAGAAAACCCGTAATTGAGCAATACCCTGCAGCCGCATCAAGCAGAAGTATTACTAAAATAGCTGAACAGATCCTCAAATCCCCGTCCGGGACACCCGGTACCGGCAACATTTCGTTTTTCATGAACCGCCTGATTTCCGGGGAGAACCCCTAGCGCCTTCAGCCGGTCAGACAGTCGAGGGGGGGAGAGGTCCATATCTGCGGACGTTGTTGGGCGGTTCAAAACGCCGGTGACGGACGTGTCGGATAATCGGATCGTTTGAATGACGTCTGCCTACGAAAAGAAAATTGAGAAGAGGCGATGCCACTTTTCACCGCTTGAGCGGGATGAGATGATCCGCAAGTACGCCTATCTGGTGAAGTACATTGCCGGACGCGTCGCGTCGCGCCTTCCCGCCAATGTTGCCTTTGACGAGCTGGTGAGCGCCGGTTCCCTTGGGCTCATCGACGCGGTGGACAAGTTCGATCCTGAAAAGGATGTGGGGCTTAAGACCTACGCCCAGTATCGCATCAAAGGGGCCATCCTGGACGAGCTCCGAAGCATGGACTGGTATTCACGGTCCATGCGGAAGAAGATCCAGGATGTGGAAGCCGCCGTTCAAAAGATTGAAGCCCGCAAAGAGAGGCCCGCCAGCGATCTGGAAGTGGCCGAAGAGCTGGGCATGCCCCTGGAGAAGTACTACAAGACCCTCTCCGATATCCACAGCGCAGCCATCCTCAGCCTGGATGCCTGCATCCGCAACGACGACAGCGACGAAGGCAGCGGCAGCACCTTTTCCGAGGGCATCCGAAGCGAGGACGACCCGTCGGATTCGGTGATGAAAAAAGAGCTGAAACAGGTTCTCATCGAAGCCATTCAACGGTTGACGGACAAGGAGCAGACGGTGATCTCCCTGTATTATTACGAGGAGATGACCCTGAAAGAGATCGGCAAGATCATGGATCTCACCGAGTCCCGTATCTGCCAGATTCATACCCAGTCGCTGATCAAACTTCGATCACGCATTCGCCGATATCAAAAGTAGCGCCGTATGTCCCTTCCCGATTCGAGCCCATATGCCGATAACTTTGTTTCACAGGACCAGATCGACACCCTGCTCAAGGGAAGGGGCGATTATGCGTTTCCCGACGGAGAGGATCCGCTGGGGGATATTGCCGATTTTATCAACACCGATGAGATTGATCGCCTTCTGAGTGACGACGAGCCTGAGGGCGTCCCCAAATCCAACAGGGAGGATGAGATGACTGACGAGCTGCTTCCTGAGGATGATGGCCTGGAAGACGAAGACCTGTCCATGATCTCCATGGACGATATCCAGCGGGTGTTGTCCGAGGACGACCCCGAGGCGCCGGAAGAGGCTTCCCTGGATGAACTTTCCCTGGATGAAATTGCTGGCGAGCCCCAGGGAGAGCCTGCGGAAAGTGAGGAAGACCTCATCAGCCAGGACGACATTGACCGCCTTTTGAAAAACAGCGGTGTCGATGCCGAAGAGCCTGCCAAGGAGGAAGAAGATGGGTTTCAGATCTCCGATGAAGAGATCGAGACCATCCTCACCGATACCCTTGAGGACCCGCCCCGGACCCGGGCGGACGAGACGGTCGTGCCGGATTCCGAGGTGCCTGCCGAAGCGATGGACGAGGCGCCTTCCGAGGAACCATCCGGGGGGAAAAAGAAACGGGTCCTCATTGCTGCCGGGGTGGTCTTGTTTTTCCTGCTGGGAGGCGGCGCCGGCTGGTTTTTCCTTAAGGGCGGCGATGACCCGTCCGTGCCTGTTGACCAGCTTGTGGATTCCATGGGGCTTGAGCAGACGGCGGTCCCTGCAGATGCAGGGGCCACGGGGGAACCTCAGGTTGTGTCCCGCCTCGAGAATTTTTTGATCCCCGCTGCCGACGGGAATGATTATGCCTTTGTGGCCACCCACGTGGTGCTCACCATCAGGGGGGTCAAACGGGACCCCCTGGCAGGCTATGAAACCTTTTACCGGAAGCGCATCTACGATGAGCTGGCCGCGCGGCTTGCCACGGTGTCCGGCGAGAAGCCCGTGGAGCGCGAGTTGCGTGAGCTGGTGCGTAAAACCGCCGGCGCCCTTCTTACAGAAGGGGTGATTGACAAGGTTGTCCTGGAGGATTACCGCCTTATGTAAGCCCTGCGGGCAGGTGGCCTGGTTTGTCACCGGACTGACAAGGCGCCTGAGGCATTTTTTGACGGTGCGTGATGTGTATCGCCATGTTTATTTTCTGCACGGCTATCAGGAGATAGGGAAAAGCCCATGACTCTGCATACGATGCTGGCATTTCTGCTCTTCGGTTTGGGCACAGCCTGCCTGGCCCTGGCCCTGTCCGAGTTGATCCAGACCCGACGCACACGGCAACGCCTGGAGGCGGAATCCGTGCGCGCGGCTCATACCCGGGTGCTCTCCTTGCTGGAGCCCGTCCTGGCCGAGGCCAAGGCCGTGGCCGACGCCTTTGACGGGCACGTGGCGGAAAAACGGCTTATTGTCACAGAGTTGAACCAAAGTCTCGAAAAGCGCATCGCGTCCTTAAAGCTTTTCCTCAATCGCGCCGATGCCCTCATGGCACGCCAGCAGCAGAGCGCCGCCGAAGAGGAAAACGCCGAACAGCGCATCTCCGAATCCCGACAGAAAATTATCCAGCTTGCCGCCAAGGGGCTCTCCGTGGATGAGATCTCCGAGCGCCTCACCCTGCCCAAAGGGGAGGTGGCCCTGGTGGTGGGGCTGCGAGGCGGAAGATAGGGCCAGAGGTTCGGAAATGCTGCTGTGCAAGGTAATTATGCAACTTGCCTCCGGCGGGTCGCTTTTTTGAAACGAAGCACGGGTGCGAAGAAGCCAAAATCATTTGAAAAGTTTGCTTAAGATCTGTTTGTCAAATTTTTTAAACGTTTGGCCCCCGGCAGGGCCGCCGGAGGCATAAGCTTCATGGTCGCGAGTGGTTCATTGCTTTCCGCCAGCCTTATTGAAGGGGCTCGAAGCGAAAGGGTTTCCCATGCAGATAGCGTTTGTAACCGTTGGAACCGATGACATTGATGCCTCGGTGCGTTTTTATACCGAGGCCCTTGATTTTCAGCTCACCAGTCGCCTGGCCCCGTCCCCCGGGGTGGAGCTGGCCTTTCTGACAGACCCTTCAGGCATCAAGGTGGAGCTCATCACGCGGGACACCGATCCCCCTGTTACCAACGCCGCCTGCTCGGTTTTCCTTACCTTCCATGTGGACGATATCGACGCCACCTACGCCCGGCTTTCAGAAAAAAAAGCGCCGGGGCTTAAGAGCCCCAAAACCCTGCCCGGGGGATTGAAACTGCTGCTGGCCAAAGACCCCAACGGGGTGGTGCTGGGGTTTATTGAAGAGACGGATTAAGTCAGCGATTCGGCAAATGCCGCCACCTTGCCCAAGGTGATTTCGTCTTTTTCGCCATTTTGAACGGAGAGGAAGGCTGGGGCCATTGGCTTGGCGACCCCTTGGAATTTCTTGCCTGCCCTGGCATCTCCCTTGCCCGCAAAGGTGCAGAAAAATCCCATGGCTGACCCGTTGATGTGTGTCGCGTTTTGGGTGATCCAGGTGCGGATTGCGGGGGCAAGGTTGCCGTACCATACCGGGGTGCCGATGATGATTCGGTCATAGCCTGACGCGTCGTGGGTGGAGGAGCCGATATCCGTTTGCCTCTGAAACAGGGCGTCTATGCCCCCGGTAAGGTTTCCGAAAAAGCCATCCCGGCCCTTGAGATCGATGACCTCCTCCATGTCGACGTCGCAGCCCAACCGCGCCCGGATTTTTTCTGCCAGTGCCTTGGTGGTTCCGCTTCTTGAGTAAAAGACGAGTAATGTTTTTCGCATGTTCTTTGCCCGGTATCTGAGGGTTTCAGGCTGTCTTTCAGCCTTTGAATGTCTTTACATATTTCTTATCAGATAAACCGGGGTTGCGTCATGCCAAGAAAACGGATGCAGAGGACGGCAGGATCCGCTTGTGGCTGGTGTGGTGCTCATCAGTCTGAAATATCGGCCCATTTGTTGATGGCCTCAAGGAAGACAAAACTCTCCGTTCCCCTGACTCCGCTTATGGTGGCAAGGTCTTCGATGAGGAATTGCCTGAGCTCGCTTCGGGAGTCCACAAAGACTTCGATGACAAGATCGTATCGCCCGGTGACGTTGTTGACGGACTGAACGCCCTTAAATCGTGAGATCTGCTCCATCACCTCTTTGTTTGCAGGCTCTTCCAGGTTGATGCCGATCTGGGCCATGATGCAGTTTTCGAAAAAGAGCGGATCCACGGAAGCGCTGATTTTCAGGTAGTCGTTTTTGATCATTTTTTCCACGCGAAGCCTTACCGTACCGTCCGATACCCCAAGTTCCCTTGCGATGTTCTTGTACGATTCGCGTCCGTTTTTCTGCAATGCCTTGATAATGGCCCTGTCGATGTGGTCTGTCTGAAAACTTCGCTCTGACATATGGTTTGTCCCCTGGTCCTGTGGAAGGGAAAAGGCCGGGAAATACAGTCACCGCTCCGGCCCTGCCTTCGGATTTCATAACGCGCCTGTCGCCTGATGAATATACCTTGATTACCCCACGAAGATATCGCGGCACAACTCTTTTTTCTCTCCTTGCGGCGACCTTTAATCCTTGGACAGGGAACGTATTCTTTGAATCGGTGTTTCTGGGGATCGGATTCGAGGCATCTGGTCACCCCAGGCCAGGGATTCGAGGTCGGGTGGTGGCTTGAAATAAGCTTATTCGAGATTTGGTGATTCAAAATTCATTATTTCGTATTTTTTTGTCGGTAATTTTACGTAATGAGTAATATTTGTATGATAATTTGATTGACAACCCATAACGGGTGTGCTTTTACAATGATTAAGAGATGATGAACCGGAAAAGGCTGCCCCACCTCTCCATGGGGCGACGACAGGGCCCATTTTTTGCCGGTCGCGCATCATCGCGAGCCTTTGGGTCCATGAAGGGCCCGCTTATCTGCCTCAACAACCCATGGGGGTATGCCATGAAGACGGAACTGCTGACGCACCTTGCCAAAGAGACGGAGGCCTTGAAGGCTGCCGGCCTCTACAAAGAGGAGCGCGTCATCACCTCTCAGCAGCAGGCTGAGATCAGCGTGAAGGGAACCCGCGAGGTCATCAACCTCTGCGCCAACAACTACCTCGGCCTCTCCAACAACCAGACGCTCATCAATGCGGCCCATGCCTCCCTGGACCGGTACGGGTTTGGCATGAGCTCCGTGCGGTTTATCTGCGGTACCCTGGATATCCACAAAGAGCTGGAGGCTGCCTTAAGTGGCTTCCTGGGCATGGAGGATACCATCCTCTACAGCTCCTGTTTTGATGCCAACGGCGGTCTCTTCGAGACCCTCCTGGGGCCCGAGGACGCCATCATCAGCGATGCCCTGAACCACGCCAGCATCATCGACGGGGTCCGCCTCAGCAAGGCCAAACGGTTCCGGTACGCCAACAACGACATGGCAGACCTCGAAGTCCAGCTCAAGGCCGCTAAAGGATCCCGCTTTATCCTCATCGCAACGGACGGGGTCTTTTCCATGGACGGGACCATCGCAGACCTTGCCTCCATCTGCGACCTGGCCGATGCCTACGGGGCCTACGTCATGGTGGACGACTCCCATGCCGTGGGCTTCACCGGCGAGACAGGCCGGGGTACCCACGAGCTCTGCGGGGTCATGGGTCGGGTGGACATCATCACCGGCACCCTGGGCAAAGCCCTGGGGGGTGCCTCCGGCGGATACACCTCGGGCAAAAAAGAGGTCATTGACTGGCTTCGGCAACGCTCCCGTCCCTACCTCTTCTCCAACACCCTGGCTCCGGTGGTCACCGCCACCTCCATCGCCGTCCTCGACCTTCTCAAATCCAGCTCCGAGCTCATTGACACCCTCAAAGAGAACACCCGGTACTTCCGGGCAGCCCTGGAAGAGGCCGGCTTTGACCTCGTCCCCGGCAACCACCCCATCATTCCCGTGATGCTCGGAGACGCCACCCTGGCAAAAGAGATGGCCACCCGCCTTCTTTCCGAAGGCATCTACGTCATCGGGTTCAGCTTTCCGGTGGTCCCCAAAGGCAAGGCACGCATCCGTACCCAGATGTCCGCAGGTCACACCAAGGCCCACCTGGACAAGGCCATTGCCGCCTTTATTAATGTAGGGAAAGAATTGCATATCATTGAATAAAAAAGCCACCGGCGGCAAGGTGGGGGCACCTTGAAACCCTGTGGCGAATGCATGGAGGTCGTCTTTACTCCGGCGTTTTCGGGGCATTCGCGTGACGTCTGACATTCGGCAACCGTCTCTGCAGGAGATGTCCATTTCATTCTTCTGAAAACACTCCATTGAGCCTGCAAATCTGGGGTGCAGGGACTCTGCCCTGCTTTCCGGAGTCACGGCGGTCAAAGTTGATAATCAACAAGTTACGGTAACGTATCCTGTTGCTTCGAAGCTTGTGGGCCAGCTCGCACAAACCCTCAGTTTTTATGTCGGGCGAAGCCCGAGCCGAAGGCCCTTGCGCTTTGGCCCTAGGAACGAGGGACAAAGCGCAAGGGCAATCAGCTTTCGAGGTGGCTCACCTCGCTGCCGGAGGCATTTTTTTTAATATGTTACCAGACAAGGCATTTTTCCATAACCCGACCACAGTAGATGAGGTAAGCGATGGAGACAATGAAGGTGTTAAGCAAGGCAAAGCCCGAAGCCGGGATCTGGATGGAAGAGGTCGATGTTCCCAGGCCCGGTCACAACGACATCCTGATCAAGGTGAAGAAAACCGCCATCTGCGGGACCGACATCCATATCTACAACTGGGACGAGTGGTCGCAAAAGACGGTGCCTGTCCCCATGGTCATCGGCCATGAGTTTGCCGGGGTCATCGTGGAGGTGGGAAGCGAAGTGGAGGGCTACAAGGTGGGGGACAGGGTGTCTGCCGAGGGGCACATCACCTGCGGCTACTGCCGGAATTGCAGGGCGGGAAAGCGGCACCTCTGCCGAAACACCGAAGGCATCGGCGTGAACCGTACCGGCTGCTTTGCCGAGTACATCGCCGTGCCCGCGGTGAATGCCTTCCGGATTCCCGAGGGCATCAGCGACGAGACCGCTTCCATCCTGGACCCCCTGGGCAACGCCACCCACACGGCCCTCTCCTTTGACCTGGTGGGAGAGGACGTTCTCATCACCGGGGCTGGGCCCATAGGCATCATGGCCGTTGCCATCGCCCGGCACGCCGGGGCCCGCCATGTGGTCATCAGCGACGTGAACGATTACCGCCTGGACCTGGCACGGAACATGGGGGCCACCCGGGCCGTGAACGTCTCCCGGGCCAACGGCTCCATCTTCGATGCCATGGACGAGCTGGGTATGAACGAGGGCTTTGACGTGGGCCTTGAAATGTCCGGCAGCCCCCACGCCTTCCGGGACATGCTCGAAGCCCTGAACTTTGGCGGCCACATCGCCCTTCTGGGCATCCAGCCCCCGGAGACTGCTGTGGACTGGTCCCAGATCATCTTCAAAGGTCTCAAGCTCAAAGGCATCTATGGCCGCGAGATGTTCGAAACCTGGTACAAAATGAGCAGCATGCTCCAGAGCGGCCTGGACATCTCGCCGGTCATCACGCACCGTTTCGGTATCGACGACTTCCAGAAAGGCTTTGACGTCATGCGTTCGGGGGACTCCGGAAAAGTCATTTTGGAGTGGTAGCACGCCCCATGATCGGGTTGCCACAGGACAAGCCATGGGATCCGGATAGGTCGCCGATGCCAGCTTATGGAAAACCCGGACCCCCCGGATCAAAGATTAAGGAGCAGGCATGAAGAAGCTTATGTTTTTGAGCGTTGTGTTTGTGGGCCTTACGGGGTGTTTGGGTGTTCCAGATTCAGTTTCGCCTGTCCAGGGGTTTGACCTCCAGAGGTATCTGGGTACATGGTATGAGATTGCGAGGTTGGACCACTCCTTTGAGCGAGGGTTGGAACAGGTCACCGCAGAGTATTCCATGCGTGAGGACGGCGGTGTGCGTGTGAAAAATCGGGGATTTTCACCGGGTAAAAACCAATGGCGCGAAGCCGAAGGCAAGGCATTTTTTGTGGGCGAGCCCAGTGAAGGGTATTTGAAGGTTTCGTTTTTCGGACCGTTCTACGGGTCCTACGTGATCTTTCACCTGGACAAAGAGAACTATGGGCATGCCTTTGTCTCCGGGCCCGACACCTCGTACCTCTGGCTCCTGTCTCGAAGCCCTTCGGTTGACGGGGAGGTGCTGAAGGCCTTTGTGGCAACATCAAAGGCCCTTGGATTTAACACGGATGAGCTGATCTATGTGAATCATGAATCAAGGTGACAGGTCTTGAGCTCTCCACAGGCCCCTGGCATCTCTGCCTTACGATGGGTTCATTTTCCCCAGCTCCACAGGCTCGATACGAATCACCGTAAACTCCCGCAGCTCGCTCATGTGTTTCCACAGGATGTCATGCCCCTTGAGCCGGCGAAACAGGCGGACTTTATCAAGCAAGGCCCGGCGCTCTTCTTCTGTTGCCTGACGGCGGGCCCCGGCTTCACACACCAGCCGTATGGCAGGCTGGCTTTTAAACTTTCCTCTCCACAATGCCGCCGTCCAGAATCCAATCCCCGGAGCCACAGCCATGATGCTCATGCGCGGATCCCGCTCCAAGTTGTTTCTCATGTGCTCAGGAAATTTTTCGAAATAATAGCCTTGCCCTTCACCGGTAAAAAGAACGGAGCCGATGGGAGAGACCCTCGGGCAACCGTCCGGGTCCACCGTTGCAATGGCTGAATGGGGAACTTTGCTGAAAAGGGATACGACGTCCGACCATGGGATATCATGTTGCATGGTTTCCTCCGTTGTCAGGTGCTGGTTTCCGGCATCTTATACAACTCGCTTTTCATCAGCTTGATGAGTGCGTCCCGCTCATCGCCGGCAATGGCAGGCGCCACCATGCGCGTGCCCACAAAAAGCGAGTATCCGATACGGGAGAGAAGGTGTGCCCTTTTGGCATCACCGGAGATGTCCAAAAAGATGTTGAACAGGTAATCCATGCGCATGGCATCGACTCGTTCCAGAAAACGCAGCGCCAGTGCATCCCGCTGCGCCCATGCGCGAATGCTGGTTTCCGGTCCATGGGGCAGGTTGTTCGAGCTTTCGACGATGGCATCAAAACGCTCTACGGCGCCGGCTGCCGTGTCTGCCTGCTGCATACTCCCGACAGTCCAGTCGTTAACCCAGTGTTCAAGCATGCGCTCAAGGTAGTCTTCCCGGCCCTTGAAGTGATGATAAAACGAGCCCTTGGTCACGTGCAGCTTTTTACACAGGGCATCAATGGTCAACTGCTGGATACTGTGCTCCGCAAGGAGGTTCAGTCCGGCGTCCAGAAGCTCAACAGCGCTGCGTCTGGCCTTTTTGTTTTCGTTGTCCTTCGGTTTTTTCAAAACAGTTCCCCCCTTTATTCAATACCATACGGTATGGTATGTTTGCACGATGGGTTGCTGGGAGTCAAGCGCAAGGGGAGACTATTTTTTAAAAAAGTGAGTGGTGACAGCATAGGCTCCCATCCTTTTACGGCTTGTTTCGTTGGAAAGAAGAGGCAGATTACGCTGGACTCCGTAAATGTGCCTGTGAGATACTTGCTGCGTATATCTATCTTGAATTAAAGACGAATTTTTTTTGTTCTATCCTCCTCATTTCGTCCATCACAACCTCGCCTCGCCATTTTCAGCCTCACTATTTATGATCTCGTCCGCAGGGGTGACGGCACAGGGAAAGACAAAGCACCGGACTGCCGTCCGGTTACTGTTCCGAACCGGCGGGGCGCACGGTGTGGCGTTCGTAGAAAAAACGATCCATAACCCCAGGAATCAAGGAGAAACGTCATGAGAACGAAGCTGTCGGTTTTCGCCTTGTTGTTTTTGTTCGGTATGGTTGGGCTGCTCTCGGCCGGGCAGGCCGCCATGAAGATGACCACCGAGGTGCCCGCGGGCATTTCCACGCCGGACAAGCTGGAGACGTCCATCGGGGTCCTGACCGGCTTCGATGGGGTACCCGATGCGGCCACGATCCAAAAGGTCTACGACCAGCTTGATCTCCAGCGTGCGACCCAAGCTTTTCTCTCCACCATTCCCATTGCCTCGATGTATGCCATGGAAAAGGGGCTTCTGGCATTCGGGCCGGCAAACAGCACAGCCCTTCTTTTCGAAGACCTCATGGACTCCAAATCGCTGTGGCTGACTCCGAACACTGTGTCGGTCTACATGGCGGCCTGGATGGAACTCGGGGAGGAGCCCATGGTCATCGAGACACCGCCCAATGTGCTGGGGTTTATCAATGATGCCTGGTTTCACTATGTCGTGGATTTCGGCAACGCAGGGCCGGACAGGGGCAAGGGCGGCAAATTTCTCATTGTTCCGCCAGGCTACAGGAAGGATGTACCGAGCGGGTATCACACGGTAAGGACAGAGACATACGGACATTGGGTGGTATGGCGGGGGTTCCAGGTGGGCGGCTCGCCCAAACCGGCTGTGGAGGCAACCAAGAAGGCCTTTCGCATCTATCCCCTTTCTAAAAAGAGCAACCCCCCGGAGATGGAATTCGTGAACGTATCCGGGACATATCACAACACCATACACAGTATGGATTTTCATTTCTGGGAGGAGATCGACGCACAGATCCAGGCCGAACCCGTCCAAGGGCTCGACCCTGAAATCCGTGGGCTCCTTGCTGCCATCGGCATCGAAAAGGGGAAAGATTTCGCACCGGGCGAGCGCATGAAAAAAATCCTCACCGATGCCGCAAAGATCGGCTCGGTGACGGCACGGGCCCTCACGGCCGTCCCCCGGGATCAACGCCATTACCTCTATCCGGGGGAGCGTGTCTGGACCAACCCTTTTATAGAGGGGCGCTACGATTTTTTGATGGATGGAGTCCGGTTGCTCGACTCTCGGATCTACATGCATTTCTATGCCACGGGGATCACTCCTGCCATGGCGATAAAGAACGTGGGCAAAGGCTCGCAGTACGCCATTGCTTACCTCGACAAGGACGGCAACGCCCTTGACGGCGGCAAGACCTACAAGATCAACCTCCCCAAAGACATCCCGGCTAAGGATTTCTGGTCCTTTACCCTCTATGACAACCAGACTCGAGCCATGCTGCAGACCGACCAGCGATTCCCCGGCATCGACAATCTCCGGGGAGGCCTGAAGCAGGGCAAGGACGGGTCATACGATATCTACTTCAGCCCTAAACCACCAAATGGCCAGGAAAACAACTGGATCCAGACCGTGCCGGGCAAGGGATGGAACACGATTTTACGCCTCTACGGCCCCTTGGAGTCATTTTACGATAAAACCTGGAAGCCCGGAGATCCTGAGCTGATCGATTCGTCGAGCCTGTAAAAGACAGAGAGGAAAGCTTTCAAGGGACTGGCTCCGCAGCAGGTCCGGCGGGCCTTTCCCCAAATAAAAAGGGCCCCATGGGAACGATTCCCAGGGGGCCCTTTGTGTTGTCTCTCTAAGCGCGGAAACTTATGCAGCAGCAGCTGTCTCGGCTTCGGTCTCGGTTGCGGCAGAGCCCTTGGCGTTGAGATCCGCAGCGGCGGTGAACAGGACGTCGGTGGAGCTGTTCAGCGCGGTTTCAGCAGAATCCTGGATGACGCCGATGATGAAACCGGCGGCAACAACCTGCATGGAGATCTCGTTGGGAACGCCGAAGAGGCTGCAGGCAAGGGGGATCAGAAGCAGCGACCCGCCGGCAACCCCGGAGGCCCCGCAGGCGGAGACGGAGGCGATGATGCTCAGCAGCAGCGCCGTTGCCATGTCGACCTGGATGTTCAGGGTGTGGACGGCTGCCAGGGTCATCACGGTGATGGTGATGGCGGCTCCGGCCATGTTGATGGTGGCTCCCAGCGGAATGGAGACGGAGTAGGTGTCCTCGTTGAGGTCGAGGCGCTTGCACAGGTCCATGTTTACGGGGATGTTGGCGGCGGAGCTGCGGGTGAAGAAGGCAGTGACGCCGCTCTCACGCAGGCAGGAGAACACCAGGGGGTACGGGTTGCGCCGGGTCATGAAGAAGACGATGGCAGGGTTTACCACCAGGGCGATGATGAGCATGGCGCCCAGGAGCACCTGAAGCAGGTGGGTGTAGCCGGAAAGGGCGGTAAAGCCGGTGGTGGCGATGGTCTGTGCCACCAGGCCGAAGATGCCCAGCGGGGCAAACCGGATGACCAGCTTGACAATGCTGGAGACCCCGTTGGAGATGTCGTGCAGGAAGGTTTTGGTTGTTTCACCCGTGTGCTGGAAGGCGATGCCCAGGGCGATGGCCCAGGCGAGGATGCCGATGAAGTTGCCCGTGGCCAGAGCGTTGATGGGGTTGTCCACGATCTTGAAGAGAAGGGTGTTGAGTACTTCTCCGATGCCGTTGGGCGGCGTGGCTGCCGTTTCCGAGGCCACCAGGGTCATGTTGGTGGGGAAGAGAAAGCTTAAGCTGACGGCCACCAGCGCCGCCATAAAGGTTCCCACCAGGTAGAGGCCGATGATGGAGCGCATGTTGGTGTGGGCGCCGCGCTTTTGGTTTGCTATGGAAGAGGCGACGATGACAAAAACGAGGATGGGTGCAACGGCCTTGAGCGCCTTGACGAACAAGCTGCCGAACAGACCAGCTGAGTTTGCGGTATCCGGTGATGCAAGGGCGAGGATCACGCCTGCAATGATTCCGATCACAATCTGCAGTACCAGGCTTCCCGATGCGATTTTTTTAAAAATCCCTGTCACTTGATTCATGAATTTCCCCCAAATTGGTTAAATATTCCTTATTCCACTAACACCAATTCATAGGGGAAATATCGCTTATATGTCAATATTTTATTTGGAAATAGGCTTATTCGCAACGTGGATGCCTTGATTTTGCGAATTCATCAATCTGCGGCCGGGAGCTGGTGGGTTACAGCTGCATTGCGTACGAAAACCAGCGGGGTATAAGGAGCTTAGGGGGAACATTAGGGGCGGGAAGTGGCAGGGGGGGGGCCGCGAGACCGTTTTTCATGGCCCGTGATCGCTCCGTGGCCTAATGAGGGTATGCATGGAAGGGAGCCTGTGGTGTATCGGGAAAAGGGCCCGGCAGGCACGGTGTCATTTTCTCCTTGACGCTCTTCGCCGATTTCGTGTAGAGCATGGGCAGTATCCGGTAACAGGGTACACATTCAATTTGTCATACGGTGTCATGCAAACGGAACTACGGTGAAAATCCGTGACGGTCCCGCCGCTGTAACCGGGTGGCCCGACGCAGGTTGGCTTGCTTTTCTTCAGGAAAGATCAAGGCAACAGTCACTGCTTCTCTTGAAGGGGGGCGGGAAGGCGCGGCGGGAGAGTTTAACCCCGGAAGTCAGAAGACGTGCATGAGACTTACGTGACCGAGTTCGATGGCAAAGGGCTCTGCGGTACATCTGTATGTACCGCAGGGCCCTTTTTTTATTGCCTGAAATCGGGTGTTCGACCGGCACGGGTTGGTGTCGGCCGGTTGAAGACTTTTTGGGATCCGGGAGTTGTCAGGTTCGTACTCCTTGACTGTCCTGCAACAGACGGATTCCAATGACGGTATCGGGTACATTTCCGGGTGGAACCGGGACACTGTCGAAATCGGTGGCCAAACGAATCATTATGGCGGCACGGGCGTGCCTGCCGATATGTTTGAAGGAGAAGAGATACAATGGCTGTAGCAAAAACCCAGATTGAATTGGCCCGGGAGGGCGTGGTTTCCCCCCAGATGCAGCAGGTTGCCGAGAAAGAAGGGCATGCCCCCGAACGCATTCGTGAGCTGGTTGCCAAAGGGGAGATCGTCATCCCCAACAATCCCAAGCACAAAGGCCCTGCCGTGGGCATCGGTACCGGTCTCCGGACCAAGGTAAACGCCTCCATCGGGACCAGCTCCGATATCTGCGATATCAAGAGCGAAATTGAAAAAGCCCTGGCCGCAGAGGAAGAGGGCGCCGATACCCTCATGGAACTCTCCGCCGGAGGCGATCTGGACCTCGTCCGTCGCGAGGTGCTGGCAGCCACCAACCTCCCCCTGGGCAATGTGCCCTTATATCAGGCCTTCAAAGAGACCGGGCGCAAGTACCAGGATCCCTCCAAGCTCGATCCCGAATACCTCTTTGACCTTATCGAGCAGCAGCTGCAGGACGGCCTCTCCTTCATGGCCATCCACTGCGGCATCAACCAGTACACCATTGAGCGTCTTCGCGCCCAGGGTTTCCGTTACGGCGGTCTTGCTTCCAAGGGCGGCACCTTCATGGTGGCATGGATGGACGCCACCAAGCGCGAAAACCCCCTCTACGAGCAGTTCGACCGTGTCTGCGCCCTCATGAAAAAATACGATGCGGTGCTCTCCCTGGGCAACGGCATCCGCGCCGGCGCCATCCACGACAGCCATGACCGCGCCCAGATGGCCGAGATGATCATCAACTGCGAGCTGGCCGAGCTGGGCCGTGAGATGGGCTGCCAGATGATGGTGGAAGGCCCCGGCCATGTGCCCCTCGATGAAATCGAAGGCAACATCATGCTTGAAAAGCGCATGAGCGGCAACGCCCCTTACTACGTCCTCGGACCCATTCCCTGTGACACCGGCGCCGGGTACGACCACATCACGGCCGCCATCGGGGCTGCAAGTTCCGCCCGCTTCGGAGCCGACCTTATCTGCTACATCACCCCCGCCGAGCACCTGGCCCTGCCCACGGTTCAGGACGTGCGTGAAGGCGTGAGGGCCACCCGTCTGGCCACCCGCATCGGGGATATCGCCAAGTACCCCAACCGTCGTGAGACTGAGAAGATGGCCGCCATGGCCCGTCGCGAGATGCGTTGGGATGACCTGGAGAAACACCTCCTCTTCCCGGAGGTGGCCAAGTCCATCCGTGCCGAACGCTGCCCCGAGAATGAAGACACCTGCACCATGTGCGGCGACTTCTGCGCCATGAAAAAGGGCATGGAAGTGTTCCAGCCCGACATCAAAGGCGATAAAATTTACAAGGGGTAGGTTCGCGAATGCTTCAACCCTCGTGCCTCGGGTTGTCGCATTCGTTGACGGGCTGCGCCCGTGCTTAACGGCACGGGTTATTCACGTTTTTGGCGACGACGATTTTTCAGGTTGCTTACCCGTTCCCCATGGTGCCATTACCCAACCACTGGCATCATGGGGGGACAGGCCATGCAACCGGCGTTTTTTATATTTGATCATGAGGGGGGCTTCTGAATGAAATTGCTCGAAAAGACCATTGATTCCATTGTCGGGATTGATCGCGGGATGGAGCAGCTGGCGCTTGCGCGCCTGGCTGACCAGGCGCGGCCCCAGGGGAGTTTGGGGGTTCTGGAGCCCCTTTCCGCGAGGCTTGCCGCCATTGCCGGGGTCATCGACGTCAAATTAGAGAAGAAGGTTGTGGTGACCTGCGCCGGGGACCACGGTGTGGTGGAGGAGGGCGTGAGCCTGTTTCCCCAGGAAGTGACCGAGCAGATGGTCCACAACTTCGTGATCAAAGGGGCCTCCATCAACGTCCTTGCAAAGCACGCCGGGGCAGAATCCCTGGCCGCGGACATCGGTGTAAAGGCCGAATTTGATCCGTCCCTTCCCATCATCCATAAGAAGGTGGCCCGGGGCACCGAGAATTTTACCAAAGGCCCTGCCATGACCCGTGAGCAGGCCGTTGCGGCCATTGAAGCCGGGATTGAGATCGTGGAAGAGCTTGTGGCCGAAGGCCGGCTGGACATGCTCGGCACCGGGGACATGGGGATCGGAAACACCACCCCCTCCACGGCCATCATCGCCGTGCTCTCCGGGGAAAAGGTGGAAGACCTCACCGGCCGGGGCACAGGCATCAACGATGCGGCCCTTCAGCGCAAGATCGATGTGATCAAACAAGGGATCGAGGTGAACAGGCCCGATCCCACGGACCCCGTGGACGTCCTGGCCAAGGTGGGCGGCTACGAGATCGGCGCCCTGGCAGGGCTCGTCTTGGGCGCTGCCGCCCACGGCATCCCCGTGGTGTGCGACGGGTTTATTTCAACGGCCGGGGCCCTCATCGC
Source organism: Desulfoluna spongiiphila (assembly GCF_900101345.1). GTDB lineage: Bacteria > Desulfobacterota > Desulfobacteria > Desulfobacterales > Desulfolunaceae > Desulfoluna > Desulfoluna spongiiphila. Next base: position 250,383 of record NZ_FMUX01000001.1, on the reverse strand, counting down.
CGGCGACCTGGCCCCGAGGGCCAAGGAGTACCTCTTTGCAAGCCACCGCTCCGTGGAGGTGGGGCATACCTTCATGCATGACCACTTGGGCGTGGATCCCTTGCTGGATTTGGGCTTCCGATTGGGCGAAGGCACGGGCGCGGCCCTGACCATGGAACTCCTGGATGCCTCTACCCGCATCCTGGCTGATGTCCTGACCTTCGAAGAAGTTGCCATCAAAGATCCCCATACCAAAGGGTAAGGTCTTTTTTGTGATCGGTTGTGATACGATGCCCCTGCATGACGCCATGCAGGGGTATTTTTGTTTTGACCATTCAGCTTATGCCTCCGGCGGCCCTGTCGGGGCTAAGCTTTCAAAAAGTTTAACAAACAGGTTTAAAACAACAGATCCCGTCCAGCCTTGATCAAAGGCGGATGTGATTTTCCCCGAGGACCGAGGGGAAAACGCATACGCAACCCGCTTTCAAGGTGGCTCACCTTGCCGCCGGAAGCAGCCAAGTTAAAACTGCCTCCGGCGGCCCTGCCGGGGGCTAAACTTTTAAAAAGTTTAATAAACAGGTTTTAAAAAATAGATTCGGTTTAATCTGAATCAATGGCGAATGTGATTTTCCCTGAGGAACGAAGGGGAAAGCGCATTCGCAACCTGCTTTCGAGGTGGCACACCTCGCCGCCGGAGGCTTTCTTTCATGCACTTTAACCATAGAAGGCAGCTTTTTGGAGCTGAATAGTGACCTTTTTGCTTGTGATTGTTGAGGAGGATGCATGGGTGAGATGACACCGTATTTGAAATTTAAAAGCCTGCTGACGGGGTATCGCCAGTACCGGTTGCTGGAAGCCGCCTTTGATGCCGGGGTGTTTGACATCGTGGGGGCGGGCTCTGTAACGGCAGAGGCCCTTTGCGGTAAGGTGGGGTGGGACGTTTCCTTTGGCTCCCGCGCCCTTGGGGCCCTTTGCGTTCTGGGCTTTTTAGAGGAGACCCCCCAGGGCTTCCGGTTGTCCCGGCATGGTGCCCTTTTCTTTGGGACTGGGGCTCCCCATCCCATGGCCGGTACCCTGGTCTTTGAAAAACGTCTGTTCGATGCCTGGGAGCTTCTGGGGGAGACCCTGAAGACCGGGGAGCGGGTGTATTCGGCGACGGAGAAAAGCGAGGCCGAGTATAAAAAAGATCTGGCCCAGTACATTGAGGCCATGGATGAAGCGGCGCGGATTCGGGCGGAAGAGCTCTGGGCTTTGGTGATGCCGGAAAAGGAGGCGGGGCGCTTCGTGGAGCTGGGCTTCGGGTCCGGGGCTTACAGTCTCGCCTTTCTGGATCGGCACCCCGGCTGGAGCGGTTCCCTTGCGGATCTCGACGATGTGGTGGGCTTTTTTGCCGAAAAAAAGGCACACCACCCAGCCTTTGGCCGCATCGGCCTCTCCTGCGTGAACCTTCTTGAGGAGCGCTGGGACCTTCCCGGGTGCGAGGGAGCCGACCTTCTCCTGCTTTCCAATCTGGTGCACTGCCAGGGGGATGACGAAACCCTTGGGATCGTGCGTCGCGCAGCGGCTCTCCTGGCCGGTGGCGGTACCCTGGTCGTCCATGATTTTTACAGGGATCGGGGCGAGGCAGGGGGCCTGTACGACCTTCACATGATGCTCAATACCTACAACGGAAAGGCCTATACCACAGGGGAGATGCGGGCCATGGTGGAGGCGGCCGGGCTCGTCTTTGCCGGGGATCTCTCTCTCCCGTCGGGTTCCTGCGCTGTTCTGGCACGAAAAATGTGAGCCTTGAAACCCTTTACAACCCGCCGTCCTCTGGCTATGATTCCGGCATTCTTGGGTCACACGTTCGACACTGACGCAGGCTTCCGGCACAGACGGGGCATGCGTCCATAATGGTCTTGGATCGACAGGACGCGAGGCGTCCGACACGATGAAAGAGTGGGATTATGAAGTGGGACAGGGAGGTGTTTCTCCACAATCTGGAGGAGCTGGTGACACGGGAGTATGGCGGGCGGCTCGGTGAACTGGACCGTACCGTCGGTCTGACCGGGGCCTTTGAATCGTGGCGGGACGGCACGTCCCCAACCATTGATGCTATTTTCAGGATCTGCCAGGCCTTTGACTGTGACATCACCTGGCTCTTGAACGGGTACAAAGGGGGAGAAGGGGCAGGCATGGTCAATGCCCTGGTGTATATTCCCAAGTACCGCGCGACCCTTTCAGGTGGCGGCGGCTCCTTTGAGACCACGGCTGAAGTGCTCGAAACCTGCCCCTTCGGGGAGGTCTGGCTCCGGAACAAGGGCAATCCGTCGTCCCTGGTCCTGTTTGATGTGGCCGGTGATTCCATGGCCCCCATGATCTTAAGTGGCGACACCGTCATGGTGGATCGGTCCCGCATCGGGGACGAGGGCCGGTTCAAGGGGGGGATTTTTGCCTTCCGCGAAGGGGACACCATCAAGGTCAAGCGGCTTTTTACGGAAGGCCTTTCCGTTCGTGTGCTGTCCGACAACAAAGCCGAGGCCGTGGACTATCAGGCTGATCTCACGAGCTTTGAGGTAATTGGAGAAGTTGTCTGGGTGGCCCGGGACCTTTTATAATCGCTTAAGTCAAACGCGCCTCCGGCGGTTAGGTGATTCATGTTGAACGCTGGCTGGCCATTGTACCTGTTGTTCTTTCAAGCAACCATGAGCACATGGGCCAAGATGTCCAAGTGACAGTTCCCTTGGGTGGGATTCCACGGGATAGTACCTGCCGGCTGATCGACACAACCTGGCACGACCTGTTTATCAAACTTTTTAAAAGTTTGGCCCCCGGCAGGGCCGCCGGAGGCGTTTTTAGTCTTTATATATCAGTGATAGGTGACCTCCATTACCATTATCAACCGCTACATTCTGAAAGAGCTGTTGCAGCCTTTTTTGTTGTGCCTGGGCTTTCTCAGCCTTGTCTTTCTTCTGACCAAAATCATCGACATCACCGACCTGGTGGTGAACTACCGGGCGAGCCTCTCCACGGTCCTTGCCATGGTGGGCTACACCCTTCCGGTGATGATGCAGTATACCCTGCCCATGTCCGTGATGATGGCGGTGCTGCTTACCCTTCTGCGCATGTCCGCCGATCGTGAGATTGTCGCCATCAAGACCGGCGGTGCCGGTCTCTCCGCCATTTTGTTTCCGGTGGGGGCTTTCTGTGTTGTGGGCTCCCTGCTGACCCTGGGCGTGACGGTGTATGGGGTGCCCTGGGGGAACTACTCGTATAAAAAAATGGTGGTGAATATCGCATCCGCAGGTGTGGATGCCTCCTTGAAAGAGGGGACCTTCAACACCAATTTTGACGGCGTGATGCTTTATGTGGAGCGGATCAACCCCGAGGACAAGAGCCTCCACGGGGTGTTCATCAGGGACACCCGGAACCCCGAAAGCGAGGTGGCCATTTCGGCCCCCCGTGGGGTGCGGTTTTTCTCCAAGACAGCCGAGACCCTGACCCTGCGGCTTTTTGACGGCGAGGTCAATCAGGTGAACCTTGCGGACCGATCGGTCAATGCCATCGCCTTTTCCACCTATGACATCCGGGTGAGCTTCGGCAAGCTGCGCTCCGACAAGAAGCTGGGGGCAAAGGCGCGGGACGAAATGAGCCTGTCCGAGCTTTCCGATTACATTGCATCGGAGAAGAAGGCGGGGCGCAATCCCGATACGGCCATCATGGAGATCAACGAAAAATTCGCATTGGCCCTGGCTGCCCTGACCCTCGGGATCCTCTCCATTTCCCTGGGACTTCGCAGCGCCTTTTCCCGCAAGAGCTCGGGTATGGGCCTGGGACTGGTCTGTTTTCTTCTCTACTACGTGATGCATGCCTCGGGATGGTCCCTGGGCAAATCCGGGGTGGTGCCACCGGAACTGGCCCTTTGGATGGGCAATGCGGTTATGGGCAGTGCGGGGATCGTTTTTCTTGTGCGGGTCTCCAAGGAAAAGACCCTGGGCTTTGATGTGCTGGGCGGGTTGATTACCTCGTGTGTTCGCCGGGTAGCAGGGCTCTTCCGGAAAGGAGGGCGGGCATGACGATTGTTCAGCGGTATGTCCTGAAACAGTTCTTCAAGTATTTCGCCATGATCCAGGTGGTGGTTTTTTTCCTGGTGGTGGCCATCGACTATCTCTCCTGGATTTCAAAGTTTCTCAAGGCGGATTACAACCTCCTCGACGGGGTAGGGTTCGTGGTGATGAGGAACCTGGGGATCATTGTGATGATGACCCCGGTGTGTGCCCTGTTGTCCAGCGTGGTCCTGTTCGGGCTCATGCGCAGGAACAATGAGGTGGTGGCCCTTATGGGCGGGGGGATCAGCACATGGAAGCTCGTAAAGCCCCTTGCGTGGGCGGGGGTCATTCTGACCCTTCTGGTCTTTACCCTGGCTGAAACCCTGGTTCCCATAGCCCTGAACAAAGCCACACACATTCGCATGGTGGAGATAAAAAAACGAAATATCCAGACCACCCACGGGAACAACATCTGGCTGCGACACGGGCGTGAGATTATCTACATCAAGCACTACACCATCGCCACCAAGACCCTTTCAGGGGTTTCCGTCACGCGGTTTGCCGACGGCTCCTTTGTCCCCGTCCGGCGGGTGGATGCGGCAAGCGGGGTCTACACGGGAAGGGGATGGTCCCTGAAAGATGCCATTATTCAGGAACCCTCGGACTCGGATGGTCAGCGATCTCAGTATGTGTCCGCCGCCATCGACATGGTCGGCGTGATGCCCGAGGATCTGGGCAGCGTGGTGAAACAGGCCCGTGAGATGAGTTTTTTCAACCTCTGGGAGTACATCCGTAAGATGGAAAAAGAGGGGTACGACGTCACCCGGTACCGGGTTGATTTCCACGCCAAGATGGCTTTCCCCTTGCTTTGCCTGATGATGGTGATGATCGGCTCCGGCATTGCCCTGACGCGTGAGCGCCATGAAGGGATCCCCATTTCGGTGGGGATCGGCATTGGAACGGCCTTTCTCTTCTGGGTTTTCTACAGCCTCTGCCTCTCCCTGGGGTACGGGGAAATGCTGCCCCCCTTTGTTGCCGCCTGGGCTGCCGATGTGGTGTTTCTCTGTGCGGGCGGGCTGCTGCTGCAGGACGTTGAATGATGATCGGGGCTTGTTTTACCGGTGCGATGAAGGCTTGCCTTGGCACCGGTGGCCCTATTTTATTGCCCCTTTTCGCACCCGGGGCTCCGGGTGACCATGTGATTGTATGGGAAAAATGACGGATTACATTGAACGTGCCTTTGAGGATGACGGCAAGACCTCTCCTGTGTCCCCCAAGGTTGCCCTGCTGGGGCTCTCCAAGGTGTACGGCGCCCTGGGGCGGGTCAAGCGCCTGGCCTATGAAAAGGGGGTGCTGGAGGCCAAGCGCCTGCCCGCAAAGGTGGTGGCCATCGGCAACCTGACGGCCGGGGGAACGGGCAAGACCCCCATGACCCTTTTTGCCGCCCGCTGGTATCGTCAAAAAGGGGCCCGGGTGGTCATCGTGAGCCGGGGGTATGGCGGGAGCCTTTCCAAAAGGGGGGCCGTGGTCTCCGACGGAGACGTTGTGTTTCTCTCCCCCCATGAAGCCGGGGACGAGCCCGTGATGATGGCCGAGCAGCTTCCCGGTGTGCCCGTTGTCATCGGCAGCGATCGGGTCGCAGCAGGCATGGAAGCCTGCGATCGGTTTCGACCCGATGTGGTGATTCTGGATGATGCCTACCAGCATATTCGCCTTGCGCGGGACCTGAACATTCTCCTGGCCGATGCCAGCCGTCCCTTCGGCAACGGGCATGTGCTTCCCCGGGGGCCCTTGCGCGAACCCCTTTCCGCCTTGTCATGGGCCGACGCCGTGGTACTCACCCGGGCCGGGGATGGGGCTGCGGGGGATTTTTTGAGCCACCTTTCCGGTGAGCTGAAATCCAGGGCCGCTGCCCTTCCGGTTTTTGCCTCTTCCCACCGCGTCTCCCTTTCCGATGGGGCGGGAACACCCATGACACCTGATGCGCTGGGCCCTGCCTTTCTTTTTTCCGGTATTGCAAAAAATCACGCCTTTGAAGAGGGGGCCCGGGCACTTGGGGTGTCCATTGCCGGAAGCCGTTTTTTCGGGGACCATCACCCTTACACAGAGGCGGAGATCACCGCCCTGGAAGCCCAGGCCAGGGACTGTGGTGCCTCCGTCCTGCTTACCACGGACAAGGACAGGGTCAAGGTGCGAACCATGACCACCATGCCCCTTGCCACCATCTCGGTTTCCATCGACTTTGGTGAGGATCTTTCTGCCGTCACCTCCCTTCTGGATATCCTGCTTCGCCCATAGGTACGGCCTGGCCTTTATGGGTCGTTTTCAGTTGTTTTGCTCCCCTTTTGCGGGGGCTCCCCACGGGTCAATCCGGCGGTAATCGTATGGGAAATACGCTTTCATGCTGTGAAAACCCCCTGTTGTGTGCTATTGACCTAGTTGACGATTCTATGTCAACGCCGGAGGGGAGTTCGTGTGGGAGCGGCTCCCCTCCGGCACCTCTCCAGAAAAACAATACGCCTTTATCCTGGCATCTTCCGTGCCCTCCTTTTGTGCTGATCCCCATTTTGTTTTCAGTTTTTCGTATACTCTCCTGAATTTTTATGACTGATTTTAAACGGATAGCCCGTTTTTTAATGGGCGTGGCCCGGAGTGGTGCTTTATATAGGGTACGAGGCCGGGCTGTGGTCCGGCCATGGGTAAAAATGGGTTTTATTGTTCATTGAAATGTATTAAAAAAGCCACCGTACGATGGCTTTGACTGAATTAAGGTAAGAAGCCATGGAAGAGATCACTCCGGGGTGATCGGAGACCGTTGCCGTGGGGCAACGCCGATGACGCCTGGGGGATAGGCACCGGTGGCTTTGTCCGCAGGGGAGAACGTCTGCCAGTGGGTGCCGGAGTTGTGTTGCTGGAGGCGTTGTATGCAGTACCTGAGTAAGTTTCGTCCGTCGTGGCGGGCGTTTTGTGTTGAGTTGCAGAAGGACATGAAGTTGCTTTTTATGTTGATCCTTTCGTTGCAACTGTATCGTCTGTTTGTTCTCGTAATGTTTCGCCATGCCATGGCGGGGAGTGTCGGTCCTTCCGGTTACGTTCTTGCCTTTTTCAGCGGGCTTCGGTTTGACGGCCGCGTGTCCGCCCTTATCCTGATTCCCACCTTTCTCGTATCGATTCTGTGTGCCTTTGTTGATTTAAAAGCGGTGGCTGCCGTGGTTCGGGCATGGATGGCGCGGATTGGGCTGCTGATGAACGCCATCGTTTTTTCGGTGAATTTTATGTTTGTCACCGAGTACAAAGACACCTTCAACCAGTGGGTTTTTGGGGCCGTGTACGATGATTTCGGAGCCGTCGTCAAATCAGCCTGGACCACATACCCCGTGGTGACCATTGTCGCGGTTGCGGCTCTTTTTTATGTGGCCGCCTTAAAGCTTGCCCTGGCGTCCATCAAGACGCCGATCTTTCCGGAGACGTGGTTCTCTTTTCTCGGCAAGTCCCTGCCGTTGAAGGTGGTGACCATGGTCTGCATGCTCGGTATCGTGACCTTCTGTGCGCGGGGGTCGGTTGTGAGCAGGCCGGTCCAGTTGAAGGATGCCTCCGTAACCCGGGACTCCTTTGTAAATAGGATGGTGTTAAATCCCTGGTCGGCACTTCGGTACACCCTCAAGCACCACAAGAAGGTGGCCAGTGCGGCCGGTCTTGAAAGCATCCTTTCGGGCGGGGATATCGAAGGGGCCGTTGAAACGCTTTTCGGTGCGGCCTCCGGGGGATCCCTTGATAATACCATGGCCAGAACCAGCCGGGGGGCGGCAGCGGTTCGGCCCAAGCATATTTTTTATTTTGTCATGGAGAGCATGGACAGTTGGTCCACCCTGGAGCGATATCGCTCCCTGGACCTGATGCCCGAGATGGCACGCTTAGGGCGGGAGGGGTTGCAGGTCCGGTCCTTTATCTCCGCGGGCAGCGGGACCATGGTCTCCCTTTCCGCCATTATGACGGGGCTTCCCGATGTGGGGGTGATCACCAACTACCAGCCCGCCGCCCAAACGCCTTTTCCCACCTCCATGGCGCCTCAGTTCAAGGCCCTGGGGTATAAGGCGAACCTGTTTTACGGGGGGTACCTTTCCTGGCAGCGCCTTGAAGATTTTGCCCTGAATCAGGGCTTTGATGCCTGCTACGGCGGCAACCACATGGGGGATTGGCTGGAGGGCAACGAGTGGGGGGTGGATGACGGGGACCTCTTCGACTTTATCTTGAAACAGCTTGATAAGGAGACCCCTTCGTTCAACCTGATCCTCTCCACCTCCTATCACCCTCCCTACGACCTGGATGTGTACGGCAAGGGTTTTCCTTTGAAGGATATTCCGGCGGAGCTTAAGGAGGTGTACGACGGAAAGATCCCTCTGGGGACCTTCGGGCACCTGTGGTACTCGGACCATGAGCTTGGACGGTTTGTACGCGAAGCGGAGAAAAGGTTTCCCAAGGCTTTGTTTGCCGTTACCGGAGATCACTGGTCTCGGAAATTTTTGAACGAACACCCGACCCTCTACGAGAGCCGCAGCGTGCCGTTTGTGCTGTACGGAAAAGAGGTACTCGACGGGGTTTCCATGCCGAGCCAGGTGGCCGGGAGCCATCTGGACATCATGCCCACCTTGCTGGACCTGGCAGCCCCCGAAGGGTCTGCTTACCACAGCCTGGGCACCAGCATGCTGGATCCGCATCGCAGGCAGGTGGGGATAGGGCGAGGCATGATGGTGACGCCGGGATTCATGATCTCCGGCAACCGGGTGGAGCGTCTTCCCTATGCTGAGGAAGCCGAGGCACCCGATTCATCTGAGGTCTCACGGCTTGTTCAAAGCTGGCGGGCCCTGGGGTGGTGGCGGATCATGAAGGGTGGCGAGCTGCCCGAAGAGCCAGACGTTGTGGCCGGGGTGTCGCATTAAGACCTGTTTGTCAAACTTTTTAAAAGTTTGGCCCCCGGCAGGGCCGCCGGAGGCATAGCCTGAATCGGTGCGATTCATTTGGGGAAAGGGCGACACGGGGAACCGTGTCGCCCTTTGTTGTTAGTCCTGATTTAAAATCCGTTGTTCAATGCCCGTGGTGCTGTGGCCTTCCATGAGGGGCACGAGCTCCACTCTGCCCCCGTAGCTCTCCACCACCTCCTTGCCCACGACCTCGTGGGGCTTGTAGTCCGCGCCCTTTACCAGGATATCGGGCTTCAGGGCCCGGATCAGCTCAATGGGGGTGTCTTCGTCGAAGATAACCACGAGATCCACAGACGAGAGGGCGCTTAGGATGGCACCGCGGTCTTCCTCTTTGACGATGGGGCGGCGGCTTCCTTTGAGCCTGTGCACGGACGCATCGCTGTTGAGGCCGACTACCAGACGATTCCCCAGGTTCCGGGCTTTGTGGAGAATATCCACGTGGCCGTGGTGGAGCAGGTCAAAGCAGCCGTTGGTGAAGACCACCTCATCGCCGTTGTCCTGCCATCGGGCCACGGTGTGGGCTGCCGTGGCCCGGTCACATGTCTTGATGAAATCCGATTTTTTTTTGTCGCTCTCCACCTGCTTTAGCTCGCCGATGGTGACAGGACGCGTGCCGAGCTTGCCCACCACGATGCCGGCCGCGGCGTTGGCCAGCCGTGCGGATGATTCAAAGGGAAGCCCTGCGGCGACCGATGCCGCCAGTGTGGCGATGACCGTGTCGCCCGCTCCGGAGACATCAAAGACTTCCCGGGCTTCGGTGGGGATAAAAAGGGCCTTTTCGGCATCCGTCTTGAGGCACATGCCGTCGGCACCCCGGGTGAGGAGCAGGTGGGCAAGGCCGTAAGTGGTTCGGGTTTCTTCCACCTGATCGGTGACGGCCGTTTCCCCCGGGGAAAGGCGGTGCCCGAGGACCAGTTCCAGCTCACTGGTGTTGGGGGTGATGCAGGTGGCGCCGTGGTATCGGTCCCAGTCGCTTCCCTTGGGATCGACAAAAACGGGAATGCCTTTGGCTGCCGCCATGCGGATCAACATCTGACAGAGGCCTTCGGTCTGCATCATGCCCTTACCGTAATCGGAAAGAAGAAGGGCGTCCGCCTCTTCCACGGCCGACCGGCAGGTGGTTATGAGTTGGGCCTCGTCGGCCTCGGAAAGGGTCGTCGCCACCTCGCTGTCCAGCCTGAAAAGCTGCTGCTTCTGGGCCATGATTCGTGTCTTGGTGGTGGTGGGCCGCTCCGTGGACGTAAAGAGCCCGTTGGTTTTGATGCCCATGTCCTTTGCCAGCCAGGTGATGCGCCGGCCGGTCTCGTCGTCGCCCAAAAGGCCCACCAGGGTGACATGGCACCCCAGGCCCGCCAGGTTGGCGGCCACATTGCCCGCACCGCCGAGGATCTCTGAGGTCTCACCGGTTTTTACCACGGGTACCGGGGCTTCTGGGGAGATGCGTTCCACCTCTCCCCAGATATATCGGTCCAGCATGACATCGCCGACCACAAGGACGCGTGCGTTGCTGAAGGTATCGGTGTTGATTTGCATGATGCGTTGTTTTTCCTTGTTTGGATGGGAACTGTTCAGCTCCAAAAAATCAGCCTCCGGCGGCAAGGTGTGCCACCTTGAAAGCAGGTTGCGAATGCGCTTTGCCCCTCGTTCCTCGGGGATAACCACATTCGCCTTTTAAAAGCCAACCCATTCAAAATGAGTTTTAAAAACCTGTTTGTTAAACTTTGTAAAAGTTTAGCCCCCGGCAGGGCCGCCGGAGGCATAAACTGAGTCGTTCTGTTTGGGTTTCGGGAAAATTCTTAGAGGTTCCCAGCCTCGATCTCCATGATGGCAGAGGCCAGCAGGGGGATCATGATTTCGTGGTGACCAGTGATGGCATAGCCCTTGCCGCCAGGCATGACAGGGCGGGAGACCACATTGACGTGGGGCCGGTAATGCTGGATCATGTCAAAGTTCGCCGTGGTGAAGTGGGTGACCTTGTGACCCAGGTTACGGGCCACGGCCAGGGCCTTTAAGAAGACTTCGGGCATGATGACGGCGCTGCCGAAGTTAAGGACCACCCCCCCGTCTCCCAGGCCGGAGACGCTGTGGGCGAAGATGCGAAAGTCCCGTAATGAGGCCTCACCGATGGCGGCTCCTTTGGCAGTGGGATGCTGGTGAACGATGTCGGTTCCCAGGGCTACATGAAGGGTGTAGGGGATCTCCAGCTCATGGGCCCTTGCCAGAAGGGCCCGACCCCTGTGGGGAGCCTCTTCTTCAATGAGAAGGGCGCCCACGGCCTGTCCGAATCCTTCGGTACCGGAGGCTGCGCGCTCAGCGGCCTTGTTGACCAGGGCGGCGGTGTCTTCGGCCATGCCGAAGGAGCCGTCTTCAAGCTGGGCAGCCACGTCTTCGGAGGTGTGGCCGAAGCGGGCCAGCTCTGTGTCGTGGATCCCTGCCGCGCCGTTGGAGGCGAGGTGGGTGATAAAGCCTTTCTGGGCGAGGTCGGCAAGGATGGGGGAGCAGCCGGTCTTGATGACGTGTCCGCCGATCATGGCCATGACGGGTTTTCCCTTTGCCCTGGCCGCCACCACGGCCCGGGCCACGGCAAGGAGGTCGTCCGCCTTTAAGATGCCGGGAAGGTTTTTGAAGAACCGGGCCATGGAGATGCCCGCCTCTGCAGGGGTGCCCTCAAGGGAGGTGGTCACTTTGGAGGGACGCTGGGTGGCGGAGTAGGTTCGGACCTTGGTTATGTCTATCTCTTTGTATCGGGTCATGGTATCACAGAGTCGTTGTTTGGGTTATAAACGCACGGGACGCTTGGCGTTGGGTTTCGTGTGAGGTGCCTTTTTCGTGCATCAAGTCATATCACAGCGTTGCCCGGCAGTGGAAGGGGGTTTTTTTCCAGCTTTCAGGGGGTGCGCGGTGTATTTTTTTATGCTGCAGGTGATTTTAAACCAAAAACCTGTTTGTCAAACTTTTCAAAAGTTTGGCCGCCGGAGGCGTTTTTGGACATAAGAATTCATGAAGGACGTGGTATGGGAAAAATTCCGGCCAAAAAGATATGTGTTATTCGGACCTCGGCCTTGGGGGACGTGGTCCATGCCATGGCCCTGATGGGGGCCTTGCGCCACGGGTATCCCGATGCGGAGATCACCTGGGTGGTGCAGCCCCTGGCCTACGAGATGGTCAAGCACCAGGGAGCGGCGGATCATTATGTGCTTTTTGACCGCAAGGGCGGGCGAAAGCACTGGCAAGCCTTGCGCAAGCGGTTCAAAGGAGAGGTGTATGATGTGGTCCTCATGCTCCAGGTGAGCATCAAGGCCAGCGCCATCTCCACCCTGATCACGGGGCGGATCAAGCTGGGCTTCGATATGGCGCGGTCCCGTGAGTGCCAGTGGCTCTTTTCCAACAGGCGCATTCCGAAAAAAACGCCGGGGCACGTTCAGGACCAGTTTTTTGAGTTTGCGGATTACCTGGGGGTGACGGACTACCCTGTTGCGTGGAATTTCGGGTTCACCGAAGGCGAGGTTGCGGAACGATCGGCCTTTTTTGACGGCCTGGGGGCCCCTGCCGTCACCTTTGTGGTGGCGTCTTCAAGCCCTGATAAGGACTGGCCCGCGGACCGTTATGCCAGGGCAGTGGATCACGTGGCCCGAAAAGGTCTTGTTCCGGTGCTCACCGGCGGTCCCAGCCCACGGGAAAAGGCGCTGGCCGATGAGATCAGCCGCCTGTCGCAAGAGAAGCCCGTCGTTGCCCTTAAAAACGGGATCCGGGATCTTCTCGTGGTGCTTTCGGGCTCCACCGTGGTGGTTTCGCCGGATACAGGCCCTTTGCATATGGCCGTGGCTCTCAACGTGCCCACGGTAAGCCTTTTTGGCTACTCCAACCCCAGGCGGTGCGGGCCTTACCGGCGGTTTCAGGAGCTTCTTATCGACCGGTTCACCGAATCCGGTGAAGAGAACGAGGCCAGGCGGTATTTCAAGACGGGGCGCATGGAGTACATCTCTGTTTCCGATGTGACGGAGAAGATCGATCTGGCCCTGGAGCGATATGCATTTTTATAGTTTCGCCATCATGCTGGCAAACTGTTTGCTGAGGCTTTCAGGCAGGCGGTGTTTTATAACGGCTCGGGCCCAGCGTTTTACATAGAGCTCGGAAAGGGCCTTTTTGTCTTCAATGCCTATCCGGGCTTTGTCAAAGTCGATGAGAACGGGCAACCCTTCATGGGTGACGATGATGTTGCCGGGGTGCAAGTCCACGTGGTGGATTCCCAGGTCAAGGAGAGCCTTCATCTGGGGTGCAAGGCGTGCAAAGAGAGCCTCCTGCTGGCTTTCCGTGAGGGGGGCCGACGCCAGGGTGTGGTCGTGGGGGACGGTTTCCATGAGCAGCCAGCAGCGGCGAAGGAGCAGGCCCGATTCAATGTAGCCAAAAGGGGGCGGTGTGGTGACGGCTGTTTCAGAAAGCCTTTTGAGGAGCGCATATTCTTGTGCTGCCCTGCTCTTTCCCCGTCCAACATAGTAAACTCGGTTTACTTTGCCCATGAGCCCCCCCCTCAGGTAGGGCTTGATGGCCACATGCTTCCCGGCAATCCCGTCAATAAATTGCAGGGAACCACGTCCCCCCAGTGTTGCAGTGCTCTGCATCGTGGTAAGGGGAAGGGCCTCCGTGAGGATGGATGCCTCTGCGGGTGTGAGGGGGAGGGGGCTTGTGATGGTGTAGGGGCCGATTCTCATGGCAGCTCCTCCCCAAGGAGGGTTTCTACAGAAGAGAGGACCTGTTCCGGGGTAATCTCCCGCATGCACGCTTCGGTGCCGTTGGGACACTCCCGTTTGCCGTGGCGGCCACAGGGGCGGCAGGGGAGCTCCTTTTCCACCACAATGGCGCGGTTTTTCCACGGGCCGAAGCCAAAGGCCGGGGTGGTGGAACAGAAGATCGCCACATTGGGCACCTTAAGGGCCGAGGCCATATGAAGGGCCATGCTGTCGTTGCAGATGATCACCGCAGCCTTTTTGGCAATCCAGATCATCTCTCCGATGCCCGTTTTTCCGGCAAGGTTCACAGCCGCGGTCCCTTCGGAGGCCTTGCGGCAGGCCTGCGCTTCATCGGGGCCTCCGGCAACCACCACGGAGAGCCCTTTTTGCAAGAGGGACTTAGCTACGGTTCGATAGCCTTCGGAGTGCCACATCTTGGTCTCCCAGGCGCTTCCGGGAACCATAAGGGCAAAGGGGCTTGTGGGGATCGCATTTTTGACTGCCTCGGAAATCTCGCTGTCCGGCGGAGGAAAAAGGCGCATGTCGGCCTTTAAGGCGGTGATGTCGGCCTCGCCCTCAAGGATGGCCAGGTTTCTCAGGACATCATGGATCGACGGGTCGCGACGAAAGGTCCGGTGGTATAGAAAGCGCCCTTTGGCATTGGAAAAACCCACCCGTTCGGGGATTCCTGCCAGGGCGAGCATGACGCTTGTGCGAATGGAACGGTGAAGGGAGTAGACCCGGTCAAATCCCATGGCCTTCACCTCAGCCGCCATGGTCCGAAGGCCTTTGATCCCCTTGGAACTCCCCCGTTTGTCATAGGGGATCACCCCTGCAAGAAGCGGGTCGTTGGCCACAAGGTGGCTGGACAAAGGGGTGGTCATCATCCAGAGCTCGGCATCGGGATAAAGGGCGTTGATCCCTTCGATGACAGGGGTGGAGAGGATGGTGTCTCCGAGGAAGCTGGTTTGAACGATGAGGATTTTCATAAGGTCTGTTTCTTCAGTGTCTCTCTTACTCATGTGGAGTGGCTGGTGAGCCGTCAGGCTTTTTTTCAAAAACGAGAATAAGCGATCGGCTGAACAACAGATTGTGTTGAAAAAGCCAGTTGGGCGACTTTGAGGCCTTACCACCGCTCCATTTGTGCTGGAACTTGGGCATCTGCACCCACAGGTAGCCCAGGAGGAGAACCGGGGAAAGCAGGGGAATCAGGATTTTGCGTTTGAACTTGTCCCCATTGATACCGGTGAGCTTTGCGTCATAGCATGAAAACAGGTATTTGAGCTGCACGATACTTAACGA
Organism: Desulfoluna spongiiphila; assembly: GCF_900101345.1. Taxonomy (GTDB): domain Bacteria; phylum Desulfobacterota; class Desulfobacteria; order Desulfobacterales; family Desulfolunaceae; genus Desulfoluna; species Desulfoluna spongiiphila. The sequence goes on along the minus strand of NZ_FMUX01000001.1, from coordinate 235,359 downwards.
TGAAATATGGCCCCTGTCGATTTTTTCATCAGGGCCCACAGGCTGGTTGGCGTAAGGCTCAAACTGAAAAAATGTTCCCGTAAAGAGAAACTGAAACCTGCTGTAGAGGTTGTGAATGTTGGGCAGAGAGACAATGACGCGCCCGTTCGGCCTGCAAATTCTGCACAGCTCGGCAACGAGCCGGTTCGGTTCAATCACATGTTCCAGCCCTTCAAGACACATGATGGTATCAAAGCGTTCATCCTCAAAGGGAAGGCTTGATTCCATATCGGCATATACATAGTCGGGCTTTTCGGAGTTGATGTCGGCACAGGTGACGTCGTGGCCAGCTTCGGACAGTTTCTGGGACAGAAGGCCGTTTCCCGCAGGGATATCCAGAATGTCCTGCTTTTCAGAACGCTTGATGACTTCGTTGTACACCTTGGCCATGTACCCTGTGAAATTTTTAACGTGTGAGAATTTTTTCATTGCCGCTGTTTTTTTCTCGTGTAAGTTAATATAAAGTAAACATGAATTATTTTTGATGCTGAATATATAAACATCGGGTCAAAAAGTCCAATGAATATCTATGCCATTAAGGACGGTCTGGTCCTGGTGCCCTGCTGACCACGACCCAATCCACGGGAACAGTTTGAATAGCCCGAACGCATGACAAATAAAAGTGTGTAAGCGATTTAAACCTCATGGTCGTTACGAATTTTTTCAGAGCGCTTTGCGAATGAAGGGTGTGGGGTTTATGGCGTTGTTACAGCCTCAGGGGTGTGATATCTCTTTTCGTCAAGTGACCCGGTCCGGGGCATCGTATGGTTGTGCTTTGGCCGGGTGGTATAGTTTTTTGCGGTAACAGTCCTGGCACAAAAAAACGAAAACGTTGGCCGTCAAAGGTGAACCAAACGGCATGTATCTGTATCATGTTATACCCAATCATGACGGGTGGCGTCAGGCTGGGGGTCAAGGAGCGGTGTGTGGAAGAAGATGTGTGTAGCCTGAAAAGCAGGCGGGAGACATGGGGGGACTATCTGGACAATGCGACCTTCGGGGTTGCTGTTCTTTTTTGCCTGTTTGTTTTTATGTCCAAAGCGGCCATGAACTCGTTGGGGGGGCTGTTGTTGCTCATGGGGATTGTTTCCATGGGGATAAACAGGCGCCGGGTCGTTAAAGAAAACCGGTATCTCCTGCTTTTTTTGATCCCCATTGGTTTTGGATCGGTCACGGCCCTGTTTTCCGTCTCAGGTGGCCTGGCGTCGGTGGCTTCATTTTTAAATGACATGAAATTTTTCTTTCTTCCCATTGTGCTTGCCCCCATTATTCGGGACGAAAAGAGACTGGCGTGGCTTTTCGGTGCGGTGGTTGTTTCCGGCATCGTCGCCACCTTCTGGGGTCTGGCGGATCCCGGCCAGCGCGTCTTAGGTTTGTTTCACGGCAGGCATGTCGTCGGACGCAATGCGGATATGCTGATGATTACTCTTTTGGGCGTTGTTGCGTTTATCGGAAATGGCGTTTTCAGGCGAAAGATCGGCCGGGTGGGGATGGGGCTGCTGGTCTGCGTGGCCATGTTGCTTTTCTGGGGACTTGTTATGAGCGCCATTCGCGGTGCCTGGTTGGGTGTTGTTGTGGGCGTTGGGGTGTATGCGCTGCTTTTTAACCGCAGGTTCCTCATTGTGGGCGGCATGTTGGTGGTGATCGCCTGTACCATAGGGCCCACCGGTGGGGTTGTCAATGAGTTCAAATCCATAGGGGACACCACCTCCAATGCTTCAAATCTGGCGCGACTTCAACTGTGGCGAGCGGGGTTGGAATTTTCCAAAAAACATATGGTGTTAGGCTCAGGCCGCGAGAAGATCGACGAACAGTTCAAGGCCTTTTACGCTGCGCAGCCCGAGACGTTTCAAAAGAAGTACACGTGGAGCAATACGTTTCCTGGAAATTTTCATAACAGTTATATTCAGCTGTTTGTCGAATGCGGTGTGTTGTTTTTTACGGTGTTTTCCGTGTGCGGGGTTTTGATACTCTACCGGCTTATCCGATCGCTGGCTTGGGTGCCATCCTCTTCTGCGGTGTATGTGCAAGCCGCCATTGTCTGCAGTTCGGGATTTCTGGTGACACAGTTTTTCCATGGGGAGTTGGTTTCGTACGGGGGGATATTGCTGGTGCTGGCCCTTTTTGGGGGGCTGATGGTCGCTCAACGCACGGAGAACGAAATCACTCTGTCCTGAATGGATGAGACGACAGCAAGTCGGCCACTGGTATTTATAGGGACTGGTTAATCTGCCTGGATTCTTATACGGAGCTATTTTATGAACCAGAATATTCTGCAGTTGTGTCTGTCTCCTGATTTGGGAGGCCTTGAACTCTACGTATTGAGACTGTCAATGTTCTTGCAGTCTGAGATAAACCTGACGTGCATTGTGTCTGAGACAGGTCGATTGAAAGGCGCCTTTGACAAGCAAGGCTTACCGTATGTTGCCATTCAGAAGCCTCCCAAGCTGATGCCGTTTCGGACGGCAAAGAGGATTGCCGCCATCATCGATTCCAACGATATCGATGTCATTCATATTCACTGGACAAAAGATATTCCCATGGCCGTGCTGGCCAAGCTGTTTTCAAAGAAAAAACCGAAGCTGGTGCAATCGCGGCACATGACCATGACACGATTCAAGGGGGACTTCTACCATAAGTTCTTGTATAAACACATGGACATGATGGTTGCGGTCACCCGGCAGGTCCAGGAGCAAATTGAGACGTATGTTCCCCGTGATGTAAGGCCAACGGTGGAGACACATTATATCGGTGCAAAAACGCCTGAACCCATTGATGAGGAGAGAAAAGCAGCGCTTCGAAAACAGTATGGGCTGGGTGCTTCCTTTACCATCGGCGTGGTTGCTCGAATCGAGGAGGGGAAGGGGCAATACCTGCTGGTTGATGCCATAAAAACCTTGAAACAAGAGGGGGCGGAGGCCAAGGCCCTTCTTGTGGGGGATGCCATGGAGGCCTCGTACCTGGAAGACCTGAAAACAGGCTTGAGCCGGGACGGGTTGGCGTCGAACATCGTGTTCACCGGCTTTGTGAACAACGTGCAGGAACTCATGCAAATTTGTGATGTGATTGTATTGCCCCCGGAGGAAGAGACATTCGGGCTTGTCCTGATTGAGGCCATGAAGTGCGGTGTGGCTGTTATCGGGAGCAATCGCGGCGGTCCCCTTGAAATTATCGAAGACCACCAGTCCGGGTTGTTGTTTGAGAGCCTGGACAGTCATGATTTGGCTGACAAGATCGGGTTTCTTTTAGCACATGACGATGAGAGGAAACGACTTGCGCAGCAGGGGAAGCAAAGAGCAACGGACTGCTTTGACGAAGATACACAATTTCAGGAAATGATGACTGCATTGACCTCGTTGTAACATGAACAGGTTGAGGTGTATTATCGCTGTTAGCAGCGAAAGGCAATGGTGGGGGGATTTTCTGACGTACTTATGGTCCGGTACCCGGGAGTAAAATCACCGATTAAGGATAAATGGTTTACTATATTCTGTGGAAATAAAATGAAAATTACATTGATAATTTCTACCTACAACCGATCGGATTTTTTAGAGATTGTCCTTTCGTCCGTGTTTAGCCAAAGTTATAAGGATTTTGATGTGATTATTGCTGAGGACGGAAACAACACGGATGTTAAAGAGGTTGTTGATTCGTACAAATCACGAGAGTCTGTTTCGATTACACACCTGACGCAGCAGGACAAAGGGTTTCGAAAATGCCGGATACTGAACAGAGCTGTGGCATCGGCCGCCGGAAAGTTTCTGGTGTTTATCGATGGAGATTGTGCACTGCACCCTCACTTTATTTCAGAGTATGCAAAACGCAGCAAAGACAATGTGTGCCTGTTTGGTCGTCGGGTGATGCTGGGCAAATCCTTTACAGACAAACTGATGAACAGGGAACGGACAACAAAACAGATGAACATGCTTTCTATTGTTTGTTCTGATAGCAAACGAAAGGAAAATTCTATCTATTTGCCGTTTCGATTTTCGTTTAAAAAACATGGCATCGTGGGGTCGAATTTTTGTGTGTCAAAAGAAAATATACTGAAAATCAACGGATTTGATGAAGACTTTGAAAGTGCGTGTCTTGGTGAGGATACAGATATAGAGCGCCGTTTGCGGTTGGCTGGTGTTGGTTTTCGATCCACAAAATTCAACACCATTCAATACCACCTTCACCATGCCATGACAGATCGAATAGAGTCATACAACAAGAGTTTTGGGGTCTACGCTAAAAAGTTAAAGCAGAACTCCTATTGGTGCCTCAACGGACTCATTAAAAAGAAGGAGTCATTATAGTGCGTGGCTTGTTGGCTGTGTTTTGATTTTATTGGGTGTGTATATTTTTAGATAAAAATAGTGAAAAATGACTGATGTTTGAGGTGCTCCAAAGGGGGGGCGTGCAGCAGTTGGGATAGGTTCTGAATCCAGGTGGTACGTGGCTGAGCGTTGTATGGAGGCATGGTAACGAGTTTATTGGTGAATTAATTTTTGTTGGGCGAGGGAAATCATGTTGAAAAAATTGTTGTTCTACGCTCGAAATAAGGTGCGGATAAAGGGTGACCACTTTTTGAGTATTGATAAGAGCGTTCGTATAAGGCGGTGCTTTATATCCATCAAGGGTGAGAATAACAGGCTGGTCATTCATAAAGGGGCCAATATCCGTGATACGTATATAGAGATTGATGGCAGTGACTGCTCCATCATTATCGGTGAAAATTGCCGTATTGGTCACAAGTGTTACCTGTCGGCAAAAGAGAAGAATATCTCTATTCGTATCGGAAAAGATTCATCATTTTCTCGCAATGTGAAAATCATGACAAGCGACGGGCACAATGTCATTCAACATAACAGACGAATCAACCCGGCCAAGAGCATAGCCATTGGGGAACATGTATGGATTGCCGATGGTGGCACCGTCCTGAAAGGTGGAGGGGTCGGCGACAATTCAATTATCGGGATTCATTCCGTGGTAACAAGGAACATCGGATCAAATAAAATCGCTGTGGGAACTCCAGCGATTGAAGTCAAGGACGCTGTTAATTGGTGTGAAGAATTAACATATTTAAAATGACTGCAAGATTGGGGTAATTCTGCATGCTGCTTTGTGGTCGAAGCTGTAACCGTTTTTCACTCTACTGGTTTAAGACTCTCTTGGCTGTTTTGTGAAATTTGATTTTCTGAGTCTTTTTATGATTTAAAATTGTAATAACTGTACTTGGAGATGGCATATGGAAAACCTTGTATATGAAGGGATTAGTAAATATGTTGCGGATTATCTCAAGACTTCGAACTGCTTAGAAAACGCCGTTGTATTGGATATTCCGGCGGGCGACGGACGGTCCAGTGCGATTTTGAAACAAAAAGGGGCACATGTCCTTGCCTTTGACCTTTTTCCCTCCTTTATGAAGGCAGAAGGGATCAAAACCGAATTTGCGGACATGATGAATGGTATCCCTCTTGATGACAAAACAGCAGACATGATCCTTTCCCAGGAAGGTGTTGAACATATTCCTGATCACATGAAGCTGTTTCGAGAATTCAACCGGCTGTTGAAGCCCGGGGGGCTCTTGGTTATAACCGTTCCCAACAAGTCGTGCCTTGTCGGCCGTTTTACGTCCCTTGTCCATGAAGGGGAAACCTTGCGGAATATGCCGCCTTCTGAAGTGGACAGCATCTGGCATTCGGAAGGGGACGGGAATATTTATTATGGACACCTTTTTACGCCCACGGCACACAGTTTAAGAACGATATCCTCTTTGAATGGGTTTGAAATTATTGAAAACATTTCATGTCATAAGAGCCGGTCGTCTATTGCCCTTTTGGCTTTCATGGGACCCTTTGTGTATGCTCTTTCAACATATGCATTCATAAGAAATTGCTTGAAATGGAAGCACAACAGACCTGCCCTTACGTTGTTTTGGAAGCAGTACAAGATCAATTTGTCGCCCAAGACGTTGCTAAACAAACACACTTTTTGGGTGTTGAAGAAACGTGCTGAAGCGGATGATGCTCGAAAACGTATCGCTTCAATGTACAGGAGGGTGTAAACGGGTCAGGGGGCAGACAAAAGGGTCTTCCCCAATTTGAGTCTTACTTGTTGCGTGTCTGGAATTAGTGATGAATAGAATTCTCGTCGTCCGAAACGATAAAATCGGTGATTTTATGTTGGCGTGGCCAAGTTTTGCCATGCTCAAAGCCTCCCTTCCGGAGTGTCGGGTTGCCGCCCTGGTCCCTAAGTACACGGCTGATTTGGCGCGTTTGTGCCCGTGGATTGATGATGTGATCATCGACCCCACCAAGACGGCCCCTAAATCTAAGCGGAAGGCCCTGGTGGAAGAGATCAGGGGGTATGGATTTGACGCATCAATCAACCTGTTTTCCACGACGTACAATGCCCTTCTTGTGTGGAAGGCCGGGATTCCCTACCGCCTGGCACCGGCGACCAAACTAGCCCAGGTCTTTTATACGCGCCGCATCACGCAGCGGCGTTCCAAGTCGGCAAAGCCGGAGTCTGAATACAATCAGGACCTGGTGCGCAGCTTTCTTGCTGACAGGAAACGTTCCGTCGTCGAGGTGCAGCAGCCCTATTTAAGGTTTTCCCAAGGTCAGCTTGAATCGCAGCGGCAGAAACTTGCCGAACAACTTTCCATACGTGTGGATACGCCATGGGTCTTTGTGCATGCGGGCTCGGGGGGGTCTGCCAACAATCTTTCTTTGGAACAGTATGCAGCGCTGATAAGCGGGCTCCCCGCCCACTGCGATGTGGTGTTGACCGCCGGTCCGGGGGAAGAGGAAAATGCGAAAAAACTGCGTGGTATTGCGGAAGAGAAGGGCAGGCATACTGTGTTGTACGATAAAAACGATGGGCTGGTCGATTTTACGGCAGCCATTGCCTGTGCGGGACTGTTTATCGCAGGGTCCACGGGGCCCCTTCATATTGCCGGGGCCTTGGACGTCCCTACCGTGGGCTTTTTTCCCCGACGGCGCTCCTCGACCCCCCTTCGGTGGAAGCCCCTCAATTCGGACGGTCGGCACCTTGCCTTCTGCCCGCCGGAAGGCGGCGGCTCAGAAGGCGAGACGGACATGGGCCGCATCGACATCCAAGGGGCCCTGGCGGAGATTAATCCCTGGGCCTCTCCGTTTTTGTGATGATCCATAAATCGGCGTATTTTACGAACGTGGAATGCGCCGACAGCAGGGAAAGCAGAAACCCCTGTCTGCCATCCAGAAACCCCACCTTGAGAATATACATCTTTAAAAAGCAGCCCAGGGCATGGAAGATGCCCTGGCCAAGGCTGGTTTTTTTTCCCCGTGCGTTTCGTTGGTCTGCCCAGGCCTTGGCGTATCCAGCCGATTTTACCAGATAGTGATGAAGGTCTTTGTAGGTGTAATGAATGGCATCTCCGGCAAGGTTTTCAACATTCATTTCTTCGGTGACCTCCACCTTTTCGTGGACCAGCGAGTCGTCGTAACGCGTCAGTTTGGTAGGGTATAGCCGGACGACTCGATCCGGGTACCAGCCGCAGTGCCGGATATACCGCCCGAACACCCAACTCAACCGGGAGATGCGATACACGGTTGAAGGGGCGTTTGCCGCAACCGCCCCTTCAATACTGGCGCGAAGTTCCGGGGTGACGCGTTCGTCCGCATCAAGCCACAGGATAAAATCCGAACTGACATGCTCCTGGGCGATGCGGCGCTGAGGGCCGAACCCGGGCCAGGTGTCGTGGACAAAAAATTTATCGGTAAATTGCCTGGCCACATCCTCGGTTGCATCAGTGCTGCCGGAGTCGAGGATGACGATTTCATCGACCCAGCCCTCAACGGTCTTCAGGCAGGCGCAAAGGTTGTCCGCTTCATTTTTAACGATGACCGCAACGGCAAGGGTCGGTGTTGTTCGGGAATGTTCAGGCATGGGGTGGTTTCACTTTTTATGGAATGCGTGATTGGGGTTGTGCAACACAGGTGAAGAGGTTGCCGTCCGTAACCTAAATGGAGTGTGCGCCTACTGTTCGGGCGTTTGCCGGAGAAGGTCCTCCACGATGGGGATATCATCGGGATGGTCCACCCCAAGGCTTTGGTGGCAAGTGATGCCGACATGCATGGGAATACCGTTTTCAAGGAGCCTGAGCTGTTCCAGTTTTTCCACCTGCTCAAGGGTGCCTTGGGGAAGGGTGGAAAACAGTTCCAGGGTTTCCATGCGGAAGGCGTAAAGCCCCACGTGGCCCAGGTACCCGTCAAAGTCTTCATCCCGGGGGTAGGGGATGGGGGCGCGGGAGAAGTAAAGGGCGCGCTGCGCCTCATCGGTGACCACCTTCACGCGGTTGGGATTTTGGGCCTCCCCTGCGGAGATGGGGGTGGCCAGGGTGGTGACCCGGATGGACGGGTCGGTGAAGAAGGGGGCGGTGAGCTCGGTGAGCATGGCCGGGGCAAGGGCCGGCTCGTCTCCCTGAATGTTGACGATGACGGCATGCTCCGGTGCGTTGATGGTTCTGGCCGCCTCAAGGACGCGGTCGGTGCCGCTGTGGTGAGCGGCGGAGGTCATGACCACGGGCACGCCTGCTTTTCTTGCCGCCTCGTAGATACGGTTGTCGTCGGTGGCCAGGAGAACCCGGGTGATGGACGGACAGCTTGAGGCCCGCTCGTAGACGCGTTGGAACATGGGTTTACCGGCAATAAGGGCCAGGGGCTTTCCGGGGAACCGAGAGGAGTCGTAGCGTGCCGGAATGATGCCGATGCATGGGATGGATGAGGGCATGGGGTATCTCTATTGAAAATAGTTAACATCACGGCGTGACCGTCTCGGTCGCGTCCGGGGAACGTGGCGTCGCCCCACGTATGCTCTCTGTGGCGTGCTGGCCATGGGAAATCAGGATCGAATACCTCAATGGTGTTCTTCGGTTTCAGCACGCATTATCGTTGTTGCAGGGCAGTATACCACCCCTTTTCGGCCAGGTGAAGGCTTGTTGTCACGGCGGGTGTGCGTGCCTGAGGTGGTGCCGGATATCGGGGATAACCATTCAGCTGCTACCGTTGCCTAAAGGCTATGGCGCGGCAAGCTGCACACACATTCCGGTTTTATCCGTTTATTACAGCCCCGCCAGGCGTGTGAGATGCTTGCAGGTGGCTGCCGTGCCTCCGCGGCGGGTTGCGATGAGGCTTTCGAATCGCTTCAGGATTTTGTTGTCACCCCGGGGCTCCCGGGCAAGGCGGACAAGGTGTTCGGCGGCTTCGCCCGTGGTTGTGCAGAGGATCAGCAGCCCTGCGTTCCTGAGGTCGTCTCCTACCCAGGCGAAGTTGCTGTAGGAAGGGCCCATGACAGGGATAAGGCCCGCGGCAAGGGGTTCTAGCATGTTCTGGCCGCCCAGGTCTGCAAAACTGCCGCCGACAAAGGCGGCGCGGGCACAGGAGAAGGCCCCTCCCATCTCGCCGAACCGATCCCAGACAATAAGGGAGGTGGCGGTATCCAAGGACCGGCAGCAGGACCGCTTAGCAGGGGCCAGGTGCCTGGCCTCAAGGTATAGGCACAGGGGCTCCACCCTCTCCATGTGGCGAGGGAACCAGGCGATGAGGGCGCTTTTGTCCCGTGCAAGGATTTCTCGGCACATGTCTGCCACTGCGTCTTCTTCCTCTTCCCGCACGGAGGCCAGAAGGTAGATGGTACGTGCTTCGGCTCCGGGAAACAGGGACGGCACCGGAGCAGCGGGCTCATCCAGGGACGGGATTCTGTCAAATTTGATGTTGGGTATGACCTCAACCGGGGTGCTCGGAAAGAGCCGGGACAGCCGCTGGGCGTCTTCCGGGGAGATGGCTGAGATGAAATCCGGGGCCAGGGGCGCCAGCAAGCCTTTGGCGCGGGCATAGCCCTTAAAGCTTGACGGGGTCAGGCGGCCGTTGACGATGGCAACGGTTGTCCCGTGCTTTTTTGCTGCGGCAAGCATTCCCGGCCAGAGTTCAAGCTCTACGAGGACAAGAAGCCGTGGGGCCACCTGTTGAAACGCCTTGTCCATGAGGCTCGGGGCGTCAAAGGGGGCGTAGCAGGCTGTCGCCCTCGGGGCTTCGATGTCGGCGAGCCGTTTTTCAAGGACCTCCAGCCCCTGGCGGGTGTGGGTGGAGATGAGAATGGAGGGGGCTTCCGGGCCGGACAACTCCGCCACCAGTTCGGCTGCGATATACGCTTCTCCCGCGGATGCGGCGTGGATCCAGATGTCCGAGGGGGTGAGCCGATTCTCCATGAGGGTGCGCTGGTCATACCCTTCCTTGAGGCGCTTGTGGTTTCGCGTCAGGGGCACGGCAGCCTTCCAGAGGAGGTTGTAAGCCGAAAGGGTAAGGCCTGTGACGAATCGAGAAAGGGTCATGGATGACGGGCTCCGGGGTGGCGGCAGGGGCCTGCGGTCACCGGAAAAGGGTTAAAGGTCACAACAAACCAGTCATGATAAGAGAAGCGGTTGGGTGTGTCAATTTAAATGGGAATTGCATGGGGTTGACCCATCTGGTATAGATATGAATTTGTAGGAAAAGGGTGGGGAACTCGCAGGGATCCATCGAACAACACACCATGTGGTGAAGGGGCAACCCGCTTATATCTTAGGCCGATATCGGCCCGGGGAGAGGCCTTCCCGCGGAACCCTGTCTGCCTACGTTTGCTCGAGTCCTCTGCCTGCTCCGGCCGGATTTTTCACGTACGAGCCGTGAGGCCTGTGGTCCACAGGTTGTGTGTTTAACGACTCGCGATGATATCAATACACCACACATTAGGATTGGATAAACACATGACGATTTCTCAGGAACTCATCGACATTCTGGCGTGCCCGAAGTGCAAAGAGAAGGTGGAACTCAATGAAGCCGGAGACGGCCTGGTGTGCGGGGCCTGCAAGCTTGTCTATGAAATCAGGGATGGCATTCCCGTGATGCTGGCCGAAGAGGCCAAGCCCCTTTCGTAAGCCATGCGACCGGCAGAGATGTTGCCTGCAAAGCTGGTTATCGGCGTGCTTACGGAGGAGAAGGGCCTGTTGCCAGGCGTCGCAGGCGCCCTGGTGGATCGGTTCGGTCCTGCGGATATGGTGAGCTGCTGGATGCCCTTCAGTGACACCTCGTACTACGAAGCGGAAATGGGCGGCCCTCTTTTCAGGCGGGTCTTCTCCTTTTCCCGGCTCGTCGGCCAGGAGACCCTGGCCGATATCAAGGGGCGTACCAACGCCCTGGAAGATGCATTTTCAATCAATGCAAGGCGGAGAGTGAATATCGATCCCGGGCTTCTCCTGAACGCCCGGTTCCTGTTGGCAACGGCCAAGGATCATGCCCACAGGGTCTGCATCGGCAAAGGGATCTTTGCGGATCTGACCCTGGTATACAGGGCGGGGGCGTTTCGTCCTCTTCCCTGGACCTTTCCCGATTACACCGAGCCGTTGATGATTGATTTTCTGACAGATGTCCGCAGGCGATACGACGCCTTGCTTCATCACACATTTAAGGAATGAATACCCCCATGGTTAAAAGCATGACCGCCTATGCGCGGGCGGAGAAAATGGACGGCAGCGTTACGGCCGAAGTGGAACTTCGCAGTTACAACAGCCGCTTTTTGGATACCCACATCAAAGTTCCCCACGGTTACAGCCGGTTTGAAGAGAAGGTGCGCGGCGTGATCGCCTCTCGCCTTGAGCGCGGCCGGGTGGAAACCCGTGTGGTGATCCGCAACGAAGCCGATGATGCCATCGCCTATGAGGCGGATACGGCCAAGGCCCGTGCCTATGGCGTGGCCTTGAAGGAAGCGGCCGAGGCCGCGGGAATCGAGGCAGCCGTCACCCTGGATCAGCTTCTGCACATCAACGGCCTGGTGGTTCCCAAAGAGATCGAGACGGATTTCGATCACCACTGGCAGGTGGTGGAGGGGTGCCTGACGGAAGCCCTTGAGGGGCTGGACGCCATGCGGGCCAAAGAGGGCGGGTTCCTCGCCGATGACCTGAATGAGCGCCTGGCCATCGTAGAGAGCTCCCTTGATGCCATCGAGGAAGGGGCCGGTGCCCTTCCGGCCATCTACCGGGATCGCCTCATGGATCGCATCGCCACCCTCTGCGGCGGAGCCGTGGAGGTGGACGAGGCCCGTATCGCCCAGGAAGCGGCCCTTCTGGCAGATCGAAGCGATATCTCCGAGGAGATCACCCGGGCCCGGAGCCACATCGTTCAGTTCCGCGCCATCATGGCAGGGGACGCGGAGGCGGGCAGAAAGCTGAACTTTCTTCTTCAGGAGTTCAACCGGGAGTTCAACACCATGGGCTCCAAAATCGGCAAGGCCGATATTGCCCACACCATTGTCTCGGTGAAATCCGAACTCGAAAAGATGCGCGAGCAGGTTCAGAATATCGAGTAGGATCATAAAAAAAAGCCTTCGGCCGCCCTGCCGGGGACCAAACTTTTGAAAAGTTTGATAAACAGCTTTAAAGTGATTTTATGAAAATCTTCGCGAATGCTTTCTCCCCGAGAAACGAGGGGGGGAGAGCATTCGCAACCTGGGGTCCAGGGGATCATCCCCTGGCCGCCGGAGGCTGTCTTTTTCATGCACTTTATCCTTTGGAAATGATTATGGAACAACAGGCGTTATTGAATATCGGTTTTGGGAGCAGCGTGGTGGCGGAGCGTGTCATTGCCATTGTCTCTCCCAACTCGGCACCCATGAAGCGGTTGAAGGACGACGCCAAGGATGACAAGCGGCTGGTGGACGCCACCCACGGCAGGCGGACCCGTTCCATCATCGTGATGGACAGCAACCATGTGATCCTTTCGGCCATCCAGGCGGAAACCATCTCCCAGCGCTACGCCCAGCTCAGGGACGGTGGGAAAGAGGAGAAGGCCGAGTAGGCCGTCTCAGGAGAGATTTTGAAACGACGAGGCAATATCTATATCGTATCGGCGCCGTCGGGTGCCGGAAAGTCCACTTTGTGTCAGGAACTCCTCACGGTCTGTCCCGACATCACTTACTCCATCTCCCACACCACCCGGGCTCCCCGGGGGGGGGAAGAGGATGGAAGAGACTATCACTTCGTTACCCGCGAGGCCTTTCAGGAGCGCATCGCCAAAGGTCTCATGGCCGAGTGGGCCGAGGTGCACGGCAACTATTACGGGACCTCTCTGGAGACCCTGGAGGCGACCGTGGCGCAAGGGATCGATGTGCTTCTGGATATCGACGTGCAGGGTGCCCGTCAGATGTGTGAAGCACTCCCTGAGTGCGTGACCATCTTTATCATGCCCCCGTCTGTCGACGAACTTCGGGCGCGCCTTGAAAAACGTGGGACCGACTCCCCTGAGACCATCGAAAAACGCATGGCAAATGCCGTGGGTGAGATGGATCAGCGTGATTTTTACCGCCATGTGATCGTCAACGATGACCTGGCAGAGGCCGTGGCCGCCTTTGTGGCTGTGGTCAAGGGATGCCGTGAAGGGGTGAATGCCTGATGAGACAGCAAAAACAGGGGAAAAGGCCGAAGCCTTCAGCGGATCTGCTGTATGGCATCAACCCCGTCATGGAGGCCTTGAAGGCGGGCAGGCGACAGATTCGCCAGTTGATCCTTGCCTCGGGCCGTCGGGACCGGCGGGTGGATGAACTGGAGTCCCTTGCCCAGTCCAAAGGTGTGCCGGTCAAGCGGGTGGACGCAGAGGCCCTTGAAGGGCTTTGCGGCACCGGTCATCATCAGGGGGCAGCCCTTGACGCCGGCGCCTTGCCCGGCATCGCACCGGAAGATTTGATTCAGGTGGCGGAAAAAAAAGGGGAAGAGCCCTTTCTTGTGCTTCTGGACAGCATTGAGGACCCCCGGAACCTGGGGGCTATCGTGCGCACGGCCCATTGTGCCGGTGCCCACGGGGTGGTGGTGCCCAAGGATCGGTCGGCCCAGCTCACCTCCCTTGTGTCCAAGGCGTCGGCCGGGGCCCTGGAGCATATGCCCGTGGCCGTAGTCACTAACCTGGCCAAGGCCATGGAGGAGCTCAAAGAAAAAGGGCTCTGGTTTGCGGGCCTTGACGCCGATGGGGACAGCTCTCTTTTCGGGGGCGATTTTACGGGCCCTGTGGGCATCGTGGTGGGGAGCGAAGGCAAGGGGCTGCGTCCCCTCGTCAAAAAGGGGTGCGATTTTATCGTCTCCATTCCCCTGAAAGGCGCGGTGGACTCCCTTAACGCCTCGGTGGCGGCCTCCCTTGTGATGTATGAGGTGGTGCGCCAGAGAGGCGGCTCAGAAAAATGAGCGGCCAAGTCATGTAAAAATGCCTCCGGCGGCCCTGTCGGAGGCTAAGGCTTTAAAAAGTTTAACAAACAGCTTTGAAAAAACAGATTCAAGGCAATCTAAATTCAAGGCGAATGTGATTTTTCCCGAGGAACGAGGGGAAAAGCGCATTTGCAACCTGCTTTCGAGGTGGCACACCTCGCCGCCGGAGGCATGTTTTTTCCTCATGTTGACCAGGAAAAGGGGGCTGGATGCGGTGGCGGTGGCTTTCGGCTTTGGCGCTCATGGTGAGGCGCCTGGTGTATCCTCCCCGGTGCCGGGTGTGCGGGGTGCTGCTTCCCTGGGAGCGGGTGGGCGGTTCGTCGAGTCTCCACAGTGGGGATTTGGCCTCCATGTTTCACGGGGAATTGTGTCACGTGATGTGCGCGACCTGCCGTGCGGGGGTGCAGGAGCCTTCTGGGCAGCGGTGCACGGCCTGCGGGCAGCCCCTTTCAGGGGTGGTCTTCGATCCTCCTTTGTGCGGGCCCTGTATGGACCCGGACCGACCGCTTCTTCGCATGACGGCCCTGTATCTTCACGACGGCGGACCCGCCATGGCCGTGCGGGCGTTAAAGTACAAAAACAAGAGAGCTCTGGCGCCCCCCATGGGGCGCCTTCTTTTTGCCCGGGCCCTCCGTGCGCATCTGGACGGGGAGGCGAAAAGGTGGGATATTGATCTTGTGGTTCCGGTGCCCCTGCATGGGAAACGGCTTAAGGCCCGGGGGTTTAACCAGGCGTCTGTGCTTCTGGCCGCCTTTGAAAAAGAGGCGGGTCTTCGGGTGTGTCATCGCCTGCTGCGTCGCAGGCGGCCCACCACCCCCCAGGCCGGGCTCTCCCGAAGGGCGCGCCTGACCAATGTAAAGGGGGCCTTTGAGCTGGCTCCCGGGCGGATGGTTGAGGGGTTGAAGGTACTTCTGGTGGACGATGTTTATACCACCGGTTCCACCCTGGCTGCCTGTGCAGCCCTGTTAAAGAGGCACGGGGCCACCGAGGTCTCAGCCCTGGTTTTTGCCAGGCGGGATATGACACACTAATGTGAGGAGCGGTTGAGATGAATCCAGCGGTTGTGGTCGGCGTTGTTCAGTATGATGTGGTGGAGGGAGGACTTGAAGCCAACCTCACGCGGGCCTTTCATGGGCTGATGAAGCTTGCCGAGGCAGGGTGCCACCTGGCGGTGCTTCCGGAGATGTGGAGCTGCGGGTTTGATACCAAAAACCTTGGCGCCATGGCCCGGGAGACCCCGGAGATTCTGGCCCGTCTCCAGGCCTTTGCCGCTAGGGAGAAGATGGTGGTGGCAGGCTCCCTTCCCGAAGAGGTGGACGCAGGGGTGGTGAACACCCTGTATGTGGTTGACCGGGACGGTGAGGTAAAGGGTGCGTACCGAAAGCTCCATCTTTTTTCTCCCACGGGGGAGGACCATCACTTTGCCGCGGGCAGTGAAACGGTGGTGGTCGACACCTCCATCGGGCGGCTGGGGCTCATGATCTGTTACGATCTGCGGTTTCCGGAGCTGGCCCGGGGGCTGGTCCTGGAGGGGGCAGAGATTCTTGTGGTTCCGGCCCAGTGGCCGGCGGCGCGCCTTTTTCACTGGGAGACCCTGCTTAAGGCCCGGGCCATGGAAAACCAGTGTTTTGTGGTGGGGGCCAACCGGGTGGGCCGGTCCGGCAACCTGATTTACAAGGGCGCCTCCCAGGTTGTGTCGCCTTTGGGGGATGAGCTGGCCCATGGGGGGAGTGCCGACGGCGAGGTGGTGGGCGTCATGGAGTCAAAGAGCATGACCACGGCCCGGGAGCACGTTCCTTGTCTTGAAGAACGGCGCCCCATGTGTTACAGCAGGCGATTGACAGAAAGAGCATGATGTGTGCGGTGTCATGGGTTTTCTCGACGGGGTCTCCGCACACCGGCATGTGACGAACCCACGTTGATACAGGGGAGGTCTCCATGGAGCGAAGGTGTTCAGGCGAACTGGTTTACGATTGTTTTCCCGCTCTTTCCAGTGTGTCCTGGCTTTTTCACGGATGTTTTACACGCAAGGGCGGCGTGAGTACCGGCCCGTTTCAGGGTCTCAATGCCGGGGTCTCCTCCGGCGATGACGGCGAGTCGGTGGCGGCCAACCGGGAGGCGATCCTCCGGGAGAGCGGTGGCAGTGACCTTGTGGTTCTGTCCCAGGTCCACGGCAACGCCGTGCATGTCCATGCCGGACCCGAGCTTGGGCCGGTGGAAGCAGACGCCGTGGTGACGGACCGACCCGGAGCCATGTTGACCATCCTCACCGCCGACTGCCAGGCCGTGGTTCTCGTGGACCCCGTGAGGAAGGTGGTGGCCAATGCCCATGCCGGGTGGCGCGGCAGCGTGGCGGGGGTACTCTCTGCCACCGTTTCTGTAATGAAAGACCGCTTTGATTGCCGCCCGGAAGACCTGCTGGCCGGTATCGGCCCTTCCCTGGGGCCCTGCTGCGCTGAATTCGTGCATTACAAAAAAGAACTCCCGAGGGTGTTTTGCACCCATCGGGTGGGGTTCAACCATTTTGATTTTTGGGCCATCAGTCGGGATCAGCTGTGCGATGCCGGCCTTGCAGCCTCAAACATTGCAGCAGCCCAGCTCTGCACCCGATGTGACGAAGAACACTACTATTCATACCGGCGGAGTCACACAACCGGCCGGAT
Organism: Desulfoluna spongiiphila; assembly: GCF_900101345.1. GTDB lineage: Bacteria > Desulfobacterota > Desulfobacteria > Desulfobacterales > Desulfolunaceae > Desulfoluna > Desulfoluna spongiiphila. The sequence goes on along the minus strand of NZ_FMUX01000001.1, from coordinate 218,397 downwards.
GGCAACGGTTATCGGCATCAAGCCGACAGCTGCTTAATTCTATCGACAACCAATGGAATCACGATGAAACTTAGCGATTGCACCCTGCTATGGAACCGGGAAGTGAGCCCCGGATATTACCACATGGGCCTTGAGGCCCCGGCGCGTTACACAGAGGCCCAACCGGGACAGTTTGTCATGCTCAAGGCGGAAAAAGGCGGGACCCTCCTGCGGCGCCCCTTCTCCATCCACGATGTGACAACCCGTGACGGCAAGACCGTTGTGACCCTTCTTTATAAGGTGGTGGGCCCCAACACCCGGGTGTATGGCGCCATGAAGGAGGGCGAGGTGCTCAGCATGCTCGGGCCTTTGGGCAACAGCTTTACCGAGCCTGAGGCCGGAGAGGCCACCTTCCTTGCAGGGGGCGGCATCGGCATTGCCCCCATGCTGCTTCTGGCCAGGCGCATTCTGGCGGCAGGAGCATCGCCTTCAGACCACACGGTCTTTATCGGCGGGCGTACCAGAGGCGATGTGTTGGCTGAAGAGGCGTTCCGTGAGCTCGGCTTTCCCGTTGTGGTGACTACAGACGACGGGTCCGCAGGAGAGAAAGGACGTATCACAGAGCCCATGGCCCGCCTTCTGGGCGAGAAGGGGCCGGCCAAGGTGTATGCCTGCGGCCCACACCCCATGCTGGTGGGGGTTGCCGACCTGATGGAAGGGCACTCTGCGCTGTGCGAGCTCTCCCTTGAGATCATCATGGCCTGCGGCATGGGGGCATGCATGGGTTGTGTGGTGGAGGCCAGCGGCGACGACGCGCCGTATCGACATGTCTGCATCGACGGTCCGGTGTTTGACGCCCGAACCATCAAGGTATAGGGGCAAGGAGGGGCTGTGACGGACAAATTGAAGGAGATACGCCTCACCGAGAAGGTGAAGGCGGCCGGTTGAGCGGCCAAAGTGGATCCAGGGGTCCTGGATCGCGTGGTAAAGGGGTTGAAGGTTATCAGTCCTCCCGAGCTTCTCGTGGGGGTGGAAGGGGCCGATGACGCCGGGGTGTACCAGCTTAATGAGGAGACGGCACTGATCCAGACCCTCGATTTTCTGACGCCGGTTACCGACGACCCGTATGATTTCGGTCGCATCGCCGCGGCCAATTCCCTGAGCGATGTCTACGCCATGGGCGGGCGCCCGCTGACGGCCATGAACATTGTCTGTTTTCCCACGGACAGCCTGCCCGAGGCCGTACTGGCCGAGACCCTTGCCGGTGGCCTGGAGACCATCCATGAGTCCGGTGCCTGCCTTGTGGGGGGGCACAGTGTGGACGACAACGAGTTCAAGTACGGTCTTTCTGTGACCGGCGTCGTGCACCCGGATCGCCTGCTTACAAACGGCGGGTCACGTACCGGCGATGCCCTGATCCTGACCAAGCCCCTGGGAAGCGGCCTGTTGTCCACGGCCATCAAAGGACAGGTGGCCGGGGCCGAGGCCTCCCGTCGCCTGGTTCAGGTGTGCGCCACCTTGAACAAGGGGGCCGCCGAAGCCCTTGAGGCCTTTCATCCCACGGCCTGCACCGATGTGACGGGGTTCGGCTTTGCCGGGCATGCCCTGGAGATGGCGCGGGGCGCGAAAAAACGATTTGTTGTGTCCGCCTCCTCCCTTCCGGTGATGGAAGGAGCCCTGGGCTATGCGGAGATGGGGCTGCTCCCGGCCGGAGCGTATCGAAACCGCGATTTTTGCGGGGCCTCGGTTGTGGTGTTCCCATCGGTACCCCGAAATCTTGCGGACCTTCTCTTTGATCCCCAGACTTCAGGAGGGCTCCTGATCACCCTGCCGGCCCGTGAGGCCGGGCCCTGCCTTGCCGCCATGACCGATCTGGGCGTGGAGGCTTCCATCGTGGGGGAGGTGGCCGGGGAGTCCGGTTGCGGAAGCGTAGAGTGCGTCTGATCCCGGTGGGTACATGACGGCTTTCGGGCTGGAGAAAAAAAGAGAAGGAATCCCCGGGGGCTGTCCCGATCAGAGGGGACAGCCGTAGTCGGGGATTTTAGGATGTACCTGAATGTCTCATGGGTTGCGTGATATAAGTCTTTAAAAACTATGATGTTCAGTGCTCTTTAAAATTGACTTTCAGCAATTCGCGTGATAGGTGAATCAAGGCTGAGTTGGCTTCCGTTATGTCTTGTGCTGCGGGTTCGAGGAAGGAACATCATGAACAAAGAGATTGCTCAGATACTCAAGGAGTTGTCGTATTACAGCAGTCTGGGGCTTCAAGTTGCCATCTCGATACTGCTGGGCGTCGGCTTTGGTATTTTTCTGGATCGGTTTTTCGGGACGACACCTGTGCTGATGCTTATCTTCCTCGTTTTGGGTATTGCTGCCGCATTTCGGAATCTTCTTCTGGCGGTCAAAAGAAGCAAAAAACTGTAGGCGAACTGGGAGATTGACATGGGGGTGCAGCAGAGAATTTTAGGGTTCGTTACACGGGCCAATTGGGTGCTTCTCGCCCTTGCGGCGGTGATGGGACCCATTTTTTTTCCTGCTGATGTGGCCATGGGCCTTACCTGCGGCGCCCTCATCGTGACAGCCAATTTTCACCTCCTTTCCCGCACTCTGGAAAAGGGGTTTCGTCCCAGGCAGCTCGCATCGGGGAATGTGATCCTGGCAAAGTACTATGTCAGGTTTTTGATAAGTGCGGTTATAATCTTTTTTCTCATTTCAAAGCACCTTGTGGACCCGCTGGGGCTCATTCTCGGACTCTCTGTGGTCGTGGTGAGTGTAACCCTGGCAACGGTGTGCGAATTGATGAAACTCATCTTTAAGGAGGCGGTGTAAGGATGGCACATCCCTTTTTGTTCCTGGTTGATTTCTTTGATGTCAATGGGGCTCTTTATCATTTTGCTCACACGTACCCCCATGTGATGTACACGTGGCTGGTGATGATCCTGCTTGCAGGCTTCGGCTTTGTTGCAGCCCGCAAGCCCGCTCTGGTACCCACCAAGGGGCAGAACTTCTTTGAAATCGTCATCGGCGGGCTGGAAGATTTTCTCGTGGAGACAGTGGGTGAGGAGGGGCGGTGGTTTACACCCCTTGCAGCCACGATTTTCATTTTTATTTTTGTCTCCAACATGATCGGTCTGGTGCCGGGATTCTTTCCCCCCACCGCCACCTTGAACACCACCGCAGCCTGTGCCCTGGTGGTGTTTTGTTTCACTCATTACATCGGCGTGAAGTATCACGGCATAAAATACGTGAAGCACTTCATGGGACCTGTCTGGTGGATGGTTCCCCTGATCATGCCCATTGAGATCATCGGTCATCTGGCAAGGGTTCTCTCCCTCTCGTTCCGTCTTTTCGGCAACATGATGGGGCACGAACTGGTCCTGGGGATCCTGTTTATGCTGGCCGGCCTCTACTTTGCTCCTCTGCCCATCATGGCCCTGGGGATCTTTGTTGCCTTTGTTCAGGCCTTTGTGTTCTTCCTTCTCTCCATTATTTACTTTCAGGGGTCTCTGGAACACGCACATTGATCGGCATTGCTCAACCTTCGGATTACACGGCTTATACATTGGGATAATGGAAGAAGCCGAACACCAATACATTCTACATTAAGGAGAAACAAATGGAAGCATTACAGTTCTTCGTGGTCAGCTCTTTTTCAGCCGCACTTGCCATCGCCATCGCAGCTTTCGGTTGTGGTATCGGCCAGGGTATGGGTCTTAAAGCCGCCGTTGAAGGGATTGCAAGAAACCCCGAATCTTCCGGTAAAGTAACTGTAACCATGCTCATCGGTCTTGCCATGATCGAATCTCTTTGTATTTATGCTCTGGTTATCGCACTGATCCTGATCTATGCGCATCCCCAGGCTGCTGCCATCGCAGGGCTTCTCGGTTAATTCCGAGAGACCGCGGTGTCTCTAAGGGAATTTAAAGGGCCGGATCGTTTATTCAACGATTCGGCCCTTTTTTTTATCCCGCTGATGGCCAAAGGTTGTTTTTTCGAGATATCAGGTGCTTGTGGCGGCCCGGAAAGATCCCCTTGACCCTCTGAAAGCCAATCATATATAGTATGTAAGGTGAAGGGATAAGCCCGGAGAGCTCGCAGAGCCGGCAGGGCATGATCCCTTTTTTATCGGCTGCATCCATTTCTAAGCATCCTTATTCCCCAACCATCCCATCGCAACCCGCATTCCGGCGGGGGTGGTGCTGTCATCCTGGAGTCCTGACCCATGCCGTTTCTGATATTGAAATACCAGGGAAAAATGATCCGGCAATACACCGTGGAGTATGGTCGCCCCTTGTCCATCGGCCGCAACGAAAAGAACGATATCATCATCGGCAACCTGGCCGTCTCCGGTTTCCATGCCCGGGTGGAGTTTCGCGAGAACAACGTGGTGGTCTCGGACCTTGAGAGCAAGAACGGCACCTATGTCAACGGGACCCGCGTGAAAAAAGCCACCCTGTCAAACGGCGATGAGCTGGGGGTGGGCAAGCACCAGCTTCTCTTTTCCGAACATCGGGCAGATGTCACTTTCCATGAAACGCCCCTGACGGCCACAAAGGCGGGCAGCCTGGACGTCACCATGGCCATCGATACGTCGGATCTTAAAAACGGCAGGCAAAAGGGGATGAAGGGCATTTCAGCCAAGCCATTGCCTATCCTTGTGTTTAAAAAGGGGGGCAAGGGGCGCATTGAGCTGGGGAATCGGTACACCCGCATGGGAAGCGCCCGTTCAAACGAGGTGGTGGTCAAAGGGTTTCTCATGGGCAAGCGAGCGGCCACCGTGGTGAGGCGCGATGACGGGTACTACCTGAACCACGTCTCCGGCCTTGTCAAGCCCAGGCTCAACGGCACCAAGGTCGGCAAGGAGCCGGTGAAACTGACCCATGGGGACACGGTGACCCTGGGGCAATCCAACCTTCGCTTTCTCTCCAAGGTGCGCATGCGAAAGGTGGATGGAAGCCCCCTGGATGCAGAGGCTGAAGCATCCGCCGGCACAACGGCCTGACCGCAGGGTCCCACAAAATTATTTAGCTCTAATAAAGAAGCCTCCGGCGGCAAGGTGTGCCATCTTGAAAGCAGGTTGCGGATGCGTTTTGCCCCTCGTCCCTCGGGTCAAAGCACATCCGCCTTTAAGGCGAAATTCAATCAGGTAGTTTTTTAGGGGGGCAGGTTTGTTAGATTTTTTGTAACTATTCAGCTTGCCTCCGGCGGGTCGCTTTTTTGAAAAAAAGCTCCGCAAAAAACGTTTCTAATGTGAAAAAGTGGAACTTATTTCGGCGGAGCCTGGAAAGGCTTGCTTAAGACCTGTTTGTCAAACCCGGTTTTATAAATCAGGCTAAACGTTTGGCCCCCGGCAGGGACGCCGGAGGTATACGCTGAATAGGTACAGATGTTGTATGGTAAGCCGTCTCACCCGAAAAGGGGTGGGACGGCTTTTTTTGTTGTGACGTCAAGGGCGCGGGGGAAGGGATTCTTTCAGGTAGCGCCCGGTGATGGACCGGGGGTTGGCGGCCACCTCTTCCGGGGTGCCCATGGCCACGATGTCGCCGCCGCCTTCGCCGCCTTCAGGCCCTAAGTCGATGACGTGGTCGGCGCATTTGATGACATCCAGGTTGTGTTCGATGATGAGGATGGTGTTTCCCGCATCCACAAGCCGGTTGAGCACCAGCATGAGTTTCCTGATGTCCTCCAGGTGAAGTCCGGTGGTGGGTTCGTCAAGGATGTAGACGGTGTGGCCGCCCCCTTTTTTGGACAGCTCCCTGGCAAGCTTGATTCGCTGGGCCTCTCCCCCGGACAGGGTGGTGGCGGACTGGCCGAGGTGGATATAGCCCATGCCCACCTCAATGAGGGTTTCCAGCTTGGCCCGCAGCACGGGGTAGCTTTTGAAGAATTCAAAGGCCTGGTTGACGGTCATGTCCAGGACATCGGCGATGCTTTTTCCCCTGTAGCGTACGTCAAGGGTGTCCCGGTTGTAGCGTTTTCCGGCGCAGACATCGCAGGGGACATAGACATCGGGGAGAAAGTGCATCTCGATTTTGACGATGCCGTCTCCCTGGCAGGCTTCGCAGCGCCCACCCTTCATGTTAAAGCTGAACCGTCCCTGCTTGTAGCCTCGCTCCTTTGCTTCCTTGGTTTTTGCAAAGATATCCCGGATGGCGTTGAAGAGCCCTGTGTAGGTGGCGGGGTTGGATCTCGGGGTTTTGCCGATGGGGGACTGATCAATGCCGATGACCCGGTCCACCAGGGGCAGGCCCTCAAGGCGGGAGTACTCACCGGGGCGTTCTTTGGCTCCGGACAGTTTCTGGGAGAGGACCCGCTTCAAGGTGGTGAGCACCAGGGTGGACTTGCCCGACCCCGAGACCCCGGTGACACAGGTGAGGGTCCCCAGGGGAAAATCAACGGTGACGTCTTTTAAGTTGTTGGCGCAGGCCCCGGAGAGGGTCAGGCAGCCCTTTTCATGGGGGCGGCGCACCAGGGGGGGCTCGATGCCCCTGCGACCCGAAAAGTAGAGGCCGGTAAGGGAGTCGTCACAGGCGGTGATGCCGGACGGTGGGCCGGAGTAGACCACCTGCCCTCCCCGGATACCGGCGGCAGGCCCCATGTCGATGAGGTGGTCGGCGGCGTAGATCGTGTCGGTGTCGTGTTCCACCACAAGGACCGTGTTGCCAAGGTCCCTGATTTTTTTCAAGGTGTCGATGAGGCGCCTGTTGTCCCGTTGGTGCAGGCCGATGCTGGGCTCGTCCAGGACATAGAGGACTCCGGAGAGCTTTGACCCGATCTGTGTGGCCAGGCGGATGCGCTGGCTCTCGCCGCCCGAGAGGGTGGAGGCGCCCCGGGAGAGGGTGAGGTAGGAGAGACCCACATCGGTAAGGAAAGTGAGGCGGCTTTTGAGTTCCCGCAAGATGGGGTCGGCCACCAGGGCTGTCTTTCCCTCAAAGGAGAGGGTCGAAAGGGTGGCAAGGGCCTTTGCCACGGACATGGCGGTGATGTCTGAGATGGCGTGGCTGTTGATGCGAACCGCCCGGGCCAGGTCGTTAAGCCGTGAGCCCTTGCAGGCGGTGCAGGGGCGATGGGTCATGAACCGGCGTACATCTTCTTTTTCCGATGCGGTGGTGGCGTCGTCCAGGCGCTTTTGAAGGGCCGGGATCACCCCTTCAAAGGGGGTTTCGTAGGTGACCCGGCGTCCCTTTTTTTCAAAGTAGAAGGGGATGGCTTCCTTGCCGGAGCCCTTCAGGATCACCCGTTTAAACGAGGCGCTAAGATCCCTGAACGGCGTGTAGATCGAGGTGCCGTAGTGGTGGGTGAGGGCGTCTAAAAATTCGGCGAATTGCACAGAGCTTCGCGATGCCCAGGGCGCGACGGCCCCCTCCCGAAGGGAGAGGTCTGCATCCGGCACAATGAGCTGAGGATCAAAGCCCTCCGTGGTGCCCAAGCCACCGCATCGCTGGCAGGCTCCCAGGGGGGAGTTGAAGGAGAAGGAGGCCGGGGTGTAGTCGGGCAGGGTGATGCCGCACTCCGTGCACCCCTTTTCTTCGGAGTAAAGGATGGTGTGTCGAACGGAGGAGCTCCCCTCGGCAAGGAGGTCGATTCCTGCCTTGCCCCCTGCGGTGCGGGCAGCAAGCTCAAGGGAGTCTGCAAGGCGATTTCGCATGCCCTCTTTGATGACGATGCGATCGATGATCACGTCAAAGGGGCACTCATCCACGCGGAACCCTTCGGGGAGGTCGTCGAGTTCGTAAAGCCGGGTCCCCACGCGGATACGTGAGTACCCTTCGCGCCTCAATCGCCTGAGCATGGCCGCTGCTGCATCGGGGGCCGTGGCGGGAAGGGGGGCCGTCACCAGGATGCGCGTGCCCATGGGTTCGTCAAGGACCTCTCCGATGATTTCGTCCAAGGAGCGAAACCCCACCTCTTTGCCGCATGTCGGGCAGTGCGGGGTGCCGGTCCTGGCAAAGAGAAGTCGCAGGAAATCGTAAATCTCCGTGACTGTCCCCACCGTGGACCGGGGGTTGTGGGAGGAACTCTTCTGCTCAATGGCAATGGCCGGCGAAAGCCCGTCGATGAAGTCCACATCGGGTTTTTCCATCTGCCCCAGAAACTGGCGGGCGTAGGTGGAGAGGGACTCGACGTATCGCCGCTGGCCCTCGGCGTAGAGGGTGTCAAAGGCCAGGGACGATTTCCCTGAACCCGACAGCCCGGTGACCACCACAAGGGCATTTTTGGGAAACGAGACGTCGATGTTTTTCAGGTTGTGCTGCCGGGCACCGGATATTGTGATCTCGGGTTGAACCATGGTGTGTTTGCTTCCTGATGAGGGGCATGGTGCGCCACGGTGACGTGGCGCGTTAAATGGCCGTCCGCTAACGGACTCGGTTCCGGGCCTGCATGGCGGCCATCTCCATGGCGCTGAGGAGGCTGCCTTCCGAGGCGATGTTTTTCCAGGCAATGTCGTAGGCGGTGCCGTGGTCCACGGAGGTGCGAATGATGGGGAGCCCCAGGGTGGTGTTCACTCCGTCGTGGAAGTGAACCATTTTAAAGGGGATGAGGCCCTGGTCGTGGTACATGCAGACCACGGCGTCGTAGTGCCCTTCGGCGGCCTTGAAAAAGACGGTGTCCGGGGGCATGGGATCGCTGATGGTGCAGGTCGGGTGCAGGGCCCGGGCTTTTTCGACGGCCGGGGCGATGAGACGGCTCTCTTCATCTCCGAATAGGCCCTCTTCGCCGGCATGGGGGTTGAGGCCGGCCACGGCGATGCGCGGGGAGGTCACGCCGAATCGCTCGGTGAGGGATCGGGCCGTCAGGCTGATGAGGTCGGTGATGACAGGGCTCGTGAGCTCTTCGATGACCTGGCGCAAGGGGATGTGGATGGTCACCAGGACCACCTTCAGGCGGTCGCCGGCCATCATCATGGCAAACTCCCTGGCCCGGGTTCGTGTGGCGATGAGTTCGGTGTGTCCGTGAAATTCAGATCCGGCCAGTTTCATGGCCACCTTGTGGATAGGGCCCGTGACAATGGCATCGCACTCCCCTGAAAGGGCCAGGTCCACGGACCGGGTGATGGCCTCGATCATGGCTTGGCCCGTGCGGGCGGTGGGAGCCCCGGGGATGACCTCGTCACGGTCAAGGGACGAGACCGTGAGAAGGTCCACGGTGCCCGGGACGAACTGCGCCTCATCTGCGGTGCGGATGGGGCGGATGGTCAACGGGACGCCGGTGGTTTTCACGGCTTTTATCATGGTCTCTTCGTCACCCACAAGGAAGGGGCGCATGTTGTCGTATGCTTTTTCGGAGTGAAAGGCCTTGGCGGCGAGTTCCGGGCCGATGCCGCAGGGATCACCCATGGTAAGGGCCAGCAGGGGAGGCTGGGTCATGTTTTCTCCTTTATTATATATGGGCGGGCCAGGGCCTGTCCCGGCACTGCCACCCAGAGGGTTCAGGCGTATCATCCCGGATTCCTGAGATATGTATGGTGACAACAGGCGAACAGCGGAATACCGGGCGTCTGCCTCATATATATATCAGCAGCGTTGGCCCAGGGGAATGCAAAAAAGAGAAAGAGAGGGACCAATGAGAACGCCGGTGTTTTGTTGCCTTGGGAGGAACACCTAGGCTCATCCCCTATATTGTGGTAGGGAATGGACCTGTGTCAACAGGTTGGGGGGGTGCCGGTAAAGGGGTGTTTTATAGGGCTCTTGGGGGGAACCCTCCCGGGGGCTGTGGGAGAAAAAAGGGGAACCCATCTAAGGGGGCTAAATGGTGCAGTATTTCAGGTGGTCGGGTGGTTTGTCGGGGTGGGTATGCTGAAAAATGGAGCAAATCAGAGCAATGCGCAGGAAACAAGAGATTTTGTGTTTGTCGATATTGAGAAGGAAATCGCGGATCATTCGAATATAGTTGGGAAATCCTACATTGAAGGATTGGGAATATTTATGGGGGGTTGCGGTTTTGTTTCTTTGTATTAATAATTATATCAAGTTGTTGTTGTGGTGTTGGCGCGTGGGGCAATGGATCCTGAAAATCGAAGATATTCGGGTTGACGGGGTCATCACGTTGGATTAATACCAATTTACATCACTATGGGGGATCCCGTCCTCTGTTTCTATCCTTGGTATTCTGCAATGTATCGGGAATAATCAGAAATTTTGGTGGTTTTCTAACGAGCCCTGTAAAGGGAATAGCCTCTTATTGTTTTTTATTTGGTGAGCATACTGTATGGAATCGGTTTGGAATAATGTAAAAGCTGTGCTGGAGGAGAGACTGCCCGGCCACAGTTTCCGAATGTGGATTGAACCTGTAAAGTTTGAGAACAGGAGCGGAGATGACTTTCGTGTCTCGTGCCCCAATTTGTTTTCAAAGAAGCGGGTTCAGGATCACTACGGTTCCATGATTCAGGATGAAGTAAGAACCCTTCTGGGGTCTGATATCAGTCTCTGTCTTGATGTGCGCAAAGGAACAAACGGTGCAAGCCGTGGCCCGGTGGTAAAAAAAGGGCTCAAGAAGGTGGAAACCCAGCTGGTCATTCCCAACGTGGCCAACCCCGTGATGCACAGCGGTCGCATGCTGCGGCCGGATTTTACCCTGGATGACTTTGTGGTTTCCGGCAACAACGACTTTGCCTATTCTGCGGCTCTCTCCCTTGCCTCGTCCACCCAGACCCAGAACAGCTCCCTGTTCCTGCTCTCCGATACGGGCATGGGCAAAAGCCATCTGACCCAGGCCATCGGTCATCATATCAACCGGAAGAAGCCGGGGGAACGGGTCTACTACATCACGGCGGAAGACTTCACCAACGAAATGATCGGCTCGTTCAAAAACGATACGGCCGGGCAGTTCAAGGACAAGTATCGTTCCCAGTGTGACGTTTTGCTGTTGGAAGACGTGCACTTTTTAGGTGGCAAGGAGCGCACCCAGATTGAGCTGGCCATGACCCTGGACTACCTCATGGAGTCCGGCAAGAAAATCATGTTTTCCAGCTGCTACCTGCCCAACGACATTCCCAAAATGAATGAGCAGCTGGCCTCCCGGTTCACCTCCGGGCTGATTTCCCCCATCGAAGATCCCAATTTCAGGACCCGCGTCCGCATTTTGAAAAAGAAGGCGGCGTCAAAGGGGCACCAGCTTCCCATGGATATCATCGAGTACCTTGCCGGTGAACTCACCGACAACATCCGGCAGCTGGAAAGCGGCCTGGTCTCCGTGACGGCCAAGTCCTCCCTGATGGGTGTTCCCCTGGATCTCGACCTTGCGGAAAGCGTGGTGAAAAACATCGCCACCAAGAAGAAGCGTGTCACCATTGATGTGATCAAGAAGCTTGTCTGCCGTGAATTCAACATCACGCCTACCGATATTGTCTCCAAGTCACGAAAAAAGACCATCGTAAAACCCCGCCAGGTGGCCATCTACCTCTCACGTCGATACACCGACCAGCCCCTTCAGGCCATTGGGAAGAACTTCAATCGGTACCACGCAACCGTGATGCATGCGGTGGGAACCATTGAAAAGGACATCCGCCAGGAGGTCCAGATGCGAAACCAGATCGAATATCTTTCCAGAAAGATCGAAAACGGCGATTTTTAAGACGGAATTTTTGCCATGCAGGGAAAGGCTTGCTGTAAAGGTATCCGTTGCAAGGTGCGTTGTTTTTGTGCTTCCACGTAAACATTGATCGCATAGACGCGAATGGTTTTTTCCTTTCACCTTCAGCTGGAGGGTCTTATGATTTCATCGGATGAACCCGTCTGGGGCTCTGACCATAGAAAGAAAAAGCGATTAAAAGAGATCCTGGAAAAGTTGAATCGGGCCGAGGTGATTGCCCGCGGCCTGGGTATTGAGCCTCATGAAATTGTCCGCCTCAAAGAGGAGGGACTTCGTGAGCTGGACCGCCAGAAGTACTGGTAATTGGGGAAGGCATGGAATTAAAGAGAAAGGCCCGCTTGGCCCTTACGGACATTTACGGCAAGGAGCGGCTGAAGACATCAAAGGAAGACCGCGTCTGCTACGCGTACGATGCACGAAATGCGCGATGCATCCCGGATGCGGTGGTGTTTCCCACCAGTGCCGAGGAGATCTCCCGCACCCTGGCCCTGGCCTGCGAGCTGGGGTTTCCCGTGGTGCCCAGGGGCAGCGGCACAGGGACCACCGGCGGCTCCGTGGCGGTTGAAGGCGGGGTGGTCCTGGTGACGACCCTGATGGATCGTATTGTCGAGATCGATACGGACAATTTTACCGCCGAGGTGGAGCCCGGGGTGATCACCGGCGATTTTCACAAGGCCGTGGAGGCAAAGGGGATGTTCTATCCCCCGGACCCCTCCAGTGCAGGGGTATCCACCCTGGGGGGCAACGTGGCCGAATGCGCCGGCGGCCCCCGGGCCGTGAAGTACGGGGTGACCCGGGATTATGTCCTGGGGGTGGAAGCGGTCCTGCCCACGGGGGAGATTGTTCATACCGGCGTGCGAACTGCCAAGGGCGTGGTGGGGTATGACCTGACCCGCCTTCTTGTGGGCTCCGAGGGGACCCTTGCCGTCATCACGCGGATCCTGCTCAAGCTTCTTCCCCTGCCTGCGGCCACCGCCACCCTGAAGGTTTCCTTTGCCAGCATGGACGAGGCCGCAGAGGCCGTCACCCGTATTATTGCCTCAGGAACCCTGCCGCGCTGTGTGGAGTACATGGACGAGGCGTCCATTTCCTGCGCGCAATCCATCGCCGACCTGGATCTTCCCCAGGGGTGCCGCTCTATTTTGCTTATTGAGGTGGACGGTTCGGCCTCGGAGGTGGCCACCTCCCTTGAGGCGGTGGCGGGAATCGTCAAGGGAGCCGGGGCCATGGCCGTGGAGGAGGCCCGGGATGCCCATGAGGCCAAGCGCCTCTGGACGGTGCGCAAAAAAGTGTCGCCGGCCCTCTATCTCTTCGGGCCCGATAAGATCAACGAGGATATCGTGGTGCCCCGAAGCGCCATTCCCAAGATGGTCAAGAAGATCGAATCCCTCAAAAAAGAGTACGGCCTTCCCATGGTGAGCTTCGGCCACGCAGGGGACGGCAATATCCATTTTAACGTCATGATCGATAAAAAGGACCCGGTGCAGAAGCTCAGGGCCGATGCCGTCATCGACGAGATCTTCGATCACACCCTGGCCCTGGGGGGGACCCTCTCCGGCGAACACGGGGTGGGGATCACCAAGCGGGAGTACATCGGTAAAGAGCTCGGAGACAAAGAGCTGGAGATCATGAGGGGCATCAAAAAACTCTTCGACCCCAAGGGGATCCTCAATCCGTCCAAGATTTTTTGAGATATAACGGCGTAAAGCCGCAGAAAAAGCGTTGCCTCCGGCGGCCCTGCCGGGGGCCAAGCTTTTAAAAAGTTTGACAAACAGGTCTTAAGCAATTCTTTTCAGGCTCCGTCGAAATAATTTTGACTTTTTCATGAGGAACGTTTTTTGCGGAGCTTTTTTTCAAAAAAGCGACCCGCCGGAGGCTAAATCTTTAAAAGGTGGATGTGATTTGCCCCGAGGAACGAGGGGCAAAGCGCATCCGCAACCTGCTTTCAAGGTGGCACACCGTGCCGCCGGAGGCATCGTTTTTTTTTGAGCTGAATGGTTACAAAAAAGCAAAAACCCGCCAGGGCACCTCGTTTTCTTTGGAGGTCCTGTCGGGTTTTTTTAGTGGGTGTGTCGTGTTTTGCTTACTGGAGCCGTGCGGGCATGGCCTCGGTGTTCATGAGGTCTTCGATGAGCTCCATGCGGTCGTTCTGGTCACGTTCGATGATGCATTTCAGGCAAAGGGCACAGTGTTTGGTGCACACTTTGTCGTTGATGTCGAAGTTGCCGAAACAGTCGAGGTAAGCCTCTGATTTCTGGACGAAGACAATATCGTTATGCATAGGTCCCCTTATGGTTTGATGGCGCGTCAGTCTGGCAATCCGGGCGGGATAGGGTCAGTCGCAGCCGGGTGTGCGCGGGCTTCAGGCCGTTGGTGTCGTCAACAGTGTCATCATGTCATGGTGAATCTTGCCGTTTGTGGCAAGCATTTCAGCGTCTCCGGGCGTAAAAGGCTCTCCGTTGAAGCCGGTGACTCTCCCCCCTGCCTCTTGGGCGATGAGGACTCCTGCGGCCGTGTCCCAGGCTTTGAGGTTCTCTTCCCAGAAGCCGTCAAAGCGTCCGCAGGCGAGGTAACAGAGGTCCAGGGCGGCAGAACCCAGGCGGCGAACCCCCTGGGCCGCGTCGAGGCAGGCTTCAAAGCGCTGCATGAGCCCGGGCAGGATTTCTCGGACATTGTAGGGAAACCCGGTCACCAGAAGGCTCTCCTCCAGGGACGGGGTGTCGCTTACCGAGATGCGGCGGCCGCAGAGAAATGCGCCTTCGCCCTTTGTTGCCGTAAAGAGTTCTTCGGTGACGGGGTTGAACACCGCTCCGAATCGGGTCTCGCCGTGGGCCTGAAACGCGATGGCGATGGAGAACAGGGGCAGGCCGTGGGCAAAGTTCGTGGTGCCGTCCAGGGGATCGATGACCCATCGGTACGGGCTTTTTTTTGCTGTGGCCCCACTCTCCTCGGCCAGGATATCGTGGTCGGGAAACTGGTGGGACAGGGTCTCGATGATGGCCTTTTCAGAGGCGGTATCCGCCTCGGTGACCAGGTCGATGCGGCCTTTCCGGTCGATACGGAAGGAGCTTCCGTACATGGAGGAGAGGATTCTTCCCCCTTTGAAAGCGGCGGAAAGGGCCGTATTTTTAATTGCTTCCATGTTCATGGCTATCACATGTATCCTTTTTGTCCCGGGGAGTCAACATCTATGATGGCACAGGGTGCATGACAGCATATCTTGTGTTGCGAGGCTACTCCTCGGGGTCTGGGTCCTCATCCGGGAGGTTGTCCGTGATAAGGGTCTCGATCTGGTCTTCGATGCGGTGGAGCAGCGGGGTCAAGGTGGCCCGGTTGAGGGCGGAAATGAACAGGCCTCCGTGCTCCCTTGAAAGCCCTTCGCGCCGCTCCTCGTCCGTTTGGTCCATTTTGTTGAAAATTTTGAGGACAGGAATGGTGTCGAGCTTCAAATCGGCCAGGATGTTCTCCACGGACTCGATCTGCTTTTCGCACTGGGGGTTGGACGCATCAATGATGTGAAGGAGAAGATCCGCCGATTCCAGCTCTTCCAGGGTGGCCCGGAAGGAGACCATGAGCTCTTTGGGCAGGTCCCGGATAAACCCCACGGTGTCGGTGATGATCACCTCGATGTCTTTGGGAAAGCGCAGGCGACGGCTGGACGGGTCCAGGGTGGCGAAGAGGCGGTCTTCGGCCAGCACCCGGCTCTGGGTGAGGGTGTTTAAGAGCGTGGATTTCCCCGCGTTGGTGTAGCCCACGATGGAGACCACGGGCACCCCTTTCCGGTTGCGCCTGGCCCGCTGCTGGCCGCGCTGTTTTTTAACGCTTTCGATCTGCTTGGACAAGGTGGTGATGCGGTCCCTCACCCGGCGCCTGTTGAGCTCCAGCTTGGTCTCGCCGGGGCCTCTGCCGCCGATGCCCCCGGTGAGGCGGCTCATGGCGGTGTTCAAGGTGATGAGTCGGGGCAGCATGTACTTGAGCTGGGCCAGCTCCACCTGGAGTTTGCCTTCCCGGGTCTGGGCGCGGCGGGCAAAGATGTCCAGGATCATCTGCGTCCTGTCAATGACCTTGATCTCCACCTGGTCGGTGATGGACCGGATCTGGGCAGGCGAGAGCTCCTGGTCGAAGATGAGGATGGAGGCCCCTTTCTGCATGGCGGCGATGGTGATTTCGTTAAGCTTACCGCTTCCCAGGAGGTGCTTGGGATCGCTTTTTTTGCGGATCTGAAGGACCGTCTCCATAATATCGATGTTGCAGGACCTGGCCAGCTCTTCGAGCTCCCTGAGGGAGCCCATGGCCTCTTTTCTGGGGCGTGTGGTCACGCTCACCAGGATGGCCCGCTCTTCGGCGTCTCCGGCTGCCAGGACCCGCTCTTTGCGGGACAGTTCCTCTTCCACCTCCCGCACGATGGCGTCCAGGTCGTCCCGGAGATGGCCCGGGGCCATGGGGGGAAGTTCCCGGGTGGGTTCCCCTGAGTCGCCGGTGGTGACATGGGCGGTGTGGACCCTGTGCACCGATCCGTCGGGGGTGAGGGTGACGGCGGCCATGAGGTCGAAGCGCAGCAGGGCCAGGTCGGTGTGGTCGTCCCGGGTCAGGCCTTCGCCTTCCTTGAGGTGGGTGTGAATGTACCGGAGGCCAAGGAGCCGCCCTGGAAGGGGGGTGTAGCCTTTGAGCTCCGGGATGTAGATCTGGTCCGGGGTCCCTGCGATGACAAACTCCACCTTGCCGGCCCGGCTCACCAGGACGGCCACCTGCCTTCGGATGTCGTGGCTGATGGCGGCCAGCTCATGGGCCAGCTCGGCGTTGACCGCGTACCCCTGGGGGAGGCGGCGCCGGTAGAGGGATTCCAGGCGTTTTTTCTGGTTGGCCTTCAGGCCGTCGGTGTGTCCGTGTACTTTTTTCATTCGCTGTCCGGAAGGGCGTAATCGCCGATGGCGGCGTTTTCAAATCGTGTGTACTTGCCGATGAAGGTGAGGTGGGCCGTGCCCACGGCGCCGTTACGGTTTTTGGCGACGATGATTTCGGCCTTGCCTTTGTTGGGGTTATTCTCTTCCTTATTATACACCTCGTCACGGTAGATGAAGGCGACGATATCGGCGTCCTGCTCCAGGGAGCCCGATTCCCTCAAGTCCGAGAGGAGGGGCCGCTTTTCCGCACGCTGCTCCAGCATACGGTTCAGCTGGGAGAGGGCGATGACCGGAACGTCCATCTCCTTGGCGAGCCCTTTGAGGGATCGGGATATTTCCGCGATCTCCAGGTCTCGACGGTCCCCGGTGGTGCCGGAGCCCCGCATGAGCTGGAGGTAATCCACGATGATGAGGCCCAGTTCCCGGTCGGCCTTGAGGCGGCGGCACTTGGCCCGGATCTCCATGACGCTGATGTTGGGGGTGTCGTCGATGTAAAGGGGCGCCTGGCTGATGACCCCGGCGGCTTCCGTGACCCGTTCCCAGTCCTCGGCGCCGATGGTGCCGCTCTTGAGTTTTTCTGAGTTGACCCGGGCCTCTGCGGTGAGCAGTCGCATGGAGAGCTGCTCACACCCCATTTCAAGGGAGAAGATGGCCACCAGCTTCTCTTCAAGCACCGCCACGTTTCGTGCCAGGTTGAGAACAAAGGCGGTTTTGCCCATACTGGGTCGGGCGGCGAGGATGATGAGGTCGGTTTTCTGGAGGCCCGAGGTGAGTTTGTCCACCTGGGTGTATCCCGTGGGAACCCCGGTGAAGTCGCTGCCGCTGTTCTGGCGCTCTTCAAGGGTGGTGATGTTGCTGTTGATCAGGTCGTTGATGTGGGAAAAGGAGGGCTTGATCTTCGAGTTGGAAATCTCGTAGATGGACCCTTCCGCCGTGTCGATGATGGACTCCACGGCGCCCTGTTCTTCCATGCAGTCGTTGATGATATGCGAGCAGGTTTCGATCATGCGCCGCAGGGACGACTTGTCACGGATGATCTCGGCGTGTTTTACCGCGTTGACCGAATAGGGGGCACGGTCCACCAGCTGGGAAAGATAAGCGGCACCGCCCACCTCGTCGAGTTGCCCTTTTTCCTTGAGCCGGTTGGCCAGGGTCACGATATCCACCGGCTCGGACCGGGCAAAGAGCTCGGCCATGGATTCGAAGATTTTCTCATGGGCCGGCTTGTAAAAGTCCGTGGGGGTCAGCATCTCGATGACATCCACCAGGGTGTCGTTGTCGATGAGGACAGAGCTTAGGATGGACTCTTCCGCGTCCAGGGCGTTTGGGGGCAGCTTCGCCCTGGTGCTGCCCTCTTCGCTTGAGGGATAGCCGCCCATGGAGCGGTTGCCGGACGATTTTTTCCTGGGCTTGGTTGGGGCAAAATTCGTGATCATGGTGCGCTGGGTCTCTTTTTTTTACGTCTTTTGTCTGTCGGTTTGGGGTGGACACACGTTGGTTTAGAGCTATCAGGTCCCCGGGGTGTTGGCAATACTTTACCCCGACAGGCGGATCAAAATCCGGAGAGGGGCTGGCCGGGTTGACGAGGGCCCCGGCAGGGAGCTGCCGTCCTCAACCGTTTGCTGGTGCGGTGGCCAAACGCAAAAAGGGGGGCTGCCGGCAATCGGCTGCCCCCCTTTACGGCTTTTCACGGGTGGAAAAAGAGGTGTTTACTCCTCTCCTTCCTTGGCTTCCGCCTTCACCTCAACGGTGATTTCAGGCTCAACGTCCTTGTAGAGACGGACGGGGACCTTGTAGGTGCCCAACTCCTTGATGGGAGCGGCAAGAAGCAGCATGCGCTTCTCGATGGTGACTTCCTGGCCCTTCAAGGCTTCCAGGATGTCCTGGGCTGTGATGGAACCGTAGAGTCGCTCTTCCTGGCTGACCTTGGCCATGAGGGTGCAGGAGATCTCCTGTACTTTCTTGGCCAGCTCTTCAGCCTGCTCGCGCTCTTTGGCGATCTGGAGTTCAAATCGAGCTTTCTGCTGCTCCAGAATCTTTTTGTTCTGGGGCGTGGCAAGAACGGCTTTCCCGCGGGGGAGGAGGTAGTTGCGTGCGTATCCGTCCGCAACGGTAGCCTCGGCGCCGATGATGCCCAGAGTGTCGATGGTTTCCGTTAAAATAACTTTCGTTGCCATATTATCCTCCGCTGAAGGGGGACACCCCTTCAAAGTGTACCCGGAATCGTGTCCGGATATCCGGCGTTGTTCAGTTGGTCATCGAAGCGGCATGGGCCGCTGCGCATTATGATTCCAGGTTTCCGACGTAAGGAAGCAGTGCGATGGTACGTGCACGCTTGATCTCACGGGTAAGGACCCTCTGGTGCTTGGCACAGGTGCCGGTAATGCGACGGGGAATAATTTTTCCGCGCTCAGAGATGAAATACTTGAGAACACGGGTTTCCTTGTAGTCGATGACGATGCTGGAGTCGGCACAGAAACGGCACACCTTCCTGCGGTGGTAAGTCCTTTTACGGCCTCCCTTGCGTCCGGGTTTCCCTTTTCCTTTTCCTCGTGCTGGTGCGGCCATCTTAGTCCTCCTCTTTGGTCTCAGGTTCTGCAGGTTCCTCAGCTTTTTCCTCTGCGGCAGGGGCGTCGGCAGCGGGGGCCTCTTCGGCTTTTTCTGCTTCTACTTCTGCTTCAGGCGCAGCTTCTGCTTCAGCGGCAGCCGCTTCGGCCTGTTCTTTTTCTGCGAGGATGTCGTCGGGGTTGACGTCGTCGCCGAGGATGATGGTCATGAACTTGAGGAATTTATCGTCAAGGCGGAAAGTTCGCTCCAGCTCGGAAATAAGGGTGCCGTCACCGCAGTAATCAACGCGGACGTACTGTCCACGGGTTTTTTTGCGGATGTCGTAAGCCAGCTTGCGTACGCCCCAGTCGTCGAACTCAATCAGTACGCCTTTGTAGGCACCGATGATCTCTTTGACCTTGTCGTAACGCTGGTTGCGGACCTCCTCGCCCAGATCGGGATCGAGGATGAATACGGTTTCGTAACGTCTCATGTAACCTCCTTATGGATGTAAAGCCCTGTATTTTAAGACAGAGCAAGGATCGGTAGGCCGGTCTCGGCCTCGAAAAAACTACCCTTATTAACACCCTTTCCAAAGGGATGTCAAGGGGCGAGGTTCCGTGCGTGTGCCCGCGCCAGTTCGCGCACCTTTTTTTTGTCCAGTTTCTGTACGGCGGTCAGGGGCATCTCGTCCACGAAAAAGACGGACCGGGGTACCGCGTAGCGGGCCACGCGCTCTTTTAAAAAGGTGATGAACTCGTCTGGGGTGACCCGGTTTTTGTAGCCCGCCTTGGGCTGAACGCAGATGACCACCCGTTCGCTGCCCTCCCGTTTACCGTCGGGGACGCCCACCGTGGCGGCGTGTTCAATGGCCGGGTGGCCGTAGAGGATGTCGTCCACCTCCCGGGAGTAGACCTTGTACCCGGAGACATTGATCATGTCCTTGGTGCGGTCCACGATGCTGAAGTAGCCCTGGGGGTCCACGGTCACCACATCGCCGGTGCGGATGTACCCTGCCTCGTCGATGCCGTTGCCCGCCTCGGGCCAGTATCCGCTCATGCGCTGGGGCCCCTGAAGGTGCATCTCTCCGCGAACCGCCGGGGGAAAGGCCTCCATGTCGGCCACGGGGCTTCCCGTTGCCGTGTCTGCGATGCGGACCCGGGTGTCGGGCAGCGGGATGCCCGTGGCGCCGAGTTTTTCGGTGGGTGTGCCCGTTGCGGCGGATGGCCGGGTGATTTTTAGCAGAATGGCAATGGCCCGGGTGACGAGATAGCCCAAGATCCTTGGGCCCAGAAGGCCAAGGGCGCGGTTCAGGACCTGGCTGAGGCCCGGAGTGCCTAAGGTGAGCGTTAAGCCGCGCTGCACAGCGCGCCCTCCCACGAGGCGCAGCAGGAGGGAGGGGTTGAGGTGGGTGCAGGGGGACATTTCAGACAGGCCGTACCCTTCCATGATGGCCCCCTTGGCGTTTGTCTCAAATTTTTTCTGGGTGCTCGGAGGCAAAGGCGCCGAACCCGATACCCCCAGTACGGCAATGCCTTTAAGCTCTTTTTCCGCCATCTTCATGAACTGGACAGGGACCCCGAGCTGCAGGAGGGGGCAGTGGGTGCGGATCATGGCCACCATGGATTCCGTGTCCCTGGCGTCGGGGATGAGGATCTGGTTGTAGCCTTCAAGGGTCATGGTGTGCATGATGACATGGCCGTAGGAGTGGAAGAGGGGCAGTCCCAGAAGGGCGGTGATGTTGCCCTGGAGCAGCGTCTTGATGCGCCCGAAGGCCCAGCCGTTTTGTACCGAGTTGCAGTAAATGTTCCGGTGGGTGAGCATGCACCCCTTGGGGACGCCTGTGGTGCCGCCTGTAAAAAGGATCATCTCAAGGTCTGTGCGGGGATCCAGGGGAACTTGCGGCGGGGTGCAGGGGGATCGGGCGATGAGCTCCGTGAACCGGTGGGCGGCGCAGGAAAACCCCGCAAGGGGCTCTGGGGGTTCCGGCGCATCGGAATAATCGGACAATCTGGAGACGACCACCTGCTCCACGCTGGTGGTCTCGGCAAGCTGTTTGGCATGGTCGAGGGTATCGTCCATGGTGATGAGGGCCCGGGGGGTGCAGGTGTTGAATTTGTGGGTGAGGTGCGAGACGGGTTCCAGGGCAGAGCAGGGCACGTGGACCAGTCCGGCCCGGCTGATGGCGTAATCCGCGATGACAAACTGGATGGAGGTGGGCAGCAGGGTGGCTACGCGATCGCCCTTTGCGAGGCCGAATCCGGACAGGGCCGTGGCAAGTCGGTGGGCCAGCTCGCGGACCTCCGGGTAGGTGAGCATGATGCCCAGCTGGATCAGGCCCCGTTTGGGAAAGCGCCGGGCGGCCCGGTCCAGGATGTCGTAGGCCGGTGCGTCGGGGTAAGGTTCCAGGGTCTCCGGGATGCCCAGGATGCGGTACTCCCTGCTCCAGGGCAGGGCATTGCCCCTTCTGGTTGTCATGGCGGTCTCCTTTCGGGTTGGTGCCGGCCAGCATGGACTTCACACCGGGAGATGATGGGCGGCATGGGTGGGTGCGGCGGGCGGGTCTTCGGATTGTGCGTATGGGGATGACAGGGCCTTGTGGTGCGCTGGGTGAACGATTTGGGGGTGCTTGGTATGTTGTAAGGGTGCGAAACACTGTTTGTCAATAATAAGTGTGTTTTCTGAAGGAACAATGTGGCGGGGCGGTTCGTCTGGCATGAAGGGGAAAGGGCGGCGTGTTGCCGGGGTGGGGGGACCTGGGCTGGCCGGCCCTGTCGGGGTGACAGGGTGTGGTCAGGGCCGGTCAGCGTGGTTCGTGCGAGTCCCCTACAGTCCCGCGAGGTAATCGTCGATGGCCCGGCTTACCTCTTTTAAATGGATGGAAAAGAAGTGGTCGGCACTTTCGATGACGTGGAGCCGGGCATCGGGGTTCCACACGGGGACCATGCCTTTGACGGTTTCGAAATCGGCAAAGCTGTCCTGGGTCCCCGAGATGACGAGGTTGGGGCCCCTGTTGCACGGTGAGGTCTGGAAGTCGAGGAAGGTCACCGGGGGAGCCACCATCACGTCGGTGGTGACGGGGTGGGCCAGGGAGGCAGAAAGGCAGATCCAGGTCCCGAAGGAGTAGCCGGAACAGGTGACCTCCTCCATGCCTTCGGACTTGAGGCGATAGACAGCGGCCAGGAGGTCGCGGATTGCACCGTATCCCTCGTCGAACTCGCCGTCGCTGTTTCCTGCGCCGCGGAAATTGAAGCGCAGGGTTGCGAACCCTGCCTTGCGGTAGCTTTCGGTGATGGCAAGGACCACGGGATTGTCCATGTCGCCGCCGTAGAGGGGGTGTGGATGGGTGATAACGACCCCGCGTTTGGCGCCGGGGTTCTCGAGCATGCCTTCAAGGATGGTGCCTTCAGACGAGAAGGTGATGCGATGTTCCATGGGGTTCCTCATGCGGGCGGTGCCGGGCACTGCCCTGTGATCGGGTCGTGGGATGACGTGTTTTTCGGGCGGCCTGTCGGCAGGCCACCCGTTACGACAGGGTCGGCTTGTCAGGATCCCGGGTGTAGGGCGCGGACAATGCCCTGGCCCAGGGTGCTGATCTGCCATTGGCGCAGGCCGTCGATGGAATTGAGCTCTTCCACGGTGTCGGGGTTGCGTACGGCAATGGCAGTCATCAATGCTTTGTTGAGCAGGATGGGAGGATCAAGGGCCAGTCTGCTGGCCATGTCGTCCCGGTAGCTCTTTATGGCGTCCATGCGTTTGGGGATCTCCGGGTTGAAGCTGGGCCGTTTCCCCCTGGGGTATTTGGGCAGCTCCTCCTCGGGAAGGGCGACCCCTTTTTCTATCGCCTTCAGGATCTGGGCGCCGTGGGCAGCGGCCTGTCTGGGAGACAGGGCCCCGCAGGCCTTGAGGCGTCCTGTGGTGGTGGGCTTTTCCTTGGCCAGGGTGTGCAGGGAGGCGTTGCTGAAGACCTTGAAAGGAGGGCGGTCTTTTTTCTCGGAGAGGGTGAGCCGCAGCTGGAGCAACTCCTCAAGGACGGCCAGGCTGCGCCTGTCGAGCTTGCCGGCTCCCTTGACGCGGGTGAACAGGGGGGCGTCGCCGTTGTCCTGGTGGCGGACGCCGGACAGGAGCAGGCACTCTTCTTCCACCCAGGAGGTCCGACCCTTCTCTTCGAGTTCGCGGTCGAGGATGGTGGCGAGCCGGGGAAGGTAGATGACGTCACCGGCTCCGTATTCGATCATGCCGTCGGTCAGGGGACGTTTGGACCAGTCCTTTTTCTGGTAGGTCTTGTCCAGCTCTACCCCGAAGCGCTGTTTCATGACCGAGCCGAGTCCGGTTTCGGGGATCCCCAGGAAGCGGGAGGCCAGCTCCGTGTCGAAGAGGTTGCGGATGGTGATGCCGAAATCCCGGTTGAGGGAGCGGACGTCGTAGTCGCTCCCATGGAAGATTTTTCGGATCTCTGGCCGTTCGAATACAGGCACGATGGGGCCCATGTCGTCGATGTTCAAGGGGTCGATGACGGCAATGAAGTCTCCGACGGCCATCTGGATGAGGCACACTTTTTCACGGAAGTGGAACATGGAGTCGGCTTCGAGGTCCACGCCGATGCAGTCGGCGTTTAAGAACACTTCGGCGATCTCCTCGAGGGCCTCTGGGGTGTCCACGTAATGGAGGTTGTTTATCATATCGGTCATGGGAAAATCGGGGCTCGTTTCGACGGCCATTCCATGCGCTGGGCATGCGAAAAAAAAATCCAGGCACATCAGGCCTCGGTGCTGCTGCCGTGCCGGCTTCGGGAAAGGACTCGGTGCGCGGCGTGGGCCCCGGACAAACGTCCGGGCTGTTTTGGAGGCCATGGTACCTTGAGCACAACCGCCGGCCCACCGGCGGTGCGAGTGAGTTTGATTTATGTTTGTGTATCATTTTTTTTACAGGAAGACCATACACTTTCCGGGAGAGGCAAGGAGCTTTTGTCTTGACCCTCCCGGGGAATTGCCCTAAATTCACAGATTAGTCCTGTTTTCAGTGTGGTGCGCGCACCCCGCTGGGTTTAAAGGTATTGACAAGGCATCGCCTGCTGTGCGGTTCCTTATATAATTCGAGGCGATACGGATACGGATATGGTTAAGATCACTCTACCGGATGGAAGCAAACGAGAGTTTAATGAGGCCCCTTCCGGGGCCGATATAGCCCTTTCAATCTCCGAAGGCTTTGCACGCAGCTGCGTGGCCATGGAAATCGAAGGGGTCCTTTTGGATCTGTCGGAAAAGGTCGCGGACGGCGCCGCCGTCCGCCTCATCACCACCAAAGATTCGGAAGCCCTCGAGATTATGCGGCACAGCGCCGCCCACGTCATGGCCCAGGCCATCACGAACCTCTATAAGGATGCCCACCTGACCATCGGACCTGTGGTGGAAGGGGGCTTTTATTACGACATCGACATGGAGCCCCTCGGCGAAGAGGCCTTTCCCGCCATCGAGCAGGAGATCAACCGACTCGTCAAGGCCAAGCTCCCCTTCACGCGCAAGGAGATCTCCAAAGAGGAGGCCCTTGAGCGTTTTAAGGACGAACCTTACAAGCTTGAGCTCATCGACGGCCTCGAAGGGACCATCTCCCTCTACGAGCAGGGCGATTTTACGGATCTCTGCAGGGGGCCCCACGTCCCCCACACCGGCCTGATCAAGGCCGTGAAGCTCATGCGGGTCTCCGGTGCCTACTGGCGTGCCGATCAGAACAACGCCCAGCTTCAACGGGTGTACGGCACCGCTTTTTTTGATAAAAAGGAACTCAAGGCCCACCTTCACATGATCGAAGAGGCCAAGAAAAGGGACCACCGCAAGCTCGGTACCCAGCTGGACCTCTTCAGCTTCCATGACGAAGCGCCGGGGATGCCCTTTTTCCACGCCCGGGGCATGGCCATGTGGAATGCCCTTCTCGACTACTGGCGTGAAGAGCACTTAAAAGACGAATACGTGGAGACCAAGACCCCCATCATGCTCAACCGGGCCCTCTGGGAGCGCAGCGGCCACTGGGAGAACTACCGGGAGAACATGTACACCTCCAACGTGGATGGTTTCGATTACGCCATCAAGCCCATGAACTGCCCCGGCGGCATGCTCCTTTTCCGCATGAAGAGCCCCTCCTACAGAGAGCTCCCTTACCGTGCCGGTGAAATCGGCCTGGTGCATCGCCATGAGCTCTCAGGGGCCCTCTCCGGTCTCTTTCGCGTGCGGGCCTTCCACCAGGACGACGCCCACATTTTCATGACACCCGAGCAGATCCACGACGAGATCCTGGGGGTCTTGAAACTTGACGAACGGATTTACGGCACCTTCGGCCTCGACTTCCACCTGGAGCTCTCCACCCGGCCGGAGAAATCCATCGGCTCGGACGAGCAGTGGGAAAAAGCCACCGAAGGCCTGCGTTCCGCCCTGGACGCCTACGGCAAAGGGTATGTCATCAACGAAGGGGACGGCGCCTTCTACGGGCCCAAGATCGACATCCATATCAAGGATGCCATCGGGCGTACCTGGCAGTGCGGTACCATCCAGCTGGACATGAGCCTGCCTGAGCGGTTCGACCTCTCTTACATCGGCGCGGACAACGAAAAGCATCGCCCCGTGATGATCCATCGCGTGGCCTTTGGCTCCATCGAGCGATTCTTCGGGATCCTGGTGGAGCACTACGCCGGACGGTTCCCCCTGTGGCTGGCACCGGTCCAGGTGGTCCTTCTGCCCATGAACGACGACCTGCTGGACTACACCCGGCAGGTGAAAAAAGAGCTGGAAGGCGAAGGGCTTCGCGTGGACGTGGACGCCCGGGGCGAGAGCCTCAAGCGCAAGGTGCGCGATGCGCAGCTTGAGCAGGTTCCGGTGATTGTTACCATCGGCGAGAAAGAGCGGGAAGCCGGGGTCTTTTCCGTCCGTACCCTGGACGGGAAGGTGACCTACGGGGTCTCCAGAGAGGCCTTCCTCTCCGTGGTAAACGCGGATATCCGCAGCAGGAAAAATGAAAGTGTTCCCGTTTTCGGATAGACTGAAACGGTTGCAGCCCCCTGGGTGGGGACGACGGGGAGGGAGAATGCGATGAGGATTTCAGAGTCAAAGGGGGTGCGCAACTGGGTTGCCGTGCTTCTTCTCTGCGTGCTGATATTTCTCCCCTCCCTGGTTCACCTGCCCATGCCCCGGGGGCCTTTCAACGACAAGGTGGCCCACCTTCTGGTGTACGCGGTGGTGGGCTTTCTGGTGTTGCGTGGCGCCCGTTCCCTGCCCCTGGGGCAGAGCCGGGTCGCCGCCGTGTGTTTCGCCTTTCTGGTGGCGGTGCTCATCGGCATGGCCGATGAGGTGCACCAGCTCTTTGTCCCGCGCCGGTCCATGGACCGGGTGGATTTTTTATGCGATATTGTGGGGGTGACCTGCGGTATCGTCCTTTATGTGATCGTCTGGCTGCGTGAAGACCGAAACGTGCCCGATCGGTCGCCAACGGACTGATACCTGAAGACGCACGCCCGGGGCCCACGCGTCCCGGTAAATTCCGATGTCTCCTTGAACCATGCGAGAGCTGTTTCTGAACACCTGATACCATCTGCCATCACAACCCAACAGGAAACAAGACCATGCGAATCGTCACACGACCCGATTTTGACGGGGTGGTTTGCGCCGCCGTGCTGGAAGAAGCCCTGGCCCTGACCGAACCGACCCTCTGGGTGGAACCCAACGACATGCAGCAGGGCAAGGTGGAGGTCCGAGACGGCGATGCCATCGCCAACCTGCCCTTTGATCCCCGGTGCAGCCTCTGGTTCGACCACCACGCCACCAACCGCGTGACCGTGCCCTTTGAAGGGGCCTTTGAGGTCGCTCCCTCGGCAGCGGGACTGGTGTGGTCCTACTACCGGGACGGGCTGACCAAAGACCTTACCGAGCTTATCCGGGAGGCGGACCGCATCGATTCGGCGGATCTCACCCGGGATGAGGTGGAGGCGCCCGAATCCAACCCTTATGTGCTGCTCTCCATGACGATTTTCGGCCGCAAGGGGCAGGATGCGCCTTACTGGGACCGTCTGGTGGACCTTCTCAGGTCCCGGCCCATCGACGAGGTGATGGCCGACCCGGAGGTCAAGCGTCGCTGTGAGGCGGTGGTGGCCCAGAACAAAGAGTACAGGCGGCATTTAAGTTCGTGCACCCACGTGAAAGAGGGGGTCTCCATCACCGATTTCAGGGGGTATGAAGAGGCTCCGGAAGGAAACCGGTTCCTGGTGTATGCCATGTTTCCCGATGCCGTGGTCAGCGTTAAGATCCGCTACGTGGACCGGGCCAGAAAGCGTGTGGTGCTCAGTGTGGGTCACAGCATCTTCAATGTGGGGTGCAACGTCCACGCCGGTCACCTTCTGTCGAAATTCAACGGAGGCGGCCACTTTGGTGCCGCGGCCTGTACCTTTGAGGCTTCCATGGCCGATAAATACATTCCCCGCATCATAGGGGCCCTGCAGGAAAATAAGCCCCATGAGCATTGATCTGGTGTCCCTTGCGGACGCCGCAGAGAAGATGGCGTCCCTGTGCAACCGATGCGGCCTGTGCCAGGCTGTCTGTCCCGTGTACAAACGCACCGGCCTCGAAGGGGACTCGGCCAGGGGAAAGCTGGCCCTTATCACGGCCCTTCACGAAAACCTCACCGATGCCCCTGCAGAGACCCTGTCCCGCCTCAACCGCTGCACCCTCTGCGGCGGATGCAAGGCCACCTGTCCCCGGGGGGTTGCCACGGTGGATGCTTTTCTCCTGGCGAGAAAGGCCCTGGCCGAGGCCGCTCGACTGTCCGGCACAAAGCGTGCCCTGCTTCGAAAAGCGTTTTCCGATCCCAAACGCACCGCCACCCTTGCCGCGCGGTTCGCGGCTGTTCAGAGGCGCCTGATCACCTTTCCGGAAGAGGAACGGGTGGCCCTTGCCCGGCGCTATCCGGTGCCGAAGATCACCCAGCCTTTTTTCAGCGAAAACTATGCCGCCAGGGAGCCCGAGTCCCCGGGGCCCGATGTTGTCCTTTTTGCCGGCTGCCTGGTGGACAAGGTCTATCCCTTCGTGGGGGAAGGCCTTGCCGGCTTGCTCACCGATGCAGGGGCCCGGGTGCATGTACCCAAAGAGCAGGGGTGCTGCGGGATCCCCTTTCTGACCGAAGGGGACGAAGATGAATTTTTAAAGGCCGTGAGACGGCACCTCGCCCTTTTTTCAGGAATGGACTTCAGCCATGTGGTGACCCCGTGCGCCACCTGCACCCATGCCTTGAAACACCTCTGGCCCATGGCAAAAGAGAGACTCTCCGAGGCCGAAGGGCGTTTGGTGGATCGCATCGCCGATGCCGTGTGCGACGGCAGCGATTTGCTGGCGCAGCTGGGGGCTGGGGACAGGCCCGAAAGCGCGGAGACCGGTCTTACCGTCACCGTGCACGACCCCTGCCACGCCCGGCACAGCCTGAACAACACCGCCAATACCCGTGCGCTCTTAAAAGACGCGGGCCACAACCTGGTGGAGATGGAGCCGGGGTGCTGCGGCCTGGGGGGGAGCTTCGGCATGAAGAACCGGGACCTCTCCCTTGCCATCGGAGAGGGCTGCCTTGCCCGCATCGAAGCCACCGGCGCCGACGTGGTGGTCACCTCCTGTCCGGGGTGCATGGCTCAGATCGAAGCCCTGCTCAAAGGGGCGAATTCGCGGATCCGGGTGTTGCACGTCGTGGAAATTCTGGAAAATCCCCTTGACAGTCCTGGGCTCTCCTGATTTATATTCGGATAGACGAAAAAAAGTGCCTAATGTAAAACCCTTTTACATACGCATCAACCACACAGATGGGGTAAAATCTCTGATGTCGCAGATCGAAGAACTCAGTGCAAGCCTGGAAGACTACCTTGAGGCGATCTACCACGTTGTCTCGGAAAAGCAGGCCGCCCGTGCCAAAGATATTGCCAAAAAGACAGGGGTGAACAGCTCGTCAGTCACCGGCGCCCTGAGGGCTTTGGCTGAAAAAGGGTATATCAACTACGCCCCTTACGACTTGATCACCCTGACCCCCAAAGGTCAGAAACACGCCCGTGACGTGGTCCGGCGCCATGAGGCCCTGAAGGATTTTTTCATTCGGGTCCTGTTTATCGATCCCACGGAAGCCGAAGAAACGGCATGCAAAATGGAACATACCGTCTCCCGGTCCGTTCTGGATCGCATCATCTCCCTGATGGAATTTATCGATCTGTGTCCCCGTGCCGGTACGGAGTGGCTCGGCCAGTTTGCCGCCCGCTGCGAGAAGGAGTCTCCCCTGGATGAATGCAAGGGGTGTCTTGAGCAGTGCATCGGCGGTCTTCGGGATTTAGGGGGGCTGGACCCCGACTCCGGAAAAACCCAGAACCTCTCCTCCCTTGCAAGCGGTGAGAGGGGCCTTATCGTAAAGATTGCCGGGAAAGGCAACGTGGCGCGCCAGCTCAAGGAGTCCGGTGCGGATGTGGGCAACATCATTGAAGTGGAAGCCGTGGATGAGCCCGGTGAGGTGATCCGGGCCAAGGTGATGGGGTATCACCTGGACCTGCGGAAAGAGGACGCCGAAAAGGTCGTCGTGAAAATGTTTTAGCATCGATGATGCCGTGATTATCGTTGCTGCCCTCACCGGGAGGGCGGCAACGGATCGGGAGTGGGAATCCGCTCCTCTTTTTTTATGTATAATGTTTGGTTTGCCTAAAATTATTTGGAGGTTAAAAAATGTTCGAGGGCCTGCTGGAAGGAATTGGAATGGAAACTGCGGCTAAGGAGACGGAGGACGCTGTGCTTTTTCAATCCTTTTGGGATATACCGACGTCCCTTAAATGCCCGGTGGTGGGGCTGGGGGTCAGCGACGAGGAGGGACGGCGCATCCTTAAAAAATGCGGGCGCCGCATCAAGGCCCTCGCTCCCTGGGAGGTCCATCGGGACATCATGGAGGAGGTGGGGTCGGCCTCTGCCGTGGCGCGGCGCGTGGATGCGCTTTTGAAGCGGAAGTTTGCCGATGCCATCGCAAAGGTGAAGTCCCTTCCCGAAGAGGAGCTCCTGCCCCTTCTTAAAGCCGCCATTGCCCGGGGAGACGCTGCCGAGGCCCTGTACTGCGTGGCCATGCGCAAGGCCCTCTCCGTGGATACCCTGGTGTCTGTTGTGGGGGAGGCCCATATGATGGGGCACACCACGGCCATCGATCTTTTTGAGGCCCGGAAAAAGGAGCTGAAAAGTGTGGCCAAGGTCAAGGATCTTACGGAAAGCCTTGAGGCCGAAAGGCGCGAACGCCGTCGTTTGGGTCGCGAATTGCAGGGAATGGCCGATGAGGTACGGGAGCTTCGGCTGGCCCTTGAGAAGCGTGCCGAAGAGCCTGTGGCCGTGGTCCAGGCTCCCGTGGTACCGGAGGTGCATCCGGCCTATGGCGACGAGCTGAAGCGGGAGAAGGCAAAGCGAAAGGAGAGGGAGCGCGAACGCGACACCCTGGCCAGGGAAGCCAGGAAGCACGAGCGGGAGATGCGCAAGCTCAAGATTCGGACTCGGGAGCTTGAAAACGAAAACAAGGCCCTTGCCGATGAGGTGATGAGCCTTGCCATTGGCAGGCCCGTTCCATCCCTTTCATCCATGCCCTGCGAAGGCCGGGGGTGCAGCACCTGCCCGGAGATGGAGACCTGCAGCCGCAGGGTCCTGATGGTGGGCGGGCTCTCCCGTATGGAGCCCCACTACAGGCGCGTGGCCGAAGCCAAGGGCCTGGGGTTTGAGTACCACGACGGCACCATGAGCGGGGGGCGAAAGTGCCTTGAGAAACAGGTTACCCGTTGCGACATGGTGGTCTGCCCCGTGACCTGCAACAGCCACAACGCCTGTCGAAGCGTCAAAAAACTCTGCTCCAAGCACAACAAAGAGATCCGGTTCCTTCCCACCTCCAGCATTTCTGCACTGACCGGCGTGCTTCTCGATATGCCTGCGTAGGGAAACCAAAAAGCGTGCCTCCGGCGGGCAGGGGCTACAGCCCCTGCACCCCAGGTTTGCAAATGCTCTGTACCTTCGTTCTTCAGGTACTTCACATTTTCTGACAGGCTACGCCCGTGGTGAACGCTATGGATTATTCAACCCATGGCAGGCGCTTCGAGGAGCGTCTCTTATATTTTTTAATTCAGGCAGAACCGGATGTATTTGATAAGACGGCCTTCCTTGATGTAGCGTTTTTCGTAGGTGGTCTGAACCGCGGTGGCGTCCCCTAACTCTTCGGTGACGCTGTAGAGGTCGTTGGTGTGGAAGAGAATCTCGGCCCCGTTTTCTTTGAGGCTCTCCAGGGAGAACTCATAGAGGGTGGGGTCGTCGGTTTTCAGGTGGAGCAGGGCTCCGGGCTCCACGATGTGTCTGTATACGTCCAGAAACGTGCCGGCCGTGAGGCGCTTTCGGCCGTTTACGGTGCGGTTGTACGGATCGGGAAAGGTGATCCAGGCTTCGGAGAGCTTCTGGTCCCCCAAAAAGGGGATCAGGTACTCCACCCGGATCCTCACGAACATGACGTTGGTGAGTCCCTCCTCTTTGGCTTTCAGGGCCCCGATGTAGAGGCGGTCCGCCTTTAAGTCCACCCCCACGTAGTTTTTATGGGGGTTGCGCCTGGCCAGGTCGATGCAGTACTCGCCCCTGCCGCAGCCGATCTCCACCACGGTGTCCTGCGCCTTTTCAAAGGCGTGTTCGTCCCAGTTTCGACTGACAATGCGGTTCTCCGCGTCCACGATTTCCGTGTAGATGACGTTGGGAAAATTGTGGATCTCCTCGTAACGCATCAATTTTTTCTTGGCCATACCTTCTGATCCATCAATACAGGTTGTATTTGCAGAGCCGTCCGTCCAGGCCGCCGTTCATGAGGGGGCGCTTCCACTCGGTTTTGAGGCCCAGGCTCCCGATGAGTTCACGGTTTCCGAAGTAGATGAAGGCCGTGGACCCCTTGCACTCGTTTTTCAGGAAATCACCGAACTCTTTGTAGAACTGCTTCATGTCCTCTTCCCTGCCGAGCCTGATGCCGTAGGGCGGGTTGCAGACGATGAGGCTCTCTTCGTGGATTTCGAGTTTTCGAACGTCTTTTCTGAAGATGGGGATCTGCTCGCCGCCGGGCAGGTTCGCCATGTTCTCCCGGGCGGATGCCACCGTGGTTTTGCAGATATCGCTTCCCATGATCAGGCCCTCTTCCGGGGGCTGGATGCGTTTTGTCGCCTTCTGCCGCTCGGCTTCCCACAGCTTTTTGTTGAAGTTGGGCAACCGGGAGAGGCCGAAGTGCTTCCGCAGGTAGCCGGCCGGGATGCCGCAGGCGAGCATGTGGGCTTCGGACAGGATGGTCCCGGATCCGCACATGGGATCCACCAGGGGGGTCTCAAGGTCCCACTCGGTCATGGCGAGAATGGCGGCAGCCAGGGTCTCCTGCATGGGCGCTTCCACGCCCTGGGTGCGGTATCCGCGTCGGTGCAGGGAACCGCCTGAGGTGTCTACGCTGATGCTTGCCCGGCCTTTGCGGATGTGAAGGTGGAAGATGACATCCGGGGCTTTCTTGTCCACATCCGGGCGAACCCCGGTGCGTGCGCGGAAATAATCGCAGATGGCGTCTTTGAGTTTGAGGGCCGCAAAATGGGAGTTATTAAACGCTTCGGTCTCCGAAACGTTGGCCACAATGGCAAAAGACCCTGTGGGGCGGAGAAAATCGCGCCATTCCATGGTCCGTGTCGCACGGTAGAGCTTATCGGCATCCGGGCACCGAAAGGAAATCAGCGGGGCCAGGATGCGGGTGGCGAGACGTGACCGGAGGTTGATGCGATAGAGTCCTGCCTTGTCGGTCGTGAAGGTCAGAATTCCGAATTCGGTTTTGATCACCTCGGCGCCGAGCCATGAAAGCTCACGCGTCAGCTCCTCTTCAATACCGGGAAGTACCTGTGCATAATAGAGATTCTGTTTTTGATACGTATACATGGGAAGGCAATATACACCTATTTTGTGGGTTCCTCAATACCAATATAGGCCATGGAGACGGGGGAATGATCACAGGCTGAAAGCCCATGGCAAAATGCTTGAAAAAGGCGGGAAATGAGCATCGGCGGGACGGTGCGGCCGTAAATAAAAATGCGCGACTGTTCCTTCACAGGTGACGATAAGGGTGTGATGTGACAGGAATCACTGTGAATGGGCCCCATTGTGTTGTATGGGGAAGGGGTGGTTTGTTTCGTTGGGCGACGATACGTTTTCCCTTACCCTGTGGCCACGGGGAGCGAACCATGGCATGCCGTGTAAACCTGCTGCTATCAACCGATACACAACATATAAGGGGGAACAATGGGTCGGACAACGGGCTGGACGGTATTTTTGTGTTCTTTATTTGTGGCAGCGGCTGTTTCTCTGGCCGGTGAGTGCTCCTGCTGGGATGACCGTGAACGTCATGAGGTGGAAGGCTTTTCAGAGATCGAAGGGGCTGTTGTCCTTTCGTTTAAAGACGCCGTGAGCTGCGCGCCCCTTGCAGGGGCAGATGTGCGGCTTTCATTCCCCGACAAAGAGCGGAGCCTTCGTACCGGCGCCAAAGGGTATATCGTTATGCCGGAAGAGGTGGTGGAGTCCATGGACGAAGGGACCATCGGCGTCACGTTGTCCAAGGAGGGCTACATCCCTTTTAAGACGTTTCTTCCCGTGGAGGCCGGGACCATTCGCCACAGGCGGTTTCTTGTCTCCCGCAAGCTCCCCCTTTCGAGTGTCCGTTTTGTTCTCCAGTGGGATGAAAAACCAAAGGACCTCGACCTGCACCTTATCAAAGATACCACCCTTCATATCTCGTACCGGCACATGCGCTCCATCCCGGATCTTGCCCGCCTTGACCGGGACGACATGGATGGGCTGGGGCCCGAAACCCTCACCCTGGATCGCATCGACAAAGACGCGTCCTACCGTCTCTTCGTCCACAACTATTCCGGTGAGTCCTCCCTCGCCGGAAGCCGCGTGAGCGTTTATGCCAATGGAAAGCTGGACCGGGTGGTGACCCTTCCTGAAACCGCGGGCCGGCAGGCAGATGTGCTGGTGATCGAAGGCGGGACGCTCAGGTAAAGAAATGGCACCTCACACGTGCCCCGTGGCGGGCGTAAGGGGATCGAGCCCCGGCAAGCTGCGGAGACGCGAAGTCCATGCAGTGCACGGATCTTTCCATGGGGTTTCAATCATACAGACCCTCGTGGGTGGTTTTCTATATGGAGTAAGTGCCCTTTCGATAATTTCTTTATGTTTTGTAAGAGTATTGTAGTAAGAAAAACCGTTGATCTAAAGAAAGTACTCTTATTTGAAACTGAGCATGCTATCGGGGGGGGGGAGTTATGACCTTTTGTAAAAAATGCGGGAAAGCATTGGGCGGTGATTCGGAGTGTTGCCACCACTGTGAAATATCGGTTGCAACATCGGAGGAAATACGGGATTCGAGCAAAACGGCGGTCAAAAACGCCTCAAGGGCTTCGAGTAAAGGCCCCCATGAAGAGATGGGGCTTTCGCCCTCCGACGAAGCAAAGCCCGGGGGCCAGTCCCCTGTTGTGCTGTGGGGCATGGTTTTAGGGGGGCTTATGGCTATTTGTCTCGGCTTGTTTTTCGGGGGATACCGGGATGCTGCCGAGGGCCACGCAGAACCTGTCGTCATGGTGGAACCCGCTGTTGCCGCCCCTGATGTCGGGACACTGGTTGTGACCAGCGCCCCCGTCGGCGCAACGGTGACCTTTTTGTCCGGTTCCCACGTTTACCGGGATAACATGCCCCTTGAAACCGGAACCTACAAAATTCGTGTTTTTAAGCCCGGCTATACTCCCAATGGAAAACAGGTAACGGTTGAAAAGGGCCAGACCACGAGGGTCTTTGTGGCCCTGAAAGCCGGGGTACGGTAAGGGCGGATCGATGCCCCACCCGCCGGTTTCCAGGTGCGGGTACGCCGCCGTAAAGGAATGGGAACCCATTAAACGGCGAGACCAACGTATTTGGGTATGTGCCTCCGGCGGACCTGCAGGAGGCTGTTTTATATCGTTTTGAGATCGAACACTATATGGATGATGGAGAGTGGAACATGAGGTTTGTTCGGTGGGCAATTGTGGTGCTTTTTGTCGCCGGTATGGTGGCGTTGTCGGTGCAGCCGGTGAGGTATCACTTTTTAACGGATAAAAAGGTGGCTGAGATCCCTGACCACACCTCGTATCGAAAGGCCATGGAAGAGCTGCTCCCAGGGCGCGTGCGGGCCATGGCCGAGGGCAAGGAGTGCGGCGATTTTTTGATTCCGCCCAAGGGCGTGACGGGCATGCCCGAAGGGCTGCCTCACCTCCTTGTGGATGTGCGCATGGCCTTAGGGAGCCACATGGGCTGGCAGCTCTGTGTGGATGACGCCGTAAAGGAGGCCATGATCAATAGGTGGGACGAACGCTTTAAACTCTGGGGGAACATGGGAACCGGCCGGGAGATGATCGCCCACATTCGGAGTCAGAAGGACGCGGCCATGAAGGTCCGGTATTCGGCTCTCTGCTCGGTGCAGGCCCTGACGGGATCCGGACACGATCGGCGGGTGGTGGTGACGGTCAACGACGAGAAGCTCCAGAGCAAGCTCTTTGATGTGTCGGTTTCCTTTATGGCGCCTGACACGTTTAAAAACCTCACGGCCCGACGGGATGCGGCCCTTGCAACTTTGGCGGCTGAAAAAGCGCGGGCAAAAAAACAGCTGACCATGGCTGGGGGCCTTGGGGCCGCGCTTTTTGTCTATCTGCTGGGCTGGGGAGCGTGGGCCCATGGGGCCAGGAAGAAAAAGGCGGCCTACCACGCCTACCTGATCGGCGAGATCGAAAAGCGCGAAGACCTGGTCCGAAACGGCCATTACGTGGCCGCTCTGGAGCTTGCCGACGAGTACCTGGCGACCTTTCCCAAAGACACGGAGATAAAAGCCTTTAAAGAGAGGCTCCTGGATTTTACGGGGGGCGACCCCAAAAAAGCCCAGCTTGCCTGGGTGGAGGCCAAAAAGCTGGCGCAGCGGTTGGCCGCTGCCGCCCCCCTTGAAAACGGCAGGTTTCTCCTGGCCGACGAGAAGCGCGACATCGCGGGCCTGGTTCCCTATCACCCCGAGCTGAAGACATCCTTTGACCGGCTCCTGGCCATGGACGAGGCGGCCGAAAGGGAACGGACGGCGGCTGCCGACGGGCGGTTTGCCGAGGTGGAAGGGGCCTTTCGCCGGGGGGACCTGCCAAAAGGCCGTTCCCTGCTGGAGGGCTTTTTGAGGTTCTATCCCGATTACCCCGCGGCCGTGGCGATGAAAGGGGCGCTTTCAAACCCCAGTGGCCGGAGCTTTACCCTGAAAACCGGGGACGGGGCCCATGTGACGGTGGTTGCCTCGGACCGGCTGACCCTGGGGCGCGGGGACGACGGGGATTCCCCCGACGTGGTGTTTGCCGACCGAAGGATCAGCAGGCGGCACCTTAGCCTGACCCTGGACACGGGGGTGCTGACGGCCTCGGACCTCGGCAGCGCCGGGGGGACCTACGTCAACGGTGATGCCATTGACGGTGCCGTCTCCTTGGGGGTGGGGGACCTTCTGACCCTTTCCCGGGTCATCAACTTCGATGTGACCTGCATTCAGAAAAGCGGCAGCGGGGCCACCGGTGCCCTGCTCCAGGGGGATGAGGGGAACCTCTGCCTGGTACGAAGCAAACTGGAACTGGAATTTTCCGGTAGCCGCCTGGGGTGCGCAGAGGGGCGAGTGTCCATCTGGCGAGTGGATGGCACCGTGTGGGTCGTGACCCCGAAGTCCCTTGTGTTTCCTGGTGAAAAGAGCGTGTATCGGGTGGAAGACACCCTTGAGGTCAAGGAGGTGACGGAATGAAGACCGAACTCAAGATAGCGGGCCTTTTTATGGCGGCGCTTCTTTTTGCGGGCTGTATGGGGGCGAAACCGGTGGCGGAGAAGGGGGGCGTTGACAACATGGCCCCGGCCGAGGCGGCAGCGGAACGGGCCCACCTGAAAGCCATGCGGGCCGAGGCCAAGGGGTTCATCGGCGAAAAGAGGCGGGACAAGAATTTGTACATTGGCGAAGGCACCGCCAACATCGGGGTGGACCTGGGCAAGGGAAAGCTGGAAGCCAAAAACCGCGCCAGGGAGGAGCTGGCCCGGCAGATCCGCGTGAAGGTGGAGTCTGATTTTCAGCTCATCACCGAAAAACGCGGGGTCGGGGCCTCGGCTGAGGTACAGCAGGAAATCACCCAGCGTCTGGAGACCTACACCAGTCAGGTCTTGACCAATGTCCAGGAGAGTGATTTTTTTATCGATTACCCCAAAACCGGCACCGTCACCGTGCTGGTCTTCATCCCCAAAGAGGCCTACGAGGTGCAGGTCAAAGAGGACCTGAACCAAAAGAAAGAGATGGTGGTCGAGGCGGTCAAACAGGCAGAGAAAGCCCTTAAAAACGGGGAGTACGTGCGCGCCCTCAAGCAGTTCCTCGAGGCGGGGACCATGCAGCGAGCCTTCTTCGGGCGGGTTCCCGTCTATGCCGAGATCGACGGCGACGGGCTGCGGGACGAGTTGGCCAACCACGTCACCTTTCGGGTGGAGGGCATCACCAGCCGCATCCAGCTCAGCCTGCTCAACGACACCTTTCTCTATGACCCCGAAGGCCATCTGGAAAAACAGCCCCGGGTCCTGGCCCGGTACCTGGACGGAACCGGCACCAGCGTGCCGGTGACCAGCCTTCCCCTTGTGGCGTCCTTTGCCGAGGGACAGGGACGCGTGGCCCCTTGTGTCACCGGCGTCTACGGCCAGGCCGAGCTGGCGGTGTCCGCCGTGGACCCCAGCTTGAAAACCGCCGTCCTCCAGGTGGCTCCCGATTTTGCCTCCCTGGGCGATTTCAGCGCCTACGACCTGCCCCCCATGCGTCCCTTGAAAGTGGACCTTATTCGGAAGCGGGCCGTGGCCCTTCTGGTGCGCTGCAAGAACGGGGGCAAGGGGATTAATGTCAGCGGCCTCACCGATGCCGTCACCTCCCTGCTCCTGAACCGACAGCTGACCGTTGTCCCCGTTGACAGCGGCCAGACGGTCGCTTCCGTAAGCGGCGATTCCCTTAACGCAGACTATCTCCTTGCCGTGGAAGTCGTCCCCAGCGGCGGAGGCACCGTGGGCAGCTACGCCAACATGCACGCGGCCAGATGCGGTGCGGGCCTTTCCCTGTACACCCTGCCGGCCAAGAGCCTTACAAAAAAAGAAAATCTTGCGTCACAGGAAGGCTTTGGCATCACCGCCGAAAGCGCGGTCTGGGATGCCTTCGGCAAAAGCCGGGAGCCGATTGTAAAGGCGGCGGGGAAGATGATGGAAAGGGTTCAATAGCGGGTTACAGGGCATAGAAAATAGAGAGGCATCATGAGTCAATTCTGTGAAACATGCGGTGAACAGGTCGAGCCGCTTCATCTGTACTGTTCGTCCTGCGGGGCCCAGGCTCCCATGAAGACCATCGTGGGGAGCTTTGCCGAGCCGGAATATGAGAACCCGGTTTACTGTTGCGGCTGCGGCAAGGCGGCGGTGAAGGAGTCTGCGTTTTGCGGCTGGTGCGGAGGTGATCTCTACAAAAAAGAGACGGCGGGGACGTTTTTTTGCCCCTGGTGCGGGGGGCAGGCGGGGGCTGAGGCAAAAATCTGCTCGTCCTGCGGGGGTTCCATGGACGAGTGGTTTGCCATGAAAGGGGCGGTGGCAAAGGAGCTGGGGTACCGGGGCGAGTTTTTGCTCAAGGAGAAGATGACGGGGCTCACTTACCATTTCAGGCCGGGAAAGGGCGTCACCATCGGGCGGGCGCCGGACAACGATATTCCCATCACCTGTGCCTGGGTATCGTCCCGCCATGGGCGGATCGACGGGCCCAAGGGATTTATAGAAGACCTTTCAAGCGCCAACGGCACCTACATCAACCGCAGCCCCGAGCGCATCGGGAAGGTGCCCCTCCATGACGTTCGGGAGTTTAATGTGGCCGGCAATTTTACCTTTACCCTGGAGAAAGGGCCGGGCCTCTTCGCCTTTCGCCTGACGGCTATCCTGGATGAAGAGGAGAGCCTCAAAAACGGCGATCGTGCCTGTTTTGAGGCCCTTCGGAATCAGTATACCATCCTCTTTGAGGGGGACCAGGCCCTCCATATCCGAAAACTCGACGGCCATCTCACCCTGAGCCCTGACCCGGCCTACGATCACTACACGATCGAGGTGGCGGACGGGTGCTATCACTACTCCGATGAAAAACGGGGGATCAGGGGCGTGCTCCTCAAAAAGAGCCGGGACAACTGGCCGGTGAATTGGGTGGTAAAAACGGGTTTGTAGGTTATAGGGGATAGGAACACTGCGCACGTTTGCGCCCTGCGGACCGGGCCTGATGAAAGCGGGGGCCTTCTATGGTTAAAGTGGGCAGAAAAAATTTGCCTCCGTCGGCCAGGGGATGATCCCTTGGACCCCAGGTTGCGAATGCGCTTTAAAAAATCAAACGTGACTCAATAATCATTTTTTTAGACCTGTTTGTTAAACTTTTTAAAAGTTTAGCCCCCGGCAGGGCCGCCGGAGGCTTTTTATTATTTTGTAACAACCGATGAGTGTCGCAAATTTTTACAGGGATAATGGAGGGGTGATGGCGTTTTGTGCTTCGTGTGGCAAGGAGCTGGATGAGGGGGGGAAGTTTTGCATCCATTGCGGTACGCCGGTGGCGTCTACGGCAGGTGGGGAGGAAGGGGGTTCTGGGGCGGTTGATCCCTACAAGACTGTGGTGAAAGGGGCCCCTGCCTATGGACGGGTGAACCTGGAGCAGCTGCCGGTGGGGCATGTGATCGACGACCGGTACGAGGTGAAGGCGAAACTGGGCCAGGGGGGCTTCGGGGCGGTGTACCGGGTCCATGACCGGAAGATGGAGTGTGACAAGGCCCTGAAGGTGCTTCCCGAGGCTGTTGCCTCAGACATCGAGGCCATGGCAAGCATCCGAAAGGAAGCCGTGACCATGGCCAAACTCAACCATCCCAACATCGTCCGGATCTTTGAATTCCAGGACCAGGGGGCCATCAAGTACATCGACATGGAGTTTGTCGATGGAAAGAGCCTCACCGAAATCAAGGTGGATGCTTCGGAGAAGAGGCTCACGGAAGAGGAGGTGGCCGCCTTTGGTGCGGGCATCGCCCGGGGCCTTGCTTATGCCCATGGGCAGGGGGTGATCCACAAGGACATCAAGCCCCAGAATATCCTGATCGCAACGGACGGAACGCCCAAGGTCACGGATTTTGGGATTTCCGAGACGGTGAAGAGCTCCATGAGCCGCATCGCCAACTCCAGCTCTTCGGGGACCCTCTTGTACATGGCTCCCGAGCAGGTTCGCGGAAGGGACGTGGGGCGCGAGTCCGATATCTACAGCTTCGGGGCCCTTCTCTACGAACTTCTCTGCGGCCACCCACCGTTTCACAAAGGGGCCATCGAGCACCAGATCCTCAACGAGCCCGTGCCGCCCCTTGAAGGCATCAGCGCCCCCATGAACACCCTTGTCCTGAAATGCCTGGAAAAAGAGTACACGGTGCGGTTCAGGCGTTTTGAAGAGGTCCTTGCAGCCCTTGAGGGCAAAGAGGTTCCCGCTGCATCGAGTCCGGCGGGGGCTCCGGTACCCAACGGGCAGGGCACCAAAGGGAAAACATCCTTTGGGATCGTGGCTTTTGTGGTTGCTGTGATTGCCATGGCCGCAGGGGGCTTTGCCCTCATGGGGGGCGGGGAGTCCCCTTCGGCAGAGGAACCCCTGACTCCGGGTATGGATACGGTACAGACAACGACGGATCTGGCTGAACTTTCCTTTCCGGAACGCCAGGACCTGAAGATTGCTGCCTGCAGGAAAGAGATCACCCTTCTCACGTCCGCTGTGAGTTCCATGAAGGCCCGCATGGACTCCGGGCAGCCGGCGGAAGGGGACAGCATGAAGGCCATGCTGGGCCTCATTAAGGAGAAAACAACAAAGACCGATGCCCTGGCGGTGCTGATCGAGAAAAAAGATGCCTGGTCCCGCAAGAGCCTGGAAGAAGACATCGCCACCTACAAGGGGTTGGTGGCCACCGAAGAGGGGCGAAGCCTCCAGGCCGCCGCCTGGAATGAGCTCATCGAAAAGTACCCGGAGAGATCCGAAGGGGCCGTGGCCTACGACACCGATGCCCTGCTGGATGGGTGTCGCCTCTATGTGGAGGCCGAGCCCCGGGGTGCGGAGGTGAGGATTACAAATATTCGGCCCGCCTTTTTCCCCGGAATCAGGTTAACGCCGGGGCGGTATGACATCAGCGCGACCCACGACGGGTACATCCCCGAGTCTTCATCGGTGATGATCACCGAAGGAGGCGGCGAGATGCGGGTGAGCCTTCGCCTGGAGCCTTACGCCAGCATGACCGTTACGACCCAGCCCGAAGACGCCCGGATTATTCTGAAGGGGATCAAAGAAAAATACAGCCCCGGGGTCCAGCTCAAGGCAGGGACCTACAAGGTCTTCGTGACCGCCGAAAATCACATGCCCGTGGAGCGGGAGGTGACCCTTAAGGCCGGTCAGGCCGAGTCCCTGGCCTTTGATCTGGTTCCCCTGCCCCGACTGTACGTGACCACCTCACCGGAACATGCCCGGGTTCGGATTGACGGAATAGAGGCTTCCTATGCGCCGGGTATGCGGTTGAAGCCGGGACAATACAAGGTCGTTGCCAGCGCAAAGACTTACAAAGGTGCATCAAGGCTCGTCACCCTGGGCGAGACGGGCAAAACGGAGCTCCACCTGGCCCTTGAGAAAAACACGGGTGACTGCCTGTTTCCCATGAACGGCATCACCCTGGGGGTCAGTACGGTTAAGGACCTGAGGGCCGCCGGGGTGCAGTGCAAAAGCATCGACGACGATACCGGCAAGCCCTACCTCTATTACACGGTGGACGGCATCGATTTCTGGTATGACAAGGAGTCCGGGGTGGTGGACTACCTTCCCTTCAGCAAAGGAGACACGCTTCACGACAGCCTGGTGGCCATGGGCTTTGACCACGATAAATCCTACAACGACTGGCTTGAGGTCCTGAAGAAAAGTGGCTTTGAGGTCACCGTGACCAAAAAACCGACCACGGGCAGCTACAAAGGGAAAAAATGGCTCAAGGCCGAGCTCAAAGGCACCAAGACCACCCTGTGCGGTACCGAGATCAAGATCAAACTCGACTTCAGTTGGGGGAAAGGCAGGCGGGTCACGGATCGAAAAACCCTGAACGGAATTTATATCTGGGGGAAGAAGGTGTAAGGCAGGTCATAGTGAATGGTGAATAGGAAAAGCTGGAAAAACAGGGGCGAGGTCGAGGTATTTCCACTGCAGTGGCTTCGCAACCCTTGCCTCCGACGGCCCGGCCGGGGGCAAACTTTTGCCTGTCTTATACCTCGGGTTTGACAAACAGGTCTAATTTCATTCTATGGAAACCTTCGCGAATGTCCTCACCCTGAGGAACGAAGAGGGAGGACATTCGCAATCTGGGGCTCAGGGGATCATCCCCTGGCCGCCGGAGGCATTTTTTGAATTTGAGCTGAATAGATACGCGGAGAGTTATGTTTTCATTTTTGAGGGGAGACACCTCGCTCCATGCAGCCATGAGCGATATTGGCAAGAAGTATACCCATAACGAGGATTCTTTTTTTCTTCCTGAGGCAAATGCCACCTGGGAGATCTCCGAGGCGGCCATTGAAGCTTCGGGGAGGCTTTATATCCTTTGCGACGGCATGGGGGGCGGTAATGCCGGTGAGGTGGCCAGCAGCCTCGCCGCAGGGTGGATCGCCCGGGATTTTTATGCCGAGCCCCTGACAGGGAGAGAACCCACGGAGCGTCTGGCAGCGCTGGTGTGCGAGACCAATACAGCGCTCCACGCCCTTGCCACGACCCATGAGGCCTATAAGGGCATGGGCACGACCCTTGTGGCTGCCCATGTCCGGGATGGGGCCGTGTCCCTGGTCGCCATCGGGGACAGCCGGGCTTACCTTTTCCGTGATGGCGACCTGCGCCAGCTCACCGAAGACCACTCCGAGATCTGGCCCCTTTACAAAAACGGCTCCCTTACCAAGGAGGAGCTTCGGGCACACCCCCGGAGCCATGTCCTCACAAAGGCCCTGGTGGTCACAGAGACCCTCACCGAGGACGATCTTTTCATGGCCACCGAAACCCTTGAAGACGGTGATTTTCTGTTTCTGTGCAGCGACGGCTTAACGGACATGGTGCCTGAAGAGGAGATCCGGGGGATCATGGCTAAAAAGAAAAAGATTGCGTGGAAGGCCCAGGCGCTGGTGGATGCTGCCAACCGGCATGGCGGGCGGGACAACATCACGGTGGTTTTGGTTAGGGTGTAGCCGCGCCGGTGGTTTGCGCGGCGTCGGGGGTGTTGGTCAGGATGCGCGTGCACATCTTTGTAACTATTCAGCTCAAAAAAAGCCTCCGGCGGCAAGGTGTGCCACCTTGAAAGCTGGTTACGAATGCACTTTGCCCCTCGTTCCTCGGGTCAAATCACATCCGTATTCGTGTCGGCGTCAACTGAAAATATGCCCTTAAGATGTGTTTGTTAAACTGTAACTATTCAGCTTGTCTCCGGCGGGTCGCTTTTTTGAAAAAAAAGCTCCGAAAAAAACGTTTCTAATGTGAAAAAGTGGAAATTATTTCGGCGGAGCCTGGAAAGGCTTGCTTAAGACCTGTTTGTCAAACCCGGTTTTATAAATCAGGCTAAAAGTTTGGCCCCCGGCAGGGCCGCCGGAGGCATAAGCTGAATGGTTTCTGTCCTTTCACCTATAACCTGTTTCCCTCTCCTCTATTTCCTGCTTTCTACAGCACCAACTCCTGAATAAAATCAATAAGCTGATTTAAGTTTCCGCAGGCGCGGACTTCGTGGCAGTGTGCCTTGTAGGTGTACATCTCGGAGTCGCCTTCGGACCACTGTTTTTCCTGTTCCGGGTTGAGCCAGATGATGCGGCGGCACTTGTCCCGGAGTTGCCTTAAGATGTGGTCCTGGGGGTTCTGGTAGTTGGAGCGGGCGTCGCCGATGATGATGAGGGTGGTTTTTTTGTCCAGGTCGGGGAGGTGGTTGTTTTTGAAGGTCTGGAAGGCCATGCCGTAGTCGGTCTGGGCGTAGTAGTTGATGGGGGCGTCCTTCATAATGGCCTCGATGGCGTCGTTGACCTCTTTTTCGATGAAGTGGTCGGTGACTTCGGCCAGCTCCGAGACGAAGATGAAGCTCTTCACCTTGCTGAAGCACTCCTGCAGGGCATACAGGATGTTGAGCATGAAGCGGGCCGTGGCC
This sequence comes from Desulfoluna spongiiphila, assembly GCF_900101345.1. Classification (GTDB taxonomy): domain Bacteria; phylum Desulfobacterota; class Desulfobacteria; order Desulfobacterales; family Desulfolunaceae; genus Desulfoluna; species Desulfoluna spongiiphila. Next base: position 174,042 of record NZ_FMUX01000001.1, on the reverse strand, counting down.
CACACCGAGCCCGAAACGTCGCAGAGCACCACGATCTTTCCTTTGCGCAGGGGCTTGTCCTTTCGGATGATCTCAATGGGGATCCCCAGGTATTTTCCCGCCCGGCGCAGGGTCTTCTTGACGTCAATTTCGCCCTTTTTGGCCACGGAGTAGCGAAGCGTGGCGATCTCTTCGAGTTTTTTCACCAGCTGGCGAATGACGTCTCTTACCTCTTCGATCTCGTCTGCCGAGAGGGAGGAGAAGGGGATTTGACCGATCTCGTCGTAGTGCTCATCGTTGTGGGCCACGGTTTTGAGTCCGGAGTTCTTGGTCTTCGGTTCTTTGGTGAGGATGTCGTAGGCGCTCTCCAGGCGGCGGGAGAACTCCTCTTCGATCTTTGCCTTCACGGAGTCGTCCACCACGGCGTGGTTGCCCCCTAAAAACTGGAGCACCTTTTCTTTCATCTGGTTGATCTTGAGCATTACCTCCAGGCGGCTGGAGAGCTGGGTCATGTTGGATTTAAGGCCAGTGGCGGCCTGCTCTTCCTGCTTATGGAGCTTGTTGATGAGGTCCAGGTAGCCCAGGGGCTTTCCGGCCATGAAATCGAGGATGGCCTGTTTCATGGCATCCCCGTCTGTTTCCATCTCCTTGGCCAGCTGGGCAATGACCTCATCAAACCCTTCGCTCTCCGGCGTGATTTCAACCCCTGTGAGGTCATTTTTCATCTCATGGAAGAAGAGGTTGTAGAGCTGCTCGAATCGGTCCTGATCCCGGTGGCTCTTGGCAAAGTTGGTTCGGAGTACCGTGTAGAACTGAAACTCGTCAAAGGGATCCACAATGGCCAGCTGCTGGACCACGTCCAGCACCTCGGCAGTGGAGACCCTTAAATCCGCTGCCCGACAACAGTTCACAAATCGCAATGTCAGATTGACCATGGGTGCCTCCGGCGGGTCGCTTTTTGAAAAAAGCTCCGCAAAAACTTTTCGGTTGCCGGCTGTCTGCCTTCGTTTCTCGGACAAACAGCCGGCGAGAATAACGGGACTTAGGGCTCACGCAAAAAAAAATGTATGCCCCCATAAGAATGCCGCTGTGATTTAACCCGAGGAACGAGGGTTAAAGCGCTGCGGCAACCAGCTTTCAAGCTGGCTCACCTTGCCGCCGGAGGCCTGCTTTTTGCCCTTTTTTAGTTTGGCAACAGATCGGAGATGTTTCGTTTGACCAGCTCGTAGTCCGCTTTGTATTTGAGCAGCGGGTTCAAAGTGGTGGCAACGATCTCCGGGGACAGGTCTTCGATCTGGAGGGTGAGAAGGGCGGTGGCCCAGTCGATGGTCTCGGAGATGCACGGCTTTTTCTTTAAGTCCATGTCCCGGATCCGGGCGACGATGGTGACGATTTTTTTAAGGAGCGTCTCGTCGATGTCGGGGAGCTTGATGCGCACGATGTCCATCTCGGTTTCGATATTGGGGTAGTCGATGAAGAGGTGGATGCAGCGTCGCTTGAGGGCATCGCTCATGTCCCGGTAGTTGTTGGAGGTCAAAAAGACAATGGGCTTGGTGGTGGCGGTGATGGTACCGATCTCGGGAATGGAGATCTGGAAGTCACTGAGGAGCTCTAAGAGAAAGGCTTCGAACTCGGGGTCGGACTTGTCGATCTCGTCGATCAAGAGCACCACCGGGTCTTCGGATTTGATGGCGGTCAAGAGGGGGCGGGTCTGGATGAATTTTTCCGAGAAAAAAGCGTCTTCGTGGTTGGCGATTTCATCCACGGCGCCGGCCAGGGTGGCGGTGTCCGAGACGATGTCGTTGATTTTGTCCTTGAGCATCTGGGTGTAGAGGAGCTGCTTGGCGTACTCCCACTCGTACAGGGATTTGGATTCGTCCAGGCCCTCGTAGCACTGCATGCGGATCAGGGGCCGCTCAAGGGCCTTGGCAATGCTTTTGGCCAGCTCGGTTTTGCCGACCCCAGCAGGGCCCTCCACCAGGATGGGTTTTTCCATGGCCACGGCCAGGTAGACCACCGTTGCAATCTCCCGAGAGGAGATATACCGTTGAGATTCCAGCCTCTCTTGAACCTCCAGAACACTTTCAAATTCCATTGCTGCCCCCTTGGACCGTGAAAATCGCACTTTCGCTTATGTGGCACAGGGTTGAATGCGTTGGCGGAAAAAGGTCCTGCCGTCTGGTCTGCCATACCCCTGCGACGCATGATATCTGACGTTTTACCGATCGTACTATTTTTTGAGCTGATCATTGATTCCACCCCATGACGCATGGGATGGGTCAAATCATGATGCATATCAACAGAGGTCTCAAAGAGCAAGAAAAATAGGGATGGATGAGGCTGAGACGTTGAAGCAAAAGAAGGAAACAGCCAAATGAGGAGGGGCATTTTTTACGGAAAAGGGGCCTGGGTTTTATCCGTTATCTTGAAGGGATGGCCACCTGCTGGCCCGGTGGGCCAGGGGGCTACTATTCCGGCTCGTCTTCTCTCTCCTGCAGGAAGAGGTCCACCGCTTCCCTGGTGATGTCGAAGGCAAACCCCTTGCCGGCCAGGAAGGTGTATGCCTTTTGCTTGAAGACGGGAGTCTCCATTTTTTTCCATTTCCAGGCTTTTTTGCGGAGCAGGGTGAGGGCGGCGGAGGTTTCATCAACGCCCTCCTCAAGGAGGCGGTCGATGAGGGCGTCATCGATTCCCTTGAGCCTGAGTTCCTGTTTGAGGAGGTAGCGCCCCTTGGGCTGGTTTCTCAGGCGGGAATCGATCCACTCCTTTGCAAAGGCCTCGTCATTGATGAATCCGGCTTTTTCCGCCCGGTCAAGGGAGAGCTCGATGGCTTTTCTGGAGAATTTTTTGTCCCGGAGGCGACGCATGAGCTCCGCACGGCTTCGGGAGCGGACTCCCAGCAGGCGCAGTGTGCTTGCCCAGCAGCGTTGTTTTTCGTCTTCAAAGGCCCGTTTTTCGACTTCTGCGGGGGCCATGACGGATCCGCGCTCCAGCAGGGCGGCATCAAAGGCGTTCATGCTGAAGGCTTTTTTCCCGTTTAAAAAGATGTCGGCCTTTCCGGGGCGCTTTTCATTGTAGTCGATGTTGGTGATTTTGCAGGGCCGTTCCGTTGGCTGGTCCGTGTCGCTGGCGTCGTCCCATGGAGAAGAGGCTGTCATCGCGTGATCTCCGTAATGGTGGCATGGGTGCCCTCGGCGCGCCAGCGGATGTTCAGGTCCCAGAGGCAAAAGCCGAAGGAGGCATCTTTTTTACGGGCATCGTAGTAGGCCGGGCGGGGGTCCTGCTCCACCACCCCTGTGATGATGCCCTTGAGGTTGGGGTAGTCGGCATGGGAGAGCCCGCTGAGGGCCTGTTCCGCCTCGGGGGCAAAGCCGACGGAGAGGCGGGGTTCTGGTTTTTCCGGGGCAAATCCCCCGGTGGCATCGGCAACGGCGTCCACATAGGGGATGTAGGGCTTGATGTCCAGCACCGGGGTGCCGTCCAGAATATCCAGGCCCTTGACATGGATGAGGATTTTCCCCTTTTCCTCGGTCACGGACAAAAGGCGTACCACGGACAGGCCTACGGGGTTGGGACGGAAATTGGAGCGGGAGGCAAAGACCCCGATTTTTTTGTTGCCCCCGAGCCGAGGCGGGCGAACGGTGGGTTTCCATTCCCCACGGGTGGACCGATCAAAGAGAAAGATCACCCAGATGTGGGAGAACCCGTCCAGTTCACGGACGGCCTCCGGTCGGTTGTATGGGGCCAGAAGTTCGATGCTGCCGATGGCTTCGGTGACGATGCCCGGTTGCCGGGGGACGCCGAATTTTTCGGTGAAGCAGGAGTGCACGGTGCCGATGGGGGTCAGTATGGGGTGATCCATGGTTGCTGCATCTGTCTGTTTTGGGTTGCTGGTGCGTGGCGCGTATGAAAAAGCGGTCCTGTCAGGTCCTATAGCATAGGACGGCTGAGGAAACACAGAGGTTTTACAGGGCACGGACGGACAGATGCGTTGCTCTGGCGGGGCCTCAGCGTTTGGTCATGATGCGGAGGTAGCTTTCGGCGGCGCCTGCAAGGATCTTTTCCGTTGAGGGGGGGAGCTTCCCTTCGCCGGTGGCAAGGATGGCCCCGGTAATCCGTCCCCGGATGAAGTGGCAGGCCAGGCTGTTCCCTTCGGAAACCTGGATGATTACGGTCTCGGCCTGGGTGAAGTCCACGGGACCGGACAGGGTTGTGGCGGCTCTCTGGAGTACCCAGGCCATGGGGCCGATGGTTGCCGCGTTGCCGGCCGGAGTGGAGCACGCCACCAGCTCCCCGTCGTCATCGACAATGAGGGCATGGCTGAAGCCCCCTTTCAGTCGGGTGTAGTCAAGCAGGTTGTTCAGGGCTTCTCTCTGGTTGGTCGAACGGTTGATACGCCGCTCCTGGTTTACTTCGATCATACAAGTCTCCCTGTCACTTGGGGTCCGGTTCGTCGGGGGATTGCGAGGGACATGGTTTGAATCGGGATACCGCACATGAAGCATGGATGCTTTCCTTTAAAGCATACTCCAACGGGTTGGTTCAAGGGGGAATGTTAGAAAAATGAAGGGGATACCAGCGGGTTGTCCGGTGGGAGGGGCTTGGGATGGGTGGCCATGCCCTCGGCAATGTGGGCTGCGGGGGCATGGCTGAAGGGCCGGCATCAGGTTGACGTGGTTCTCATGATGCGTTCATAGCCGGTGGCGGTTCGGGCAAAAATTTTATCGGCGGACGGGGGGATGCGCGTTTTTGACAGGACCACGATGGCACAAGGGGCCCCGCTGACGGATTTGAAAAAATAGCAGCCCACGCTGTCGCCCCGGGAGGTCTGGGCCACCATGGTCTGGATATCGGGGTAGGCGGCTGCCTTGGAGAGGTATCCGGCCGATTTTTCCAGGATCAATGCGATGTCCTTCATGCGGGTAAACTGGTCCGCCTGGTTCGACTTGGCCACCACGTCCCCTCTGTGGATGATGATGGCGTGATCAAAGCCGCCGTATATTTTTGAGTAGTTGAGAAGGTTGGTGAGGGATTCCTGTCGTGTGTCCGATCGGTTGAAACGGCGATCCTGTTTGATGGCGTCCATGGATACCTCCTGGCGATGGGCGGGTGTCCTCACCCCAGGCGAAACTGGGTTTCGTTATCAAGGCCTGGGACGTCTTGTACGGGGGACGGGTGAGGTGACAAACCCTTCGATTTTTTAGTGGGATTATAGAGACCACTATACCGGAAAATGTGTGCGGATGCGAGGGGGAACCGACAGGCGGGCAGGGTCGATCCGGGGGCATGGGCGCCAGAGGCCCTTGTTTTTTGCGCTGGGAGGCCGGAAAAAAAAGCCCCCGGCATTGCTGTCGGGGGCCTTGTTCACCTGCATGGATCAGGAAAGGAGGGTTTTCAGTCGTTCCACCAGGGAGCCGAAGTGGGCGATGGTGTTGTTGACCGGGTCCGGCCGGGTCATGTCCACCCCGGCGATACGCAGTTCATCCACAGGGAACCTGCTGCCCCCCAGGGTGAGGAATTCCATGTAACGGGACACAGCCCCTTCCTCTCCGGCCAGGATGCGCCCTGCAATGTCCAGGGCCGCTGAGATACCGGTGGCGTATTTGTAGACGTAAAAGGAGGAGTAGAAGTGGGGGATGCGCAGGCACTCCAGCTTCAGGGCTTCATCCACCTCAAGGGTGTCTCCGAAGTAATCGGAAAGCAGGCTGCCGTAGAGGTCTGTGAGGGTGGTGAGGGTGATGGCCTGGTTGTCGGCAGCCATGGCGTGGATGCGCATCTCAAATTCGGCAAACATGGTCTGGCGGTAGAGGGTCCCCCGGATGTTGTCGATCTCCCGGTTGATGATGTAGGTCTCCATCTTTTTGTCCCCCTTGTATTTCTCCAGGAGGTGCCTGCCGAGGAGCGCCTCGTTCAAGGTGGAGGCCACCTCGGCCACGAATATGGTGTAGTCCCCGTAGATGTAGGGCTGGGTGGTCCGGGAGTAGTGGGAGTGCATGGAGTGGCCTGCCTCGTGGGCCAGGGTGAAGAGGCTGTTGATGCTGGTGGCGTCATGGTTGAGGAGGATGTACGGGTTGGAATCGTAGCAGCCCGAAGAGTAGGCCCCGCTTCGTTTGCCCCGGTTCTCATACCGGTCCACCCAGCCGCCCGTCAGCCCTTTTTTCAAGGTGCTGACATAGGCCTCGCCCAGAGGTGCCAGGGCCTCTAAGGTCACCTCCACCGCTTCGTCGTAGTCCATGTGGAACGCCACATCGGAGGCCAGGGGCACATAGGTGTCGTAGATATGGAGGGCGTCGACGCCCAGGACGCTTTTCCGCAGGGAGAGATAGTCGAAAAGGGGCGAAAAACCGTTTCGGACGTTTTCAATGAGGCCGGTGTAGACCTCCTTGTCCACGTTGTCCGCGAACAGGGCCCGGGAGAGGGTGGCGTCAAATCGTTTGGCCCGGGAGATGAACAGGTCCTTTTTGATGGCAGAGGAAAGGGAGGCGCCGATGGTGTGCTTGTGGGCCTCGTATGCCTCGTAGTAGGTGGTGAAGGCGTTTTTCCGCACCCCGCGGTCCGGGTTCATGAGAAAGGCGATGAAGTTGCCGTGGGAGAGCTCGTGGGTTTTGCCGGTTTCGTCTTCGATGGTGCCGAAGCGCATGTCGGCGTTGTCCAGCTGGCTGAAGATGCGGGAGGGCGCGCCCATGGCCTCGGCGGACATGGCAAGCAGCTCTTCGACCTCCTCGCTTCGGGTGTGGGCCTTGTAGCGCAGGATTTTTTCCATGAAGAACCGGTACCCGGAAAGGGCCGGGTCGGCGAGGAACCCCTTCATGGTGGTTTCATCGATGGCCTGGACCTCGGGGGTGAAGAAACTCGATGCCTGGGCAATGCGGGCATAAAGATTCACGGCCTTTTGAAAGAGGCCGTCGTAGGTGGCGTTGGTCTTGTCCTCATCGTTGCGGAGGTGGGCGTAGGTGTAGAGAAGCTCTAATGAGCGGTTCACAGAGAGGTCGTAGTCAATGGCCTCTTTGAGTACCGAGGCCGACTCGTTCAGGCGTCCCTGGTAGGTTTTGTATCCGGGGATCCTGGCTTCGGTTTCCCTGAAGAGCGCGTCCCACGCCGCGTCATCGGCGAACATGGGGGTGAGGTCCCATTTGTGGGCGTCGGGTATCTCATGTCTCTCGGGTATGGTGGTCATCTGAAAGGGTCTCCTTTAGGGGTTGTAGCTGAACATGGGGGTGATTTTAATGAGGAGGTCCAGGCCCGGGAACCGGGCCTGGATTTTATCGCGCGTCTCCCGGAGTACCTCGCGGTGGTCCGTGGGGCGGTCGTTGTTGTTGAGGGTGATGTTAAAAAGAATGGTGCCCCGGTCCAGGCTGGCCCCCACGATGCGCAGGTCGTGGAAGGTGAGGACCCGTTCGTCCTGGGCCACCACCTTCTGCACCTCGGTGAGCACGGTGTCGTAGTGGGGATGGTCCCGGTTGATGGGGTCCATGTGGACCACCACCATGCCTTGTGTGATGCGGCCCACGGACTCTTCCACGTCCTCGGCGATTTCGTGGATGGCAAGGGCCGAGAGGGTGTGGGAGACCTCAATGTGAAGGGAGACAATGCGGTTCTCGCCGTAGTTGTGGACCACAATGTCGTGGACACCCAGCACATCGGTGACACTGCGGCAGGCTCCTTCGATTTCGTCCAGGAACACCTGGGAGGGCGCTTCGCCGATGAGGGGGTTCACCGCCTCCCGGGCAATGCCCCATGCCGAGGCGAAGATCACAAGGGAGACCCCGATGCCCATGATGCCGTCCACCTGGGTGTAGCCAAGGTGCGATGCCCCCAGGGCCACCACCACGAGCAGGGTCGAGAAGGCGTCGCTTCGGTGGTGCAGGGCATCGGCCTTGAGGGTGGCCGAATCGATGAGGTCCCCCAGGGCAAAGGAGAAGCGCGCCATGAGCTCTTTGGCCAGCGCGGTTCCGGTGACGATGACGATGGCCACCACCCCTGCTTTGGAGACCGTGGGGTGCAAGGTGGCGGTGATGCTGTGCTTGAGGAGCTCGAAACCGGCCACGAAAAGGAGGATGGCAATGATCAGGGTGGCCACCGGCTCGATGCGTCCGTGGCCGAAGGGATGCTCGCTGTCCGACGGTTTCCGGGACATTTTAAATCCCACGATGACCACGGCGGAGGTGGCGGAGTCCGAGAGGGTATGGATGGCGTCGGCCATGAGGGCCGCGCTGCCCACGGCCAGGCCGATGGCCAGTTTGACGGCGAACAGCAGGGTGTTGCCCACAATGCTCACCCACCCCTCCAGGACGCCGTAGCGGGCCCTGACATCGGGGTTTGCGGTGAGGGTGTGGTTTGGGACAAAAAATGACGCGAACCAGAGGGCAAAGGTTTTCACAGGCGGCTCCAGAAGATGCATAGGCAAGGCAGGTTGATGATGTGGCCCCGGCAGCCCTTAGGGGAAGCGCTGCCGGGGATATCATGGGGTTTCGCACGGTCCCGCGGGCGTGGCGCCGGGGGGATGAATCGCGAAACCCTTCATGTATGCTTTCTGAATCCGTTATACGGCCTTACACCGCCCTTGTCCAGAGGGAGGCGATGGCAGGGCCGGTTCCCACACAGAGGGAGGCCCCGCCCACCGTGAGGTCCAGGCGCTCCATCTCGTAGTAGAGGCTCACCAGGATCCGCAGGGCCGTGCAGCCCACGGGGTGGCCCAGGGCGATGCCGGAGCCGTTGTGGTTGGTTTTGTCCATGGAGAGCTCAAGGCCGTACTCCTCTTTGAGCATGCGGCCCACCCCGAGGAACTGGGCGGCAAAGGCTTCGTTCACCTCCCAGTACTCCACGTCGTCAAAGTGGACCCCCGTGCCCGCAAGGGCCTTGGGGATGGCCACGGCGGGCCCCAGGCCCATGAGCTTCGGGTCCACACCGGCACAGGCCGTGTTGATGAGTTTCATCAAGGGCGTGATGCCGAGCTCTTTGGCCTTGGTCTCGCTCATGAAGATGGCGGCGGCGGCCCCGTCGTTGATGCCCGAGGCGTTGGCGGCGGTGACCACGCCCCCTTTTTTGAAGGCGGGCTTGAGTTTGGCAAGGCTCTCGGGGGTGCTTCCGGCGATGGGGTGTTCGTCGGTGTCGAAGACCGTGGTCCCTTTCCGTGTCACGATTTCATAGGGGACGATCTCCCGTTTGAAGCGGCCAGCGGCGATGGCGTCAAGGGCCCGGGTGTGGCTCATCAGGGCCAGCTCATCGCACTCTTCACGGGTGATACCGTATTGTTCCGCCACGTTTTCGGCGGTGGTGCCCATGTGGCCCCCGGCCAGCTCGTCCACCAGGGCGTCGGCCAGGAGGGAGTCCTCGATGGCACCCGGGCCCATGCGGTATCCGGACCGGGCCTTGGGGAGCATGTAGGGGGCACCCGTCATGCTCTCGGCACCCACGGCCATGACGATGTCGTTTTTGCCCAGCATGATACTGTGGGCGGCGATCTCCACGGCACGCATGCCCGAGCCGCAGTTCTGGTTGATGGAGACGGCGCTGCTGGCATCGGAGAAGCCGATGCGCTTGGACACCTGGCGGGCGGGAAGGGACCCCTGCATGCCGGGAAGGCACTGGGCAAGGACCAGTTCATCGATGGCTTCCACGTCGATGCCGGCGCGGGCAACAGCCTCTTTTCCCACATGGACGGCGAGCTCTCGGGCCGAGACGTTTTTTAAGGCTCCCTGGAATTTGCCGATGGCGGTTCGGCAGGCACTGACCATCACAACATTTTGCGTTTTCACATCTTCCTCCTGTGGCATGTTGACTCGTTTATGTGGTGTGGATAGTTGGTTTGCTGTCGACGCGTCACTCAATATAATGTACGAATCCCTTGATTAATAAACAATGTTAATGTAACAAACGATAGTAGATAGCTAAAAAAGAGGAAGAAGTATAGAAAAAACACAGGTGGGCGGGCACAGGGATTTCCCGTGTTGGGCTCAGGGACGCGTGCTGTTACCCATGGGCTTGCGGTCGGGGGGCCTGGCCGGAGAAATCCATGGCAGGGTCTCCTTTCATCAGCCGCCCGTTGCGGAACCACAGGACAATGTCTGTGGTGACCATCATGGCGTTGATGCCGTACAGGATGATGACGCCATCATAGCTATAGATCAGTTTGTGGGCGATGCCTGCGGCATAGCCCACGAGGACAATACAGAGGAATTGAAGGCTTTTGCCCGAGTTGTTCCGGGAGGTCCAGGATTTCCAGATGGATGCGGGCCAGGCAAAGCCGAAGCAGACCAGCATGGCGATTTCAAATACACTCATAACAGGTGCCTATACCTTGAAAAAAGTCACGGGCATGGTGCCCGTAAGTGCCGGTGGCGGGAGCTCTACCGCAGGGTCCCGTGCGGCCCTTACACCAAAGGGCTATACCACCATCGCCTGCAAATGAAAAGCCGGAGGCGGTGTGTTCTTTCTTCAGGTACTCACCCTGTGGGAATAATTGACATAACGGTTGCTTTGCATGATAATGGGGAGTACTTCAGATGGCCGGTCCAGTGATCTTTACCGGCCCCTTTCCTCCCTCGGTGTTTGTTAAGGAACCCATGATGTGATCCATCCGCGGACCGCGTTTATCCAGGCGCTCCGTTCAAGCAGGCATATGGACCCCCAACAACCTAAGGAGACAGATCATGACCCGACGAGTTTACGTGCTTTTTCTGGTACTGCCGCTTCTGGCGATCTTTTCGACGTCCCCCGCCTTTGCCGAAATAATGATGGTCAAGGGAAAGATCATGGGGGCGAGCTGCGTGCTGAATGATACCACCTGCCCAACAGACCTTTCGGACCCCCGGGTCTCCATGGAACGTGATTTTGTGCTTGTGGCCGAAGACGGCAGCACCTACTTTCTTACCAACATGAAGCGCGGTGCCAAGCAGGTCCTTGTCAGCCAGGACGTGGAGGTGATTGGAAAGGTCCGGGGCGATAAGATGTTTGTCCACAACGTGGAAAAGATGATGATGGGCGGCATGGTCAGCGTCTGGAACTGGGACCTTCGCGTAAGGAATCTCCGGCACCCCAGGTGAGGCACCGGGTCTCTGAGCCCATCCCGATTTACCAACCCGCATCGGCGTCCGTTACCGATGCGGGTTTTGTCGTTGGAGCCTTCCCTTGACACGCCGGAGGGCCTTGCCTACATAAAGAGATCCCCGGGGCAGAGCCGCTGCCAGCCAAACCAAGGCATCAGTGATGCGCAACCCGGAGGGTGAGAAAAGCGGGCAGAAAACGTAACTATTTTGTTTGATCGTTTTCCCATGAACTGGTCGGGCTGACAGGCCCTGACCCTTATTCGACCCCCCTCACCGGCCCGGCCATGGGTTGTGGACACGGAAGGGACAAGGCGAGACTTGGACCATGGACGAACTCGATGCGCTCCGCAAGGAGAACGCACAGCTGAAACAGCAGCTAGAAGAGAGCAGCCGGCTCATCAAGGGGCTGCCTGATTTGATGTTCACCCTTTCCCGGGAGGGGGTGTTCATGGATTACGCCGCCATGGGCCTTCCTTTGTACCGGTCCCCGGAAGGGTTTATGGGAAAGAGCGTGCACGAGGTATTGCCCGAGGCCCTGGCCCGGCAGATCACCACGGCCTGTGAAGCCGCCGTTGGAACCGGGGAGCGTCAGACCCTTGAGTACTCCCTGGTGCTGGAGGGCGATGAACACCACTTCGAGGCGCGCATGATGCGGTGCTGCCAGGGAGAAGGGGTGGTGGCCTTTGTGCGGGATGTCACTCGGGTGGCCCTTGTGGAGGAGGCTCTTCGGAACCGGGAAAAGGAGCTGGAGCGAAAGACCGTGGGCCTTGAAGAGATGAACACCGCCCTTGAGGTGCTCTTGAAAAAGCGGAGCAGGGACAAAAAAGCCCTGGAGGAGGAGATTCTTTTCACCATTCGGGAGATGATTCACCCGTGGATAGAAAAACTCAAAGGAACACGGCTGGGGAGCCGCCAGATGGCCTATCTGGAGGTGGTGGAGAACAACCTCAGCACCATTGCCCGGCCTTTGGTCCAGACGGCGCCCTCCTATCAGCTGCAACTGACTCCCTCGGAAATAGAGATCACCAACCTTATCCGGGAAGGCAAGACAAACAAAGAGATCGCCGACATTCTTTCCCTGTCCGTGAAGACCATCGAAACCCACCGGAAGAATATCCGCAGGAAGCTGGGGCTCACCCACTCCAAAACCAACCTGAGGGCCCTTTTGTCGGCATCTCTGACGCCGTCGGAGTTAGAATAACCGACGGTCACTTTTGGGTATGTCTCCAGCGTTCCCGGAGTGCGTTTCGGTGGGGGGAAAGTGGTTACAATTGCTGGGGAACCCGAGGCTCAAGGGATTGCCCAATTTTGGGTATGCCTTGTACCTATTAAGTACCTTATCAACAAGGGTTGATTTTGTCAGGCAGTCTGTATAAATCACATTTGAAAAAGGGGGCACATTGCTGTTGATTGACTTCCCGGCTGTGATGTTTCAGGGATGCAATGCTTACCGGATTGCCTGACCGATGTTGTGCTGAGCTGACTTACTTCTGCTGTTCATACATGGATTTTGGGCGGGTTTGATTTGATGTGATCTGGATATACCGGTCGATCCGGCTGGCCGTCTTGGGGGGAGGCTTTACAACGGACGTGGAACGGACTTCGCAGGGTTTTAGCAACGCTGAGCTGAATGGATACATGACAGGGCCTGCACTTCCTCCCCCGAAATAAAACATACCAAAACGGGATATTTGAAGACAGGGGAAGAGTCCTGCCTGACCATCCTACCTAGCTGAGTCGTTAAGAGGTCATGGCCCGATGAGGCCATGAACGGATCATACCAGCTCTTCCTCTCTCTTCCCGTTTTTTTAGATTTAAGAACCGCCTGTTCAGGCGGTTTTTTTTATGTGAACCTGCACACCACGGGGTAGTGATCGGAGGGGTAGATGCCTTCGAAGGGGTGCTTGATCACCTTGGCATCCATCACCTTGAGTTTTCCCTTGTACAAAATCCAGTCGATATGCTTGCCCAGGTCGTTTCCGGTAAAGCCGTGGAAGGTGGAGGAGTGCTCTCCGGCGAAGCTGTCTTTGAATCCACCGGATTGAAAAGCTGCATGGGCGAGGCTCTCGGGCGGGGCGTTGAAATCGCCGGTGATGACCATGGGCACGTCCCCGGGAAAATCCTCCAGAAACCCCATGAGCAGGTCCGCGCTCTGCGCCTGGACCTTTTCGTCAAAGTCAAAGTGGGTGGTCACGCAGACCACCCGCTCCTCCTCCCGTTCAAACTCTCCGATGACGCACTGGCGGGGCCACCGGCTTCCCTCTAGCTGGCTCACCTCATGGGGCGTGTCGCTTAAAAAACAGTGGGTATGCCGCAGGCAGGTCCACTCCTTTCTGTAAAAAATCAGGTTGTTCTGCCAGGTGGATGGGGACGGGTTCCTGACGCCTACAAACCGATAGTCCCGCAGGAGCTGTGCCAGGTAACGGGTCTGGAAATTGTTGGCCTCCTGCATGCCGATAAAATCGGGGCAGGTGGCGGTAAACAGGGGGCCGTAGGCCTTGCGTCGGTGCTCCCAGGCGTTGTCGCCGTCGTCGGCAAGACCGAAGCGCAAGTTGATGCTCATCACGGAAAAAGGACGGTTCATGGGATCGGAAGCATAGTTCATGGCACCTGCCTGGAGTCAGGGGTTATGGAACGCGGAAACAGCCGGGCCGAGATCTCAGTCCTTCATCATAGAGCAGGCATGCGCTGCCTGTCAAAACTCGTTTTTCAGGCCAACCCTCCTGCGTCGCTGTTAAAATCGGTAGCTGACCCCCATGCCGCCCATGATGGTGTCCCCTTCATAAAAATCGATATTCGAGTCTGTACGGCCGTACCTCACCAGCATGGAGAAGGCAAGGTCGAGCCTGTCGAAGGGCAGGGGGGCCTCAATGCCCAGGGAGGCGCTGTAGAGCCGGTCTTCCCGTTTCTTATCGAAGACGGGGTGGGTCCCGTCGAAGTCTGCCCGGTGATAGGAGACGGTGGAAAAGGCCTGGAAGACGGGGTGGCGAAAGATCATGGATACTTTGCCCCCGAGCTGGTCGAACCGATGGGCCTTGCCGTCGGCTTCGTTGTGAAGGGCATCCAGGGTTGCGCCCAAAATGATGGAGCGGCTTACGGGGAGGCGAAAGCCTGTCTCAACGAAGTGGACCTCACTGGAGCGCCTGAGGCTCAGCAGCTCCTCGTCGGTGAGGGGGTTGCCGTCACCATCGGTGTATCCCTGACCGGACTCCTCTTCATCGATGTCGTTGACGGCAAAGGCATAGCTGACAAAAAAGGGGGAGCCAAAGATGTCTTCCGCCTTGGCCTGGAAGCCCTGGGAGGTGCGGTCGGTCTCTTCCCGGTCCACACCCGTCAGAAAGGGGTCTTTCCATACCTCGTCGTCAATGAGGGGAAGCTCGGGGATCCAGGAAAGGCTGAGGGTGGTGCCGTTGTCCAGGCGGTGGCTGGCCCCGATTTCCAGAAAGTAGGTCCCCTTGACGATGTTGGAGGTGGGGGTGCCGGCGTACAGGCTCGTTTTGAGGTTGTCAAAGGTGTAGCCGAGGTTCCACAGGACGATGGGGATCACCTCGGTTTCGGAGGATGCAGACTGGTCCAGGCTGTCGATGCGCTCGTTGTCATCGCCGACGTCGTTCTGGGCCTTTGTGGCGTGGATGACCCCGGGCATGACCTTGATGTCTCCCTGAAGGCCCGCGGTGGGCGTTTTTCCGGGGTTTGCTATACCGACAGCCGGAGCTGCCAGGGCAAGGAGCAGGCAGATCAAGGGGAGGTATCGCGTCGATGCCGAAGGCCGTGTGTTCCGTGTCCAAGTGAGCATGTCTTAGTATTCCTCTGGTCTGGTGGTGTGTGGTGAATCGAGCCTGTCCCGGGCCTTTACAACCTCGGCACATCTTCGGTGGTGGTGTCCGTGGGCGCCTCGGAGCGCCCCACAAGTGCTTTGACGTCCTCCAGAATCATGTAGAGGCTGGGGACGAGAAGCAGGGTGATGAAGGTGGCAAAGACGATCCCGAACCCCAAGGAGATGGCCATGGGGATGAGGAACCGTGCCTGCCGTGAGGTCTCGAAGATCATGGGGGCCAGGCCGCCGAAGGTGGTGACGGTGGTGAGGAGGATGGGCCGGAATCTCTGGATGCCCGCTGCCTTCACCGCATCGACCACGGCCATTCCTTCATGGCGTTTTCGGTTGGAAAAGTCAATGAAGACCAGCGAATCGTTGACCACCACCCCGGCCAGGGCCACGATGCCGAAGAGGCTCATGACCGAAAGGGAGTAGCCCATGATCAGGTGCCCCATCACCGCTCCGATGATGCCGAAGGGGATGCAGACCATGATGATGAGGGGCTGGGCGTAGCTCCTGAAGGGCACGGCCAGCAGGGCGTAGATGAGGATCAGCGCCATGAGCAGGCCCTGGATCAGGCTTTCCACACTCTCTTTCAGGTCGGCCTGTTTGCCCTGAAAGACGTAGGTGAGGCCGGGGGTGGCGGCCATAAGGTCGGCCAGGCTCCCGTCTTTCAGGGCCTCGGCCACGCGTCCGGCTTCGGCCTCGGGGATGATGTTGGCGGTGACATCGGTGATGCGTTTCTGGTTCCGCCTGTAGATGGTGGTGTAGGCGCGTCCCCTGCTCATGTCCACCGCTTCGCTTAAAGGCACCTCCATGCCCTCGGGGGACCGAAGGATCAGGCTGAAGAGGTCTCCTTCGGTTTTGCGCTCTTCCCCTGTAAGGCGCACCATCACCTTGATTTCGTCCCGGCCGCGCTGGAGCCTCAGGGCCTCGACACCGTAGTACGCGTTTCGTACCTGCCGCGAGATCTCTTCGGCGGTGAACCCCATGCGCTCCCCCTCCGGGAGCATGACCAGGTCGAACTGCATCTTGCCGGTGGACGAGCCGTCGTCGATGTCCCGGGCGTTGGGAAACGCGGCGAGCTCGTCGGCCAGCTGGCGGCTGGCCCGCTCCAGGGTGTCGGTGTCCCGGTGGCGCAGCTCAATGGTCAGGCCTTTGCCTGATCCGGGGCCCCCGCGGTTGGCTTCAAAGAGGCCCGACTCCATGCCGGGAAGGCTCCCCACACGCTCGCGCCAGGCGCGGGTGACCTCGGTGGTGCTCATGGGGCGGACCTCCGGGGGCGTCAGGAGGATCCGGATACGGATCTCCTCTTCATCGATGCGGGTGAGGATTCCCCGGGACAGGTCCTCGCCGCCGTTTTCCGCCACCACCTCCTTGGCTGCGGAGACGGCGATGCCTGCGATGCGGTCCACTTCGGCGGCCGGGGTGCCGTAGGGCAGGGTGAGGTTGGCGTAGGCGTAGTCGGACTCGATGCGGGGAAAGAGCTCCATGCCCATGCGGCCGGACAGGGCCCAGGAACCGGTGACGGACAGGATGAAAATCCCTGTGGTCAGGGTGACGTAGCGATGCCGGAGGCAGACGGAGAGCAGGGGACCGTAGCGGCGCTCCACAAAACGGGTGAAGGCGCCGCTGAATCGTCTTTGGGCATCGGAAAGGGGTTTGAGGAAGCCACCGAACCCTTCCCTTCGGCTGTGGCCCAGGTGGGCTGGGAGGATAAAGAGGCTCTCCACCAGGGAGATGGCAAAAACGATCATCACCACGATGGGGATGCTCTTGAAGATTTTTCCCAGAAATCCCGGCACAAAGTAGATGGGCATGAAGGCCACCATGTTGGTGAGCACGCTGAAGACAACGGGTTTGGCAATCTCCCGTGCCCCTGCCACGGCCGCCGGGAGCAGGCCCATGCCCTGCTGCCGCTTGTGGTAGATGTTCTCCCCCACCACGATGGCGTCGTCCACCACGATGCCCAGGGTGACGATGAAGGCAAACATGGTGACGATGTTGATGGTGAAATCGGAAAAGGGGAGCACGAGAAAGGCCCCCAGAAAGGAGATGGGAATGCCCAGGGAAACCCAGAAGGCAAGCCGGATTTCGAGGAAAAGGGCCAGGATGATAAAGACCAGGGCCAGGCCGATGAAGGCGTTTTTGATGAGCAGCTCCCCACGCTGCTTGAAGATCTCCGAAAGGTCCCGCACCATGGCCGCAGAGATCCCCTCGGGCAGGGAATCGTTGAAGGAAGCAAGGGTTTGCTTGGCCGCTTCGGCCACATCAATGGGGGTCTGGTCCCCCACCCGGTAGACCTCTACCATGACGGCGGGCAAGCCGTTGAAGGTGGCATAGCGGGTGGTCTCGACGAAATCATCCCGGATGGTGGCCACCTCTCCCAGGGTGATGCGGGAGCCGTCTGCAAGGCTCATGAGGGGAAGGGAGGCATAGTCCCGGGCGATGTATCGTTTCTCTTTCATCCGCACCAGCAGCTCTCCCCCGTCGGTTTTCAGGCTGCCGCCGGGCAGGTCCACCGAGGCGTTTCGGATGAATGCGGCCACCTCTGCCAGGGTGAGGCCGTAGCGACGCAGGGTGGTCTGGGAGACCTCCACCTGAATTTCCCGGTCCCGGACGTCTGCAAGGCTCACCTGGGTGATGGCCGGAGACTCCAGAAGGCGGGCGCGGAACTCTTCGGCGCGTTCCTTGAGCACCGAGGTCTTCTGGTCTCCGTAAATGGCAAAGGAGATCACCTCCCGATGGCGGGCTGCTATGGAAATTTTGGGGTTCTCCGCGTCCACGGGAAGGGAGGTGATGGCATCCACCTCTTTTTCGATGTCCCGGTAAAGCTGCTGGATGTCCGCCCCTTCCAGGGCCTCCACGGAAATGCTGGCTCCCCCTTCGGATGAGGTAGCGGTGACCTCGGCCGCTCCGTCAATGCCCTGGATCGCCTCTTCCACGGCCAGCGACACCCCACGCTCCACCTCCTCGGGGCTGGCACCGGGATAGGGCACGCTGATGTTGACAAAGTCCAGGTCAAACTCGGGGAACACCTCCTGCTTGATGGACGCCCCCACAATGAGGCCGCCGATGAGCAGGACCACCATAAGAAGGTTTGAGGCCACGGAGTTGCCTGCCATCCAGGCAATGGGGCCGCGGCCCGGGTGTTCGTTGGGATCGTGTGTCATGAAATAAACCTGCGTATCGTTGGGTGGTTGGGCATTTAAAAAAGGGAATTCATCCGCTCAGGGCTCTGGTGTAAATAAAGCAGACAAAAAGCGATGCCTTCTATGGTTAAAGTTCGGATGAATCACAGGGTCAAGAGGGCTCAAGAAAAAACAAAAGCAATGCCTCCGGCGGCGAGGTGTGCCACCTCGAAAGCAGGTTGCGAATGCGCTTTCCCCTTCGTTCCTCAGGGAAAATCTCATTCGCTATTGATTCAGATGAAACCGAATCTGTTCTTAAAACCTGTTTATTAAACCCGTCGTTATAAGATCAGGCAAAAGTTTAGCCCCCGGCAGGGCCGCCGGAGGCTTTTTTATCTTTTTTTTCGCCTCGGGTGCGTATCTTCATGCCGTCGGCAGGGGAGGAGAGATCCGAGAGGATGACGCGTTCCCCCGGGGCAATGCCCCGGTCCGTGAAGACCGTTGCGCCTTCCCGCCAGACGATGCGGACCGTGCGGATACGCAGGGTGTCGCCATCGGCCACCCACACCTCGTTTCCGTCCCTAAGGGCCCGGTCCGGCAGGGCGATGATGTCTCGAAGGGGTTTGCCCTCCAGCTCTGCGGTGACGTAACTGTTGAGAAGCAGCGGGGGGGCACCCGTGGCAGCGGCCTGTTCCATGGGGTCGTCCACCTCGATGAGCACGCGGGCCATGCGGCTCATGTCGCTTAAGTCCCCCAGAACCTGAATCAAGCGGCCCCGGAAGGCGGCCCCGGTCTGGGTGAGGACACGCGTCTGGCTTCCGTGGGTCTCGTTGGCTTTCGGGAGGCGCAGCCAGGCCAGGTCCTTCACGGGAAGGGTAGCCTCCACCCACCAGGTGTCGTCGTCGGCGAGGGTGGCCACGGTCTGGCCTTCGGTCACCAGGGTGCCCACCGGGGCGCTCCGGGAGAGCACAATGCCGCCAAAGGGAGCCCTGATTTCGCTTCTGGCAAGGTCCAGGAGGGCTTTGTCCAGATCGGCCTCGGCCAGGGCGAGGTTTGCTTCTGCGATCTTGAGCTGGGGGAGCCTCAGGGCCAGGGACTGGTCTTTGACCCGGTGGCCCATGGTGGTCTCCATGAGGGCCAGCTCTTTTCTGGCCACCTCCTGGCTTCCCTGTTCCAGGGAGAGGTCTGCCCGGGCCTGCTGGACCTTTGCCCCGGCCAGGGCCAGGGAGATGTCCAGGTCGGCTTTGTCCAGTTTGATCAGGATTTCCCCTTTTTTAAACCGGCCGCCGGGGACAAGGGCGGGTGCAAGCCACTCCACCTGGCCGCCGACACGGGCCTTGAGATCGATTTGGGCCGAGGCGCGCACCGTGCCCATGGCCGAGACGGTCACCGGGTGGTTTGTTGTCCGGGCCTCCTCCCAGCGTACCAGGGGGGGCAGGGCCGTGCGGGGGCGTTTTTCAGCCTTGGGTTTGGAGTCCATGAGATGGCTGCCAATGAAAAAGGCCGCCGCCAGGATAAGGAGCGGCAATCCCGCGCGCGTAAGACGGCGGGACATGGGGGCCTTGGAATTCTGCTGGGGGGTGCGGATCATGATGCGGTGGAAACTCCTTTGGCTGGTTCGGTTTCTTCGGTGGGCGCAGCGGCCTCTCCGGGGGGCGTCAGGGTGTTGGACCAGCTGCCGCCCAGGGCCCGGTGCAGGGCGACGCGCTCTTTGACCAGGCGGGCCTTTTCCTGGACCAGTTTTCGCTGAAGCTCCTGGAGGTCCTTGAGTTCGTCGAGAAGGTTAACGTAGTCGGAGACCCCTTGGGTGTACTGGGTTTCTGCCTCAAGAAGGGTGAGGCGTGCGGTTTCGATCTCCCGGGTCAGGGCCGCCACGGTCTCTTTTTGCCGCACCTCGCCGATGAGGCTGTTTTCCACGTCGGACAGGGCCGTCAGTACGGTGCGGCGGTAGGTGGCCAGGCGCTCTTCGGCCTGGGCCCGGGCCCTTTCGACCTCGGCTTTGCGTTTACCGGCATCGAAGATGGGACCGGTGATGTTGCCGGCTAAGTTGGCCAGCCAGTTGTCAAAGAGGCTCTCCACCCCGTCTGAGGTGTATTTGGCCCTGGCCGTGATGGACAGGGCGGGAAGGCGGTCTGCCCTGGCCGCTGAGATCTCCCATTCCTCGGCCTTGAGTCGCAGGCCCGCGGCCCGCACATCGGGTCGCATGGCGAGAAGGTCCGCAGGGAGTCCCGTGGGCGGAAGGGGGCCGGGCTCGGGCAGGGTGGTGGTGCCCACGGCCGGTGCCATGCCGGGCGGTTTGCCCAGAAGCAGGGCCAGGCTGTTTTCAAAGCGGCTCTCCTGCAGCCTGAGGGAGGGCAACTCCGAGAGCTGGCGCTCGATCACCTTTTTTTGTCTCAGGACGTCCACGGCCGAGACCAGGGAGTTTTCAAAGCGCCAGGTCAGGGCGGTGAGCAGGGTCTTGTTAAGGTCCATCTGCTCTTCCACCAGGGCGATTTCGTTTCGGATGGCCACCAGTGCCACCCAGGTTTCCGCCACCTCGCCGGTGAGGGTCATGGCCGAGGTCTCCACATCGGCCCGGCTGGCCAGGAGGCGCTGCCGCTCGGATTCCTCAAGGGCCCTGATGCGCCCCCAGAGGTCCACCTCGTAGGAGGCGGCAAGGCCCAGGGAGACGGAATCGGTGGTGGTCTCGGTGGTGTCATCTCCCCCGCGCCGGGTGGTCTCGGCCCCGGCCTCCCCGGAAAGGGTCGGGTAAAGGGCCGCCCCTTTGGCCTTGTAAAGGGCTGCATTTTGTTTCAGGCGGGCCCAGGCCTCCTGGAGGGTGAGGCTCTCCTTCAGGGCCTCGTCCATGAGGCCGTTGAGCTCCTCGTTTTCAAAGGAGAGCCACCAGCGGCTCTTTTGAATCGGTGTGGCTTCGGGGTAGAGACTGTAGCTCTCCGGCAAGGGAAGGGGGCCCGGTCCCGTATTCGGGGGCGCAAAGGGGGTGCAGGCCCCAAGGGTCAAGAGAAGGGCGGCCAGCCAGGCCTTGGGGCACAGATGTCGGGATAAGCAGAGCATGTAGATCCTTAAAAAAAACAGATGGTTAATTTATGCCTCCGGCGGCCCTGCCGGAGGCCAGCTGAATAGTTACGAAAAGTTTAACAAACAGCTATTTGATACGATGCCCTCACCATGCCTTGAATCAAAGGCGAATGTGATTTTCCCTGAGGAACGAAGGGGAAAGCGCATTCGCAACCTGCTTTCGAGGTGGCACACCTCGCCGCCGGAGGCAGGCTTTTTGGTTTTTTCAGAACCCTCTGTGGCTCTGTGGTTTACCCAAAATCAAGCGGCCGTGGCCTGAAGGCGCCTGCGAAGGCTTCGTCGGGCCCGGACGAGGAGAGACTCCACGGCGGAGAGGGAGAGTCCCATGACCTCGGAGATCTCGGCGTAGGAGAGCTCCTGGGTGTGGCGCAGGACCATGGCCGTGCGCTGGTTTTCGGGGAGCTCGTCCAGGGCCCGGGAGAGGGTGTGTCGCCCCTCTTTCAGGCTCAGGGTGTCAAAGGGCGACGGGGCCGGGTCCGTGTCCGGGGTGCCCTCCAGGGGCTCGGGACGTTTTTTGCGTGAAGCGTCAATGAGCAGGTTGCGGCAGACCTTGTAGAGGTAGGCTTTCACGCTGCCCGAGGTGTCAAAGCGGTGCCGGTTTCTGAAAAGGCGCAAAAAGGTCTCCTGAACCATATCTTCAGCCTCTTCCCTGACCCGGCAGAACCGCAGGGCAAAGCCGTAGAGACCGGGTTGGTGGCGTTCCACCAGCTCGCGAAATGCCCGCTCTTTTCCAAGGGCAAGGGCCCTCATCAGGTCGGCATCCTTCTTTTTTTTCCAGGGTGTTCCAACGTTCATCTTACGGGGTATCCCTAAGACTCAATGGGCCGCCTTCTTCCAGGCGGCCATCCTCTCACGGTGTGGGCGGATCAGTTCAGCAGCGTGGGCGTACATCAAGGCCATCTTATCCGGGGGCAGGAGGCCCCGCATGCTGAGGGTATACTCAAAGTCAAGGGTGGAGATGATTTGTTCGATGCGTTCTTCTTCCGCATGGCACTGTTTAAACTCTTCCCGGGAGAGGGCTGGGTTCTTTTCCAGCAGGTCCAGTGTCTTGAGTTTGTGGTCGAGCTTTTTGACGATGAGGGCGGTGCGCTGTTCCATGAAGGTGTCCAAAAGTTCCGTGGCCTGTTGAAGGGTCTCCTCGGGCAGGTCAAGCTCACGAAGCAGCTCCATGTGCCGTGTGTACGCACGGAAGGGGTGCTTCAGTTCCTTTTCTGTGGACGGCGTATGCCTTGCCAGGGTGGCGGCAAGGAATCCGGCGTTGAGGCACAGGGAAAAGGCCAGGAGGACAAGGATTTTTTTCCGGCTCATAGGAGGTCTCCGTTGTCGCTGATAAGATAGCCCAGGTAGGGATCTTCCTGGGCGGCCAGGGTATAAGGGGCCGTCTTGTCGGTGTCGTAGGGCTTCCAGTCTGGGAGGGCGGAGTACCCCAGGATGCCCCCCACAACAAGGCCCACGGCTACGGCAGCCCAGCCCATACGGCCGAAAAGGAGCCTGAAGAGGTCGAGGGTGAGCGGACGGTTCTGATCCTCCCGTTCCCGGCTGAGAAGGATTCGTGTCACCATCCCCCGGTCCGGCGGAGGGGCGGAGAGGTGCTTCAGCTCATGGAAAAGAAGACCGAGTTCATCCACCTCCCGGCGGCAGCAGGGGCAGTGGGCGAGGTGGGCGTCCATGGCCTTTTCGCCCTGTGGGTCAAGGGTCTTGTCCACATACGCGTGGAGCTCTTTTTCTTGTGGGTGTTCCATAGCGGTCACCTCCCGGGTTGGGGCCGGAAAAGAGATACATCCATTATCGTACACCGTGTCCCCTGATTGGCCGGGGAGGTACGGGCGCTTTTGTTTTTATCCTGGAATCTGTCATGGATATACATACAACGAACCCGGCCGTAAAATCCTGCGGTTTTTTCTTCCTGGCCCGGGCGGGCCCATAAAAAGTGCCTTGTGCGATCCCAGGGGGGGCTTGTATGGTAAAGGAGCTTTTCGTGCGGGGGATGGTAAAAGGCCCGTGGTCACCCACAGCGACAACGATGGAGGCAGGATGCGTGATTCAATGACGGTGTTTGAGAAGACGTACGGCTGGTACCTGAAACAGCTGGCTGCTTGTGATTTCCTCGGTCGGGCGGAAAGGCTGGGGGCCCGGGTGGGTGACGAGGCCCTGGTGTTCTCTTTTCTGAACGACCCCATTGCCATTTCACGGGCCGGGGTCATTGGCCCCGGAGGGCAGGCCCCCGGGTTTTCCGAGTGCATCGTGTTGATGAATTACATCCTCCGTTGCCCGGAGACGCTCCCTGCGACCGGGGACTGGGTTACCTACCGCGAGGTCAAGGGGTCGGGCCCCCTGGCTGTCTATTTTTCAGAAAACGCCGTGAAGCCTTTGCAGGACCGATTCGCCGGAAACGTGGCCGCGTTGGAGGCGGCCTGCAGCGCCCTCGGTGGCAGGAAAGAGCCCGGGACAGGGGGCTACGATTTTTCCGCCACCTTTTTTCCGCTTCCCCGGGTTCCCCTTAACCTTCGATTCAACGACGCAGATGAGGAGTTCCCCGCCTCCTGCACCCTGCTTTTTACCTCGGATGTGTCCGCCTGGCTCGACCCCGAATCCCTGGCCATCCTGGCGGTGCTCTTTGCCCAGAAAATTGCGACCGGTGATCCGTCAGCGGTCAGGCCTTGATCCCTTCGATGACGGCGGTGCCCTTGGGGCTTCCGTAGTCGATGCGGCGTATGGCGGTGAGCCCGCTTTGTTCCATCATGGTTCCTAATTCCGAGTAACTGTAGGCCCTGCCGTGGTCGGTGACGGCCAGCATGTTGAGGCTGAACAGGGCCGGGAACAGGGGGCTGTCTTTGGTGTCTTCCAGAATAAATTCATGGATGAGGAGCTTGCCGCCGGGGTGAAGGGTGGCAGAGGCTTTGGCAATGACCGAGCGGGCCTGTGCCTCGCTTTCGCCGTGGAGGATATGGGAGAGCCAGGCGGCATCGAAGCGGTCGGCGTCAGTGAAGCTGTGGCTGATGAAGTCAAAGGGGACAAAGCCCACGCGGTCGCCCATGAGGTGCTTGTCGATAATACTGACGGCAAAGGGCTCGGTACCGGCCAGGTCGTACACCCAGGCCCTGAGCTGGGGATTTTTTTTGCAGAACTGGATGGCGTAGGTGCCGGGGCCTCCCCCTAAGTCCAGGAGGGTGGCGCAACCCGAAAGGTCCACGGCATCGGCAACGTCCGGTGCGGACAGGGAGGCGTTGTTGTACATCCCGAGGAGAAAGCTCTCCTGCTCTTCCTTGCCGCGGTCTTTTTGCTCGTGGCGAACCGGGGCTCCGGCCAGGGCGGCTTCGTCCAGGCGCTCCCAGGAGGAGACCAGGTGGTGGTGGTGCATGAGGATGTGGCCGATGTAGTCCGGGGATTCCCGGGTGAGGTATTTCAGGGCAAAGGGCGGGTTGCTGAAGGTCTCCCCGTTTTTGGCAAGGAGATCCATGGCGGACAGGGCATTGAGGAGGATCCCCAGGCCCCGGGGGTTGCCGTGGATTCGGTCCGCGATCTCCCGGGCCGTCAAGGCCTCGCCTCCCAGGAGTGTAAAGATTCCGAGTTTGACCCCGGTATGAATGGTGCAGCTTTTCCAGTACGCTCCCGAGGCTTCCATGAGGGAGCCAGGGTTCCATTGATCTTCAGACATGATGCATCCTCCCGTTTGGCATTGCGATAGGGGAACAGGCACGGCCATATGACGGAGTCATTTTATCCTTAATGTACCGGATTGTCGAGGTTCGTTGACGACAGGATGAAATTGTGCGTCACATGAAGGCTTATTGCCACGGCCTGTGACTTGAGATAGGATGGGCTCCATTTACTCTGTCTGAGTATAACATGTAACATTAAAACCCAGTGCGGATTGGATTGGGACATTGGTTATCCCGTGATATGGTCGATAACCCAACAAAATGTCTTTCGATAAGTAAGGAGTCTATGACGTGAAACGAAACATCCTTATCGTGTTGATGCTTCTGGTGTGGGGTATCCCCCAGGCCGGATGGACCTCTTCAGGGAGACACTTGACCCTTGGCCTGATTGCCGATGATACGAGGGGCGACATGGCACAGTTTCTGGGCCTTGTTCACCAGGAGATGGACCTTCTGGCAGGGGCCCGTTACACCTACACCCTGGGAGAGGGCAAGGGCGGGGCCATCGACTGGAACGCCGACAAGGCCCGGGCCCTTTATCGGGAGCTGGTGGCCGACCCCGAAGTGGACATTATTGTCTCCATCGGGGTGGTGAGTTCGTCGGTGATCGCCGACTCCGGTCCCTACTCCAAACCTGTGATTGCCGTGGGCATTATGGACTCGGTACTTCAAGGGGTCCGACACAGCGACGAGGATCGATCCGGCATTGCCAACCTGACCTACGTTCATTTCAACCACTCCATCACCAAAGACCTGCTTCTTTTTCGGCGCCTGACCCCTTTTAAAGAGGTGGGCATCGTCTTTGATCCGTCGGTGGCCGATGTCATCCGGAAAAAAGAGGGGGAACTGGACAAGGCCCTGCACCCTGAGGCAGATTACCGTATTGTCTCCTCGAACAAGGGCGTCAACGAGGTGCTGGCTGAACTCAGCGGCGTGGATGCCGTGTATGTGGGGTACCTGGGGGCCCAGGAGGAGGTAGGGCGCCCGGCCCTTGTCCAGGCCCTCACCGAGATGAAGATCCCCACCTTCGGGGGTTCCCTGAGGGATGTCCGCAAAGGGGTCCTTGCCTCGGCATCGCCTGAAGGGACCTTCAACCGCGTCGCAAGGCGGGTGGCCCTGAACATTGACGGCTGGGTCGGCGGCGACAAGCTGTCCGATCTTCCTGTGAACATGGAGTTTGAGGTGGCCCTGACCATCAACATGGAGACGGCTCGAGCCATCGGTTTTTCCCCCTCCTTTGAGATGCTTTCCGGTGCCCAGCTCCTCGGGGACCTCCAGGAGGGTGGGCTTTTTTACACCCTGCAGGATGCGGTGAACAGCGCCCTTGCCGCCAACTACGACCTTCGCATCAACACCTTTGACGTCCGTCAGGCCAAAGAGGCCGTTCGCCAGGCCGGAACCTCGTTTTTACCCGACGTGAAACTCGTGGGGTCCCAGACCTTCATTGATGAAGATGTGGCCACAACCTCCAACAACACCCAGGCGGAGCGTACCACCACGGGCAGCGCCGTCGTCGAGCAGCTGATCTATTCCGACGAGGCCATAGGGACCATTTCAAGTCAGAAGGACCTGCTGGAAGCCGAGCAGGAAAGCAGGCAGGCCCTGATCCTCGATACGGTGTTCGACACCACGGTGGCCTTCACCGACCTTCTCAAGGCGCGCACCGAAGAGACGGTCCAGATGGACAACCTGGCCCTTATCCGGAAAAACCTTGTCATCGCCAAGCAGCGGGAAGAGGCGGGGTATGCGGGGTCCGGGGATGTGTTCAGCTGGGAGAGCCGCATGGCAACGTCCAAGGCCGCGCTGTTTACCGCGCGGTCCAATGTGAACGTTGCCTCTCGGAACCTGAATCTGATTATGGGGGTCCCCATTGACCAGAAAACCCGGGCCCTGGGGGCCGGTCTGGACGATTTCATGGATGGGAGTTTCCTTGTAAGGAGTGTCAAGGGGCGGCTCACCAACACGGAGGGGTTTGAAACCTACCTGACGTTCCTTGTGGAGGAGGCGGTGAAAAATGCCCCGGAACTCTCGGCCCTTTCCCGCAACATCTCTGCGGTTGAGACCCGTGCCGGGGTGTTGTCCCGAAAGAACTGGGTCCCCACCGTCAGCGCCGCAGGAACCTGGAACCGCGACATGGATCGCGGGGGCGCGGGGTCCGAGGACGGGCCATTATACCACGAAGAGCGCTGGGACGCCTCGGTTAACCTGACCTGGACCCTCTACTCCGGGGGCGAGAACCGGGTGGAGCTCGCCAGGGAGCGCCTTACCCTGGCCCAGCTGGAAGAGAAGAGGCGAAAGGCCCAACAGGAGATCGAGCTCTCCGTGCGGGTGGCCCTGCTGGATACCATCACCCGGTATGTGACGCGGGAGCAGGCCGTGAGATCGGCGGAATACGCCAAAAAAAGCCTGAACCTCATCGCCGACTCCTACGCCAAGGGGAAGGCGTCCCTCACCGACCTGGTGGAGGCCCAGAACTCCTCTTTAACGGCAGACCTTGAAGCAACCAACGCCATCTACGAGCAGGTGAGGGCACTTTTAAAGCTGGAACGCACCGTGGGTAAAATGACCCTGGTCTCCGATCCTCTGGAGACAGAAGCCTTTGCCGGGCGGATCAAGGCGTTGTTCGACCAATAAGTAGGTTAAAAACAGTTTATATCATCAATACCTGCAGCCGATGCGGCTGTGATCATGGGAGATGACCTTATGGGATGGAAAAAGAGGGCTATATATGGCGTGGCCTTGGGGCTTCTGGTTGGGGTGACCGGCTGCGGCGGCGAGGAGAAGCAGGAGGCCGAGGTGATCCGGGCGGTGAAGTACCGTGAGGTGGCGCCGGTCCCCAGCCACCTGGAACGTCGATTCTCCGGGATTACCAAGGCAGGGGAGGTCGTGCGCATGAGCTTTCGCACCGGGGGCAAGATCGAGACCCTTGAGGCCGGGGTGGGGGACCGCGTGAAAAGGGGGCAGGTGGTGGCCACCCTGGACAACCGGGATGCCAGGCTCAACCTGGAAAAGGCCCTGGTGGATTTGGAGAAATCCCGCATCCAGAGCGACAACGCCAAATCCAACCTTCAGCGGACAAAGGCCCTGTACGAGAACAACAACGTCCCGGTCAGCGAGTACGAGAAGGCCCGGGACACCTACGCCAACGCATCGGCAGCCTACGATGTGGACGTGCGGGCGGTTCGGCTTCAGAAGCGGGAGCTGACCTACTACACCCTGGCGTCCCCCATGGACGGCATCGTCACCGCCCGGGAGGTGGAGGCCAATGAAAACGTCGCCTCCGGCGAGGTGGTGGCCGTGGTGCAGGCCGGTGACTCCATTGAAGTGGAAGCGGGGATCCCCGAGCTCTGGATTGCCCAGATCCGTCAGGGGCAGGCCGCGGGCATCGTGTACCCTGCCATGCCGGACAAGCGCTTTGAGGGGCGGGTCACCGAGGTGGCCTTCGAGTCGGACCCCGAGACCCATACCTACCCCGTGACCCTTGTCATGGAAGGGGCCCGGGCAAACATCCGGCCGGGGATGCCGGCCTCCGTTGTGTTCCGGTTTGAGCGGGAGGGGGCGGTGCCCGCCCTTCTCGTACCGGTCCATGCCGTGGCCAAAGATTACGAGGGACATTTTCTCTACATTGTCGAAAAAACAGGGGAGGGCGAGGGCGTGGTGACCAAGCGGCGCGTCACCGCAGGCCGGATGATGTCCGACGGGTTTGAGATCCTGAGCGGCCTTGAAGGCGGTGAGAAGGTGGTGACAACGGGCATCTCTTTTCTGACCGACGGCAAAAAAGTGAAGCTGATTTCCGACTAACCCTTGAACCCGCCCCTGCGTCACGGGCGTGGTCATCAGGATATGGACTATGATTACAAGATTTGCCATAAAAAACAGCGTGCTGGTGTATACCGTCCTGGGGTTGCTCTTCCTGTCCGGGGTGACGATTTTCAATAGCCTTCCGCGGGATGACATGCCACCGTTTCTCATCCGGACGATCAACGTGGTCACCACCTATCCCGGGGCTTCTCCGGAGCGGGTGGTGAACCTCATCACGGATCGCATTGAAAAAGCCGTGCAGGAAGTGCCCGAGGTGGACTACATC
Source organism: Desulfoluna spongiiphila (assembly GCF_900101345.1). Taxonomy (GTDB): domain Bacteria; phylum Desulfobacterota; class Desulfobacteria; order Desulfobacterales; family Desulfolunaceae; genus Desulfoluna; species Desulfoluna spongiiphila. The sequence continues at coordinate 145,240 of NZ_FMUX01000001.1, read as the reverse complement.
ACCAGCGAGTCCCGCACGGGCATCTCCATCATCAACATCAACCTCCTTGAATCCACCATGGACCTTCAGCCGATTTTCGATCGCATCCGGCGCAAGGTGGAGGCTGTGGAGCCGGAGCTTCCCGACGGCTCCCAGGTGCGGGTGGACGATGAGCTGGGGGATGTGTTCGGGATTATCCTGGGGCTCATCGCCGACGGTTACTCTGCGGCGGAGCTCAGCGATCTGGCCGACGATGTGCGCGACGAGCTGATCAAGCTCCCCGCCTCGGCCAAGGTGGAAATTCAAGGGGCCCAGGAGGAGAGGATTTATGTCTCCTTCTCCAATGAGCGGCTGGCCGCCGTGGGGCTCTCCAAGAATCAGCTCCAGGAGATCATCTCGGGCACCAACATCGTGGTGCCCGGCGGGGACATACTGGCCGACGGGCGGCGTATTATTCTGGAACCCACGGGTAACTTTCAGTCCCTTGAAGACCTCTCCGAGATCGTGGTGGCTTCAAGCGGCGGCCGTGTCCTGAAGCTGGGGGACATCGCAGACATCACCCGCGGGTACACCGACCCCAGGGAGAGCATCGTCAAGATCAACGGCCGGGAAGGGTTGGCCATCGGCGTGAACCTCATGCACGGGGGCAACATCCTTGCCCTGGGCAGCCAGGTGGATGCCAAGGTGGACGAGCTGTTGAAGAGCCTGCCTTACGGGGTGGAGATTTTCCGGGTGGCCTCCCAGGATACGGTGGTGGCCAAGTCGGTGAACGATTTTACCAGCAACCTGGTACAGGCCGTGGTGATCGTGCTTTTGACCATGCTGGCCTTTCTGGGGCTTCGCACAGGGCTGGTGGTGGCCTCCCTTATCCCGGCCACCATGGTGACCACCCTTCTTCTCATGAGCTTTGCGGGCGTGGGCCTGAACAAGGTCTCCCTTGCCTCCCTGATCATCGCCCTGGGCATGCTGGTGGACAACGCCATTGTCATGAGCGAGTCCATCATGGTGAAGATGGAAGGGGGAGATTCCCCGGTGGACGCGGCCGTGGACTCCGCCAAGGAGCTCACCGTGCCCCTGTTGACCTCCTCGTTGACCACATCTGCGGCTTTTATGGCCTTCTGGCTGGCCGAGTCGGTGATGGGCGAGATCATGGGGCAGATCTTTGTGGTGCTCACGATTGCCCTGATCTGCTCCTGGTTGCTGACCCTCTCCATGGTGGCCCTGCTGTGCATCAAGGCCATCCGGGTGACCACCGAAGGGGAGAAAGAGACCTTGTTCACCCGGTTTGCCGGTCGTTACCGCAAGGCCCTGGAGCTCTGTCTCAGGCGACCCTGGCTGACCATCGGGGGCATCGTCATGGTGTTTGTTGTCTGCATGGGGATGTTCCGCTTCATTCCCTTTATCTTTATGCCCCCCAGCGACCGGCCCCTGGTGACGGTGAATGTGGAGCTTCCCATGGGAACGGACATCCAGAGGACCCAGGAGATCGTCAGCGGGGTGAACGATTTTATCCAGAAGAACATGGCCCCGGACGGCAACGAAGGTGACGGGGTGGTGAGCTGGTCCACCTATACGGGGGAGGGGGCCCCGAAATACGACCTGGGCTACGTTGCCCCGGAGGCAAGCCCCAACAACGCCCACATCCTCATCAACACCACGTCGGATGAGGCCAGCACCCCGGTGATCGCAGCCCTTGAAACCTACTTTCTCTCCACCTGGCCGGACGCCAAGTACAAGGTCTCGCGCCTGGTGAGCGGGGGAGGCTCGGCCGATCCGGTGGCGATCCGTGTCATCGGCAACGACGCCGAATCCCTGTACCGCATTTCCGAATCGGTCAAGGCCGAACTGGCAAAGATCCCCGGTGCCACCAACATCTCCGATGACTGGGGCATGCTCTCGAAAAAGCTCGTGGTGAAGGTGGACCCCATCAAATCCCAGATGGCGGGCCTTACCAACCAGGACATTGCCGTGGCCCTTGAAACGGAACTCTCGGGCTCCACCACGGGATCCTATCGCGAAGGGGAGGACGTGATCCCCATCATCATGCGGGAGAACCGCTCCGGCCTGCTGACCGTGGAGGAGATCGAGGGGCTCTCCATCACCTCCCGCAGTACGGGCAAGAGCATTCCCCTGACCCAGGTGGCGGAGATCAACACCGAATGGCAGTCCGGCAAGATTCTCCGCAGGGACCTTAACGTCACCCAGACCATTACCTGCGATGTTCGGGAAGACACCACAGCCAGTGACGTGATCAAGGCCGTGACCCCCTGGCTGGACGAGGCCCAGGCGACCTGGCCCTCCGGGACCCGTTACGAACTGGGCGGAGACGCCGAGGGCAGCTCCAAGGCCATGGGTGCCGTCGTGGCAAAACTTCCCTGGTCCGGGGTGATCATCGTGCTGCTTCTGATCTGGCAGTTCAACTCCCTTAAAAAACCCCTGATCATCCTGCTGACCATCCCCTTGGGGCTCATCGGGGTGATCATCGGCATGCTCATCACCGGGTCGTACTTCGGGTTCATGGCATTTCTCGGGGTGATCTCCCTTGCGGGGATCGTCATCAACAATGCCATTGTGCTGCTGGATCGCATCCGCATCGAAGAGGAGGAGCTGAAAAAGGAACCGGCCCAGGCCATCGTGGATGCTGCCTGCCAGCGGTTCCGGCCCATTCTTCTTACCACGGCCACCACCTCCCTGGGGCTTTTGCCCCTATGGCTCGGTGGCGGCATCATGTGGGAGCCCATGGCCATCTCCATTTTGTTTGGCCTGCTTTTCTCCACGGTGCTGACCCTGGTCTTCGTGCCGGTGATGTACTCCCGGTTTTATGGTGTCAACATGAAATGACCATGCCAGAAACCTCGGAAACACCATAACGCCGGTTTCCGGCCATGGGGTTCTCCATTTTTAAAACCCTTTGCCCATCGTTTAACGGGCAAAGGGTTTTTTGCGTTTCCGGGCAATCGGGCCCAGCGGTGACAGGCTTTCAAGGCGTTTCAGGCAAAGTGGCTTCCATGAGAAGGCCCGGTTAAAGATGCCTTCGGCGACCCGGCCGGGGGCTAACAGGTTCAGTTTAACCTGAATGAATAGCGAATGTGATTTTCCCTGAGGAACGAAGGGAAAAGCGCATTCGCAACGTGCTTTCAAGGTGGCAAACCTTGCCGCCGGAGGCCTTTTTTACCGGGTTTTAGGCATAGAAATCATAGCTTTTCGTGGGTTTAGGGCAAACAGGCTGGAATAAAAAAAGGCCCGCCGGGATGGCGGGCCTTTTTTATTGGGTGAGAAAGGAAGCATTTGCCAAGCAATGGCTATAATCTATCGGAGGATAGGGAGCCTCCGCCGGATTATCATGTGGCATGGTCGGCGTCATCGCCCTTTGCAGTTTCTGCTGAAAAAAGCGTGTTGCCTGCAGATGAAGCCGGGGGAGTGGCTCATCTGTTGGGTCCACTATAGCGAGGTGATTTTGTGTGGTCAAGGGAAAAAATATCATGGACCTGAAAAAAGTTAGGGATAGCTAAAAAAAGGCCTTCCGGTGGGTGTAGAGAAAAAAACTTGCATTCGAAGACGATCGGTCATAATAGACAGGTATGTCACGACCACGAAAAAGCGAACATACCAGAGAGGCCCTTCTGGAACTCGGCATGGAGATGATAGCTGAGCATGGGTACCACGGCACAGGCCTCAAGGGGATCCTGGATACGGCCCATGTGCCCAAGGGCTCTTTTTATAACTATTTCAAAAGCAAGGAAGACTTTGTTGCTGAAATTATCGCCCGCTACTGCCTGGGGATGAAGGCCTCTGTGGATGCCTGCATGGAGGCCGCCGGTGACGATCCCGTCAAGGGGCTGCGCTGTGTGTATGGGTTGTCCTTTGCGGTCCTGGAAAACCGTGGCACGAAGGGGTGCCTTGTGGGAAACCTCGCCGCCGAAATCGGTGATACGGATGGGCCCTGCCGGGATGCCATGCACCGCGGGATGGGTCTGTTCCGGGAGCGGGTGATGGCCCTGATTGAGGAAGCCCAGCGGCGGCGGCTGTTTCGGGATGACCTGGGTGCCCGGGCCCTCGCCGATATTTTCTGGAGCACCTGGCAGGGGGCTCTCCTCGGGATGAAGATTGACGGGGACGCAGAGCATCTGTCCCAGGTCATGGATGCCCTTTTGGATCGGTTGTTTCGGCCTGACACGCCATAAAACAAAAGCAATGCCTCCGGCGGCGAGGTGTGCCACCTCGAAAGCAGCTTGCGAATGCGCTTTCCCCTTCGTTCCTCAGGGAAAATCGCATTCGCTATTGATTCAGATGATATTGAATCTGTTTTTTAAACCCGTCGTTATGAGATCAGGCAAACGTTTAGCCCCGGCAGGTCCGCCGGAGGTACAAGCGGAATAGGTACGGTATTTTTTTTGTCTAATTAATAGACGACCGGTCTAATTTTAAAGCCGGTCACAAAAGGAGACGATCAGCATGAACGTATTTGAACACGGGACGGTGGGCGGCATCAATGTGAAAAACAGGGTGTTCCGGTCGGCCACCTTTGAGTCCATGGCCGATGAGGGCAGGGTCAGCCCATCCATGACGGAGGTGTATACCAACCTGGCCCGGGGGGAGGTTGGACTGATCATCACGGGGTATCTCTGCTTTGCCTCTTCGGACAACCCGTCTGCCCGGACGGTGAGTATTGGCCCGGACGCGGATCTTTCAGGGCTGCGGTCCCTGGCGGATGCCGTGCATGGGCATGGCGGCCGCGTGGTGGCGCAACTGGCCCATGTCGGTTCCCAGCTGCACGGTGCTCCTTCCGGAGAGGTCTTTGCACCGTCGGCCGTTGTGGACCCCGTCAGCGGGATCCTGCCCACGCCCTTTTCGGTGCAGCAGATCGAGACGCTGGTGACGGAGTTCGGAGAGGCCGCTTTGAGGGCAAAGGCTGCCGGCTTTGACGGGGTTCAGCTCCATGCCGCCCATGGGTACCTGTTGAGTCGGTTTTTGAGCCCTGTCTACAACCGGCGGACGGACGCTTACGGTGGGAGTCCCGAGAAAAACGCCCGCATCCTTTCGGAGATTCTCGGGGAGATCAAACGGGTCTGCGGCGCAGCCTACCCGGTCTGGGTCAAGCTCAACTGCGATGACTTCGAAACAAGGGGAGAGGGGTTGACATACAACGGCATGCTGGTGGCGGCAAGGGCGCTGGATGCCGGAGGTATCGACGCCATTGAGTTGAGCGGGGGGGCCTTTGCCGGGGCCTGGACGCCCTGCCGGCCCCTCAAGCATGAAACCTACCACCTCGAAGCAGGGAGACAGCTGGCGGCCGAGGTGTCGGCCTCGGTGATCAGTGTGGGGGGCTTTCGCAGGATTGAGGCCATCGAAGCGGCCTTGAGCGGGGGCGGCATCGAGGCCGTCTCCCTGTGCCGTTCCTTGATCCGGGAGCCGGGTCTTGTGAAGCGATGGCGGCAGGGGGATCGGTCCAAGGCTGCCTGTGTGGCTTGCAACGGCTGCTTTAATCCCGGGGGCGTGCGTTGTTTTTTTGACCTGAAAGGGGAGGAGAGAGATGCTCAGAAACAGGTGATGGCGGCCATGAAGGGCAAGGCGTGAGAAAAGGGCGGGGAGGCGGCGTAAACCGCAACCTCCCCGTCATGCTTGGGTGCGTCAATGGGCACCGCTCTTTTTGTTAGGAAACGTTGAAAAAACGCTCCGCTAAAAGCTGTCTTAATGCAGAAAAAATCGACATTGGTTCGGCGGAGCCTGGAAAGCCTTGTCTAAGATCTGTTTGTCAAACGTTTTTAAAGTTTGGCCCCCGGCAGGGCCGCCGGAGGCATGTTGAGCGGAATAGTTACACTTTGAAGCGCCCCACCAGGCTGCCGAGTTGATCGGCCATGGCCTGCATGTCCCGGGCGCTGGCCTGGAGGGATTCGCCGATGTGGGTCACCCCTTCGGCCCCGCTGTTGACATCCACAATGGCCGTGCCGATGTCCCCGGCCATGGCGCTGCAGCCGGCGGCGTTTTCATTGACCTCGGCGATGCCCTGTGAGGCCTGGCTGACGTTTTCCGCGATCTCGCTGGTGGCGGCAGACTGCTCTTCCACGGCCCCTGCGATGGTTGAAACGATATCGTTGACCTCCCCGATGACCGTGGTGATCTCCTGCATGCCGGTGGTGGAGGCCGTGGCCGTTGACTGAACGCTTTCCACTATGGTTTTTATGCCCAGGGTGGCATCGGCGGTCTGGGAGGCCAGCTCTTTGATCTCATGGGCCACCACGGCAAACCCTTTTCCGGCTTCACCGGCACGGGCCGCTTCGATGGTGGCGTTTAAGGCCAGCAGGTTGGTCTGCTCGGAGATGTCGGTGATGGTCTCGGTGACCTTGCCGATCTCCTCGGCGGCGCTTTGAAGGGCCGCCATCTCCCTTGAGGTGCCGTGGGTGCGTTCAAGGGCCGTGGCCGAGATGCCCCGGGCGGTCTCCGTGTTTTTTGCGATCTCCCCGATGGTGGCGGACATCTCTTCCGTGGCAGTGGCCACCATGGCGATGTTGGCGGAGGCCTGCTCAATGGCCGCGGCCACACCCGCCAACCGGTCGGTCATGTCCCGGGAGGCCTGGTCCACATGGGTGGCGCGGGACGAGGTGTTGCCCGCGCTCTGGGCGAGCTCTTGGGACATGGACAGAAGGCCCGCGGACGCCTCGTTCACCGAGGAGACCCCTGCGGCCACGTCCCGGATGAGGTGCTGGAGCTTTTCCATAAAGCGGTTGAAGCCCGAGGAGAGCTCTCCGATTTCGTCTGTGGATCGTACCTGAAGGAACTGGGTCAGGTCCCCTTCCCCTTCGGCGATATCGTTCATGACCAGGGCGTTTTCTTTGATGCGCGCCACAATGGAGTTGGCAATGGCCCAGGCCACGGCGGCAAAGATGAGAAAGGAGACGAGGCCGATGGTGATGTTGGTTATGAGAATGCTGTTGGCATTTTCCATCACCTTGTCCATGGGCAGGGTCACAAGAAAAGACCAGGGACGGTCTGTGGCCCCCACCTTGATGGGAACGAAGATCTGCTGAAGATCTGTCCCGAGGGTCTCGGAGTGGCTGGTAAAGGTGTAGGGCCTGCCCGCTTTGACGGCGTCTGCAGCGTTGACCCACGGGCCTTTTTCTCCCATGGGTTTTCCGATGCGCTCTTTGTCCACATGGGCGGCAAAGGTGCCGTTGTTGGCGACGATGGCTGCGCTGCCCGTCCCGTATGGCTTGATGGTGGCCACCAGATCGGAGAGGGCCTTGAGTTCGATGTCCAGCCCCACGACCCCGATGGTTTTTCCGCCGTGCTTGATGGGGGTCACCATGCTGGTGAGCACCACGTCCATGCCGGTTTCACCGATGTGATACACCGTGGGCGGGGTGATGTACTCTTTGCCGGAGCGCTGGGGGATGACGTAGTAGTTGTTGGTCTCAGGGATCATGTAGTCGCGGAGCTGGTCCACGGTGAGGGCCCCACCGGTTCGGAAGATGTAGGGGATATACCGGCCGGTTTTGTCATGGTGGTCGGTGCCTGCATATTCGGCGTCCCGGCCGTCCAGGGCACCGGGTTCAAAGCAGGCCCAGAGGCTTTCCAGGTTGGCGTCGTTTTCCACCAGCCCTTTGAGCAGGTTGGTCAGAACCTCCCGATCGGGCATCTTTCCCGTCTTTTTCATGCCCATAAAGGCGTAGGCAAGGGCCTGGGACCCCTCCATGGGCTCTTCCAGGATGACCTTCACTTCGTTGGCGTATCTGTGGGCCATCTCGGTGCCCTTTGCCAGGGCGTCGTCTTTTGCCAGTTGCCGTGTTTTGGTGGTCATGACGGCAATGGACACGCTGAAGGTGACAAAGGCTGTCAGCGCGATGAGAAAGACGATCTTTCCTCTTAACTTCATGTGTTTCAACATCTGTGGCGTATCTCCGAAATCATGCGGGTTCTAAAAATGATACTTAATATATCGACCTGAGGTCGTTATTTTTAAAGTAAAACATTGTCTTGCTCTGGTGTGTTGCCCCGGAGCTATGAAATAACACAGTGTTAGGCGTGTGTTTTTATTTGTGGGCGTTTCTGCTGTGAAACTATGCCCTTAGGGGGAAGGTTTGGGTTGGGGTATACCCCGTATTTCTTTGCTGATGATTGTTTGTTGTTGTGAAATGGTAAGTTAAATTTAAAGGGTAGGTCTTGGTAGTAATGGAGCATAGCGGCTGTGTGCCGGGAGGCGGGGTGGAAAGGGCGCTGGTCGGTCCGTCGTCCATAAGAAGTGACAGGCGGCCGGGGCATCTGTTATATATGGTCAAAAAGGTCGAAGCTTTGGGCTTCGGCCTTTCATGGTTTTAAACCCTCAGGATGTATCATGGAAAAACAACGAATCGAATTATTGAGCCCGGCCCGGGACCTGGCCTGCGGCAAAGAAGCCATCAACCACGGAGCCGACGCGGTCTATATCGGGGCCCCGAAATTCGGTGCCCGGGCCGCCGCCGGAAACACCCTGGAGGACATCGAGGCCCTGTGTGCACACGGCCGGCTCTACGGGGCCTCCGTGCATGTGACCATGAACACCCTGCTCTTTGACGGGGAGCTCGACGCCGCCCGGGAGCAGGCCGTGGCTCTCTGGAGCGCCGGGGTGGACGCCCTGATCATTCAGGACATGGCCTTTTTGGAGATGGACCTGCCGCCCATTGCCCTGCATGCCTCCACCCAGACCGACAACCGGACCCCGGAGCGGGTAAAATTTCTGGAAGACTCGGGTTTTGAACGGGTGATCCTTGCCCGGGAGCTCTCGCTGGATACGATTCGGGCCATCTCCGATGCCACCACGGTTCCTTTGGAAGCCTTTGTGCACGGGGCCCTCTGCGTGAGCTACAGCGGTCAGTGCTGGATGAGCGCCGCCCTGGGCGGTCGAAGCGCCAACCGGGGCACCTGCGGCCAGCCCTGCCGGCTTGCCTGGGACCTGAAGGAGGCTTCCGGTAAGGTGGTGAGCGCAGGCCGCCACCTTCTCTCCCTGAAAGACATGGATCGCTCCGCACACATCGGGCCCATGCTGGATGCGGGGATTTCGTCCTTTAAAATAGAGGGGCGGCTCAAGTCCCAAGATTACGTGAAAAACGTCACCGCTTTTTATCGGCAGGCCCTGGACCGGGAGCTTGATCGCCGTGCCGGGTCAACCCGGGCTTCCTTCGGCCGGGTCACCCACCACTTCACCCCAAATATAGAGAAGAGTTTTTTCAGGGGCGGAACCGATTACTACCTTTCCGGCAAGCGGGGAAAGGTGGCCTCCCCGGACACGCCCAAGGCCATGGGCGAACGCATGGGGCAGGTGGTGCATGTGGCAAAGGACCATGTGACCCTGAAAGTGGACAAAGGGCGAACCCCCGTGGTGAACGGCGACGGCCTCTGTTTTCTGGATCCGTCGGGAAACCTCAAGGGCATCAAGGCAAACCGCGTGGACGGCGGGCTCATCCGGCCCAGCCAGCCGGTGGCCAAGACCGGGTTGTTCAAGGGCGCGGTGCTCTACCGCAACTTTGACCACGCTTTTCTGAAACTCCTGGAAAAAGAGAGCGCCGAGCGGCGCCTTGCCGTGGACCTTTCCATCAAGGAGGTCAAAGACGGCCTCTGGATTGCTGCCGCCGACGAAACCGGGCGCAGCGTCACCCACTGGTTCGGGGTGGAGCCGGTCCCGGCCCGGGACAAGGACAAGGCCCGCAAGACCCTGGAGACCCAACTCGCCAAGCTGGGGGGAACCCCCTTTTACCTCCGTGGCCTGACCCTCAACCTCCCCCCTCTCTTTGTTCCTGTCTCCGAGATCAACCGGCTTCGTCGCGAGGTGGTGGCCCTTCTTCTGGACGAGGCCGGGGCCATGCCGGCACGGGATTCCGAACCCGTTTCCAGGCCGGTCATTCCTTTCCCCGAGACCCGGCTTACCTACGGGGCCAACGTGGCCAATGCACTGGCCAAGCGGTTTTATACCCGCCGGGGAGTCTCCTCTGTGGAGCCTGCCTTTGAAGCCACAGAACCCGAAGGCCCGGTCACCGTCATGGAGACCCGCCATTGCATCCGGGAAGCCTTAGGCCTCTGCAAGGGCAAGGCGCACCAGGCAGAGCCCCTGGTCCTTGAAAATGAAAAGGGGCGCTTTACCGTCCATTTTCTCTGCGGGGTATGTGGCATGCGGATTGAAAAAGGATAACCACTCAGCAATGACTCACCTTGCCTCCGAAAGATCGCTTTTGGGGAATAGTCCCGTAAACCCTTTCCGGTTCCACTTCCTTTAGCCGGGCATCCCCTTGAGGCTGCCCGGCTAAAGGGGATGCTTGCTCGTCGACCTTGTCTTCTTTGCGGGAAAAGGTCGCGACCCCATGCACGTTCATACCCTGGCGCTTCTTCATGCCACCTGTTTCCTTCCCTGACATGGGTGGTCCCATCACCATGGGGCACCCATCCCTTGGTGGGGCCGCTTTCTTATGCGTTGCGCGTGGCTTCCCTCTTTTCCTTGTTTGTTATTTCTGCCATATATCGCACCCCATTTCTTCCAAATGGTGCGGTTTGTATTGTGTGATTTGAAAATCCCAATAATTTCAAACGCGTGCTTTTTGGCACTGTAATTGAATGAGGATAGTGGTAGCGAACATCGATCGCATCCAGAGAATCAATTACTTTAGGTAAGGAGCATTACGAAATGAAGGGATTTGTTTTGCGTGTTGGTGCCGGTTTTTTTGCGGCACTTCTGATCTCGAGCAGCGCCATGGCGAGCATGGTGGACAATCAGTCCAGTCTCACGGCGGATTTTACCCGGATGCCGGCCAGGACCGCCGCATCCGATGCCTCAGACGCGTCAATTTTCAACCCGGCAGGATCCGCATGGCTTGAAGAAGGACTGCACGTGGGTGTTTCGTTCAAGGCATGCTTTAAAGATTGGCAACACAGTCGAAACGGCGAGACATTCGAGGCTGATAACGCCAACTTTCTTCCTCCGTTCCATAGTGTGTACCGCAACGGGCGGCTCGGGCTTTATGCTGCCGTGACAGCCTTTGGGGGAATGGGAAAGGCGGACTATGATGACGGGTTTACTCTGGGCTCCATGCCCGTGGTTCACCCCATTGCTGGGCCCATGATGGTGGACTTGACGTTTCGGGACAAGGCGGAGTTTACGTATGTCGTTCCAGGGCTGACCACGGGTGTCTCCTGGCAGCTTAATGACTCGTTTGCGGTTTCAGGTGGTTTTCGTGTGCTTCACGGCATCATGGAGGTTGAGATTGACGAAGGGGAGCAGTTGGATGCCTCCATGGATGCCACAGGTGGCGCTCCGGTCTTTGGCCTCTCGTGGAGAGCGACAGATAAACTGGATATTTCACTGCGTCATGAGATGCGCACGAAAATGGAATATGAGGTGGACAAGGTGGAGGGGAGTCATCCCCTGGTTTCCCTGGTCAAGGGGGTTGTCAAGGAGGGGAGCAAGATGAGGCGGGATTTTCCTGCCCAGACAGCCATGGGTGTCATGTATCGCATTGCCCCGAAATGGCGGGTGGCCGTGGACGGCGCCATGGCCTGGCAAAAAGATGCCGACAGGGGGGGAGAAGAAAAGGGGATGGGTAACGGGTACTATGTTGCCAGCGGTGTTGAGTGTGATGTGACCCCAAAGTGGACCTTGGGGGCCGGCTACATCTATTGCGACCCCAAAGACGACCGGGATCGCTTCCCTTACCTGACCGTCAACCCCAAGTTGAAGTACCAGGTTGTTTCTGCAGGTGTCAAATATCGTTACAGCGATACCTTGTCCTTGAGTTTTTCCGTGGCACCTTATTTTTATGACAGCTGCACAACTCCTCAGGGCATCAAGATGGAGAAGAAGACCCTGGATGTTGCCTTTGGCGTGGAGTGGTTGTTGAAGTAGGCGGCACGGGACTGCCTTTTGGTGTCACCGCATTAAGGTGGCGTGCGAATCAGTGGCAGCAGGGCTTCAGCCTATTCAATTTACCGCAGGACGTGTCTCACCAGCATGGCCTGCGGTAAACGGGGGTGCGTTTCACCATCGCACTTCCGGCAGCGGCCGGGGCAGGCCCAGGATACATCCACAGTTTCCGGCAGAGAACCACCTTCATCAGCCGTAAACTGTTCCTGGTCTGCCCTTGGTTTGCATCCTTCACACCTTCAGGTCCTTGTGGCTCAGGAGCGTATTTTTTTGCGAAACCCGTCATATATCCTACTCCTTGCCGGATCATCCAAATGTGGCATAAAAATCTGCGGCATTTCCCGGTCATGTGTAGGGTGGGGATAAAACTGTTTGAAAATAATAGATATTCAGATTTGGCACGGTTATGGCTATAGAGGTGACAACAGGTTGAGTTGCTAGGGCAGTGACAGGTGGCCGGGGGGCTCCTCGGCCGCGGACCTTCAACGCGAACAGGTTGGCTCAATCCTTGGGTTGGGTACGAAGCCGCTGCCCGTTTCCCTGGTTTATCTATGTCTCCATCGGTTGAATACGCGGCCCTCTTATGGGCATCAGCTTATTAAATCAGGCGCTTTTATTCAGGGGAAAGGCTTGGTGAAGAGGCTCTTTCCGCATGGGTGAAGATGAGATGCATGCTTACATTGATATCGACGGCCAGCGACGCCCTGTCCTGGATTGCACATCCTGGGGGGTGAGGTATCGGTGCGCTGAGTGCAATGCCGGGGACTGGCATTATGCCACCATTTTTATCGGGTCCTTTGTCACGGTCGCTGTTGTGATAGAGGTCATTGATGTTGATTGGGGGATTTGCTCCTGTCGATATAAAGCCATCGGCGCCGATGACAAGGCAATCATTGATGCCGTTGAATCGTCCATCGGGGCCATAGGACACGGTGCCGGAAGGAAATCATATAAATTAGGATGAATAAGTGGTTGCGATGTGGGGCAGGAGGTGCGGCTGTCATGCGTCGCCAAGTTTGTGATTGGTATGTTGAGATGAAAGGTTCCGAGACGTTTATGAAGAGAAGGGTTTGTATGAAACGGGTCGTTTGGATTGTTATTGTCGTTGCCTGGGTAGCGGCATTTACTCCTTGTGCCTTTGCGGGCAGGAGCATGTCAGCCTATATCGGCGGCATGGTGTTGTTGGACCCCTCCAATGGGGAAGAGGGGGAGGGGGTTTTGATGACGGTGGATATTCCATTGATGCCCGGTGTCGATGTGGAGTGGGCAGGCGGTATGACCAGCAGCTTTGATCTGGAAAACGATCTGACCCACAAAGGGGCAAAGGTGTCGTTTATGACCCTTGGCGGGCGATTCTATTCGCCGAGGGCTTATGGCCCCGGTTTTTGCACTCTGGGCATAGGAGCGATACGCCTCGAAGCCGATGACTCCTTCCTTGCTGACGGCACCCGTGTCGGTGGCGTTGTTCGACTGGGGATCGGGGCGGATAAAGTTCTGCAGAAAAACCGGGCCCTGAGATTCGGGGTGGGGCTTTCTCAGGGCTTTGGGGCCACCTCTGAGGTGACGCTTATTGAAGTGTCCCTGGCGTTTACCCCCAGTGCGGCCGAAATAAGGAACGTCCTGTAAGGATCAGCAGGTAATGTGTTTGCGAAGGTCTTGCATGGCTATGTCTGATGCAAGGCCTTTTTTTTGTGTGTGACACCCAGTTTTTCCATGCGGGCCCTTAAGGTGCTGGGGTTGATCCCCAGGCGAAGGGCCGCACCGCCCTTGCCCTGGACTTTGCCGTTGCATGCCACAAGGGCCTTATGGATGGTGCGGGCCATGGCCTGGTTCAGGGTTTCCGGTGTCTCCTCGTCATCGGTTTGACCAGAGGGGGCTGGCTGCTGCGGGGTAAGGCTCTCAAAATTCAATGGGCCGCTGGGGGTCAGGATCAGCTCGCGTTCCACCACATTTTGAAGTTCCCGGACATTGCCGGGCCAGGAGTAGGAGAGAAGCCGGTCAAGGGCACCCTCTGTCATTACCTGGGGGGTTTTACGCCTCAATGCGCTCAACTTTTCAATCACAAAGTGGTGGGCAAGGTCAGGGATATCTTCAGGGCGGTTGCGAAGGGGGGGCAGATCGATGGGGAAGACGTTGAGCCGGAACCAGAGGTCCTGGCGAAAGGTCCTTCCTTTGACCATTGCGGCAAGGTCCCTGTGGGTTGCGGAGATGACGCGTACATCCACCGGTATGGGGTGGGTTCCTCCCACACGTTCCAGTTCCTGATTTTGTATGACCCTGAGGAGCCTCACCTGGGCGTGTAAGGGGAGTTCTCCCACTTCATCCAAGAACAGGGTGCCCCCTGAGGCACGTTCAAAACGCCCTCTGTGGCTCTTTGATGCCCCGGTAAATGCGCCCTTTTCATGGCCAAAAAGTTCGGAGTCCACCAGATTCTCAGGGATGGCTCCGCAATTGACCTTGATAAAGGGACCCTGTTTTCGGTTTGAGCTGGCGTGAATGGCGTTGGCGATCACCTCTTTTCCCGAGCCTGTCTCTCCTAAGATCATCACGGGGCTGTCTGTGACGGCCACCTTGGCGACCATCTTCATCACCTCTTTCAGCCCGCCCTCTGAACCGATCACATGTGTTCCGGCCTCTTTTCTGAGCGCTTTTTGGAAGTAACGGCAGTCGTCCTCCAGGTCACTCTTGTACTGGATGAGGGTGAGGTGCTGACTCCAGTTGGCCATGGCGATGGCAAAGGGGGCGTGGAGCAGGTTTGTCAGGTGTGTATGATCCCGTGTGAAGGCGTGCGCTTTATAGGTGGTGATGATGATAAGCCCCAGGTCTTGATCATTCATGGACAAGGGGATGAAAAGGGATGATTTGTTCTTGTGGTCTGACTGGTGCAGTCGTTCGACCAGGGCAAAAATCGGGTCGGCTGTCTCAAAGTCGTTAATGTAAAAGGAATCGCTGCCGCTTGAAAATAAAGCGTCTCGGTATCGTTGCCATTCGCTCTTGGAATACCGGGCCATGGGAGCACTTGAGAGTTCGGGTTTGCATGTCGCGTTTGCCAGAACCATCCCCGTGCTGGTGAGGTTGTCGTAGTAGCCCACCTCCACCTCATCGCAGGGTATCCAGTCCTGGATGAACGTATAAAAAGCATCGATTGCCTCTTGGACATGGAGGCTCCCGCAGATGTGAAGGGTGGCCTCCTTGAAAAATTTGTATTCATCCAGATCTCCGTGCATGGGACCTCCTTGGCTTTTAGGTGTTGCGCCGTATGATGGCCGTTAAATACAGCATATTTTTAGTGTTGGAAATATTAAAACTTCATATTTGAAAGATTTGTGCCCGATTTTTTTCTTGGTATGGCGGATATGTCTCACTGTTTTGGTAAATATGGCGAAAAATGTCCTGGTCGTTATATTTGGCGGATTATTCCTCCATATTTGGTGTTTTTTGGAACGGTGTTTTTAGCAAATAGTTGAAAATATACACATTGCTTAATTTGGCACGGTTCTGGCAATAGGGTTGCTGCCGGTGTGCCTGGAGGAGGGTGCCCGGCGGTTGATTCTGAGTAGAGCAAAGCCCGCTGGCTGTAGATGCAATGTTATCTCTCTCCCAATCAAGGAGAGCGTGTGCGTTTGTCTCCTGCAATCAGGAGGTGTCTGTGGCCCGGGTGATCAAAATATAGAAATAACAAGGCATAGAATGATTCCGCCTGCTCGGACGGGAGCATGGGTTGAACGTGGGATAACCTGGTGGGTGCACACCGACTTGGGCCCTCTCGTAAGATCGTTATACGCATGCGGCTGAATTGTTTCAGACAGAAGGGAAGGCAAAGCACCAATGGTTTTGGAAGAACGGGAAGGGTTGCAAAAGACAGGTGAGGTTGCCTTTAGCATGTCTGAGGGGCACGGAGTCGTTTCCCTTGTCGGTTTTCTGCGAGAGGCGGCTATAGGGGCTCGGGTACGCGATTACCCCAAAGGAATGGGGTATGCCCGCACAGTCTGTTTTGACGCATCGGAATTGAAAAGCTGGGACTCTCGCCTCACCGTCTTTGTCATTGGGTTGACCGAGGTACTGAGGGACCGTGGTGTGGACGTGGAAACGCAGGGGCTTCCCAGCGGGATGCTTCGTTTGATGGCCTTGGCGGGGCAGGGTGACGTCGCAAAGGGCGCAAGTTCTTCATCTGATCGTCCTTTCATACTGGCCCGTGTGGGCCGGGCTGTCGTCTCCGGCTGGTGGGCCATGGTCGATTTTTTTGCGTTTGTCGGTGAGACCGCCACAGGGCTCGGGAAAGCCATTACCGGGAAAGGGCACATGAGGCGGGTTGATTTTATGGGGTGCCTTCAGGACTGTGGCGCCTCTGCCTTGCCCATTGTCGCGCTGATCAGCATCGTCATCGGGGTGATCTTCGCCTTTGTGGGGGCTGTTCAACTCAAGATGTTCGGCGCCCAAATTTATGTGGCGGATATCGTTGGGCTTGGCATGGCGCGTGAGATGGGGGCCATGATGACGGGAATCATCATGGCCGGACGAACCGGAGCAGCCTTTGCTGCCCAAATCGGCACCATGCAGGTCAATGAAGAGGTGGATGCCCTGACCACCATGGGTATGGACCCGGCAGAATTTCTCGTGGTGCCTCGGCTGATGGCCCTTGTGATCACGATGCCTCTTCTCTGTCTTTACTCGGATGTACTCGGCATCGGAGGAGGCATGGCCATTGGGGTCGGGATGCTGGACATCTCGTGGGAACAGTACTGGCATCAGACCCAGGCTGCCCTGAATATAACGCAGTTCCTCCACGGCATAGTGAAAAGCGGGCTTTACGGAATCATCATCGCCCTTGCTGGGTGCTATTGCGGCATGCGTTGCGGGCGAAGCGCGTCAGCCGTTGGAGAGGCAGCCACCAGAGCCGTGGTGTCTGCCATTGTGGGTATTATCATCACCGACGGGTTGATCGCGGTGGTGACAAGCATTCTTGGGGTGTAGATCCATGAAGACAACCGATCAGGACGTCGCACTTTCCGTGGATCATCTCACCATGGCCTATGGTGAGCGGGTGATTCAACGCAACCTCTCTTTTGATGTGGGACGTGGCGATATTTTTATCATTATGGGGGGCAGCGGATGCGGAAAAAGTACCCTGTTACGCCACCTGGTGGGCTTAAAGGAGCCGGCCAACGGGCACGTCTGCTACGGAGAGGCATCGCTGTATGACGTCTCTTCCTCTGAGCAGAGGGCCTTGATGAAGCGCATCGGCATTCTCTATCAGGGCGGGGCCCTGTTCAGCGCCATGACGTTGTTTGAGAATGTGGCGCTGCCTATTTTTCAATACACCGATTACACCAAGGCCGAGGTTCGAGAGCTGGTGCAGTTCAAGCTCTCGTTGGTTGGCCTTGGCGGGTTTGAACACCATTTTCCGGCCGAAATCAGCGGGGGCATGAAGAAACGCGCGGGCCTTGCCCGTGCCATGGCCCTTGATCCCGAGATTCTTTTTTTCGATGAACCCTCCGCAGGGTTGGATCCTCTGAGTGCCCGGCGCCTGGATGATTTGATTCTGGAGCTTAAGGATTCCCTTGGGGCCACCGTGGTGGTCGTAACCCACGAACTGGCCAGTATTTTCGCCATCGGCACCAACTCCGTGTTCCTCGATGCAGGGCAAAAGACCATGATCGCCTCCGGCAATCCCCGTGAACTCCTAAGGCACTCAACAGACCCGCGGGTGATTCGCTTTTTGACGCGGGGAGAAAACAGCTTTTCGGAGGCGTCATAGGGCGGATATTGAGGCCGGTTATTGGCAGATCATCAAACGACAGTCAGGCGTTTTACCGCAGGGTGAATGCGATGGGGAGACAATGGGAAAGAATATAAAATACAGCTTTATCGGAGCTTTTGTGGTTGGGGGGTTCCTCCTTGCGGCAGGGTTGGTGGTCATCTTTGGGGCCGGTGAATACTTCAAGAAAAAAGATCGTTTTGTCCTCTATTTTGAAGACTCGGTTAAGGGGTTGGATGTGGGGGCGCCGGTCTGTTTTTTCGGGGTAAAGGTCGGGCTCGTGACGAAGGTGGAAATAGTCTTTGACAGCCGGAATTTTACGTTTTGCACCCCTGTGTATGTGGAGGTGGATACGGAACGGGTGAGGCTCATGGAATATGGCGCCGAGGTTGAGCAGGAGCTTGCATCCATGACGGAGAAGGAGTTCAGGAACGAGCTTGTAGCCCGGGGACTTCGGGCGCAACTCAAGGTCGACAGCCTGCTGACGGGAAAACTGTACGTGGATGTCGGGATGTACCCGGACAGAGCGTTTCATGTGGCTGGAAAATCAAAGACTTTATATGAGCTGCCTACCGTTCTTTCCGATATCTCAGAGCTCTCGCGAACCATGGACAGTGTGTCCTTTCAGTCGATTCTGGAGGGTGTGGCTTCCACTGTGGAATCCGTTGACAGTCTCACCAGCTCATTGGCGGAGAGCCACCTTATACAGGATGTGAGTGAGGCGGTTGTTGAGTTCAAGGGGCTGGTGGCCCAGACGCGGAAAACAGTGGACCCCCTTGCCGAGTCCATCCAGGAAACCGCCAGGGACACTCGCAGGCTGGTGGTGAATTCCGATGCAGGCATGCAGAAGACATTCGGGATCCTTGAAGAGGTTGGGACCTCTTCAAGGGACATGATGGGGAAAGCGGGAAAGACCCTTGACAGTATAGAATTAAGCCTCGGCAAGGATTCAGCCATGATCTACCGGATCAACCGCATGCTCAGCGAGGTCTCCGAGACTGCACGCTCCATGCGTATCTTGGTGGATTACCTGGAGCGCCATCCCGATGCCCTGGTGTTCGGCAAGGCGCAGGGGGAGTGATGTGCTATTGCCGCAGTGTGATGACTTGGAGATGAAACCGGTTCATCCGGCTAAGCCACTGGCCAGCTTTATGACCGATCAGTCAGGCTCGTGTGGCACAACTCAATATGATCTGTTTATGACGCATTCGGTTCCGGCATGGTCGCCGGAGTCATTGCGTACCAGAAGGATATGACGATTGAAAAAGACGTACAGGAAGACGCCGTGTTTCAGTGTTGTGTGTTTCATGCTGCTGCTTGCGGGGTGTGCCACCCCTCCGACTGAGGTGACATACCATTTGCTTCATACCAGGGAGGCCTTTTCGGAGAAAGCCGTGTCGTGGCCCCCTTCCCTGTATGTTGTGGTGGGGCCCGTGAGTGTTCCGGATTACCTGAAGCGGCCCCAGATGGTGGTGAGGAACACCGATCATACGCTTTCGTTTTTGGAGAATGTCCGATGGGCTGAGCCGGTGGATCGGGGCATCGCCCGTGCGGTGTCTGAAAACGTGTCCCACCTGTCAGGGAACCAGCAGGTTGCGCTGTTCCCCTTTGACGTTCCCAAAGGGGCCACACCGATTCAGGTTTCCCTGGACATCGTTCGCTTTGATGCAGGCAATACAACCGGGGCCGTACTGGATGCCCGGTGGGTTGTAACGAATAGGGTCACCCAGGCCGTGGCAATCGGGCACACCAAGCTCAGGGGCGTTGCGGAAGACAAGGGGGCGCTGCATCGTGTCGCGGCCCTCGATGTACTGGTTGCATCCCTTAGCGGGGAGGTGGCTCGGGCCATTGAGTCGGTGAAATAAGCGGCCGGATGTCCCCGACATCATTGTTGGCACAAGGTGCCTCAACCGATTTCAAGAGGAACTGAACACGCCTTTTGGATGCATAAATCTCCTGAAAACCCGGAAGGGGGGAGTGCACTTGAGCTCTCCCCTTTCGGGTTCGGTGATGAGAATACGAACCAGACTTATGAACCAGGCAGAATGTCCAAAGCGGATCGCGAGCACCGCGCTTCGCTATACCCTTTACGCCCTGATGATGGGCGTCATGATGTATGCCGTCACCATGAAGGCTGTGAGTCATCCGTTATGTCATCTTTTTGATGAGCATTCACTCGTAGAGACACTTCAGGTGAGTCTCCTTTTTCTTACCGTTTTAAGCGGGTTTTGTGTCGGGTGCCTTGAACCGCGAAAGCAAGCCCTGTCAATCCTTGTGATGGGGGCAGGAGCCATTGCATTCATCCGCGAATTTGATGCAGGGCTTGATGTTATTCTGTTTGACGGAGCATGGCAATTGCTTGCTGCAGCCATTGCTGTCGCTACCCTTGTTGGTGTACGCCGCTTTGCACGTGATCTAACGTACTCGCTTTATGCGTTTTTACGGACACCCGGTTTCGGCATCATGTTCGGTGGGTTCATGGTTGTCTTCGTGTTTTCTCGTCTGATGGGGCAACAGGTGTTCTGGAAAGCTGTGATGGCAGAGGGGTACATGCGGGTCGTTAAAGATGCTGTGGAAGAGGGGTTGGAGCTGTCTGGATACGCCTTGATCCTTGTCGGGACATTGGAGTGCCTTTGGGAGACCTATTGGGGCGTCCATCATGTCCGCAAAAAAACAGACTCGGGAGAAGACGCATCGGCGCAGGTTCCCATGGGATCGTGAAGGACGTCGTTTGTGAAACGACTGGAAACATAGGCTGTATCGTAGGGGGTGCCTGCTCGGTTTCCCTGTTTTAATCACGTGGTGCGCTGAAAAGGCCACTGGTAAGGGCGCTGGGAAAGCTGCCCCGAAGGCAAAAAGAAGTGATGTTGAAATGTTGTGTAGTTCTTGTCGGCTTTCTGCTGGCAATGGTTGTGTATGCTCCCCCCTCTGAAGGGGCTTTTCACCTTCGCAGTCCATACAATACAGGGATTTTCCGTTTTGAAATCGACAACGACGCGGTGTGGAAAAAAGACAGTAATTTTTCCAACGGCTGGAGTCTTCAATACCATACGCCCTGCTATGACGGGTGGGATGTCGCAGATGTACCGGGTCTTGTGGCCTGGGTGGGGACCCATGTCCCGTCCATGGATGCCGGCGATGCCATCGTCCGCTATTCCTATGGTGTTGGGCAGAATATGTTGACGCCTGGGGATCTGTCCATGGAGACCGTACGGAACGGGGATCTTCCTTACGCGGGCACGGTGACCGTCAGTGCCAACTGGCAGAGCTTCAACCGAGATGTTGCCCGCAACCTGCAAGTCTCTGTGGGACTCCTCGGGAGGCAATCGTTTGCCAAGGAGTTTCAGACCTTTGTCCATAACGATTTGGGAATGGGGAAGAACCCGAAAGGATGGGGCGGGCAGAGAAAAACCGAACCCCTCATTAACCTGGGGTATCAGTATGTGCGGAGGCTGGCTTATGTCGGGCGGTACACCAATGGCTGGGCAGGACAGCTTGCCATCGAGGCCAATGCCACCCTGGGCAATCTGTACACCAGCGTTGGCAGTGGGCTCAGTGCCCGTTTCGGCTGGAACATTCAAGAAGGCTTCGGCCCTGCACCGGCACCTCCCGGCGTGGGTTTTTACCAGGCGGCCTTTCTTCCCAAACCGGCTTTTGCCTCACCCCACAGCATTGAGATGGTTCTCGGGGCATCGGGTACCGGGCTGATTTACTCGACGTTATATGATGGAAGCCGCCTCACAGATGACGATCGTGAGGTCAGCAGAGAAGATGTCATGGGGGCCTGGCTCATGGGGGTCAACTACCATTACTTTGAGCTGTTTTCCATTCGGGCTCATTTTCAGGTCTCGACCAAGTTACTCAAAGAGGACCTGATTCCGAACGCCCTTCCCGGTAAAAAGAAAACCCATGGAGACGTCTCCTTCGGGGCCTTGATGGTGGATGTCTATTTTTAAAGCGGAAACAGGCGTTTGGCTTTTAATGGTTTTTGCCGGTATGCCGTTCCGTTCGGATAAACGACTGATAAATGGATTCAGAGACGGTGCATTCACATTGGAGACAACGGGTTTTTCAAAGGACAAATCTGCAGATTGGGCAATTGTTGCTGGTGCTGACAGTCATTGTGCTGGTCGCACCTTCTTTGCCGGATGACAGCAGTGTTGCAGGCATGGCCTTGGTGTGCCTGATGCTTGCCAGCCTGGCGACGGCACTGGGGCCCCTGGTGAATGGAAAGCCCCGCCTCAAGCTGTTTTTGCAGATTATTGCCGGGATGACGATTGTCACCGTATTCGTTGCAGATAAGGCGAGGTGGAGCGATGAATCGTCCTGCATGGTGCTGGGGTGTGTCATGCTCTATCACTTCGGAATGATGGCGGTGCTGCTTTACCATCTGTTCAGGCATGTGACGCAAACGGAAAAGCTCTTGACGGCCATCAATTTTTATCTCCTGACAGGCATCACATTTAGCTATGTCTATGTCATGGCAAATTACTTGATACCCGGGGCCTTTGATCTGCCGGGGCATAACCTGACGAATTGGTCTGATTACCTCTATTTTAGTTTTGTCACATTAACGAGCGTGGGGTACGGGGACATTTCTCCCCAGCACCATGTAACTCAGAGCCTGGCCGTATTTGAGGCCATCATCGGTGTTCTGAGTCCAACGATTATGATTGCCCGTTTTGTGGGCGGGGACCATAGACACGAGTAAACCCAACGGTGTGCGCTGGCTAGTTTTAGCGTGGTATCGGGTGCCTTATAAACAGCAATGGATGTGTGAAAGAAAAACGGAGAAGAAATGAACGATACAAACGATACAGGGTGTTGCAAAGAACTGTCCCCTAAGGGGCAGCGCGTAAGGTTTGGGAGGCTATTGCTTGTTGTGCTGTTGTCCTTTCTTGCGGTCTCGTGCGGGTCTCAGGATGAGGCAGGGCAACAACCAGACGTTGTCCGGCCCGTGAAACTGATGACGGTCTCCTCCATGGCCAACGTGGACAGCCAGGAGTTTCCGGGCAGGGTTCAGGCAAGCAGGCGTGCGGACCTGGCATTTCAGGTTTCGGGCCCACTGACCGCGTTTCCTGTTGAAGCAGGGGATGTGGTGAAAAAAGGGGCGGTCATCGCACAGATTCTTTCCCGGGACTTTGAGATTGCCCTGCAAGCCGCCAGGGCAACCGAACTTGAGGCCAGGCAACAGTACACCCGAATCAAGGGGCTCTACATAAAAAAACAGGTCTCCAAATCTGATTTTGATTCTGCAAAACGGGCCTACGATTTGGCGGTGACCGATGTGGCACGTGCGAAGAATGCACTTCAGGATACTTTTTTGAGGGCTCCGTTTTCCGGGGTGATTGCCCGGAGGTATGTGGAGAATTATCAGGAAGTGCATGCAAAGGCCCCGATTGTGAGCCTTCAGGACTTGTCCGAGTTGGAAATTGCCGTGGATATCCCGGAAGCCGTGGTGGCCACCTTACGGGACCAGCCCATGGGAACCGAGGTTGCGCGCGTGGCATTTTCGGCATTGCCCGGTGTCATCCTTGATGCTCGCCTGAAAGAGTTTTCCACCGAAGCGGACCCAAGAACCCAATCGTATCGTCTGGCCCTTTCGTTTACGGCCCCGGAAGGCGTGATGGTTTTGCCGGGCATGACGGCAAAGGTGATCGGCAACGCCAACCTGTACGTCAATACTCAAGGTTTTGTGATGCTGGTTCCCGTGAATGCGGTGTTTGTGGATGAATTGAATGAGTCGTGTGTCTGGGTTGTCACTTCAGAGATGACCGTGGACAAGCGAAAGGTGACCCTGGGCATGATCTCGGAGACCAGCATACGCATTGTAGACGGGCTTGAACCCGGTGAGCAGCTTGTCGTTGCAGGGGTAAACTACCTGCATCAGGGAATGAAAGTCAGGCAACTGCCGTCAACATAGGAGCCCAGGAATTCGATGAATATCGCTGAACTATCCATTCAAAAAAAGACCGTTACCCTGGTTTTGAGCTTGTGTATCCTCATCGGCGGGCTTTGGTCCTATGTCGGGTTGGGCCGCCTGGAAGATCCGGAGTTTACCATCAAAGAAGCGGTTGTCTTTACCCCATACCCGGGAGCCACCTCCATGGAGGTGACCGAAGAGGTCACCGATCGCATTGAAACCGCCATCCAGCAGATGCCGGAACTCGACTATGTAAAGTCCACCTCCCTGGCCGGGGTCTCCATTGTGACTGTTAAAATAAAGGATCATTACGGAAAAGCCGACCTTCCGCAGATCTGGGACCTGCTGCGACGCAAGATGGGAGACATCCGCATGGAACTTCCCCCCGGAGCCCAGGCCCCCATCGTCAACGACAACTTTGGGGATGTCTATGGCATTTTACTTGCTGTGACCGGGGAAGGGTACAGCTTTGATGAGCTCAAAGAGTACATGAAGTTTCTTCGAAAGGAGCTTCTCCTGGTGGAGGGGGTGTCCAAGATCGAGCTGTGGGGGCTTCGGGAGGAGGCCGTGTTTGTGGAGATCTCCCGTGCCCGGATGGCGACCCTGGGCATTGGCCTGGACGCCATCTATTCTGCACTGGAGGCCCAGAACCTGGTTGTGGCTTCGGGCTCGGCAAAGGTGGGACCGGAGTACATCCGCATCAACCCCACGGGCAGTTTTGACTCGGTGAAAGACATCGCAAACCTCCAGGTGAGAGACCCGGCTTCGGGCAAAGGGATCTTTCTAAAGGATGTGGCAACGGTATCCCGCGGGTACACCTCCCCTCCTGAAAGGGTTCACCATTTCAATGGCATCCCGGGTGTCTCAATCGGTATATCCGTGGTTCCGGGGGGCAATGTGGTTACCTTGGGCGCACTCGTGAAGGAACGCCTTAACGAGCTGGAAGCCCGGCGGCCCATTGGCATGGATATCGGCGTGGTTAACTTTCAGGCCGATGACGTCTCAAAGGCGGTGAACGGCTTTGTGGTGAATTTTGTGGAAGCCGTTGTCATCGTGGTCCTGGTGCTTCTTGTCTTTATGGGGCTTCGAAGCGGGCTTTTGATCGGGGCGATCCTCGCCCTGACGGTGCTGGCCACATTGGTGGCCATGAAGGTGCTGGGTATCGACCTTCAACGAATCTCCCTCGGGGCCCTTATCATTGCCCTGGGGATGCTGGTGGACAACGCCATCGTCGTCACCGAGGGCATGCTGATACGGATTGAAAAGGGCATGGACCGGCTCCAGGCAGCCAAAGAGGTGGTGGGCCAAAATGCCATGCCTCTTTTCGGGGCCACGGTCATCGCTGTACTTGCCTTTGCCGCCATCGGCCTCTCCCAGGACGACACGGGGGAGTACTGCCGCTCCCTTTTTCAGGTCATGCTTATCTCGTTGATGATCAGCTGGGTCATCGGCGTGACCATCACCCCGCTTTTTTGTGCGCTGTTCCTTAAAGGTGGGGATCAGACAGAAGGCGAGCCCTTAAAGGACCCGTATGAAGGTCGTTTGTTCAGGGGATACAAGCACCTGTTGACGATGTGCCTCAAACGACGCTGGCTCACCATGGCCGTCATGGGGGGGCTCCTCGGACTCTCCATTGCCGGGTTCGGAACCTTGAAAGACAGCTTTTTTCCGGAGTCCGTTCGTCCGCAATTTAAAATCAACTACTGGCTGCCCGCAGGAACCGATATTCGGAAAACCACCGAGGACATATCTCGTATCGAACAGCGTCTGAAGGCAGATCCCCGCGTGACCGACACGGCTTCGTATATCGGGGACGGGGCCACACGGTTTATGCTCACCTTTGAGCCAGAGAACACCATGGACAAGGGCTACGGCCTGATTCTTGTCTCGGTGAAGGATTTTAATGCCATCGACGAGATGATCGCCGATTACACAACCTACCTCCATGAAACGTTTCCCGACGCTCAGCCCATTTTGGAAAAATTTAAGCTGGGCACGGCAACCGAGGCCGTGGCGGTTCGCTTCAGTGGACCGGATCCTTCCGTATTACGCCAGCTTTCCCATCAGGCGAAGATGATTTTTGAAGGAAACCCCCATGCCTATGCCGTAAGGGATGACTGGCGGCAGAAGGTAAAGGTGATCCGACCACAGTTTGATGAGACCCGGGCCCGGCTCGCAGGGGTCACCCGCGCTGACCTTGCCAGGGCCCTTGAGATGAATGTCACCGGCTCTCGTATCGGCGTTTACCGTGAGAAAGATGAGCTGCTTCCCATTGTGGTCCGGCAACCGAAAGAGGAGCGCCTCAACGTAGAAAATATCAGGAATCTTCAGGTCTGGAGCCCGGCCACAGGGCAATCGGTTCCTGTCAGGCAGATCGTTTCGGGGTTTACGACAGAGTGGGAGGACGCCAAGGTGTTTCGCCGTGACCGCCGCCTGACCATCACAGCCAAGTGTGAGAACAAGCCGGGGATCTTGCCCAGCACCATTTTCAAGGATATTCAGCCCAAAATTGAAGCCATGGAGCTTCCCAACGGGTACACCATGGAATGGGGCGGAGAGTACGAAGGGTCCGTGAAGGCCAGGGCAAACCTGGCCACCTCCATGCCTTTCACCTTTGCGGCCATGGTCCTTGTGGTGATCATGCTGTTCAACTGTTTGAGGCAACCGCTGATTATCTGGCTCACCGTGCCCCTTGCCATCATCGGGGTGACCATCGGGTTGATGATTTTTGACCTCCCCTTTGACTTCATGGCGCTGCTGGGTTTCCTGAGTCTTGTGGGGATGCTCATCAAGGGGGCCATTGTGCTCATTGATCAGATCAACCTTGAGATCGCGGAGGGGAAGGCTCCCTATGAAGCCGTTGTTGACTCATCGGTGAGCCGGATGAGGCCGGTATGCATGGCCGCTGTGACAACGGTGTTGGGGATGATCCCTCTGATTCCGGACATTTTTTTCAAGGCCATGGCTGTGACGGTGATGTCCGGGTTGAGTTTTGCCACGATTTTGACCCTCATCGTGGTACCTGTCCTTTACGTGATTTTTTACACCATCCCGGCGGAGGGATGATCCATGAAATATCCAGATTCCGGGAGTTTGAATATGGCTCGTCAATGGTTCTTGGTCTTTGTAAGTGTTGTGACGTTTGCTGCTTTGGCTGGTGCCGATACGTTGCGGCCGGCTGTTCGGGTCGGCCTTGTCACCGACGGGGCGTGGGAAAGGCACCCGGAGGCAATCGAACTCTTCAAAAAAGAGCTCCTTTCCCTGAGTGACGGTGAGTTTCACCTCTCTTTTCCTGAAGAGCGGAACCTCAATGGCCGGTGGACGCAGGACGGCATCAGGAATGCCCTCGACACGCTTCTCCATGCACCGGATGTGAGCCTGGTTATTGCCTTGGGGAGCATGTCGTCGCAGGACCTTTTTAAACGGGGGCTGATTCAAAAACCTGTTGTTTCCGTGTTCGGGGATTCCAGGAGGGGAGAACCGCTTGGGTCGGGTGGGGCTGGAAAACTCCACGGCCTTGGTTCTGGGGCAAATATAGCCCGTGAACTTGATGTTTATAGGACACTGGTTCCTTTTGATCACCTGACCATTGTGTCCGATGGCGGCGGAGGGGAGGTGGTGCCGTTACAGGTTCGGGAGTATGCGCAAAAGCATGGGATCAGGATCCATGTTGCAGGGTATGAACCCACGGCTGCCAAGCTCATCGATAAGATACCTTCGGTTACCGATGCGGTGTTGGTCACCTCCTTGGTGCGTATGGCTCCCGGTGAGTTCAAACTGTTTTGCAACGGTCTTATTGAGAAGAGGATCCCCGGTTTTTCCCTTTGGGGTGTAGGCGATGTGGAAGAGGGGCTCCTGGCAACACTGACGCCGCAGTTTCGCATGGATTTTCTTGCCAGAAACGTTGCCATAAGCAGTCTGGCCATGCTTCGGGGTGAATCCTCTGAGGCCCTTTCCTCCTACCTGGACGAAGAAGAGAACCTTACGATAAACGGGGCCACAGCGCGTGCCCTCGGCATCTCTTTCAACTGGGGCACGCTTGGAACGGCGGTGGTCCTCAATTCTGAACCCAACGACGGGGGGCGATCGCTGAACCTTAAAATGGCCATGGACGAAGTCGTTCGGGAAAACCTTGATCTCAAGGTGATGGACAAAGCCGTGGCTGTGGGCAAAGAGGATGTAAATGCTTCGCGGGCGGCCCTTTTGCCCCAGGTCACCCTGGGGAGCAATGCCACCGTTATCGATAGCGACAGGGCCAGGGTTTCCATGGGACAAAGTCCTGAGCGGGCCTGGACTGGATCAGCGACGGTTCAGCAGGTGCTCTACTCCGACATAGCATGGGCGAGCTATGCCGCCAAGGGGTATGCGCAGGACGCATTGGTCCATTCCCGCGAGTCCATGATTCTTGATGCCATGAACCTGGCTGCTGCTGCTTATCTTGATGTTCTCAGGGCAGAGGCTGTGTTGCGCATACAAAATGACAACCTGAAATTGACCAGAGCGAATCTGGAGCGGTCCAAGGTACGCGTCTCCGTCGGGGCGGCGGGCCCTGAAGAGGTGTACCGATGGGAGAGTGAAATTGCGAATCGCCAGCGTGAAACCCTGGTTGCCGAGTCCTCCGTCCTGGATGCACGAAGCGAGATGAACCGACTGATGGGCAGGCCATTGAGGGCTCGGTTTAAAGCCGGCGATATTCAAGAAGAGGGGGCGCTTCCTACGGTCGGGGACCCCCGGATTTATGATTACCTTGATACCCTTGGAAAATTTGGCATGTTAAGGGATTTTTTGATGGAAGAGAGCCTCTCCTTTTCTCCCGAGTTGAAGGCGATCAACGCGCAGAAGCTTGCCCGTCAACGCCTTCTGGTCTCGTCCGGAAGGGAGTATTGGCTGCCAACCGTTTCACTTCAAGGCCGCGTGGCTGAGATGCTTGAGAAAGGGGGGGAAGGCTCTTCCGGCGGGCTCGGCTACCCCGATGACACCAACTGGTCTGTGGGTGTTTCAGCGAGTCTGCAGCTTTTCAGCGGTGGCGGAAAAGCCGCTGAACTCAGGCAAAGCCGTCAAGAGCTCGCCAAAGTCGACATCGAGCGCAGGGACATCATGAAAAAAGTGCGTCAGCGGACCTTGATAGCCACAAACAGGATCCGTGCGTCGTACCCCGGTATACATCTCTCCAAAGGTGCCGCAGAGTCGGCCCGTCGCAACCTCCAGCTTGTGACCACTGCCTATGAACGTGGTGTGCGTTCCATCATCGATCTTCTTGATGCGCAGAACCTTGCCCTGGTTGCTGAGCAAAACGCAGTGAACGCGGTGTACGATTTTCTGGCGGATCTCATGGAGGTTCAACGGGCAGTGGGGTATTTTTTCCTCTATGGCGGAGAAGGAGAGCGTAATGAGTGGTTTGCCCAATTGGACGCGTATTGTAAGGGATAAACGAAGTCCAACATCACATGACCCACATACCTTGGCGATAGCCATGTCACCCCTTGTATGGGACAGCGTATAAAGGTTTGATGTCTTTTTAACGTCGATCATAGCGAGGATGTTTCTCACTATGATCGGCGTTCTATTGTGCATAGATCAGGCTGCTGATTTTTGGGATCGCAAATCTCCAAGGGTGACCAGACCCGACTCCATTGCTTCCCGTGCCAAGTCACCCCGAAACATCGGGTGAGCAATGGAAATCATTGCCCTCACCCGTTCGGGAATGCTTTTTTTGTCGAGGTCGGCGATGCCATACTCCGTGACAATGTACTGAACATCACTACGGGGAGTTGTGACCACAGAGCCCGGATTCAGGGTGCACTGAATCCGGGAAATCGGGTTCTCTTCTGAGCCCGCTGTGGATTTTAAGGCCAAAAAGGACATGCCACCCTTAGACATTCGGGCCCCCCGGACGAAATCGAGTTGACCGCCGGTACCGCTGAACTGGTTGAAGCCTATGGATTCGCTGACCGCCTGCCCTGTCAGGTCGATGGTAAGGGAATTGTTTACGGATATGAAATTGCTGTGTTTTGCCACCACCCTGGGGTCGTTTACATAGGATACCGGGTAGAATTGAATGTTTCCGTTTTTGTGAAGAAAATCGTAATCAGCCTGGCTTCCTATGGTAAATCCGCCTATGGCCTGGCCGGGGTGGAGCTCTTTTTTTGCCCCGGTGGCCACCCCTTCTTTCATCAGACGGATCAATGAAGGGGTGAGCATTTCTGAATGGATCCCTATGTCTTTTTTTTGTAGCAATCTCTCGCCGATGGCATTGGCTAATCTGCCGATACCCAGTTGAATCGTGGCTCCGTCGGGGATGCGTTCGGAAATAATGTCAGCGATTTTTTCTTCCATTGCATCTGGCTGCGCATCAGGAGCCTCAAACAGGGGGCGATTGCATTCACAGACCATGTCCACTTCATCCATATGCACATGGGCATGGGTTCCATAAATAAATGGTACGCGCGGGTTGATTTGTGCGATCACCAGCTTTGCCGCCTGGATCATCGCGCGTCCCGCCAGTGTTCCCATGGGGCCAAGGCTCATGTTTCCATTGACATCCGGAGGCGATACTTCGAGGAGTACAGCATCATACTTTTTGCTCCCAATTGCTTCATGGAGCCTGCTGAAATGGATGCTTATCGCATCGATGGGAACCGTGTCCCGAATCATTCGTTCCAAAGGCCCCAGAAAAAAACTCTTGTACATGATTCGCCCCTTCTGCTCCGGTGACATAAAGTCGGGAAGCCTCATGAGCAGTCCCGATTGAAGTTGGGTGCCAGCGAGGTCTTCTCGGGCGGAAAGGGCATTGACCAACTCCAGGGGGAAGCTTGAAGCCGGTGGGGCTGCAATGTTGCTGTTGGGGGGGATGCCAGCCACGGCTGTTGTGAGATCAACGAATTTGTCTGGGTATTTTTGTCTCCAGGTCATGTTTGCCTCCGTAAATTGATGTTGCCAGGTGGTAGTTGAGGCAGTAATGAATCAATAAATATGCCAATGGAGAATGTCATTTTATTTCAGGTTGTTTTCTTTTTCGTGATGGGCGGCATGTGATATGTCACAGTTATATGTAGGAAATATCCTATTTGAATATGATATATCGAGGGTGCCATGGACAATCGCCATTTTATCGAAGTGACCCGACGGATTTGCGGAAGCCTTGACCTTGACGAGGCCCTTTACGATGTTTTTTGCTATTTGAAGCCACGGTTCCCCCTGGATGCCTTGTTGATTTCCATTTACGAGACAGCACCCCGTCAGGCCAGGGTCTTTGCAATGGCAGAAGAGGGCGGTGGGTTTATCGTGGATGAACCCATTGTTCTGTCCGAGGCTGCGTGGAGCGAGATCAACCGCTGGCTCGAGGCCTCCTGCACGCAGACCATCCCCTGGCTGCGGAACCAGGACCACCCTATCAATCAGGAAATTTTACATATTGTTCGTACAGGGACTCCTTCGATTCAGGCCCGTAGGATCGATGAATTTTGCAGTCTCACCTGTGCCTTGAAGGTGAAGCAGGCCATCATCGGTAACTTGACGTTTGCTGCAGAAGGGGCACATCATTACGACCGCACCCATGTTGATTTCATTCGGCAGCTCAATGATCCCTTTGCCATCGCCCTGTCCAATGCACGGCGGTACATGGACCTGGTGCATGACCACCAGGCCCTTCAACGTGATGCCCGGAAGATGGTCGGGGACACCATGATTGGAGCAGACAGCGGCCTTCTTTCCGTTCGTCGGCTGATTGAACAGGTGGCTCCCACCAACAGCCCCGTCCTCCTTTTGGGGGAAACCGGTACGGGAAAAGAGGTGGTGGCCAATGAGATCCATAAATTTTCCAACCGATCATCAGGTCCCATGATCCGGGTAAATTGCAGTGCCATCCCCGAAAATCTCATCGACTCAGAGCTGTTTGGGCATGAAAAAGGGGCCTTCACCGGTGCCATTGGGACAACACATGGGCGTTTTGAACGTGCCCGCCAGGGCACACTCTTTTTGGATGAGGTGGGTGAGTTGCCCCTGGCGGCCCAGGCCAAGCTCTTGAGGGTTCTCCAGAGCGGAGAGTTTGAACGGGTGGGGGGCGGGTGTCCATTGCAGGCCGATGTGCGGATTATCGCAGCCACCCATCGTGATTTGCCCACAATGGTTCAGGACGGCTTGTTTCGGGCTGATTTGTGGTATCGGCTCAATGTGTTTCCCATCGTCATTCCTCCTTTGCGGTCACGCAAAGAAGACATTCCGACCATGGTGAATTATTTTATTCACCAGAAGTCTACAGAGATGAACCTATTACGTTGCCCGGCCCCCACTCCAGGAGCCGTGGACGCCCTGCTGGCCTATCACTGGCCGGGAAATGTACGGGAGCTTCAGAATCTTGTGGAAAGGGCTTTGATTATTTCCAAGGGCGATCAGCTTGAATTTTTCGATTTCAATCCCCAGGGGATGGCGTTGGAGCCCAATCAATGCAAGGACGAATCCCGCGTGGCGACCTTGGATGAGATCACGGCCGTCCATATCCGCTGGACCCTTGAAAAGACCCATGGCCGAATTGGTGGCAAAGGCGGTGCCGCTGAGCTGCTGGGTCTGAATGCCAGTACCCTTAGAAGTCGAATGAAAAAAATGGGTATTCCCTATGGGCGGAGGGAACTACGGATCAACTAACATTAGAGGCAGCGTTGGGGGGGAAGCGCATCATAGATGAAGCTGGTCCGTAGCCCATTCGTCATGGCGGCTTAAAAAATAGCACTGAGGGTGGCGGCAGGATTGCTTAATGTATGTTCAAGAATGTCTGATATGACCTGGTTTTTGTCGTAAACGCCTCTTTGCTATGGGTCCGTGGCTGGGATACTGTGTTTAAACGCTGATTTGGGGTGGCGCAACAAAGCTGATGACACAGACAATAAGGAGGCCGTTATGGGGACGTGGCACAAGACAGGGTGCGTGCTTTGCGCGCAGAACTGCGGGCTGGAGGTGCTGGTGGAGGGCAATCGCATGGTCAAGGTTCGTCCGGACAAGGAGAACCCCCGCAGCCTGGGGTATGCCTGCCGCAAAGGGATGAACGTTCTCTACCACCAGTACCCGGCGGATCGCCTGAACCAGCCCTTGAAAAAGGTGGGCGGCGAGTTTGTTCCCGTCTCCTGGGACCAGGCCTTAACCGAAATCGCGGAGAAGCTGACCACCACCGTGGAGGCCCACGGGCCGAGGTCCTTTGCCTACCTGGGGGCCAGTGCCCAGGGAGGCCACATGGAGGCGGGTTTCGGGGTGAGCCTGATGAAGTGCCTGGGCTCCCAGAACCTTTACACCTCAGCGGGCCAGGAGTTCAGCGGCACCTGGTGGGTTCAGGGGAGGATGTTCGGCAAGCAGTATATCCTCACCGGCCCGGACGACCATGAAACCGAGATGCTGGTGGCCTGGGGCTGGAACGGCATGGAGAGCCATCAGATGCCCCGGGCGCCCCTGGTTCTCAAGGGGATCAGCAAGGACCCGGAGCGCCTTCTGGTCTCCGTAGACCCCCGAAAGTCCGAGACCGCCCGCATCGCTGATATCCACCTGGCCCTGAGGCCGGGTACCGACTCCCTGCTGGTGAAGGCCATGATCGCCATCATTGTGGAACAGGGGTGGGAAAACGAGGCCTATCTCTCGGACCATACCGACGGGTGGCAGACCGTCAAGCCCTGGTTTCAGGCCTTTGACACCCGGGCCGCCCTGGCCGTCTGCGAGCTTTCCTACGACACCGTTTTTGACCTTTGCCGTCTCATGACCACCAGGCGCTGGGCCTTTCACCCGGACCTGGGGATTTTCATGGGACGGCACAGTACCCTTAACTCCTACCTTCTCAATATCCTGGGCTGTGTCTGCGGGATCTTCGGCCAGCGGGGCGGCAACATTATTCCCGGTATGGTGATGCCCCTGGGCTACCACGCCGACGAGCGAAACCCCAAGGTGTGGCAGACCGTTGTCTCCGGGCTTCCCCCTGCGGCCGCCGGCTCGTTTCCTGCCTGTGCCCTGCCCGAAGAGATCCTCACCGACCACCCGGACCGCATCCGCGCCGCCATCGTGAGTGTCTGCAACCCCTTGCGCTCCTGGCCCGACACAAAGGCCCTGGAGACGGCTTTCGACCACCTGGACCTTCTCGTGGTCCACGACATGGTGATGAGCGAGACCGCGCAAAAAGCCCACTACGTGCTTCCCTGCCGGAGTTTTTACGAAGCGTACGACGGCACCTTTTTTCCCTGGAGTTTTCCCAACGTCTACTTTCAGATGCGCCGCCCCGTGGTCAAGCCGGAAGGCGACCAGCTGGAGTCCTCCCAGATTTTCACCCGCCTGGCCGACAAGATGGGCCTCATCCCCGAGATCCCGGAAGAGGTAAGGCAGGCGGCCCACAAGGACCGCATGACCTTCGGGGCCGCCCTCATGGCGTGGGTGGGGGCCCATCCCGAGTATTTTCCCAAGATGCTCTTTATTCTGGGCAAGACCCTGGGGGAGGCATGGGACAGCGCGGCCCTGGCCGGTTTCTGGGGCATGATGATGACGGCCCCCAAGGCGTTTCGCAAAAACGCCGCGCGCCTGGGGTTTGAAACCGGCATGGACATGGGGGACCGGATTTTCCAAACGGTTCTCGATACCCCCGAAGGGCTCTGGGTGGGCACCATGGATACGGAGAACAACCTGGCCGAGGTCAAGACCGACTCCGGTAAGATCGAGCTGGTGATCCCCGAACTGGAAGCCGAGTCCAGGGCCCTTGACGCCGACACCGAAGCCCGGGACCTGATCCTTACCGACGCCTTTCCCCTGGTCCTCAACGCCGGGCGTCACCGGGCCACCAACATGAACACCCAGATGAGAAACCCCGAATGGGTTGGGGGCAAGCGCGGGTGCACCATTGCCGTAAGCCCTTCTCTGGCTGACACGCTCGGCCTGTCCGACGGTGATGCCGTTCGGGTCACCACCGAGGCGGGCACCGCCGTGGGCGAGCTGGAGGTCAAAGACGATGTGCGGGAAGGGATGGTTCTCATCCCCCACGGGTTCGGCCTGAATTACAACGGGCAAACCACGGGGTTCAACGTCAACGACCTGACCGGAAGCACCCACAGGGACCCCATCGGGACACCGCTTCACCGGTTCGTTCCATGCCGCCTTGAAACACCTTAAAAAGGATTGCGTAAAAAACAAAACATACAACAAACGATGCCTCCGGCGGCAAGGTGAGCCACCTTGAAAGCTTGTTGCAACAGATGAAAGGAGCGACCATGGGATTGATAAAGAAGCTTTTCGGGATTTGTGAGACCAAGGCCCCGGCAGACCACCTGTCCTGGCGGGTTGAAGGAGAACGGATTCTTTTGGATTTATCACGGCTTCCTGAACTGCGGGATGAGGGCGGTGCCGTGTGTCTGGAAGGGAAAGATCTTCAGACGCGGGTCTTTGTGATCCGTGGGAAGAAAGACGCGTTTCATGCCCTCGAAAACCGATGTACGCACATGGGGCGACGGCTCGACCCCGGCAAAAAACCGGGGCAGGTCAGCTGTTGCAGTGTGTCCGGTTCTGCCTTTGATCTTTCCGGCAATCCCGTGGCCGGTGCGGCCAAACGCGGGGTGAAGAGCTACGGGGTGGTGAGGGAGGGGGAACAGCTTGTTGTCTCCATGACCCCATGAAAAAAGGTGTCAGCCCATGGAAGGCCCAAATGAGATTACCCGAAAACGCAACGTGGAAGCACCATGGCGGAAGCGGGTTGACTGCCCATTTTTATGGCGCCAACGGGTTTCCAGCCGGCGTCTATTCGCCCCTTGTCACCCGGCTGGCGGATCAGATGAACCTGTTCTCTCTGGACCTGCGCCCGTCGTGGCCGGACATCGGCAAGCCGCCTGCATCCCGGGACTGGACCCTGTATGCCGATGACCTGATCGCCTTTCTGGAGAATACGGTGGAGGCTCCGGTGATTGGCATCGGCCACTCCATGGGCGCCACCTGCACGATTCTGGCTGCGGCCAAGCGGCCGGACCTGTTCAAGGCGCTTGTCCTCATCGAGCCGGCCATGCTCTCAAGACCCCTGGCGTTTCTTGCGGGCATCCTTCCCAAGGCCGCCATGAATCTGACCCAGCCCGCAAAAGGGACCTTGAAGAAGACGGACGCCTGGGAAAGTCGGGGGGCCTATCTGGCCCATTGCCGGAGGATGCGGATGTTCAGCCGCCTGGGGGAAGATGCCTTTGAGGCCATGGCGGCCCACGGTGTCAGGGAGACCGGGGATGGTCGGGTGGAACTGGTGTTTCCGAAAGTCTGGGAGGCCCACAATTATACCCAGCCGCCCAATGTGATGGGGACACTTCATGGGATCAAGCTGCCGTGCGTTGCCCTTCGTGCCAGGCCATCGGTTTTCTTTACAGAGGCCCTGTGGCAGGAGTGGCAGCGCCTGAGCCCGGAGACCGTGTTCATGGAAGATCTGTCGGCCGGTCACCTGCTGCCCCTGGAAGACCCGGAAGGGTGCTGCGGGTTGATTTCATCCGGCATTGCAACGTTACGTCACCTGCTTTGACCGGACCGTCGGTGTCTGGGCCCACCTTTCTCCTGCCTTTTTTTACGTCATGGCACATTCACTTCGGGATCGATTCGGCAATCTGGTGAATCGGTCCCGGTACTCTTTGGGGGAGAGCCCCGTGCTTTTTTTGAAGAGTTTGCGAAAGGAGTTGGTGTCCTCATACCCCACCTGCCGCGTGATGGCATCAATGGGCTCTGAGGTTTTTTCCAGGGTCTGTTTGGCGGCTTCGATGCGGACGCGTTGAAGGTACGCAAGGGGCGTGTCCCCGGTGGCGTTTTTAAACCGTCGGACAAAGTGACGTGGGCTGATGGCCAGCTCCGAGGCCATGGCCTCAATGGAGAGGGGGCCGGGGTAGTGAGCTTCCATGAGGCCCTGGGCCTTCAGCACCGTGGGGTCTGAGTGGGCTTTGTAATACTCGAAGATAAAAAAGGGGGATTGGCTTGACCGGTTCGACTCCAGCAGCAGCCCTTTGGCGCAGGTGGCGGAGAGCTCTTCCGACCCGAAGGTTTTGATGAGGTAGAGGCACAGGTCCATGTAGGCGGAGGTGGCCCCGGTGCAGAGCAAGCGGTCGTCCTCGGTGAGGAGGCGCTCCGGCTTGAGGTGTACCCGGGGGTAGCGTTTTTTGAAATGCCGCGCAAAGACCCAGTTGGTGGTGGCCTCTTTTCCGTCGAGGAGGCCGGTTTCCGCCAGGAGAAACGAGCCCGTGCAGGTGGCGGCGATCATGGCACCCCGGCCATACCAGGCTCGGATCCAGGCGATCAGTTGTTCAGGCAGGCTCTGGAGGAAGGCCATGGGAGCGATAAAACCGGGGATGAGGATGAGGTCGGTGGCGGTCACATCGCCCATGGACCGGTGCGGCTCTATGGTGATTCGATTGTCTCCCTGCACGGTTTTCCCGTCCAGGGAGACGATGTCCCAGTGAAAAAGCGGGTGGTTTTTCTCGTCCTCTCCCCCGATGAGGGCCTGCCATCGGTTGGCGATGGACAGGGCATCGATGGTTCCGGTGATGCAGGAGGTCGCGCAGCCTGGGTAGGCAAGCAGGGTGATGTGTGCCATGGGGGATCCTTTGGGTGACGGGGCGTTTATCGCCTGATCGGTGGCATTCTGGACGTTTTGGGGGCGGGCTGTCAAGGGCACGGCATCCCGTGGCAGGGCCAACGCACTTAGATTTGGCCTCCGGTGGCCCTGCCGGGGGGCAAGTTTTTGAAAAGTTTTTGCGGAGCTTTTCTCAAAAAGCGACCCGCCGGAGGCAACTCACAGTTAAATGCGTTTACCCTGCATCCCCTGGCCTGGGCGCTCCTGATCAGGTGTTCATGTCGATAAAGGCCTCAAGGCGCCCCTTTTCCATAAGGACCTGGCTCCCCAGCTGTGAACCGGTTTCGGGGACCGGCGGGGTCATTGCCCGTTTTATCATGGAGATCGCCTCTGCGGGACAGGTGGAGACGCACAGGCCGCAACCGATGCATT
Source organism: Desulfoluna spongiiphila (assembly GCF_900101345.1). GTDB lineage: Bacteria > Desulfobacterota > Desulfobacteria > Desulfobacterales > Desulfolunaceae > Desulfoluna > Desulfoluna spongiiphila. The sequence continues at coordinate 107,715 of NZ_FMUX01000001.1, read as the reverse complement.
GGGCTTCATCGATGGCTGCCGCGTCTCCGGTGGTGTCGATGGCATCGAGCATGCATCGCTCATCGGCACAGATTCCGCAGCCCGTGCACTCGGTTTCGTCCACCCGGGCGAACCATTGGGATGTGGATACGGGGTAGGGGGCGTTGAGCTTGGTCCGGCAGGTGAGGATGGTGCAGCAGCATCCGCAGCAGTTGCAGATGAGGTTCAGGCGGTCCTGGCTGTTGTTGGTGGTGTGCACGAGGCCGGCCTCTTCTGCCCGGAGCAGGGTAGCATGGGCTTCTTCCCGCGTGATCTCCCGGGCGTGTTTCCGGTCGATGAGAAAGCGGGCCATGCCGTCGAAGAGCAGGCAGACATCGGTGGGTTTGTCGCAGGCATCCTCGCCTTTGGATACCCGGCAGGCGCATTCGGCCAGGGCAAAGGTGTGGTTGTTCTCCATCATGCGGGTAATGACCTCATAGGGAAGGACCTCGTCGTTCCCGGACACCGTCTCTTCCACGGGCAGGACGCGCATCAGGGGCGTCGGGCTTGAGGCGAACTCCATGCCCTGGTTTTCCACGTGGTAGGTTTCCCACAGGTGACCTAAGCGATCATGCATGGGGGTGCCCCCGCCGCCCATGAAGGGAAACTCAAAAAGGCCGGGAATCGCCGGGAGCAGGCAGTAGCCCATGTCCCCTTTCTTCTCACGGCTGAAAATCACCCCCTTGTCTGCCATGGCTTCACAGGTGTCCCGAACCGTTTGCATGGAGAGGCCTGTTTTTTCGGCAATCCGGTCCACGGGCTGGGGGAGAAAGGTGAGCGACAGCGCCAGTTTTGCTTCATCGGGGGTGAACAAAATGCGCAGGATCTCATCAAACGCCTCTGAAGGCGGTGCACCCACAGGGTTCGTGGCCAGCCGTTGCCGTAGTTTTTCGTAGATGTCCATGGTGTCTCCTTTGACATGTCTTGCCCTGGTGTGTGGTGCCACTGGGGTGGCAGGCGTTTACCTGCTCCATTTCAGGATGAATGATACGCAAAGGCGTCGCCGTTGTGGAAGGGGCAGAATTGACAAATAAGAGGTTGAATCGGACTTTCCGGCCACAATGGCAGCCTGCAGGGGCTACAGGCTCATGAACCAACCGAGGTGAATGCCGAAATCCGGGCTGTTGTCCATGGTGATGATGTTTTCGATAAACGAGAGATTCAAGCCCGTGCGGGGGCTCACCTTGTACTTCAGCCCGAGGTGAACTTCGTGGGAGGCCTCCTTCAACCCTTCGATCTCCTCCACCACCGAGGAAGAGTGGAGGTATTGGGCCACGGCGGTGAGTTTGGGTGTGGCGCTCCAGGCGAGGGCAAACAGGCCGGTGACCTGGTAGTTTTTCAGGTTGATGACCTCTTTTTTTGTCTCATCCTGGCTGCCGTAGATGGTGTACCCGAGGACGCCGTAGGCGTGTAGCCTGGGGACCACCTGCTTTGCGAATCCCAGCCCTGCGCCCATGTCCACCTCGTCTCCGTTTGAGATAAAGTCGGCTTTTTCAAAGGCGTATCGGGTCACGCCGTAGATGTTGACGGCCGGGAGTATGGGGTGGTCCTGAATCACGGTGTAGTTTACCAGGAGGCTGATTCCCTGGTTGTTGAGGTCCCCGGGGGATCTTTCTTCCACCACGGCCCTTGTGTCAGGATCAAAGAAGGTGATGGCCGCACGGCCTTTGCTGTAATCGTCCCGGCCGTTCTGGTCGATTCCCGCCAAATCGTGAAACCCTTGGATAAACCCGTCCATCTCCCCGCCGAAGTAGCTCCGTTTGTCCATGACTACCGAGATTCCCAAGCGGTCGCTTATGCCGTAGCTGAAGCCCAGGGTGGTATCCAGCATTTCATAATCTAGGAGGTAACTCGACTCTTCGGCCCACACGTTGGTCCAGGTGGCCTGGGAGAAGACCTGAAAGCCGCGGGGGATATCTCCGGGTACGAGCAGGGGCAGGGTCAGACGGAAGCTCTGGCCGATGGACTGGGAGCGCACGTTGAGGATTCCCGGTCCGTGGTCGGGGCCGGCGAGGACCTCATCGGCGCGGACGACCTGTGCGGTCAAGGTCAGGAGAACAAAGATAAGGGTGGAGAGACAGGAGAACATGGCTTTCATGGAGGTGGCCTTTCAAGGGGCGTTTTCATCGGCATTGCACTGCGCGTTGCCTTTTCGAGTTGTCGATGGTTACGCCCGGATGAAAGACAAGGGGCCGCAAGCCCTCGTGCCGTTTGCGCAATATGCATCGGTCACATGGGGGGGGCCGTGGCGTCTTTTGTGGGATCGGGCAATGTTTGGAAAATCAGGAATGTATTTAACATATGAAATATACAGGCACAAGGGTTCCCCTCCACGACAGCCTTTTTTTCTCAGCTCGTCGTTATCAAGTTAACAGGGCAGGTTCTGGTCCCCCTTGGGGTGCATGGCGCACCCCGGGAAGGGATATTTCAGGGGACCAGGGGACCGTTTTTTTGTGGCCCGTAAACCTAAAACGCGCAGAATATGGAGAAGGTCAAGTCGTAGAGGACGACTTCATCCGTATCCCCGAAGCCGCGGTTGAAACCGGCGCCCATGGTGACTCCCAGGTTGGGGATGAACGCGTGATCAATGCCGACCCCGAACCGTCCGATGCCACCGCTGCGGGTGTCGTCGTCCCCTGCCGGGGAGTCCTCCGCCTCAATCTCCATCACGCCGGCCCCAAAGGCGATAAAGCCCCTGGTTTTGCCGCTGAAGGAGGAAAGGTACCGCCCGCCCAGGGTCACCAGGGATATGGAGGCATCGCCGGAGGTGAGATCGTTTTTCATGTCAAAATGGTCGCTCGATGCCCCGTAGAGCTCAATCTCCCATGCAGGCGCCACCTGGTACCCCAGGGTGACATGGCCACCAATGCCCGATTCCTGGGTCGAGGGGTCAAAGAGCATGGTGGGGCCTGCAGAAATCCTGAATGAAGGCCCGTTTTCTGCCAGGGCCACTGACCCCAGCATCACCAGAATGGCTGCGGATAAAAGGGTGATTCGTTTCATGAGCCGTATCCTTAGAAGGTTGGTTTTGACGGGTGCCCGTAACACAAGGGCCGCGGTACGTGACATCTCTCGGTCCTTGCCATGGATGTTTCTCAGGTGCGTGGGGAGCGCCGAGGGCGTGGGAACGAGGGCAGGGTGACTGGGGGAAGGGGCGACAGCGCATAAACGGGAAGCGAACCGTCAGTGGGAGGTCTGTTCTGTAACCGCCTGCATGCCATATGACAACGGATGGGACGTATTACATTGATTCAATGGTTCATGATACTACGCGTGCGACCCGGCTCGCAACTCCAAACCATCATTTGCAGTAGATCTCTTCCTGAAATTTGGCCACGCCGTCGAGACGTGTGGTTTCCCTCGCTGTTGTCCGTGGAGATGCCCTCGGCAGGGGAGGGGCCTTTTTTACCGATACGCTTTGCTTTTCTAAGAAAGATGTGTGCGCATGCCGTGTTTCCTCACAGGATACGGGGTGTGTGTACAATGTCCTGTACGCTGTTCTTTGTAGCAGCACAGCGTATTGTTATTGCAGTTGATTGTGGCGTGTTGTATGAATGCACCGCTTGATTTTCAGGAGTTCATTGTTAGCTTAAATGCAGTTGAAGGATTTCTTTTTTTTACCTGTGCTCAGCAGCCATGGCATACCGGGTTTCAGCGGGGCCGGAGCCTAAGGGCTGCAGTGCATGGCAGGAGAGATGAAAACGTGGAGACGCACTCTTTTTCGGACTCGATATATGCCTGGATCGATCATCCCCCGTGATGGGATGGCGCCCGGTTCACCCGGTGGTGAGGGCATGGCCCGGCAAGACTTCCGATTGGCATGATAGGACCCCGCATGGGCGGGAATCGATGTACCCCTGGCGCGTGTGGCGCAAGGGACGAACAAACAGACAGAAAACCCCTTTTAACAGGGATTTGAATAGGTAAGGACAGACCACCATGAAACGAATGATCATCGCAGTGACAGCCATCCTCGTGCTGCTGGGCCAGACCGCCTTTGCAGGTGAGGGCAACACCTTCCGTCTTTCCGCAGGCCCCAGCCTGTTTTACGACTCCGTCAACCAGGATGCCGGTGCCGGGGGGTACCTGACCCTGGGGTACCGTGTGGCCCCTTCCGTGGAGCTGGAAGTCTACGGGGCAACGAGCAATCACTTTGAAGTGGACAACGACCTCACCCGCGGGGACGCATCCGTCTCCATGGTCACCTTCGGTGCGCGGTACCTCTCCTCCATGGGGGACAAGAGCATCGGATACATTTCCGCAGGGGTTGGGGTCCTTGAGCTGGAGGCCGACGACGTGCCTGCCGGCACCGACGATTCACGTTCAGGTGGGGTTGCCCGGTTTGGCGTCGGGGTGGATTTTCCCCTTACCCCTCACCTCGGGGTGACCTGCGGGGCCGGTTTCAACCGGGGGTTCGGGTCCACGGACGAGATTATCCTCTTTGATTTGACCACCGCCCTTTTCTGCACCTTTTGATTCAGGCTTTTTTGATTCATCCCGGCGGTAAGAACGGGGAGGGTCAGAAATGAAACACCTCGGTGCGCATCTCCATGAGGTCCATGTGCACCATGGGGGTCTCTGCAGGGGAGACCTTGCCTAGGAGCACCCCCACGATCTGGGAGCACTGAAGACCGGCCGCCACAGCAGGGGTGACGGCCGGGGTGCCGAGGGTGGCCTCGGCAGTGGTCTCGGCCTCTGCTCCGAAGAGCTCGCCGAAGGAGGGCCCCTCGGGCCAGAGCACCATGACCCGGGCTTCAAAACCGGAGATGGCGGCATGGACCATGGGGACCTTCAAAGCGCGGGCCAGCTCCGAGAGCCTGGCCCGGTCACCTAAGCTGTCCAGACCATCGGCCACGAGGTCCACGCCGGTGAGATGCGGCCGGGCCTTGTCCCCGGTGACGTCCAGCCTGTGGGCCGTCACCGATACGGATGGGTTGACGGCAGACAGCGCCGCCCGGGCCGTCTCCGCCTTGCCTGCGCCCAGGGTGTCGCTGGAAGCGAACACCTGGCGGTTCAGGTTGCTCGCCTCGTACACATCGGGATCAAACAGCCGCAAACCTCCCACCCCCATGCGGGCCAGGAACTGGGCAATGTACCCCCCAAGCCCGCCGCACCCGGCCACGGCCACCACCTTCCCCAAGAGCTGCCTTTGCTCGTCAGACGAAAAACTCCCCGCGTTTCGCACATACCGTTCGGGCCAGATGCCCATCTCAAGGGCCGCGTTGTAAATGTCCGTAAGAATCAGCCCCGCCCCACCGGCAATCCGTTCGGTCTCCGTCTCGGAAAGCATGTCATGCCCGTGCTCGTTGGGTCGCGCCGCCTGCCGAATCTGTCTGTTCATTATGTCCTGCCTTTTATGGTTCCAGTCGGTTCAAAAAGCAGCCTCCGGCGGCAAGGTGTGCCACCTTGAAAGCAGGTTGCGGATGCGTTTTGCCCCTCGTTCCTCGGGTCAAATCATATCCGCCTTTAAAACAAAATCCATTCAAGGCATTTTTCTGAGACCTATTTGTTCAACTTTTTAAAAGTTTAGCCCCCGGCAGGGCCGCCGGAGGCATTTCTTTGTTGTTTAGCTTTCCAGAAGCGCTGTTTTCAGCCAGGCGGTGGCGCGGGTGAAGAAGCGGGCCTGGTGGTCGGCGTCGCTCATGCGGTGGTCGCCGCCGTGGTTGATGATGAGGTCTTTGGGGGGTCCGGTCTCAGCCATGATCTTGTGGGCGTTGCCGATGGGGACGATTTCGTCGTTGTCCCCGTGGACCACGAGGATGTGGTGGATGCCGGAGAGCCCGGGGGTGATGTCAAATCCCATGTTCTCCTGGTAGTAGGAAAGGGGGACGTCGTGGAGTTCTTTCTGGGCGGCGATGGCCGCTTCGGTGATCCCGGTGCCGTCCACGGGGGCGGCCAGGCTCACCATGCCCTTTATGGGAAAGCCCCGGTCCATGAGGAGCTGCCAGGAAGCCAGGCAGGTGGCGCCGCCCATGCTGCTGCCGAAAAGGGCCAGGCCGTTATCGGCAAGGCCCATGTCCCGGAGGAGCCCGGATGCTGCCAGGAGGTCGTCCACGCGGGTGGCAAGGGTGGTGTCGAGGAATCGCCCTTCGCTGTCCCCGCAGCCCCGGTGATCCAGCCTCAGGTAGGCGGCGCCGAAGGCGTTGCAGCGCGCAGCCAGGGTGAGCTGCTTCCCTGAGTCCTTGGTGGAGAGCAGACCGTGGGAGCCGATGACAACGGGTGGGTTTGTTGCCTCGGGCATGTGGAGGACGGCTTTGAGGTGGAGCCCCGAGACGGGGATGGTGATCTCTTTTTGTGTCATGGTGGCGGCCTTTCAACGGTCCTTGCTGCGCAAGGGGGTGACGGTGAACGTGATTCTGCTTCGTGAATGTAGCGTGTGGGGTGTCTGATTTCAAGGGGCAGCGTCCCTTGTGTACATTTTGCTACAAACAGGGAACCACCTGCCAAAAGGGGGCGTTGGCGGCCCCGTGTTCCCTTTGTTCCCATTGCCTTCGCACAGCTTGCAACAGACCGTTACACTTCCCCAACAGACAAAAGGATGGCGATTCGGCATGGTGTCCCTGCAGCGAACACACCCGAAAGATTCGGGTTGAATCTCCGCTCCAAAGGAGCCCACCTGCTCAGGCAGCCGCGCGTTTGTGGTGCCTGACCGACTGAAGGCGGCAGGGGGCTCTTTGGAGACGGGGGATCACATCGCTTTTTTCCCTTAACACCTTCCTTAGCATAGGCAAAAAAATGACCGATTATCCTTGTGTCCCGAATCAGTCTCAGCGCCACGATTCCGGCTTGTTTCGGCGGTTTCGTGAGGGGTTTCGTTCTTTGTTCATCGACCGTTTTTCCCTGCTCGGCCTCTTTGTCGGGGTCTACCTCGGGGTCAACGCCATCACCCGAACCCTTCTCATGATCCTGTCCGCCTCCCAGGTGGATTTCGGGTTGACGCAGGTGGGAGCCATCTACGGGGTAGGCCTTTTTTTTGACGGCATCACCGCCTTTTATTTTATCATCCCCGTTGTCCTCTACTTTATCCTGGTCCCGGACCGGGTGTTCCGGCATCGGTTTCACCTGCCCGTGGTTCACCTCTTTTTCTTTGTCGGCGTGTATGTCCTCTGCTACGGGGTGGTGGCCGAGTGGCTCTTCTGGGATGAGTTCGGCAAGCGGTTTAACTTCATTGCCGTGGATTATCTGGTGTACACCACCGAGGTGATCGGCAACATCATGGAGTCCTATCCGGTCTACCCCCTTCTGGCGGGTCTTCTCGTGCCCTCGAGCCTCATCTATTTTTTTTGCGCCCGGAGCCGGGTTTTCAGGGATGCCCTGACGGCGCCTTGCCATTTAAAGCACCGTGCGGCCACCGGCTTCATGTGCCTCATGATCCCGGTGGTCTGCTTTCTGGGGGTGGACAGTTCGCGGGTGCGTGTCTCTGACAATGCGTTTAACAACGAGCTTGCCAAAAACGGGCTGTACGAGCTTTTTGCGGCCTTTCGGAACAACGACCTCGATTACGCCACCTTTTACGATGGGCGTGACACCACCGCAATGCTGACCCGCCTGCGGGAGATGGTGGCAACGGACAACTCTGAGTTTATAAGCGAGTCACCCGAGGATATCACCCGCAGGGTGGTCAACCCCGGCGACGAAAAACGCCTCAACATCATGCTCGTGACCATCGAGAGCATGAGCGCTGAGTACATGGGCATCTTCGGAAACGGCTCGGGGCTGACCCCCAACCTCGACAGGCTGGCGCAAGGGGGGCTCTTTTTCGATAACTTCTATGCCACGGGCACCCGGTCGGTGCGTGGGCTGGAGGCCCTGACCCTGTCCACGGTTCCCACGGCGGGTCGCAGCATCGTGAAGCGCCCCGGTAACGAGGGCATGTTTTCCCTGGGCTACCTCTTCAAGGAGAGGGGCTACGACACCAAGTGGGTCTACGGCGGTTACGGCTATTTTGACAACATGAACTATTACTACGGCAACAACGGGTTCTCCGTGGTGGACAGGACCGATATGTCCGCAGGCGAGAAAACCTTTGCCAACATCTGGGGGGTCTGCGACGGGGATCTTTTCAACCGCTCCCTCAAAGAGGCCGATGCCTCCTGGGCTGCAGGCAAGCCCTTTATGAACTTTGTCTTTACCACCTCCAACCACCGTCCCTACACCTACCCGGAGGGCAAGATCGACATCCCGGTCAAGACGGGACGCGCCGGCGGGGTGAAGTACACCGATTATGCCGTGGGTGAGTTTATGAAGGCGGCCCGGGAGAAGCCCTGGTTCGACGACACCCTCTTTGTCTTTGTGGCGGATCATTGCGGCAGCAGCGCCGGGAAGACCAGCCTTCCCCTTCGCAAGTATGAAATCCCCCTGATCCTGTACAGCCCTAAAACCATCGAGCCTGCGCGTATCAGCAAGCTCTGCTCCCAGATCGACGTGGCCCCGACCCTTCTTGCCCTTTTGAACTGGGATTATGACAGCAAGTTCCTTGGCAGGAACATCCTCACCATGAAACCTGATGAGGAGCGCGCCTTTGTGGGAACCTATCAGAAGCTGGGGTACCTGAAAGGGGATCGCCTCACGGTGCTCCTGCCCAAAGGGGGCAGCGAGACCTATGTGTACGACCGGGTGACCAAAAAGCAGGTTCGGACGGGCGTTCGGGACGCCGACCTGACCGACGCCATCAGTTACTACCAGTCTGCTTCCTGGCTTTACAAGAACGGCATGACGCGGCGCATCAAAGGGGAACCGGGATGGGGTGCGTAAAACGGTGCGCCCTTGGCGTGGCAGTGCTTGGGGCTGTTATGGCCCTTTTTGAGATGACCGACCTGGACCTTTGGGTCCAGGACCGCCTGTTCAATGTCGAGACCGGCCTTTGGCTGGTGGACCGCGACGCCCCGGTCCCGCGTCTTCTCTTTTACACGGGGATCAAGGGGGCGATCATCGCCTTTGGCGTGGCCCTGCTGGTGGCATACGGTCTCTCCTTCAGGAAAAAGGGCGGTGGGGGATCGGGGGTGTTTTTTTCGAGGCAGCGATGCCTGATGATGATCCTGGCCCTTTCTGTGGTGCCCCTGACCATTGCCAGCTTAAAAGATGTGACCAACATCTACTGCCCCTCGCAGATTGAGCGTTACGGCGGGGACCGGCCCTATGTGAAGCTTTTCGAACCGTACCCGGTGGCCTGCGGGAGCTGCGATTCCGGTCGCTGTTTTCCCGCGGGCCACGCCTCCGGGGGATTTGCCCTCATGGTCCTGACCCATGTGTTTCGAAAAAAACGACACAAGATGGCCGGGCTGGTCACCGGCCTTGCCCTGGGGTGGGTGATGGGGGGCTACCAGATGATGAAGGGGGCCCATTTCCTCAGCCACACCGTCGTGACGATGGTGGCCGCCTGGATCCTCATTGATTGCCTTGTGGCGGTGGCGAGAAAAGTACACCCGGAAGGGCGGCTCGCTGTGGTAATTTAAGGGGCAGGCTGGTCGGATCTTCGGACGGCAAGGCGCGTCACCATGGTTATCCTTTTTTATAAAAGGGCTTCTGGTTTATGGCGGACGGGGATACCCTTGACGTGACCCCTGTGAAGTGATGGTGTAAAGCGGTGCGGGGTGGGACTGACACGCAATGGATGTGTGTATCGAATACAAAAGGGGCTGTTTTATGATCTCAAGGAGGTGGATGTGAGTACATCGGGGGCCAAAGAGGTGCTGCTTGTGGAGGACGATCTTCCTCTGGCGGGTTTGATCAGTGAGTACCTTGGGCAGAACGGCTATCACGTGACCCAGGTGCATGCCGGTGACGAGGCGGTGCCCGTTATCGTTTCGTCGCGACCGGATCTGGTCATCCTTGACCTGATGCTTCCCGGACTGGACGGCCTGTCCGTCTGCCGAGAGGTGAGGCCCCTTTATCCCGGGCCTATTTTGATGCTGACGGCCCGGGAAGACGACATGGACCAGGTGGCGGGCCTTGAGATGGGGGCCGATGACTATGTGAAGAAGCCGGTGGAACCCCGGGTGCTGCTGGCACGGATCCGGGCCCTTTTCAGGCGCTACGAAGGGACCGCCCCCACAGCCGGGGCAAAGGGCGACACAAGGGACCTCCATTTTGGTGCGCTGGAGATCAGGATGACCACGCGATCCGTGAGTTTTTGCGGTGAAGAGGTGAAACTCTCCACCACGGAGTTTGACACCCTCCGGGTCCTGGCCTCCCATGCCGGAGATATCCTCAGCCGGGATGATCTGAGCCGTGAACTCAAAGGGCGGGAGTACGACGGGATCGATCGCTCCATCGACATCTGTATTTCACGGCTGAGGCGGAAGCTGGAAGAGAACCCCGAGACACCCGAACGCATCAAAACGGTGTGGGGCAGCGGCTACCTTTTCGTGACGGACGCCTGGGAGGCGACGAACCATGGCTGATGACGACACCTGCCCGTGTAGCGGAGGCCCTCGCCCGTGAAACGCATCTTTTTTACCATTTATGTGCTCATCACCTGCTCGGTGCTCTTCATCGCCCTGGGGGTGGTCCCCATTGTGGATCACCTGATGCAGGGAATCGAGCTCGAAGAGGAACGGTCCGAGTTCCGGGGCATTTTTTCTCTCATCATCGGGGACCTCACCTCCATGCCCGAGAGCGCCTGGCAGGGGTACCTGGACGGGCTTAACCGCTCCTTTGATTACCCCATCACCGTGGAGAGGAACAAGACGGTCCGGCTTCCGGAGGCATACCACCAGGCATACGCAGAGGGGCGCATCGTGTCGTCCAGCACGCAGGTGGAGGTGCTGGTCCAGAAAATTCCCGGCAGCGATTACAGCCTGTGCATAGGGCCTTTGCCGGAGCTGAAGAACATTGAGATCATCCAGTTTCTCATGGTGGTGATGGTCTTTGTGGTGCTTGCCATTCCGGTTTTTGTCTGGTCGCTTTTTCTCTGGCGGGACCTGTCCCGGATGGAGGAGGCTGCCCGGGCCTTCGGACGGGGAGATTTTACCTCACGGGCCAGGGCTTCCCGGTTTTCAAGCCTTGCGGATTTGAAGCTCACCTTTAACGGCATGGCTGAGCGCATCGAAAAACTGATCGCGTCCCACAAGGAGCTGACCAACGCGGTCTCCCATGAGTTGCGAACCCCCCTGTCCCGGATTCGGTTCGGCATGGAGATGGTTAAGACCGGAAAAACACAAGGGGAGCAGGAACGCTATTTTCAGGGAATTGAGCGGGATGTGGGGGAGATCGAGACCCTGGTGGAGGAGATGCTCTCCTACGCCCGGTTCGACCGGGATACCGGCCAGGTGGAGCCGGAAGCCCACGACATGATCGCCTGGCTTCGGTACCTCGTGGCCTGTGAGGAAGCAACCGATGGCGTCCGGCTTGAGCTGACGGCCCCGGAGGAGCCCCTTGAATTCTGGTTCGACCCCCAGTACATGGCCTGGGCCGTGAGAAACCTCATTCGTAATGCCATGGGGCACGCCGCTTCCCGGGTGCGTGTCTCGGTGGTGAACAATGACCGAATGGTGCGTATCCTGGTGGACGACGACGGCCCCGGGATTCCTGAGGTCAACCGCGTCCGCATCTTCGAGCCCTTTGCCCGCCTGGACAACAGCCGCAACAGAAAGTCCGGGGGCTACGGACTCGGGCTCTCCATCGTCAAGCGCATCGTTGTGGCCCACAAAGGCACCGTCACGGTGGACGATTCCCCCATGGGTGGTGCCCGCTTTACCCTTTCCTGGCCCGGGAATCGGCCCGTAGAGAGCAGGTTGGTACAATCGCTGTAAGGCAAACGCTGTGCCGTTATATTTTTACAAAGGTTCCGCTTTGGTACTCCAGAAAAGCCAGGTCCAGCTCCGCCTTGGTGTTCATGACGATGGGGCCTTTCCAGGCCACGGGTTCGCCGATGGGCTTTCCCGTGAAGAGAAGAAATCGAAACGGCCCCTCCGGGGCGCTCACCACAATGTCGGTGCCGGAGGTCAGGTGCGCGAGGTGGCGGGTCGGCACCTCGGTGTCTTCGATGCGCCCCGCGCCTTCGATGCCGTAGACAAGGGCCGTGTGGTCAGGCGGCGATGTGTGGCGGAAGCAGGCGCCTCCGGGAACGGTGCAGTCGATGTAGACCGGGGCCGTGACCACATCGGTGACCGGGCCTGAGGTGCCGGCCACGGTCCCTGCGATGACCTTGACGTGGCAGCCCTCGGCTGTTTGGGTTTCCGGGATCCTTGCCGCCGTGTATTCCTGGTACCTTGGCCGCATCATTTTGTAAGAGGCGGGCAGGTTGGTCCAGAGTTGGAACCCGTGAATGGCCCCGCTGGGGTCCCCCTGGGGCATCTCCTGGTGGATGATGCCGGACCCGGCCGTCATCCATTGCACGTCCCCGTCGGATATGGTGCCGCTGTTCCCCAGGCTGTCGCCATGCTCCACGTCCCCTTTGAGCACATAGGTGATGGTTTCGATGCCCCGATGGGGGTGCCAGGGGAACCCCTTTTTGTAGTCTTCCGGGTTGTCCGACCTGAAATCGTCCAACAGCAGGAACGGGTCAAACATGGGCGCTTCATGGAAGCCGAAGACCCGGTGAAGGTGTACCCCTGCCCCTTCGGTGACGGCCTCCCCCCTGAGCAGGGTCTCTACGCGTCGATTCATTCTTTCTCTCCAGTGGGGGCCAATGCGTTGGCCCCCGTTTTTGATGTGGCTGCCCCGCTCCTGTCGCCTCGGACAATCCGAGCAGTCGGGGATGACGACACCGAATGATGAAAGCCGTCTCCATCGCGACTCATCTCACCCCGAGGAACGAGGGGTGAGATGAGTCGCATCCTGGGGCCAAGGGGATCATTGCCTGGCCGCCGGAGGCATGCTTTTTCAGTCTCTTTGACTACTCATCCGGTGAGATGGCCGAGATAATCTCCCTGGGGTCGGGCCGTTTGGTGTAGTCCGGGTTGGCTTCGGCGCTGACGACCACCCCATGGGTGTCCAGGATAAACCGGGCCGGGACGGGTAGCTCCCATGCGTCGTCGCCGTTGAACCGGCTAAGGTCGATGCCGAAGTCCATGTAAATTGCCTTGAGCTGCGGGGGAAGCCGGTAGAGCAGCCCGAACTCTGAGGCAACCCTGTTCTGGGGATCGGAGAGGATAGGGAAGGTGATTCCGAGCTTTTTTGCCAGGGGCTTGGAAAATTTAGCCTGTTGGGGGGAGATGGCCACAAGGGAGGCACCCAGGGAGGCCATGGCCGGGACGATTTCCTGCAGAGCTTCCAGCTCCAGGTTGCAGTACGGTCACCAGGCCCCCCGGTAAAAGGTGACCACAAGGGGCCCCTTGGCCTGCAGTTTCCGGCTGTCTACGGGATTTCCCGATGCGTCTGTGAGCTCAAAGGCAGGGGCCGGTCTGCCGACGCTCGGGATGTGGTCCAGCAGATCGGAGGCCACCAGGTCCCGTGTGGCCTGGTGCATGATTTCAAGGGCTTCTTTGGGGGCGTTTGCCTCAAACTCTTGTTTCAGGCCGTGCAGTTTGTCCTGCAGTCTCATGGGCAACCTCGCTTTGTTTGAAAGATGGTGTGCCTCCCTTTGAAGGCGGAGACGCGGGAGACGAAGAGACAGGTGAGCAGAGAAAGGGCAAAGGGCTTGGCACGGGTTTCGGATGGTGATCGGCGTGGTGCGTCGGCTCTACAGCGAGAAACCGCGCTGCCGGTGTATTGTAATTAGGATGGTCAATGATACCACACCCGGGTGTCGGGACAAAGGCCGGGGCGATCAAATCTTGGCCCGTTCATGGAGACGACACCCCGGGACCATGCAGTGAGGTTGCCCCGGCACATGGCTTTCCCCCCCGGCCGGGCAAGGGGCCTCCATGCTTGTTTTTTCATGAACTTTTCAGTTGCAATTTTTAAGTTTGGGTTCAATTGGTCCTTGCTCTTTTTCTGTGGGTGTGTAGTCTTACTGTCTGCAATTATTCTTTTAGATCGTCGTTGTACGTAACGAAAAGCACAGGGGCATCCACTCCAAGCCCTCCTCGACATGTTATGATGAAAAACACAAGGGGATCGAATGAGAGTCAAGACAGTTCTTGTGATTCAGTGCGGTGCACTGGGAGATTTGATTTGTTCCACAAGCGTGATTGATGCCGTCGTACGTCAATTCGGCAAAGACACGCGCATTGATTTTGTGTGCAAGCCCGGGCCCGGGGGCTTGTTTGCTCTGGATCACCGTGTGAACAGAGTGTTTAACCTGAGCCACTGTAAATGGCCGGTCTGGCTTAGTCCGGGCAAGCGCAACATCGTCCGTTCCTCTATGGTGTCACCTTATGATGTGCTGATCAATTTTGGGGGCGGAAGCCAGTTCAAGGGGTTGGTTGAGAAGGTCTGCGCAAGGCAGAAAGTGGGTTTTTACGGCAGTGAGGACCATTTTCCCCAGGGGATGCATATGGTGGATGCCTTGAAGCGCATTTATGCCCGAGCTGTTGATGAGGAACATCTCTGGCAATCCTTCCCTTCCCTTGTGGGCACCCCTGTCGATGACGTGACAAACGCATACGGGCTGGAGGACAGATATATCGTTATCAGCCCCAGCAATTCCCATCACAACCAAAAAAAAATCAACCATCGTGCCTGGGACGACAGGCGGTGGTCGGAGTTGATCGAGGCGCTTAACCGGGATATTCAGGTTGTCGTTGTGGGGAGCCGTAATGAAGGGCGTTTTTTCGATGGGCTCAGGCCCTTTCCATCCGGCGTCGTGGACCTCGTGGGAAAAACATCCATCGCGGACCTGGTGGGGGTGATTGAGGGGGCCCGGGGACTCATTGCAACGGATACGGGAACGGCCCATATGGCTTCCGCCACAGGCACCGAGGTGTTTGCCCTCATCGGCCCCACGCCAGCCTGGGTAACCGGACCGTACCAGGGCCCGGCAAACAAGGTGCACATCATCTCATCCAATCTGCCCTGCAGCCCCTGTTACAAAACGGAGATCATGAAAAAATGCCGGGACAACCTTTGCATGAAAGGGATCTCGGCCTCCGACGTCTACACGAAAGTCGCCGCATCCTGTCTTGCCGGGGAAAGGCTCCAAGACAAAAAATCCGCAGCATCCTGAGATGCTGCGGATCGTGTTGTCCTGCTTAGCCCGGGTAGTTCACGGGTCGAGTGCATTGAACTTCAAGGCGCCGGAGCTGCAGATGAAGCGGTTTACCTCAACGCTCCGGCAACGAAGAAAATGGGGGCACTCGGCTCGCCCGGAGGGTGAGGACATCGGGCAGAAAACCGAAAACGGCATGGTGATTAATGCCTCAAGCTCTTTTTTCTGCGGACTCCAGCGATACCGCAAAGGCCTAAGCCCAGGAGGAGAACGGTTGACGGTTCGGGAACCGGGGCCCCCAGAGACGTATCGCCGCTCATGTCGTCAACCAACCACATGTTTCCGCTGTCATGAAGGACAACATAGTCGATAAAGGCCCCGGCAGTGGCATCGACCCTTAAAAAACCCATGGGGTCTCCACTGTTTTCACCTGCCACGGCGGTAACCATGGTGCCGTCTGTCAAATACGCATCAATGTAGAAACTGGACCTGGAACTGAAGCCGGTTTGAAACCAGGTGCCATTGTCGTTTTCAAAATCAACTTTAACGCCCCGGGCATCTGCGCTGCTGCCAGCCCACAACCACATATTGCCATTGTGATGAAATGGACCACTCCCGTAACCAAGATCATCGGATGTGGTATTATACCCTTTCCGACTGTCACCATACATCGGTGCATTACCCGAAAAATCTAAAAAACTGATCCCTTCGATTCCTTCCACCCTGGCTCCGTCGACCCCGTCCTCAAAGTCGATGGAAAAGGCCCACGCCCCGTTTATCCCGAGAAAAACCATAAGACCTGCCATGCACAACATTTTGAACAATTTTCGCATCGTTGCTGCTCCTTGGTTGGCTCAAGGCAACCCGGCTGTCTCCCCGTGAGACCCGTGGCTTTCCGTGCCTGTATCGCTACAGGTTTGGCTTTTACTTGATGTGTGATTCTAAAAGACTGCTTGGAAGGTTTGCTACGGTGAGACTGTTTGGTAGTATTTGTGTAGTAAGAAAGTGGGAGGATGTCAATTGTAAATTAGTATTCTTTTTATGGGTTGTTACGGGGGTTTTGTTAATCCTGGCTTGGGGCGCGAATGTCCTCTTTGTGACCGTTCGTTATCGCTTAAACAGGACGGCCCTTTTCCTGCATGGAGGTGTGCCCTGGCCGGTATCGCGTACTGAAAAATCGCTGCGAAGAGGTTTTTTGATCCCGTCCCGTGTTGTGTGTGGAGGGCTGAAAAATCATTCGTTGCAGATTTGGGAGAGGAAACGAGGTGGGCGGTTGCCAAGTACAGGGGTACTGGTTATAGATAGCCTTTGCTATGGCCCTTTTAATGTGGACATCACCATGAACGAATGGATCCGTTCCAGGCCCGGAATGGTGGCCAGGGTATCAAGGTGGAAGTCTTCATAGGCGTTGATATCTTTTACCGCCACCTTTGCGAAGAAATCGAACTGGCCAGCGAGGTGGTATATCTCCTTGACTTCGGGAGCCTCAGCCAGGGCTTTTTGGAATTCATGGAGTGCCTCACGGGTATGGCTTTCCAACGTCAATCCAACAATGATCACCAGGCCTTCAGAAAGGGCTTCCGGGTTGATCACTGCCTGGTAGCCGGTTATAACTCCTCTTTCTTCCAAACCCTTGACGCGTCTCTGGCAACTTGAAATTGAGAGCCCCACACGGTCCGCCAGCTCAGCATGAGTGACTTTTGCATTACGCCTGAGCTCATGCAAAATTTTCCTGTCAATTCTGTCCATAACGATATTAATACCTGATTTTTTAATGTGTGGGAATAATAATTAGTAAATATGCCCATAGTATTTGGGTTATAATCCCAACTTGAGGGACGTACGGAAGAGCATTCAGCCGTCTGTGGCAGGATTCCCGAGATGGGGCCATGTAACCCCATCTTTATTTCAGGTAGGATCGTATACAGGAGGAGGCACTATGAACATGGCATGTATTGAAACGTTGCCATATTTATCCGAACTTATTTCTGTCAGTGTTGTTGCCATGTTCATGGCCATAAGCCCTGGCGCAGATTTCGTCATGGTTACAAGAAACAGTATGTTTCACAGTCGTTCCGCGGGTATTTTCTCGGCTCTTGGGGTCGGGAGTGCTATTTGGATTCATGTGACGTATTCCATTGCCGGATTGGCCCTCATCATTTCACGATCCATTGTGTTGTTTTCCATCCTCAAGTACGTTGGCGCAGCCTATTTAATCTACATGGGTTGGAAGACGTTTACATCAAAAGAACTGATAGACATAGATGAGCCATCTGCCGGAAATGCATTGTCTAACGGGGCCGCCTTTAAAATCGGTTTTGTTACAAATGCCCTGAACCCCAAGACCACCATTTTTTTCCTGAGTATTTTTACACAGGTCGTTAATCCTGATACCCCGATATGGATGCAACTTGTTTACGGGCTGATCATCTCTTTGTCTCATGTGGCGTGGTTCACCGGCGTGGCGGTCTTTTTAAGCCACCCTATCTTGTTGCAACGGTTCCAAAACTCCAAGAGCGTGATCGAGAAAGTGGTTGGATGTGTTTTGATTGGGTTTGGTTGCAAGGTTGCTGCTGCAAGCCATGGTTGACGATGTGTAACTCTTCAAGTCAATCAAAATCAAAGGCGAATGTGATTTTCCCCGAGGAACGAGGGGGAAGCACATTCGCTACTTGCTTTCAAGGTGGCACACCTTGCCGCCGGAGGCATGTTTTTTACTGTTAGGGCACAATTTTAGCACAATGGAAGGCTCATGTTGAAATCCCAACAAACAAAAAAAGCCTTACGCTTTCGCATAAGGCTTTCGAAGTATTTTCTTATTGAATGGTACCGGAGGACGGAATCGAGTCAAGATGCCCGGTTCCCAAGGGGTCCGGCGGTTGAGCTCCCGCTGATGAACCAGTTAGTACCCCGGTTACGGACCCTCCGTCAAGGCCTGTGTTGAGCAATCTTTTTAAGCCAAATCGAATCTGTATCGCATAGCTTCCTGAACCATCTCTTCAGTGATACCCAATACTGCCCATGTTTGATGACGAGTTGAGGTAGGCCAGTCTCCACCGTTATCACCAAGACGAATAAAGTCCCCCCATCCGTATTTACCATGTGAACAATAGATAGGGTAAACCCGATAGCAACACTCCTGGGGGCCATCTATGCTTTTATCAATTCCCTCCCAAGGGTTACCCCACACAACGATTGACTCCCTTGGATCAACAGACATCTTCATGACCAAATTATCGACATATGTGTTTGTCGGCATGGCTGGTTTGTACTCAATAAGAGTCGGTTTGTCTGGGCGGGTCGATGATGCCACCAAAAAGTCCCACCTATGATTGCCGTGTTCTGGGGGATGGTATTTCCACTCAGCTCCTGATAGGTCCAACGTTCTTGCAAAGACAGCTTCTGACTTTGAGTCAAAGACAATCTCTCTATATTCAGTCGGTATGCTCTTTCTCATGTGTCAAATGCCTTTAAGTGGCGGTTATTATGATGAGTATCCGTTCGTTGAACAACTCGTGGACAAGTCAATACACACATGGATTCAATGTGAAAGTCAACCTGTAACACCTGATTTTTTCACCACAAAACTCTAAAGGGGCATCATTATGAGAGCCGACAAGTCTTCTCCCCCCGTATCCCGGCCAAGGGGTGGCCCCCACCCTCCGATCTCTCCTTAATAAAGGATCATCGTCGCCCCTGGGACGTCTCCCTCTGTGACCGGAGCAGGCCCAACACCACAGACTCACGGGACTACCTGTGGTGTTGGCGTGTTGCCCTCACCCGTTCAGAACATTATAAATGGTGGCCCGTGAGACTCCGTACTTCTTGGCAAGCTGCGTGGGGTTGAGTGCTTCTCTCTCACCCTTGATGGCCTGCTTCTGTTCATCCGTGAGGCTTGGCTTGCGTCCAAGATGCTTCCCGGCTTCCTTGGCGTTCTTGATGCCTTCAAGCTGCCGCTCCTTCCGTAGGTTCGTTTCAAACTCAGCAAAGACCCCAAGCATCTGAAGGAAGGCTTTACCGGCTGCTGTTGAGGTGTCGATGGCTTGGTCGAGGATCTCCAGTGCAGCGCCCTTGGTTTCCAACTCCTTGACGATGTTGGTTAGGTCATTCAGGTCACGAGCCAAGCGGTCGAGTTTCCAGACCACCAGCTTGTCACCCTCCTGTATCGACTTCAAAGCGCCCTCAAGCTGCACACGGCCTTTCCTTGTGGTGCCACTGGTCTTCTCTTCCCAAAAGATGGCGTCGGGATACTTTGCCTTGATGGCTGCATGCTGCATGTCGGTGGATTGGTCGAGGGTTGAAACTCTGGTGTAGGCGTAGACTCTCATGTGCGATGCTCCTTCCGGTGGCTGTTAGAAAATGTGTAATCATTGTCTTAGACCTTCTTGGAATGGCTGTCAACAACTCAAATACAGACCTTTATGACACGGGTTTGAAGGGTGTTAGGAAGGTATACCTTTTTGACAGTCACTAAGCAGAACGGATGGGGGCAGTGCCGGAGTGGTCGAGATGGTCAGCGACCGTGGGTCAGAGTATCTGTTTGTTTCGGAAGGAGAGCACCGGGAAGGGGCAGACACTGTGGGCACTCCTAAGATCTCCCTGATCATCCCACCCCCTTGCATTGCTTGGGGTGCCATTGTATATAAACTACTGATACAGCAGGCTTATTCTGCTGATCTGCAGAGGTATGCATGGGACAATATAGACGACTATCCGACAGTTTAGTCCAGTGGCACAACGACAAGGGGGAGCCTACAGGGGCCATCAAAATGCAGTTCCGACACCGAGGTAAGCGCATCTCTCGTACCACTGGGGAACGGGACCTTGAGCGTGCCAAAGTAGTCATGGATAGGGTCCGACAGGAAATTGACATTGAGATTGACTCCCCTCCCACGACAGTCTCAACCGTCCATCCCATCCGTCTGTCGGAGGCCACCCAAGAATACTACGACCTGAAGTGGAAGGGCTTGGCCCACGGTGAGGACTCCTTGATAAAGCTGAGAGTCATCATTGATGCACTGGGGGACCCTCCCTGCAACACCATCACCACAACCACCGTCCGTCGACTCCGTAACATCCTCCTTAGTCAGAACATCGGGACAGCCACAAAGAAGCATCACAGAGCGGATGCAACCGTCAACCGCTACGTAACGGCCCTCCGCACGATCATCTTGGACCAACACAAACAGGGCAACCTCACCAAGCTACCAGACTGGGAGATGGTCAGTGAGAAACAATACCGGCGGGATAGACTTGTCACTGACGAAGAGCTGGCGGCCATGATCGACTTTACGCAAATCCCGGTCCTCAAGTACGGCCAACGGGGCGGGGAGACCGTCGTCCTCACCGACAAGATGACTGGAGCCCCACTGGTCAACGAAGAGGCCACACAGAAACGGCGACTTGTCGGGGATCTCCTGATGGTCCTTAGGAAAACCGGAATGCGCCTGGGTGAAGCCTGTGCGATCACGTATGGTCGCCACATCAACCTGACCCGACGTACGATCATGATCAGTGCGGATATTGCCAAGGGTAAATCCATTCGGACACTACCAATGACCCCCACCGTCCATACTCTTCTGAGAGACCTTTCTCCGGCCCCTGATAGTCGCGCCTTCCCGCTTTCCAACGACTATGTGGGCAAGGTGTGGAAAAAGGGTCGCCGCCATTTGGGGATCACGGATAAGCATTTTGTGGTCCATGCAATCCGACACACGGTCGCCACCCGACTCCTTGAGGATGGGGTCCCAGTGGCAAAGGTTCAAGCCCTCCTTGGGCACGAAGACATTAGTACCACGATGATATACACCCACCTGGTTCCTATCGATCTTGCCGACGAACTGGAACGAATATAAGGACAACCAGTCATCCTCCCCTCGCCCATGCCCATCCCCACCAGCGGTCGCTAAACTCCGTAGCCACTCTGGAACACTCCATTGTAGCAGTATGGACGTCTCACCTCCGGTCGCTAAATTCCGTAGTGACCCCCTATCCCTACATAGCAGGAGAATGAACGCCCTAACGTTTACCAAAAACAAGGATGACACATGGATAATGTAACTGAAGCACTTCCAACACAACCCGAACCCTATGACCCTATCCTGGCTGTAGCCGACGCAGCTCTTGCAGGTACGACCATTACGCATGAAACTAATGACCCTATCCTGGCGGTGGCTGATGAGGCTGGCGTAGAGATGATCACCCCGGAAGCCAAGGAACGGGCATTCGTCAGTTTGAAGGGTCCCCGCTCCAGGTTCACCACCAACAAGAAATCCTACAAGACCCGCTCACTGAAGGCCCAGGCCCGACGTGAAGACCAGGAACAGATGGGAGCGATGTGGGAGGACACGGCATTAGCCAGGGTGGTCCAGGCCGAAATGCGCGACTGGGAGAGGGCCGCTGAGATGGGCTACGATGAGAGTATCGTTGGGATGTACGCACAGAAGAAGGCCCCGGTGCCCACCAATGAGAAGCTCACCCTCCGTCAGCAGTTTATTAAGGAGATCGTAGCGGGGTCCCTGGACGCCCCTGTGTCCGTTGCTGGTGCTGCCCCTGGTATATTCACGATGAACCCCCTGGCGGCTCTTGGTGGTGCGGGTGCTGCCCCTGCGACTCTCCGTCAGTGGCTTATAGACGAGTACACCCTGGAGCCTGAGGTCAGCCAGATGGAACTGGGGGAACGCCTTCAGAGATCCCTGTGGGAAGGCACCAAGGCTGGAGCAGTGAGCATGGCCGGAGGTAAAGCCGGGGAGAAGATGGGTACAGCGGTAAAAGGCGTATGGGGGGCAACGGCTGGTCGGCTGGCTCAGATCCCCACGGAGCTTGTCGCTGGGACCACAGCCCACAGTATCGTGATGAACGGGGGTCTGCCCACCATGGAAGACTTTAGGATGAGCGCAATCAGTCTTGCTGCGGGTCACGCCACACATGCCGCTGGTGCTCCCCTCCGTAACCAGATGGCCGACGCCCGGCTCCGACAGAAGAGCCACATGGAAGCCAAGCTGATGCACATCTATGAGGAGACCGGCCTCCACCCCAATGCAGTCATGAAGATGGCCCGTGAAGATGAGACCCTCCGTGCCCAGCTTGTCAGTGCCCATGAGGGGGTCCCCGATGCTTTGATGGGAGGTCCCCGCGAAAAGATCGACACCGGGGAGCGACCTACCCGTGACCTGAAGGAGGACGTCAAAGGGGTCAAGCAGTGGGCCGAGGACAAGTTTGTGGATGACCTGGGACCCATACGGCGGTTCGTCGATGAGGTGGAGGGGAAGGGAGCTGCCGCCGAACTCGATGCCAAACGCAACCCCTACAAGCAAGCCCGTGTTGCCCGTGGATGGATGGGCAAAGTGGAACACATTATGGAGCACGGGGGGTGGGACCTGAAGACCGGTGACACCGATGGTACCAAGGGTATGCTCCAGATCTTAAGAAACGCCCACAACCCTGAAGCTGGTAAGAGCCTCCAAGGCTTCGCCGAGTACTTGGTAAGCCGTCGTGCGGTCGAACTGGAGAAGCGTGCCCACAAGTCCCGCAGGAAGCTCCGTCAAGAGGTGCGAGACCTACGCCGCAGAATGGCCGAGAACGTCGGCAACAAGGCCGAATACTCCAAGCTCAGTAAGCGGATGGGTAAGCTTCAATCCGAGATGCAGGGGAAACTCGACGCCAAGAACGCCAACGAGGTCACGGGCTTCCGACAATACGACCTAAAGGAGGTCATCAAGCGTGGTGACGCTTTGTACAAGCATGACGCCGCCGACTTCCGGGCCCTGAACAGTAGCGTCCTCAAGATGCAGCATGAGGCGGGGTTCCTGAGTAAAAGCGAGTGGAACCGCATCAAGAACGCCAACCAGGAGTACGTACCCTTCAAGCGTCTTATGGATGACATGGTGAAGCTGGGACCTAAGTTCGATGCTGAAGGTAAACCCCTCAAGACCATCGAGGGTTCTGGACGTCCACTCACCAACGTTCTTCAGCAGTGGGCTGTTGACCTCCAGAGTACCTTCCGTGCAATCGAGCATAACCGGGTGGTGAACATGCTGGCTGACACCGACATTAAGGGGGCGACCATCAAGCGTCTCAAGTTGGGAAAGGACCACGATGCGGTGTCTGAAGTCGCCAACCGGATGGGCATCAAACGCTCTGAGGTGACCGCCGTGGATCTCATGGAGGCCACCCACGGTAAGGAATCCTCAGTCATCTATGGATACCGCGACGGTAAGCGTTACGCCTATGAGGTCCCCGAAGGTATCGCCCGTGCAATGAACAACTTGACCGGACGGGAGTGGAGTCCCAAGAGTCCGGGCGGTCGGTTCCTGCATAAGATTCTGAAGGCTCCGGCAACACTCCTTCGAGGTGGTGCGACATCAAGTCCTGACTTTATGGCAGCAAACGTGGTCCGTGACATCAGCAGTGCATTTGCTTTCAGTGAAAACGGTAACCGGCACATTCGGAGCTTTGCTGAGGGTGCTTACCACGCCATGAAGACCACCAATACTTACAAGGAGTGGCTCCGTTCCGGCGGCGCTATGGGGAACCTCAGTTCCGAACACTTGGGCCACCTTCAGGGGGACGTCTATAGGTCCCTCAGTGAACGGACTCTCCACAACACTGTGGACATGAAGAAGCTCTGGACGATCTACCAGAAGATTGGTGGGACCGCTGAGTCAGCCACGCGAGTGGGTGAATTCATTCAGGCTGGACGGAAGGGTGCGAGCCTTACCGAAAGGGCGTACCAATCGCGGGACATCAGTTTGGACTTTGGGAAGGCCGGATCATGGGGACGGTACATCAACGACCTCGTGGCCTTCCACAATGCTGGAATCCAGAGCATGGCAAAGTTACACCACGCCTTCAAACGGGACCCCCAAGGTACAGCCCTGCGGGTGTTTGGTGTGGTCACCTTGCCGAGCATTGTGATTAACACCTTGTTTGGTGACGATGAGCGTGTCAAAGAGGTGCCCCAGTGGGAGCGTGACCTATATTGGGTCTTGCCAATTGGGGATTACTTGGTGCGAATACCAAAGCCCCATGAGGTCGGTATCATCTTCGGGTCAAGCTTTGAGCGCGGACTTGATGCGATGCGCCGCGAAGATCCTCATGCGTGGGACGGCTTCCGTAACAGCATTATGGAGAAGTTCGGTTTGAGCATTAGCCCGACCATTGCTGAACCCTATATTGAATCACTGACCAACCACAGCTTCTTCACAGGCAACAACCTTGTTCCGCACTACATGGAGGACGTTCTCCCTGAGTTTCAAAGGACTACCTACACATCGGCAACGGCACGTAAGATCAGTAGCGTGATTGCGCGGGGAGCGGAGGCGCTCGGATACGATCACGGGGAGGGAACCGTCAGCCCCATCATGATCGACAACTTGGTGCAGAGCTGGACGGCAGGGATGGGACGATATGCCACTATGGGTCTTGACCACTTTCTGCGACCGAAAGAGGAGGTACCCCCTGAGTGGCGTATGGAGGATCTCCCGGTAGTAAGGGCCTTCATGATCCGAAGCCCGAAGTCAAGCAGCCGTAGCATGGATGCGTTCATGAAGAGGCACAAGAAGGCTGTCCGTTCTTGGACCACAGCAGACGGTCTCCTGAAGGCTATGGACTTTGAGAACTACAACTTGGTCATGAATGATCAGCGGTGGGTCAAGCTGGACGGCATCTATGACACCATCGTCACACTCAGGGGGCTGGCGTACCGTATTCACAATGCGAAGGACGGGGAGTTTGGTCTCCACGGAAAGGAGCTGGCCCACTTCAAGACAGAACAACTGGAGGAAATCTATAAGCAGATCACAATGATGGGCCAATGTGGCCTTACTGCCTACGACAAGCTGGACCAACAAATTGAACAGTTAAAGGAGTGGCAGTGGTTGAACATGAAGCCATCCCAAACCCATTAAGGAGCATTTCCCATAATCAATATTGTCGATGCACCGTGCGGAGCCGGTAAGACTACGTGGTGTATCAACCGAATGAATCAGACCCCTGAACACAATTACCTTTTCATCACGCCCTACCTTGAGGAAGTGAAGCGTATTACCAAGGCATGTCCCTCCCTATCCTTCAAGGAGCCCACAGCGAAGCCCGGCAGATTCAACAAGAGCGATTCCCTGAAGGCTCTCATCATGGACGGTCACAACATTGCATCAACCCACGCGCTGTTCAGCCTCATGGACGCCGAGACGTTGGACCTGCTTACCAAGTCCGACTACCACCTAATCCTTGACGAGGTTATGGATGTGGTCCACCAAGTTCCCATCACCAAGGGCGATCTCTCTGACCTATTCAGGCTTCATCTTGATGCGGATCCCGAAACACACCGGGTATCAGTCAAGCAGGACGTCCCCCTTGATTATGACGGCAAATACGCTGAGATAGTCGGCTTGGCAAGGGACAACAGGCTGGTCTACATCGACGGCAAAATACTTGTCTGGGAACTCCCCCGTGAGATCTTCGGAGCTTTCAAGAGTACCCACATCCTGACTTACATGTTTGACGGACAGATCCAAAAGGCATACTTCGACTTGCACGACGTCGGGTATCAATATCGGACGGTCCGGTGTAGGACCCCCGACGCTCCCCACAGTGATCCCACCAAGTATGAGCTTGTGGACCTCTACGACGGCTACGACGAGGACTTTCGGCGACGTCTGGGGGACCTCCTGACCATCCACGTGGACAACGGCACCAAGTTGAACGCCGTGGGGCATGGCAGGACGTCCCTCTCCCTGAGCTGGTACCACAACAAGCGCAACGGCCCACTCAAGGCGCAACTCCGGCGCAACCTCTCGAATTACTTTCGTAAGAAGCACAAGGCAACCGCCGACACAATCCTTTGGACAACCTTTAAAGATCAGACGGACAGTCTCAAGGGTAAGGGCTATGCGGGTGCCTTTGAGGTCTGCAACGTCCGGGCAACCAATCAGTATCGGGACCGCACGATCCTGGCGTATTGCATCAATCGGTACGTCAATACTCCGGTTCAACGATACTTGAAGGCCCGTGGTGCGGGTACGGTGGATGAAGACCGTTACGCCCTCTCGGAATTGATCCAGTGGATCATGCGGTCGGCGCTACGGGAAGACATGCCGGTGGACCTGTACTTGCCGTCACGACGGATGCGGGGCCTTCTGACAGCCTTCATGGGTGTGACGGAGCGGTAGGGTTCTGTGGGGTGGTACACCTGAGTGGTGTACTTTGAGTTGATATAGAGTGTAAAAGCAGGGTGTTGTACGGCCGTCCCTTAATAGAAAAGGGGTACAACGTAAAGACATCCTAAGGGGGCTATGGGGGTACATAATGTCCATTCCCTCAGCTCATACCGCCGTAGCCGAAGGTGTAGGCTCCAAGCATGAGACTCCCGCTTGCGGGGGACGAAGGCGCAGGGACCCTCTATCAAGATCCTTACATACATCCTGACGGAACGGGTCCTTATGGTGTCCCTAAGCTGGGTGTCCTTACAGCGTGAAAGCTTCGCTTACTGTGCTGCTACGGATGCCTACGGCACAATCATAGAGACCTCCTCTACCCTGATAGTATCCATAGAATGTCCCAACAGAAGGAGATTCATTCAGGAGTCAGGAGGTCTCATAACCATCAATCAAAACACAAGGGGCCGCCTTCAGTGGACGGTCCTTGAAAGGAACATAATGGTGAAACAACAGTACTATGCAGTGGCAAAAGGAAGGGTCCCCGGAGTCTACACCACATGGCCCGAAGCTGAGGAACAGGTCAAAGGCTTCATCGGCAACCATCACAGGAAGTTCAAGACCCGGGTGGAGGCCGAGGCATGGATCAAGAACCCTACCCAAAGTCCCACCCAACGTACCAGCAGCCCCAGTGGGAAACGTCAGCAGCCCACAATGATGGTTCCCGATAATGCCGTCTTGATCCACTCCGACGGTGGGGCCATCGGGAACCCAGGTGTCGGGGCCTATGGGGTGGTCATTGTGGACGGTGACGACCGTACAGAACTGAAGGACGGATACCAGCATACCACCAACAACCGCATGGAACTCTTGGGTTGTATCCGGGGTCTTGAACAGGTGGGTGCCGTGGATCGGCCGATTGTCATCGTTACCGACTCAAAGTACGTGGTCAATGCGGTGAATCGGGGGTGGGCCATCGGATGGAAACAAAAGGGATGGAAGAAAAACGACGGCAAGCCAGCATTGAACCGGGACCTCTGGGAACGTCTATTGGAGCTGACGGAGGATCGTCGGGTGTCCTTCCAGTGGGTCAAGGGACATGCCGGTCATCCCTTGAATGAACGCTGTGACGCCCTGGTGAATGAGGTGACCCGTGGTGGTGCCGTGTCGTTACGTGTCGACAGGGGATATACTGTGACTCCCTCATAAGTCACACCCCACGGCTGACGTCCGGATTGAACCCAGCTCTCAAGATTAACCCCAATGCAAAACAATCCTGCGCTCAATGGGCAGAACGGAACGGCTTCAAGTGGGCCGACAAGTTCATACCTGAGGAGTGGCTCCAGGAACGATAGAACCGGAAGGACCGGGGGTCACTGCAACTCTGTTGCTACCTGCCTCCTGTACCTCCGGTCCCGAAGGAGAACAATATGAACGACATTCTTGGCACCTATAACGACACCCAGATCGTATTCACTGATGACAACCTGATCAACCTGACGCAGATGCACAAGGCTGTGGATGGGAGGATGAGTCAAGCCCCGGCCCAGTGGCTTAGACATAAAGACACCAAGAACTTCCTGAAATCCTTATGTAATAAACTTGATGTGTGTGAGGAACACATCATAACGTCCATCAAAGGTCGGGGTAAAGCCCAAGGAACCTACGCCCACTGGCAGATCGCCCTGGCCTACGCCAAGTACCTCAGCCCTGAGTTCCACATCCAGTGCAACGAATGGATCAAGGAACGGTTTGAGTTCGAAGCTGATCCCGAAAAGGCTGTTGACCACTACTACGACAAGCTGGAAGCCAAGTACCGGAGCAGGGGGTGGTCCCCTGAAAAGATCGAAGCCCGTATGAAGGGCCGTCTGTGTCGTCGTCAGTTTGACTCCACCGCACGGACCATGGGTGCCACCCGCAACGGCATGAAGACAGCAAGTAACATGATCAACCAGTTTGTCACCGGCATGGACACAGCGGAGCTTCGTAAGACCCGGAACGTTAAGGAGACCCGTGACGGGCTGACCCTTGCGGAACTGGCTGTCATCAACGCTATCGAAGCCATCGCGTCCGAGCAGATCGACAAGCGAATGTGCCAGACCTTCGAGGCCACCAACGATCGAGACCTCATCAAAATTGTAGGTCCTTTAGCTAAGACTTTTGGTCAGGCACTGCACAACCAGGGCACAACAATCGGGTAAGCGCAAATCCAGAACAGTGCGAACGGACCAGCCCACTTCATCCCGCGCCACAACCCTAAGCCCACAACCCCAGTTACCAAACCCACAATATTCCCAACCAGGAACCACCCACTTTCCATAACTGAATCCTCCGTAAATTGAGGACCTATAACATACAGGAGACCACCTATGTCAAACCTTGCACGCCGACACCAAGAAACCATCGACCAGTACCATGCCCGTCAGAAAGCCGAACGTAAGCGCACTGAGGAGCACCTCAAAGGTAAGCACATCTGGATCAGTGCCGCCCTGGTACCCGCTCGTGACAAATCCGGGAGGCCCATCATTGGTCAGTGACTCTCCCCGTGCTCCTGATGGTAATGCAGCAATACCCGCTCGATGGCCTCGCTGTTGGTAGTTCCTGTACGCTCTTTGATGGCCTGGAGGATCTCCCATGCTTCGGTGCTAATCGTTGCGCTAATGGCCCGTTTCCCGCTTTGTGATTGCTTTTGACGCCATTTTTCCTGCCTCTTACGGTCTGCCTCTCGGCGGTCTTCAAGTGTGGTCATTACATCCTCATGCTAACGTTAGTTCTAACAAAATCCTTGACAGATTGTGGAGCTGTGTGTGACAAATTGGGCGTTAGTTTTCACGTTAGTATAACACAGGAGATTCACCATGACCACCAGCACTACTCTTTCCACCGGTTCCACCACCATTGACATCGTAGGCTCTATGATCCTGATCGAACGAGATGGACATGAAGCATGGGTTCCCCTGGCGTCTCTGCCGGGGACGTCCCGGGCTGTCCTTGAGCTGGTGTTCCGTACGGTTGACAACCTGCCCATGCCCAAGAACTCGCCGGAGGTGGCCGCATGAGTATGACGACCATCCGTATCAAAGGCTTGGAGCTGGAGACATCACCGGGGGTAACCCTGAAGGTCGACATAGGTGGCTCCCTGCCCCGGACCATCCGCCATTCCGTGGAGGACTTGGAGGACGACATTAGCCGATTTCTCGAAAGGGCCGTCAAGAGACACCGGAACAGTCGTTAATATCCCACCAGAGCGCCCCCAGAGTGGCCGTAGTTAGAGCCCTATCGGTAACTACGATCGTCGATATTGGGGCGTTTTGGGGCCACCTACCTACCTGATAATATGGGGCTATTAGGTTCCCTCCATGGTAGGAGAATGTCATACATTAGGTAGCCTCATCCTGACCCTAACCCTCGTAGGATCTCAGGTATACACCCTCATATCCCCTTCATTGGGTCCCCATACCCCTATATCCCCTGATGACAGCGCCACCGGTTCTCCCTTCCTGACCACTCCCACGACCATTCAGAGGAGGCCATAAGGCAGGGACGGTCGTCAGATCCTCCACAAATCAACCCTTGGAGGGAACGGTCCCGGCGTACTTGCTGGCCTTCAGGTGGTCCAAGTCCACGTCATACCGGAGCGACTCCACAATGGCCTCATACATGCGTTTCACGGGGTAGTCCTTAACATACACGCTATAGGTCACAGTATTCTCGGCGTGTCCCGCTATGGCCTTGATAATGTGCTCATCGACGCTGTTGTGGGCGAGCTTTGAGATGACAGTGTGTCTAAAGCTGTGGAATACCTTGTCGCGTCCAGTTATGCCGATTGTCTTCCGGTAATATCCGAACCACTTGCTTACCGTCTGACCGTAACCGTCACGGGAACGGTTGATGTCCGGGAACAATCGGTGGTGGCCCTGTGCCTTCATGGTCTCCACCCGCTGAATTATCCCCAGATCGTCAATCAGGAACGGGTGCAGGGGGACCAGACGTTTTGCTGCTTGGGTCTTGAGGCGCTTGTCGTCGGGGTCGTCATTAATGTCAATGCACCATATGCCATCAACCTGCTTGACGTCCTCAAGGTGAAGTTGGGCAAGCTCTGTGATACGGGCACCGGTGTACAGGGCAAGGGGTGGCATCCAGAAGTTAAAGGCGTTTCTGAAGGTGTCATTCCGGTATTTGGCTGACCCAAAGATCGCTTGAAGGTCGGCAGTGTTGAAGACCTCCCGCTTGTCCTTCTTTCTCCCTTTTGGTTTCAGGCTCAGGCCCTCCATATAGTTCTTTTCAACATATCCATGACGGACACCATACTTCAGGACCATCCCCATGCGCTGAATTCCCTTGTTAACCGTCCTAGTGCTGCGGGCTTCGGGGTGCTCCATCGCTAATATCTCTTTGATGGGCAGGGCTTTTAGCTTCGGTTTTTTGTTGATGTTCGGGGGGAGCTTCAGCAGGGCATCTTTCAGGCGGTTCGCCACGCTGTGATCAAAGGTGTTGATGGGGATGTCACCGATAATGCGGATGTTCAGTGCGATATCTGAGCTGACCTCATCCAGAGTCTTATCAGTCCAGCTATCCTCCCGTTTGCCCTCCTCATAGTAGAGCAGAGCGAGTTCGGACAGTAGCATGCCCGGGGCGGTGTCTTCAGGAGGGGTGGGAACTGTGAGAGGTGGGGTGGGGATGGTCGTTGGATCGTCGCTGTAGTCGCCCTGGTGGCGCTTTTGGATGACCTCCCATATGTGGGTATCGGCCTTGAGGTACTCCCGGCATAGCTTGCGGTACTCCATGCTTGATTTGTCAATGGTGACTCCCGAGTCATTCAACAGACCATCCACCGACTTTTCAACCCATGTCCGGTCATTGACGGCAAGATGTCCTTTGGTGATCTCTTGGACCATCCCCAAGGTTTTTGTGTGGTCTCGGTGATACCCCTCGTCATAATCGGCGGGGGCCATCATAATGCGCTGGTGTTCGTCGGCCTCAAGAGTCTGCTTGATGTGATTCCTGATGATGTCTGCGATCTGGGTGTCCGTCAGTTCTGCCATATGCCCGCCTCGTATATTTCTGATGGTGCTTTGAAGGGTCCCCGCAAGTAGTCGGGCCTTGGAACGTGCCAGACCAATAGAGCGAGTACGGAGGGAATACCGTAGTTCAGACTGGTTGACAATGGGCTTGATGTCGGACGGAAGCTGATAGCGGAAGTAGTAGCCGGATGGCTTCTGAAGGAGGTAGCTGGCGGTGGGCACAAAAAAACTCCTATTGTGTGGCAGGTCCGGGCAATTCGTACCCCGGATTAGTACCTCAACAGGAGTTTTGAGACTATTCTCAATGATATCAATTTGATGGTACCGGAGGACGGAATCGAACCGTCAAGGGGTCACCCCCGGCGGATTTTGAATCCGCTGCGTTTACCAATTTCACCACTCCGGCACACGAGAGCCTATTTATGAAATAATAAGCGGCTTGTCAATCAAAATGAGGGCAGGTCGTTCAGAATAGCGTGAATGGTGGCTGCCGGGGTTGATCCTTCGCGAAGAATCCGGACGGGAGAGCAGGTAACATCCACCACCGTGGAGCCGGAGCCGCCGTGCAGGGGGCCCGCATCCAGGACGAGGTCGGCGCCCCGGACAATGCGCGGATCGAGTTTGTCCGGGTCGGAGACTCCGCCTTCGCAGGAGATATTGGCGCTGGTGCCGGTGATGGGGAAGGGGACGGCTCCTGCCACGGCGCGGGCCACGGGGTGTGAAGGGACCCGTAAGCCCACTTTTCCGGTCCCTGCCGTGATGACATCGGGTATGGACGGGTGGGCGTTGAAGACGAGGGTCAGCTTGCCGGGCCAGAGGCGGGCCATGAGGGCTTCTGCTGCCGGAGGGATCTCGGTGACCAGGGCATCCACAGCCTGTCGGTCCTTGATGAGCAGGAGGATGGGGTTGGTCAGGGGGCGCTCTTTGATGGCGAAGACCCTTTTTACGGCGGCTTCGTCAAAGGCACTGGCTGCCAGCCCGTAGAGGCAGAAGGTGGGGATGACCACGCAGCCGCCCGTGGTGAGAATGTCAGCCACTCTGCCCAGGGTTTCGGGGCTTGGGGAATTTGTGTGAACAGGAAGTCGGGTGCCCATGAATTGGTGTTCCAAATGGTTTGATGAAAGGGTGAGGCGCGCATGGCCCGAGGCCCCTGTGTTTGCAACGCTCAGGGTTTTTGCTTGTGGGGCTTATCGCATGTGACTGAACAGTCGAGGTCTCATGCGCAGGCCATTGCGGCACCATAGGTGGTGCCGCAATGGCTTGTGACATCGGTGTATCAGACGTTTGGTCCCCGGCAGAGTTGCCGGGGGCTTTTTTTGTCGGTTTATCCGAATTTGAGCTTCTGCTTCAGTCTTTCGGACTTGGCTTCCACTTCGGCGGCCAGGTCTTTTTTGAATTCGGCCATGAGATCCGCCATGACCGGGTCGCCGATGGAGAGGATCTGCACGGCGAGGATACCGGCGTTTTTGGCGCCGGGCTTGCCGATGGCCACGGTGGCCACGGGGACTCCGGGGGGCATCTGTACGGTGGAGAGCAGGGCGTCCATGCCGTTCAGGGCCGAGGAGTCCACGGGCACCCCAATGACGGGAAGGGTGGTGTGGGCGGCCATAACGCCTGCCAGGTGGGCCGCGTGGCCGGCGGCAGCGATGATCACCTCCAGACCGTTTTCACGGGCCTTGATGGCGAATTCTGCGGCCACAAAGGGGGTGCGGTGGGCCGAGGCCACCATGAATTCGTAGGGCACGCCGAATTTCCGGAGGATCTCGGTGGCGCCTTTCATGGTCTCGTAGTCGGAGTCGCTGCCCATGATGATGCCAACCCTGGCAGTGGCGGAGAGGTGGGCCAGGGCGCGTCCGCCGATGTCGGTGCGGTGGAAGGCCTTGGTCCAGGAGATTTTATCCACGGCTTTGTAGGCCTTGTTGATGGCGCGCTTGATGTCGCTTCCCAGGGCGGTGACACCCAGGACGCGGCCGCCGGCGGAGACCACCTTGTTGCCGCGAAGGGCGGTGCCTGCGTGGAACACCTCCAGGTCTCTGGCAGACGCGGCGTCTTCGAGGCCCTTGATGACGTTGCCCTTGCGGTAGGATCCGGGGTAGCCTCCGGAGGCCATGACCACGCAGACCGCGGCGCGTTCGTCGATGTCGATGGTGTGCTGGTCCAGGGTGCCGTCGGTGGTGGCTTCCATGAGGTCGATGATGTCGTTTTGTACTCGCATCATCAGGGGCTGGCATTCGGGGTCGCCGAACCGGGCGTTGAACTCCAGCACCTTGATGCGATCCCGGTCGATCATGAGGCCTGCGTAGAGCACGCCTTTAAAGGGAATCCCCTCCTTGGCCATGCCTTCAACGGTGGGGATCATGACCTCTTTCATGATCTTGTCGTGCATGAATTTGTCGATGATAGGGGCCGGAGAGTAAGCACCCATGCCGCCTGTGTTGAGGCCCTGATCGCCGTCAAAGGCGCGCTTGTGGTCCTGGGAGGTGGGCAGGGGCAGGACGGTTTTTCCGTCGGTGAAGGCGAGGAACGAGACCTCTTCCCCTTCCAGGCGCTCTTCGATGACCACGCGGGCACCGGCATCGCCGAAGGCCTTGTCTTTCATGATCTCTTTGAGGGCAGCCTCGGCCTCTTTGGGTGTGGAGCAGACGATGACGCCTTTGCCTGCGGCCAGGCCGTCGGCCTTGACCACCACGTTGCCATTGAACTCGGCCATGTATTTGGCGGCGGGTTCGTAGGAGGTGAAGCTGCGCCCGGTGGCTGTGGGGACCCCGTAGCGGTTCATGATCTTCTTGGAGAAGGCCTTGCTTGCTTCGAGCTGGGCCGCTTTTTTGGAGGCGCCGAACACCTTCAGGCCTTTTTTCTCAAAGATGTCCACGATGCCTTCGGCAAGGGGGGCTTCGGGGCCGACCACGGTGAAGTCGATTTCGTTATCCTGGGCAAAGGACAGGAGCCCGGAAATGTCGTCTGCTGCGATGTCAACGCAGGTCGCCAGGTCGGCGATGCCCGCATTGCCCGGTGCACAGAACACCTCGTCTACCTTTGCGCTCTGGGTGATCTTCCAGACCAGGGAGTGCTCTCGGCCTCCGCTGCCTACAACCAGTACCTTCATGTCCATATCCTCTCATGTCTCAGGTTCAAATAAACGACAATGCGTTACGTATAGTCCGGCGTTATTGTTACGGTCGTTCTTTATTAGACTCCAGGGCCAGCTCGATGAGCCGGTCCAGAAGGGCTGAAAAGGAGAAACCGGCAACCTTTGCCGCACGGGGCAGCAGGCTGGTGCGGGTCATCCCCGGGATGGTGTTGGTCTCCAGGAGAAAGATTTCGTCTCCTTTGATCATCATGTCGGTGCGGCTGTAGCCCTTGAGGTGAAGGGCCCGGTGTGCCCGTTCGGCAAGCTCCATGACCCGGGCAGTGAGGGCATCGCTGATCCGGGCAGGGCAGATCTCCGTGGTGGCTCCGGGGGTGTACTTTGCCTCGTAGTCGAAGTAGGGGCTGTCCCCTTCGGGGATGATCTCGATGACGGGCAGTGCTTTGGGCTCCTCGTTGCCGATGACGCCGCAGGTGACCTCGGGTCCGTCAATGAATGCCTCGATGACCACGGTCTCGTCGTAGGCCAGGCTCTGGGTGACGGCTCCGGCCAGCTCCTGCTCTTCGGACACACGGAACATGCCCAGGCTGGAGCCTCCGCAGGCGGGCTTGACAAAGAGGGGGAGTCCGAGCCTTGCCACGGTGGCCGCCGGGTCAAAGGGCTCTCCCTTGCGGACCTGGACGGCCTCCGGCGTGGGGAGCCCGGCGTCGGTGTAGAGCTTTTTGGAGAGCTCCTTGTTCATGGCGATGGCGCTTCCCAGGACCCCGGAGCCCTGGTAGGGGATCTTCAGCAGGTCGAGGAGGCCCTGGATCGTGCCGTCTTCCCCGGGGGAGCCGTGGAGGAGGATGAGGGCGGCATCGAGCTTTTCAGCGTCGCGTACGAGGGCGTCCAGCCCGTCCTTGGGATCGTATTCGAACAGGGTGTAGCGGTTCTGGTCCAATGCGGCCAGGGCCTCTTTTCCGCTGACAAGGGAGACGTCTCGCTCGGGGGAGGTGCCTCCGTAGATAACTGCAAGGTTCAACTTCTTCATGGGGTGTCTGTCCTGAAGGGGCGAAAAAGCCCCGTTAACCGTTTTATTTTTTGCCGAGTTTGTTGATCACGCCCTCGTGATAGGTGTCCGGGATGTCGAAGATGGCAGGGGAGCGGCCATCGCGGAGGAGTTTTGCCTTGAGACAGCGGAGACGTTTCATGGCGCGGTAGGTTTCCGAGAGATCGTCGCTCTCCCGGAGCAGGTCCTCCGTGCGCCTGATTTCCACGTGTTCTTCAAGTTCCCGCGGAACACAACCTGCGTTTTTCAGGATCTTGTGCGCAAGGCGCAGGTCTTCGGGGACCCTGCTGTCATCTTCAATCTCCAGGGGCTTTCCACGGCCCGGAAGGTTGTCGAGTTTGCCATCCTTCTGGGCTTTTAGAATCTTTTCTTCAACGATGCGGTCAAAACCGATGCTCATAAAGTACTGCAATCCTGAAAATAGTGATCCACGCGCCTTTGATGTTAAAAAAGCGTATTGTTCAACAATGTCAGCAGGTAAGGTTTAAATCGCCTGGGTCGTGTGCCCCCACACTAATAAAGGTTGGAGCTGATTTCAAGAAAGAAGTGGGAAATGACTGTAACCCGGGGGGATTCTCAGGGCAGAAAGGGCCATGGGGAGCGTAAACGTTCTGGGGGGTGTGGAGCTCAACGGAGGGCAGAAGAAGCGGGGGTGCAAAATGCAAAAAGCCGGTGAGTTTGTTTTAAACTCACCGGCTTCTTTATAAATGGTAGCGATGCACGGAATTGAACCGCGGACACTGCGGATATGAGCCGCATGCTCTAACCAACTGAGCTACATCGCCATATTTTCTATTTTGGTGCCCGATGCGATCGGTGTTGATCTCGCGTCGAGACAAAAAGCTTTTAATCTATTTCGAAGCAAATGGTCAAGGGGTTTTTAAAGAAAAAGTGGAAAAAATCCCGAAGGGCCTGCCTTTCGGGCGTTTGGATTTGAGCATGGCGCGGAAATCATACGGAAATCGATGCGGGGCGGACAGGGGGCTTTTTGTGCGGTAAAATGCCTCGCAAGGGGCGTGGTGTGGGCTGGGCACCTTGGGTTTTGGGGTCGGTACACATGGTATTTTTTGAGGTGCGGGGCAACAATTCGGCCTGGCCCCAGGTGTCGGGCCAGCGAGGCCGCTCAGGGAACATGCTTTAGGGGTTGGTTGACAATGCGGTTTGTCCTTTGCTGTTTCGGTGTGGGCCGTGTTTCTCTTCAGTCGTGGTTCGCTTCGGGCATGGGGGCGCCTGTTGGTGGGCCCCATTTTTTGTGTCTGCAGCGGGTGTTGCGGCGGCGTGGGGTGGGTTGTTGGGGTTCGAGGGGCTCGGGTAAAGGAAGGTCAGGGCTGGGGGATGAAAGAGGGGCGATACGGCGGCTTGCTTGTCGTTGGGGGTTGTCGGGGGCTTCGGGATCATGCCTTCGGGCTCTGAGGGCTCGTTTTAAGGCTGCTTTTATGTTTATGTTGTGCACCACTAAAAAAGGCCGCCCGAAACGGGCGGCCTTTTTTTATCGGCTCTGCGCTGGATTCCCTTTAAAGGGACGTTCCATTAAAACTCGGGCTCGATGTATTCAGGAACGTTCACTTCCTGAAGCTCGGGGCCGAGGTAGGTTCTCTCGTTGGGAGCAAGGATACCCAGGGAGAGGCAGATCAGGGTCCAGATGTGAACCACATGGTAGTGCCCGCCGTAGTGCTCGCTCAGCTCATGGATCTGGGCGTGGCAGTTGTGGCAGCCGGCGATGCAGTATGTGGCGCCGGTTTTCTGGATCTGGGAGTCTTTGATCTTGCCGTAGGCGAGGCGCTCTTCTTTGAACCCGGACTGGAGGAAGCCGCCGCCGCCTCCGCAACAGAAGTTGTTGCTCTTGTTGGGGTACATGTCGATGAGGTTCTCTTCGCCGACCACGGACTTGATGACGAAACGCAGGTTGTCGGCCGTCTCATCGCCATAGGTCTTACGGATGATCTGACAGGGATCCTGGACGGTGAACTTGATGCCAAGTTCTTTGTTCCAGTCGGAGTTGACGGGAAGCTTGCCCTCACGGATCCACTGTGCATAAAGGTTGTAGATGCTCTCGACGTTGAAATCGTGCTCGATGTTGAATTTTTTCAGTCCTGCCAGGACTGAGAAGGTAACGTGCCCTCATTCGGTGTTTAGGAACGTCTTACACCCCAGCTCCGTGCATTTGTCAGCACTTGTTCGGGTGACTTTGTCCCAGGCTTCGTCGTCGGAGAGGAACATGCAGTAGTTCTCACCGGCCCAGCCTTTGCTGCCGTATGTCCAGTCGGCACCGACGATGTTGAGGATTTTCCAGAGGGGAACCATCTCCTCGGGTTCGGTCATGGGCTCACGGGAGTTCTGGTTGAGGAAGAATTCGGCGCCCTGCTTGTCGATGGGTGCCTGGAGGTCTTTCTCTTCCCACATGGGTTGGGATTCCTTGACTTCGTCAATGACGTCTTCGCAGACGAATTCGAAGTCTTCCTGGGAACAGCCCATGGCGCTGCAGGTGTCATTGTTGAGTGCCATGTCGCAGGATCCGAGGATGCCCTTGGGACGCTCTTCTCTCGGGGTCAGCTGTCGTGCGTTGAACACAAGCTGGGGGATGTTGATCTCCATGGGGCAGATGCGCACGCAGCGCATGCACATGGTGCACATCCAGGTCCAGTCGTGTTCAGCGATCTCTTTGTCCATGCCCAGAGCCGCCATGCGCAGGAACTTTCGGGGGTCCATGTCGGCCAGTCCGGTCGCCGGACAGCCCGAGGCACAGAGCCCGCAGGTCAGACAGGCGTTCAAGTTCCCGCCCTCGGGCAGGATCTCCATCACCTTGTCTTTGAAGGCACTTCTGGTGCCTCCGCCGATTTTGATTGCCTCAGCCATACTACATTATCCTCCGTGTCATTTTTCCCGCCCTCAAGGTACCGGTGGTTTCTGCCGTCAATTTAAAGCAGGAAAGGATGATGTGCTCCCACAACACAAAAGAGCAAATCAGTCATTATATGAATGGTATAATCAGTGAAAACCTTATGCTCACAACTATTCCAAGAAAAAATTTATACCATAGTGTCCTTTGCAGGACAATAGTGTTTCTACTCTTAATGATTAAAGCGTGTCAATAAGAATAAACAAAACATATCGAGTAAATACCCCCGCCCGTCAGGGGGCGCAGGCCCCTTTTTCGCGCGGTGCTCGCCGGGGTGGCCAGGGTATGTTTTCTGCATGATTTCAGGTGGAAGGCAAAGGCCGTCCGGGCCCGGCATAGGGGCCTCGTCCCCGGGGCAGGGGGATTTTGGCCGGACGAGGGGCGGGGGCCTCTTGACGGTGCGGTTTTTTAAAAGTTTGTGAATTCGGTATGATATCCCGGTTTCGGGTCGCGATCCATGTACTGACTATGACTGATCGTAGATATCAAATTTATTGATGGGTCGGGCCTCCTGTGGGGCTTTTGTCTTTGGCGGGAAATACTCCCGGAACCCCCGCTGCATGGAGGAGGCCAAGGAGGGCGCCTCCTGTCGCGATGCCCGAGGCGTTGGCCACCATGTCCAGAACCGAGAAACTTCGCCAGGGCAGGCAGGCCTGGGCTCCTTCGATGCCGATGCCGTAGGCCATGAGCAGGGCCGCGTGCCGCAGCGTGAGGCCACGGGGCGACGAGGCACCCCAGACCAGCAGGGTCAGGTAGAGGTATGCGCCTGCGTGCTGGGCCTTGTCCCAGATGTCCACGGCCAGGCTTCCCCGAACCGGGACCAGCGAGAGGATGGTGATGATGACAAGGGAGAGTGCAAGGACCACTCGGGTGGTGTGGGTGTAAAGGGATGTGGGCATGGTGGTTGCCGGCCCCGAAGGGCCGGCTCCTGATTGGGCTTTTCCCGGAAAGGGCGGTTAGTCGGTGACGAAAAGGGCCAGGGACTCGATGACCTCTTTGTCTTCAGCTTCCATGACATCAAGGATCTGCTTGTGGTTCCTTGCCTTGTGGATTTTGAAGATGCCGCGTTTCTTGGCAAAGGTTGCGGCAAAGGCCAGGGCGTCTTCCATGAGGGCTTCTGGGTTGTCGCTGGCTTTGACAAGCATCTTGCGCTCGGCAAGCTCGGGAGCACCGGCCCGTCGGCCTGTGAGGTACAGGTCGTTGAAGTGATCGAAGGCAAAGGCCTTCTTCACAAAGGCAAGCATGCCGGGGAGGAAGGGGATCCCCAGGTCCACCTCGGGGAAGCAGAAATACCCGCGGTCGGCCCGCATGAAGCGGAAATCACAGGCGCAGGAGAGGATGGCTCCGTTGCCGAAGGCGTGGCCGTTGATGGCGGCGATGGTGGGAACCGGCAGGGTCAGCAGCTTGGTGAAGACATCGTTCATGCCGTACATGAAGCCTTTGATGTCATCGAGCTTGCCATCGGCAAAGGCGCCTCCCATCCACTGGACGTCCACCCCTTGAGAAAAGGACTTCGGGTCTGTGGAGGTGAGGATGATGGCTGTGACCTCCTCATCGGCAATGGCCTCGTCGAGGCAGCGGTTCAGTTCCTGGGCAAAGATCAGGTTCTGGGTGTTGGCACCGTTGTCCATCCAGACAACTGCGGTTCGATCCTTTTTCTCCCATTTGACAACAGACATGATAACCCCCGTTATGCATTGTAGGTCCATCGGAAATAACCGGTTCATTGCGCGCCGGAGCTGTGGGCTCGGACCCGAAGGCTTCTGGCCGGAAGGGGTCGGAGGCTCTTGGTAAATCGGGTTTTTTGTCTGCGCATCAATGATTGCGGGATAAAACATAATTTTATTATCTGATAATGGAAATGCTGGAAAAAAGAAAGGGGGAAAGTTTATTTGTGTACGAATAAATAAGGCGTAGAGGGAACGTTCGCTGCAGGTGTTTTGTTGTAAGTGATTGATCGATAAATCAAAATATTGTGTGGTGGGTTCCTGTTGCTTGATGGTGTGCTTATAGTTTGTGTTCATCATAAAAAGTGTGGGATGACGGGGGGATGTTCTCTCCAAAGGGGCATGCAGGTAGATATGGGCACCTGCGCCCCGGCGGGTCTTCTTGTATGCTTTTCGCCTTGAAGTGTTTCGTAATCAAGGGGTTATCTCTTATTGAGTCTGTGTTGACACCGTGAGAATATTCCTATAGATACGTTAGTATTCAGTTCCACTTACCGGGAGCTCCGTCACCACCGCAGCGCCATGGCTTTCCATGGCTGCGGGTGATGCTGCGTCTCATCATTTCTGATGAACCCGTAGACCATGTACGGCGATTTCAGACCCAGGGACCATGGACTGACCTGATCGTGCATACGCAGGTTGCCGTTGTCTGCCCGACAGCAGGTGACCACGGTGGGGCATCGCTGCTTTGTGAGCGTGCGGCAGCCTCCGACATGTACCGCGTTGGTTCTTTTGATGTCCCCAATTCCTAAAGAAACGAGGTAGTCATGATTATCGGCCTGGATGTGGGGGGAACCCACACGGATGTTGTGCTCATCGGGCAGGGGGGGGCTGATTCGGCAGACCAAGGTGCCCACCGACCCCGAGAATCTCTTTGAATCCATCCTCTCCGGCCTGGAGAGCGTGATCCGGGATACCGACACCGCATCGGTGGAACGCATCGTGCTCAGCACCACCCTGACCACCAACGCCGTGGTGACTGGCAAACTTGAGACGGTGGGCATGGTTGTGGCAGGGGGGCCCGGCCTCGACCCCATGCTCTTTCGCTGCTGTGAAGACTACCATACCGTTGCAGGCTCCGTGGATCACCGGGGGCGCGTGGTGGAGGGGCTGGACCGTGATGCCGTGGAGGCCCTTGCCGACGGCTTCCTTGCCCGGGGGATCCGCACAGTGGGCGTTGTGGGGAAATTTTCCACGCGCAACCCGGCCCATGAGCAGCGCATGGAAGAGATTCTGAAAAAAAAGGGGATCGAACGGGTCTTCACCGGCCACACCGTCTCCGGCCAGCTCAATTTTCCCCGCAGGATCCACACCACCTTTTTAAATGCATCGGTCTACGCCATTCACCGGCGCTTCTACGAGTCCGTCCGGGACAGCCTCAAAGAAAAGGGCATCGACATTCCCATCTACATTTTGAAAGCCGACGGCGGCACCATGGAAATGGCCACCTCCATGATCTATCCGGGGGAGTCGGTCATGTCCGGTCCTTCGGCAAGTGTCATGGGCGCGATCCCCTGGGCCTCCGAATCGGTGGACACCCTGGTCCTGGATGTGGGGGGAACCACCACGGATATCGCCATCCTGGTCAAGCGTGCGCCGGTGCTGGAGCCCCTGGGGATCTCCATCGGCCCTTGGCACACCTTGATTCGATCCCTGAAGAGCACCTCCGTGGGCCTGGGGGGCGACAGCCAGGTGCGGGTGGAAAACGGGGCCGTGGTCATCGGGCCCCAGCGGCTGGGACCGGCCATGGCCTTCGGCGGCCCGGAACCCACCCCCACGGATGCCATGGTGGTGCTGGATCCCGACGGCACACAAGGGGACCTGGCCCTGGCACAAGAGGGCATGCGCCTTGTGGGAGAGGCCCTGAGTCTTCCCCCGGAAGAGGCGGCCCGCAAGGTGATGGAGACCATGGGCCATACCATTTTGGACCACGCCCGCAAGGCGGTGGCCGAGATCAACGCCAAGCCGGTCTACACCATCCACGAGATGATGGAAGGCTACCGGGTTGCCCCGGAGGAGATTCTGCTCCTGGGCGGACCGGCCCAGGCCCTCTCCGGGTACCTTGCCGACTGCACGGACAAGGCCGTGCGCCCCGTTCCCCGCTGGGGCGTTGCCAACGCCATCGGGGCGGCCCTTGCCCGCACCACCTGTGAGGTGACCCTTTTTGCCGACACGGAAAAAGGGGTGATCCTCATCCCCGAAGAGAACTACTCCAAGACCATGGACCACCACTACACCCTGGCCGATGCCGAAGAGACGGCCAGGAATTTTCTGGTGGAGAAAGCCCGCCAGGCGGGAAGCCGCACCGCAAGCCCGGAGACCGAAATCGTCGAGAGCATCGCCTTTAATATGGTTCGGGGGTTTCGCACCACGGGCAAGAACATCCGGGTGCGGGCCCAGGTGAAGCCGGGGCTTATCGAAGGGTATGATCTGAAAGCAGGTGATGGGTCATAGGCGATAGGAAAAACGGCAACGTACGTTTTTGGTTTTTGTTGCGGCTTCGCCACCCTCGCCGCCGGAGGCCTCAGAATAAAAAAGGACACGCATGATGATCAAAGCGGACAGAAAAACAGGGTTGGTCTTTTTTCCGGCCTTTGACTGGGCCATCGACCCCACGCACCCGGAACGGGAGGAGCGGCTTCTTTACACCCAGGACCAGGTGTTTGAAGAGGGGCTGTTTGATATTGAGGGCATCACCGAGTTCAAGCCCGATCTCGTGACCCATGAGGACATCCGGCGGGTCCATTTCTGCACCCCGGATATCGAGAGCGTCACCACCGAATCCCACCTCATCAGCGCAGGGGGCGCCGTCACCGTGGCTAAGGCCGTGATGGAAGGGGCCGTAGAAAAGGGCTTTGCCCTGGTGCGTCCCCCGGGCCACCACGCCATGCGCGTGGTCCACGGGAACCGGGGCTTTTGCAACATCAACATCGAAGCCATCATGATTGAGTATATCAGGGCCAAATACGGGGTGCGGCGCGTGGCCGTCGTGGACACGGACTGCCACCACGGCGACGGGACCCAGGACATCTTCTGGCACGATCCCGACACCCTGTTTATTTCCATCCACCAGGACGGGAGGACCCTCTACCCCGGCTCCGGATTCATCGAGGAGCTTGGGGGCCCCAACGCCCTGGGCACCACCGTAAACATTCCCCTGCCGCCCCTTACCTCCGACGAAGGGTACCTCTGGACCATTGAGAACGTGGTGATGCCCATCCTTGAGGATTTTCAGCCCGAGATCATCGTCAACTCCGCAGGCCAGGACAACCATTTTTCCGACCCCCTGACCAACATGAACTTTTCGGCCCGGGGCTATGCCGACTTAACCGACATGCTGAGTCCGGATATCGCCGTCCTTGAAGGGGGCTACTCCATCGAAGGGGCCCTGCCCTATGTCAACACCGGGATCATCCTGGCCCTTGCCGGCCTGGACTACACCGGCATCAAAGAGCCCGGCTTCGATGTCGCACGCCTCGTCCAGCCCCAGGACGTCACCCGCCAGGTGCGCCAGATCGGCCAGGCCGTCCTCTCCACCTGGCGCCAGCGCGAAGCCCTGCAGGCCAAGCTCGTGGGAAACCATAAGACCGTGAGCCGCCGTCGCAACATCATGTACGACACGGACATGATCTATGAAATGCAGATCGATGAGATCACCGTCTGCAATAGTTGCAAAGGCGCCCTCAAGGTGGACTCCTCCTCGGACACCGGCCACCACCTCTTCGGGGTCCATATCCCCAAAGGCGTCTGCCCGGCCTGCCGGGCCAGGGCAGAGCAGTGGTTCGAAGAGTCCAAAAACGGCCCCTACACCCTCCGCACCATGCAGGACCTCGACCGGCAGTCGTTTTTCGACGAG
Organism: Desulfoluna spongiiphila; assembly: GCF_900101345.1. Classification (GTDB taxonomy): domain Bacteria; phylum Desulfobacterota; class Desulfobacteria; order Desulfobacterales; family Desulfolunaceae; genus Desulfoluna; species Desulfoluna spongiiphila. Next base: position 63,868 of record NZ_FMUX01000001.1, on the reverse strand, counting down.
CCGCGGGAGGCATAGGGCACCGTAATGGATATTCTTCTTGGAGCGCCGTACACGCGTGCGGCGTTCCATGGCCGTTTCAACGGATGAATTTTTCGGTAAACTCAAGACGGGCCGTTGGTTTGCAGGGGGCACTCTGTGCACCATGTTCGGATTGCGAAGGCGTTCGATTTCAGCGAGGCCTTCGCGGAATGCCAGGGCTTCATTTTGGTGCACGGAGTGCACCCTACGCGATCTCGCTTCCCGTGAGTGATCCGGTTTGCCTTCCCCATTCACTAAAAATCCCGCCCGTGCTCCACCGACACCATACCGAAAGCCCCCAGCCCGTAGGGTGCACTCTGTGCACCATGTTCGGATTGCAAAGGCGTTCGATTTCAGCGAGGCCTTCGCGGAATGCAGGGCTTCATTTTGGTGCACGGAGTGCACCCTACGCGATCTCGCATCCAGTGAGTGATCCGGTTTGCCTTCCCCATTCACTAAAAATCCCGCCCGTGCTCCACCGACACCATACCGAAAGCCCCCAGCCCGTAGGGTGCACTCTGTGCACCATGTTCGGATTGCAAAGGCGTTCGATTTCAGCGAGGCCTTCGCGGAATGCAGGGCTTCATTTTGGTGCACGGAGTGCACCCTACGCGATCTCGCATCCCGTGAGTGATCCGGTTTACCTTCCCCATTCACTAAAAATCCCGCCCGTGTTCCACCGACACCATACCAAAAGCCCCCAGCCCGTAAGGTGCACTCTGTGCACCAGATATGAACGGCAAAGGTTTTCGGTTTTATCATCATGAGGCCTTGGGCCGCGCCCTGGCCCTCAGGTTGTACCCGGTGCTGTCCAGGGTGTGGGTGACGTGGTCCAGCACCCACGGGCCGTCGATGCCCGGGCCGATCTCCCGCAGGTCCAGGGGCGTGCCTGTCATGAGGTCGAACCGCCCGGCACACTCTATGGCAAGGGTGGTCTCCTGTTGCGGGGCTGTGCGGTGGGCGGCCAGGGCCTTGGTGTAGGCGGCTTCTGGCGTTGGGGAGGGCACCGTGAGCACCCGTTGCGGGTGACCGGCCCCCACCAGGGCGTGGCCTTTGGCCCCTCGATCCGTGTCCTGCCAGAAGGCGAGGGTGGAGCTATACGCCTTGCGGGCTACCTGCCTCATGGACCACCGGGTGAGGTCCTGTGCCGTGAGGTGCACGGGGGGGATCGCCGTGCCCGAGGCCGTGGCGGCCTTGCCCCGGGGCAGGAAGAGGAGGCGACCTGCTGCGGTCTTGGCCATGGCCCCGTAGCGCGTGCCGAGGCGGGTGAGCAGGTGAAGGTCGCTTTCGGCCTGGTCCAGGTGGCCAAGGGCAATTTTTTCCAGGCTGCTATGGATTTGGGGGGTGAACCCGTGCTCCATGGCCAGGGTACTGACCAGGTCGCCCAGGGTGACTCCGTGCCAGGATCTCTCCTTGACCTCCTTGAGGCTCTCGGTCATGTCCGCTGCATCGGCCACGATGGTGAGGGTCTCGGCAGGGCCTTCCACGCGGAGTTCGTCGGCCGTAAAGGTACCCATGGACGCCAGGCCGCTCTCGGCGTACCCCAGCCACACCTCGATACGGGCTCCGACGGCGGGAAGGGCCACACGGTTTCCACGGTTGTCCAGTTCCAGGACGAGGGTGTCGGACTTGAGTCCGGCCTCGTCCAGGACGGTGAGGGAGATGAGACGGTCCTTGACGGTATCGGTGATGTCGTTTCCGTTGGCTTCTATTTTGTAGTCCGGTGTCATATCAATCCCACAACCTGATGGGGGCCTCGGTGACGGGCCCGGTGATGGTCGGAAGGGTCACGGTGAGCCCTGCGGGGAGCCTCGGCCCCCAGGCGGCAAGGCCGGGGTTGGCCTCCAGGGTTATTTCCACCGTGCCGCGGGTGGTGCCGTAGTAGCGGAACGCCACCTCGTCGAGCATGTCGTTGTCTTTGGTTTTGTAATGGGTCATGTGTCGTCTCCATAGGCAGACAGGGTCAGGCGAAAGGTCTGCTTTCGCGGGATACCGTTGGGCAGAAAAAAGGTTTGGGTATCCTCGATGCTCTCGATGCACCATCGCCCCCGGGTGTTGCCGAAGCCGTCGGACAGGTGCAGGGGCTTTCCCCGTCGGGCCTCCTTCCGCATGGCCTCAAGCTGGCCGAGGCCCCCTTTGTAGCTGGGGTAGATGGTACCGGAGAGCTCGATGGTCTCCTTGCCGATGCCCGTGAACTTCAGGGCAGGGCGGCGGCCGCTCCGGCTTTTTTCCGACCAGGTGAAGGGGGTGGTGTGCCGGAGCTCCTGATACGCTGCGGTGTCCACGGCAAACCGATAGTTACCCAGGGCCATCATCTGGTGCTCTTTGATTCGTTGCTCTTCGGTCTTCTCTTCTGTCGGCTTCTCAGTCATAAAACCTCCGTGTCTGTTCGCGTTTCAGGTGGCGCAGGACTTCCTCGGCGAGTTCCCGTGTGGATTGACCCTCGGCGCCGTACACATAGATATTGATGGGGCTGCCGCCCGAGGGGGCGCCTTGTTGGGTTTGCCTGCTCTTGTTCTTTCCTGCCTTGGCGGGCTGCCCGGATGTATCCGCTCCCCGGTTTTTCTTTGGTTTCGCGGGCGACGGGGTGAACGATTGGTTTTTTACGGGCTTGGTAGCGGTGCTCCCCAGTTTTGTGGGGTTGCCGGTGCGTGCTCCTTTGGCCTTGCTGTTGCCTTTTTTATTCTTTGCAAGGGCGTTGCCCGGTTTGGTTTTGGCCGTTCCTTTTGAGTTTTTCTTCTTCTTTTTTTTCTCTTTTTTCTGGGTTTTTCCGAGTTTTTTGTCCTTGGGCTCCTCGTCATCCGGCTTCTTTTTCTTTGAAAAAAGTCCCGAAAACGTCTTCCAGACGGCGCCGATGACCTTGAAGGTGGGCATGAGCCAGCCCAGGACCCCCTTGGCCATCCCCACAATGCCCCCCCAGAGTCCTTTGAAAAACGCACCCAAAGGTTTCCAGCATTTGATGATGAGCACCGCGGCCAGGGCAATCCCGGCGATGGCCAGGCCGATGGGGTTGGTCATAAAGGCAGCGGACAGGGCGCGGATTCCCCCTGCCATCATGGGAATCACCCGTCCTGCAAAGCTCATGAAGGTGCCTCCCAGGGCCTTGACCCCCGAGCCCATGGAGAGGAGCTTGGTGGCAACGCCCCCTATGGGGCCGCCCATGCCGGACATGGTGGTGAGACCCGTTTTCACCATGTCCAGGCCTTGTTTGGTGTTTCCCCAGATGGCCTTGGCGGTTTCGGCTTTTTCCTGAACGGCATCGATGCCGTTGCCCACGTTGGAGAGCATGGATTGCAGGGGGGCAAACTGGGCAGGGAGGCCGAGGTCCATGTGTGCCACCTGGCCGATACGCCCCAGGGTGGTCTCAAAGGCGGCCGTGGCTTTTTTTGCGTTTTGGAAGAGGTCGCCGGGTGCCTTCTTGCTTGTGTCCTTGGCCTTGCCCGAGGTGTTTTTGTTACCCTTTTTTGACCCGCCGAGCCCCTGTTTCAGGCCTGCCCACACGTTTTTCGCTGCGTCCACGCCCTCTTTGGCGCTGTCCCAGGCTTCCTGTGCGGTTGCAGCCTTTTCTTTGAGGGTACCGAGGCCTTCCCCGAAATCGGTGACCAGGGTGGTGAGGGGGGCAAGGCTGGCGGGAAGGGTGACGTTTCCTGTATCGAGTCCCCGGAGGGTTCCCAGGGCGGATTGGAAAGACGTGGCCGCCGTCCCAATGCCCTGAAAGACCGTGCCGGGTTGTTCTGGTGTGTTTTCCTTGTCGGCCGCGTCGTTTTTTTTGGCTTTTCCTTTTCCCTTAAATCCCTGCTTCAGGGATGCCCAGGCGTTTTTTGTGGCGTCGATACCTTCCTTGGCGCTGTTCCAGGCGTCCTGTGCGGTGGCTGCTTTTTCCTGGATGGATCCCAGGCCTTCGCCGAAATCGGCAACCACGGTGGTGAGGGGCTCAAGGCTGGCGGGGAGGGTGATGGCGCTTGTGTCGATGCCTTGAAGGGAGCCTAAGGCTGTCTCAAAGGAAGAGGCCGTGGTTTCGAAGCGCTGAAACACACTGCCGGGTGTGGTCTCTGTGTCGCTTTTAGATTCGGTTTTCGCTTTTTCCGGGCGCCTCTTTTTTTTTCCCTTTTTACCCGGCTTTTTTTGCCTCTTTTTTTTGCCGGGTGTGCTCGGTACATCAGCCTCGCTTGATTTTTCAGTGGTTTCCTTTTGTCCTTTGAGGCCTTTGAATGCTTTGTAGGCAGAGCCCAAGCCGCTTTTGGCTTCATCCCAGGCTTCTTTGGCCAGTTCTCCGGTCTCTTGAAGGGGGGCCACCGCCTTGCCCAGTTTAGAAATGATGGACGCCAGGGAGCCGAGGGCGTCTCCCATGTTGTTTTTGGGTGGTTCCGGGGCGGTCGCAAGGGCGTCTCCCGGGGTGGTGCGTTTTATATTATCAGTGGGCGCCTTTACCGCTGAGAGGCCGAGGGAAAACCCTTTGAGGCTTTGACCCACGCGGCTGATCTGATCAATCACGGCCTCACCCGCTGCCACCATGGCCTGTGCGGCCGAGGTATCCGTGGGGAGTATGAGCGTGTTTGTGGATGCCATGTTTTTTCCTCTAAGTAAGTGGGGCAAGCCCAGGCCTGCCCGGGTTGTGGATTGAAGGAGGCCTTTATCTGTTTGGCAACCTTTTTAAATGGTTGGCCCCCGGCAGGGACGCCGGAGGCTGCCTTTAATACCCGTCGTTACTCCAGGGCTTCCCTCAGGGCCTGGTGCCATGCCAGGAGTTCCTCACCGTCGAGTTCCAGGAGTTCGCCCAGGCCCCAGCCAGTGTGGGATGCGATGTCGAGGGTGAGAGATCTCGCCGCCGACGGGCTTAGGATAAAAAATCCTGGTAGGTTTTCTGGAGCTCGGCGTAGTCCGCCATATCCAGTTCCTGGATGAGGTCCGGGGTGACCTCGCAGAGGTTTGCGAAGACGTGGATTTCACGCTCGGCATCGCTTTTGCCTTTTTTCTCCCCCACGAGCATGTCCCGCACCTTGGGGCGTCGCATGGAAAGGGACGTGGTTTCGATGCCGTTGAGGGTGACGGGGAATGTGAGGGGCAGGGTGGTGGTGTTCATGGGTGTCTCCTTAATAAATATAGGGTCGATGAAACCGTTTGCTTTTTGAAGCCGACGCAGGTTCGAAAGATGTCCTCCGGTGGCCGTTGTTTTTTTGCTGCTTGGACTTCCACGGCTCGTGAAGAGCCCGTGGTGAGCCAAAATCGTTGGAGCGCCGCACTCCTGTGCGGCTTTTTTAGGGTGTGGCGATACGTATGCCGCACTGGAGTGCGGCGCTCCTAAATGAATACATGAGACGCTGCCATTCAGGTCGTGCCGGCTGCTCCAGCACAGCCGACACCATATTTAAAACCTGTTTGGTAAACCCGATTTTTATAAATCAGGCAAAAGGTTGGCCCCCGGCAGGGCCGCCGGAGGCTTTTTTGTTTTTTTACTTAAATCCCAGCGCCTGGCGCTGTTCGAGGAGCTGGTCCACGCCGTTGATTTTGCGGACCATGTTCTCCACGTCGAGTTCGATGAGGACGGTGCCCGCGATGGTGAGCTTGTAGTAACGAAGGGCCACGGAGGCTTTGAGGGAGGTGTCGTCCCCGGCTTTCCAGGTGCCTGCGTCCAGCTCTTTGAATCCGCCCTGGAGGTTGATGATGATCTCATCGGTGCCCTGGTCGTTCTGGCGGGCGCCCCGGAGGGTCAGGCTTACGGCTTTTCCGTTCACCAGGCCGAATTTTTTGTAGATCTCTTCGCTGTACTCACCAAAAGTGAGGGTGGCTTCGAGCTTTTCCATGCCCATGTCCACCTCCACGGGGGCGTCCATGCCACCTGCGCGGAGCTCTTCGGTTTTGAGGGTGAGCTTGGGGAGTTCGAGCTCGGTGATCTTGCCTGCGTAGCCGAATCCGTCCACAAAGGCGGTGAAGTTTTTCAATTTTTTAGGCAACATAAGGTATCTCCTTGTTTGGGTAAGGCTCTCCCGGCCCCGCCGGGCGGGGATGTTGGGAAGGGGCCTGTGTGTTTTTGGGGTGTGACTCCGGCTGTTTCAGGCAGAGTCGGGTGATGGGGTTCAGCCCATACAGTTGGAGGAAACCGGGGAAAACCGATTTCGGTACAATGACGACATGGTGTTCAGCGACCTGACGGAGCTTGTAACAACACCCATACAGTCACCGGCTTTGGTGGCGGGCGAAGCCCGCAGCGAACACCATTGCGATTTGCCCTGAGGAACGAAGGGCGAAGCGCGATGGCAACCCGCTTTCGAGGTGGCTCACCTCGCCGCCGGAGGCTTTTGCCCCTATGACGCGGAGAGAACCTGGTTCACCAACTCGGTGTAGTGCCCGTTGTCCCTGTGGGCCCGGAAGGTGAGGTGTTCCAGGGGCGCAGGGGGTTCGATGTCGAAATCCAGGTAGAGCTTGCCTGCCATGAGCTGCTCTTTGCTGTTGAGCTCGGGGTCGAGCCAGCAGGATCCGCCCAGGATGGCACCCACGGCTTTGAGGTGCCGGAGGTAGGAGCCCACGCTCTCCTGGATATCCAGAACAAGGTTGGCGCTCATGGGGCGGTCCATGGCCCAGAGGAAGGCCTCCTCGATGCTCTCGTAGATCATGTCCGCGGTGCGGCGCACGGAGAGAAAGGCCCACGTGGGGTCGGTGGCCGTGGTGCGGTTGCCCCAGAGTCGGTAGCCGTTCTTCTGGACGATGGTGGCCACGCACTTTTCATTGAGGCGGTTGGCCTCGGAAGCGGGGTCGCTCATGTGAAAGGCCACGGGCCGTGCCGTGCCCACGATGCCGTTGACGGGCTGGTTGGAGGGGCTCCACCAGAAGCCTTTTTCCGCGTCCCGTTTGGCGATCATGCCCGCAACCCGCGCCGAAGCGGGCTGCACAGCGTTGGCCTTGGTGGCGGGGTCCCACACCTTGACTCCGGGATCCACCACAAAGACGCGATCGCTGCCCAGGGTCTCCCGGTAGGCGATGGCATCAATGGCCGTGGTGTTGGGGCCGTCGGCAATGACAATGGCCCGCATTTTCTCGGCCAGGCCCTGGAGTTCCGCTACTACTGGGTTGACGCTGGAGCCCCCGTTGAAGGTGCCTGTGAAACCTGGGGCACAGAGGAGGCGGGGGCTTGCCTTTACAACGCTTTCCGCGGCCAGGAAGGTGTGGACCCCGGTGCCAGAAGCGGCGTCGCCCAGGACATTGGTGAGGGTGGCAGCGTCATCGGCGCCTTCGTCTACACGCACCACCACCACCATGGCTCCGGCCTGGTCAAAGATGGCGTCCAGGGCCACCTTGAGGGTGCCCTTGTCTCCCAGGGGCTGGGCCGCCCTGGGGGTGCCCGGGATCAGGACGGGGGTGTTGACGGGAAAAAGGGTGTCGTCGGCCTCGGGGGCCGTGCCGATGAGGCCGATGACCGCGCTCTTGACGGTGCGGATGGGGCGGGTGCCGCCGTCGATCTCAATGGTTTCGATGCCGTGCAGGAATGTTTTACTCATAACGCATTTCTCCTTGTTTCTTGATTATGTCTCATGGGTGCCGGTTGTTTCGGCGGTTACGGGTTTGGTTTGCATTGTTATGTGGCTCCCTCAGAGTTGACGATACAGCTAAATACTGCTGATAAATATCCGAGAGATTTTTATCATTATTGATTCGAATATCATTACCGTTAAAAAGTTGAGTGGTTCCCTTAGCTATGGAATTGTTGTATGGATTCTCTCAACCTCGACAGTAACTTCAGGCATTTCATTTGCAAATTTTTTGCGAATAAATTCGAGTACCATAGGATCGGTTCGTCGGTTGTAAGCTTTCTGTCTTAGATATTCACGATCACTCCGAGTGACTGGAGGGGGTGAGTTTTCGAAAGCAAGAGTATCTGGGTTAAACCAATTTTCCGTAATGTCAAAGTCATCCGGCACTTCGATAACAATATAATTTTCGGTTTCGGTGGGTGCGGGAAATATAATAATGTTTTCTGTGTTTGATTTTTCGATATATATAATCATTTTAACCCCATAACTGCTATGATTCCGCTTGAGTAAGCTTCTGCGACCACTCTTAGTTGCATGGAATTGTCTTTTCGAACTCTGATGAAATCGTTGGCATTACCAGTTCCAGTTATTGGTATAGTAAGGTCTCTGCCATTAGAGTATAAAGAAGGTGGAATTATAGCTGTTCCATAGTGACCGGAATTGTGACGTCCGAGAATGCAAATGGCTTTGAAATTGTTTATAGATTCAGATAATCTGATTGTACCTTTTGTTGAGCCTGACCAAAGCAATTTGTCCGTCCCGGTAGACAGCCCCAACCATGCTTTAAACCCCTCTTTCGTGACTGATCGATGGTAGTTATCAGATCCGTTGTCGTTTCTCATGACTACACAGGCGTTGGATTTGATAGCTGAACCATTTTGGTATGTTGAGCGGGGTAGCCGACACTGGATATCTCCTGCGCCATCTCTTACAACGAGTTTGTTTTTTGTTGGCCCTGCATCTTCGTCGCCCTGAAGAAAAACCCTCTGGCTACAATCGCTTCCGGCATAGATCTCACCTTCCACATACACCGGCTTAGCGAAATAGAATTTTTCCCGGTCCGTCCTGAAATGGCAGAAGTTAGAATTGTAAGGGCCTAAGTCGACATATCCATAAGGGGTTACCATTCGCATGACATCGTCAACGGGTTTAAGGAAGGTGCTCTCCCCCAGACGAAATTCACCACCCTGTATTTTCCCGTTTCCTGTGGCTCCAGCCGCATTTTCACTACCCGATACAAAGTGCCAGGTGCTCGTAGTGCCATCATGGTACAAATAGTCACTATGCAACGACTTTGAGGAATACAAGGGGGCGTTTTCAATGGATATACCCTTAGAAAATTTCACCAGCCCTGTTGCCGTTCCACCATCTAAACCGAGGTAATTATTTTTGAGAAGGCATAACAATTTTTTTGGTGTAACAAATCGAGTGTTACTAATGCCCTCATCCACCTCGTCTTGGGTGGCAATGGCTGCCGTGCCTCGTTTTCCCTCCGTGGCCTGAGCCGTTTTTTCAGCAAGTGCCTCCCGGATATCCTGATGCGCCTCCCCATGCTCATTATGGACTGCAATTTTTCGGTCCACATCCCCGTTGCTGGCCACCACCAGCGGGTCCACCGTTAGGCTGACACTGTCTGCGTTTTCTACGTGCACGGGGATACGGATGATCATGTCCCGCACCGATCCGTCTTCAATCAGGGGCTTTTGTGTGTCGGGAAAATTCCCGACAATGCACAGGGTGCCGTTTTCGTCTTTGAGGCCCACCTCCCGAACGGTGAAGGGGCCTGCGTCCGCGGGTACGGCAAACTCGTAGACGAAGGTGTTGGCATTGGTGCGGCTCTGGGTGATGCTGGAGATGGTGCCCTCCCATACGAGGTTCTTGAGGCGGGTCATCCCCTTGGTGGGGATCACTGGTGTGCCGCCACCGTCTCCGACCACTGCCGTGGGCATGGTGAATTTTTTATCCTGGGCAATTGATGCACCGATCTGTTGCAGCCCGGCGTCGGTCCACAGGGTGTAGAATTCTGTCATGATACTCCTTTATCTAACGTCGTCCCCCAGGCCGATGCGGCCCAGAGGGTAGATTGTGGTGACAATGCCCGAGGCCATGGCCGCTGAAAACAGGGGCTTTTGCGTCAGACCCTCGGGGATCAGTGAAATCTTTTTTAATCGACTCCGCACGTTTTTAGCCCGGTCGGCCAGGGCAGACACCTCATCGTAGGTGGTACTGTCTACGGCGTATCCGGCGGGCACTTTCACCACGAGGCCAAAGGTGCCTGCAGGGTCCAGTGGATACTTTTCCCACCATTCCTCCACCTCGACCCGGAAGCCTAAGTTGGAAAGGGCGTCCTCCACGGCGCGGCGGGTTCCCTTGGTGCGGTGGAGGGCAGGGCTGGTTTTGATCATCCTTCGCTTCTGGCCCTCGTTCCAAGCAGGGTCCCAGGTGTCCACGGACAGGGCCCAGGCCAGCCAGGGCAGGGTTTTTGCTAAGCACGCCGTCGGGTTCCAGAGGTGGGGCGTGGGCACGGGGAGGCTCTCCAGCCGGACAGCCTGCACCGCATCCAGTGCCCGTTCGAGTCGGGTGCTGTTAGGAGGCAGGATGCTCATGCGTCCACCTCCAGGGCCGTGCAGTAGGTGGCCTGGTGGGCAAGGGCAGGAATGTCCGCCGTGGGGCTCATCAAGGTGACCTTGCGCACCCCGGGCTGGTGGAGGGCGGCATAGATCCCCGAGAGGGTGATGCCATCTCCCAGCCGATGGTGAACGCGCGCGTACTCCGTGACCGCGTCCCGTGCCGCCTCGATGGCCACCTGGGTGTCCGGCCCGTCGTAAAAGGCCAGGGTAGCGTGGACGGTGTAGGGCAAAATGGTAGCCTTTTTTACGGTGACCTCGTCGGTGAGGGGCCGCACGTCTCCGTGGGCAAGGGTATCCCTCACAGCTTGAACCACTGCGTCCGAAGGGGTCCCGTCGCCCTCACGGCCCAGGACGGTCACCTCCACTTTGCAGGGATCGGGGCTGGTCACGGAAGCGTCCCTGCATCCCGGCACCTTTAAGGCCGCGTATAGGTAGGCGCCTTCAGGCCCGGCCACGGAAAAACTCTCCGGGGCCATCTGGAGGCGCCGACGGAACTCGTCGTCGCTCTCCAAGACGGGGGGCACAAGGGGGACGGCTTTGGGGTCGCCGGGGTGGATCACCTTTCGAACGGCCGGGGTGAGGGCGGCCAGGTTGTCCAGATCGCTTCCCACGGCATAGGCGAGCATCACGGCCCTGGCGCTGTCGTTGATGCGCTGGCGGAGCAAAAGCTCACGGTAGGCACCGGCTTCCAAGAGCTTCACCACGGGGTCGGACTCAAGGTCCAGCATGGGTGCGTCTTCCGTACCGGTCCAGTGGTCGCGAAAGGTGTTTTTCCACTGGTCCAAAATGATTTCGTAGCTCAGCTCTTCGACAACGTCGGGGGCCGGGAGCCGGGTCAGGTCGATGGTCGGCAGGGCATGGCTCATTGGACAATCACTCCTTCCATGAGGATTTCCTTGCCTAAGGGGAGGTAGTCCCCCCTCAGGCTGAGGGTAAGCTGGCCGGGCCCTGCGGAGACGGACTCCACGCGGGTCAGGCGAAATCGTTTTTCCCAGGTGGCCAGGGCTTCGGCCACGGCGGCGAAGATCTCCACGTTGAGTCCCTGCGTCATGGGGGCGTGCATGAGCTCCGGGAGCCGGGAGCCGTAGTCCCGCCTCATGACCCGGGAGCCCAGGGGCGTTGCGAGGATGTCCCCGATACTCTGTTTCAAGTGGTCGTAACCGGAGAGGCGGGCGCCGGTTTCAGCGTCCATCCCCACGGCGGGGATTGTGTCGGGCATGGTTTCTCCTTTCAAAATGGCCTCCGGTGGCCCTGCAGGCGTAGCCTGTCAGCAAATGTGACGTCCCTGAGGAACGAAGGGGCGGAGCATTTGCGAACCTGGGGTGCAGGGGATTTATCCCCTGCCCGCCGGAGGCCTTTTTTTCCAACTGTGATTCGTGCGCCGGCCCTTATGTGATGTTGCCGGAGTGTTCGCCGTCCGGGGCACCGGAGGTGGTGGTGACCACGGCGTGGGCGGTGATTTCGTCGATGATGCCCTGGCACAGGGCTTCCAGGCTTTTTTGAGCAAAGGCCTGGGCCTGTGCCGGGTCGGACGCCTGCACCGGTTGCAGGGCCCCTTGTCGTCCTCGGATGGCTTCCGCCATGCCTTTGGCTGTCATGGTCATACGGCCTCCTTTACTTGGTTGAGGTGACGCTTGCGGATACATGGATATGGGGGGTGCCCGTAAAGGGGCAGATGCAGTGTCCGTTCACCGTGCCCAGGCAGGCCCCTGTGTCGTCTCCGTCGTGAATAATGCCCCCGGCTCCTTTTACCGTTACCTTGCCTCCGGATGTGAGGGAGGCGTTTCCGTTGCATGTGCCGTCAATGGTGCCGGGAATGGTGGCGGACAGGGCATGGCCTTCCCGGTCGTACTGGGTGACGGCTCCGTCCTGATAAACGGTACGGTGCACGGTTTTCGTGTCTGCCGGTGCGGGAAATTCGTCCCTGGGAATGCCGGGGAGCGCCACCCCCAGGGCCGGATCCCCGCAGGGGCAGAGGAGCATCACCTGCTCTCCGGGTTCCGGGGCCCACCACTCGCCGTCGGGGCCTGCCCGGCGGGTGAGCCAGGGGAGCCAGTCCGTGACGAGTCCGCCTGAGGCGATCCGGACGCGGGCTGTTTTTTCATCCAGCTCCCGGACCGTGCCCATGAGGAGAAGGCTCCGGAGGCGTCGTTCCAACTCGGCGATGCGGTACTCCAGCTCGGCCATCATGGGGTCACCTCCAGGGTTGTGTAGTCATCTTCATGGCCTGGGCCGATGTTGGGAGCCAGGCCCGTGAAGAGGCGGGTGGGATGCTGCGCCGGGGCTGCCCAGAGGGCGTCGCCCAGGCGCAGCATCTGGTTCCAGGAGAGGGTCCAGACAGCCCGGTCCCCGGAGGCCAGGGGGTGGGAGGGACACCCCCTGGCCTCGACTCCTCCGGCGGGGTGGGCCGTGGCCAACCCCCAGATGGTGCCGGGGATATGGGCAAGGAGCCCTTCCACCAGGTTCAGGAAGGCGGCGTCCGGGGTGACGGGGCCCGCGACCACTGCTTCTATGGAGAGGGGAAGATCCCACTCGCCGGTGGCCGTCTCCAGGGCCGTGTCGGCCCCGGAAAGGGCGACCCAGGCACGGGGTCCGTCGCCTCCGCCTTCAGGGAACGCCTGGGGAACGGGGTCGCCCAGGCAGGGGGTGCACGCGGCCAGCCCGGGAAAGGTGCGGGTCAGGTCCGCGCAGATGGCGTGAAGCAAAGATGCGATATGCATGGGGCTCTCCTTATGGATGACGGGGCGCTGTGCCTTACCCCGCCAGGGTTTTCGTTTTGGGTCGGTCGCTCACTTATGGATGCCATTCTACGTATTCCTCGGCATCGGTGGGTTTCAAACGTTTCACTGGAAACAAGGTGCCACTTGGAAAGCCCGCCTTCTATGGGTAAACCCACCGGGAAAAGCCTGCCTCCGGCGGCGAGGTGAGCCACCTCGAAAGCGGATTGCCCTTGCGCTTCGCCCTTCGTTCCTCAGGGCAAAGCGCAAGGGCGTTCGCTGCGGGCTGCGCCCACCACCAAAGCTGGTGACTATACGGGTATTGCTGCAAGGGTTATAAATTTGGGGGTTTGTGGTGAAAAATTGGGCGGATCTGGTTTTGCCTTATGTGCCAAAGGTTTTTTTGTCACGTTCAGTGATCGTTCAACAGGTGAGCCTGGATCATATCCACGGTGCCTTTGACGCCGTCCATTTTGCCGGAGAGGCCTGCCACCTGTTCGGCCATGTCGTTGAGCCGGTCGTAGACGGCGGCGAGGTCTTCGTGGGAGAGGGCGTGGGCCATGTCGGTTTCAAGGCGTGTAATCCGCCCGTCCATTTGGTTTTTTGCCGTATCCAGGCGTCGGGCGAGCTCTTTCAGCTCGCGGGCCTTGGCGTTGAGCCGGGAGTTGAGCCAGACGTAGAGGCTCACCGCCAGGGTGATGAGGTACTGGACGATGTTGAACCAGAACCGGAGGGATGCGTAATCTGCGGGGTGTTGATCCATGGGGTCTCCTTGGGGGGTGTGTGGTGGTGTGGGTTGAAAAGCAGGGTGAAAAAAAGGCTCGGCTCGGTGCAGAGTAAACCACGGCAGGGGAGGGGGCGGGTGTGAAGGGTTTAAAAAAAGGTGGCATTGGGTCGAAGCCGTAGCGGCAAGGGGGATACGTGAGGTGTTGCCCTTAAAACCGCGGCCGATGGGCACGGCACCACCTTTGCCCACCCTACATATTCGCGGTGTGTGACCGGGTAGGATGGGCAGTATGGTGCCCGAGTTCAGGCATAAGGTGGGATCAGGACCAGGCGAGGGCTTCCCGGGTGCGTGCCTGGCGGAGGGCGCGTTGTTTTTTGATGATGTTGTAGATCTGGGCGGTGGTGAGCTTGCTCTTCATGGCCAGCTCTCGGTGGTTGTCACCGGTGAAGGCATGGTAGATGGCCGCGTCCCGGATGGCCCGTTTGAGGCGATCGTCCCGGGGGAGGTAGATGCTGCGGCCGCCGAGGTGGTGGGAGAGGACCACCACGATATCCTGGGCGTGGGTCATGGCCAGGTCCGGGGCCATTTTTTCCCGGGTCTCAAGGTGGTCGGTGAGCACGTCCACGAGCTCGGTGAGAAGGGCCGGCCAGACACGGGGGGCGCTTCGGATGACGGGGTCCATGGCGTCCATGATGTGGTCGGTGTCCATCGTGTCGGGGGAAAAGGTCGCGGGAGCGAGGGGCTGTTTGTTCAAGGTGTGTCTCCAGTGGTTCGGGTGATGGATGGGTGCCGTGTGCGGGTCACCAAACAGTTTAGGGCGCCTGGGCCGGTCCGCCGGGGTTTCATGGTTGGTATAACCAAAGGAATTGTGGTACGGTTGGGCCATTACGTCCAAAGTTTGAAAAAGAATAACCAATAAACATTGGTTTATCAACAATAAAATTGGGTATCACATAAAAAGATATGTGTGTGGTAGCCCCCTGAGGCATAACCATGAAAAATAATGGAAAAAAAGGCCCGGAGCCTTGTTTGGGAGGGGAAAAGGGAGACGGTCAAACGCCGGGTACCTCAACGGGTAACCAGGAATTTGGTGATCGTCTCAAGATGTCACGTGAAAAACTTGGCCTGAGTCAGGCGGGGTTAGGGAAGAAAATTGGTGTGACCACCACCACCGTCCAAAATTACGAGTACGGCGGGTCCCCGAAGGGAGATGTGCTGGTGCGCATGGCCGAGGTCCTCGGCTGTTCCCTGGACTGGTTGCTCCTGGGGCAGGGAACCCACTGCGGTGCCTTTTCTATAGAAAACGGCGGAGGCGTCTTTTCGGTCGAAGGCTCCGTGGGCCGCGAGGGCGGCGAGTTCAAGGTCCCTGTCCTGGAAGAGCCGGACACCGACAACTACAACTGGGTTCCCATGGTGGAGGCAGAACTTTCGGCCGGGGGCGGCTCCCTCATGGCCAGCGAGCGCATCCGAGACTACTACGCGTTTCGAAAGCGCTTCATCGCCAACATCGCCACCTCACCAAAAAATCTGGTGCTCATGCGGGTCTCCGGGGACTCCATGGACCCAGAAATCCGCAACGGGGCCACGGTGATGATCGATCTTGGCCGTCGAAAGATCAAAAACAACTGCATCTTTGCCCTGGGGTTTGAAGACACCATCATCATCAAAGAGCTTGAAAGGCTCCCCGAAGGTCGGGTCCGCATCATCTCCAAGAATCGCGAAGAGTACCCCGCCTACGAGGCCGAGGCCAACTCCCTGCGCATCATCGGCCAGGTGATATGGGGTGACCGCCTCTACCCCATTTGAAGGACGCAGCCATGAAGATTCATATGGAGAACCTCCGGCGCCGTGCACGGATCACAGCCTCGGTGCGCCGCTTTTTCGTGGAAAAGGGTTACCTGGAGGTGGAAACCCCCTTGTGGGTACCGGCCCCCATCCCCGAAGCCCATATAGACCCCCTGGAAGCCGGAAACGGTTACCTCCAGGCCTCGCCGGAGCTGTGCATGAAACGGCTCCTGGCCGCCGGATCCGGGCCGATCTTTCAGATCACCAAGGCCTTCAGGAAGGGAGAGCGGGGGGCAAAGCACATCCCGGAGATGACCATGCTGGAGTGGTATACCCCCGACGCGGACTACGAGTCCCTCATGGCCGATTGCCAGGGGCTCTTCCTTGCCGTGGCCCAGGACCTGGGCCTGGGAACCACCCTTTCGGTGAAGGGAAAGCCCATTCACCTGGACCGGCCCTGGAAAAGATTGACGGTGAAGGAAGCCTATGCCCTCTACGGTTCCGAACCCATGGACGAGGCCCTATCAGGGGACCGATTCGACGAGGTCATGGGCCTTGACGTGGAGCCCCGCCTCTGCTGCGACACCCCGGTGATCCTCTGTGATTACCCAGCACCCATGGCCGCCCTGGCGCGTAGAAAGCCCTCGGACCACACCGTTGCCGAGCGGTTCGAACTCTACGTGGAAGGCCTGGAGCTGGCCAACGGCTTCACCGAGCTCACCGACGCCCACGAGCAGCGCAAACGTTTTGAAGAGGAAGTGGCTCTACGGCAGCGCTTCGGCAAACCCACCTGGCCCCTCCCCGAGATTTTTCTGAACGACCTGCCCCACATGCCCCCCGCAGCCGGTATCGCCCTTGGCATGGATCGCCTGGCCATGCTCTTCTGCGGCGCCGAGACCATCGACGAGGTACTCACCTTCCCGCCTGAAAGCCTGTAGGAATATAAAAAAAGCCTCCGGGTTCGCGAATGTTCCCGGCCTTCGTTCCTCAGGCCGATCACATTCGCTGACGGGCTTTGCCCGCGTGGCCCTAACAGCTTGGAGCGCCGCACTCCGTGCGGCATACGCATGGCATCACGCAAAAAGCCTGGAAGGAAAAACCAAACAAACTGCCTCCGGCGGCCAAGGGCTGAGCCCTTGGAACCCAGGCTCGCGAATGCTCCCGGCCTTCGTTCCGCAGGCCGATCACATTCGCTGACGGGCTTTGCCCGTGTGGCCCTAAAAGCCTGGAGCGCCGCACTCCGTGCGGCATACGTATCGCACCAGCAAAAAAAGCCGCACAGGAGTGCGGCGCTCCATAAGGGGCGGATGGGCATTCTTGAACGGCTTGCATCGTGCAGTGTAGGGGTATGAAAAAATGTACAAACCTCACAAAAATGCCGCTGTGATTAAACCCGAGGAACGAGGGTTAAATCACAGCGGCAATAAGCTTTCAAGTGGCTCACCTTGCCGGGTGAGGCATGACGGTTAAAGCCGATAATCAACACGTTACGGTGACGTATGCCGTTACTTCGAAGCTTGTGGCCCAATCCGAACAAACCCTCAGTCTTTATGTCGGGCGAAGCCCGAGCCGAATGCCCTTGCGCTTTGGCCCGAGGAACGAGGGACAAAGCGCAAGGGCAATATGCTTTCGAGGTGGCTCACCTCGCCGCCGGAGGCATCGCTTTTTTAAGCGTCTTCGGTCATGGCATCGATCTCGTCTTCGGTGAGTTCGCGGCAGTGGCCCTCGGGCAGGTCTGCCGGGAGTTCGAGGTTGCCGATGCGGTCCCGGTGCAGTTCGACGACCTTGGCTCCCAGGGCTTCGAACATGCGGCGGACCTGATGGAATCGCCCTTCATGGATGAGCATGGTGGCGCGGCCCCGGCCTTGGGGGTCGGGCCCGTGGATTTCCAAGATTGCCGGCAGGCAGGGGCGGTCGTCGTCTGGGAGGGGCAGGCCTTTAGCCACACGTTTTACCGCATTTTCACTGAGGTCTCCTTCATAGACAACCCGGTAGCGTTTGCCCACTTTTTTATTGGGGTGCACCAGTTGGTGGAGGAGCTGGCCGTCGGTGCTCAGGATGAGCAGGCCGGAGGTGTACCGGTCCAGGCGTCCGGCTGATTTGGGGTCGGCCTGTTGCCATATGTCGGGCACCAGGTCGTAGACCAGGGGGGATTCCGACGGGTTGTGGCTGCACGCGTATCCTGCGGGTTTGTTCAGCATGAGGTGAACGTCCGTGGGAGGCAGGTCGACCTTTTCACCATTTACCCGCACATGGTCAGGTTCCACCTGCCTTTTTGCGCTTGTTTCGATCTCTCCGTGAACCGTTACCTGCTTGCGCTTGAGAAGCGCTTTCACGTCTTTACGTGTCCCGTATCCGCAATGGGCCAGCAGTTTATCCAGGCGCATGGTCATGATGTAAAATCCTGTTTGTTAAGCGCATTAAAAGTTTAGCCTCCGACAGGTCCGCCGGAGGCCTTCGCGAATCCCTAGCTTTTACCCTGCCAGACATGAAAACGGGGGCTCTCTTTCAATCGCGTCACCTTGCGGAAGCTCTCTTCAAGCCACCGCTGCACAGGGACCTGCCGCTGGACGACGAGGGTAAGGCTTTTGGAACGGCTCGGTGCTTCCCGGATCAGGGATTGGAGGATGCCGAAATCCTCGGAGACCCCTTTGTGGATGGGCGGGTTGCTGACGATCATGTCCCATGGCCCCTCTTTCTGGAGGGCATGCCACCCGTCGCCCAGGTGGGTGTGGGCCTGGGGCACGTTGATGCGTGTGGCCTCAACGGCAAGGGCGTCGGCGTCCGTTGCGTCCACATTGCTTGCTCCCCGGGCCAGCAGGCCCGCGGTGAGGACTCCGGTGCCGCATCCGAAATCCAGCACGTTTCCGTGGACTTCCAGGCCGTCCAAAAGCAGGGCCGTGGCTTCATCCACCCCTCCTTTGGCAAAAAGGCCCGGGTAGGTCACCCACGGCAGTTTGCAACCGTCTAAAAGGAGTTCGTCGTGCTGCGCCCAGTCGGCAAGGGATGCTTTCATGTTTTTGGGGCCCTTGGCCCGCACAAGGCGACACTTCTGCCGGTAGCCCACGGTGTCAATCTCTGCAAAGTGGTCTCGAAACATCTTGGGAACGGACTTTATGCCCTCATCGTTTGCACCATAGATATAAAGCTCCCCTTCCGGGGCAAGGCTGCCGCCCAAGGCGTGCACCGCCATTTCGATGGCGCGGCGTCCTTTGGGCAGCCGCAGGGTTGCCACCTCAAATGGCCCCGCGGACGGCCAGGGCTGTCCGGGGCGCTCACCGGAGGACCATCGGCTCCAGAAATCGGCTTCAAGGGTGCTTGCCAGCCTTTCGTCCTCAGCGACGAGGGTTGCCTCGGGCAGTTCGGGGAGCTCCTCCCGGGCAAACCGGCTTACGTGCTCTTCATGCAGGTCGGCACGCTTGTTCATGCGATTTTTTTTCATAAAAATATGTTTCCTGCGAATTGTTCGGCCGTTGGAATCAAGCTCATGGGGGCCCTCATCTTACGGGTCGGCGAATTCATGTGGTCAACGGTGGGTTGTCCGTGGGTGTAAAGTCTGTCGGTATGCCGATTCCATGTTCGAACTCTTTAAGCAATGTGGGGGCGGTCGTCAATAGCGGACACCTTTTTTTCAACGGATCTCAGGTGGCTGGAGAGTGACAAGGGGGAAACATAGGGGGGCCGGTGAGCATAAAAAAACGATCATGTGCGGTACGGGGCTTCGGCCACCCGAATGTACGTTATGTTGATGGCTTTGGCTATGGGGTGTCCCCCTAAGGGCGTTTTACCCTGGGCTGTCTGGTTAACCACTTGGAATTGCCTGTGATTTTCTTTTCTTGTGGTCGATATTATGTTTGATTGTGTGAACGATATTTGTGATAATCAACGTCGAAATATAACGAGAAACTGACACGATCAACATCAGAAATTCGATTGTTTCGGGTAGGTCGAAGGGCAACAACCAAGGGCTCAGGTAGAATAAGCATGCCGGTATCACTGTGTGGAACGTATCCAGCGACACATTCGAGGTATGATCTTTATATTTTGCACGAGCCTTAACCTTTCAGAGAAGGAGGCACAGGATGAAGGTGAAACATGCGCTTTTTGTCGGCTTGATGGTGCTGGTGTCCCTGGGCGTCATGGGGTGTGATTCAGATCTGACGTCGGAGAATACGGTGATTGTGGTCTCCGACGGGGTGACCGGTGGGCCGGACGGGGCCGGTGAGGTGTTGCCCAACGTCATGGTGTACAAGGTCGCCAATGCTGCGGATGCCTCTTTTGCCGATCTGGTTTTTGCGGAAAAGGTGGAAGGGGCCCATGTGGGGTTTGCGGTGAGGGCCTTTGGGGAGACGGCCTGGGTTCCGTTGATGGAGGAGGCCATCCTCACGGACGGTGACGGCCGCGCGCGGCTTTCGTCCCTGAAAGAGAGGCTCCCTGCGTCCTATCTTGATGCCGCCCCTGTGACCCTGCAGCTCCAGGGCCGGGTCTATTTCAGCGAGACCGAGTACTCTTCAGACGATCTTGGCATCATCCGGGTGCTTTCCGAGGATGCGGAGTTGAACCCGGGCATGATCGCCGCGGATCACGACAACACCATCCACGCCACCGGCGGTCTCAACGCCCTTCAGGACTGGGTGGATTTCCTCAACGTGTTCCAGGGGGACTGGCCCTATGTGGACGATGAGGTGGAGACGGTGATTCCCAGGCTCATGGAGGAGGGCAACGACCTCGTCATCGTGACGGGCATGTTCCCGGAGCTTCGGTACGGCTGCAGGGCCCAGATGATGAGCCACTTTGAAACGGGCGCCCATCGAACCATCCCCATCATCGTCAAGGAAGACATGCTTTTTGAGCACAGCAACACCTTTAAAGACGAATGCTTGAAGATTTTGAAGGATCTCTACGGCGGGGACAACGCCCGGGGCATGGTGGGGGACACCGTGCGACAGGACGGGTACGGGGCCGTTGCCAACGGGATACTTTACGTGCCCTTTCAGATCCATTACGAGCCTGACTTCTGGCTCCTCGACACCGAAGGGTACGGCTGGATTCACCCGGATACCATCGCCTGGGACTGGGGCGAGGTGGAAGAGAAAATTGCAGAAGGGCCCGTGGTTCCAGCCAACTATTTTCTCAAGCACCACACGGGCTTTAAGAACATCGCCCATCGGGGCGGCGGCGAGCTGGCACCGGAAAACACCCTTGTGGCTTACCGAAACTCCCTGGCCGAAGGCGCCGACACCCTGGAAGGGGATGTGCACATGACCTCCGACGGGGTCGTGGTGGTCTCCCACGACGAAACAGTGGACCGCTGCACCGACGGTACCGGAGCCATCACCGGGATGACCCTTGCCCAGGTCAAGGCCCTGGATGCGGGGTACCGGTTCACCACGGATGATGGGGCCACCTATCCCTGGCGAGGAAAGGGCCTGACCCTGCCCACCTTGGAGGAGGTCTTCACCGACGGTGAGTTGGCCGGCGCCCCCATGGTCCTTGAGATCAAGCAGGAGGGCAGCCTCATCGTGGACAAGGTGCTGGACCTCATCGAAGCCAACGCCATGCAGGACAAGCTGATCCTGGGGGGATTCGATCAGTCGACCCTGGATCTGATCAAGGCAAAGGCCGGCGACCGTGGGCTTTCCATCAAGACGATTTTTGCCACCGAAGGGGTGCTTGAGTTTACCCTGACCCCCACGGCCATCATGAAAAAAGAGGACTACGAGATGCCCGCCGACGTCCTCTGCCTTCCGGCGGCCATGATGACCCAGATCCTCATGGCCAAGATCCGCATCCTGGGCATGAAGTGCTACGTCTGGACCGTTAACACCGAGATCGAGATGAAGCGCCAGATGGACTGGCTCAAGGTCGACGGCATCATGACCGACAACCCGAAGCGCCTTAATGCCCTTGTCGAGCCGTAAAGCTGAACATAAAACGCAACGATTCAGTTGCTAAAAAGCTGCCTCCGGCGGCAAGGTGTGCCACCTTGAAAGCAGGATGCGGATGCGCTTTGTCCCTCGTTCCTCGGGTCAAATCACATCCGCCTTTAAGGCTGCATTCACCCAGAAAGACTGTTTGAATCGTGTTTGTTAAACGTTTTAAGAGGCTTGGGTAAAAGGGGCAGTCCGTTTCTCAGAAACCGACTGCCCCTTTTTTCTCCGTGCCATAAAAGAAGCATGAACCCGTTGACAACCGGCGTAGCTTTATTATCACGCCCTTCGCCCTTCGCCCTTCGCCCTTCGCCCTTCGCCCTTCGCCCTTCGCCCTTCGCCCTTCGCCTGTTATTATGATATGAATCCACAGCGGTTCAAAGGCCACCGGCACCGGCCGGCTGGTAAGAGATAAGGTGACATGACACGGGAGAAAGCAATGACGAACGATTCCAACAGCCGTCTGGTGTATTCGACAGAGACGGGCAGGCTCTGTTCCTCCTGCGGTAAGCCGGTGAAAAACTGTGCCTGCAGGAAAAAGAAGAAGGGGGCTTCGGCCGGACCTGCCGTGAAACAGGATGGCATCGTGCGGGTCATGCGTGAGACCAAGGGGCGCAAGGGCAAAGGCATGAGCCTGGTGACGGGGGTACCCGGCAGCGAGGCAGACTTAAAAGCCGTGGCCAAAGAGCTTAAGCAGCTTTGCGGCACCGGGGGGAGCGTGAAAAACGGGGTCATCGAGATCCAGGGAGACCACCGGGACAAGCTGGTGGAGGCGCTCAAGGCCAGGGGCTTTTCCGTCAAAAAGGCGGGGGGGTGAACTGGTTCGTCAGTCTGCGTATACCAACGAAAAAGCCTCCGGCGGCCCTGCCGGGGGCCAAACTTTTGAAAAGTTTGATAAACAGGTTTTAAAAACAGACTCAGTTTAATCTGAACCAATGGCGAATGTGGTTTCCCCTGAGGAACGAAGGGGAAAGCGCATTCGCAACCTGCTTTCGAGGTGGCACACCTCGCCGCCGGAGGCATTGCTTTTGGTTTTTCCTGAGCCATCTCTGGCTCTGTGGTTCACCCAACGTTGACCATAGACGTATTTTTAGAAAACACAAAAAAACGGGAAGGGGCAGATGCCCCTTCCCGTTTTTTAATGGAAGAAAGGATGAGAACCGCGGGGCGTCACAAGGGAGTGAGGACGCCCCGCGTTTTGATTTCCGCTTTTAGGCGGCTTTCTTCATGGCACAAGGGGCGCCGTTTCTTCTTGCGTTTCTCTCTTTGGTGGGAAGGATCTGGCCGGACTTCAGGCGGGCAAGGTAGCTGTTAAGCTCTTCTTTGACTTCCGGTGCCATGATGTAGAGGCCGATGATGTTGGGGATACAGACCACGAAGATGAGGGCGTCTGCGATGTTGACAACATACTTCAGGTTGATCATGGCCCCTGACCAGTAGACCATGCAGTAGAAGATGTTGTAGGCCAGGCCCAGCTTGGGGTCTTCTCCGACGATGTATTCGAAGGCCTTCAGTCCGTAGTAGGCCCAGGAGACCGCGCAGGTGAATCCGAAGAGGATGGCGGCAAAGGTCAGGGGGTAGACGGCGAAGCTGAAGTGGCGCTCAAAGGCCCAGGAGCTCATGGGCATGCCCTGCAGGCCCATGTTGACGTATTCGGGGACGGCGATCATGGTGGTAACAACCACCAGGGCCGTTGCGAACTGGACCACGATGGTGTCGATGAAGGGCTCGATCATGGAGACGAAGCCTTCCGTGACGGGCTCGTTGGTCTGCACGGCGGAGTGAGCGATGGCTGCGGTGCCCAGGCCACACTCGTTGGAGAAGGCCGCACGCTGGAAACCGATCATCATGGCGGCCGCGATGCCGCCGCCGGCTGCTTTGGCGGTGAAGGCGTCGGCGATGATGAGCTTGATGGCGGGCAGGATGAAGGAGCCGTTGAGAAGGAGGACCATGGCCACCAGGGCGAGGTAGGTGAAGACCATGATGGGAACGATGCGGGTGGCCATGGAGGCGATGCGCTTCATGCCCCCGATGATGACGATGCCCACGATGACCGCACCGATGAGGCCCACGAGCCAGCCCAGGTGCATGATGGCGCCTTCGTTGTTGCACATGGTTTTAAGCTGGTTGTAGATCTGGTTGGACTGGAAGAGGTTGCCGATGCCCAGGCAGCCGAGGACCAGGCCCCATGCGTAGAATTTCCCGACGAATTTTCCGAGGCCTTCCATGCCGCGGGCGGCCAGCCCCTGGGAGAGGTAGTACATGGGACCGCCCTTGACGGTGCCGTCCTCTTTGTAGGTCCGGTACTTGGTGGCCAGGGTGCATTCGGTGAACTTGGCGGACATGCCGATGAAGGCGGCGAACATCATCCAGAAGATGGCGCCGGGGCCGCCGATCATGATGGCGATGGGAACCCCTGCGATGTTGGACATGCCCACGGTGCCGGAGATGGCGGAGCAGAGGGCGCCGAAGTGGGACACCTCGCCGGTGGCGTGGTCGTCGATGTAGTCGCCCTTGGCAAGGCGGACGGCATGCTTGAAACCGCGGATGTTGATGAAACCCATGTAGCATGTGCAGAAGAGGCCTGCGGAGATGAGGAGGCAGACGATCAGGGACCAGTCGTTGCCGAAGAGATGGACTTTATAGAAGATAAAACCGGTGAGAAAGTTTGAGATGGGCTCAAAAAAATGATCAAGGTTGACACCTTTTTTGGTTTCGGCAAAGGCGGGTGTCGCAGCGGCAAGGAGCAGGACGATCGCCTTGATTAAGAACTTCATAAATCCTCCAACGATGAAATGAATAACAGCAGATGGTGACCGCGACGAGGGAAAGGGGAGGGGCATCTGACCGAAAGGCTGCGTTGCGAGTCGGTTCCATGGCCCTTACGACTGTTCCAGTGGCAGTTCATCCATCATGACCGGATGCCGGTCATCGTTTCTCTTTTAACAGGATCCCCCAACCCTGCCTCTTCGACGTCGAAGAGGTTCTTAAAAGAGGAACATGTGATACGTTGGAGACGATACTTAGCCAATAACGGGCGCGGAATCAATAGATATCTCTTATCTGATATATCACGTATCAGTGACAGGGCATGGGGTAGGGGTAAAATATTTTTATCGTAATGATATGGAAAAACAATCGATTTCCTGTCACTCGGGAAGGGAGCTGAGGAGCCCTAAAAAAAATTCCAGGCCGGGCTTCAGGGCGGGTGCAAAGTGTTTTTTGTGTTTGGGGATCGTGGATGGGGGTGTAATGGTTAATTTTTTCAAGGTGTTGTTGGTGCTTGACGGGCTCGATCAGCAAAGATAGCCTATCAGGGATAGTGCGCTGGTAACGCCCATTTGACGGGTGTTTCAACGATTCTTAAAGGCGGAACGCGGTTTGCATCCGAACCGCTGTATACAGGTCGGGAGACGGCATTGGTACCCTTGCACGGTACCGCAGGCGATGATGGAACTGGGCCGTGCATTTGCGTGGTGGGTCCTTGGCTGTATAGGTGCCATGCGCACTGAGGCAACGGGACTGTTGTTGCGGCGTTTTTTTACACCTGGGCGACCCGGAGAAGGTGAGCCAACCGTTACCTGCTGCTCACCACAGGGCCCCGATCGGTATATGGCCATGCTCACCGGTTCGGGAGCATGCGGGTAAGGGCCAGGAGCCCCAGGTAGACGAGGCCGGCCACGGAAATGATTACAGGGCCCGCCGAAAGGTCCAGGGTGTAGCTCAAGGCCAGGCCGCTCCAGTTGAAAAAGAGGGCAAAGCAGGTGGCAAGGACCATGATGACCGAGAGACGTCGGCTGAGGGTGGAAGCGGCTGCAGCGGGCAGGGTGAGCATGGCGATGACCATGATCACGCCCACGAGGCGCACCAGAAGCACCACGGTGATGGCGGTCATGATCAGGAGAAGGATATAGAAAAAGGGGGTGTTGATGCCCCTTAGGGTGGCAAATTCTTCGTCAAAGCAGATGGACAGGAAGGTGGGATGGAACATGACGGCCAACACGATGATGACAAGATCGAGTCCCGCCACCAGGATGATATCCCTCTGTGAGATGAGGAGGATGTCTCCGAAGAGGTAGCTGGAGAGCTCGAAGTACCCGGGGGTGAGATCGATGAAGATCAGCCCTGCGGCCATGCCAACGGCCCAGAGGGCCCCGATGATGGAGTCTTCCCGCTCCCCTGCCTTCATGCTGACCAGGCCGATGATGATGGCGGCCACGATGGCGCTTGCAAGGGCCCCGTACATGGGATCGAGCCAAAAGAGGCCCCATCGGTGTTTGAGATAGAGGGCTGCACCGATGCCGCCGAAGACGCAGTGGGCGATGGCTCCGGCCAGGTAGCCGATGCGCCGGGTGACCACATAGGTCCCCATGATGCCGAAGGAGACGCTGGCAAGGGTCCCTGCCGCAAGGGCGAGGCGTAGAAAGCTGCTGTTGGGGTCGAAAAGTGCGTGGAAGAATTCGATCATGGCTTTTTCGGGTGCGGCATAAAGGAGGTTGGAAGTGTGAGGGACTCGTTGATGCAGTGGCCTTCGTGGCTGCAGCGGTGGTCATGTCGTACCATGCGCAGGTCGCCCCCGTAGATTTCGTTGATGAGGGTGCCGTCTAAGTTGCTTGTGGGGTGCACCAGGACCTTTTTGTTGACGCAGATGACGCTCTTGACCACCTTGGAGACGAACCCCAGGTCATGGGAGACCACCAGGATGGTCATGCGGCTGTTTAACGTGGAGAGGAGCTCAAAAAGGGTGGCTTCGGCGGCGGGGTCCACGTTGGCCGTGGGCTCGTCCATCAAGAGAAGGGACGGGTTGCTGCAAAGGGCCCGTGCGATAAGTACCCGCTGGCGCTGCCCGCCCGAGAGGCTGCTGAAGGGTTTTTGCTCCTTGTCGGTGAGCCCCACCTCGGAGAGGGCGTGTCGGGCCGCCTCCCGGTCGTTTTTTGTGTAGCGCCATCGCCTTTTTCGGGTAAGCCGTCCCATGAGGACCACGTCCAGTACGGAGACGGGAAAGGCCATGTCCACATGGGTGTACTGGGGCATGTAACCTATCTGGTTCCACGCCGATTCGGGGGTTTTCCCAAAGAGGGTCACCCGGCCGGAGGTGGGGGCCAGAAGGCCCAGAATCAACTTGATGAGGGTGGTTTTTCCCCCGCCGTTGGGGCCCACCACCATGGCGAAGTCTCCTTTGGGCACAGTGAGGGTGACCTCGTCAAGGACCGGATGACGGGTGTAGGAAAAGGAGACGTTGTCTAACGCAATGGCGGGTTCCATAGGGTTCACCGGTATGTTGATGTCAAAGGGGCGGACGGGGTCTCTCAGGGCTCGGGCCCACCGGGGCTACGGGGCAGGGCTGGTGCCCTTTGGTATCGAATGGTGCCGTATCCTTACCCCTTTCCCCTTCGGATTGCAACAGGAAGCGGGAAAATAGCAAAGGGCGCGGCAGGCGGGCCTTGGTCCGGGTATTTCACGGGAAAACCATGGGGCCAAATCAATAACCTGTCATGCCCGTCAGGGCTCGTGACATACCCGGGTTAACGGGCCGGGGACCAGGGGCAGTACCCGAGGCGCGGGGAGAGCCGGGTCGGGTGCATGCGGCACACCTCGGGGCGGTCTTCGTAGACGCTGCACCGGTTGTGGGCATCCAGAAAGCAGCATCCCCCTTTTTTGCGTGTGGCCAGGGTGAATTTTCCCTTGGAGAGGTTGCAGCGCGTGATGAGCCCCTCTTTTTTGAGGCGTTTCACAAGGCCTTTCATGTCAAAGGCCACCTCCTCTTCATCGGTGATGCCGAGGCGGATGAGGTCGTCGGTGGTGACCTCCACGATGAGGTAACAGCACAGGGCCATGCAGTCCGTGCAGAGGGTGGCGTTGTATTTTTTCCAGGTGGCGGGGCGCTCAATATCGCAGCCCCTGGTGTCCGTCTGTCGTGCCATGGGGTACTCCGGGGTTTTCGGTTTTCAAAACCCGGGAGAATAGCATTGAATGGTCGACAACGGGAAAAATCAAAGTTGGGTTGGGGTAACGGTGTCCCAGAAAGAGGCGGTGATTCAGGGCCGGTGACACCTGAACGGGCAGGGGGCCGGGCACACCGCAGGTGCCCGGCCCCCCCGGGATGTGTTTATTCGAAGTACTCCTTGAGGCCTTCCTTGGAGGGCTTCATCCCCCTGGCACCGGGGCTCCAGTTGACGGGGCAGACCTCGCCGTTTTCTTCAAAAAATTTCAGGGCATCGACCATGCGGATGGCTTCGTCCACGTTTCGTCCCAGGGGAAGGTCGTTGACCACCTGATGCCGGACGATGAAATCCCGGTCGATGAGAAAGAGGCCGCGCAGGGCCACGCCGTGTTCTTCAGCAAGGACGTCATAGTTCTTGCAGATGGAGCGGTGGATGTCCGAGACGATGGGGTAACCGACCCCTTCGATGCCTCCTTCGGCCCTGGGGGTGTTGAGCCAGGCCAGGTGGCTGAAGTGGGAGTCCACGCTCACGGCCACCACCTCCACTTTCCGCTCCTCGAATTCGGGAAGACGGTCCGAGAAGGCATGGAGTTCGGTGGGGCAGACAAAGGTGAAGTCCAGGGGGTAGAAGAAGAGGACGATGTACCTGCCCTTGAGATCCGAGAGCCGGAACGATTCGTCAAAGGTCCCGCATTTTACGGCAACAGCCTGAAAATCAGGCGCCTGTTTTCCTACAAGAACGCTCATGTTTTCCTCCATCATGTGGTGGGAAAGGGCAAATCCCTGGGTTGGCATTTTTGCCTGGATACTTCATCGAGACAACGCGAATTGGGAGCAATGACCATGGGTCCGGATGGTTGCCCTGAAATATCCGGGGTGGGGCTCAGGGTTCGGGCACGCACCGAAAAATCACATGGGGTGATGCGGGCCGCGGCCACAAGGCACAAGAGGCTGTACCGATGAATTCCGGAGGTACCGAAGGCTGCAGAAGGTGTCAGGAGTCGCAGGGGGACGAGGTGTGGGTGGTCATGGCGCGCTAAGTCCCTGGCCTTTTGGATAAGTATTCAAAAAAGTAACACGGAAACAGGGGTGAGACAACGCCTTAAAACAACCCGGGACCCTTTCTGCAGTCGGAAGGAGGGTGGGACTCTCCTTCGGCGTTGGGACTGCAGGAAGGGGGTGCCGCAAGGCGGCATGACTGACAAAGGGACCACGGCGTTACGGGCCCTTACAGGCCGTTACGGCGCAGGCTTTTAAAACACACGTCCCGGGTTGAGCGTCACGGGGTGGGGATACCCCGGGGGGCAGATTCCGTCACGGGTGACGGATCAGTCCGCTTTTTTCCGGAGGAAGGTCGGGATATCCAGGTCCTCTTCGGCGTTGATGGTGAGCCCTGCAGCCGTTGACACGGCCGTTCCCTGGGTGCTGCCCACCGGGATGTTGTGGCGCACGTAGGCCGGCTCCTCCAGGGTGTGGGTGTTGAGTTCGAGCTCATTTAAGGTGAGGTCGCGCACCTTGCCCCGTTTTTCAATGGTGTCCAGATTGCGCTTGGGCAGGTCCACGGCAGGGGGCTCGGCACTCTCGCCGATGCCGGTGGCAATGACGGTGATGCGCATCTCGTTGCCGATCTCTTCGTCGATGGCCTGACCCCAGATGATCTCGGCCTCTTCACCTACCTGGTCGTGGATGAAGTCCGAGGCTTCGGTCATTTCATCCAGGGTGAGGTCCGGGCCACTGGTGATGTTCATGAGCACGCCCTTGGCGCCCCGGATGGAGATATCTTCCAGCAGCGGGTGGGCAATGGCCTTCTGGGCCGCTTCCCGGGCGCGGTTTTCACCGGAGGCGATGCCGATGCCCATGAGGGCGAGGCCGGCACGTCGCATGGTGGTCCGCACGTCGGCAAAGTCGAGGTTGACGAGACCGGGCATCATGATGAGGTCGGTGATGCCTTTTACCGAGTGGTGGAGGATCTCATCGGCTTTGCGGAACATGTCGATCATGGTCGCCTTTTTCTCGGCGATGCTTCTCAACCGGTCGTTGGGAATGGTGATGACCGTGTCGGTGTGCTTTCGGAGTTCTTCCAGGCCCAGGTCGGCCTGGCGGGCCCTTTTTTTGCCCTCAAAGGAGAAGGGGCGGGTCACCACGGCCACGGTGAGGATTTCCAGCTCCTTGCAGATCTGAGCCACCACCGGTGCGGCTCCGGTGCCGGTGCCGCCACCAAGGCCTGCGGTGATAAAGACCATGTGGCTGTCCTGCAGGGCAGAGCGGATGGCGTCCACGTTTTCAAGGGCCGCCTGCTTGCCCAGCTCCGGGTTGGCGCCAGCGCCTAAGCCTTCGGTGAGTTTGCCTCCGATCTGGAGCTTGACTTCGGCCAGGGAGTTCTCCAGGGCCTGGGCATCGGTGTTGGCCACGATAAACTTCACGCCGTGAAGGTTTGCAGCGATCATGTTGTTGACCGCGTTGCTTCCGGCTCCCCCGACTCCGATAACCTTGATTTTTGCCGACTTGTCACTGTCTACAAAAGAAAAACTCATCTCCCACCTCCACTCTTGTTCATCATCGGTTACTTGGTCCCTTGGTTGTGCCTTTTCCGCGTATGGAGCCTTGCCAACGCCAGGCGGGCTCCCGAAGGAAAAGACAGGTTGCTTGCTGTATGTCAGACGGATGGTGCGGTGACCGCCTCGGTTCGGGCGGTACCCTTTCCCCTACACCACGTCGGAAAACCATTTTTTCATGCGGCTGGTGACCCGCTGAAACATATTGTCGTCCCGGATGCGGAACTTTTTGTCCACCTGGTTCTCGGCCCCGTAGAGCACGAGCCCCACGCCGGTGGCGTACATGGGGTTGCTGACGATGTCCACCAGGCCGCCGATCTGGCGGGGTTTGCCAAGGCGGGTGGGCAGGTCAAAGATGCTTTCGGCCACTTCGGTCATGCCGTCCAGCAGGGAGGACCCTCCGGTGAGGACGATGCCCGAGGCGATCTGGTTTTCAAGGCCGGCACGGAAGATCTCCCGTTTCACCAGGGCGCAGATCTCTTCCACCCGGGGTTCCAGGATCTCACCCAGCACCTGGCGGGGCATGCTGCGGGGCTCGCGGCCGCCCATGCCCGGCACCTCGATGGTCTCCGTGGGGGAGACGGCGCTGGACAGGCAGGTGCCGTACTTGAGCTTGATCTTTTCGGCGTCGTTTTTGCTCGCCCGAAGGCCGATGGAAATATCGTTGGTGAGCTGCAGGCCGCCGATGGCCAGCACAAAGGTGTGCTGGATGTTCCCGCCGGAGAAGACGGCCAGGTCCGTGGTGCCGCCTCCGATGTCGATGAGGGCGGTGCCCAGGTCCCGCTCTTCCTCGGTGAGGACCGCATCGCCCGAGGCCAGGGATTCAAGGACCACGTCGTTGACGTCCAGGCCTGCTTTGTTGGCGCATTTGATGATGTTGTGGGCCGATGAGGCCGCCCCCACCACGATGTGCACCTTGGCTTCCAGGCGGACGCCGGTCATGCCGATGGGGTTGTGCACCCCTTTCTGGTCGTCGACGATGTACTCCTGGGGGAGCACGTGGATCACCTCACGGTCCATGGGTATCGAAACGGCTTTTGCCGCCTCGATGACGCGGTCCACATCGTCCTGGGTCACTTCCCGCCCTTTGATGGCGATGACGCCGTGGCTGTTGAGGCTGGTGATGTGCCCCCCGGCGATCCCGGCATAGACAGAGGAAATTTCGCAACCGGCCATGAGTTCGGCTTCTTCCACCGCTTTTTTGATGGAGTCCACCGTGGCCTCGATGTCGATGACCACCCCTTTGTTGAGCCCGATGGAGGGGTGGGTGCCGGTGCCGATGATGTTCACATCGTCCCCTGAGCGTTCCCCGACAACAGCACAGATCTTTGTTGTGCCTATATCCAGGCCGACAATAATATCCTCATGTGCCTGCATGGGCATCCTCCTTTAACTTTTTGCCGGTTTGATGACAACGCTGTTGGGGTCACTCACGTCGATGGCTGCAACAGCGGTAAGGTTTACTTTTTTTTCCAGTAGGGCAAAGAGTTCGTTTACCCGTTTGATCTTTTTATCGTAGTGGCCGAAGCCCAGGTCAATGGTCTGGGTCGCCCCTTCGGTGAGGAGGCGAAGGCCGGTGTCCGGGTCGGCAATGGCACCGGTCATGACAAAGCGTCCCCCCTTTTGTGTCAGGCGGCCCAGCAGGGGAATGATCTCTTTGATCTCCCGCTCAACGGGGCCGTTGCCTCCGGAGGGTGCGTGCCCGGAGAGGGGAAGGCTTCCCCGCTTCAGGTTTTTGAAAACGGGAAGGCCGGCGAAGGCTTTGCCGCCTTTTTCAAAAATCTCTCCCCGGCTGTTGATTAGGTACGGATGGCCGATCTCGGCCACGGCCACCGGGGTGTGCTCGGTCACCCGGATGATGATCCGGTTGGGAAATTCCCGGATGACGGAGGCGGTGTCGATCCACGGGTGGGCGGAAAGGCGCGTCCTGGCCACATCCAGGTTGATGCCGAAGATGTTGTCCCCGCTTCGGATGTCCGCGGTGTCCAGTACCTCGCCGTGGCTGACGGTACGGTTCCCCGAGACGATGACAAAGCGGGCCTTGAACAAGGGGGTCTGGGTCAGCCAGGCGTAGGAGAGCACGCACAGGGCGCTGCACACCGCGGCCAGGCAGAAGAGCCCCGTGCCGAAGAGAAAGGTCCGGCGACGTCGACGCCGCCTCTCCCTGCGCACCGCTTCGGATTCCACAAAGCGGTTCTTTTTGGCTGGTTTACGTTTCCCTGCCGACAAGGGTCACCTCTTCTTCCAGTTCGATGCCGTGGGCCTGTTTCACCCGCGCTTTGATACGCGCCGCCAGCTCCAGGATATCGGCGGTGGTGGCCCCTCCGGCGTTGATCAGGTAGTTGGCGTGGAGCTCGGAGACCCGGGCTCCGCCGACGGCCTCACCCTTGAGGCCGAGGTCATCGATGAGCTTTCCCGCCGAAGGGCCTTCAGGGGGATTCTTGAAAAAACACCCGGCACTGGCCAGGCCCACGGGCTGGCTTGCCTTGCGTCGGGACAGGAGGGCCTCCCGTTCGGAGACCAGGGTGTCGCACTCCCCGGGGGTGAGGCGGAGCCGCACGCCCACGATGATGGGGAACCCGTTATCATGGCGGGTTTTTCCGTCGATGGCAAGGTGGCGATACCCGATTTCAAGGGCGTTTCGCGGTACCATCCGGGTTTTACCCGAGATATCGACCACGGAAAGGCCGTCCACGATGTCTGCAAACCCGTTGGCGTCTGTTCCGGCGTTCATGGCCATGGCGCCCCCCACGGTACCGGGGATGCCCGTGGCAAAGCTCAGGCCGCTTAAACCCCTGGTGGCTGCAAGCCTGCAGAGATGCTGGGTTTTTGTTCCCGCGGGCACCGTCAGGATGATTTCGTTCCCTTCCCGGACCTCATCAATGGCGGTGCCAAGGCCGGCCAGGGAGATGACGGCCCCTTCAATTCCCCCGTCCCGGACCAGCAGGTTGGTGCCGTCCCCCACCACGGTGAGGGGCACGCCCTGCTGGGTGAGGAAGGCCACGGCGATGCGCAGGTCGTCCAGGCTGCCGGGTTCCAGGTAGAGGTCGCAGGGACCACCCGACTTGAAGGTGGTGTGGCGGGCCATGGGTTCCCCTTTTTTAAGCACGCCCTGATAGAGGGCGGAAAGGGCGGCTATGGGGTCCAGGGCAGCCATGCTCAGGCATCTCCTCGCTGGAGGTACATTTCACCGACTTTAAGGACATCGCCGGCCCCTAAGGTAAGAAGGATGTCTCCGTCTTCCAGGGTGGTTTCCAGGCGGTCCACCACCTCGCCGAAGGAGTTGAAGCAGCCCACGTGTTCGTGGCCCCGCTTTTCGATCATCGCCCCCAGGCTCTGGCTGTCGATGCCCTCGGAGGGCTCTTCCCCCGCCGCATAGATGGGCAGGATCATTAGGGTGTCGGTGTTGTAGAAGGCCCGGGTAAAGTCATCGAAGAGGTCCCGGGTCCGGGTGTGCCGGTGGGGCTGGAACACGGCGACGATGCGCTTTTCAGGCCAGCTCTCCCGCACGGCCAGCAGGGTGGTCTTGATCTCCGTGGGGTGGTGACCGTAATCGTCCACAACCATGACCCCGTTGCGTTCCCCTTTTTTCTCCAGGCGCCTTTTGACCCCTTCGATGGTCTCCAAGGCACATTTGATCATGGGAAAGTCGATGCCGATCTCCCGGGCGGCGGCGATGCCTGCCAGGCAGTTGGAGACGTTGTGCACCCCGGGAAGGTTGAGGGTGATCTCCCCCAGCAGCTCGTCGTGGTGGTAGACGGTAAAGGTGCTGCGGCTTCCCTCAAAGGAGATGTCCCTTGCCTGGTAATCCGCCCGGGTGTTGAGGCCGTAGGTGGTATAGCGGCCCGTGAGTTCCGGCAGGATCTCCTGGACGGATTCGTTGTCCATGCAGAGGATGGAGAGCCCGTAAAAGGGGACCCGCTCGGTGAACTGCACAAAGGCCTTTTTGATGGTGGCCAGGTTGCCGTAGTGGTCCAGGTGTTCCCGGTCGATGTTGGTGATGATGGCAATGGACGGGGAAAATTTCAAAAACGACCCGTCGCTCTCATCGGCCTCGGCGATGATAAAGTCCCCCAGGCCGTGCATGGCGTTGGTACCCTTGCTTTTCAGCACTCCGCCGATGACCACCGTGGGATCAAAGCCTCCTTTTTCAAGGATGGCCGCCGTGATGGAGGTGGTGGAGGTCTTGCCGTGGGCCCCTGCCACGGCGATGCTGTATTTCAGGCGCATCAGCTCGGCAAGCATCTCGGCGCGCGGGATGATGGGAATGCCGCCTTTTTTGGCCGCCATCACTTCGGGGTTCTTCCGGTCCACGGCCGAGGAGGTGACCACCACGTCGGCATCACCGATATGCTCGGCGGCGTGTCCGATGGAGACCTTGCAGCCCAGCTCCTCCAGGCGTCTGGTGTTGGCCGAGGGTTTAAGGTCCGATCCGGTGACGGTGTAGCTCAGGCGGACGAGAATTTCCGCGATGCCGCTCATGCCGATGCCGCCGATGCCGACGAAGTGAATATGGTATTTCTTTTGGTACATGCACTGTCCTGTATGGTTTGCCCCGTTGGTCTCAGAAAGTTGGGGGTCAGGTCGTTTTTTTTGTGAGGCCGAGGATACCGTCGGCCACGTGTTGCGAGGCGTCGGGACGCCCCAGTTTCTTGGCATTTTGATCCATAGCCGAAAGGGCCTCGGGGGCGTCCAGCAGTTCCGCAAGGAGTGCGGCCAGGCCGTCGCCGGTGAGATCCGCCTCCAGAATCATGCGTGCCGCCCCGTTGTCTTCAAGGTACCGGGCGTTGATCTCCTGATGGTTGTCCGTGGCATGGGGGAAGGGAACCAGCACGGCCCCTTTTCCAATGGCCGTCAGCTCCGCCAGGGTGGTGGCCCCTGCGCGGCAGAGGACCAGGTCGGCCCGGGCATAGGCCCCGGACATGTTGTCGATGAAGGCCAGGATTTCCCCATGGACCCCGGCCTCTGCGTAACAGCTTTTTACCCGTTCCACATCGGCGTCGCCGCATTGATGGATGACGGTGAGACCCAGGGCCTTGAGCCGGGGCAGGGCCTCGGTGACGGCCCGGTTGAGGGCCACGGCTCCCTGGGAGCCGCCCACCACCAGAAGGGTGGGAGAAGCAGCATCCCGGCGGCCGGTCTCGATGCCGAGGATCTCTTCTCGTACCGGGTTGCCGGAGAGGGTGCACTTCTCTTCCGGGAACCACGCTGCGCTTCCCGGAAAGGTGAGGTATATTTTTTTTGCAAACCGGGCCGACAGCCTGTTGGCGATGCCGGGAACCGAGTTCTGTTCGTGAAGCACCACCGGTCGCCTTAAGAGCCAAGCAGCCAGGATCACCGGTCCGGAGGAAAAACCTCCCACCCCCACCACCGCATCGGCGCGAAAGCGGATCAACTTGATCATGCAGCCGACAACGGACAAGGGGAGTTTGAGGGCGGCCGCGATTTTTCTCTTCAGGCCCAGGCCCTTGATGCCCGATGCCCCGGCCACGCTGTGGGCAAATCCTTCCCGCGTAACGCATTTTTTTTCAAAGGCCCTGTCCGTGCCGATGAAGAGAACCCGGGTGCCGGGCTGTTTCTTGCAGAAGGCCTTGGCGATGGCGATACCCGGGAACAGGTGGCCCCCTGTGCCACCTCCGGCCACCACGAGGCGACACTCTTTTTTAGCGAACATGCGGTTCCTCCCGTGCCACGTTCAGGACGATACCGATGCCCGTCATGGTGCAGAGCAGTGAACTTCCCCCGTAGCTCATGAGGGGGAGGGTGAGCCCCGTGGGGGGCAGAATACCCATGGTCACCGCAAGGTTGATGATAATCTGAAGCCCGATGACCGCGCAGATTCCCACGGCCAGCAGGCAGCCAAACATGTCCGGACAGCGCATGGCCGCCAGAAAGCCCCGGCTCAGGAGCAGCACATAGAGCCCCAGGGCGGAAAGGACCCCGATGAGGCCCAGCTCTTCCCCTAAAATGGGAAAGATGAAGTCGGTGTGGCACTCCGGCAGGTGCTTGAGCTTGAGCTCGCTGTTGGAGAGCCCTTTGCCGGTGATGCCGCCGGAGCCGTAAGCCATGAGGGACCGGGTTACCTGATAGCCCCCGTTTTTCTCCACGGCCCAGGGGTCCATGAAGGCCTTGATGCGTGCCATGCGGTAGCCCTCACCCGTGACAAAGAGGGCCAGGACGATGGCCAGGGGGACCAGGGGGCCGACGATGTGAAGGAGCCTGGCGCCTCCCAGGAACAGCATGATCCAGGTGACGGCACAGAGGATCACCACGGTGCCGAAGTCTGGCTGCCTGATGACGGCAATGGCGATGATGCCCAGCAGTATCAGATGGGGGACGACCCCGATTTCAAACTTGCGGACATTCTCGGCCTTTTTGCTGAGGGATGCCGCCATGAGCATCACCAGGGCAATCTTGAGAAACTCCGTGGGCTGCACGGAAAACCCGCCGATGCGTATCCATCGTGAGGCCCCTTTGATCTTGTGGCCGATCACCGGAAAGAGGGTGGCAATGACAAGGGCCAGGGTGACCACCATAAACGGAACAGCAAGTTTTTTCCAGCATCGGTAAGGAATTCGGCTGGCCGTCACCATGAAGACCGTGCCCACGATGACAAAAAGGACCTGGCGCCTTAAGTAGAACAGGCCGTTGCTGCTCTGTGCCGTGGCACTGAAAATCATGAGCAGGCCCAGTCCCACCAGGGTAAAGGTGGTGTAAAAGAGCCAGGGGTCGTAGACACCGTATTGTCGGGTTGCCTTTGCGTTAGCCATGCTGTGCTTTCAGTCGGTAGACCGATTCGCGGAACTTGTCGCCCCGCTCGTTGTAATTGGTGAACATATCAAAACTGGAACAGGCCGGGGAGAGAACCACGGCATCCCCGCTCCGGGCCTTGGAAAACGCCTTGCTCACGGCATCGTCCAGGTCCCCTGCTTCAAGCGTTTTGATGCAGGGGGCCAGGTCGGTAACGATTTTTTTTTTTGACTCCCCGATGGCCACGATGGCCCGGGCTTTCTTTTTCAGGGCACCTGACAAGGTGGCAAACCGGCCCCCTTTGTGGCGTCCTCCCATGATGAGCACGATGGGGTCGTCAAAGCCGGTGACCGCTTTTTCCACGGCATCGATGTTGGTGGCCTTGGAGTCGTTGTAAAACCGGACGCCGGAGACGGTGTCCACATACTCGATGCGGTGGGGCAGCCCCTGGAAGCTGTCCACGGCCTCCTGGATCCCTTCGGGGGTGGCACCGGCCGACAGGGCGGCCAGGGCCGAGGCGGCGATGTTCTGGCGGTTGTGTTCCCCCACCAGCGGGGTCTTTGACAGGTCGATCTTGAGCTCGGGGAGCCCCGGGGTGCGGATGGTCACCTGGTTCCGGGTGACGGCTGCGGCGTTGGGGCCGGAGCCGCCGATGGTGAGCCTGCGGTTTTGCAGGACCCGTCCGATATCGGCCACGTGGTCATCGCCGGTGTTGAGGATGGCCACGTCGTCCTGCTGCTGGTTTTCAAAGATTCGGCCCTTGGAGCGCTTGTAGGCGTCGAAGTCCGGGTAGCGGTCCAGGTGGTCGTCGGTGATGTTGAGGAGCACCGCCACATGGGGCCTGAAGCACTCGATGGTGTCGAGCTGGAAGCTGCTCACCTCCACCACCACCACATCGGCGGGGTCGTCGGCCCTTAAGTACTCGGTCAAGGGGGTGCCGATGTTGCCTCCGGTAAAGACCTTCATCCCCGAGGCGGCAAGCATCTCGCCCAGCAGGGCCGTGGTGGTGGTTTTGCCGTTGGTGCCGGTGACGGCGATCATGGGGGCCTTGATGAAGCGGGAGGCCAGCTCGATTTCCCCCACCACGGAGACGCCCATGTCACGGGCCCGCTTCACAGGGGCCAGGGTGTGGGGCACGCCGGGGCTTAAGACCACCAGGTCGGCGGACTCAAAGAGGTGGGGGGTATGTCCGGACAGGTCCAGGGCGATGCCTTCGGCCTCCATGGCCGCGGGCAGGTCGCCCAGGGCTTCCCTGGGCTTGGCGTCACTTACCACGACGTGGGCCCCGCGTTCTGCAAGGAAACGGGCGATGGAGGCCCCGGATCGGGCCAGTCCCACCACAACAATGTGTTTGCCGGAAAGCTTCATGGTGTCTCCTATCTGATCTTGAGCGTGCTGACGGCCAGAAGGGCAAGCATGGCGGAGATGATCCAGAATCGGACGATGACCTTGGGTTCCTGCCAGCCCTTGAGCTCAAAATGGTGGTGCAGCGGCGCCATGCGGAAGATCCGCTGGCCGCCTGTCAGCTTGAAGTAGGTGACCTGGATAATAACCGAGAGGGCCTCCATGACAAAGAGTCCCCCCACGATGACCAGCAGGATCTCCTGCTTGGTGATGACGGCGATGGTCCCCAGGAGGGCCCCCAAAGGCAGGGAGCCCGTGTCGCCCATGAAAATCTGGGCCGGGTAGGAGTTGAACCAGAGAAAACCAACCCCGGCGCCGGCCATGGCGCCGCAGACGACGGCCATCTCCCCGCCGTTCTTGATAAAGGGGATCTGGAGGTACTCGGCAAGGCCTGCATGACCGGCGACATAGGCAAAGACCATGTAGGTGATGCTGGCAATGATCATGGGGCCGGTGGCCAGGCCGTCAAGGCCGTCGGTGAGGTTGACGGCGTTGGAGCATCCCACGATGACAAAGGCGGCAAAAAAGATGTATCCGAAGCCCAGGTCCGGCTGCACGTTTTTCAAAAAGGGCACCGTCACCGTGGTGGAAAAGCCCGGGGAGCTGTAGACCAGCCAGCCGATGCCGAGGGCCAGAAGGGTCTGAAGACTGAATTTTGCCCGGGCCGACAGGCCTTTGCTGCGTTTTTTGATCTGCATCAGGTAGTCGTCGGTAAAGCCGATGAGCCCGAAACCCGCGGCGGACAGAAGGACGATCCAGACATACGGGTTTTTGGTGTCCGCCCAGAGGAGGGTGGAGCCGATGATGGCAAAAAGGATCATCACCCCGCCCATGGTGGGGGTGCCGGCTTTGCCCAGGTGGCTCTCCGGGCCGCACTCCCGGATGTATTGTCCGATCTGGAGGCGCCGGAGCCTGTCGATGAGCCAGGGGCCCATGAGAAAGCAGATGAGAAAGGCCGTGATGGTACCGTAGATGGTTCGAAAGGTGATGTATCGGAACAGGTTAAAAAACGAAATGTTCCCATAAAGGCCGTATAGAAGGTTGTAAATCATAAAGTCCTGCTACCTGCACAGCAGATCGTTGACGATCTGTTCCATGCCCATGGAGCGGGATCCCTTCACAAGGATCCAGTCTCCGGTGTGGATATCGTGTGTGATGCGTTGTATCAGCGCATCTTTCTCGCCTGTGTGAATGCAATGATCCGGCAAGCCTGCCCCGAGGGCTCCCTGCCGGACCTCCCCTGCGAACTCGCCGCAGGTGTAAAGGCCCGCTATGCCCGATTCGGCCGCTTTTGCGCCCAGTTCACGGTGAAAGCGCGGGGCCTCTTCCCCCAGCTCGCGCATGTCTCCAAGGACGGCCAGGGCCCGATTCGTTCCCTTGAGGCGGGACAGGGCGGTGAGGGCCGCCTCCATGGAGAGGGGGTTTGCGTTGTACGTGTCGTCGATGACATGGATGCCCGATGCCGTCTCTTGAATGGTGAGACGCCCGGACTCAAAAGAGGCTGTTTCAAGGCCTTGGGCAACGTCGGTGAGGGAGAGCCCTGCCTGGAGCCCTGCGGCGGCAGCCGCCAAGGCGTTTTGCACCATAAAGGTCCCGGCCAGAGGGACGGCAGCCTGTACCTTTGTGCCGCTGTGGCAGAGGGTAAAGTGCTGGTACGTGCCGTCCCAGGAGATGTTTTCGGCCCGGACGTGGGCGTCGTCACAGAATCCGTACCAGACAGGAGAGAGCCCGCGGTCCGCCGCGATCTGTCTCAGGTGGGGGTCGTCACCGTTTAAAATGACGGTGGCGCCTTCGTCCAGGGTGTCCAGGAGCTCCGCCTTGGCCGCAGCGACTTGCGCCACGGTTCCCAGCCCTTCCAGGTGGGCTTCGCCGATGCAGGTGATGACGGCGATGTCGGCCCGGCAGATCCGGCCAAGGCGCGTCATCTCACCCGGGGCGTTCATGCCCAGCTCCACCACGGCCCAGCGATGGTCCGGGGCAAGGTCCAGAAGGGTTGTGGGCAGGCCCACTTCGTTGTTGAAATTGCCGCGGGTGGCGTGTACCGGGTGGCGAACCCCCAGCACCGAGGCGGTGAGGGCCCGTGTGGTGGTCTTGCCGTTGGAGCCGGTGATGGCGATGAGGCGGACCTCGCTCTGGTCGCGCCGGAACCGCCCGAGGCGGCCCAGGGCGGCGAGGGTGTCGTCCACCAGCACCAGGGAGACCCCACGGGACTGCCAGCTTTCGGTTTCCATCCCTGCCACGGACGCCGAAGCGGCCACGATGCAGCGGGAGCCTTTGTCGATGGCAGAGTCAATGTACCGGTGTCCGTCGAAGGAAGGACCTTTGAGGGCTACGAAAACGCTGTTATCTTCGATGGTTCTGGAGTTGGTTGAGACGGACGCATGGGTGGCGTTCGGGTCTCCGAAGGCCAGTTTTCCTCCGGTGGCCGCCAGGACATCCCCCGTGCTCCAGGGCATCGGGTATGACCTATCTTGTGCTTTCAACCGCCTTCAGAACCTCCTTTCTGTCGTCAAAATCGAGTCGCTGGGTACCGATGATCTGGTAGGTTTCATGGCCTTTTCCGGCTACCAGTACGGTGTCTCCGGGACGGGCCGAGGCAACAGCCAGGCCGATGGCCTCGCGGCGGTCGACAACCACCACGTACCCTTTGCGGGAAAATTCCTTTGAGAGACGCTCAGGTTCATACCTGAAACTTGTTTCCCCGTCTATACCCGGGACCATGTCTTCGATAATTTTTTCGGGCGCTTCACTCCGGGGATTGTCCGAAGTGACCACGGCAAGATCGCTGTAAGCCGCGCCGATACCAGCCATGAGAGGGCGCTTGGTGCGGTCCCGGTCTCCCCCGCACCCGAACACACAAATCAGCCTCCCCGGCACGAGGTGCCGAAGGGTGGACAGGACATTTTCAAGGGCATCCGGTGTGTGGGCGTAATCCACAAAGAGGTGAAGCCCGCAGGGGTTTGGAACCCGCTCCAAGCGTCCGGGCACCTTAAAGGCGGCCACTCCTCGGACCACTGCGTCCATGGGGATGCCCACGGAAAGGGCGGCCCCGGCAGCGCAGAGGATGTTCTCCAGGTTGTAGCGGCCCGTGGCACCGGAGGCAAAAGGGACGCGCTCATTGGGGGTGACAAACTCTCCCTTGATGCCGTCGATGGCCACCTCGATGCGGTCGGCGGCAAGGGCGCCGGTTTCTTTCCCCACGGTGAAGACGGTGCCGGAAAGGGTCTCGGCCAGGTTCCGTCCGTGCTCGTTGGCCATGTTGATGACGGCGGCCGCGCCCTCTTTTCGGTGCTCTTCGAAGAGCCGTTTCTTGGCCTCTCCGTAAATCTCCATGGTGCCGTGGTAGTCCAGGTGGTCCTGGGTGAGGTTGGTGAAGATGGCCGCGTCAAAGGCGCAGCCCGCCACGCGGTCCAGGGCCAGGGCATGGGAGGAGACCTCCATCACCGCGTGGGTGACCCCGGCTGCCGCCATGCGGGCCAGGGTGTCCTGGATGTCCCGGGACTCGGGGGTGGTCATGGCGCTGGCCTCTTCCCTGCCGCAGAACCGGGTGCTGATGGTGCCCATGACCCCCGGGCAGAGGCCGGCGGCGGCAAAGATGCTCTCCAGTATATAGGCCACGGTGGTTTTGCCGTTGGTACCGGTGACGGCGACAAGGGTCAGCCTGTCGGCCGGGTGGTCGTAGTGGGTTGCCGAGATCAGCGCAAGGGCCTTGCGTGAATCGGTGACCTGGATATAGGGGACGGCAAGGTCGTCGTGGGGGAGCTCCCCCATGACGGCCACCGCCCCGCTGGCGATGGCTTCCGGGATGTAGCGGTGGCCGTCCACCGCCTCTCCGGGAATGGCCACGAACAGGGCGCCGTCGGTTACCTTTCGGGAGTCATACTGGATGGCGGACACACAAGGGTCCGCGTCGGGCAGGGGGCCCGCCAGCAGGTCGCCGAGGGTATTGGTGAGGCAGGATAATGTCACTTCTTTTCCTCGCTCTTGAAGGCCAGAAGCAGTTTCTCCGGAATGGATTCGGTTTCCGGGGCAACGTGCAGGTAGTCCAAGGTTTTATATGCAATCTCACGAAACGCGGGGCCGGCGACTGTGGCGCCGTAGTACCCACCGCTTCTCGGGTCGTCTAACACGACCACGATGCTCAGTTCCGGGTTTTTCATGGGGACAAAGCCTGCAAAGGAGGCGATGTACCGATCTTTAAAGTAGCGCTTGTCCGGTCCGATTTTCTGGGCGGTGCCGGTTTTTCCGCAGACGGTGTAGCCGGACAGGGCCGCCTTGACCCCCGTGCCCCCCTCTTCGGTGACCGAGGCCATGATCTTTTTGACAAACCGGGCGGTGTCGGTGCTGATGACCCGTTTTTTCCCGGGGGATGAAAAGGCTTTTTCCCGTTCGCCGTTGGGGGAGACCACCTCCTTGACGATCCAGGGCTTGACGAGCATCCCGTCGTTGGCCAGGGCGGAGTAAGCGGTGGCGAGCTGAACGGCCGTCACGGAGACGCCCTGGCCAAAGGCCACGGCCCCGGTCTCGACCCGGTTCCAGTTGGCGGCGCTGGTGAGGATGCCCCGGGACTCCCCGTTGAGGTTGATCCCGCTTTTCTGGCCGAACCCGAAGCTTTTAAGGGCGGTGTGGAGCGCGTTTTTTCCGATGATCTCGGAGATCTTGACCACGGCGATGTTGCTGGAGAACTTGATCACCTGTTCCAGGGTGAGCCACTCGTACTCGTGGGTGTCGTGGAAGGTGAACCCGCCGATGTCGTAAGCGCCGTTTTCGCAGTAAAAAATACTCGAACGCTTGACCTTGCCCGAGTCCAGGGCCGCTGCCACCACAAACACCTTCATGGTGGAGCCGGGCTCGAAATCAGAGGCCACGGCGCGGTTGCTCCGGGTCTCGCCGCTGAAGGCGCCGAAGTTGTTGGGGTTGAAGCCCGGGTAATTGGCCATGGCCAGGATCTCGCCGGTCTTGGGGCGCATCACCACGGCCATGCCCGATGAGGCCTTGTGGGTGACCGCCGCGTCCCTTAAGGCCGATTCGGCGATGTCCTGGATGTTGGCGTCAATGGTCAGGACCAGGTTGTTTCCGCTGATCTCTTCCAGGGGCGCGGATTCGATGTCCACGGGGTTGCCGCCGCCGTCCCATTTCACCGTTCTGTTGGCGGTGGTGGGGCTCAGGGTCTCGTTGTAGCGATACTCCAGGCCGTTTCGGCCCTCGATGTCGTCGATCTTGGAGGCACCGATGAGCTGGCCGGCCAGCTCCATGCTGGGGTAGACCCGTTTGTGAAACGGATGGACCTCAACGCCGGGAATCTTAAGAGCGGCAACGGCGGCTCCCATCTCCGGGGAGACGGGGCGCTTGATCCAGTTGTACTTCGGGTGCCGAAGGGCCCGCTCCACTTTCCTGCGGTTGATTTTCAGCACCGAGGCGATCTGTGTTGCCGCCTTCGGGACGTCGTCGATGGCGGCTGCCTTTCGGGGGTAGACCCCGATGGCCTTGGCCGCGATGCTGACGGCAAGGGGCCTGCCGTTGCGGTCGCTGATGGTGCCGCGTTTGCCCATGACCGTGTCGGACCGGGCAAACCGAACCTCGGCCTTGCGGCTGAGCCACCCCTGTTTGAAGACCTGCAGGGAGACCGCCTGTGTCGCGATGACCAGAAACCCCATGGCAAACACAAGGGCAAGAAGGGT
This sequence comes from Desulfoluna spongiiphila, assembly GCF_900101345.1. Classification (GTDB taxonomy): domain Bacteria; phylum Desulfobacterota; class Desulfobacteria; order Desulfobacterales; family Desulfolunaceae; genus Desulfoluna; species Desulfoluna spongiiphila. The sequence continues at coordinate 20,198 of NZ_FMUX01000001.1, read as the reverse complement.
GCCCCTGGCTTTGACGCGTTTCATGGTGGTGTCGGTTTGTGCAGGCATGGTTTCCTCTGTTGGTTGTCTTGACGGGCTTGAAAAAAAGGAATCAAGGCCGCTTTCCTTGCTTGACTGATTTTGGTGCCCGGAGCGTTTTGCCCCCGGCCGTGTTACTGCGGGCTTTTCAACCGAAGGATCTGGTCCTGGGTGGGCCGCTTCAGGCCGAGTTCCGCCCGGGCCCTGAGTGTGATCTGCCGGGGTGATTTCAGATGCGCCAGTTCGACCTTGAGCCGCTTTCGTGTCTTGACGAGTTTCTGGTTCAGGATCAGCTCCGACGCGATGGCCCGGTTGGTCAGGTGGCACCTGCTTCGCACCCAGGTGTAGGTGAACCCTTCAACCAGCAACACCGCCAGGAACAGCAGGATTGCCAGTTGCATGGCCGGAGAGAGTAAGGACGTTTTTCGGCTCATGGGACAGGTCCGTCAGAGGGTGAGGCCGGGATCCGGCAACGTGCGCATGGGGCGTATGGATGACACATGACACCCCATGTTACAGTTTTTCACAGGCCCTGAGGCGTGTGCTGCGTGCCATGGGATTTTCCGCCACTTCGTCGTCGGCGGGTCGAACGGCCTTGCGGGTGAGGAGCTTGACCTTCGGTTCGTTTCCGCAGGTGCAGATGGGGAAACTCTTCGGGCAAATGCAGCCGGTGGCAAGGCCCTTCATCTTCTGCTTGACGATGCGGTCCTCCAGGGAGTGGAAGGAGAGAACGCACAGCCTGCCGCCGGGGTTGAGGAGCTCCAGAAAGTCATCCATGAACCGTTCCAGCCGATCCAGCTCGCGGTTGACGGCGATGCGGATGGCCTGGAAACTCCGGGTGGCCGGATGAATTTTCTGTTTGGCCACGGCCTTGGCCGGCATGGCGTAGCGGATGATGTCGGCGAGCTCCGCCGTGGTGGTGATGGGGGACTCCTGGCGTTTCTTGACGATGGCCCTGGCAATGCCCCGGGAGAAACGCTCTTCTCCGTATTTGAAGATGAGGTCCGCCAGCTCTTTTTCCGGAAGCGTGTTGACCAGGTCTTCGGCGGTGGTGTCTCCCCGGTCGTCCATGCGCATGTCCAGGGGTTCGTCCCGCATGAAGCTGAAACCGCGGCCGCTTCCTTCAAGCTGATGCTGGGAGAGCCCGATATCCACCAGGATCCCGTCTACGCCGCCAACCCCGAGTTCCTGCAGGATGGCAGCGATGTTTTCAAAGTTGTCATGGACAAGGGTGACGCTGTCGCCGTGGTCGGCGAACCGCTTTCGGGCGTTGGCGATGGCGTCTATGTCCTGGTCCACCCCGATGAACCGGCCCCCCGGCATGATGCGATCGATGATCAGCGCGGAGTGGCCTCCCCCGCCCAGGGTCCCGTCCACGAAGGTGGCGCCCGGTTTGGGGTCGAGGGCGGTCATGACCTCTCGGGGCATGGCCGATATATGCTTAAAATCCATATGGATCTACAGTCCCAATTCCATCAGCTCGTCACGAGCTTCGTCGGTTTGGAGCAGCTCTTCAATGGCGTCCTGCTCGTCTTTCAGTTTGTCTGATTGCCAGATTTCAAAACGTTCCACAAGGCCGATGAGGGTGACGTCCCCTTCGGGCCGGATGTCGGCGTAATCCCGGAGGTCTTTGGGGATCTGGATGCGTCCCTGCTTGTCCAGGGGGCACGCCTGGGCGCTGCCGATGATAAAGCGCCGTATCTTGTTCATGTGCTTGCCCATGGCCTTGCGCAGCCTGGTCTCAAAGGTGTCCCACTCTTCCATGGTGTAGGCGTACAGGGCTCCGTCAAGCTTGGTCACCATCACGCACTCCTCCCGGCCTGCCTTGATGACGGACCGGAACCGCGAGGGGATGATGAGTCTTCCCTTGGGGTCCAGTGTGTGATTTGAGGTGCCTCTGAATGCGCTCATGCCAAGCCTCTGGGTATTTGGTGCACATTACATCCACTTTACTTTTGTAAGACTACAATTTTTGGTCGAATAGTCAAGGGAAAAAACAAAATTTGTTACAAATTATTTAATGATTATATGCGATTAACTGTGTAAAAGAAAAGTGGATGTGACGAGGTTCAAAGTGGAGCTGTTTGGGGATCAGGAAAAAAAGATCTGGGCATGGGGCCAAAAGTTCTGATAAGAATCAGGAGACTTGCGCCCTTCTTTCGGGCGTTTCGGAGCATGCATTTCAGACAGCCCACGCATCCCGCGTCATGATGTGACAGCCCCTTGTCCCGGGTAGCGGTACCCTAAAATCAATCCATGTATCGCGATTTTTTTATACCTTAAATATACATTTAGGAAACGAGACTTGTGATATCTGTTATTCATAATCCCAACGCCAAGCAGAATCGAAAACGACCCGAACGCGCCGAGCGACTGGCAGAGATCCTGGACGGCGTCGGTACCCTTCACCAGACCCAATCCATTGAGGCGGTCCATGATGTGGCCAGGCACTGCCTGGAGACAGGGTGTAAAGTGGTGGGGGTCAACGGGGGCGACGGTTCGCTGCAGATGGCCATGACCATTTTTGCCAACATCTATAAGGATCACACCCTTCCCTCCTTTGTGGTGATGCGCGGCGGCACCATGAACACCGTGGCAGGCGGCCTGGGCATCAAGGGGACCCCGGAGTCCATTTTAAGCAAGGTGGTCAAGGGGCTGAAGGGCCAGGGCCCCTTGACCCGCATGAAAAATCAGGTTCTCTGTGCCAACGGCCACCTGGGGTTTATGTCCGGGGCCGCCGTGGTGGTGAGGTTCCTGGATGCCTACTACGACGCCCCGAGCCAGGGCCCGGTCCAGGCGGTGAAGATGGGCTTCCGCATCGCGGGCAGTACCCTTACCGGCACCGACTACGCCAAAGAGATGTTCAAGCCCGAGCCCCTCATCGTGGAGGTGGACGGAGAGCCCCTGCCCGAGACGGAATTCAGCATCATTCTGGGGTGCACCGTGGAGGACATCAGCATGGGCTGCCGGGCCACCCCCAGGGCCTACGAACGCAGAGGCGCCTTTCATTTCCTGGCCTGCTCCCTTTCCCCCATGCAGATTGTGGGACAGGCCCCGAGGCTCTGGACCGGCCGCGAGATTCCCCACCCGGCCATGCACCACTCCGCCCCGGTGGAGCGGGTGACCATCCGCTCGGAAAACGGATCGGTCCGCTGGATGCTCGACGGCGAATGCCGCACCGACGACCGGCTCGATATCAAAGTGTGGGGCGAGGTGGAGCTTCTCTGGTAATCCGGGTGTCCACTTTGCTTGCCAGGGTGGTCGTATGACGCCCATAAACAGGGTTTTATGTTTTGCTTTGGTGTCTGCGTGGCCCTGTCGGGAAGACAAAAAGCCGCACGGGAGTGCGGCGCTCCAGAACATTAAAGGCTGTGGCGACGTCAGCCATACCACCCGCTTTCGAGGTGGCACACCTGGCCGCCGGAGGCAATTTGGCCTTAGTCATCGTTTCGGTCAGGACCATAAAACCGCGAATTACCTTTGGTCGCCATCCAACAGACGGAACATGTAATTCCGGGCATGGGTCCCCGGTCACTTGACGATACGAAAGGTGTCACGTGCCGGACAGCAAAACGGTACAACCGGCCCCTTTTCCCGGGAAGTCGGGGAAGACGAGGAGGTGCGAAGGGCATCACACTCTGTACCGTCTTTCCCGCGAAGGCGGGAACCCATGTTGGTTATGGGATACTGCCGGGCTTCATGATGCGGGTGGTGCGATAAACGTGAAGGTGGCCTTAACGATGATCAAGGCCCAATTTTTCAATAAAAGGCATCGATGAAAGCATACTTTATCAGGCGATTGTTGCTGGTGATTCCCACCTTCCTCGGGATTACGGTGATGGTATTTGCCGTAACTCGGTTTGTGCCCGGGGGGCCTGTTGAGCGCATGATCGCCGAGGCGCGGGCCCAGCAGACGGGCATGGTCTCAGGGGATCAAGGGCAGCCGTTGTCCGAAGACCAGATCGAAGAGCTCAAAAGGTATTACGGGTTCGACAAGCCCCTGCTCCAGAGCTATGTGTCGTGGCTGGGAAAGGTTGTGAAAGGGGATCTGGGAACCTCCACGCGGTATTACGACCCGGTGCTTTCCATGATTCTGGAGCGGCTTCCCATCTCCCTGTACTTCGGGCTCATCTCCCTGGTGCTTGTGTACGGGGTGTGCATTCCCTTAGGGGTGGCAAAGGCCGTGCGCCACAACAGCCGGTTCGACAATATCTCTTCTCTTCTCGTTTTTACGGGCTACGCCATTCCCGGCTGGGTCATCGGGGTACTGCTCCTTCTTCTCTTTGCATCGCGCTGGGAGTTTTTTCCCCTGGGCGGTTTTGTGGGGGATTTTTACGACGAATTCGATGCCTGGGGAAAGACCAAGGACGTGGTGTGGCACACGGTGCTGCCGGTGATCTCTTACGTGGCGGGCTCCTTTGCCGTCATGACCATGCTTATGAAAAACACCCTCATGGACAACCTGGCCGCCGACTACATGCGCACGGCCGTCGCCAAGGGGCTCCCCTTTCGTAAGGCCGTGTTTCGTCACGCCCTGAGAAACAGCCTTATTCCCCTGGCCACCAGTTTCGGCAGCAATATTTCCCTTATCCTCACCGGTTCCTTTTTGATTGAGAAGGTGTTCAACATTGACGGCATGGGGCTCCTCGGTTACGAATCGGTGGTGGAGCGTGACTATCCCGTGGTGCTGGGGGTCCTGGTGATTTCCTCTCTGTTGTTTCTCATCGGCAATATCCTCTCGGATATCTGCGTGGCCTTGACCGATCCAAGGGTGACCTTTGAATGATGGCACTTAACCCCCTGACCATCCGAAAACTCAAACGATTCCGCTCCATCAAACGCGGGTACTGGTCCTTTGTGATGCTGATACTGCTCATGGCGCTGGCCGTTGGGGCCGAGCTGTGGGTTAACAGCCGGGCCCTGGTGGTGAGCTATGGGGGGAGCTTGTATTTTCCCACCTACGGGGACATGGTGCCCGGAACCGCCTTTGGCCAGGACTACGGTTACGAGACCAACTACCGGAAGCTGAAAAGCCATCTCGAAGGGGAAGGCACCGGCTGGGTGATCATGCCGCCCATCCCCTGGAATCCCCTTGAGACCGACCTGAAAGAAGACGACTACCCGCCCTTTGCCCCCTCCTTTAAATCGCGGCATCTCCTGGGCACCGACACCGTGGGCCGTGATGTGCTGGCGCGCCTGGTCTACGGGTTTCGTACGGCCATCTTCTTTGCCCTGGGGCTCCTTCTGGTGACCTACGGGGCAGGCATCGGCATCGGATGCCTTATGGGGTATCTGGGGGGACGGTTCGACCTTTTTTTCCAGCGGCTCATCGAGATCTGGTCCAACGTGCCCTTTTTGTATGTGGTGATTATCATCGCTTCGGTGATGACCCCGGGCTTCTGGACGCTTATTATCCTCATGGCCCTGTTCAGCTGGATGGGCATGACCTGGGTGATGCGCACCATGACCTATCGGGAGCGGGAGCGCGAGTACGTGCTTGCCGCCCGGGCCATGGGAGCCTCCCGGCGTCGCATTATTTTTCACCATATCCTGCCCAACATCCTTGCCGTGGTGGTGACCTACGCCCCGTTTTCCGTCTCCGGCGGCATCGTGGCCCTGACCTCCCTTGATTACCTTGGCTTCGGCCTGCCCGCGCCCACTCCGAGCTGGGGGGAGCTGCTCAACCAGGGCTGGGCCAACATGGACGCCTGGTGGATCGCCGGATCGGTCATCGGTGCCATGACACTGGTGCTGACCACCGTGACCTTTCTGGGGGAGGCGGTAAGGGAGGCTTTTGATCCGAAGATGTATACGTATTATGAATAGGAAAGACAGGTGATAGGAAAAGCGGGGAAATAGGCAAAAGGGCGAAAGAACGGAGGTAAATAAAAGCCTCCGGCGGCAAGGTGTGCCACCTTGAAAGCAGGCTGCGAATGCGTTTTGCCCCTCGTTCCTCGGGTCAAATCACATCTGCCTTTAAAACGGCATTTATTCAAACGTTTTTTTATGATCTGTTTGTTAAACCCGTCTTTGTAAAATCCGGCAAACGTTTAGCCCCCGGCAGGGTCGCCGGAGGCATAAGCTGAATAGTTACGAGTGGCGATCCGTTTGCAGGGTGTGGGGATGGATTGCATGTGGCTGACGATGGGGCGGCGTGTGGGCGAGTTTCGGAGGTTTTTTGATTTTTAATAGGGAGAACAGAATGCGACGACAGGTGGTGGGGATACTCTTTTGGGCGTTTGTCCTTTTGGCGTGGGGGGGCACCTCCGTGGGTGCCAAGGCCCTGCCCGAGGGGCTCACGTGGCTGACGAACCATGAAGACCCGGTTTTTGCATCGCCCGAGGCGGTCAAGGGCGGGGTGTTTGTGAGTGCCATTGCCAGTTACCCGCTTACCTTTCGGACGGTGGGGCCCGATGCCAACGGCAGTTTTCGCAGCAACATCGGCGGCAACCAGATGAGCCTGGTGGAACTGCACCCCAACACCGAGCGGATTATCCCGGCCCTTGCCACCCACTGGGCCTTCGGGGACGACAAGAAGACCATGTACTTCAAGCTCGACCCCAGGGCGCGATGGTCCGACGGGGAACCGGTCACGGCGGATGACTTTGCCTTCACCCTGGAGTTCATGCGGACCAAGGAGATCGTGGCCCCGTGGCACAACCGGTATTACACCGAAGAGATCGAAGATGTCATCGTCTACGACGATTACACCCTGGCGGTGGTGAGCACCAGGGCGGAGCCGGATCTGCACCTCAAACTCACCATCTCGCCGACCCCGCGCCACTTTTACGGCAAGGTGGGCAAGGATTTTGTGGCTCGCTACAACTGGAAGATCGTTCCCAACACCGGCCCCTACCAGATCAGTTCCTTTAAAAAGGGAAAAGAGGTGGTCTTTACACGGAAAAGGGACTGGTGGGCAAGGGACCTTCAGTACAACCGGGGCCGGTTCAACGTGAACAAGGTCATCTTCCGCGTGATCCGGGATTTCAACACCCAGTGGGAGTATTTCCGCAAAGGGCGCCTCGATACCTTCCGTATCACCTACCCCAAGTACTGGTACCGCAAGAGCGACACCGAGGTGGTCAACAAAGGGTATGTGGAGCGGATCTGGTTTTACAACGACACCAGGCGTCCCCCCCCAGGGGCTCTATCTCAATGAAGACCGTGAGATTTTCAAGGACCGCAACCTGCGTATGGCCTTTGCCTATGCCATGAACGTGGACAAGGTAATCCAGAAGGTTCTCCGCGGTGATTATTACCGGCTCAAGCAGGCCTATCAGGGATACGGGGAGTACACCGATGAGAGCATCGAGGCCCGGCCCTACGATATCGATAAGGTGATGGAGCTCATGACCGCCTCGGGGTGGGCAAGGGGTGCCGACGGCATCTGGGAAAAAGAGGGGAAGCGCTTCTCCGTGGAGGTGAGCTACTCCTTTGATGAGATCACCGAACGGCTGGTGGTGCTGAAAGAAGAGGCCAAGAAGGCCGGAGTGGAGATCCGGATCCAGAAGCTGGACAACTCATCGGCGTATAAAAAGTTTCTGGAGAAAAAGCACGATGTGGCCATGATGGCGTGGTCTACCAGTTTTCATCCGAGATACTGGCAGACCTATCACTCGGACAACGCCCACAAGCCCCAGACCAATAACATTACCAACACGGACAACAAAGACCTTGATGAGGTCATTGATCGCTATCACAACTCCCTGGACGAAGAGGAGCGCAAGGTGCTCTCCCGGAAAATCCAGCGCATGCTACACGACCAGGCGAACTTTGTGCCTACCATGATGGTTCCTTACTTCCGACAGGCCTACTGGCGCTGGTGGCGTCTTCCCACCCCACCGGGGACCAAGCACGCCACCGACCTCTTTGATCCCTTTGACGACAGCCTGTTCTGGTACGACAAGGCACGTCACGCGGAGACAAAAAAGGCGATGAAAAAGAAAAAAGCATTTGAGCCGGTGACCATCATCGACGAGACCTTCAAGCCGAAAGGATAAGCATGACAGACGATGTTCGTCAGGCGGATGACCCCATTCTCTCGGTGCGGGGGCTCACGGTGGCCTTCGATACCGAGGCCGGTGCCGTCAGGGCCGTGGAAAAGGTCGGCTTTGAGCTGATCCGGGGCCGTACCCTGGGGATCGTGGGAGAGTCCGGCTGCGGCAAGAGCGTCACGGCCCTTTCCATCATGCGACTTCTGCCGCGCCCCATGGCCCGCATCGAAGCCGGAGAGGTGGTGCTTGACGGCACGGATCTGCTCAGCCTCTCCGCGGACGCCATGCAGACGGTGCGGGGCGCTTCGGTGGCCATGGTGTTTCAGGAGCCCATGGCTGCCCTGAACCCGGTGCACACCCTCTTCAAGCAGGTATCCGAGCCCCTTCGTATCCACAGGCCGGAGTTGAAGAAAAAAGCCCTTGAAGCCGAAGTGGTCCGCCTTCTTTCCGATGTGGGCATCCCCGATGCCGAAAGCCGTCTTTTTGCCTATCCCCACCAGCTCTCCGGCGGGATGCGTCAACGGGTGATGATTGCCATGGCCCTTGCCCTGTCGCCGTCCATCCTTATTGCGGATGAGCCCACCACGGCCCTGGACGTCACGGTGCAGGCCCAGATCCTTGATTTGATCCGGCATATCCGCACCACCATGGGCATGTCGGTGATTTTTATTACCCACGACCTGGGCGTCATCGCCGAGCAGTGCGACGATGTGGTGGTGATGTATGCAGGCAAGGTGGTGGAAAGGTCAGGGGTGAAGGCTCTCTTCTCCGACCCGAAACACCCCTATACAAAGGGGCTCCTCGCCTCCATGCCCCGGCTCGATTCCCCCCGGAAAACCCGCCTTGAGACCATCACCGGCCAGGTACCGGGGCTCATGGACCTGCCCTCGGGCTGCCGGTTCAGGAACCGGTGTCCCCATGCCATGGAACGCTGTGCAACCGAGGTGCCGGAGGATCTGACCGTGGGGGATGAGCACCAGGTGGCCTGCCATCTGTATGACAACGAAGGGGCTTGATAAAAAAAAGGATATTGCCTCCGGCGACCCTTCCGGGGGCCAAACTTTTGAAACGTTTGACAAACAGGTTTTAAGCAGTCATGGAGCGCGCCTTCATTACGAAGGGGGGCTACCGAAACGTTTTTGGCCCAGCTTATATCGAAAAGCTGGCAGCCGGAGGCGGAGAAATAGTTACAGTGAATTTTGTTTTGAAGGCGGGTGTGATTTGACCCGAGGAACGAGGGGCAAAGCGCATCCGCAACCTGCTTTCAAGGTGGTACACCTTGTCGCCGGAGGCAGCTTTTAAAAAATGAATCGGTACCTTAGGAAGGAGCGGTACGGCATGTTGACGGTGAAGGACCTGGTGAAATACTTTCCGGTGACGGGGGGGGTCTTCAAGCGCAAGGTGGGCCATGTCCACGCGGTGGACGGGATCTCCTTTTCCGTGCCCCGGGGCGAGACCCTGGGGCTGGTGGGGGAGTCCGGGTGTGGAAAGAGCACCCTGGGGCGCACCCTGGCGGCCCTGTACGAGGCCACCTCCGGCAGCGTGCGGTTTGACGGAACGGACCTCACCTCCCTGACCGAAAAGGAGCTCAAACCCTTCAGGCGCCGGATCCAGATGGTGTTCCAGGACCCCTTTGAGTCCCTCAACAGCCGCCACAGCGTGGGGGACATCATCCAGGAACCTCTGGTGATCCACGGCATCGGCGACGGGCCCTCCAGGCGAAGGCGGGTGGCCGAGCTCCTGGACCAGGTGGGGCTGCCCCGGTCTGCGGAGAGCCGCTTTCCCCACGAGTTTTCCGGTGGCCAGCGCCAGCGCATCGGCATCGCCCGGGCCATGGCCCCGTCACCGGACTGCCTGATCTGTGACGAGCCGGTCTCGGCCCTGGATGTCTCCATCCAGTCCCAGGTGATCAACCTTCTTCTGGATCTCCAGGAAGAGATGGGGCTTACTACCCTTTTTATTGCCCACGACCTTGCCGTGGTGAGGCTCATCTCAGACCAGGTGGCCGTCATGTATCTGGGCAAGATCGTGGAGCAGACCGATGCCGATACCATCTACCAGCACCCCATGCATCCCTACACCCAGGCCCTGATATCAGCCATTCCGGTCCCCGACCCCGGAGCCGTCGGCAACCGCATCATTCTCAAAGGCGACGTCCCGTCCCCCATCCATCCCCCTTCCGGCTGCCGGTTTCACACGCGCTGTCCCCACGTCATGGATATCTGTCGTACAACGGAACCCGAGTTTGTCGATCAGGGCCAGGGCCACTGGGTGGCCTGCCACCTGTATGATTAAGTCGGCTTTTGTGGCTGGCAGGGTGCTGCTTTTGTATGTTTTATTGTCACTGTCCAGCTTGCCTCCGGCGGGTCGCTTTTTTGAAAAAAAACTCCGCAAAAAACGTTTCAAATGCACGCGAAAAAGTGGAAATTATTTCGGCGGAGCCTGGAAAGGCTTGCTTAAGACCTGTTTGTCAAACTTTTTTAAAGTTTGGCCCCCGGCAGGGCCGCCGGAGGCTTGTTTGAGCTGAATAGTTACCGTTTTATTTTTGTACCGTCCCTTAAGCTTCGGAGGTCCGCTGTGTCCCAAAGCCCTTTTACCCGGCGCGTGATCGCCTTGATTCACTCTATCCCTTCCGGTCGGGTGTGCACCTACGGCCTGCTGGCCGCGTCTGCGGGCAACCCGAAGGGAGCACGCCAGGTCTCCCGTATCCTTCACAGCTGCTCCCAAAAGGAGGGGTTGCCGTGGCATCGCGTGGTGAACCGCATGGGACGGATTTCCCTTACCGGGTCATCCTTGGATGTGCAGAAGGGCCTGCTCATGTCCGAAGGGATCTCCTTTGACCCGGACGGCGGCCTGGATCTCGATCGCTACCTCTGGGTTCCTTCCGGCCTCTCTTTTTCTTGACAATACCATGCAAAACATCTACCCCTAAATCAGGGTAGACTCCCATGACAGGGCAACTCATTGCGACCGGATACAGTAAGGAGGGCGCGACCATGAGGCCACAGAAATTAAAAGAAATCATCATCAACCGGGACTGGTGCAAGGGGTGCGGGGTCTGCATCCATTTTTGTCCCAAAGAGGTCTTGGAGAAAGACCCCTTTGACAAGGTGGTGGTGGCCCACCCGGAAAACTGTACCTGTTGCAGGCTCTGCGAATTGAGGTGCCCGGAACTTGCCAGCGAAGTGATTGTCGAAAAGTAGGGCGTGGCATTCGCAACCTGCTTTTATGGTGGCTCACCTTGCCGCCGGAGGCGCGTTGTTCCCATAGAAGGCCCAGCCGACGTTTAACATTCCGCTCCGAAAGAGGCTGCCACCATGGATGAGACCGTTGTGTTTGTTCAGGGAAACGAAGCGTGTGTGGAAGGATCCCTGTATGCGGGGGTGGGCTTTTTTGCAGGCTACCCCATCACACCCTCCACGGAAATTGCCGAGATTCTTGCCAGGCGGCTGCCCGCGCGGGGAGGCCGGTTCATCCAGATGGAGGATGAGATTTCGTCCATGTGCGCCATTGTGGGCGGCTCACTGACGGGCAACAAGGTCATGACCGCCACCAGCGGCCCGGGATTTTCTCTGATGCAGGAAGCCCTGGGCTACGCGGTGATGACCGAAATCCCCTGCGTCATCGTCAACGTCCAGCGCGGGGGCCCGTCCACGGGAAATCCTACCCATGTGGGGCAGGGCGACGTCAATCAGGCTCGCTGGGGCACCCACGGGGACCACGCCATCATCACCCTCACCGCATCCAACCATCAGGACGTCTTTGCCATGACCGTCCATGCCTTTAACATGGCGGAAACCTACCGAACCCCTGTGATTCTCCTTTTTGACGAAGTGATCGGCCATATGCGTGAAAAGCTCGTGATTCCCGAGCCAGGTGTCCTGCCCGTGGTGGATCGGCTCCGCACCTCGGTGAAGCGGGGCGTGGACTATCACCCCTACCTTCCCCGGGAGGACGGGCGCCTGCCCATGAGCGATTTCGGCGGGGTCCATCGGTACAACGTCACGGGTCTTTACCACGACATGTGGGGGTTTCCGTCGGGCAAGCCCGAGGTGGTGGAGAGCCTTCTCAACCATCTGGTGGATAAAATCGAATCCAATGTCCATGAGATTACCCGCTACAAGGAGGCTTATCTGGAGGACGCGGAGGTGATCCTTCTCTCCTTCGGGTCGGCGGCGCGATCGGCCCTTCATACCGTGGAGAACCGGCGCAGGCGGGGGGAGAAGCTGGGCTATCTGGAGCTTCAGTCCATCTGGCCCTTTCCGTCGCTCCTTGTGCGGGAGAAGTGCTCACGCGCCACGAGTATCCTGGTGGTGGAGATGAACAAGGGGCAGGTGACCGAGGCGGTGAAGGCGGCCGTGGACAACCCGGAGCGGGTTTTCCTTGCCAACCGCATCGACGGGGAGCTGATCTCCCCCACCAACATCAAGAACATCCTGAGGATTATCCAGGGCAAGGGGGTGTAGATGGGGACCCGAGACTATATCCGGGAGCGTTTTTTTCCGCACATGTGGTGCCCGGGGTGCGGACACGGCACGGTGTTGAACTGCCTGGTCCGGGCCATCGAGGAGCTGTCCGTGGACAAGAGCGACATCGTGGTCACCTCCGGTATCGGGTGCTCGGCGCGCATCTCCGGGTATGTGGATTTTCACTCCCTTCACACCCTCCACGGCAGGGCCCTGGCCTTTGCCACGGGCGTGAAGTTTACCCAGCCGGAGCTTACCCTCATCGTGCCCATGGGCGACGGAGACGCCCTGGCCATCGGGGGCAACCACTTTATCCACGCGGCCCGGAGAAACATCGACATTACCGCCATTGTCATGAACAACCGGATTTACGGCATGACCGGCGGGCAGTACTCCCCCATGACCTGCCCGGACGCCATGGCCACCACCGCCCCTTTTGGAAACATCGACAACGCCTTTGACGCGGTGAAACTGGCCACGGCAGCCGGAGCCTCCTTTGTGGCGCGTACCACCACCTACCATGCCAAAGAGGGGATCCAGATCCTGAAAAAAGCGATCAGGCACAAGGGGTTCTCCGTGGTGGAATTCTTGAGCCAGTGTCCCACCCAGTTCGGCCGGAGAAACCAGCTTGCCGATGCCTCCGCCATGCTGGAGTACTTTAAGACGCACACCGCGCCCATAGGGTCCGAGAAGGCCAAAGAGGACCCCGAGATCCTGGAACGGGGTGTGTTTGTGGAAGAGGTTCGGACCGAATATTGCGACGCTTACGGGGCGGTGATTCGCGAACACGGGAAGGGGGCATAAGCGATGGAAAAGTACCGCATGGTTTTTTCGGGCTCCGGCGGCCAGGGCGTGATCACCGCCGCCATCATCCTGGCCGAGGCGGCGGTCCTCCACGAGGGGCTTATTGCCGTGCAGTCCCAGTCCTACGGCGCCGAAGCCCGGGGCGGGTCAACCCGCGGGGATCTTATCATCTCCGAGTTGCCCATCCTCTTTCCCAAGGTAACCCAGCCCAACGTCCTGGTCTGCCTGACCCAGGAGGCCTACGACAAATTCTCCCCCATCATCCGGCCGGGGGGGCTCCTTCTTTCCGACGACCGCTTTGTCGTGCCCCGGAAAAAAGTCGACGCCCGCCAGGTGAGCCTGCCCATGTTCCAGGCGGTCATGGAAGAGTTGGGCGATCCCGTGGCCTTTAACATCTGCATGCTCGGCGCACTCATGGGGCTCCTTGGTGTTGTCCGTGTCGACTCGCTCCTTGCCGTTATCGCAAGGCGGGTGCCCGGAGCGTACGTGGAGATGAACGGCAAGGCCCTTGCTCTGGGCGCTGGGCTGACGGAGTCTCCAGAGGGTTAAGGTGTCCCTTTATAGCCTAAAATTGGTGGAAAAGCATGCCTCCGGCGGCGAGGTGTGCCACCTCGAAAGCTGCTTGCGAATGTGGTTTCCCCCTCGCTTCTCGGGGAAAATCACATTCGCATTTTTTGTCAGGGTATTCATGGGAAAGTTTGGTCCCCGGCAGGGGCACCGGAGGCTATTTTGAGCTGAACAGGGACTGATACTTTTTCATGAAGCGCGAATCGATGAAGGTCTTGATGCGGAAGGCAAGGCGTCCGGACGTGGTGAACCCGTTTTTGTGCAGGTATCCCGTCCCTTCGCCCAGGTTGAAGATCAAGAGGTAGCTCCCTCCGGGCTGGAAGGGGGAAAGGGGTGAACCTTCGAGTCGGGCCACAAGGTTGTCGCGCAGGACAGCGTTCTGGCGAACGGCGTAAACACCGACTTTGGTCAGGGGCTCCGGCTCAAAATGGATGCAGTCCCCGCCTCCGAAGATGCCCGGGTGGGCCGTGCACTGGAGGTATTGGTTCACGAGAAGGCCGCCGTCCGGGCCTGTGGGGAGGTGGGAGTCGGCAAACAAGGTGGAGGGCCGGACGCCGGTGGCGTCCACGATGATGTCTGCGTGTTGTCGAGCGCCGGAGGCAAGGGCTACGGCGTTTTTTTCTGCCCGCACCACGGCGTTATCTTCCATCAGCCCGATGTCCCTTTGGCATAGGCGCCCGGCGACCCCTGTGCGGATTTTGTCCGGGAAGGATTCGAGGAACCGCCTGCGGGCGTGGATGGTGATCACGGGGCGCTTTCCCCTGGCCTCGTTGATGAGCTGAAGGATATTTCCCGCCACTTCCGCCGAGGATGGGCCTCCCCCCGCAACGGAGATGTGAAGGGCTGTGTTGCGGCACCGATCCAGGATGGCCTGCCGGAGGGTGAGTAGGGATTCGATGGGCTTCACCGGAAAGACATCGGCACCCGGGGCGGTCTCAAAGGGCCGTTTTACAAAACTCCCCACGTTGGCGGACAGCACGTCGTATCCGAGCTGTTCACCGGACTCCAACAGGACGGTTTTTTCAAAAGGGTCAATGGCCACGGCGAGGCCCCGGACAAACCTGGCTCCCCTGTCGGTAACTGCTGCTTCGGTATCAAAGCGGATCTCCTCCGGCGTGAAGGTGCCGCCCAGCATGCCGGGCCCCATACCTGAATAGTAGTGGTGGGGGGACGGGGCCACCACCGTGACGTCATGGCCGCGTGCTCGGATGGCCGCAAGGGCCGCCAGGGTTTCCAGGTGGGCGTGGCCGCCCCCCAAAAGGAGGAGTCTTTTTGTCATGGGATGTCCTGTGTGGGGTGGAAAAGATAAAACAGCGGACTTGAAACCTTTTTACTATCGATGCAAACGGTTTGTTTGTCAAATGTTTCAGGTGTTTTGCTTTGTGTTGAAAGAGGGGGCGCCTTGCAACCCCATGACGAATGCCTGGAGGCCCTCGGTCTGCAGATATTCGCACCAAGGGCGACCCTCGGCAATTGTTCTGCAGGAAAGGCCCATTCATTTTACAGACAAATACCATGCGGGGTGCTTCCGGTTGATCTGGTTTTTATTGGAAGAACTCCATGGTCCGGCCCCAAAGGGGATGCAACAGGACTATGGTTGCGGTTTTTCCCGGTGTTGCCGAAGGCGAAGACGAAACTTTTTTTTGGACGAATTATGAAGAAATGGATTGTGTGTTTGATCGTGTTTAATCTCATGGGGTGTGCCACCAGCCCCATGGTGAAACAGCGGAAAACCGTCAAGGTGGTTCACGTCCCTCCCACAGTAAGCGCCAAGCCCTCGGGGGTGAAAGGAAAGCTTGATGCCCGGTACGCAGACTGGAAGGGCACGCGGTACAAAATGGGCGGCAACGACAAGCGTGGTGTGGACTGCTCAGGATTTGTCCACCGGACCTTTCGGGAGACCTTCGGCATCTCCATCCCCAGAACCACCCGGAGCCTTGCTAAAACCGGAAAACCCGTCAAGAAAAAGGACCTGCGCGTCGGCGATCTCGTGCTCTTTAAAACGGGTATCACCCTTCGCCATGTGGGCATCTATATGGGCCAAAACACCTTTCTCCATGTCTCCACCCGCAAAGGGGTCACCCAGTCGAAGCTGGACAATCCCTATTGGCGTAAAAGGTACTGGACCGCGCGGCGGGTTTTTTGATGGAGGTGCCAGGGGCGCCTGCTCCTTTGATTACACGTCGAATGCCACCATACCTGCAGGTGGGGTGCGGCTCCCCAACCGGGTTTGGTTTCAAAGGCCCGTGCTGTGGATTGGGGGCGCTTCGCCGCGGCACCGGTAAACGGAACCGAAACCTTCACACCATGGACCTGTGACGTTTTGGAGGGTTTCTAAGGGGCTAGTATTTCTTTTCACCGAGGGAATTGATTTCCGTAAGCTTGTTTCCTTCAAACACCAAATTATAATAATAAGTGCTGTTGTAATTTGTCGTTTTGATGGTCCACTCCTCGATCTTCATCACCCGGATCCTTTTTTCTGACGTGGTTCCATTGTTTTTTTCGCTCTCCACGCGATCAATGTAGCCCAGGATCTCCTTTGAGACAGGTTCTCCGCAAATCATGCGGACTGCCCCCTTTGAATCTCCGACTGAGATGGTGTTGTTTCCGTACCTCAGGGCAAAGGCAGGGGCTGAGGCCATGAGGATAAAGCATAGTGCGATGATGATTCTTTTCAGCATTTTAAGGGTTCCTTTCATGGGGGGTGTATGACGTTACCGGTGGAGGGGGCTCGGCTATCCAGCCCACCTCTTTTCCGTGTTTATGATCATGCCGCTCACGCCTTCCTTTTACTTTTTTTGATAAGTCAGTAAAGATGACCGGACATTCTATTTTGAGCTCTCTCTTCACGCGTTGACGATGCGGTGAAGGGCACCTCGTGTCGTGTTGAGGCGTTTGGTGGTGTGCCCGTATCATGTGTTTCGGTGAGGGATATAATGGCCTGTAAACGTCGTTGACCTTTTCATTTTGACAGAAGTGCTTTGAGTTGCAAAGATAAAATAAACTTTCTGTCGTTGGGTAAGTATTTTATTCGGGCGGTCAGGGGGCTTTCCCGTCGGGTTGGTGGTTCACTCAGGTGGGTGCGGCCCCCCGCTCCATTTTCGATTGTATGGAGCCGTGATGGGGTTTGGGGAGTGCGCACCCTGTTATTGCTTGCCGGGGGCCTTATTTTCTTTTTTTCATATAACACGACAGCGCTTCCTGGAGTGTTGAGGCCGCAAGCCCTGAGCAATGCGTGTCTTCGTCGGGTAATTTACCGACTGTTTCCAAAACCAGTTCACCAGTAATGTTCGCAAGTTCATCCGGGTCTTTGCCGATGGCAAGCTCTGATGCAAAGGAGCCGCACAGAGCACTCGAAGCACAGCCATTTGTAAAATAGGAAGCCTCCGTAACGCGGTTGTCTGAAAATTTCAGGTAGATTTCCATTGTATCCCCGCAAGACCCCGTTAACGAGGCAAAGGCGTCGGCAGATTCCATCTTGCCTTGAAAACGAGGGTTCCTCCAGCGCTCAAATCCTTTTTCGCCAAACGACTCTTTAGCGTCCTCAAAAATCTCATCCTGAAGATTGTCCAAAAATGCATCTAAATTATCCATGTTTCTGTCCTGTGTATATTCTTGATAAACGTAACTAGTTGGTGGCTTATGCGCGCGGTGCGGTCTCATCTGTAGCCGGCAATGATTCCATGCTGTCTCTGGGCCTTTCGTTTGTACCCGCAGAATGGTGAACTCAAGGGTTTGTCGCTTTCCCTTCCGGGGTTTTTGTTGCACCACTTTTATTAACAGTGCTTCGGTCTTTAATGACAGGGGAAAATTATTTTTCTTGTAAAAAGAGCGTTAGATAATGGATTTGCTCCCGGAGTATGTCCGTCTTCCTGCCGTAAGATCCGACTAAGAGCAGGTCAAAGTGTCGCGTCGACACATGTGAGAAAATTCTTTATAGGACCAAGGGGGTGGCGGGCAGGGTGAGGCTCCCGCACCGTTTTAGGTAACAAGATGCCGTTCTGGGCTTTGGGGGGAGAGAAAACGCGGCCGTGAAAACAAAAACAGCCGTAAAGAGTTGTCTCTTCACGGCTGTCGTATGAGTCAAATTCAAAATGTGCAAGGTTTTGCAAATGATTGAATTTATTATCTTTAATGGAGCGGGAAACGGGACTTGAACCCGCGACGTTCAGCTTGGGAAGCTGACACTCTACCACTGAGTTATTCCCGCTCATGTGGGACGTATACTAAAGGCATTTTGGTGCCGCGTCAATCCCTTTGATACGTTTTTTAAACCGAAAAATAAGGGCGCATGGAAGTGGTTAAAATCGTGGTTGATACGGGGTGGTCCATGTGCCCTTACCCGGTAACTCCTGCTAATTGACAAGCCAGATGGCGCGGTCCTGGCCCATCTGGACCAGTTTGTCCCCCACACGGCCAAGCAGGAAATCCTCCACGATGGAGTGGCCGCGGCGCCCCACCATGACGGTGTCGTAGCCGCTTTTTTTGGCCTCGTCCATCAAGCCTTCGGAGCGGCTCAGGTAGGACCTCAAGATGATGGAGTCCACCCCGGCACGGTCGAACCCGGCGTCCCTCAGGATGGTTTCCGCCTTTTGCAGGTGGGGACGCATGCGGGACTGGTGGTGGATCTGGTGTTCCTGTTCCATGATGTTGTAGGCATCCAGGGAGGCCTGGAAGGGGTCGAAGGAGCCGCTTATGAGGTTCAGTGAGCGGGATACATAACAGATTTTGACTTTTTCAATGTCTCGGGTAACGCTTTTTTTTAGCTGGCGTACACAGTTTTTCGCGCCGTCGGATGCGTCGAAGCCAATGAGTACGGCCGTGCTGTCGGGGTTTCCTCCCACGATGACCAGGGGCGCGTGGTTGATGGATGAAATCAACTTACGGGCGCAGTTGCCAAGGATCGCTCCGGTGTGGATGTTGTGGCCGATTCGACCGGCCACCACCAGATCGTAGCCTTTTTTGGATTCTCGGATAATGTCCCGGGCGATGCCCACCCGTCTGGGGCGGACTTTTATTTCGACGGCCTCGTCGGAGAAGCCTTCTTTGATGAGGTCGGTGCGGATTTTTTCGATGATTCGTCTGTTGTAACGGATATGATTCTCTTCCCACCATCCGTCGAGTTTGGCGGGGCCGGGTTCTTCCGTTCCCTTGGGCTGGTTGTCCCAGAACGCTTCAGGAACTGTATTTTCTACGAGGAACAGGGTAAATCTTGTTTTTTCGGTGATCAGGATTCTTGCCGCGTAAAGGGCAGCATGGGTGGATTGAATGGATCCGTCCACGGCAATGAGAACACGTTGATAGAGATCGTTCACCTGGGCCTCCTTGGGGTTTGGGGTGCATGACTGGACCGGTCCGCCAATTCCGTCTGGGGTGGATTCTTCCGGTCTGCTGTCGCATCGTTGCTCTTTTTCTGGAGATGATAAGAGCAAGGGGTATGCCAAGGGGATTGCTTGTGTAAAAATGCAGTATTTCGGCGTGTTGGGGCGTAGAGGGTGGTGGGCTTCGGAGGGCCGGTGGTGGTGGCCTTTACACGTTGGAAAAAGGGCTGGCAGGGTTCCCTGGCCCTGCCTCCCGGTGGGCGGCAGGGCAGGGAACCCCTTGAACGGGTGCTTAAAACGTCACCGGAAAGGGGCTACTGGATGGCCTTGAAGACGTCTTTGGCAGCTTCGAGCTGTTTCAGGGCCTCGTTAAGCTCTTCCGGGCCGGGGGCAAAGTCCACCGCTGCCTCGTAAGAGGCGATGATGGCCTCAAGGTCAGGAACGCCTGCAACGTCCCGAAGGGCTGAGGCCGTGTCCATGTGGTGAGTAAAGATCAGCGGTTTCACCTCTTGCAGGGTGTAGGTCTCCTTGACTGTGTCCAGGGCAACCGGTGCGGGGATCTCAAGGATGAGGTCCTTGCCCGTGGGAGAGAAAATCCCCTTATATATTAAGGTGGAGTGCTTTTTGACCGCGACGTAATAATTGGATGTGTTTGAGGCGCTGGCGGCGATGAGGATCAGAACGAACACGCCGAAGGCGCATGCGGCCGTGATGAGTTTTCGCGTGGCAGCCTTCTTGGCGGCTTCTTCCCGGAGCTGTTTTTCTTCCAGGTTCCGGGCCCTGGCCTCTTCTTCGGCCTTGGCGCGGGCCTCTTCAGCGGCCTTGCGGCGAGCGGCGGCCTCGGCTTTCTTTTTGGCGTCGAGTTCAGCCTGGCGCTTGGCTTCTTCTTCGGCCTTTATTCTGGCTTCTTCCTCGGCCTTGAGACGGGCTTCCTCTTCGGCCTTTTTCTTTGCCTCTTCCTCGGCCTTGAGACGGGCTTCTTCTTCGGCCTTTTTCTTCGCCTCTTCCTCGGCTTTGATGCGGGCTTC
>NZ_FMUX01000036.1 GCF_900101345.1 Desulfoluna spongiiphila | reverse complement strand
GATTGGGGCCGGGCCTTTAGGGCGAGGTCCCAAAATGATAAGTGCATTTTTTTGGGGTGACAGGTTTTTATTTTGAATGAGCGCTTGATTTAAGAGATCAAACCCCTTTCTTTTATCAGATGTTGAATCAAATGCTACGAACAGGATTAATTTTTTTGAATCAGGCAAATTAAGTATGGAGCGCGCTAATTTTTTACGTACAGGTTTATATACCGACGTGTTGATACCGTTTGGAATTACCTCGATACGTTTATTTTTGAAAAGAGAGCTTTCTCTGGCACAGCAGGCCATCCATTGACTCGGAGTCACAACCGTTAAATTCAAATTATCAAAAGCTTTTGACTTTCTGTGCCACGTCCATCGTGAAAGGTCTCGTTCAGATTTACTGTTGAGTTGCTCGCACTTTCCACATTTGGATTTGTATTTTGTGCACGCCCCCGAATAGTGACAACCCCCAGTAAACGGCCACATGTCATGCAGAGTCCATACAATAGGACGGTTATAGTGCTTCAACTCATTGATTGGGATGAATGCATTGCAGGTCCAGTGGAGGTGAACAATGTCGTACGAGGATAAGTACCTGGCAGATTGATCGAATACTCGAGGGACCCAGCATAACGAAAAAAAAGTATCTTTTTTTTGTGGGTAAAAGTGAAGGGGTATCGAATCTATGGAAGGGCGAATTAAATTGACTAATTTTTTCGGATTTGATGCTTCACTAATGGTGTATCTGTCTTTACTGTGTTGGTATTGTACGTAATAATTTGAATTTGTGTGTATTCCTCTTAATCCAGAGTGCAACCGAAAAGCAGCCCTGGCAGCTCCGCCTTTAATGTCAGTCGTATTGACTATAACGATCTTCAACTTATCCATTTGTCATAATTTTTTTTATTAACTGTTTCAATTGGGATATCAATCCAGGACTGTATACGTTTGTAAAACGTTTAATCAGTTGTTTGTTTATTTTTAAATTATGAGTTAATAAAATGCTCTTCGGCGCTATACAAATGTTGTTAGAGAATTTGGTCGTGTGTCCGCAATGAATACCGCTTCCATCAAACCCTATATTATCTATATATGATATGAGAGGGTAGATGCATAAGCTATTGTATTTATGATGGGTATAGCTCCATCTGATCGACCACGAATCGATTGTACCGTTCATGTGCATTGATAGCATATGTGTTAAGTCATTCCCACCACGATTAAATAATTTTTGCTCTTTTTTATTGTGTAAAAACTGGTTATAATCTTTTACAGACCAATCAGCTTTCTCCCATCTGTTCTCCCATGTACCCCACCCCCACGAAGAGCTCCTGTAGTTCAAATATACCTCTTCGGTGCAGGATTTTGGAATTGGCATGATGTCAGGGGGTAAATTGTAACCAGATATAGAAAAAATATTTTTGTTGCCTTGGTAAAAATTAAGCGCATTATTCATATACGTTAAGAAAAATGGAGATGTGATCAAGTCATCTTCAAGCACAATTATCTTACCATGTCGATTGATGATATGAGTTACTCCATCAATTATGGAATCAGCAAGTCCCCAGTTGTTTTCGCGTTCAATAATTGTTATTGATTTAAAATTACTTATCGTCTGTAGGTATTTACGAATATGCATTACGTTTTTTTGATCTTGTTGATTTTTTGGACCATCAGAGACTACAAAAAGATCACTCTGTTCTGACAGTTCATTTTTTTGTAACGCTTCGATTGTTTGTTGTGTATGCCATGGACGATTATAAACAAATAGAGCGATGGGTGATAATTTCATATTAGTCGTGTATTATGGCCTTTATATGCCGTAATGTATCATAGAATAATATTGTATTCGACATTTTATCGTCGACAACAGCCTGAATATAAATCATTCACAGCATTCGGGGTTCGCACTATTTTTCTCTGCTCTGGATGTCAAAGCTTTGATCGATTGCTTAGTTTATGAATAGTGTTGTAGCAATTCTAATAGCGGGGGATAGTAGGGATTATTGATCTCGTTGCACTGCCGAATTTGAATTGTTTATGCATAACATACAGGAACAATATCGATATGCTTTTCACCCTTCATTCTGGGTCTTAATGGGCATTTAGTTGTAGGCCATTGGGTTCGATTCTCATAGATGAACAATTGGTATTCCGCTGGAAATGAGTTAGAATTAAACTTTTCGACTTTAGTAAACAAAGAGTCAAACCTGTCAAAGTAATCCAATCCGGGCGCCCGCACATGGTATGTTTCATTAGGGTTAGGCTTCGGATATTCTATAGTTTTAACCGATACAATTGGTACGGGGAGAATTGCAATTCCATTCGGCTTGAGAATTCTTCGGATTTCAGAGATGGCCTTTCTGTCATTTGAAATATGTTCCAATACATGAGATGCAAAGATAAAGTCGTAAGATTCACTTTTAAAAGGAAGTTCTTGCAGGTCAACACGGTGATCCACATCTTGCATTGAGATATCAGCCGTTTCGTATTGGCCAAATCGTTTGGAAAAGAAATCCCTGAAAAAAGATTCAGGGGCAAAATGAAGCATCTTTGATGATGAAGTATCTACATTATTCAGTATTTTGTTGACAACCAAGTATTGAATACGGTGCCTTTCCAATGCATTGCATTGCGGGCACTTCGCGTGTTTACGTGTGCCAGTCGGAGGGGCAACATCCTCAAACGGGCCTTTGTAGTTGCATACGGCACACCTGAACCTTTCTTTGTTTAAATGGCATAGGAAAAAAATATAGCTTTTAACTTTAGCACTTGAAATGCGAAGGTTGTATTTTAATTTCAAGGCAATCTCCCAAATATTCAAAATTCTAAAAAGTGTTTTAAGGATATTCAAGCATGGAGAAATTATAAATCATGAATGGATTTGTTAAATCTTCATGGTGTGAATTCTGGGGTATATGTTCTTCTTTTACGCTTGGTGCTCAGGGAAACCTCGCTTTTTGTTTGGGGGTGTTTTAGCAAGGTGTCCGCTCAATGTATACCACTTCAGTTTGCTTGTCTTGGTGATTAGATAATCTATCATGAACTTAAAGATAAATTTGTTTATGATTAGGTCTGGTTGGTTGATCACTCGTTTTAAAAAAAAGAAGCCAGGATTCAATGAACGGAACAATAATGATTTAGTTTTTGACGTTTTTTTTGAGATAGTCCAGGCATCAAATAGGAAAAGTTCATTTTTCCACATTTTGTATTCAATTTGCTCAATTATAGTATGGGGTAGTTTTTTTGTTTTAGTCCATTCATGAAAGGCCTTGAATAATTTAAACCTTGTCGAAAAGTCCATATTTGATATTTTTGTAATTCGATTATCGTAATGAACTCTCCTTACTGCAATTGGGGCGTCATTTTGGGTTTTGACAAGTTTTCCCATCAAAGCCATTTTAAGCCACATATCCGTGTCCTGATGCAGGGATAGGTTTTCATTAAAGGCTTCTGTTTTTTTTAATAATGATTTTTTTACAGTTATTGCATTGGTGTGAAATGCACCATTGGCTCCGAATAGAAGGGTATGGAATAGTTTGTCAGGTAGAATTGGTTTGCTGATATAGGTGACCCTTGGCTTCTTTGCGCACTGCCAATTGGCCGCCAATTGTTTATCGGTAAATGTGGTACCGGTTGCACCATAGACGCCATCAATTTCCTTGTTATTTTTAAATATTTTTATTGTTTCAGTGAATCTGTTATCTAAATAGAAATCATCGGCATCCAAAAATGCTATGTACGGTGCTTTTGCGACTCGAATTCCAAGATTTCTGCTGGCGGATGCGCCTCTGTTTGATCCATTTGCATGCCTGAATAATTGAACGTTTTTATATCTGTTGTTGAGTTCTATGCATTTATTTAAGGATTCATCAGGAGAACCATCTTCCACAAGAATAATTTCTATGGTTTCAGGTTGCATTAATGCAGAGCGAACTGCCTCTTCGATGTATGAAGCCGCATTGTAGACAGGTATGATAACAGATACCAACATCAAGTCCATCCATGGTCAATATATAAATATTGAGGATATCAATTTAATTAAAGATGCTATTTGAAATAGTTCCGTGCCTGATGATTTAGACGGATATTATGATTTATCAAAGTTACTATTTTAGTAAGCTTTTATAATGTTGAGCAAGCCGGTGGCTTTGATGTATTGTGTCAAATTCTTTTTCGATATGATTGCGTCCCTTAAAAATCATGGGTTCCCAACTTTCCCTGTTTTCACTTAGCCACTTGAGCCTATTTGATAATTCGGTGATATCGTTTTCAGGAACGAGCCAGTTCTCATTCCCATATTTTACAACACCTGGAATATCGCAATGGGAGGTGCTAACGACAAGCATTCCTGTCGCCATCATTTCTATGATTGTCACCGGAGCGCCTCCTTCAGTGTCTCCATCATTCGCAGTAATGCTTGGTGACAAAAAAATATGATGGTTGTAGGACTCTTTCATGAGAGTATCGTATCGTTTAAAGCCAAGAAGTTTAACCCGTGAAGAGAGCCTGTTACGTTTTATTGAATGTATGATTCTTCTTTTTTCTTGTTTACTGTGTTCCTCTTCAGTTGCATCACCAATGATTGTTATTTTTTCTATTGAATTGTTTTCTTTTTGAAATTGCCCCAGGGCCTCAATTGCAGAAGGGATTCCTTTTTTTTCTCTAAATGAGGCTGCAATTAGAATTCTTAATTGTTCTTTTGGCATACAACTTCGCGGTCTAAACGGAATTGAGCCTGTGTTTACGCCTAAGTGGTTGACCTTTATTTTGGATTCAGGGCATCCTAATTTTATAATGCATCTGGCCATATGCTCTCCTTCACAAAGAACAAGGTCAGTATTTTTAAAAAGAGATTTGTAACGTTTTAACCATTTTTTATTTTGTTTTGGAAGGCGTTTAACATCATATCCATAAAAAGTGACAACATGCCGGGCAGATATCCATCGTATCAATAACGAATCATACCAGCCAATATGGCCAAAATGAGAATGTATGATATCTGCCTTAAACCGTCGAAAATTAAAATACAGCCAAAAGAGTCGAATGAAAGAGCTCACTTTGAATTTTTGAATGCTTGAAAGAAATTTGAGGACGGGTGTTTTTGAAATCTGGTGAATATTGTCTATATAAAATTGATCATAGTTTAAAGTTTTTTCACAAACAATATGTGTATTTATGTCACCAGGCAGATTCTTGACCTGATTGTATATCCATGTTTGAGTTTGTGGAAGCCAATGTGTTGTGCTTTGAATT
This sequence comes from Desulfoluna spongiiphila, assembly GCF_900101345.1. Taxonomy (GTDB): domain Bacteria; phylum Desulfobacterota; class Desulfobacteria; order Desulfobacterales; family Desulfolunaceae; genus Desulfoluna; species Desulfoluna spongiiphila. Next base: position 18,468 of record NZ_FMUX01000036.1, on the reverse strand, counting down.
ACTTTGATCATTCTCTGAACCTGTTATTGAAGATCTGCTGTAGCCATATCTCAAAAGTGAGAGCTTGGCATAACTCATTGTGACGGTCTGTATTCGCATTCATGTGATCCTGAAGGTAGCCAAGTATCTTTTTTGGGTCTATGTACTCAGGGTAGATAGCATTTTTGCTATTGAGTAGTTCACGTAAGAAAGATCGCGCAGAATCTTCTCGAAGCCATGTAGGATAATCAGTATAATTTTTGATATTTCGTTCTTTGTGATTGAAAGGATATGCTAGGCGTTTTAGTTGTTTGATAATCCTGTTTTTCAAGTTCACTATCTTAACGCGCTGCTTACTATAACTTATTGGACATCCGGTTGCCTGCCAGGGAATTGTCTTGAAATAATCAGGGAATGTTCTCATTAGCATTTTATTGTATATATTACTATTGTATCTATGCTTATCTGGTATCGAATATATGAATTCAACAATATTATTATCAAAAAAGGGGATTCTATTTTCAATGTTTTTTGAAAGTATTATGAGTCCGCTGTTAGTAAATCTTCTTACCCTGTTATTTACAAAGTATGGGTCTGTTTTGTTAATTCGATACCAATTGTTAAATTCAAAGCTGTCTTTTCTACAATTTGTTTTATTTCTAACTATATCGTGTGTGATTTTAGTTTCAAAACTATTTGGGTTTAAATAAGACCCGCCACAAACTAAATCACCTGCAAATCCATTTAAACTAAAATCCATATATGAATTATATTTGTCACAAAATTTACTGCCATGCATATGTAGCAGGCTAATAGAACCATCAGAGCGCCAAATTCCATTTATTCTGTGGTCTATCCAATCTCTCGAATTTAAGTCTAAAACATGATGGTAAGCCCCTTTGATCGTTGAGATCTTTTTTGCAATGATTATGTCATCACAGTTTTTTTTCCCAAAAGTAAGCGCATGTAATGGCGTATGAATTTCTGGTATAGCGGCCAATAATGCTCGCGAATCAAGTCCACCGCTTAATGAAATTCCAATTCTTTCATTTTTAGTCGCGCGATGTTCTACTGATTGTTTAAATAGACGGCCTAATTCTTCAGCAATTTGAACTTCGTCAATAGGCTCCTTTACAAATTGAATATCACTCCAAGACCAATAGTTTTTAATTGTTACTTGCGATTTGTCTATGTCAAATGCAATTACAGTAGAAGGAGGAACCAACTCAATAGATTCAAACCATGTTCGGTTTTCCAATTGATGACCGAAATCAAAAAACTCTTCTACGGCTATTTTGTCGATTACACATTTGAAATCTCTATGGCCTAAAAAGCCTTTAAGTTCAGAAGACCATACTAAATTTTTCTTTATTAAGCCCCAATAGAATGGTTTGAACCCATACCTATCCGTAATAAGATATACAAATTTATTCTGATTGTCGTACAGAACAGCCGTGTAATAGCCATCTATATCTTTCAAAAAATCAAATGATTTTGTCATGTTGTAAATATTTAAGAAAAGTTCATTATCTGTTGCAGATATGACTTTATATTTAGCCTTTAATTCTTCCTGGTTATAGAATTCTCCTTCTATCCATATTGAATATCTATTTCCCATATGATGCGGTGCACTGGTTTTGTTTATGATTCCCAAATGAGTTTGTGACGCATTAACAATGCCATCTGAGTAAAGTTCTGAATCTATATACCAATCAAAATATTTTAATAAATTTCTCATGTGTGAAAGCATGCTGGTGTCATGCTTTTTTGATCGATCTGTAAATCCAACTAATCCCGGCATATCAATAATTCCTGACGATGGCTATAAATTCCATGGTTCTTTTTTTATCTGCAAAATAATAGGCGGTTATGTATGTAGCCACGCCGATAATTACTGTTGTCCCAAAAAGAACCGGTGCGTTCCAACTGTGAATTCCCGTTTTTAGTGTATACGCAACTGCGATCATCACCAATGTACAGAAAAACGGGGTTTCAATAGCTCGAAGGTAGCTGCTAAGCCTCAGGCTGATCAGTTTATTGGCAAGAGGATGGAGAAAGGATAACAATATGAACTGCGCAACAAGTATGGCTACAGCAACACTGGTGATCCCCCATTGGGATCCGATCAACACGGCCGTACTTACTATTGTTATCGCAATAAGATTGAAAAAGAATCCAAGGTTAGCTTTCCCTTTTGCAAGAATAATTGATCCTATGGGATTGCCCAGAGATTTGAGGGCTCCTACTATGCAAAGGATCTCAAGGAGTATTATGGAAGGCTCCCATTGATCCCCGATACACACGCTGATAAATTCAGGTGCGACCAGAATCATTCCGGCCATCATGGGGAATGACACTGTTGATATTAAATTTACGATGCTGCAATAGCCCTTCTGGAGTCCGGAATTGTCGCCTTGGATCTTCGAAAATATAGGAAATGCCACTCTTGTAATCACAGGGTTAATTTTAATCAGTGGGAATATTGCTAACTGGTACGCCAATGTATAATATCCCAAGGCCGTGGGCCCCATTCTGTGGCCGATGATCAGATAATCCACATTTGCTGAGAGATAATTAATAGCCCTCTCCCCCATTTGGTAAAATCCGAATCGCAGGTATCCATTCAAGTCACTTCTTCTAAAATGAAATCGGGGCCGCCAGTATCTCCTGCCAAAAAGTGAAAGAAACAAGACTCTCGTTAAAGTGCGTATTATCTGTCCCCAGATAAGCGCATATACGCCATAGCCATTATATGCTAGCGTGATACAGACAATAGAGTTAACGGCTGAGCAAGCAATATCGATTTTTGCCAGTCGGTCAAACTGCAGCTCTTTCTGAATGAGAACCTGAAACTGTTGCCCCAGAGGAGTGAGCAGAAAAATTAAAGCAGTAAGGTAGACCATCCGGTCCAAGCCTGGCTCCTTATAAAACGCCTCTGCAAGTGGTGCTGATATACAGACAATAGCAAAAATCGTCACTCCGGCCAGGATATTCAGCCAGTAAAGGCTGGAGAGCTGGTCCTCTGTGGTATCCTGGTGGTGGATGATTGCATTGGATAGTCCCATATCTGTAAAAGCCTGAGCAAAGCCAATAACAACCATTACCATACCCATCAGTCCGAAGTCAGATGGAGAAATAATTCTGGACAGGACTGCGAGTGTTAGGAATTGAAGACAGGTTAACACTATCATCGAAATCCCATTCCATTTAAGGCCTGATACTGCTTTTTTTTTGAGACTCATAACTTTACTAACGCTATAGGTATATGATCATAACCTGTTTATGGGTACCCTTTTGAGAGACCCTTTAATATAAATAATAATTAGATGTGTAGCCAAAAGGTGTTTATGTGTCAAATCTACAATTGCCACCTAAGTAGGGCGGCGAGGCTATTTGGCAGGTTGTTTATGTAAACCCAAGTTAAAGTGCTATACCTGCGAGATCGATCTACTCAATATCTAAAATAAATATAAATATGTTAGTTGAAAATTCCCGTTTGAACATGTATTTAAAATAGAGTTGAAAGTTATAAAAATAAAAAATAACATCACTAAGTATAGATAATTTAAACTTGATCAACTTATCATTTATATGATGCTTTTCTATATCAATAACCTTGACTTTTTTATGGTGTCCCAGGGCTGCCTCATTAACCCATCTCTCAATTTTTGGTTTTGTTACGTAATTAATGGAATATAGTCCATCCACAGGGCGGTGCATCAGTTTTAAATAATGTTTTGCTAGTAGCTGAGGAAACAGTGGAAGCCAAGGGAGCAGATAATGACCCTCATACGTAGACCTGTAATCAGGGCATTGTATGTGTATTCCACCACCGGGTCGGGTAACTCGAATCATTTCTGAAATGCATTTTGCCGGATCTTGTACATGCTCCAATGTTTGATAAGACGTTACACAGTCAAAAAAATTATTCTTATAGGGGAGTTTTTCTCCGACACACGTACTAAATCGTTTTTGCCATTCGGCTGGATATTCATACTCTTTTGCTTTCAATTTATTAAACTGGTGTTTCCACTTCTCGGGTTCAACACCATGCATATCATAGCCATTAAGTAACCCATAATAGACACAGGTGCCGCAGCCAGATGCCATGTCCAAGATTTTTGATGCACCTGTGAGAAATTTTTTTATTGTATCAAAACGATGCTCCGAATTACCCTTGTCATTCATCCATGCATCGGCAACACTATCGATAACATCTGGATCACGAATTCCAAATAAATCAAAATTTTCATCAGAGAGTTTGGCTATTAGATAATCTTTCGCTTTCATATTTCCTCACAATTATCATATACATCCATGTCCATTGCTCAGATTTGTCTAATTTGTCGAGGAGGTAACTGATGCCCTGTATCACTATCCCGATACACGGGATTACAGGGATGTACCTTAATGGCCCACGATTCAGTCGATATATGTTATAGACGAACAGTTGACCAAAAGTGACCCAGAATCCAGAGAGAGCCTTGATCTGTATGAGTTCAAACCCTGCCTTTTTAAACAGGTACTTCAGGCCATATTTTGAGTATCGGTAAAAATCACGTGGCTCTTCGTGGAGGTGCCAAATAAACGGTACGCTGTAAATCGCATGTCCTCCAGGTTTTAGGACCCTGTGGCACTCCCGCAAGGCCTGTTCAGGCTCTTCGAGGTGTTCCAAGACTGCTGTGCAGATTGCATTGTCGAATGATGAGTTATCTACCGGGATTTCATAGGCAGTACCTAATAAATCGATATGGGACTTGTCATGTATTGTCCCATAATGATCGACACCGGTATGTTTTTCAATATAGGGTGCTAATAGTTCTTGATAGGGTTTGCCGCCACAACCTATATCAATCAGGTGACCGCAAAGATACTTATCTGCAAAATGAAGTATTTCTTTTTGGACTATCCATTGAACAAGAAAATTTTTTGCAGACGCATTAATAATTCCGAACATATCTTGTCCTCTACGGTAATACGATTTAGTGCTTTATTTATTGTTTACTCTGCCTTTGGAAAGAATAGTATTCAACTCTGTTGTGGTAGTAGTTAAAGGCGTTTATAGTCCTTGGGTTCAAGGGGGTCCCCTTGCAAAGATGATCTAAATACATTAACAATACCTTTGAAGCACTACGCGCAATCTTTAGGTCAAGTTTAGAGGGATCTTTTATAGAATTTATTTCTACAATGTCTTGGTAGATTATTGTGCCACAATCTATTGTCTCTGATACTTCATGCAAAGAAAAACCTGTAAATTTTTCTACATTTTTAATACACCAATATGATGGTATCGGCCCTCTATATAGTGGCAATAGTGATGGGTGAAAGTTAACCAGGGCTTTGAAATGATTGATCGCATTTTTTTTAAAAATCTGGTTAAATCCAGTGATAATTCCATAATCATCGGGTTTGATTTTTTTTAGGAAAGAATTAGAGTTTATATCTTCAATATATAACGTTTTAATTCTATTTATTTTAAAATACGAATTGTTTAGTGATTGATGTTTCAGCTTCCACTTTATCTTATTGATATAATATAACATAAAGTGGATTTTTGACTTTGGGGGTTTCTTTTTGTATTTTATAGAGTAAACTATGCAAGTCTCTATATCGTTTAATAATGCATAGCGGGTGAATTCCTTTAAAAAAAAGCTACCGTAGCCAGTATTACAAAATAAATAGACCATTTTATAATCGCTTACGTTTTTTATTCTTTCTGGCAATTACAAGGCGCATTATACTACTGTTTAGCGTTATCACAGCGCACGGTCTTTCCTGGGTTCCAAAACTCTTTTTAAACGCCTGTACACCTTGGTGACCTCCGCTTGGGTTGAAATCAAACCATGAATATCCTTCCTTGCATGCATCGTTTATCGCTTCATACATCAAGAGATTAACCGGCCTGAATTTAAAGTAAGTTGACAGAGCTGCGCCATGCCAATACACAACTTGCTTTTTTCCGTAAAAGCAAAGAGCACCAGCAATTATTTCATTATCATGCTCAGCAAGCCATAGCTTAACGTTGGGAGATGACAATTTACAAATGGTATCAAACAGCGTCCATTTGTAATTCGAAGAAGCTTTTTTGCCCCATCTTTCAATTGAAGCTTCATAAATTTTGAAGTACTGGAGCCAGTCGTGACGGGAGTCAGCCACTCTAATGCTGACACCCTCTTTACGCGCTTTACGAGCTTTACGAGTCGTAGATCGGTGACCCTTTGTCCAATTTTTGACTATTTTATCAAATCCACAAGCTATATTAAGAACCTGCGTCGAATCGAATTTTACATCAACATTTTGAAAAGAACATTGTTGCACAATGTCGTCATATGGATTAATTCGCCATGTGAAGCCATTAAAAGGATTGGTTGATTTTGTAAAATAGTCAGTTATAAGTTGTCCGTGTTCTAAGCTTAGGATATCTGTTGAAATCCAACCGCCAAATGTCCCAGCTGGTGACAACATCAGTGACTTCCTGAATCCTAATGCTTTTTTATAAGTAACTGGTACGATAGCTTTTTTTTTATCTGAGAACTCAATGAGTTTTGCTTCTGTTTTAATTGTCCTGCTATCATACTTCTGCCAAATCTCGGCCCACTCCCGCGAATGGAAATAAGTTGTATAGTCACATTTATGCCAGGTAGAATCCCACTCTTTTGAAGTGGCCTCACGAATTTTATCTATTGAAATGCTCATTTAAGTACTATTTTCCTTGCCGCTACTATTACATCTTCGATATCTTTATCTGATAATTTGGCTGAAAGCGGTAGGCTTACGGTTTTGCGTCCAATTTTCATGGCATGGGGGTAATCTTCAGGGATCCATCCAAAGGTTTTCTGATAATACGGATGTTCAGGTATGCTCAGGTAGTGGACGCCGGTGCCGATATTCCGATCGTTCATTGCTGATAGAAAGGCATCACGCGAGATCCCTGTTTGTTTTTCGTCTATAAGTACTGGGTAGAGGTGATATGCATGGCGGGTATCAGCGTCTGCCTGGGCTGGTAGTGTGATTGGTAGTTCGTTGAATGCGCGGTTATATAAATTCCATATTTCTTTGCGACGTTTCCAGTAACTCTCGATACGTTTTAATTGATGAATTCCGATGGCGGCTTGAAGGTCCATCATGTTGTACTTAAAACCCGGCTCAGTGACCATGTAATGCTTGTATCCTTCATCGGAGAAACGGCTCCATGCATCACTGCTCATCCCGTGTAGTGCAAGTATTTTAAGGCGGTCGGCATACTCCTTTTCATTCGTCAGTATCATTCCGCCTTCTCCGGTAACAAGGTTCTTGGTCACGTAAAAGCTGAAACAACTCAGGTCACCGAAGGTCCCGATTTTTTTCCCATGGTACTCGGCCTCAATGGCATGAGCACAGTCCTCTATTAAAACGAGTTCATTTTCACGGGCGATGCGGCAGAGGGCGTTCATGTTGCAAGGTCGGCCGGCAAAATGCACAGGGATGATAGCCTTTGTCCGATGGTTAATCTTTTTTTCAACCTCTGCAGGGTCTATATTCATTGTGTCAGGGTCTACATCGGCGAGGACTGGGGTCCCACCTGCGTGGATGATGGCATTGACCGTCGCACAGAAAGTGAGTGGCGTGGTGATGACCTCATCGCCTGGTTTTAGTCCCGCTACCAGTATTGAAAGGTGCAGTGCTGCAGTACATGAGTTTACTGCAACAGCATGGGCCGTGTGTTTATACGATTTGAATTCCTCTTCAAAACGAGCAACCTTGGGGCCTGTTCCAAGCCAGGCTGATTGCATGCATGAAACAACCTCATCGATTTCAGGCTGCTCAATGCATGGGGCACCGAATACAAGAAAATTATCCCGGCTATCAGAGAGCTGTCTGCTCATCGTGTTCACCCTTTGATCGTCTGAACATACGTGTTGTTAGGGGGTGTTGTGTACCATTTGTAAGTAGCTTGAATTCCATTTTTAAGTGATGTTTTGTGACGCCATCCCATTGTTTTAAGACGCTCTACGTCAAGAAGTTTCCTTGTGGTGCCATCGGGTTTAGATTCGTCATAGCTAATTTTGCCTGTATAGCCAACAGTATCTCGTATCGTTTCTGCAAGCTCTTTGATGCTTATGTCGATACCGGTTCCTATATTGAAGAGTACTTTCTTGTCATTTGTTATTATAGTGTGTTTCATCAGAAAGTAAGAGGCATCGGCCATGTCATCCACGTGTAAAAATTCTCGTTTAGGATTTCCTGTCCCCCAGATGATGACTGAATCATAATTGGCTTCTTTTGCTTCGTGAAATTTTCTGATTAAGGCTGGGACTACGTGGGCTGTTTCAAGGTCAAAATTGTCATTGGGGCCATAAAGGTTGGTGGGCATGACAGGAATAAAATGGGTTCCGTATTGCCTGTTGTAGGCCCAACACATCTCAATACCAGCGATTTTGGCCACAGCGTAGGCAGAGTTTGTTGGTTCAAAGGGCCCCGTCATCAGGTACTCTTCTTTGATGGGTTGGGGCGCCATTTTCGGGTAGATACAAGAGGAACCAAGGAACAGAAGTTTTTTCACGCCGTGGACGTAGCTCGAATGAATGACATTGGTTTGGATCATCAGGTTCTGGTGGATGAATTCGGCCGGGTAGGTCTGGTTGGCCAGGATACCCCCCACTTTTGCCGCAGCAAGAAAGACAAACTCCGGTTTTTCGATTGAAAAAAAATGGGTGACCGCCTTTGGGTCTGTGAGGTCCAATTCCGAGTGGGTGCGCGTGATGAGGTGCGTGTACCCCTCGGTCTTAAGTCTGCGGACAATGGCGGAGCCGACGAGGCCGCGGTGTCCTGCTACATAGATGCGTGCATTTTTATTCATGTCTCTCTGCTATTTCAAAGCCGTTGTTTTTGCACAGAAGGTCCTTCTTTGCCCCTTCAAAATCCTGAGTGACCATTTCGGTGACAAGGTCTTCGAATGTTTTTTCCGGCTCCCAACCGAGTTTGGATTTTGCTTTGGATGGATCTCCCAGTAGGGAATCCACCTCCGTTGGCCTGAAATAGGTCGGATCCACGGCAATAATTGTTTTCCCGGTGGCTTTATCCCTTCCAGTTTCATTCACCCCCTTGCCATTCCACATGAGTTCAAGGTCAAGGGACTTTGCCGCAATCTCAACGAATTCCCTGACGGAATGTTGTTTTCCCGATGCGATTACATAATCTTCAGGTTGGTCCTGCTGGAGCATCAGCCATTGCATTTTTACATAATCTTCGGCATGGCCCCAATCCCGCTTGGCGTTCAGGTTACCCAGATACAGCCTCTCCTGGAGGCCCAATTTGATGCGAGATAACGCTCGGGTTATTTTTCGCGTGACAAATGTCTCTCCACGAAGAGGAGACTCGTGGTTGAACAAGATGCCGTTGCACGCATAGATTCCGTATGCCTCACGATAATTCACCGTGATCCAGTAAGCGTAGAGTTTGGCTACGCCATAGGGACTGCGAGGATAAAAGGGCGTTTTTTCGGTTTGAGGTGTCTCTTGAACTTTGCCGAACAGCTCTGAGGTGGAGGCTTGATAAAACCGGGTTTTTTTCTCTAACCCAAGAAGGCGTATACCCTCCAGCAGGCGAAGGGTTCCCAGTGCATCGGCATCCGCTGTATACTCTGGAGAGTCGAATGAGACCGCCACATGGCTTTGGGCTGCGAGGTTGTAGATTTCATCAGGCTGAACCTGTTGGATGATACGTATGAGGTTGGTGGAATCCGTGAGGTCCCCGTAATGCAGGATGAATCGCCTGTTTTCAGTATGAGGGTCTTGGTAGAGATGATCTATTCGATCAGTGTTGAACAGGGAACTGCGTCTTTTGATGCCGTGGACTTCGTATCCCCTTTTAAGCAGGAATTCTGCAAGGTAGGATCCATCCTGTCCCGTAATACCGGTGAGAAGTGCCTTTTTCATGGTTGATCATATCCGAAGAATGGGGTTGGCTTTTTTAAGTTTTTTTTGGAGGGGGGATTTGTGCAGCACAGCTCCGCCCCCTCGGTTACACCCAGCACTTTAAAAATACAGATAGTAGGCAACTTAATCGGAATCTAATGCGGGGTGCTTGAATTTGTTTCTTCCCACACCATAACCATGGGCCGCTTTTCAAGGTTTTCCTGGAAATTGTCAAACTCTTCCCGGCTCAGCACCAATGACCGGATTTTCCGGTTGATATACCTCTCTGTTTTTCTACTCAAATCATTCAAATGGTATGGATCGATATTGCCCACAAGGACAAGGTCGATAATTCCTGTATCCTTTCCTTCCGCATAATCATCGATGAGATAGGCCGCTTCGAGGTCGCCCAGGCGCGTGACAACGCTGTCAATGATCTGGTCGACACCGATGGCCTTTCGGACCATGGAGCGGAGTTCGGGGAAGAGGGGGTGGTTGCGGTTGGCAGCGTAGTGGATCTGGCGGCCATTTTTGGATGAGGTGAGCAGGTCTGCCTGGCTGAGTTGGTTGAGCTCTTCGCGGACGGCGTTGGTGGAGACGCCAAACTCGGAGGCCAGTTCACGCAGATATGAGTGGGTGTCCGGGTTGAAAAAGAGCCGGACAAGGAGCTTGATGCGTGTTTTGGATCCGATGATTCCGGAAAGAATGTTGCCCATGGCGATACCTTTAATGAGTAGTATAATTGAACGTAAGCCATAAATGAACTTATTGTCAATCCTTTAATTGTCATTCCGGGATGTGCATTCGGGCGGTTGAAACTTGATTGTCGGAGTGTTGGGAAAAAAGGACAGGCGAGTGAGGAGGGTGGGGTTTAAAACTCTTTCGTCGGCGAACTGCCTTATCTATTGATGATTTTGAAATTAGGTCGGACCCTCGACATAGATGCGTCGGTGCTGCGACGCGGGGCCGGAGACCGCAAGGGCCGGTTTATCGGTGAATCGTTCGATTTCCCGCGTCCACTGCTCTTTTAAGGAGGCCAGGGTGATGGTCTGGAGGGTCTTGCTGCAGCCCATCTCGTTTTCGATGAGGGCGGCGGGCATATGGAGAGCAAAGCGGTCCCCCTCTATCTGGTGGGGGCAAAGTCGGGCGTTGATACATGAGAGATCGGGCAGGATTTCCGCATCATGACGGGTTGTAGCACGGAGTTCGTCTTGAGAACGTACCTTCTTGTGTCCGCATGGGCTGAACGTGGCGGAAGGTTTTTGGGTCCGCGACGTTTTTCTGGATGGCGGCCGGGGGATCCTGCATGAAATCGACTCCAAATACCTGTGTGGTGATTTTTCAGGTTTTCTGAACCCTGCTTCGTGATACAACCGGGTTGTGGTTATCGCCTTATCCATATACAGTGGGGTCCATCGTAAATCAATAAGAGAGCCATACAATGCGGCGCGGAGAGAGAGGAGATAAGTCATGGCTGTGCTTGAGAAAAAGAACGTACTGGTTTGTGTGACGGCGGGGATTGCTGCCTACAAGGCGGTGGAGGTGGTTCGGCTGCTCCAGAAAGAGGGGGCCGATGTCTGGGTCGCCATGACACGGGGGGCCAAAGAGTTTGTGGGGGAGATGACCTTTGCGGCGATTTCAGGCCATCCTGTTCTGTCGGACCTGTTTGATGAGGGCAAGGGGGCTTCTATTGGCCATATTGAATTGGCTGAGAGGGCCGATGTGGTGGTGGTGGCACCTGCCACAGCCGATGTCATCGGGAAACTGGCCCACGGCATTGCCGATGACGCGGTGACAACGACCATGCTTGCCGTGACGGCACCCCGATTGATCTGTCCGGCCATGAACACCCACATGTACGAAAACCGGGCTGTTCAAAGAAATATTGATATCCTCGAAGGGGATGGGTACCTCCTTGTGGAGCCGGGCGTAGGTGAGATGGCCTGCGGTACCACAGGCCCCGGACGCCTGGCAGAGCCCTCCACCATTGTGGATCGCGTGAAAGCGGCTATGTACCCCAAGGACCTTGCGGGCAAAAAGATTTTGGTTTCAGCCGGGCCCACCCGGGAGGCCATCGACCCTGTTCGCTATATCTCCAACCGCTCTTCAGGGAAGATGGGCTATGAGATCGCTAGGGCAGCGGAGTATCGCGGTGCCGAGGTGACCCTTGTCTCCGGGCCGGTGAGTCTTGCTTCGCCCCTTGGGGTGGATCGGGTCTCCGTCACCTCCGTGGGGGAAATGGCCGAAACGATTTTTTCCCGCATGAACCAGATCGACGCCGTGATCAAGGTGGCTGCTGTGGCGGACTACAAGCCCCGCACCCGGGCCGAGCACAAGATCAAGAAAAAGAGCGACGACATGACCCTTGAGCTCGACAAGAACATCGATATCTTAAAAGAGCTCGGGAAACGCAAGACCCGGCAGGTGCTCGTCGGCTTTGCCGCCGAGACCCAGTCGTTGTCCGAAAATGCCCGAAAAAAGATCGAAGCCAAGAACCTGGACATGATCGTGGGCAACCTCGTGGGGGATCCGGCCTCCGGGTTTGGTACCGATACCAACATCGTCACCTTTTTTCACCCCGACGGCCGGAAAGAGCCCTTTGAGTCCATGGGCAAAGATGTCGTGGCCCATGAGCTCCTCGACAGGGTCTCTGGGTTGCTCAAGTCTCGCGGGTAGGGCTGAGAGAAAAATTAAAAGCATGCCTCCGGCGGCGAGGTGTGCCACCTCGAAAGCATATTACCATTACATTTTGCCCTTCGTTCCTCAGGGTAAAATGTAATGGTATTCCCCGCGGGCTACGCCAGCAACCATTTGGGCGCCGGCAGCGAGGGTGGCGGCACCCTCTATATCGAAAAACACCTCAAAAGCAGGTTGCGAATGAGCCTTTTCCCCTCGTTCTTTGGGGAAAGCTCATTCGCCTTTGATTTAGATTGACCTGAATCTGATTTTTGACCTGTTTGTTAAGCTTTTTAGAAGTTTAGCCCCTGGCAGGGCCGCCGGAGGCTGTTTTGGGGCCGAATAGTTACCCTGATCACAACATATATTTACTGAACAGCCAGGACAGAAAAGCGCAATGATGGAAAACAATCCCGGGACATATCAGCACAGAGCCCCCCTTGACGAGATCAAAGCCTCCCTTGTTTATCTGAAGAGCCTTGGGCTCAAAGGGGTGGAGTGTACGGACGAGGCGGGCAAGTTGCTGGGGACCATTGGCCGTACAGCACCTCAGCCAGGCGGGCGAGGCACTGCGCCGGGTCCCGCCGGCCGACAGCAGCCCCCCAAGGCAAACTCCCAGGAACCGCAAGGTCGCCAGGGTGCGGCGCCAGCCGCCCCTGGCACCACGCAAACCGTTTCCGGGCCTTCTCCGTCAGCCGCAACTCCTGTGGGGCCAAAAGAGCCTGCTCAGCCCACAAATTCAGGGCCCGTGATGCGACGGACTGCTGCAGAGCCTGTGGTAGACACCCTGGAATCCATCCGGCGGGACATGGGGGAGTGCACCCGATGCGGCCTGTTCAGGGGACGGACCCAGATTGTGTTCGGTACCGGTAACCCCCGGGCCAGGGTGATGTTCATCGGCGATATGCCCCTTGCCGATGAGGACCGTGAAGGGGTGCCCTTCCTTGGGGCTTCGGGCGAGCTGTTGAATAAAATGATCGGAGCCATGGGGCTTTCCAGGGGCGATGTTTACCTCTCCAACCTGCTCAAGTGCTGTCCTGCGCCGGGACAGGGACGCCCGGACACGAGTTTTTGTCTCTCCTTTCTGGAAAGGCAGATTGCGGTGGTCCGGCCCGATGTAATTTGTGCCCTGGGTGCCGTTGCCGCCCAGGCCCTGCTTGGGATCACCTCAGGGGTTGCCGAGATCAGGGGGCAGTTCCAGAACTACAGAGGCATTCGGCTGATGCCCACCTTTCATCCCTCCTTTCTGCTTCGACACCCGGAGCGAAAGCGCCAGGCCTGGCAGGATCTTCAGCAGGTGATGGCGGTGTTGAAAGCAGGGGGTAGGGTATAGGTCATAGGAAAAACAGGTCATAGGTAATATCGGTGACATGGCTTTCAGAAGGCCGTGACTTATTTTTGTTTTCGGTTGACCCATGTGTCGTGTTTGGTTAAATGCCCCTTAGCCCTTAGCCCTTAGCCCTTAGCCCTTAGCAAAGCAAATGCAATGACAAATCAGGAACCCTCACATACCAATACGGGCACATCCCTTCACCACCATATCCTTGATTTTCTGGAGTACCTGTTGGCGCAAAAAGGGTACTCCCCCCATACCGTGCGGGCCTACCGGACCGATCTCAAGGGGTTTTACGGCTTTTTTGCGGAGTTTTCGGACTGCGCGGACGATTCTATGCAGAGAAATACCCGCCTGAGCCCGGATGCTGTTGACGTCATCTGTATAAGGGGGTACCTTAACAGGCTGCATAAAGAGGGGCTTTCAAAGCGTTCTGTTGCGCGGCGGCTCTCCTCCCTCCGATCGCTGTTCAAATTTTTGAAAAAGAGGGGCGTTGTAGAAACCAGTCCCCTGGACACCATCCGAACGCCGAAGCTGGACAAGACACTTCCAGCCTATCTGACGGTGGATGACATGTTTCGTCTGCTCGATACCATGGATGACGGGACCCTCCTTGCCAGGCGGAATATTGCCATGTTTGAGCTGTTGTACTCAAGCGGGCTCCGTGTGTCCGAACTTTCAGGGCTTGACTGCTCCCATATTGGTTTTGGGGTAAACAGCGTTCGCGTGCTCGGTAAAGGCAACAAGGAGCGCGTTGTGCCGGTGGGGGAGCGGGCCTTGCGTGCCATTCGGTATTATCGGGAAACCCTCGAAGGCGAAAAAAAGATATCTGCCGGCAAGGGCCCGTTGTTTTTGAACAAGAACCTCGGCCGACTCTCCACGCGATCCGTGGCCCGGACCCTGGAGAAGACAGCGAAAGAGAGTGGTCTCACCGTGCCGGTCTCTCCCCATGCCCTGCGCCACTCCTTTGCCACCCACATGCTCGACGGGGGGGCGGATTTGCGGGGCGTCCAGGAGATGTTGGGCCATGTGAGCCTGTCCACCACGCAGAAATACACCCATGTGTCCATTGAGCGGTTGACCCAGGCCTATGACAAGGCCCACCCAAGAAAGTGACATGGGGCTGGCGTGGCGACGTGTACTTGAAATATGTATTTGAGACCTGTTTATTGAACTTTTCAAAAGTTTAGCCCCCGGCAGGGCTGTCGGAGGCATTTTTTGTGGTTTTAGCTTAATTGTGGAGATGAAAACGATGATGGAGAAGAGTGTCGCAGATATTCTCATTGAATCTCTGCCCTACATACGGAAGTTTGCCGGCAAGACCATTGTGGTGAAATACGGCGGCCATGCCATGGTGGATGAGCAGCTCAAGGAAGACTTTGCCCGGGACATAACCCTGATGAAGTACATCGGGTTGAACCCGGTGGTGGTTCATGGCGGCGGGCCCCAGATCAACCTGGTACTGGACAAGATGGGCATCGACTCCACTTTTGTCCGGGGCATGCGCATGACCGACGACGAAACCATGGACGTGGTGGAGATGGTTCTGGGCGGCAAGGTGAACAAGTCCATCGTGGCCCAGGTGAACCGGGAAGGCGGTCGGGCCGTGGGGCTCAGCGGTAAGGACGGCGGCCTCATCGCGGCGGAAAAGCTGAAAATCGTCAGCGAGGAGGAGGGCAAGCCCCCTGAGATCATCGACGCCGGGCATGTGGGGAAGGTGACCCGCGTGAATCCCGAGATCATCGACACCCTCACCGCCCAGGGCTTTATTCCGGTCATCGCGCCGGTGGGCGTCGGGGATACCGGCGAGACCTACAACATCAATGCCGATTTGGTGGCCTCGGAGGTGGCGGCAGCCCTCAAGGCGACCCGTTTGCTTCTTCTCACGGACGTGGATGGTGTCCTTGACAAGGAAAAGGCGCTGGTCTCCACCATCGAGGCGGACAGTGTGCCCGGCCTGATTCAGGACGGCACCGTCACCGGGGGCATGATCCCCAAAATTGAATACGCCCTGGCAGCCTTGAGGCAGGGTGTTGAAAAAACGCATATCATCAACGGGAAGCGAAGGCATTCGCTGATTCTTGAACTCTTTACCGATCAAGGGATCGGGACGGAAGTGGTACTATGAATGAATGGATAGCTCGTGAAGCAGAGGTGGTGGCACAGACCTACGGTCGCTGCCCTGTGGTATTTGTCAAAGGCGAAGGAACAACCCTTACAGACGATGCGGGAAAGATTTACACGGATTTTCTCGCAGGGATCGCCGTCTGCAACCTGGGCCATGCCCACCCCAAAGTGGCCGAGGCCCTGGCGGAGCAGGCAAAGATCCTGTGCCACGTCTCCAACTTGTTCTATACGCGGCCCCAGGTGGAACTGGCCGAGTGGCTCACCGAGCGGTGCTTTGCCGATCGGGTGTTCCTGTGCAACAGCGGTGCCGAAGCCAACGAAGCAGCCATCAAGCTTGCCCGGAAATACTTTCATGACAAGGGGGAGTCGCGGCATCGCATCCTCTCCATGGCCCGTTCCTTTCACGGCCGCACCATGGCCACCCTGTCCGCCACGGGCCAGGATAAGGTCAAGGAGGGATTTACGCCGCTTCTACCAGGGTTTGAATACGTTGCCTTTAACGACATGGCCGCCCTTGAAGAGGCCATGGACGAGACGGTCTGCGCCGTTCTGGTGGAGCCCATCCAGGGCGAGGGGGGCGTGTGCGTGCCTGATGACGGCTACCTGGAAGCGGTACGAGCCCTGTGTGATCGCAGCGGCGCCCTGTTGATTTTTGATGAAATCCAGACGGGCATGGGCCGAACGGGCAAGCTTTTCGCCTATCAGCACACCTCTGTCACGCCGGACATCATGACCCTGGCCAAGGCCCTGGGCAACGGCCTTCCCATCGGTGCCATGCTGGCCACCGATAAGGTGATGGCTTCCTTTTCCAAGGGTGCCCACGGGTCCACCTTTGGCGGGACGCCCCTGGTGTCCGCGGCTGCCCTTGCCGTGGTGCGGGCCTTTGACGAGGAGAAGGTGGTGGAGAAAGCCGCCGACACCGGCGCCTATTTCAAGGCGAGTCTTGAAGCACTCAAGGCAAAGCACGCCCTTGCCAAGGACGTTCGAGGACAGGGGTTGCTTCTTGGGCTGGAGATCGATGGCGACGGCGCTACCGTGGTCGAAAAAGCCCTTGCAAAAGGGCAGGTGATCAATGCGGTCCAGGGCAAGACCCTGCGTTTTGTCCCGCCCCTGATTATCACGCGGCCTGAGATCGATACTCTCATGGGCGTGCTGGACGAGATTTTTACCGATATGGGCGCCGCCTGATTGTTTGATACTGTTCAGCTTCTGTAAGCTTGTAAAAAGCCTCCGGCGGCCCTGCCGGGGGCCAAACTTTTGAAAAGTTTGATAAACAGGCTTTGAAGAAGGCTATACTCATTCGAATTCATTCGTATTTCGATTGATTTGAGGCCTCAGCCCCAAAAAAAACGTACACGTCATACGTGAATGCCGCCGCGCTTTACCCCGAGGAACGAGGGATAAAGCGCGGCGGCAACCAGCTTTCAAGGTGGCTCACCGTGCCGCCGGAGGCCAAGCTGAACAGCCATTATTTTTTTCGTGCGTCAAAGGAACCGATCAAGGAGAGAAAGATGAAAAAAGACCTGTTGACCCTCAAGGACCTGACCAAAGAAGAATTTGACGCTCTGTTCGCCCGCGCGCTGGAGCTTAAGAAGAGAAAAAAAGAGGGGATCGTGGATCGCCCCCTGGAAGGGAAAAGCGTGGGGCTCCTGTTCAACAAGCCCTCCACCCGAACCCGAATCTCCTTTGAAACGGCCACCATCCAGCTGGGGGGTGTGTCCATCTTCATGAATGAGAACGACACCCAGATCGGGCGCAGCGAGCCCGTGAAGGACACGGCACGCGTTCTGGCCCGCTACATCGACTGCCTGGTGATCCGCACCTTCTCCCAGGAGCTGGTGGAAGAGTATGCCAGCTACTCCGACGTGCCGGTGGTCAACGCCCTTACCGATATGTACCACCCCTGCCAGATCCTTTCGGATCTCATGACCGTCATCGAGGCCAAAGGCAGCTACGATGCCAAGGTGGCCTGGGTGGGAGACGGCAACAACGTGGCCCACTCCTGGATCTGGGCGGCGTCTACCTTAGGGTTTGAGCTTTCCATTGCCTGCCCCGAAGGCTTTGATCCGGATGGTGCCATCCTCAAGGAGGCCCTTGGCCGCGGCGCCAAAATCACGGTGGTCCGTGACCCGAAAGAGGCCGTGGCAGCTGCCGACATTGTCTACACGGACGTCTGGGCCAGCATGGGCCAGGAAGCCGAGCAGAAGGCCCGGGAAAAATCCTTTGAAGGCTTTATCGTGGACGACGCCCTCATGGCCCTGGCCAAGCCCGATGCCTCTTTCATGCATTGCCTTCCCGCCCACCGCGGCGAAGAGGTCTCAGAATCCGTCATGGAAGGGCCCCAGTCCATTATCTGGGACGAGGCGGAAAACAAGCTCCATATGCACAAAGCCATCCTCGATATGTTGATCAACCAGACGTTGTAAGGGAAAAAGTGTGCCTCCGGCGGCGATGTGT
>NZ_FMUX01000014.1 GCF_900101345.1 Desulfoluna spongiiphila | reverse complement strand
GTGAATTTTTACTTTAAATGCGGATGTGATTTGACCCGAGGAACGAGGGGCAAAACGCTTCCGCAACCTGCTTTCAAGGTGGCACACCTTGCCGCCGGAGGCTGTTTTTTTTGAGCTGAATAGTTACTCTGTTCTTTTATTTTTTTCCCACACCCTTGCCGTTCCCCATGCCCCGGATAAGGTCTTGTGCCAGGGCTTTCAAGGCGCTGTAGAATTCGTAGAACCCGGCCAGGATATCAAGGTCGAACCGAAAGGTGGCCCCCTGCTTGCGCAAGTCAAGCAGGCGGGCGTCACAGGCGGAGAGAGCGCCTTGAAGGTCCCGGCAGTCCACGGGCTCATCCGTGTCCCGCATCCGGGTAAGGGTCACGGCACAGGCCTCGGCCAGGTCCAGGATCTCGTTTTCCATGTGGAACCGCTCTTTGAGAAGGGCCTCCTTTTCCAGGGCGTGGGCCATGACGGCAAGGTGGTCCGCGGTTCTTTCAAGGCCGTTGATGACCGATTCGAGGGTATCTCCCCGCTTCCTGCGCACGAAGAGAAACTCGTGATGGGTGATGCCGGAGAGGGTCTCCCGGTTTTTCCGGATCTCGGCGGAGAGGGCCTGCATCCCGTGAAACGGCGGGGAGGCCACCCCGTGGACAAAGGCGGCCGTGAGCTCCCTGCAGAGGTCTGCTGCCTGCCCTTTCTGGTTATTCAGCCGCTCGCTCAGGTGCTTTTCCAGGCGCTCCGGAAAGACAAGGACCGACACGAGAAAGGCGGTGCCCACCCCCAGGGTAATCTCCATGACCCGCCAGAGGGCATAGACAATCCGCTCGTCCATGGGGGAGCCGAAGCTGCCCACAAAAACCACGGAGACGGTGATGGCGGCCATGCGGAACCGGGGACTGTACCGGGTCATGAACCCACAGAACCCCAGGGTCAGGGCAATGGCAGCGTCGTTCCACAGATCCCCCGGAGGAAAGGCCCAGATGGAAAAAATGCCGATGGCCGCCCCCATGGCCGTTCCGAAGAAGCGGTAAAGGCACATCCTCACGGAGTCGGCCACATAGACCTGCATGACAATCACCGTGGAGATGACCGCCCAGTAGCCGTAGGGAAGGCCCAAGGCCCGGCTCGCCTCATAGGCGATGAGGGAAGCAAGACCGGTCTTCAGGCCGTGCCGCAGGTGGGCGGCGGGGATACGTTTAAAAAGGGATGATGTGTTCATGATGTGGGGATCACTTTTCTTGTGGGTCATGGGCGCCGGATCGGCCCGGCCTCGGGCGGGTCAATTCGTATTGTCGATATACCGTCCGGGGCCTGTTTGTCAAATCTTTCAAAAGTTTGAGGGCAACGATTCAGCATAGGTGCCTCCTATGGCCAACGTGAGGAAAAAAATGCGCCTCCGGCGGCAAGGTGTGCCACCTTGAAAGCAAGCTGCAAATGCGCTTTCCCCTTCGTTCCTCAGGGAAAATCACATTCGCTATTAGTTCAGATTAAACTGACCTTTTTTTAAGGCCTGTTTATCAAACGTTTCAAAAGCTTGGCCGCCGGAGGCATCTTTAGTCGGGGCGAGGTGCGCCTGTATGGTTATTTACGTCCGCCAACCTAAGGGCTGCAACGGCTGTCCCCGCAGCCCGAGGGTGCTTTTTTTCTTTATCGGCGCAGGGTTCGTTGACACCCCGCCCCCCCTGCCATATGTTTAAAAATCACACGGAACCCGGATCACTGAGTGCAACGGCATTCAGCGTCAAATGACTCATCGGGCAAAAATAAAGATGTGAGGGGTCTGCCGCCACCTGAAAGAAGCACCCCACGGCTCGTGCCACCCGGCCCCCTGCCTCGACGCCCTTATTGTCTGTGTTCCCGCCACATCCCATGCCGCTCCGGCATCTATCCGGGGTGAAAGGAGTCTTCCATGCATGTCACGTTCTACGGTGCCATTCGCGAAGTCACCGGGTCCATGCACCAGCTCGAAGCCGGAAAAGACCGTATCCTTCTGGACTGCGGGCTCTTCCAGGGCAGACGCAAAGAAACCGAAGCCAAAAACCGCGTCTTTCCCGTGGACCCCGAACTCATCACCAACATGATCCTTTCCCACGCCCACATCGACCACTCCGGGCGTATCCCCCTGCTGGTCAAAGGGGGCTTCAACGGCCGCGTCATCACCACCCGCACCACGGCCGATGCCTGCTCCTACCTGCTGCGGGACTCCGCCCACATCCAGGAGTCCGACGCCCTTTACCTCAACTACAAAACCGTCCGGGGCCACCTCTACAACCTGGCCAACGGAAAAAACCACCTCACCAACCGGGAGCGTTCCGAGATCACCAAGCTCCTCAAGCACAACGGCCTGCGCCTCAACAAGGAGGCCATCGCAGGACTCCTGGACAAGCACAACCTCAACAGCGTGGAGCCCCTGTACACCATGGCCGATGCCGAGGCAGCCCTCACCGCCTTTGACGGCTACCCCTACAACACCCCGGTGACCATCGGCAAAGGCATGACCGTCACCTTTTACGAGGCCGGGCACATCCTGGGATCGGCCCTGTGCCTCCTCTCCTTCCGGGAGCGGGGACGGCGCTTCAACGTCATCTACACCGGGGACATCGGGCGCTTCGGTCGGCCCATCCTGAAAAATCCCACCCTCCGCTTCCCCGAAAACCTGGGGCCCATCGACCTGATGATCATGGAGAGCACCTACGGCGCCCGCCACCACGAGCCCACCGAAGAGCTCAAGGACCGGCTGGCCGAAGTCATCAACGACACCTACGACCGAAAAGGCGTGGTGGTCATCCCCGCCTTTGCCTTCGGCAGAACCCAGGACGTGGTCTACATCATCCACGAACTCCTCAACGAAGGGCGCATCCCCAAGCTCCCCGTGTTCGTGGATTCCCCCCTGGCCGGAAACCTCACCCGGGTCTTTGCCGAGCACCCGGAGGTCTACGACAAGGAGACCCACCGCACCTTCCTGGAAAAAGGGATGAACCCCTTCGAGTTCAAGGGGCTCTCCTACATCAGCACCGTGGCCGAATCCATGGAGTGCATGAAGTCCACCACCCCCCACATCATCATCTCCTCTTCGGGCATGTGTGAAGCGGGCCGCATCCTGCACCACCTGCGGTATCGGGTCCACAACCCCAACAACACCATCGTCATTGTGGGGTACATGGCCCAGCACACCCTGGGACGCCGCATCATGGAGCTGGGCTGGGACTACAAGCAAAACGACCGCAAGGGCAAGCCCCCCGTGGTCAAGATCCTCGGCAAGGAGTATCCCCTCAAGGCCGACGTCGTAAAAATCGGCGGATTCTCCGCCCACGCCGACCGCGAAGAGATGCACACCTTCCTCAAAAAATCGAACCTTCAGGTGAAAAACATCGCCGTGGTCCACGGGGAAGAAGAACAATCCAAAGCGTTTGCCGCCTTTCTCAAGGAAAAAGGCCTCAACGCCTTTGTGCCCAAACGGGGACAGACCATCACCATGGAGTGATGCGGGAAGGGAGAAGCGTGCCTTCTATGGTTAAAGTGCATGAAAGAAAGCCTCCGGCGGCAAGGTGTGCCACCTTGAAAGCAGGTTGCGAATGCGCTTTCCCCCTCGTCCCTCGGGGAAAATCACATTCGCCTTTGATTTAGATTGGCCTGAATCTATTTTTAAAGACCTGTTTATGAAGCCCGTCTTTAATCAGGCAAACGTTTAGCTCTCGGCAGAGCCGCCGGAGGCATCTTTAACCGGGGAACCTCATTCATCACAAGGGCATGAACGACGGGTGTTTCCCTGCCAATTCACGGGTTACCCTTCACGCAAAAGCCCCACCTGCAGGCCTGCAGGTGGGGCTTTTGTATGCTTTATTTTTGTACCGTCCCTTAAAAATCAAACGAACCAACAGAACCCCGAATGCTGTTTACTGAAAGAATGAAACAGGAATCTCCTGCAGAGACGGTTGCAGGACATCCCCCTTCGCGCGAATGCGTTGAAAACGCAGGCATAACGACGGCTTCCATGCATTCGCATTTGGGTTTCAAGGTGCCTCCACCTTGCCGCCGGAGGCACGCTTTTTTCTCTTTTTTTCTATCTGTTACAACAGCCCCCGTTCTCCCAGATTGCCGTAGCGGTGGTAGTTGTCGCAGATGCTCTGTTCCCGGACGTACTGGAGGAGTTCCACGCGCCCTTCGGCCAGGACCCGGGTCCTGGCGATGTAGAAGCCGGTCTCGGCGGCTTTGGCCAGAAGGGTGTCGGGAACCCGGTCCGGTGCGGCAAAGCGGATGCGGTCTGCGGTTTGAAGGTATGCGGCAAGGGAGGCCTCCCCTTCCTTGACAACGGCAACGTCGCGCAGGAGTCGGGTTCCGTCGGCACTGTCGATGAAAGCCCCCACCGTCTCGGAAAGCCCCGGGACAAGGCTCAAGGTCACCTGGTTGCCTGTGACAAGGGCTGACGTGCACATGGTAAGGACGTCTGCAAGGGAGTCTTCGGCTGTGGCGCGCACCACCACATGCCCCACGGGCAGGTAGCGCACGATGTTGTCCTGGCCGCGAAGGCGGAAATGGTCGGTCTCGTGCTGAAACTCCGCCTCATACCAACCCATGCAGCTGAAGGCGGACCGGACAAAACGGGCAATCTCCGGCCCGGTCTCCCCCAGGCCTCCCCAGGCGGCCTTGGCCTCCAGATCCTGGCAGCAGCGGAAAAGATGGGTCTCCTGCTGCACCGGCAAAAAGACGGGGGCCGGGGTCTCTTCCAGGGCCATGAACTGACTGACGTAGTTGGGGCTGCCTGCCTTGATGCCGGAACCGATGGCGGACTTGCCCATGCCCCCGAAGGGCTGGCGCAGGACGATGGCTCCGGTGGTGCCTCGATTGATGTAGAGGTTCCCGGCCTTGATGCTGTTTTTCCAGAGGGCCTGCTCTCGGTCGTCCAGGCTCTCAATGCCCGAGGTGAGGCCGAAACCGGTCTGGTTCACCAGGCTGATGGCGTGTTCCAGGTTGTCGGCCTTCATGACCCCCAGCACGGGCCCGAAAAATTCGGTCATGTGGGTGTAGCTGCCGGGCTTGACGTTGTACTTGACGCCCGGGCTCCAAAGGTAGGGATTGTCCCCCACCTGGGCGGGTTTCAGCGCCCACTCCTCCCCGGGCTCCAGCTCGGTGAGGCCCCGCTTCAGGTCCCCTGAGGGCGGGTTCACCAGGGTTCCCATGCTGTTCTTGTACTCCCAGGCCGACCCCACGTACCAGCTCCGGGCCGCATCCACCAGCTGCTGGCGGAACTGGGCGTCTTCGTACACGTCCTTTTCCAGGATCAGCAGGGAGGTGGCCGAGCACTTCTGGCCGGTGTTGCCGAAGGCCGAATGGATGACGTTCTTGATGGCCTGGTCCCTGTCGGACATGGAGGTAACGATGGTGGCGTTCTTGCCCCCGGTCTCGGCGGAGAGGGCCAGGGTGGGTTTTGCCTTGAGAAGGGCCAGGCCGGTGTCTGTACCGCCGGTAAGGATCACGTAATCCACCCGATCGTCCGTGGCCAGCTTCTGGCCGGTGGTGGCCCCGGAACAGGGCATAAACTGCAGCACCTTTTTGGATACCCCGGCGCGCCAGAAGCAGTTGCAGAGAATCCAGGCGGGCAGCACCGCGTCGGAGGCGGGCTTGAAGATCACCGTGTTGCCGGCGGCAAGGGAAGCGGAGATGCCGCCGCAGGGAATGGCGATGGGAAAGTTCCAGGGAGAGATGACAAGGCCCACGCCCTTGCCCGTTGCGGTAACGCCCTCCAGACCGGCGAGCTTGCGGGCGCTCAAGGGGTAGAACTCCACAAAATCGATGGCCTCGGAGACCTCCACGTCCGCCTCGGTGATGAGCTTGCCCGTGGCCGCTGCTGCCGCGCCCATGAGATCACCGCGGGCCTTGCGGATCTCCACGGCCACCCGGCAGAGGACCTCATGACGTCCTTCCCAGCCCAGGGACCGCCACCCGTCGGGGTCGGTAACAGCCGTCTCCAAGGCCTCTTCTGCATCGGCATCATCGGCCAGGGCGTAGCGGGCACTGACGATGTTCTCCTTTTTCTTGCCGCTGAACTGGGAAGGGTCGACGCCTTCCCGGATTTTCTTGCCGTCAAAACGCTCTTCGCCCGCCACCACCACGGGAACCTCGTGGGGGGCTTTGTCCGCGGTGGGCATCCAGGCGTCCCGGATGCCTTCGGCCCAGGCCCGGTTTCCGGAAAGGGCCCAGTCGGTGTCTGCCTCGTTGACAAACCGGCCCGTGGCATGGCTTCCCCCGTCAAACCCATCCCAGGATTCCGTGCTGCGGTCCTGGACGCGGTTGGAGGTTTTGGATGCCGTCTCCCGCAGTTCAAGGGAGGCCTTGAATCCCTTTTCAAGAAACGTCCACTCCCTGGAGCCGGGCTTCAGGTCGTTGGCATACCGCAGGAAATTCTCAGGTGCCGTGTTCTCGTCCAGGCGGCGGATCAGGTAGGCGATGGCGTTGATGAACTGCTCTTTCCCAGCCACCGGCGCGTAGAGGAGCACATCCCCTGTGGTCTCCAAAATGGCCCGGCGCACATGGTCGGCCATGCCTTCGAGCATCTCGAAGCCGAAGTACTCGGTGACCTGGTTCTCCTTGGCCATGGCATAGGCAAAGGCAAGTTCGAAGAGGTTGTGGGAGGCGATACCCAGGCGCACGGCCTTTATGTTCTCGGGCTCCATGGCGTACTCGGCCATGCGCTTGTAGTTGGCGTCCACGAAGGGCTTGTTGTCAAAGGGGGCCAGGGGCCAGTTGTGAAGGGCCGACTCCACCTGCTCCATCTCCATGTTGGCGCCCTTGACGATACGCAGCTTGATGGGGGCCCCGCCGGCTGCCACGCGCTCTTTGGCCCACTCGGTGAGCCTGCGCTGCATGGCCCAGGAGTCCGGCAGGTAAGCCTGGAGCACGATGCCCGCGGCGTGGTTTTTCAGCTCTTCCTGCTCCAGGGTCTCCATGAAGGCCCGGGCCGTGAGCTCCAAGTCCCGGTACTCCTCCATATCCAGGTTCACGAACTTTTTCACCGTGGTGCCGTCTTTGCGGGTGTAGGTGTGGTTCTCGGCCGTGGTAAAAAGCACAGTGAGGCGTTTTTTCAGCTCGGCCACGGTGTCGTCCATGGCCAACGAGGAGATCTGGGAGTAGATGGTGGAAATTTTCACCGAAATGTATTCGATGTCCGGGCTGGAGAGATCCCGCACGTAGGCCTCCAGCCGATGGGCGGCTTCCTCTTCCCCCAGCACGGCCTCGCCGATGTGGTTGATGTTCATGCGCACCCCTTCCTCTTTGCGCATGGCAAGGTGCGCCTTGAAGGGCTCTTCCTCACCGGGAACCACGGCCCGGCTGCTCTGCTTTCGGATCTGCTCCACCATCTGGGGCACGGCAAGCCAGGGGAGGTGACGCCCCACCCCCATGAAAAGCATCATCAGCGACTTTTCAAGGGGCCCCATGAACTTGGGAATCCCCTTCTCCTTCAGGAGGGTGTAGACCCGGTCCGCCACCTTGGGAGTCAGGCTCGACCGAAAACTCTCGTCGATCATACGCGTGAGGATCACCTTGTCCATGGGGTGGGTGAGAAGCCGCTTCATCATCTTCTGGATCTTCTTCTCATCCGGGGTCAACAACTCGTTGGCGCGGGTCTGCCACTGCTCGGCCAACGCCACCGCCTCTTGAACCAGTCTCGCTTCTGTCTGCTTTTCCATGAGCCTTCCTTCCTATGTCATATAAATCACAATCTATCTTTTATGGTTAACATGCATAATAAAAACCTTCGGCGGCCAGGGGGCAGTCCCCTGGCCGGAGTTGTTCCGATTAAACCCAAGCGAATCCCCAATGCCCTTCATCGTCTTTCCTGAAAAATGAAACGGGCCTCTCCGGCAAAACCGGTTACCACATGGAACACATCACGCGAATGCCCCGAGAGCGATTGCATCATGACTGCCTCCATGCATTCGCCATAGGGTTTCAAGGTGCCCCCACCTTGACGGGCGCAGCCCGTAAGCGAATGCGATCACCCCGAGGTACGAGGAGTGGGAGTATTCGCGAGCCTTGTCATGTGGCGATCGAATTTGACCACGTGACTGCTCATGAGGGCGGCGGCGCGGACGCCGTTGCCGTCTTTGACGGCGTGAAAGAGATCGACGAGGTCCTGGTGGTTCTCATCGAGGATCTCTTTTTTCCGCGCCAGATAGGCCTCGTAGTACTCATGGATGTTTTCGTGGACGGCCTTCTGGACCAGGGAGAAGAGCCGGTTGCGGGCGATGCGGGCCAGCTCCTGGTGGAACCTGCCGTCGGCGGCGATGAAGGCGTCCCAGTCGTAGTGATCCTCCAGATGGACCCGGGTCTCTTCGAGGATCCCGGCAAGGGAGGCCAGGTCCTCGTCGGTGCGGCGCTGGGCGGCCAATGAGGCGATGTCGGCCTCCACCGAGCTTCGAAACTCCTGCAGGTTTTCAAAGGGGATCTCTTTTCGGCGCACCATGAGCGAAAGGCTCTCCAGCATGGGCTCGGTGGATGCCTGCTTGACGATGGCGCCGCCATGGACGCCCAGGCGAATCTCAATGAGCCCTTTCTGCTCCAGGACGCGCAGGGCTTCTCTCAGGGTGCCCCGGCTGATGTTGAAGGTCTCTTTAAGCTCCCGCTCGGAGGGCAGCTTCTCACCGGGCTTGATGCGCCCGTCAAGGATGGCTTCCTGGATCTGATCCACCACGTCCTGGAAAATGCGACTCTGCTTTGCTTTCTCAAACATATATATTTTTAGCGGCTCCCTGGCCGGAAATCGGTTCGCGGGTCAACAAAACAGCGCCCGTCCAGCTCTTTGCTCCAGGGCGATGACAGCCCCTGGAAGGCGAGGCAACGGGCGCAGGGGGTTAAATGGTTAAACCATTAGATACGCCACACACCGCGCGTTGTCAAGAAAACCAACCACCTGAAAAAGCAGCCCATCCACAATCAAGCACCCCATGGAGCGGAGACATGAAACTTTCAACCCCGGGCAGCTTCCCCTCGAAACCTAACGATCCAGCCTTAGATGATGGCGTGTACATTTTTGCCTTCTATAGTTAAAGACCGGTGAACCACAGAGTCACAGAGGGCTTAGAGAAAAACCCAAAAGATGCCTCCGGCGGCAAGGTGTGCCACCTTGAAAGCAGGTTGCGAATGCGCTTTCCCCTTCGTTCCTCAGGGAAAATCACATTCGCCATTGGTTCAGATTAAACCGAGTCTGTTTTTAAAACCTGTTTATTAAACCCGTCGTTATAAGATCAGACAAAAGTTTGGCCCCCGTCAGGGCCGCCGGAGGCATCTTTAACCGGGCTGCCTTCTATGGTTAAAGTGGGCAGGGAAAACCTGCCTCCGGCGGCCAGGGGATGATCCCCTATACCCCAGGTTGCGAAAGCCCTCCCCCTTCGTTCCTCAGGGTGAGGGCTTCCGCGAAGGTTTCTGTTAAATTGAGCAAAACCTGTTTATCAAACTTTTCAAAAGTTTGGCCCCCGGCAGGGCCGCCGGAGGCATTTTTAACCTGTCGACCTCCTGAGGCAGGGCGCATCACCTGAGACTCAGATCAATTGATGCAACCGCTCCAGGAGGCCGTCGAACTCCTCATGTCTGAAGCAGTAGCGCATCTGCCTGAACCGGCCCCTGAAGGCCGCCACCTCGTCCCTGACGTTCTTCCCGTTGATGAGAACATCTGCCATGAGCTCGGCCAGGGCGGAAAAGTCCTCTTTTTCCATTCCGAAGCGGGTCATCTCCTGGACCCCGGTGCGCAGGGCGCCGGAGGCGGTAAACCCCTCCTCTTCCGGGGCGGCCTGGTAGTTCACCAGGATGTTGTTCTCTTCCAGGTGCCGGGCAGCTTCCGGGCCTTTGGCGTAGCCCACCTTGATGATCACCTGGTGGGTCTCGGTGTAGCCCGCGGCCGGGTCTCCGGCCACCTCCAGGCCGCAATCGGCAAGAGCCCGGGCAAAAGACCGGGCATTTTCCAACACCTTTTTCTGGTAGGTCTGTTTAAAGGCGTTCATCTCCATGGCTGCAGCGCAGAGGCCGAGGAGAGTTCCCAGGTGGTGGTTGCTCACGCTACCCGGAAAAGTGCGCCGGGTGATGGCCTCCCACAGGGAGAACCGCGGATCGTCTTCGGCCATGTCGGCAGTGATCACCCCGCGCTGGGGGCCGAAAAAAGTTTTGTGGGTGGAGCCGGTGACAAGATCGGCCCCTTCGGCAAAGGGCTCCTGGAACCAGGGGCCCACAAGGCCCAGGACGTGGGCCATGTCGTACATGAGAACGGCGTCAAGGCCCAGCTCGTCCACCATGGCCCGAATCTCACGCACCGGCTCTTTGTGGAGGACCATGCTCTTGCCGAAAATAATCAGCTCCGGCTTTTCGGTTTCCAGAAGCCACCTGCAGGCATCCACATCCACCTTGTAGGGGTTGTCGGCAAGAACGGGAAAATGGACCACCGCCGGCTTTTCGGTTCGGGGGTCCCGGGCGATAAAATCCCTTAAGGCCCCCATGGGCTGGGCGCTCAGGTGGCCCCCTTTGATGATATGATGATTCATGACCCGGCGCATGCGGCGCGGCTCGGCTTTGCGATCCGCGCGATTAAGGTGATCCACCATGGCGCTGAAGACCGCGGTGTTGGCCATCTGCCCGGAGATCACCCGGGTTTCCGCCTGGGAGCATCCCATGAAGGCCCGCATCTCCCCTTCGAGCTGCGCCTCCACCCGGGCGATGAAGTCGGTGCCCTGGTAATAAAAGACCTCCGCATCTTTTAGAGCGGCCACTTTTTTATGTTCAGCGTAGCGTCCTGCCGGGTCCATGACGGAGAGGAGCTTGACCATGGGAGAGACCGACTGCTCCGAGGGGATCAGGTTGATGCAGGCCCCCTGACGCCAGTCGGTGTTGTCCGCGGCCTCTGCCATCAAGGCCCGGATCTTCCGGGGCGCCTCGCCCACGTCATCCTGTGCGTCGTCCCCCTTGAGCGTATCCGGCGCGATGGGCCGGGCGTATGGCGGGGCATCGCTTCGCATGTGGCAAGGCACGAGGACGGCATCGATCCTCTTGCCCCGGATCTCCACCTCAAGGGCCGCCCCCTCCCGCAGGTCGCTGTCCACCATGGCGATGCAGATGGCCCGTCGGCCCTTCTCCCCGGTAAAACGCGTGCGGATCCCCTCGCCGTCCATCACCCAGTAGGGAACCATGGTCCCGCTGCTCACATAGCCCACAGGGGCACCGCGCCTGAAGACCCGGCAGCCCTGGCGTGCGATGCCCTTTCCCGTAAGGGCCAGGGGCTGTGCCATGCGGGGCAGATCGCCCTGAAGGGACGTATCACCTGCCACGATGCGGGAAAACGCCTGCTGTTGACGCGTCAGGGCTTCCCGCCCCACAAAATCTCCCTTAAGGGGGCTCAGGCTCACGGCAAACCGGGCCAGGGGACAGGCAAACACGGGAATCTCTCCCCCGTCGGGGTCCGGTCCCAGCTCGTGGCCGTACAGGGGCAGGCCCGCTTCCAGGCGCAGGGTGTCCCGCGCCCCCAGGCCAACGGGTTCGGCCCCCGCCTCCAGGAGCATCGTCCAGAGGGTCTCGGCATGGGCCGTGTCGCAGAAAAGCTCAAAGCACAGGGGCTCGCCCGTATACCCTGTGCGGGCAAGCTGGACGGGCACCCCCTTTAGCGTCACCTCGGAAAGGGCGTTTCGCATGGGCTCGGGCACGTCGCCCTCTTCCAGCAGGCCGGTAAGAAGGGTTTTGGAGGAGGGCCCCTGGAGGCTCAGCATGGCCCGGTCAAAGGTGGCGTCATGCAGGGAAACATCCCGAAACGGCTCCAGGTGGGTCTGGAAATGATGCCAGTCCCTGGTTCGGTTTGCGGCGTTGACCACCAAAAGATAGGAGTCCTGTTCAAACCGGTAGAGGTAGGCATCGTCCACGGCCCCGCCCCCTGGGGTGGGGATCATGGTGTACTGGGCTTCCCCCACGGAAAGGGCGGCGGCGTTGTTGGTGAGGACATGCTGGAGAAAGCGTAAGGCATCGTCTCCGCCGATGACAAACCGTCCCATGTGGGAGACATCGAAGAGACCGGCCCCTTTTCGCGTGGCCAGGTGCTCAGCCACGATGCCTGGGGGGTACTCAAGGGGCATCTCCCAGCCCCCGAAGGCGACAAGCCGGGCTCCGGCCTGCCGGTGGCAGGAAAAAAACGGCGTGCGATGAAGTTCCGTCATGGGCGCCTCCTCTGTCATGGGCCTGTGTCAAGGCTCTGGAAAAAAAGGGATGCATGTTGGATGGATGGGCCATTGTATCATCGCGATCCCTTAAAAGGAAACATCGGAATGTCATCGGCCCTTGGGGAGACACCCTGATGCATATCCGTCTCACGAATCGATTGTTCCTCCCCCTTGCCCTGAAAGCCGAAGAGCTGGTATAATCCCCTAAATCAAGAGAATCCCTTCATTTTTTATCTTTCCATATGGGCTTCGCGACTTCGGCATACATCTTGTATTGAATCATTCCAACACACGAATTGTCCTGCTATCGGCATCACAACGCCCCAACCCCCAAGGAGACAGAGAATGGCAGAGATCATGATAGGCGGCACCCCCGCCAACACCACAGGCAACCTTCCCGATGTCGGTTCCAAAGCGCCGGGGTTCACCCTCACCAAGACCGACCTCTCGGATGTGAGCCTGCCAGACCTGGCGGGCAAGCGGATTGTCCTGAATATCTTCCCCAGCATCGACACCCCGGTTTGCTCCGCGTCGGTGCGACGATTCAACCAGGTGGCCGCCTCCCTGACCAACACCCAGGTCCTGAGTGTCTCCGCCGACCTCCCCTTTGCCCACAAGCGGTTCTGCGAAACCGAAGGCATCGACGGGGTCATCCCGGTCTCGGAGCTTCGCACCCGGGGCTTCGGGGATGCCTACGGCGTCCGTATTGCCGAAGGCCCCCTGCAGGGGCTCCTTGCCCGGGCCGTTGTGGTCCTTGACGAAGAGGGAACGGTCCTCTATTCATCCTTTGCAAAGGACCTGAAGGAAGAACCCCCCTACGAAGATATCCTGGCCGCCCTGGCCTGAAACGGCACCTTGCCCTCAACCGGCGGCCCGTTATAGTCGAGGGGCCGCCGTCAACCGATGACTGAGTTGCGAAAGGAAGATGATGGGAGCAGAGGAAGTGCGACTGGTATCATGGAATGTCAACGGCCTCAGGGCCGTGTGGAAAAAAGATTTTCTGGAGTCCATGGAGAGACTCGGGGCCGATGTGCTCATGGTCCAGGAGACCAAACTCCAGGAACCCCAGCTCACCCCGGAGATGACGGCCGTTAACGACTCAAAGGCCCACTGGTCGTTCTCCACCGTAAAAAAAGGATACAGCGGCGTGGGAGCCTGGACAAAAACCGACCCCGCCGCTGTGCGCCACGGCATCGGGATGCCTGAGTTTGATGATGAAGGGCGGATCCTGGAACTGGAGTACGACAAGTTCACCCTCTTTAACGTCTATTTTCCCAACGGCCAGCAGAGCGATGAGCGCCTGGACTACAAGCTCCGGTTTTATGACGCGTTTTTCGCCTACGCCAACGCCCTCAAGGACAAGGGACGGCCTGTGGTCATCTGCGGTGACGTCAACACAGCCCACAACGAGATCGACCTCAGGCACCCCAAGGCCAACGCCAAGCGCTCCGGGTTCCTCCCCGTTGAGCGGGAGTGGCTCGATCGTATCCTCTCCATGGGCTACGTGGACACCTTCCGCCACCTCTACCCGGAGGAGGAGAAGTACTCGTGGTGGTCCTACCGGTTCAACGCCAGAAAGAGCAATGCGGGGTGGCGCATCGACTACTTTTACGTGAGCCGGGACATCCTGGACAACGGCTGGATCAAAGGTGCCTGGATCGACAACGACACCTTCGGGTCGGACCATTGCCCCATCGGCCTCGACCTTGTGATCCCCTGATAAAACGCGACACGGCCACCCCACGGGTGGCCATCGTTGTGCCCCCTGCCCCCCGCTGCCGGCCGTTCCGCCCTCTTTTTTTAAGGGAAGTCATAAAGGTTCCTGCCCATGCAGCCGATATCAACATCCAGAAAACATGCGGCCCACTGGGGGAGGTCGCCTTGTGTTGTTTCTGATGCTATTTCTTTCTAAGGCGTGATGTGGGGTATGGGGGACTTTATTCAGGTCAAGGAGAGCCAGGTTCATTATTATTGTTCCGTGCCTCTCTACTGCAAGGCAGACAGCGGCGACTTCGTGCTGTACAAGCCCAAGGGCAAGCGAATCAACTTCACCGAAGACGCCCGGACCCGCCCCACCCAGACCTATATCCACAAGCGTGACAGCCAGACCGCCGTCACCGAGCTGCAGAAGAGTTTCAACACCCACCTGCGGCAGAGCCTCACCCCGGGGGGACTCACCAAGGTCAAGTCCATCCTCTGCGACATTGTCTCGGAAGCCATGTCCAAGCCGTCGGAGACCTCCCTTGCCCAGCTCCCCGAAACCATCGACATCGTCTTTGACGGGTACGGAAAAAACTCCCAGATCCTCAAGCAGCTGGCCGAGAGCTCCACGGTGGACCGGTCCATCATGGATCACTCCATCAACACCATGGCCATCACCATGCTCTACTGTACCCACTGCAACTTCTCCCCCGACGAGGCCAGGCAGCTGGCCCTTGCCGCCCTTCTCCACGACATCGGAAAAACCCGCCTGGACCCCAACATCGTCATCACCAACCGCAAGCTCACGGACAAAGAGTTCGAGGAGTACAAAGCCCACTCCGCCATCGGCCACGACATCATCAAAGAGACAGCCTCCTTTGACTTTTCCATCTCACGGGCCATTTTAGAGCACCACGAACGCCTGGACGGCAGCGGGTACCCCAGGGGCATCGCCCACATCGGGTTCGAAGCCCAGCTCATCGGCCTCATCGACAGCTACGAGAACCTCACCCACCGGGAAAAAACCTACCGCAAAATAAAAAGCCCCTTTGATACCCTGAACCTCATCAAGCACGAGGTCGTCACCAAAGGGACCTTTGATAAAACCCTGTTCAAGGAGCTGTGCACCTGCCTGGCGTAAGGGAGCCCGGGGCAGGCGGTTAACTTCCGGCAGCCCCTCCGGTCAGGGCGCTCAGGCCCTCCCCGGGCATGTTCAGGTGCAGGTCACGCTGGGGAAAGGGAATGGAGATACCCTTGGCGTCAAAACTCTTCTTGATGGCCTCATGGAGGGCGAACCAGGTGCTCCAGTAGTCCGAGGTTTTCACCCAGGGCCGCACCACAAAATTCACGCTGCTCTCCCCCAGCTCGCTCACCGCGATGGTGGGGGCAGGGCTCTCAAGCACCGCGGGCTCATTGGCCAGAACCTCCTCCAGAACCTTTCTCACCTCATCCAGGTTATCCCCGTACCCGACCCCTGCCACCAGATCCACCCGGCGAATATCTTCTGCCGTGTGATTGATAATGATGCCGCCGGTGACCTGGCCGTTGGGAATAATAATCCGCTTGTTGTCCACACTCTTAATGACGGTGCTGAACAGCCCGATCTCCTTCACCGTGCCCTGGGTGCCCCCGGCCTCCACAAAGTGCCCCACCTTAAAGGGGGTAAAAATCACCAGGAGCACACCGGAGGCAAAGTTGGCCAAAGAGCCCTGAAGGGCCAGGCCCACGGCAAGACCTGCGGCACCGAGCACCGCGATAAAAGAGGTGGTCTGCATCCCCAGCTTGCCCAGGGCGGCGATGATCACAAAGGCCATGAGGCCCACGTACACCACGCTGCTGACAAAGGCGATGAGGGTCGGCTCCACCTTTCCCTTGACCATGACGTTGCGAAGAAGTCGCCGGACAATGCCTGCGGCAATGCGCCCCAGCACGAGAATCACCAGGGCCGCAACCACTTTTAATCCGTAAAACGCAAGCCACTCCTGAAGTTTCAGCACAATGGGTTCCATGAATCCTCCTTGGATTGGTAAATGATGGTGTGATGACCTTAACGATGAATGAAACGGATCTGCATGCCGGAAAGAACAGCGCTGGAGGCAGGCGGCACAACAAAGGGGATAGATATGACGGGGCAAGACACGGGGTGGGGCCCCGAAGGGCCCCGGTCAAAAAAGATCAGGGAAGGTGGACAACGCTTCGTCCGGTGCGTTCTCCCTTGAGCATGCGCTCGATCTGGGCATCGAGCTCTTCCAGGCCGTTATAGCTTTCCACCACCGCCTCAAGGTTGTCCGGCTTCCAGGCGTCGGCCAGATGGGCCCAGACGGCCTCGCGTTCTTCCATGGGGCAGGTGGCCGAATCGATGCCGCACAGGGAGACTCCCCGCAGGATAAAGGGGTAAATGGAGGATGTAAGCTCATCGGAGCGAACGTTTCCGCAGCAGGTCACCACCCCCCGGTGCATAGTGTTTTTGATGGCCGTGGAGAGCACATCCCCCCCCACGGCATCCACCACACCGGCCCAGAGCTTGCCCCCCAAGGCCCTGCCGCTTGTGTCCACGGCCTGGTCCAGGGGAACCACCTGGTCCACCCCGATGGAGGAGAGGTACACGGCCTTCTCCTCCCGGCCGCCGACGGCCGCCACAACAAAGCCAAGCTTTTTAAGGATCCCCACAGCAAGGCTCCCGACGCCTCCGGACGCACCCGTCACAAGCACCGTGCCCATCTCCGGGGTCACCCCATGGTCAAGGAGGCGCTTGATCGAAAGCCCCGCCGTAAACCCGGCGGTCCCCAGCATCATGGCCTCCTTGCGGGTCAGGCCCGCGGGGAGTTTCACCACCCAGGCCTCAGGCACCCGAATGTATTCGGCAAACCCTCCGGCGGTATTCATGCCCAGGTCATAGCCTGTCACGATGACCTTGTCCCCTTTGTGAAAGCCCTCGCTGGTGCATTCGGCCACAATCCCTGCGGCATCGATACCCGGTGTGTGGGGGTAGTGCCGGGTCACCCCGGGATTCCCCATGGCCGACAGGCAGTCCTTCCAGTTAAGGGAAGAAAACCCCACCCGGATCAGAACGTCCCCGGGGGGCAACTCCTTAACGGACAGGGTCTCGATGCGTCGTACAAAGGTCCCCTCCTCTTCAGAGACGACCATCGCATGATAGGTCACGTTCTCCCAACTCGCATGTTCCATGGCTCACCTCCGTTTTGTATGCATATCCAAGTGAGATGACACACATATTGTACGACGGAAAGCCCAAAATGTCATTGAGGAATCCACGTCACCGACGGTTTCCTTCCCCTTGAAGGAACCACTGCCCGAATTGGCTTACTTTGCTCCCTCACAGATCACATAAAGCTTCATCACAAGAGAAAAAAAGAGCCATCCTTCCGAGACCTGACCAGCAAAGCTTACAGAAACGAGGCCACATCGCGCCTGCGGGATCGCCACGGTAACCTTTTAAGTTCACTCCGCATCCCCACACACACCGCTATTCCCTTCACCGCAGCCCGTCAAAAGAACGCCAATACCTTCCATTTTCCTCTAAAGAAATCCCAGGATCTTCCGAACTAATTTCTATTCAACCCAGCCATAGAATCAAACCCGAATTTGGCCCAGAAAACAGCACGTCGATACCAGGAGGCACTGGCCTCCCGGATAAACATGTGCCATACAACGTCAAGGAGTAAAGACATGCGGAATTATCTCAGAAACAAGATCATCGTTTCTATCCTGACAGCCCTCCTGGTTATGCTGACCGCAGTTACCGGAGCCTTTGCCGACACCCCCTTGAAGATCTCCGTCCTGTGCGACGACAAGGCCGCAGCAGAAGGGTTTGCAACGGAACACGGCGTCTCCATCTTCATCGAGCTGCCCAACGGCCACCACTGGCTCCTGGACACCGGGACCACCAACATCTACCTTGAAAACGCCGAGCACATGGGCATCAGCCTGGATAACCTCTCCGGCATCGCCATCAGCCACGGCCACGACGACCACACCGGCGGCCTCACCTTCTACCCCAGCCTCAAAGGGGCTCCCCCGGTCTACGGGCACCCCTACATCTGGCACAAGCAGTACGGGGTCAAAAAAAATGCCCCGGTCCGCATCTGCGGCATGCCGTACCTGGCACGAAAATACACCCAGGCCACCTTCAAGCCCGTCAACAACGTCACCAAGCTGGACGAGGGCTTCTACTTTTTCACGGATGTTCCCCGGGAGACGGACAGCTACCAGCCGATTCAGGGTAAATTTTTCAACGAAGACGGCACCGGCCCCTGCCCCATCATCGACGACGCCACCCTGGCCATCAAGACCCCCGAGGGCATTGTTGCCATCTTCGGGTGCGGCCATGCCGGCTACATCAACATCCTCAAGGCAATCAAGAAAAAATTTCCCAATGAAAAAATCCTCTCCGTGGTGGGCGGCCTCCACTTGAAGAAAGCGTCCCCTGAGGTGCTGAAAAAAGCCGTGGCCTACACCGACACCGTGAAAGCCAAAGGGTTCACCTTCTACGGCGGCCACTGCACCGGAGAAAACGCCATCGCCCATTTCCGCAAGGTCTATGGAGACAAAGTGGTCAAGCCCCTGGGCGCAGGCCGAGTTATCGAATATTGATCCAACCATTGCTAATCATGAAAGGAGCCCCCCCGATGAAGAAACTCATTGCAACCCTTGTCATCGCCCTTTTCCTGGGCCTTCCCGGCATCTGCGCCGCCAACCCCGCCGTTGAAGCGATGCTGGCCAAGGTCGCCAAGGACATCGACGCCTCACCCAAGGGGTCCGCCGACTTAAAGGCCTTTACCAAGACGACCCTGATCCCCTTGTGCGTGACCAAAGAGCTCGTGGATGCGGCCAAGGCGAGCAACGCCAAAGGCCTCTCCCTTGCCGACATCCAGAAAATCGACGAAGAGTGGCAGGAGGCCGAAGAGGAGCTCCCCATCATGGAAGAGCTCCTGACCAACGACTGCGGCAAAGCACTCCAGGCCCTTGCCAACCGGACTCCGGCCATGGCCAAGGGCTTTGCCTTCGACAACCAGGGCGCAACGGTGGGGTCCCACAGAACCCCCAACGATTACTGGCAGGGAGATGAAGGCAAATACAAGCACACCGTCAAGGAGCAGAGCATCGAGGTCGGTCCCGTGAAATTCGACAAGGCTGAGAACACGCAGCTCCAGCACGTCGCCCTTCCCCTCATCGATGGGGACGGCACCGTGGTGGGCGGTGTCCTCGTAGGTGTTTTCCTCGACAAACTTTAAAGACCAGGGTCGCCCGGAACGGTTCGCCGTAACGGGCGGCCCACCAGTGTTTGCACCGGGAGATTTTTCAGGAGAAAAATGACGTGAGCTTAAATCGAAAATGCATCCTCATCATCGGCATCCCCGTGTTTTCCCTGTTTCTGCTGATCGGCCTCGGCAGGTGGGCCTTGGGGACGTTGTCGGATGATCTCAACGACATCGTAACCAACCAGTTCTCAGGGCTCATCGAAAAACAGATCCTGCCCCTCATCACCGATGACATGCTGCCCCTGATCAACACGGACATTCCCCAGCTCCAGGAACTCCAGGCAAGCATCAAGGCCATGATGGAGGCGGACCGGGACATCACCCAGGCCGCCATTGCTGAAAAAATGTCCCTGGTGGCCAGCGAGCCCGGGGAGATCAAGGCGGCCCAGGAGGCAAGCCGGCTCAGCATCGAGGAGACCCGGGCCAACATGGAGAAAGCCTCCGCCAAGTTCGACACCGAGGAGACCCAGGCCCTTTACTCCCGATTTACGGAACGCTTCGACCACTGGAAGGCAAAGAGCCAGCGGGTCTTCGTACTGGCCAACACCCCGGGAAAGCTCCGTTTCGCACGAAAAGCCAGCGACACCGGCTCCGCCTTCAAGGCCTTCACCGAGGTTCGGGGCACCATCGGTGAGCTCCAGGCCATCCAGGAAAACCGGATCCAACAGGCCATCGCCCGCATCGATAGCAAAAAGACCCACATCAACAATCAGGAACACCTCATCGAATCCAACAGGCGCCAGGTCTTTGCCATCGGTACCACCACCCGGAAAAACGCCTCCCGCATGACCCGCCTCTTTTTCGCCATCGGCCTGCTCTCTGCGGCCGTTGCCTTGGGGGTCGCCTGGTATGTGGCCCGACTCATCACCGGTCCCGTCAACCGCGTGGTGGATGGCCTCCGGGACATCGCCGAAGGGGACGGGGACCTGACCACCCGCCTTGAGGTCACCAGCCGCGACGAGGTGGGGGAGCTCTCCCGGTGGTTCAACACCTTCATCGGGCAGCTTCAGGACATGATCCGGCAGATCAACGGCAACGCCGGTACCCTTTTGTCGGCGTCAAGCGGGCTCTCCGGCCTCTCCCATGAGATGTCCACGGATACCGAAGCCATGTCCGGCAAGTCCACCACCGTGGCAGGCGCCGCCGATGAAATGAGCACGCATTTCACCGCCATTGCAGCCACCATGGAGCAGACCGCAGCCAATATCGCCATGATCGCCGCAGCCACCGAGGAGATGACAGGCTCCCTGGGGGAGATCGCCCGGAACTCCGAAGAGGCGAGCCAGGCCACCGGCATGGCCGTCACCCAGGCCAACAGCGCCTCCACCCAGGTGGAAGAGCTGGGGACCTCCGCCGAAGAGATCGGCAAGGTGGTGGAGACCATCACCGACATCTCCGAACAGACCAAGCTCCTGGCCCTGAACGCCACCATCGAGGCCGCACGGGCCGGAGACGCGGGCAAAGGCTTTGCCGTGGTGGCCTCGGAGATCAAGGAGCTTGCCGAACTCACGGCACGGGCCACCCAGGAGATCCGCGAAAAAATCGAAACAAACCAGAGATCGGCCGCCGGTACCGTCCGCGACATCAACGAGATCAACACCTCCATCCACAACGTCAACGAGATGGTGGGAGCCATCGCCGCAGCCGTGGAGGAGCAGTCCGCCACCACCCGGGAGATCGCCGAAAACGTCAACCAGGCGGCCCAGGGGGTGGACGACGTCAACACCAACATCGCCCAGAACGCCACCGTTGCAGGTGAAATCGCAACGGACATCTCCGAGGTCAACCAGCTCATCGGAGAGGTCGCCACCCGCAGCGCGCGCGTCAACACCGGCACCGCAGACCAGACCCGCTCCGCCGAGGAGCTCAAATTGTTGGTGGGGAAATTCAGGGTGTAACGTAACTGTTCAGCGTATGCCTCCGGCGGCCCTGCCGGGGGCTAAACGTTTTAAAAGTTTAACAAACAGGTCATAAAAAAATATTTGAGTGAATGCCGTTTTAAAGGCGGATGTGATTTGACCCGAGGAACGAGGGGCAAAGCGCATCCGCTACCTGCTTTCAAGGTGGCACACCTTGCCGCCGGAGGCTGCTTTTTGAAGCTGAATGGTTACGTGTAAAAAACCAAAAAGGGCGGCGGGCCAAGGGCCCGCCGCCCATATACAAAACCCTCAAGGACCGTCGCCGTGTTACGGGCGGCGTTCTTTTCGGGTGTCTCTGATTGTCTCTCTCCTGCCTTAGTAGACCTTCCGCTTGGAAAAATTGGCACCGATGACGCTGAAGGTGTTCTCCACGATGAAGAGGGCCTCCTCGTCTTTGGTGAAGACGATCTCTTCCAGGCGCTTGAGCTGGATGTTGTTGATCACGGTCATGAGGATCTTTTTGTCGCGGCCGGTGTAGGCACCCTGTCCGTTTAAAAAGGTGGTGCTGATTTTGAGCTTGTCGATGATCTCCTTGGAGATGCACTCCGGCTTATCCGTGACCACCAGGACCATCTTCCTCTGGTTGAACATGGACAGGGCATAGTCGATGCTGACGGAGGTGACAAACACCGAGATGATGGAGGCGATGACCAGGTCCGTGTTCATGGTGGCAAAGCTGAAGCTGTAAAGCACCACGTTGAAAATCATGAAAAACTTACCGAGCCCGATATTGAACTTCTGGTAGAGAATGACCGCGATGATATCCAGGCCGCCGTTGGAGCCGATGGACCGCAGCACGATGCCGGAGCCGATGCCCACCAGCACCCCGCAGGTCACCGCCGCATACAGCTGATTTACAATCCCCAGATCCACCTGGATCAGGTTGTAGCTCACCGATGAGACCACCATGGCCAGAAAGCTGTAGGCCAGAAAGCGCCCGCTGATGAACAGTTTGCCCACAATAAACATGGGAATGTTCAGCAGGGCGAAGATGATCCCGGGATTCATCCAGTCCGACAGGTAGTAAAGATAAAAGGCGAGACCGAAGAGCCCTCCGGGCACGAAGCTGTGCGGATCGGCAATGCCTTTCAGCCCGATCACATAGATCAGGGTCCCGAAAACAATGAGAAAACAGTTCCAGAAAACGGAGTAGGTGAAATCTTTCTTGAGCATGGCTGAACCTCCAGACGCACCGGATCCTGCAGGCCATGCAAGGGAAGACGCGATAAACATCACGCCAACACTGCCGGATCCCTAAAAAGGTGAGTCAATTTTCAAAAATCAGATCAACTTATCAATGGATAATCGGGCGGTTCGAGCTGTGGGAGCCACCCTGTCGGATAACGGCGTAACATGCACGGAATAGGCGCTCCGCACGGGCAAAAGGATATCAAGGAAAACACCGTAATCCAAAGGGATATGGACCACGGC
Organism: Desulfoluna spongiiphila; assembly: GCF_900101345.1. Lineage (GTDB taxonomy): Bacteria > Desulfobacterota > Desulfobacteria > Desulfobacterales > Desulfolunaceae > Desulfoluna > Desulfoluna spongiiphila. The sequence goes on along the minus strand of NZ_FMUX01000014.1, from coordinate 147,237 downwards.
ACCCACACAACGTGAGGCGCTTTATGGCAGAGCAAAAAACGCGTGTCAAGACATTTTACCCCGTCTGTTTCACTTTTTTTTACCGTGAAATCCCGAGCTCTTTTTTTGCTGTATTTTAAATGACATGCAAAAGTTCCCTCCCGCCTTATTTCTTGTTTTGTTCAAGAGGAACAGTCAAAAAAAAGGGGACGGCCCAAAAAGGGCCGGGGATTGTGTCACGGGAAGAAAAGGGGCGACAGGGCCTTGGCAAACGCAAAAAAGGGGATCGGCCACATCAGGCCGAGCCCCTTTTTTTACATAACGCAGGTAACTATTCAGCTCCAGAAAAAGCCTTCTATGGTTAAAGTTCGGATGAACCGCAGGGCAAGAGGGCTCAGGAAAAACAAAAACAATGCCTCCGGCGGCGAGGTGTGCCACCTCGAAAGCAGGTTGCGAATGCGCTTTCCCCTTCGTTCCTCAGGGAAAATCACATTCGCCTTTGATTAAATTGAACTAAGCCTGTTTTTTAAAAGCTGTTTATTAAAACCGTCTTTCATACGATCAGGCAAAAATTTAGCCCCCGGCAGGGCCGCCGGAGGCATCTTTAACTTGGCTGCCTCCGGCGGACCTTGAAAGCAGGTTACACCGCCGCCAGCAACCCTGTGATGCTCTCTTTGGCGTCGCCGAAGAGCATGCGGGTGTTCTCCTTGAAGAAGAGGGGGTTTTCCACCCCTGCGTAGCCGGTGGCCATGCTGCGTTTCAGGACCACCACGGTGTCGGCGTTCCACACCTCAAGGACAGGCATACCGGCGATGGGGCTGTTGGGGTCTTCCAGGGCCGAGGGGTTGACGATGTCGTTGGCCCCGATGACCAGAACGGCATCGGTGTCCCCTAAGTCGTCGTTGATCTCATCCATCTCCAGCACGATATCGTAGGGCACCCGGGCCTCGGCCAGAAGCACGTTCATGTGGCCGGGCATGCGCCCTGCCACCGGGTGGATGGCAAAACGGACGTTCACCCCGTCTTTTTTCAGGCGCTCGGTGAGCTCAAAGACCGGGTGCTGGGCCTGGGCCACGGCCATGCCGTAGCCGGGAACGATCACCACGTTTTTGGCATGTTTAAGAAGGGACGCGGTCTCCTCCAGGCTGGTGGCGATGGCTTCTCCCTGCTGGCCCCCTTCCACCACGGTGCCCCCGGAGGTACCGAAGCCCCCCAGGATCACATTGGCCAGGCTCCGGTTCATGGCCTTGCACATGATATAGGAGAGGATGGCCCCGCTGGATCCCACCAGGGCCCCTGCGATGATGAGCAGGTCGTTGCCCAGCATGAACCCTGTGGCTGCCGCGGCCCAGCCCGAGTAGGAGTTGAGCATGGAGATGACCACGGGCATGTCCGCCCCGCCGATGGCCATGACCATGTGCCAGCCCAGGCCAAAGGCGATAAGGGTCATGACGATGAGCCCGAACAGGGGATATCCCATGCCCTGGGCCCCCACAAAGAGAACGCCGATGCCGAGGGTGACACCGATGGCGGCCAGGTTGATGAGATGCCGGAAGGGCAGAAGCAGCGGACGGCTGCCGATGGTGCCCCGGAGCTTGCCGAAGGCCACCACGGACCCCGTAAAGGTCACGGCCCCGATGAAAACCCCAAGGAAAACCTCCACCTCGTGGATGGTCTTCTCGATGCCCGCATAGTGCATCTCTGGATCCAGGTACCCGGCGATGCCCACCAGCACGGCGGCCATGCCCACAAAGCTGTGGAGGATCGCCACCAGCTCGGGCATCTGTGTCATCTGGACCTTCCTGGAGACCATGACGCCGATGGCGCCGCCGATGCCCATGGTCACGATGATAAGGGCGTAGCCCGTCACCTCGCTGCCGAGGACGGTGGCCACAAGGGCGATGGCCATGCCGAGGATGCCGTAGAGGTTGCCGCGTCGGGCCGTCTCCTGGTTGCTCAGGCCCCCCAAGGAGAGAATAAAGAGAACGCCTGCCGCAATGTAGGCTGTGGTGATGAGGCCGCTACTCATGATCGCCTCCTTTCCTGAACATCTTCAGCATGCGCTGGGTCACGAGAAAGCCTCCGAACACGTTGATGGTGGCAATAAGGACAGCAAGGGCCGCCAGAAAGGTTTTCAGGCTGAAAAAGGGCCCGGAGATCTGCAGGAGCGCCCCGATGACAATGATGCCGCTGATGGCATTGGTGACGCTCATGAGGGGGGTGTGAAGGGAAGGAGTGACATTCCAGATCACCATGTACCCCACAAAGCAGGCCAGGACGAACACCGTCATGTGCTGCAAAAACGCCTGGGGCACCACGCGCCCCATCTCGTAAAGGAGAAATCCGCCCACGGCAAGCAGAAGAAAGGGCATCACCTGGGGCGACCAGCGAGCCCAGGTTTTACGGAGGGCGCCCGCCTCGGGGACCTGGGCCTTTTCCGCTTCCTTCGGGGCCTGGGGCCCGGGACTCGACGCCTTGGGGGCGGGGGGCGGCCAGGTCACCTCTCCGTCACACGTCACCATCATGCCCCGCACCACCTCGTCCTCCATGTCATAGACCGCCTCCCCGCCTTTATCCGGGGTGAGGTTGTCCAGAAGATGGGTAAGGTTGGTGGCGTACAGGCGGCTTGCCTGGTTGGCCAGCCGACTCACCATGTCCGTGTATCCGATAAGGGTAACGCCCTCTTTGACCACGGCCGCACCGGGCTCGGTGAGCTCACAGTTGCCCCCCTGCTCCGCGGCCAGGTCCACGATGACGCTGCCCGGCTTCATGGAAGCCACCATCTCTTTGGTGATGAGGACAGGGGCTTTTTTCCCCGGGATCATGGCGGTGGTGACAATGATATCCACCTCCTTGGCCTGCTCGGTAAACAGGGCCATCTCCGCCTTGATAAAGGCCTCGCTCATCACCTTGGCGTACCCGCCGGTACCGCCGCCTTCCTCGTCCACGTCCAGCATGAGAAAGGAAGCCCCCATGCTCTCCACCTGCTCTTTCACCTCCGGGCGGGTGTCAAAGGCGCGAACCACGGCGCCAAGGCCCCCTGCGGTGCCGATGGCCGACAGCCCGGCCACCCCGGCCCCGATGACAAGGACCGTTGCAGGCGGGACCTTGCCCGCCGCGGTCACCTGGCCGGTAAAAAAACGGCCGAAGGCACCGGCGGCTTCCACCACCGCCCGGTACCCGGCGATGTTGGCCATGGAGCTCAGGGCGTCGAGCTTCTGGGCCCGGGTGATGCGCGGCACCTGCTCCATGGCAAGGGACGTGATCTGCCGGGTTTTGAGCAGTTCAAGCAGCTCGGGGTTCACGGCGGGCTGCACAAAAGAGACCAGGGCGGCCCCTTCTTTCATCTGCTCTGCTTCGGAAAGGGACGGGGGCCGGACCTTCAGGACCATGTCCGAGGCGGTCCATACCGTCTGTGCGTCTGCCACCGCCGCACCGGCGGCTTCATACGCGCCGTCCAAAAAGCCGGCGGCCTCTCCGGCCCCGGCTTCCACGGACACGCCGTACCCCAGGCGGATCAGGGTCTTCACGCTCTCCGGCGTCGCAGCCACCCGTTTCTCGTCGTCGTGGGTCTCTCTGGGAATACCAATGTTCACAGGTTCTCTCCTCTTTTTCCAGGTATACGATAGGGCGTTGATGCCCTTTGAGGATATCTGAGGGAATCACAGGCCCGGGCCCGCCGACGGGACGGCATCGTGGAAGGGTTCTTCCGGCCACACTCGGGGAATACCGGCGATGGGGTCGACCATACGGGCAAGGCGGGGAGCAAGCCGCTCAGAGCAACCCCGCGGCCACATGGTGGCCAGGGGGTTCACGGACACAATATGGGGACGGATCTCAATTTTTCAATGGTGAAATAGTGAGATCCGTTATTATACAAAATGAAAAAACATGAGGAAAGCGGAACTGTTCAGTCGTGAAGGATCGTACAGGTGTGGTGCCGTGGCAACTCAGGGGAAAATGGAGACCCCGTCCCTGTCCACGGCCAGGCCGTAGGTCTCCCCTTCCAGAAGGGGGCTCCGGGTGTCTGCGTCGGCTTTGACCTGCTCACCGGAGGGGAGTTCAAAAAGACAGCTGCGACCCGGACCGCGAAAGCAGCTTTTTTCCAGCCGCGCAGTGGCCCCGGTGCCGGAGGTGGCGATGCGGATGGCCTCGGGCCTGACAAACACCCGGACCCGCCGGGCCGAAGCAGGGCCTGCTGCCGCCCCCACAGGAAAGGCGCCCAGGCCGAAATCCAGGGTGCCGTCGGGGGCCAGGGTGCCGGAGAGCAAACTCCCCTCCCCGATAAAACAGGCCACGGCAAGGGCCTTTGGGGAGTGATAGAGCCCTTCGGGGGTGTCCCACTGCAGGATGGACCCATCCTGCATCACCCCGATGCGGTCGGCCATGGCAAAGGCTTCGTGCTGGTTGTGGGTCACCATAAGAGCGGTGATGCCGAACCGTTTGATGATGTCCCGTACCTCGGCCGAAAGGCTCTCCCGCAGGGAGACATCCAGGTTGGAGAAGGGCTCGTCCATAAGGAGGCATCGGGGTTTCGGGGCGATGGCCCGTGCCAGGGCCACCCGCTGCTGCTGACCGCCGGAGAGTTCGTGGGGATAGCGTGTTTCCGCTCCGGCAAGGCCGGTGACGGAGAGAAGCTCGCCGATGGTGGCTTTTCGCTCCCCGCGCCCGGCCCCTGCCATGCCGAAGGCGATGTTTTCCCAGACGGTGAGGTGGGGGAACAGGGCATAGTCTTGAAACACCATGCCGATCTGCCGATCTTCGGCGGCAAGCCCCCTGCCCGTCTCCCACAAGGGGCGGCCCCCCAAATACACGGCCCCGCCGTCGGGCTCTTCAAATCCCGCGATCATGCGCAGCAGCGTGGTCTTGCCGCAGCCACTGGGCCCCAAAAGGGCCCCGATCTCGCCCCGGGCAAGGGAAAACCCCACCTTGCGGGCCACACAGGTATCGCCGAAATGTTTGGTCACCGCTTTGACATCAAGATACATCATCGTTTTGCCCTCTCCTTTTGCCACACCAGAAGCCCCACGGGGATCAACCCCGCCGCCACCAGCGCCACGGCGGGTATCGCCGCCCTCTCCCACTCCCCTTCGGAGGTGAGCTCAAAAATTTTCACGGCCAGGGTGTCCCAGCCAAAGGGCCGTGTCATCAACGTCAGGGGCATCTCTTTCATGATATCCACAAACACCAGGATGGCACCGGTCACCATGCCGCCCCGAATCAGGGGCAGGTGGATCCTGCGTACCAGTGAAAAACCACTGATCCCCATGGTCCGGGCCGCCTCGTCCATGGAGGGAGAGATCCTCCCCAGGCTGCTGGACACCGCGCTGAATCCCACCGAAAGAAACCGGACCATGTACGCCACGGGCATCATCCAGACCGACCCCTGCAGAAGGGGCCCGGAGAGCCCCACGCCAAATACCGCCAAGGTGCCTGCGGCCAGATGATCCATGCCGGTCAGGACACGCACCATGCCCACGGCAAGCACCGTGCCGGGCAGGGCATAACCCAGAAGGGAAACCCTGGAGAGAAAGGCCATAAACCGGCCATTGGCCTTGCGCCCGGCAAAGGCCAGTACCAGTGCTGCCGAAAGGGTGACAAGGGCCCCGGCCCCGGCAAGGACCAGGGAGTTCAGCAGGAGCCCCCCGTACCCCAGATGGAATTCTTCCCGCCACGCCTCGGCCACCCAGGCAAAAAGCTGGGCCATGGGAACCACAAACGCCACGGAAAAGAGACCGCCGAGAAATAGAATGGCTCCAAAGCCCTGGCGGGGTGACAGGGGAATCCGCTTCGCCCGCCGCCCGTCTCGTCCCCGGACATAGCGCATGCGTCGCCTGCTCCACTCCTCGGCCGTCAGCACCATAAGGGCCATCACCACGAGAAAGGAGGCGAGCTGGGAAGCGGCGTCAATGGAGAAAAACCCGAACCACGCCTTGTAGATGGCCGTGGTAAAGGTGTCGTAGTTAAATACGGCCACCGCCCCGAAATCCGCCAGGGTCTCCATGAGCACCAGGATCAGCCCGGCCAGGATAAAGGGACGGGCCATGGGCAGCATCACACGGAAGAAAAGCCGCCCCCGGCTCAACCCCATGGAACGGGAGGCCTCAAGGACACGCTCTCCCTGGGAGGCGAACCCGCCGGCGGCAAGGAGGAACACGTAAGGGTAAAGGGCCAGGGACAAAACCAGGATCACCCCACCCGTGGAGCGGACAGGCGGCATCCACGGCGCCACGGCAGGCAGATGCTGCCGCAGAAAGGAGGCCACAGGCCCCGAGAAATCCAACAGGCCGGTGTAGACAAAGGCCATCACATAGGTGGGAACGGACAGGGGCAGCAACAGCGCCCAGGAGAAAAACCGCCGCCCCGGAAACTCGCACAAGGCCGTCAGGTACGCCGCCGACACGCCGAAAAAAGCGGTGAGGGCCAGAACACCCGAGGAGAGCACCGCCGTGTTGAACAACAGCCCCGCCAGAAGGTTCTCGCGGAGATGCCCCCAGATGTCCCGGGTGTCCGCAAAGATCGAGGCCATCACAAGCAAGATGGGCAACAGCACCACCAGCGCCACCCCACAGACCAACACCAGGGAAGGCTCCACCCGCCCCCCTATCCGAACCGGGCCGGCGGGCCTCTTCATCACCATATCTGCGTCACAACCTTGCATGAAACCCCTTGCGCTGCATGAGTCGAGCAAAAAAGCAGCCTTCTATGGTTAAAGTGGGTGGAAAAAGCTTGCCTCCGGCGGCGAGGTGAGCCACCTCGAAAGCAGGTTGCGAATGCGCTTTCCCCTTCGTTCCTCAGGGAAAATCACTTTCGCCTATGGTTCAGATTAAACAGAATCTGTTTTTTTAAACCTGTTTATCAAACCCGTCGTTTTAAGATCAGGCAAAAGTTTGGCCCCCGGCAGGGCCGCCGGAGGCATAAACTGAGTAGTTACGGTTTTTCCTACACTTTATTTGTAGCCAGCGCGGTCCATGAGCTTGATGGCGTCGGACTGCAGTTCGCCGGCTTTTTCAAGGCCAAGGGCCGAGCCTTTAAACTCACCCCAGGCCGCCACAAAATCGTGGGGTTTTACGGTGGGATTCACCGGGAACTCCATGTTGGCGTCGGCAAAGAGATTCTGGGCTTCAGGGCCCGAGAGCCACTCCAGAAAGGCTTTTGCTGCTTCGGGGTGCCTGGCGTGGGTGGTGACCCCGGCGCCGGAGACATTGACATGAACGCCCCCTGCCTTCTGGTTGGGCCAGAAAATGGCCAGGGGCAGGCCCGGGTTCTTCTTCTGCAGGCGACCGAAGTAGTAGGTGTTGACAACAGCCACGTCTCCCTGCCCGGCCATGATCGCTTCAAGGGCCTTGGTGTCGCTGGAAAAAGGAGGAGCGGCCAGGTTGTGCACCCACCCCTTGACGAGTTCCTGTGTTTTCTTCTCACCGTGCTCGGCCATCAGCATGGCCACCAGGGACTGGTTGTAGACCTTCTTGGAGGTACGGAGGATAAGGCGCCCCTTCCAGGCGGGATCGGCAAGATTCTCGTAGGTGCTCAGCTCGGAAGGGGTAACACGCTCGGTGCTGTAGACGATGGTGCGGGCACGCCTGGAGAGGCCAAACCACCGGCTGCCGGGATCCCGAAGGCTGGCCGGAATATTGGCCTCAAGTACCTCGGAGGAGACGGGTTGCAGCACGCCTTCATTGGCCGCGTGCCAGAGGTTCCCCGCGTCCACGGTCATGAGAAGGTCTGCAGGGGTTTGGGAGCCTTCGGATTTCAGGCGCTCCAGAAGCACCGGGGCTTTGCCCGTGATGTACTTGATAGAAACGCCGGTCTTCTTTTCGTAGGCGTCAAACAGGGGCTTGATCAGATGCTCCTTGCGGGCCGAATACACGACGAGTTCCTGGGAAAAGGCCTGGGACAGGCCGGTAAAGGTCACCATGGCGGCGCAAAAAGCGCTGAGTATAAACTTCATCATTCCTCCATAATTTTTACAAAATCAAAACCAACGATGCGTGGTAACTATGCAGCTCAAAATGCCTCCGGCGGCCCTGCCAGGAACCCCGCGTTCCGCAACGGGGAACTATTTACCCCGAAGCATTTTCATGGTCAAGTATATTTTTTGGCAACACAAACTTTCTTTCAACACCAACACACCACAGCACCCTTACCCACCAACGCCTGGCCGGTTTCCAGCACGCCGCAAAAAAAAATCCCGCCGGACGCATGATGCGTCCGGCGGGATCTATGAACCAAAGACACGGAGAACGTGTCCCGTGGCCTTATGGCCTTATGGCCTTATTGTTTATTCTTCGCCCAGGGCTTTCGCCATCCAGGCCCTCTTCTCGACCTCGGGCAGAAAGCTCGCCTCAAAGCTGTTGGCGGCAAGGCGGCGGGCCTGGGCCTCGGTCATGTTCAGCTCCCTTGCGAGCCCTTCGAAGTTGGCGTTCATGTACCCGCCGAAGTAGGCCGGATCGTCGGAGTTCACCGTGACACAGGCCCCCGCATCCAGCATAGACAGAATGTTGTGGTCGGCAAGGCGCTCAAAAACCTTCAGCTTCACGTTGGAAAAGGGACAGACGGTCAGGGGCATGCGCTCTTTGATAAGCCGCGCCATAAGGGCAGGGTCCTCGGAGGCCCTCACCCCGTGATCGATGCGCGCCACCTTCAACAGGTCCAGGGCCTGATGGATGTACGCAGGGGGCCCCTCTTCCCCGGCGTGGGCCACGGGAATCAATCCGGCCTTGCGTGCCTTTTCAAAGACCCGTTCAAACATCTCCGGGGGAAACCCCGCCTCGGAGGAGTCGAGTCCCACACCGATGAAGCGGTCCTTGTGGGGAAGGGCTGCCTCAAGGGTTTCGAAGGCACTCTCTTCGGGCAGGTGCCGCAGAAACGACAGGATAAGGTGGCTGGTGATCCCCAGTTTTTTCCGTGCGTCGGCAAGGGCCCCGTCAATGCCCTCAAGCACCGTCTCAAAGGCGATGCCCCGGTCCGTGTGGGTCTGGGGGTCGAAAAAAATCTCGGTGTGCACCACGTTGTCCTCTTTGCAGCGCTCAAGATAGGCCCAGGTGAGATCGTAAAAATCCCGGGAGGTCTGGAGCACACCGGCACCGGCGTAATAAATATCGAGAAAGCTCTGCAGGTTGGAGAACTGATAGGCCCTGCGGATCGCCTCGGTGTCCTCGTAGGGCAGCTTGATGCCGTTTCGCTCGGCAAGGGCAAACATCAACTCCGGTTCCAGGGTGCCTTCTATATGCAGGTGCAACTCGGCCTTGGGCAGGTTGCGGAAAAATGTCATATCCATGGGGTCTCCCAAAATGTTTGTTTTGCATTGCCACGCGGGGACAGGGGCAAGGCGCCCCGGGCTGGGCCATCCCTTGCGTGGAGCCTTCAGGTCTCCATAGTATCCCGCTTCGCAGCAAAAAAACATTCAAAAACGATGCCTCCGGGTTCCAAGGGCTAAGCCCTTGGAACCCGGTTTCGCACATGCTCCGCACCTTCGTTCCTCAGGTACGTCACATGTGCCGACGGTCTACGCCCGTAAGGAGTGGCAGGGCGCACGGAGTGCACCCTACAGGCCTCATGTTGCCCCAACTTCATCCTGTGAAATACTGAAGCCGTTGCCGCGGCCCTTTGCCTTTTCCCCCCCGCCATGGCAACGGAAACATCCCCAACCCAGAAGGACCTGCGCCTTGAGCCCCTTCCAATAACTCAAGGGGAGCCCTTGCCTCCCGTGTCCCCATACGATATAAGACGTGAGGAATATGAGATGTTTGACGGCAGTTACAAAGCCGCACCGTGAAATGGTACACTGCCCCTTGTCCACCGGCACCCTAACGCCTTCACCGCCCACAGGATACAGCCATGAAACGAATCGCCCTCGTCCTTGCCGCCCTCACGCTTTTCACCGGATGTGCCATGCTCCAGCCGGACCAAACCGTGGTCTTAAGCCCCCGGATCACAGAACTCGACCACGACAGCTTTGCCATCCTCCCCTTTGTCGACGAACGGTCGGGCAGAAAAGACAACTTCGGATTTAACGTCTCGGACGTAGTGACCGATGCCTTTGAAACCGCCTTTATGAAATCCGGCCACAAGATTGTCGAGCGGAGCCATGTGGAGTCAATCCTGGGTGAAATGAAATTCTCCTACATGGGGCATGTGGACGAGGCCCAACTCAAGGAGATCGGGAAAATGACCAACGCCAATGTTGTCATCCTGGGCATGGTCCGCGATTTCAAAAAAGCAAAATACGAACGGGTGAAGGGAAAGATGAAGACGACCTCCTGCACCACCTTGAGCTACTCGGTAAAAGCGGTGCATATCGAAACGGGCGAGGTCCTCTGGAAAGGTGCCATCACCCGCAGCTCGGGCATGAAGGGCGACATGTTCTCCCCTTGCGATTGCAACGGCGTCCGCTTTGCCGACCGCACCTCCAAGACCCTGGTGAAAAAAATCCTTTCAAGGACCGATGCCGCTTTAAAAACCAAGAGCGAAGAGTACGACATGTTTCCGTCCCTGTGATGCCGACCGGTCCATGGAGGTGCTTTCCCGCCCCCTCGGGTTTCCCAAAGAGGGGGCAAGGCAGGGCCCTTCCCCTTCGGGCCTGCTGCGCCCGTTCACGCCGCATTTCGCCTTGACACCGGGCCACGCCCCACCTAATCTAATATATTAAAAACATGAGACAATTCGAGAAGCCGATCCTCTACAAAACAGCAACGTCTCATTGAACCCCATCGCATTGCCCTCGTCACCGCCAAGGAGGCCCCATGATCCAGCTGGTTGCCAATCTCTTAAAACTGTTAAACTCCGAGGCGGAACCGGCCCAGATCAGCCTGGCCCTCTGCCTTGCCATGGTGCTGGGATTTACGCCGCTCTTCTCCCTGCACAACCTCATCATCCTCTTTGCCGTGTGCGTCATCCGGGTGAACCTCTCTGCGTTTCTTTTAGGGTGGGCCGTCTTTTCAGGCATGGCGTGGCTCCTGGATCCCCTCTTCCACGCCATAGGTAATAAGGTCCTCACCCTGCCGGCCTTAAACGGCACCTGGACAGCCCTGTACAACATCTCCCTTTTTCGCCTGGCACGATTCAACAACACCGTGGTCATGGGCAGCCTGCTCACCGCCCTGGCTCTTTTTGTCCCCCTCTTTCTGGTGCTCAACCGGCTCATCACCGCCTACCGTCACCACCTGCTGGCCTGGGTCGACAAGAGCCGCCTCATGCAGATCTTCAAGGCATCCAAAATTTACGACGTCTACAAGGCCCTGGCCTGACCCCAAGGAGGTTTTTCCATGAAAAAGTGGATTCGCATCAAGGGCGTGGCCGCCTTTGCCGTCATCACAGCGGCCCTGGTCCTGTTTGTTGTTCTCTTCGCCGATACCCTCGTTAAAAAAGCCATTGAGACCACCGGCACCCTCGTCGTCGGCGCTCGGGTGGAGCTGGCCGACGCAGACCTCACCTTTTTTCCAGCGGGGCTGTCCCTCACCGGCCTTGCCGTCACCAACCCGGACGCCCCCATGCGAAACGCGGTGGAGGCAAGACACATCGCTCTCTCCGTGGAAACGGCACCCCTCTTCTTCCGAAAATGCATTGTGCCGGAGATGGCCGCCACGGGCATCCGTTTTGACACCGAACGGAGCCGCTCCGGGGCCGTGATCAAAGGGAAAAAAACCGACGCCCCCAAAGCCGAAGACGAAAAGACCTCCCTTTCCCTGCCCTCCCTGGACATAAAGGACCCGAAAAAAATCCTGGAACAGGAGACCCTGGCCAGCGTGGAAGAGGCCGAAAAAATCCAGGCCGACATCAAAACGATGAAATCAGAGTTTAAAAAACGCATCGCCGACTTGCCGGATGAAGAGGACTTCAAGGCCTACGAAAAGCGCATTGAGGAGCTCACCCACGGCAAGTCAGACTGGAAGGCCCTGCTCACCAAGGCCGCGGACCTGGAAAAGATCTCCGATGAGGTGGAACGCGACATCCAGGCCATAAAGGCCGTCAAAAAAGACCTTGAAGGTGAAATCAGCACCCTTGAAAAGCGGATAAAAAACCTGCCCAAGCTTGCCCAGGCCGACTATACCCGCCTCAAAGAGACCTACGGGCCATCGGCCGTGGGGGCAGGGAACATCACCGGCCTGCTCTTTGGCGATGCATACAAAGGCAAGGTGGAAACCGCCGTCAGGTGGTACAAGAAAATCCAGCCCATGCTGGAAAAGGACCCCTCGGACGGGGGGGAGGAGACGAAAAAGAAGAGTGCGGAAAAAGGGGAAAAGCCAAAGCGCATCAGGGGAAAAGGCGTCGATATCGCGTTTAAGGAGAAGCGCCCCCTGCCTGAGTTTCTCATCTCACGGGGCATCCTTGAACTGGAGATCCCCGCCGGCACCCTGTCGGGCACCGTCCAGAACGTCACCGCCCAGCAGCCCCTCGTGGGACGGCCCATGGCCCTGACCCTTGCCGGGCGTGAACTCAAAGGCATCGATGCCGTGGACCTCACCGCCACCATCGACCGGGTCAGCCCCCAGACCGCAGGGGATCGCCTCGTCTTTTCCGGCAACGGCATCGGTATCCGCCCGGTGGGGTCTGAAGATACCATCCGCATGGAGGGGGCCTCGGCCTCCGTCACAGGGCATGCCGAAATCGCGGGAAGCGAGACCCTGGACGCCGGCCTCACCGCCCGGATGACCCAGGTACGGTTCGCCGAATCCACCGACCCCGGCACCTTGCAGCAAGCCCTGAACCGGGCCCTGAAAGAAGTGAAGGAGTTCTCCGTTGAAGGCGTCGCCAAAGGCCCCCTGGACAGCTACGACTTGAGCGTCTCCTCAGACCTTGACACCCACGTAAAAAAAGCCCTTAAAAACGCCACCAAAGAACTCACCGCCGACTTCAACAAAGGTTTGCAGGCCGCCATCAAAGAGAAAACCGGCTCCGCCTTTTCCGCGACAAACAGCGATCTTGGCGGTATCACCGACATGGATGACGACCTCTCCCAAATGGTGAAAGAGGGAAAGGGCTTGCTTTAAAAATACGCCTTCTATGGTTAAAGTCGGATGGACGACAGGGGCAGAGTAAAAACCAAAAAGATGCCTCCGGCGGCAAGGTGGGGGCACCTTGAAACCCTATGGCGAATGCATGGAGGCAGCCATTATGCAAGCGCTCTCCGGGCATTCGCATGATGTGTGACATGTGGCAACTGTTTTTGCAGGAAAGCCCCATTTCATTCTTCTGGAAACACGATAAAGAACATTTGGAATTCGCTTGACTTTAACCAGCATAACTCCGGCGGCAAGGGTGCGAAGCCACTCAGGCTAAAACACCTTGAAAGCAGGTTACAGATGTGATTTTAAAACCTGTTTATTAAACTTTTTAAAAGTTTAGCCCCCGGCAGGGCCGCCGGAGGCTTTTTAAGTCAAATAACAACGTTTTAAAGTACATTTCTCAGAATCAGGGCCAAGCCGCCGAAGCTGACCAGCACAAGGAGGGCGGGCCGCAGGAAGGCGCGGTCCAGAAAGCGGGCAAAGGGTCCGGCAAGGAGGCTCCCCGTCAGGATCCCGGGAAGGAGCGACACCCCGAGGAGGGCATGGAGGACGCCAAAGCGACCGGCGAAGTAGAAGGCCACGATGGAGGCAAAGCTCCCCGACATGAAGGTGATGCCGAGGTTGGCCCGGATCTGGACACCGGGCTCGTTCTGAAGCAGGAGGATCAGGGGCGGACCGGGCACACCGGCCACGGTGGACATCATGCCGGCCACAGCACCTCCGCCCACAAGGGTTTTGCGACCCAAGGCCATGCGAAAGCCGATGGCGCTCATGGCCACGGCAAGGAGAATGGTAAACCCGATGGCCAGCTCAACCCCCGGCCCTTTCAGGTTTTTCAGGACGAAATAGGCAACAACCGAGCCCATGACAATACCGGGAAGGATCGACGTCAGCCAGTCGGTTCGAAGCCCCCTGCGGTTTCTAACGACCATGACGCTGTTTTGGAACATGCTGGCCAGAAGAAAGGAACCCGGCGCAAAGACGGGATGGATAAGGGTAAGAATGGGCACGCACAAAAGCCCCATGCCGAAACCGGTGCCGCTTTGGATAAAGGCCCCGAAGGCCACGGCCACATTGGCGGCCAGGATTTGCCAGAGTTCAGGCTGTTCAAACACGTACCGAGTCTCCTTTTGTCTACCACCGGGCCTCGGAAAAGCGGACAATCCCCACGTACACATTTCCAGGCCCCAAACCGCTCTTTTTCCGTAACAGAAAGGGAGAAAACACTACCACCTGGTCCTCTGGACTGTCAATATTTCATAACCTATTTTATGTAATTATGATATCGTGTTCGACACGATTGATCACCCATCCCCGGAGGGCCCATGACCACCCCTGAAATCGTCGATTCCGCCTACGACAAGGCCCTGCTCACCCGCCAGGCAGGAGATCTCCTGGACCGCCACATGCCCAAGCCCCTGAGCGCCTGCGAACAGGTCCTCATCAAGCCCAACCTCCTGCTGGCCGCACCTCCGGAAAAGGCCATCCTCACTCACCCGCTGGTGGTGCGTGCCGCGGCCGCATGGGTGCTGGACCGGGGAGGAAGGCCCCTCATCGCCGACAGCCCGGCCGTGGGAAGTGTGGAAAAAATCTGGAGGGTGGGGGGATTTGAAGAGGCATTAAAGGGGATGCCCTACGAGTTGCGGAGCTTTCAGACGGCCGACCCCGTAGATATCGGGGCCCCCTTCGGCACCATCGGCCTGGCCCGGGAGGCCCTGGGAATCCCCACCGTCATCAACCTGCCCAAGTTCAAGACCCACGCCATGATGACCCTCACCCTGGGCGTCAAGAACCTCTTCGGGTGCGTGGTGGGTTTTGAAAAGCCCAAGTGGCACGCACGGGCCGGTATCCAGAGGGAACAATTCGCCAAGCTCCTGGTGGGTATCGCCGAAGCGATCCGGCCCACGGTCACCCTCGTGGACGCCGTCACAGGCCTCGAAGGCCAGGGCCCCGGTAAAAACGGGACCCCCAGGCCCATGGGCGCCCTGGTGGCAGGGGCAAACATTCACGGGGTCGACGCCGCCTGCGCCCGCATGGCAGGCCTTGCCCCCGAGGACCTGCCCACCCTGGCCGCGGCCCTTGCCCTGGGACACCTGACGATCATCCCGCCCCAACCTGTGCCGGAAACGGTCTTCAAAGACTTCAAACTGCCCACCCAGAGCCCGGTGACCTTCGGCCCCTCGTTTCTGAAACACCTCATCCGGAAGCACATGGTCCAGCGCCCCGTGGTGAACCCGGCAACCTGCCAAAAATGCAATCACTGCCTCACCTACTGCCCGGTCAACGCCATCACCGAGACCCCCGAGGCCGTGGCCTTCAACCTTGAAACATGCATCCGGTGCTACTGCTGCGTGGAGGTCTGCCCCCATGCGGCCCTGGAAGCCGTGGACACCCGCATCGGAGCCTGGCTGCAGAGCGGCAAACGGCTTGTGGACCGGGTGTTTTAAAAGATAAAAACATGCCTTCTATGGTTAAAGGGGATGGAAGAAGGCCTCCGGCGGCGAGGTGTGCCACCTCGAAAGCAGGTAGCGAATGCGCTTTCCCCTTCGTTCCTCAGGGAAAATCGCATTCGCTATTGATTCGGAATAAACTGAATCTGTTTATTCAACTTTTTAAAAGCTTAGCCCCCGGCAGGGCCGCCGGAGGCAGCCCCATAAACCAGCAAACATCCCAACCCCAGAAAGGCGACCCATGAAGAACATCCTCACAGCCGCCATGGCCTTGTCCATTGCCCTGCTTGCGGGATCTCTGGCCTGGCTGGCATACAGCATTCAAGGCGTCACCCGGGAGGTGCCGGGGGTGATGACCCGGGTCGACGACATCGTAGCCACCGTTCCCCTGATCACCGATGAGATCCCTCCCATCGTTACAGAGGTAGGAAACATAAGGGAAACCGTGCCGGCAATCCTGACGGAGGTGGGGAAAATCCGGGAGACCATCCCGCCGATCCTCTCCGAGGTGGAACAGCTCCGAGAGGCCCTCCCGTCCATCCTGACCCGAGTCGATGCCATCCAGGCCCAGGTCGCTGAGTTGGAAAAGCAACTGCCCCTGATCACCGACACGGTGAACACCGTCACTCACCAGATGGACGAAGTCCTGCCCCGGGTCGACAGGGCCTTAGGGGAGGCCGAGGCCATCCGCAAGGACATCCCCGGCATCCTCACCCGGGTGGAAGGCATCGTGGCCGATGCCGAGAGCATTGTCGGAAGGGCCTCCCAGGATGCCGTCACCGGTGTGTTCAAAGGGGTCATCACCTCGCCGTACAGACTCCTCAAAGATGCGGGTAAGAGCATCTCCGGCTCCCTGTTCTCCACCAAGGGGGTGACGAAGGAAGACGAGGAAAAGATCGTGGAAGCCGCCACCGCCCTTCTTCAAGACCTGGACCAAAAATCCGTGAAGTGGTCCAATTCCAGGTCGAAAAACAGCGGCAAAGTCTCGGTTGTGAGGACCTTCGAAGACGCCGGGACCTCCTGTGTCGATCTGCAGTTTGACCTCAAACCGAGATCCGGGAAAAAGGAGAAAAACGTCAGGACCATCTGCCTGGACTCGGACGGGCACTGGCAGGTGCGTTAGCGTTGGAAACCGACGGCTTGTTCACACAGGCACCGGTTCCATCCCCTCGTCCAGGTATTTTTGGGCAAGGTCGATGTAGATCTGTTTGCCGAAATCCCAGAGGGCTTTGTCGTCCGCCGACACATCGCGGATCACCTTTGCAGGGTTCCCGGCGGCAACCACATACTCCGGGATCACCTGATTCGCCTTGACGATGCCGCCTTCGGCCACGATGGCCCCCGTGCCCACGTCCGAGAGGATGCTGAGCACGGCCCCCATGCCGATGACGGCCCCGTCTCCGATGGATTTTCCGTGGATTACCGCGTTGTGCCCCAGGGTAACGCGGGTACCGATGCGGTTCACGGCACCTGGGGGCGCGTGAATGATCACCCCCTCTTCCACGGCGGTGCCGTCTCCGATTTCAATCCTGCCGTAGTCCCCCCTGACAATGGCCCCGTGGCCGATGTAGCAGTTGTCTCCGATCACCACATCACCGATGACGCTTGCCAGCTCACTGACGTAGGTATCTTTCCCCACGGTGGGCTGTTTTCCGTCGAATCTGTAGAGCATTGGAACTCCTTACGTTGAAAAACGCATGGGTTAAAAAGCTTAAAAAAGAATCTGACTTCCATAAAAGAACGGACAAGCCCTGCCTTGACGTCAGGCTTGCCAATCCCACTCAAAAAAACATAGTTCCCCCACCAAATCAACAAAAAGCCCGCCGCTGCCCCTGGCGCCCGGCCCGGAAACACGAAAGGCCTTCTGTATCATCTCCGTATCTTTTTTAAAGGGCCTCCGGCTTCTGGGTGACGATGAGGAGTCGACTCGACACCCCGATCACACCGGGATCCTCCGATACCGCCTGAAAGAGATTGGCGACCTGATTGAACAGGGTGTCATCATCCAAGAGAGCCACCTGATCCTTTAAGGGCGGGACGTCAAAAAATGGCGTGATCGCCGCGAGCTGACAGGAGGCAAACCCCTGGCCAAGAAACAGCAGTTCGAGTTCATCCGGGCTGAAGCAGTGATGAGTCAGCCCGGACTCCGCGACAACCTTGCCCTGATTGAGGGCATTGAACAGTTGGGTCATGTTGTTTTTCCGGGCCATATCAAGGGCCGTTCGGTAACGATTCATGGCGTCGCATATCACCCAGCCCCCCGGTTTGGTGATCCTGAATATTTCCGCTGCGGCTTGCTCGGGGTCGTCGCACAGGGAGAGAGGCATGCCCAGGGAGAGCACCAGATCATAGCCGTTATCCGGGAGCGCACTCATATCGCACAGGTCCTGCACATGATACCCTCTGACGCTTTCATCCAGGCCCTGCCGGGTGACCTTAGCCTCGGCATGACGAATCATCTCACCCGAAAAATCCAGGAGATCCAAGCGATACCCCAAGGGCGCCAGGTGATAAACCCACCGGCCGGTACCGCACCCGGCTTCCAGGACAATGCCGGTCTCCTTGGAAGGAAGCACCGGTTCGATATACCTCCAGCAGCTTGTCTCATAAAGATCCGCCAACCTCCGGATTCGCCGACGCCGTTCATCTGATGCAAAAAAATCGGCCTTCTCATCCCAGTACTCAGGGGCACTATTTGCTTTTTTCTCTGGTGCTGTCATTGGATTTTCTCCCTTTTCAAGTTCGGACAGGTGCCATACCGCACGGCAGGATTCGTGTTGCCCCGGCCCGTGCAGGTCAGTTCCAGGCGATTAATGAATCCACGAGACCGGTGACCCTGTTTTCAATGGCTGAAAGGTCTGTGGTATTGGGCCGGTCCTCGATGTTTCCGAGACGTCCGTTTCGGTTGATATCCGGCTTGTGGTGATGCTTTCCAACAACGAGCCACTGGTCAAGGGCGGCGTACCCCAGGTGCTCAAGAAAGGAATCGAGCCACATCGTCATGGGGCGGGCCTCTTTCTCTCCGATATGGGGCCCGGCATAGGTTCCGAAACTGATCCCGAACTTCCCCGGGATGAGGGGAGATGAGGGCGTCACCCGCCCCTGGTTGTTGTACTCCTTCATTTTTCTTTTCACAAAATCCATCAAGGTCTTGGTGGGTAACCAGTCAATGACAGGGGACCCGATAAACACAAGGTCGTAGTCAAACAGATCGATGCTGAGCTCCTTGTCGACCTTGACCAGATTCGGAGCCATGGACTTGGCGGTAAGGGCGTGTTGAATGGTCTCGGCAACCATGGCGGTATTGCCCCCCATGGAGTCATAGAGAATAAGTGATTTCATCGGTATCTCCTTCGCATGGTAAAGTCAGGTCAAGATGCCGAAAATGGCATAGTATCAAGGCAGACGAGCCGAACCAGCCGTTTCCCGACACCCTTCTCACATTGTCCCGTCTTACCTTTGCAACCGATGTGCCACACAGCGACCACAGCTCCCAACACACTGAAAAAGCAAAACAATTCTGCCATATAACACATTCAGAACACCGCAAAAGCGCAACAGGTTAACGTTTACCCGAACCAGACAAGCGTTAACCCAACACCGTTACCTGTTAAGCTGATACGCCCTTATTCCTATAAAAAAAGCCATGAAATCCTTGCACAAACCGTTACCAGACAGTAACGTTCAGGTTAACGCATTGGCACACACGCTTTCCCCTTTGCAACGATGCACCTGTGCCTCCGGCAGGGCCGCCGGAGGCACAAACTGAATCGTTTCCTCTCTTTTTTATCCTGACCAGGAGCACTGCCATGAAGAGCTTACTCTGTGAAATGAACGATCACCCGGCATTGAGGCAGATCATCGACACCATCGCCGACGGCGTGTTTACCCTGGATATCAACGGAGAGATCACCTTCTGGAGCAAGTCCATGGAGCAGATCACCGGGTTCACGGCCGCAGAGGCCCTCGGCAAGACCTGCAGCCTTCTGCGGATCTCCACCTGCCTCGGGGTCCTGGGAACCGGTGACCCGACCCGTTGCGGAATTCTGGATGGCGCTTCCACAGGCGCCCGGGAGTGTTTTCTCAAGCACAAAGACGGCCACGACATCCCGGCCATAAAAAACGCCACGGCGATAAAAGATGCACACGGGGAGGTGATCGGGGTCGTGGAGGCCATCACGGACCTCACCGATCTTGAGAAGGCAAAAATGACCCTTGAGGAGGCCACCCGTAGGCTGGGCGAAAGGCACCGCCTGGACCGGATCATCGGAAAAAGCGACTGCATGCAGGCTGTGTTCATGGCCATCAAGGCCACGGCGGCAAGCCAGGCCACCATCCTCATCCAGGGGGAGAGCGGCACCGGCAAAGAGCTGGTGGCAGGGGCGATCCACTACAACTCGGAACGGGCCAGGGAGCCCTTTATCATCGTGAACTGCTCGGCACTGTCCGAATCCCTTCTGGAGAGCGAACTCTTCGGCCACGCAAAGGGGGCCTTTACCGGGGCGTCCACAGATCGCATCGGCCGCCTGGAAAAGGCAAACCACGGCACGGTATTCCTCGACGAGATCGGGGAGTTGAGCCCCCTGGTGCAGGTGAAGCTCCTCAGGGTCCTTCAGGAGCGCACCATCGAACGCATCGGGGAGTCCCGGCAACGCAAGCTGGACATCCGGGTCATCACGGCAACCCACCGGGATCTCTATACCCTTGTGAGGGAAGGCAAGTTCCGGGAAGACCTCTACTATCGGCTCAAGGTCTTTCCCATCGGTGTGCCGCCGTTAAGGGACCGAAAAACCGATATCCCCCTGCTGGTGCGCCACTTCTGCGACCGGCTCAACACCGAGACGGAAAAAAGCATCCGAAAGATCTCCCCGACGGCCATGCAGCGGCTTATGGACTACCACTGGCCCGGCAATGTCCGTGAGCTTGAAAACGCCATCGAACACGCCTTTGTCCTCTGCAACACCCACACCATCCTCCCCGACCACCTGCCCCTTGAGATCAGGGAAACAGCCTACCCCGCTCCAGGCCCTGCCCCCGTCCTGACCGCGGTGCCCAAGGGCAAGCCCGCCCCCCTGACCCGGGAGCTCCTGACAACCCGCCTCCATGAATCCAACTGGAACAAGGCCGAGGCGGCAAGACGACTCGGCATCAGCAGAACGGCCGTCTGGAAACGCATGAAGCAGTGGGGGATCCCCCTTGATAAGCCCTGAGGGCCTACGTACGACGTACGCATTTTTTGGTTTTTGGAAACTATTTTTTTGTTTTTGGGGACTGTTTTTGGGGACAGGTTCATTTTTTATTTTTTGGAGTAGGGGGAAGTAGGAGTAGGAAGTAGGGGACAGGTTTACTTTCAACACACCTTCAGGGATTCAAATGATACCGATGGAAGGAATAGGGACAGGTTATTTTCTTCAGGCCGAAAACAGCCGGGGGTCAAGCCTTCTGAGTGTGGTGTCGCCACCCCCTGCCTCACCAGCAGGGTCCTGAACCGTTGCGGCGCACTGCCCGGGTTGGCCGCCCTATGTTACCGGGCTCTCCCTGTCGAAAGAGAATATGCCCAGTCATCGCGTTTTCTGAGCGTCGCTGCATCAACTGCATGTCGGTACGCATAGGGTACTCGCACAAAATCAACCTGCCATCCTGTGGATGACGGCTCAATAAGACAGTACGAGGCATGGTGAGAATAATTTTCGATCCTGTGCGGCACGGGCGCGTCATCGCTGTAAGCAGGAAGCCCCACACTGCCGGGATTCACAACCAGTTGCCCGGTGCCGAGGGTAACGGCCCTCGGGGTATGCGTATGCCCGCAGAGCACAAGCCCTTCCGGGGTATGGACGAGATCTCCGGTGATCTCACCATCGGATCTGACCTGTGCATGCCCTCCGGACACATCTTCAAGCAGATACCCCAAGTCGCTGTCCGGTGTGCCGTGGCAAAGAAAGATCCCCTCCCCCAGAACCAGGGTTGGGGGCAACGCCCGCATCCACTCAAAGGCCTCGGAAGCCAACTCGGAAAGCACATACGCCATGGTGGGATTGTCCTCTTCCGGGCCACCATCTTTCGCCTCGTAGATCTGCCGATCCTGATTGCCCTTGATGGTCATGATCTCTTCACCCTGCAGGAGCTCCCAGGTCTCCTTTGGCGCGAGGGGACCGTACAAGGTATCGCCAAGGTTAACGAATCGCCTTGCTCCTTTATTTTTCGCATCGGACAGCACGGCCTCCAGGGCCCACACATTGCTGTGGATGTCTGCCATAACCGCTATCTTACCCACAATTTTAATCCTCATTTCAGGGGACCATTTCAGGGGACAGGTTTTCTTTCTTAACCATCAGGTTTACTCGTCATATGCTGCCCGGTGCCTAATGGCCTGCACAAATTTCAGGTGGGAATACCAGGGCTACACAGCCGTCATCCCCATCATAACCTATGACCAGGCGCATTTCTGGTACGCAAAAAAACGTCCCAGTATGTTCCCCATCATTGTTGGGTATTCCGTGTTGGGCACAGGACAAGGCCCTGCATCCTAACAACCTGTATATATGACCATTCTCGTCAACCAACCACAACCTGGTCAACCGTAAATCATAAGCTATCGCATCCGGAAGACAGATAACGATTTATTCAGACATCCTCCAGCCGCTTCAAAGAATACATCCCATCAATACCTTCAATCGCCTCAGGGATTTTATCCCGCCGCGTTTGAAACCGGTCCTTGAACATACCGTAGGTTGTTTCGACAAACGCCCGAGAACCGATAATGCCGGAATCGGTAAAATATCGGGAGCGATATCGGAACCGCTGCACCCGGGGCAGGTTAAAATCGGCGGCGGCCTCTTTTTCGAGGATCTCTTTTGAAATGTTCGCCTTGCCTCTCTTTTCAATGGCCCCGACGTGATAAACAAACTCGCGGTAACTCCGAAGTTGCGTCGCTGAGTCAGTCCCCCCGAATTCGGGGGTTCCCAGCTCTGCTGAGAGAAAATCTTCCTGGTTCCCGCTTTGAATGCGGTACCCGAGGGAACACCAGCGATACTCTTCCGGGCGCTTGACAATTCCGGCTCGCACGGCGTTTAAGTCAATGTACGCCAGGCAATTGGTCAGCGCATTCCCATCCTGGACAATGACGCTTTTGAACCGTTCCCCCCACAGGGTCCCTTTCCGCTTCTTCCGCCTGTTGTAAAAATTGGAGAATGTCTGCTTGATGTCCTTGATATACGCAGACAGACTGGAAAACCGTTCTCGGTAGTCGCTCAACCGGGCCTCTGGAAACATTACACCCTCACCGTACAGAAGATGAAACCGGCGTATCACCTCCTCATCCGAGACCATGTCCCCGGGCATCACCACCACGAGGAGGTGAAAATGAGAACCCATAATGGCATACCCCACAACATCCACGGCATATACCGCTGAAAAACGGCGAATGATGCGTACCAATTCATCCTTTTCCAGACGTTTGAAAGGCAATCCGTCCAAGGCGGTTCTGCTGATCACATGGTACGCGGCCTTTTGACCGGTGTCTGTTACGACCATACGGGGAATTCGTGGCATCGCGTTCTCCTTTTTGGTCATTCGTCTAAGGCAGGCTTGAAATTAGCATAGGATCTTAGGATGTTACTACTCCGGTCACTCTTGCACACCGTGGCTAAAAAAGTCCAGAAAAAAGAACCTGTCCCCAACGACAGTCTCCTTGATCCTTTCCTCTGTTTGGTATAATCATGTTCTACTAGTGAAACGATGATTACTCTACTTATCAAAGAGAAGAGGAAGCCCCATGACAACGAACCACCCCGCGGAGTTCCAGGCCTACCTTAACCGCGAGCAGCACATTGCCCGCATGATCCGGCAACGCATCCCTAAATACGGTAGCAAAGTGGCCCTGAAAGACCGGTCCGACGGCCCCTGGGTATCGGTAACTTGGAAGGAAATGGGAGACATTGCCGACGGCTTGGGCCGGGCGCTGATTTCCTGCGGTGTGGAGGTAGGAGACCGGGTAGGTATTTTTTCTCAAAACCGTGCAGCCTGGACCCTGGCCGATCTGGCGATCCTCTCCGTACGGGGGGTGACGGTGCCTGTCTATCCCACCAACTCGGCGGAAGAGACAGCCTACATCGTGGAGGATGCCGGCATCAAGGTTCTCTTTGTCAACGACCAGGAGCAATACGACAAAGCCCTTGAGGTGCTGGAATCAAGTGATGTGCTCCAGGTCCTCGTGGCCTTTTCTCCCACGGTGACGCTGAAGAAAGGCACCGAGAGTTTCTCTTTTTCCGATTTTATCGGCCATGACCGGGATGGAGCCTTCCAAAAAGAGTGTGAAACGCGCCTGAACCAGGCCGCCCCGTCGGATCTGTACACCCTCATCTACACCTCCGGCACCACCGGCGCCCCCAAAGGCGCCATGCTCACCCACGAAAATATCCTCGCCTCCCTGTACGGCACCGGCTACCCCATGCCCGTAAAGCCCACGGATGTCTCCTTCGCCTTTCTGCCCCTGAGTCACGTCTTCGAGAGAAGCTGGACCTGGTTCATGCTCTCCCGGGGGGCGGAAAACCACTACTGCCACGACACCCGGCAGGTGAAAGAATTCTTCGCCGAGGTGCGGCCCCACTACATGGTGAGCGTCCCCAGGGTTTGGGAAAAAATCTACGCCACCATCCAGGACGGCGTCCAAAAGGCCCCCAACCTCAAAAAAAACCTGTTTCACTGGGCCATCCACACCGGCGGCACCTACCACGGGCTCATCAACGCAAAAAAACAACCCGATCGTCTCCTCTCCCTGAAGTACACCCTGGCAGACCGGTTGATCCTCTCCAAAATCAGAGAGGTGGTGGGCGGTCGCGCCAAGTTCTTCCACGCAGGGGGGGCGGCCCTGAACCCTGAGATCAACCAGTTTTTCGTCAACGCCGGCATCCGGCTGGGGGTGGGGTACGGACTCACGGAGATTTTTCCCATCTGCGTCTGCACGCCCAGGGACATCGGCTTCGGGACCAGCGGCAAACCCATCCCCCTGGTGTCGGTCCGTATCACCGATGAGGGAGAAATCCAGGCCCAAAGCCCGTCCCTGATGAAGGGCTATTGGAACAGGCCCGACGCGTCTGCCGAGGCCATCACCCCGGACGGATGGTTCAAAACGGGGGATATCGGGGAGGTCACGGACAAAGGTTACGTCCGGGTCACCGACCGCCTCAAAGAGATCCTGATCACCGCCGGCGGCAAGAACATCTCCCCACAGACCATCGAGACTGCCGTCAAAGAAGACCTCTACGTGGAGCAGGCCGTGGCCGTGGGTGACGGCAAACCCTACATCTCGGCCCTGGTGGTGCCCTCCTTTCCCATGCTCGACGCCCTTGCAGAAGTCCTGGGTCTTCAGGAAGTCCCCAGGAAAAAACTCGTGGCCCATCCGGAGGTCATGGCCTTTTACCGGGAGCGAATCGATCACCACACGCGGCACCTGGGCCGGGTAGAACAGATCAAGCGCTTCACCCTCCTTCCCGCAGAATTCACCCAGGCAGCCGGAGAACTCACCCCCACCTCCAAACTCAAACGAAAAGTTATTCTGAAACGCTATGCAGGCACCATCGAGGCCATGTACGCAGAGCCCCGCAAAAAGGCATCGTAAAGCGCCATGCCTTCGGTGATTAAAAGGGGGAAAGCCGCGCCTCCGGCGGCCAGATGAACCGCGCCCAAGGCTGGTTTCCCCCTTACAAAAAAACACCGACGGATCACTTTTTTAAGAACCTGTCTCTTTTTTACTTTTTTAAAGAGCCTGTCCCCAAAAACCTAAAAAAGCGCAAAAAAAACCTTTCCCCACCAACGGGGGAAAGGTTTTTTCATATCCTGAGATGTGACCGGGCGGGCAGGTGAATTCAGCTTATGCGGCGGCCTTTTCACCGGCCACAGCGGCTTTGACGACATCCAGCCCGATGCGGTCGATCATGCGGCCGATGCGTTCGACCTTCTTGCCGTTCTCTTTGTAATAGGCAATGAGGCGATCAAACATGGCCAGGGCCTCGTCGGTCTCCAGATCCTCTGCGATGATATCGGCCAGGCGGGGACGCCCGGTGCCGATGCCGCCGGCCATGAGGGTCCAGCCGTTTTTGGTGCCGGCAAGGGAGGCGTCTTTGATGCAGTTCTCGGCGCACTGGTTCTGGCAGCCCGAGACGCTCATCTTCGTTTTGCTGGGCAGCTCCATGCCGTGGTATTTCTCATCCAGGGTCATGCCGATGGTCAGGGCATCCTGCTTGGCCATGGCGCAGAAGGTGGTGCCCGGGCAGGCCTTGACGCTTCTCACCACCTTGCCCACAGCCTGGCCGGGAACCATGGCCAGATCGTCCCAGGCCTTGGGCACGTCGTCTTCCTTGAGGCCCACGATGGCAATGCGGGCGGCGCTGGTGATTTTAAGGGCTGCGGCCTCGTACTTTTCAGAGACATCGGCAATCTTCCTGAGTGTCTCAGGGGTGACCACCCCGCAGGGTACGTGGGGAACCACGGCAAAGGTCTCTTTGTCTCTCTGGCGAACGATGGAATTCTTCTGGCTTGTCATGAAAGGTGTCCCTTTAGTCTTAAAAAAATGGGGTATGATGTGGTCAGCAGGGCAACCGGATACCATCCGATTGCGTCATCGAAGAGCGGTATGGCCCCCTGCCCCACCCTGAAGGTTCTCTTCAGAGGGTGAAGCTCCTGCCAGGGAAGCCGGGATCTCTCCACGGAAAATCTATCCTGCCTGTTTCAACGATCTCGTTCAACTGCGAACCTGTGTCAAGCGGTTCCGCACCGCGGGTTGCGCACCTGTCCCGGGGAAACATCCGAATCCCCGCAAAAAGCCCCGATGTCCCAAGGATCAACGAGGCCCTGCGCTTTGACCCTGATACGAAATCACTGATCAAAGGGGTTTTATTAAATTTTGCCTGAAAAATCAAATGCGATGGTTATGTAAACGTCGGGACCGGGACGGTATTCCCGGTGCCGTGCCAGCACTTATCTGCCGGCCGGGATGGCATGTGCCTGACGGAGGATGCGGTTCACCACATGGGGGATGATGGCCTCCTCACCGGGCTCGACGGATTCGCTTACGGCGGCGACCAGGGCTTCCAGGGTCACCTCTTCCAGGGATTCTTCGTATCGGGTCTTTCGTGATTCGATGGCGTTCATGCCTCACCTCCGTGAGTGGGGTTAATGATGGTTTCAATAAAGCACAATCCATGCCAAACATAAAAAACCCACCAAAAGAACCGTTTTTCAACGCATCACCACAGCCGACACCCACCCCGGCCCTGTCCCCATGGACCCGCCGTACAGATGTGTCTCATAAAAAATGTGACACCGTGTAAAAAAAGACCACACTCTGAACCAGGGTGGGACACATTGCCCCACACCGTCCCGTCTATGTGTAAAAAAGATCCGCTTTCTTACACCTCTCCCCTCACCCGCCTTCGCAAAATCCCCAGGAACCCGAAGGCGCACAAGGCACTCACGCACATCACCCAGGCCAGGGGCCGCAGGCTGCCGTCGTGGAAATGGCTGACGGTGATCCCCGCCACGGCGCCGCCAAAGCAGTTGATCACCCCCATGAGGGCGTGGGCTGTGCCGCTTTTTTCCGGAAAATACTGGAGGTTTCCCGACACCGTGTTGCCCATGACAAGGCCCAGGGAACCAATAAAAAGAAGATTCAAGGCAACGGTTACCCAAAGGACAGGGACAAACCAGGTGGCCTGGACAGCCAGGGCCATCCCGCAAATCACCTGGATCAGGATCCCCCAGGTCAGAAGGGTCATGGGACGGACATGGCGAACAAGGCGGGCGTTGAGTCGGGCAAGGAGGATCACCACCCCCACCCCGGAGCTGAAGAGGACCGGGAACAAGGCCTTGGACACATGGAAGTACCCCATGTACATGAAAGCGGATTCCGTTAAAAACGCGTAGAGGCCACCACAGCCGAAGGTATGCACCAGCATGAAAAGGGGCGATACAGGGTGAAGGAGAACACTCGCGTACTGACGCGCCACCCCTGTCGGGGTCATGGGGGCACCCGCCTGGACAGGGCGCTCCTCACCGGGATAGTGACGGGTCAAGACGGCCATGAGAAACAGGGCGTAAACGCAGAGAAAAAGAAAGATGGCGTGCCAGGAGAACCCGGCGAGAAGAACCGTTCCCACGGCCGGGGCCACCAGGGGGGCTCCCATGGTCACGGACTGGACCAAAGACATCATGCGCGCCCCTTCCCGGCCCTCATAAAGATCCCGCACCGTGGCACCGGCCACCACGGTGGCAAACCCGCCCCCCACCGCCTGAACAGTCCGAAGGGAGAGCAGCTCCCACACGGTCCGGGAAAAAATCAGCAGAAAACTGGCCACAAGGAAAAGGGAGAGGCCCATGAGGGCCACCCGCCGACGGCCCAGACGGTCCGACAGCGGCCCGCCGAACAATTGGCCCAGGGCGTAGCCGATAAAAAAGGTGCTGATGGAGAGCTCCACCTTGTGAATAGGCGCGGAAAGGGCCCGGGCCATGGTGGGAATGGCGGGGATATAGGTGTCGATGGAGAAGGCGGCGATGGCGGACAGGGACGCCAGGATCACCACGGTTCGTGTGGGGGAGAGTGTCTGTTGCATCACCACTCCATATCCGTGATGCCCCCGTACCGTCAAGGAATGGCTGCCCAGCAAGGGAACAGAGTCCCCGTCGGAAGGAAAATCCTCTGGTGATCCTCCCCCTTCTCTTCCCGGGCTCTTCGCCTCTGTTTCCCGAAAAACAGGTTTCCCCGGCAGGGAAGCCGCCCCGGCCATTCGAATCTGTTTACTTTACCTTCAAATTTGATATCTTGGTGACTGTTGTGTTCCCCCCCATGGTGGTGGCCACAAAATAAAATACACGGCATCCCCCGGTCGCCCTTGCTGTCACACCGGAACCCGTTCCGGCTGCATGCATCCGCCGGCAGCGCACGACGCCTCACCGTCCCTATCATGACCGGTATGGGGCGTTTTACATTCCGGGGAGAAAATCGCCGCGAACCATAGACAACAAAGGAGTCACACCATGCCGGAAAACGGCATTGCCCATACACCGCCCAAGATCCTGGCCCCGGCCGGCAACAAGGACGCCTTTCTGGCGGCCCTGGCCGCCGGTGCCGACGCTGTATACTGCGGCCTGAAAAGCTTTTCCGCCCGCATGGAGGCCGACAACTTCTCCATGGAGGAGCTCGCCGCCCTCACGCGCCTGGCCCACCGGAAAAACGCCGAAGTATACGTCACCATGAACACCCTTTTAAAGGAACACGAGCTCGAACGCGCCTTGAGCCAGCTCGAAAAGATGACCCGCATCGTCAACCCCGACGCCATCATCTTCTCGGACCCGGCCATTCCGGCCCTGGCCGAAGCCGCCGGATTCAAGGGCGAGCTTCACCTCTCCACCCTGGCCAACGTCTCCTTTACGCAAGGGTTTGCCGAGGCAGTCCAGGCCACCGGTGCCAAGCGCATCGTGTTGCCCCGGGAGCTCAACGTGGAAGAGATCAAATCCGCGGCAGAGGCCGTGCCCGCCGGCGTGGACCTGGAGGTCTTCATCCACGGTGCCCTGTGCTACGGGGTCTCGGGCCGCTGCTACTGGAGCAGCTACATGGGCGGCAGAAGCGGCCTCAGGGGTCGCTGCGTCCAGCCCTGCCGGCGCATCTACAAGCAGGGGCACAAAAACGAGCGATTCTTCTCCTGCCAGGATCTCTCCCTGGATACCCTGGTCAAGGTGCTCCTGGAGATCCCCCAGGTCACCACCTGGAAGATCGAAGGCCGCAAAAAAGGGCCCCACTACGTCTACTACACCACCCTGGCCTACAAGATGCTCCGGGACAACGGCAAGGACCCCAAGACCAAAAAAAACGCCCAGGCCCTCCTGGAACTGGCCCTGGGACGCTCCGGCACCCACTACAACTTCCTGCCCCAGCGCCCCTACAACCCCGTGGACATCAAAGCCCAGACCGGCTCCGGTCTCATGCTCGGCAGGCTCCAGGGATCCTTTAAAGAGCCCTGGTTCAGCCCGAGGGAACCCCTGCTCCCCGGCGACCTCCTGCGCATCGGCTACGAAGACGAACGGGGTCACCTCATCCGGCGCGTCAAGGGCAGCGTCCCCAAAAAGGGCAAATTCCACATCGCCCCCCAGAAAGAGCGCATCCCCCCCAAGGGGACCCCGGTGTTCCTCATCGATCGCCGTGAAAAAGGGCTGAAAGACGCCATCGCCGAACTGGCCAAGGAGGCCGACGCCTTCACCGCCGAACCGGTCACCGCCACCACGGCACGGCTTCCCAAGGTGATGCGTCACAAGCCGAAAAAAGGGACACGCGCCACCACCCTCTACCTCTTCCGCGAGGACAGGCACGGCCCCAAAAACACCGAGAAGGCCACCTGGATCTCGGAAAAATCGGTTCCCAAAACCCGCAAAGCGGGCGTGGGCGGCCGCTGGTGGTGGCTCTCCCCCGTCATCTGGCCCGATGAGGAGAAGGAGTACGCGGTCCTGGTCAAACGCCTCATCAACTTCGGCGCCAAACACTTTGTCCTGGGCGCCCCCTGGCAGATTGCCCTTTTCCCAGAAGCCAAACGAAAAGGGCTCCACCTCTGGGCAGGCCCTTTCTGCAATATTGCCAACACCCTGACTGCCGAGGCCCTCAAAAAACGGGGATTCACAGGGATCATGGCCTCTCCCGAGCTCTCCCAGGAAGATTTCCGGGACCTGGCCAAGGCGTCTCCCCTTCCCACCGGCGTGGTGGTGGCAGGGTACTACCCCCTGACCATCGCCCGAACCCTGACACCCGACCTCAACCCCCACGAGCCCTTTGCCAGCCCCAAGGGCGAAGAGTCCTGGGTGGCAAAACACGGAGAGAACCACTGGCTCTATCCCAACTGGCGGGTGGACATCACCGACAAGTCCGCAGACCTTAAGAAATGGGGATACTCCCTCTTCGTACACATGCACGAACCCATTCCCAAAGGCGTCAAACTCAAAAAGCGCCCCGGAGAGTGGAACTGGAACATCCGGCTCCTTTAAAAAAGGAGCCATAAAAGAACCCTCTGTGGTCGATTGAAAAACCACAGAGGGCTCAGAGAAAAAAACAAAAGGTGTAACCTTTCAGCGCCTAAAAAGCTGCCTCCGGCGGCAAGGTGTGCCACCTTGAAAGCAGGTTGCGAATGCGTTTTTCCACTCGTTCCTCGGGAAAAATCACATCCGCCTTTGATCCAGGCTATACTGAATCTGTTTTTTAAAACCTGTTTGTTAAACTTTTTAAAAGTTTAGCCCCCGGCAGGGCCGCCGGAGGCATAAGCTGCACAGTATCGTTTTTTATTAGCCATCGCCCTTGATGCTGAACTGGAGACCCCCATGGACTGCACCCTGGAAAAAAACCGCGCCAACTGCCCCTGCACCTACGACTGCGATAAGAAAGGCGCCTGCTGCCAGTGCGTCGCCTACCACCGGGACAAAAACCAGCTCCCCGCCTGCTTCTTTCCCCCGGAAGCAGAAAAGACCTTTGACCGAAGCTACGAGCATTTTGCGCGACTCGTCGGTGAAGGCTTCGCCCAAAAATCTTAGGTACACACGATTCCCGATGACCCGTTTTTCCGATGACCTGATGCCCAGGAGGCCCCAATGACAAGCGATCCCATCTTCACCCTCGACCGGCACCAGGGCATGGCCCTTCTCAGGCTGGCGCGAAAAACCCTGGCCGAAGCCCTCCATATTCCCTGGGCAACGGCAGACGAGGAAGCGCCCCTTGACCACCCCTGCCTTGAGCGCAAGCAGGCCACCTTTGTGACCCTGACCCGCCAGGGCCTTCTCCGGGGGTGTATCGGCACCCTCCTGCCCGTCACCACCCTTCGAGATTCGGTTCAGGAAAACACCTACTCCGCGGCTTTCCGCGACCAGCGATTCAACCCCGTGGAACCCGGGGAATTCGATGAACTCCACATCGAGCTCAGCCTCCTCACCGAACCGGAGCCCCTGGTATTTGAGACCCCTTCAGCCCTTCTCACCGGGCTTCGCACCGGTCTTGACGGGGTCATCATAAAAAAAGGCGGGGCAACGGCCACCTTTCTTCCCCAGGTGTGGGAGCAGATCCCCAACCCCGAGGCCTTTCTCTCCCAGCTCTGCCTCAAGGCCGGTCTTTCCGACACGGCCTGGCAGGAGCCGGGACTTGACGTCTTCACGTACCAGGTTCAGCACTTTCACGAATAGAAACGGCCTCCAGTACACGCCCAAGGGACGCCACAATGGTCTCCGGGCAGTCCTCCTGAAGGTAGTGGGAGGCGTTGTCCACGCGCACGGTAAAGATATCCGGGAAATAGGTCCGCCAGCGGTAAATGTAAGCATTGCTGCCAAAGGCGGGATCCTTCATGGCCCAGACCATCTCCTTGGGCACCCCTTTAAGGAGCTTGAGCCGCTTTTCAATGGCGACCAGCCAGTCCGTGGCCTTTCGAATCTGGTAGGGGAACTCGGCGGTCCCCCGGCGATACTCGTAGGTGGAGAAGGGAGACAGATAGGCGTCCATCACATCCGGGTCGTACTTGGACGGCCCGGCAATGCCCCAGGGCACCATCTTGCGGGCAAACACATTGTGTTTCTGATGCATCCACTCCCTGAACGGTCCCCCCATGACCCAGGAAAACACCCTGGCGCTCATCGGGGCCGACCAGCACCAGGTATTAAGCAGCTGCAACCCCGCTACCTTCTCCGGGGCCTCCACGGCAATGGAGAGCCCGATGGGGCCGCCCCAGTCCTGCATCACCAGCACATAGCGATCCAGCTTCAAATGCTCAAGGAGCGCCTTCACCCACCCGGCGTGCTCCTTCGGGGTGTAGCCGTACCCCCTGGGGTGATCCGAAAAGCCGAACCCCGGGTAATCCGGGGCAATGCACCGGCACCGCCCCCGAAGCTTTCGAATCACCTTGCGGTAGAGAAAGGACCAGGTGGGGTTGCCGTGGAGCATCACCACAGGCACCCCCTCCCCCTCATCCACGTAGTGCATGCACGCCCCGTCCCACTCATACCAGTGGGACTCGAACGGATAGAGCACCTCATCCACCTCAAAACGACGTACCCCAGGCATATCCTCCTCCTGATTGTCCATGAACAGACATTGATGGTTTCTATTTTCAAATCATTGTATTAACATACCCTTTTCTCTGCAGAAAAGGAATACCAGGCCATGGGAATCACCGGAACCCTCTTCGACATCAAGCCCTTTGCCGTCCACGACGGGCCGGGGATCCGCACCACCGTCTTTTTCAAGGGCTGCCCCCTGCGATGCGCCTGGTGCCACAACCCCGAAGGCCTTTTGGCTTCGTGCCACCTCCTCATCCGGCCCGAGCGCTGCATCGGCTGCGGGGAATGCCTTGCGGCCTGTCCCGATCACGCACCGGCCATGGAGACCAGCCTTGCCCCCACCTGCAGGGTCTGTGGTGCCTGCGTGGAAGCCTGCCCCGCCGAGGCCAGAGAGTTGGCAGGGCGCACCGCAAAGGTGGGCGAGGTCATGGAACGCCTCCTGAAAGACCGCCCCTTTTTCGAAGAATCCGGGGGCGGGGTCACCTTTTCCGGGGGCGAACCCCTGGCCCAGCCCGACTTCCTCCTGGCCCTTCTTTCCGCCTGCGGCAAAGAGGGCCTCCACACAGCCGTGGACACCTCCGGTTACGCCCCGAGGTCCGTCATTTCCGATGTGGCGTCCAGGGCCGACCTCTTCCTGTTCGATCTCAAGCACATGGACACCGACACGCACCGCCGGCTCACCGGTGTCAACAACGGGCGCATCCTCTCCAACCTCGCATACCTTGCAGGCACCGAAACGCCCCTTGTGGTCCGAATCCCCCTGGTCCCGGGCATCAACGACGGGCAAGTCCACCTGGAAAAAGCGGGCCGGTTCTTAAGCGGCCTTGAGACCCCGCCGCCCGTGCACCTGCTCCCCTACCACAGCTTCCAGAAGAGCAAGTATGGGCTCTTCACCCTGCCCTACTCCTTGCCGGAACCGGACCATGCCGCGGCCCGGCCGCCCGTGGAAGCCGCCGCCCAGCTCGAGGGCCTGGGTCTCACGGTGAGGATCGGAGGGTGAATGCAGGTGGCAAAAAACGTGCCTCCGGCGGCGAGGTGAGCCACCTCGAAAGCTCATTGCCATCGCGCTCCGCCCTTAAATGCACCCTACGCATCTTGGGTGTTTCCAATGACTCTGGCACTTTGCATGCCCGCGAAAAATCTGCACCAACAGGTGTGATGGGGTCCGCTTCAGACATGGGCCAAACCCGTCAGCGAATGCGATGGGCCTGAGGAACGAAGGCCTGGAGCATTCGCAACCAGCTTTCAAGGTGGCACACCTTGTACCCCTTCATTCATGGAGATTTATTTATGACACCGCGCATCAAAAAACTGAAAGCTGCAAGTGTGGCCGCCACCCCCTCCATTTCCATCGAACGGGCCCTGCTCGTGACGGATTTTTACAAAGGGGAGGCGGGCAGGCACAGCACGCCCGTGATGCGGGCAAAAAATTTCTACCATCTCTGTGAAAACCAGACCCTTTACCTGGACGACGACGAGCTCATCGTGGGGGAACGGGGCCCGGAGCCCAAGGCGGTCTCCACCTTCCCGGAACTCACCTGCCACACGGCGGACGACCTGCGCATCTTAAACTCCCGGCCCATGGCGCGATATGCGGTGGTAGAAGAGGACATATCCACCTATGAGCAGGAGGTGATCCCGTACTGGACGGGCCGAAGCCTTAGGGACAGGCTCTTTGCCCACGTGCCCGAAGCATGGACCCGGGCCTACGAAGCGGGACTCTTCACAGAGTTCATGGAGCAGCGGGCCCCTGGCCACACCGCCCTGGACGGGCTCATCTATGAAAAGGGGCTCCTGGACATCCGGACCGAGGTCGGCACGGCCCTTGAAGCCCTGGACTACCTGTCCGATCCCAGGGCCGCGGACAAGGCCGAAGCCTTAAGGGCCATGGATATCGCCTGCAGGGCATCGGTTTGCTTTGCAGAGCGCCACGCCGAGCTGGCCGAGGCCATGGCAGCGGACACCGAAGAAGCAGCCCGCCGGGCAGAACTCAGGGAAATCGCCCGCATCTGCCGCAAGGTCCCGGCCCATGCCCCGGAGACCTTTCACGAGGCCCTTCAGATGTACTGGTTCGTGCACCTGGGTACCATCACCGAGCTCAACGGCTGGGACGCCATGAGCCCCGGACACCTGGACCAGCACCTGGCACCCTTCTACGAAAAAGAGCAACGCGAGGGCTCCCTCACCCGGGACGAGGCCAAAGAGCTTCTCTGCTGCTTCTGGATCAAATTCAACAACCACCCCGCCCCGCCCAAGGTGGGGGTGACGGCCCAGGAGAGCGGTACCTACAACGATTTCACCAACATCAACATCGGAGGCCTTACAAAAGAGGGGCAAGACGGCTCCAGCGAGGTCTCGACCCTGCTTCTGGAGGTGGCCGCCGAGTTGGCCCTCCTCCAGCCCCAGTGCAATCTCCAGGTCAGCCACCGCACCCCCCAGCGCCTCCTCAAGGCCGCGGCACGGGTCATCAAAAAGGGCCTCGGCTACCCCTCCCTGTTCAACGCCGATGCCGTGGTCATGGAGCAGGTGCGGGTGGGTAAATCCGTGGAAGACGCCCGGGAAGGCGGCACCAGCGGCTGCATCGAGACCGGGGCCTTCGGCAAGGAGGCCTACATCCTCACCGGGTACTTGAACGTCCCGAAAATCCTTGAGGTCACCTTGAACAACGGGGTGGATCCTTTGACGGGCATACGGGTGGGACCGGCCACGGGAGAGGCCGACGCGCTGACCACCTTTGAGGCCCTGTACCGGGCCTTTGATGCCCAGCTCAAGGCCGTGGTAGACCTCAAAATCTCCGTCAACAACACCATCGAGCGCATGGTGGCCCGATACGCCCCGGCCCCTTTTCTCTCCTCGGTGATCCGGGACTGCGTGCAAAACGGAAAAGACTATTACAACGGCGGCCCGCGCTACAACACCACCTACATCCAGTGCTGCGGCATCGGCACGGTCACAGACAGCCTCTCGGCCTTGAAAACCCACGTCTTCGAAGGATCCAGAAGCCTTTCCGGCCTGGTGGACAGCCTCAACGCCAACTTCGAAGACGACGAGGCATTGAAACTCACCCTCAAAAACAAAACCCCCTTCTTCGGCAACGACGACGACCGGGCCGACGACCTCATGAAACGGGTCTACGCATCCCTCTTCAATGCCATCGACGGACGCCCCAACACCAAGGGAGGGCGCTACCACCTCAACATGCTCTCCACCACCTGCCATGTCTATTTCGGAAAAATGCTCGGGGCCACCCCCAACGGGCGCCTGGCGCACCAGCCCGCCTCCGACGGCACCTCACCTTCCCACGGCGCGGACAGAAACGGCCCCACCGCCGTGATGAAGTCCCTTGCAAAAATGGACCAGGTAAAATCCGGTGGGACCCTGCTCAACATGCGCTTCCTGCCCCAGACCCTGGAAAGCGACACCGACATCGAGAACCTCACCCACCTCGTCCGCACCTACTTCGGGCTGGGCGGCCACCATGTGCAGTTCAATGTCGTGGACACGCAAACCCTTCTGGACGCTCGAAAGCACCCGGAAAACCACCGGGACCTCCTCGTGCGCGTGGCCGGTTACAGCGATTACTTTGTGGACCTGGACGACGACCACCAGCGCGAAATCATCGCCCGAACCCCGTATGACGCATGGGGGTAGTCTCGTCGTCTCGACACCAGTAAAACATGCCTCCGGCGGCGAGGTGTGCCACCTCGAAAGCAGGTTACGGATGCGCTTTGCCCCTCGTTCCTCGGGTCAAATCACATCCGTATTTGGGGTGACGTAAATTGGAATGATGCATTCAAAACCTGTTTGTTAAACGTTTCAAAAATTTAGCCCCCGGCAGGGCCGCCGAAGGCATCTTTTCCGGCCAAGCAGGTTACGAATGGGCTTTGCCCCTCGTTCCTCGGGCCAAATCACATCCGCATTTGGGGTGACGTAAATTGGAATCATGCATTTAAGACCTGTTTGTTAAACGTTTCAAAAGTTTAGCCCCCGGCAGGGCCGCCGGAGGCATCTTTTCCGGCCAAGCAGGTTACGAATGGGCTTTGTCCCTCGTTCCTCGGGTCAAATCACATCCGCATTTGGGGTGACATAAATTGGAATCATGCATTCAAGGCCTGTTTGTTAAACTTTTCAAAAGTTTAGTCCCCGGCAGGGCCGCCGGAGGCAAAAATCCAAATGCGTCACCCTCCACGGGCCGGCCCCCTTGACCCATGCCCCCGATCCGGCTAAAATATCTACTTACAGGCGGGTATTTAAAGGCCACGACGCGCAACCCCTTGAGGCCCCTTCGCCCTGTGCCACGTACCGCGGCGCACGGAGCGCGGCATGCCAGGCCACACCGTCACCATCACTTGTCTGAAAACCAGTCACCACCCCCATCGTCCTTCTCTTCTCCCCAGGGCTTGACCCCGAGAACCAGGCGCCATCCATTACCGTGATAAAACGCGACCACCTCTCGTGTCAGGTCGCCGCCCTTTTCCACCATCACAAAACGGCGGTTCCGGCGCCACACCAACCATTCCAAGCCATAGGTGGCACCATGTCCCTGAAACCCAACCCGTTGGAGCTGGAAAACCAGGTCAGGCTGCTCGCGCAGCAACGGGACACCTACATGCAGATCACCGAGGAGTTAAAGGAGAACGAACGAAAATACAGGACCATCTTTGAAAACATCGCGGACAGCTACTTAGAGATCGACCTCAAAGGCAACTTCCTCTTCTTCAACCAGGCCTTCTGCAAGCTCCTGGGATACCCCCGGGAAGAACTCCAAGGGAGAAACAATCAGGACTTTCTGGACGAAGAAAACGCCAGGATCGTCTTCGACATCTTCACGGGGGTCTATCAATCAAAGCAGTCGGTCATGGGGGCCACCTGGGAGATGATCCGCAAGGATGGCTCCAAGAGGCGCGTGGAGACCTCGGTCTCCCTGGTCAGGGATGCCAAGGGCGAAATCATCGGGTTTCGGGGGATCGGCAGGGATGTCACCGCCCAGAAAGAAACCGAGCGAATCCTGGCCCTCAACGAGGCCCGCTTTCGCGACATTTCCCTCAGCATGGCGGACTGGATCTGGGAGGTGAACCGCGATGGCACCTACACCTTTACGGCAGGCAACGTCAAAAAAGTCCTGGGCTA
The DNA here is from genome assembly GCF_900101345.1 of Desulfoluna spongiiphila. Classification (GTDB taxonomy): domain Bacteria; phylum Desulfobacterota; class Desulfobacteria; order Desulfobacterales; family Desulfolunaceae; genus Desulfoluna; species Desulfoluna spongiiphila. The sequence goes on along the minus strand of NZ_FMUX01000014.1, from coordinate 109,595 downwards.
CGCCCCGGAAGAGATGCTGGGAAAAACCCCCATGGATTTCATGCCCGATGACGAAGCCGGAAAAATAAAGAAAAGCCTTGAAACCATCTTTGCTCAACGGCGCCCCATCGTCGATCTCAAAAACTGGTGCCTGAAAAAAGACGGCACCCGGGTCTGCATGCTGACAAACGGCGTCCCCATCCTTGGGCTCAAAGGCGAGCTGCTCGGCTACCGGGGGGTGGACAAGGACATCACCCGGGACCTGATGGTTGAAGAGAAACTGAAAAAATCCCTGGAAAACACCGAGACCATCATCAACAACCTGCCCATCGGCGTGATGATTGTGGGCAAAGACCATATCGTCCGCCGCATCAACAACGCGGCCCTGAAGATGACGGGCCACGACTCCGATGAAACCATCGTCGGCCACACCTGCCACCAGAGCATCTGCCCCTCGGAAAAAGGCCACTGCCACTTAAAGGAGCTCGGCCATCAGGTCGACCAATCGGAAAAGATCATCATCCACAAAGACGGAAGGCACATCCCGGTTTTTAAAACGGCCCTGGAGGTGGAGCTCGGCGACAGCGAGGTCATCCTTGAGGCCTTCATGGACATCAGCTCCATCAAAAAGGCGGAAAAAAAGATCCGGGAAAGCGAGGCCAGGCTTCGGACGGTGATGGAGACCATCGTGGATCCCGTGGCCGTGTTCAACACACTGGGCCAGGCCACGTACGTCAACCCGGCATTTACCGAGGTGTTCGGCTGGACCACCGAAGAGCTCAAGGATCCGGCATGCCCCTTTATCCCCGAGACCCTGCTCCCCGAGATCCGGCATGCCATCCGCAAGGTGTTGGGGGGGGGCCACATCAACGGCCTGGAGACGCGACGCAACACCAAAACAGGCCGCACCATCGATGTGCGGCTGGGTGCGGCCCTGCTCCAAAATGCCTCCGGAGAGTCCAACGGCATCGTGGCCAACTTCCAGGACATCACCCGGGAAAAGCAGGCCAAAAAAGAGCTCAAGCAGATCAACAGAGAGCTCGAAAAAGCCATCGAACACGCCCACACCCTCACCCAGAGGGCCGAAATGGCAAGCGCTGCCAAAAGCGAATTCCTGGCCAACATGAGCCACGAGATCCGCACCCCCATGAACGGCATCATCGGCATGACGGACCTGGTCCTGGGCACCCCCCTCACCGGGGAGCAGCGGGAGTATCTGGAGATGGCCCAGATGTCCGCCAACGCCCTCCTCGGCCTGCTCAACGACATTTTGGATGTCTCCAAGATCGAAGCCGGCAAGATGGAGCTTGAGACCATCGAGTTCAACCTGCGGATCACCCTTGAAAATGCCGTGAACACCCTGGCCCTGAAGGCCCATGAAAAAGGCCTGGAGCTGGTCTGCCACATTCGGCCAGACGTGCCCACCGCCCTCATGGGCGACCCGGGGCGGCTTCGGCAGATCATCGTCAACCTGGCAGGCAACGCCATCAAATTTACGGACAAAGGGGAGGTGGTCATCCGTGTGGAAAAAGAGAAGGAGACCCCTTCCACAGCAACCCTGAAATTCACCGTCTCAGACACCGGCATCGGCATCCCCCGGGACACTCTGGGCTCCATCTTCCACAGCTTCAAGCAGGCCGACGGTTCCGCCACGAGGAAATACGGGGGCACAGGGTTGGGGCTCTCCATCTCCAGGCAGCTGGTCAACCTGATGGGCGGAACCATCCACGCCGAAAGCCCGAACCCCTTTGAGCCCGACAGCCCCCAGCCCCACCTCTACCGGGGCTCCAGTGAGGGAGGACCGGGAAGTATCTTCCATTTTACGGCCGTTTTCGAGCTGAACCGCTCGGAGGAGACCCCCTCCCTTCGCCTCAACCGCCAGGACCTGGCCGGATTGCCCACCCTCATTGTGGACGACAACGCCACAAACCGGTTCCTGCTCCAGGAGATGCTCACCACCTGGGGCCTCTCCCCCACAAGCGCCGCCGACGGCCGAGAGGCCTTAAGCCTTGCCGCCAAGGCCTTCGAAAGCCAAAAACCCTTCCGGCTGGCCCTCCTCGACATGCAGATGCCGGAAATAGACGGGTTCCAGCTTGCCCGAAAAATCAAAGACGCCCCCTTGGGCGAGCAGATGAAAATGATCATGATCTCATCCATGGGGGAAAAAGAAGACTCCCGGCGCTGCAGGGAGGCGGGGATCTCGGGGTACCTGTCCAAACCCGTGAAGCAGTCGGAGCTTCTCAACACCATCCTGATCACCATGGGCCTCCAGGAGGGGGAAGCTGCAACGGTGGTCACCCGCCATACCGTATGCGACCTTCAACAGCGGCTCAACATCCTGCTGGCAGAGGACAACCGGGTCAACCAGGTCCTTGCCGTGAACCTGCTGAAAACCAAAGGCCACCAGGTGACCCTTGCCGTGAACGGAGGGGAAGCCGTGGCCGCATACCAGCGTGGGGATTTTGATCTCATCCTCATGGATGTCCAGATGCCGGAAATGGATGGTTTCGAGGCGACCCGAATCATTCGCAACCTCTCGGAAAAGGGCGCCAGGATCCCCATCATCGCCATGACGGCCCATGCCATGAAGGGAGACCAGGAAAAGTGCCTGGAGGCGGGCATGAACGCCTATGTCGCCAAGCCCATCAACCCCGCCACCCTCTTCGAAACCGTGGACCGGGTCCTCGGCGATGCCGAAAGCACCGGAAAGCCCTTTGTCCCCAAGACCTTTGACATGGCCACAGCCATGGAAAACGTCCTGGGCGACCCCGGGCTGTTCCGGGAGATCACCGACATTTTTTTAAAGGAGCTTCCCGCCAATCTGGACGAGCTCCGGAAGGCCGTCCTCAAAAAGGACGGACCCGCCATTGAGCGGCTGGCCCACAGCCTTAAAGGCTCGGTGGGGAATTTCGGTGCCGCCGCAGCCCATGACAATGCCCAGCGCCTTGAAATCCAAGGAAAAGAGCACCGCTTTGAGCTGGCAGAAGACGAAGCCGCCACCCTGGAAACATCACTCCATGACCTGGCCCATGAACTCACCCTCACCCTCAAGGGAATGCCCCATGAAAATCATGATTGCCGAAGATGATTCCATCTCCAGGCGCGTCCTCCAGGCCAACCTGACGAAATGGGGCTACGATATCGACGTGGCCGTCAACGGGCGGGAAGCCTTTGAGATGATCACCCAACCCAGCCCGCCCAGCCTTCTCATCTCGGACTGGATGATGCCCCTCATGGACGGCCCCACACTCTGCCGCGCCATTCGGGGCCTGGACATCACGCGCTACATCTACATCATCCTGCTTACCACCAAGGGAGAGAAAAAAGACATCATCCACGGCCTTGAGGCCGGGGCCGACGATTTCCTCACCAAACCCTTCAACCAGGAAGAGCTCAAATACCGCATCCGCATCGGGGAGCGAATCATCAACCTGGAACACCGCATCCTCTTGCTGGCCAACACCGACCCCCTCACCGGCATAATGAACCGCCGCGCCTTTATGGAACGCCTGGACCAGGAGGCGGCCAGGGCCCACCGGGACCAGTCCCACCTCTCCTTTCTCATCACGGACATCGACCACTTCAAGCGGGTCAACGACACCTTCGGCCACCAGGTGGGGGACCTCGTGCTCCAGTGCTTCTCCGACACCCTGAAGGCGACCATACGGCCCTATGATTTTCTGGGGCGCTACGGGGGGGAAGAGTTTGTGATCTGCATGCCGGGAACCACGGGCAGCCAGGTATGGACAGCCGCAGAGCGGTTGCGAAAAGCCGTGGAGGAAAAAGAGATCATCCACCCGGATACCCAGGAGCTCATAAGCATCACCTCAAGCTTCGGCACCGCCACCTGCACCCTGTCCTGCAGGGAAAAGACGGACAACCTCATCAAACGGGCCGATGACGCCTTGTACCAGGCAAAAAAAGAGGGGCGCAACCGGGTGGTGTGCGGAGAGTAAGGGCAGGAAAGAAAAAGAGACCGTCACGGGTCCGGTGGCCGGGAGATTCCCCGGCCGCCGGGCCCGTTTTTCATGATCACGAATCGGTTTGGCCCGAGATGCCGTACTTTTCAAGGCGATAGATGAGAACATGGCGGGGAATGCCCAGGAGACGGGCGGCCTGGGAGCGGTTGCCGCCGGAACGGGACAGGGCCTGGCGGATGAGGTCCTGTTCGAGGTCGGGGAGGCTCAGCCCCTTTTCGGGAAGGCGGAAGGATCCGCCCGGAGAGGCACCGGAGGATCCGGCCAGGGCCAGGTCCGATGTGTCGATGGTGTCGCCGGAGACAAGAATGGCGCAGCGCTCCACCACATTCTTGAGTTCACGGATGTTGCCCGGCCAGGGGTGGGCGGCAAGGGCGCCTGCAGCGCCTTTGGTAAAGGAAAGGGGTCTGCCGGCGTGGGGAATGAAGGTGCCAAGGAAATGGTTTGCCATGGGCACGATCTCTTCGGGGCGCTCCCGAAGGGGAGGAATATGAAGGGGCACCACGCCGATGCGGTAAAAAAGGTCCTCCCGGAACCCCCCGTCGGAAATGGCCTTGGCAAGGTCCCTGTGGGTGGCGGAGACAAGCCGGATGTCGCATGAGATCACCTTCTGGCTCCCCACGGGCTCCACCTCCTTCTCCTGGATCGCTCGCAAAAGCTTTGCCTGGATAGCCAGGGGCAGGTCCCCGATCTCATCGAGGAACAAGGTGCCCCCGTTTGCCGCGCGGAACTTTCCGGGCTGGTCGGACACCGCCCCGGTAAAGGCCCCTTTAACGTGGCCGAAGAGTTCGCTCTCCACGAGGTTTTCCGGAATGGCGGCGCAGTTGACGGTGACAAGGGGGCCGCTGCACCGGGGACTCTCCCGGTGAATCAACCGGGCGATGACCTCTTTGCCGGTCCCCGACTCCCCGGTGATGAGGACAGGGGCCTCGCTGTTGGCCACCCGGCGGGCGGTGGCAACAAGCCGCTCCATGGCAGGGGAGGCCACCACCGGTGCCTCCTTGCCCCGCATGGCCTCGATTTCATCGGTGAGTTCCCGGTTCTTGCGCTGAAGGGACCCCATCTCCAGGGCCTTTCGGCAGGAGAGCCTCAGGGCGTCCCGGCTGAAGGGCTTGGTGATAAAGGTAAAAGCCCCCTGCTTCATGGCCTCCACCGCCATCTCGATGGAGCCGTGGGCGGTGATGACAATGACCGGCACATCGGGGTTGACCTCCTTGACGGCAGCAAGGACGGCCAGCCCGTCCATGCCCGAGAGTTTCACGTCCGTCACCACCAGGTCCACCCACTTCTTCGCAAACAGGGCCAGGCCCTCTTCCCCGCTGCGCGCCTCAAGGACGGAAAAGCCCCCGGTGGACAGGTTGTGGGAGGTCACAGCCAGCAGGCTTTCGTCATCGTCAATTAAAAGCAGGTGACCGGTCATTGGAATTCTCCTGATTGGCTTGACGTTTACCGAAATAATTTCGGCGGATCAGTCGCTGTCCAAGCCCTTGCCTCAAAGGGAGAGACAGGGGAACTTAAAGCAAAATTCCGCACCGCCTTCATCGCGGTTGCGGGCCACAAGGGTGCCGCCCAGGCTCTCGGCAATGCGGCGGGAGATGGGCAGCCCCAGCCCGGTGCCGTCATCACGCCCCGTCACAAAGGGCTCAAAAAGCTTTGGAAAAAAGTCGGGCTCGATACCGGGGCCGTCATCGGCAACGGTCAGGGCACAAAAGCCATCTGCCAGGGTGGCCCTCACGTCAATGCGGCCCCCCTTGCCCACCGCCTCCACCGCATTCAGAACCAGGTTTACCAGCACCTGGGAAACCTTCTCCCCGTCCACCCTCACCTGTTCGGCGTTCTCCTCACACGCCATGGCAAGGCGCACCTGCCGATCCTTCAACCGGATGGACATGGTGTCGTTGACATGCCCCACCACCTCGGCCAGGGACGTCTCCACGCCTTCGTCCCCTTCCTCCCTTGAGATCCCCATGGAGAGCATCCCGGCAAGGGTCTTGTCCAGGCGCTCCGTCTCTTTGATGAGAATCCCGGCAAACTTCCGGGAAAGCCCCCCTTCGGGTGCTTCGTCCAGGATAATCTCTGCGGCACCCCGGATGGCCCCCAAAGGGTTTTTGATCTCGTGGGCCAACGATGAGGAGAGCTCCCCTGCCACCGATCGTTTCTGGCTCACCCGCAACTGATCTTCCAGGCTCAAAAGGGTCCTGGCGTCATCCTTGACCCGCGTGAGAGACTCTTCAAGCTGCCTGGAGACGGTCCGGTATTTCTCGGAAACCCGCCGCTCCTTGCCCGAAATGATCCCCACAAGGATCCCTGCGGCAAAATAGAGCAGCACCTCGGTGAGCTCGCTGCGGTACGTCACGGGGTTCCGGCCCATGTACAGAAGAAGATGGGGAATAAAGGCGATGGAGTTGATCAGGGCCATGAGGACCCCGCCCCGGAGGCCGTAAAACAGAGCCCCCACGGCAATGGGGAAATAGCTGAGGCGCCGCCAGGTGTCGTGGAGGAACATGTCGTGCCCCGGGGTGACAAAATGGAGCACCCCGATACCCACGGAGGACAGGACAAGAAAAAAGGGAAGCAGTCGTTTCATGGGATCCTCGCTGAGCGGCTCGTTTAGGGGAATACCATACATAAAACATAACGATTCAGCTTATGCCTCCGGAGGCCCTGCCGGGGGCCAAACTTTTGAAAAGTTTGACAAACAGGTCTTAAGCAAGCCTTTCCAGGCTCCGCCGAAATAACTTCCACTTTTTCACATTAGAAACGTTTTTTGCGGAGCTTTTTTTCAAAAAAGCGACCCGCCGGAGGCAAGCTGAATAGTTACAAAAAGTTTAATAAACAGGTTTTAAAAACAGATTCAGTATAATCTGAATCAGTGGCGAATGTGATTTTCCCTGAGGAACGAAGGGGAAAGCGCATTCGCAAGCGGCTTTCAAGGTGGCACACCTTGCCGCCGGAGGCAGCTTTTGACGTTTTTCTCTGAGCCCTTACCTCCTGCGCTATACCGCACCCACAGAAACGGCATCCCCCACCCGAAGGGTGCCGCCTGCAAGGACTTTACCGAAGATCCCCTCCCGGGGCATGATGCAGTCTCCGGCCCGGTGAAAAATGGCGCAGGGCTTGTGACAGGTCTTCCCGATCTGGGTGATCTCAAGGACCACGGCATTGCCCATGGCCACCCGGGTGCCCACCGGTACCTTCAGCCAGTCGATACCCTCGGTGGCCACGTTCTCGGCAAAATCGCCGAAGCCCACGGTGAGCCCCTTGGCCACCATGGTCTCGATGCCTTCCCGGGCCAGAAGACTCACCTGGCGATGCCAGGGACCGGCGTGGGCGTCGCCTTCGATGCCGTGGTTTTCCACCACGGTCACCTCGGAGACGCAGGTCTTGGGGATGCCTTTTTTTGTGCTGACGGCAAGGGAAACCACCTTGCCGGTCTGGTGCGGTGCCTGTGTCATGATGGCCTCTCGTTCGTACATGAAGGGTTCTGTTAGACTGCTGGAATAATGAACCAGACAATGATTCGACAGCCTGCTTTCAAGGTGGCACACCTTGCCGCCGGAGGCATTGTTTTTTATACTTTTTTCCTGCAGCCTTATCGCCCGATGAGGTAGATCCCATAGGTTGCCCGCAGGTTGGGCAAAAACCCCACCTCGGTGCCGGTGACGCGGATGTCCCGGGAGTTGATGGTCGCCTCCTTGCGAATGGAAAACCCCACCTCCCCTGCGAACCGGCGAAAGTCGTTCAAGGAGAGCACCCGGATGTTGGGGGTGTCGTACCATTCGTAGGGCAGTTCCCGGGTTCTGGGGACATACCCCGAGGCAAGCATCTGGAGCCGGATCCGCCAGTGGCAGAAGTTGGGAAACGAGACCACGGCGTGTTTGCCGATACGCAGCATCTCCCGGATCAACCCCGACGGGTCGTAGGCCTGCTGAAGGGTCTGGCTGCAGATCACGTAATCAAAAAAATCGTCGGGGTAGTCTTTGACCTCCTCGTTCATGTCCCCCTGGACCACGGTGAGGCCGCGCTCGATGCACCGGGCCACCTGGGCCTCATCGATCTCAATGCCGGTCTCCACCACTTTCTTGTGGCGCTTCAGGGCATAAAGAAGATCGCCGTCCCCGCAGCCGAGGCCCAGGACCCGGGTCCCGGGCCGGACCCAGGAAGCGATGATGGACAGGTCGTAGCGCAGGTTTCGCAAGCTCTCAGGCATGGTCCCCCTTTCCCAGGAATCCGGTGAGAATGGTGGTAAGGCGATCGCTGGGAAGGAGAAAGGCGTCGTGGCCGCAACTCGCCTCGATCTCGCAGAAGCTCACGTCCACCCCGTAACGTTTGAAAAGGCTCACGATCTCCCGGTTCTGATAGGTGGGATAGAGCCAGTCCGAGGTGTAGGACACCACCAGAAAAGGATGCCTCAACTCGGCCATGCGGCCCAAGGCCCCGCTGTCCCGTAATCCCTGTTCAATGTCGAAATAGTCGGCGGCCTTGGTGATGTAGAGCAGGGAGTTGGCGTCAAAGCGGTCCACAAACTTGGCCCCCTGATAGTGAAGGTAGCTCTCCACCTGGAACTCGGCGTCAAAATCAAAGGCAAACTCATCGCGATCCTGAAGCCGCCGCCCGAACTTTCGGTGCATGGCGTCGTCGGACAGGTAGGTGATGTGACCGATCATGCGGGCCACCGAGAGCCCCAGGGCCGGGCTCTCCCCGCCATAGTAATGCCCCTTGTTCCAGTTCGGATCCGAAACGATGGACTGACGGGCTACCTCATTAAAGGCAATGGACAGGGCCGAATGGCGCATGGTGGTGGCAAGGGCCACACCGGAGCCCACACGTTCCGGGAACTGCCTGCACCAGGAGAGCACCTGCATGCCCCCCACCGAGCCCCCGATGACCGCGTGAAGACGATCAATGCCCAGGTGATCCACAAGGGCCGCCTGCACCCGGACCATGTCGCCGATGGTCACCACCGGAAAATCGGTACCAAAGGGCCGACCCGTCTCCGGGTTGACGGAGGAGGGACCGGTGGTGCCCATGCAGCCGCCCAAAACATTGGAGCAGATCACGAAATACCGGTCCGTATCTATGGCCCGACCCGGCCCCACCATGGTCTCCCACCAGCCGGGCGCATCCCCGTCCTGCCCCGACGCCGCATGGGAATCGCCGGTAAGGGCATGGCAAATAAGAATGGCGTTGCCCTTGGCTGCATCAAGGGTCCCCCAGGTTTCAAAGGCCACGGTCACGCCCTGAAGCTCATCCCCGTTTTCAAGGGTCACCGGCCCATCCAGGGTATGCACCTGCTGTCCTGAAGCCCCCTGTGTCACTGCGTGCAACATCGTTTTTTCTTCCCCCACTTAAAGTCTCAAAAAAGCAAAAGCATGCCTCCGGCGGCCCTGCCGGGGGCCAAATTTAAAAAGTTTGACAAACAGGTCTTAAGCAAGCCTTTCCAGGCTCCGCCGGTGACACCCGTCTCTCCTGCGAGGGCAGTTGCCACATGTCACCCTTCACGCGAATGCCCCGAAAACGCCTGCATAACCATGGCCTCCATGCATTCGCCATAGGGTTTCCAGGTGCCCCCACCTGGCCGCCGGAGGCGTTTTTTTATCATCTTTTCAACCGTAGCAACCTATTCCCTGCTTGCTCCGATGGCCTGATCCAGATCTGCGATGATGTCTTCCACGGCCTCGATGCCCACGGAGAGGCGCAGCATGTCGGGGCGGATCCCAAGGGCTGCTTTTTCGTCGGGCTCAAAGGAGACGTACTGGGTGGACCAGGGGTGGATCATCAGGCTCTTGCAGTCCCCGATGTTGGCCAGGTGGTAGATCAGCGAGAGGTTGTCGATGGTCTTTCGGCAGGCGGTTTCGTTTTCAAGGCCAAAGGTGAGCATGGCGCCGAAGCCCTTGCCGCCGAACTGCTTTTCGGCCACATCCCGGTTGGGGTGGCCGTGAAGGCCGGGAAAGTTGACCCAGGCGACCTTGGGGTGAGTCTCTAAAAACCGGGCCACGGCCAGGGCGTTATCAAGGTGCCGCTCCATGCGAAGGGCCAGGGTGTCCAGCCCCACCATGGTAAGGTAGCTGTTCATGGGGGCCTGGGTGGTGCCGTGGTTGATGTGGTGCTCCCGCCAGATGCGATCCAGGAGCGCCAGGTTTCCTCTCTTTTCCACAAAGGGAGCAAAATCGGCGAATTTTTCGGTCCCCCAGTCAAAGGTGCCGCCGTCCACCACCACCCCGCCCGTGGCGTTGCCGTGGCCGCTGATGTACTTGGTGGTGGAGTGCACCACGGCGTCGGCGCCCAGCTCCAGGGGCCGAACCAGAAACGGTGTGCCCAGGGTGTTGTCCACCACCAAGGGGAGCCCGTAGGCATGGGCCAGGGCCGCCGTTTTTTCAATATCCGGCACGTCCATGGCCGGATTGCCAATGCTCTCGATGTAGAGAAAACGGGTCTTCTCCGTGATGGCGGCTTCCATGGCGCCCAGGTCCGTGGGGTCGGCCAGGCGGGCGGTGATGTTGTATTTTTTTAAGATGCGGGTAAACAGAAGCCAGGTGGACATGAAAAGCGAACGGCCGGCCACAAACTCGTCGCCGGCCCGCAACAGGGCCATGCAGGTGTTGCTCACGGCAGCCATGCCCGAGGCCATGACAAGGGCCCCCTGTCCCTGCTCAAGGTCGCTGAGTTTGGTTTCGAGGGCGTCGTTTGTGGGGTTGGAGAGGCGGCCGTAGATATGTCCCCCCTTGCCTGAAAAAGCATCGGAGAGGCTCTCCGCCGTAGGGTGTCTGTGGGAAGCGCTTTGATAGACAGGGGGCAGGGTGGCCCCCTCCCAGGCGTGTGTCTCCTGCCCGCTATGGATCACGCGGGTGGCAAACTTCCGTTTCGAGATGTCGGTCATGGTGTTCTCTCAATCCGAGGAGGGTTGTGTAGTTCAGTACAGGGCAGCTTCGGCACTGCTTCATCTTCTCTTCCCAGGAGATGGCCCCCTGGGTGTCGCAGGAGGTTCCCGAAAGAAACCAGCACATGTCCCCTGCCTGGAATTCCCAGGCAGGACACCTCCTTTTCCGTGCGGGATCGCACCCCTTCACCGTCCAGCAGGGAGAGGCGCTTCGCCCCCGCCTCCGGGCCAGCAGAAAGAGAAGCTGCTTCTCCACATGGGCGGGGACGGATCGCCACCCCTGCTCATAGCTGTGGACCGCCTTCACCGACAGGCCCAGCAGCTCCGCCATCTCTTTCTGGGTTTTGTCCAGCCGACCGCGAATGGCTGCGAACTCTTTACTGTCCATGGATTCTCCGATAAAATTGGTGTCGAGCAACGTTGCCCCAAGCTACCACAATGTGGTATGTACGTCAATCAAGGCCGGGCAGGTATGAGTGCCGCTTGACCCCACCAATACTTCAAACGAACCTTTATCGGAGCATACCAGTCCCATGAATCCATTATACCCCCGGGAGGCAGACCGCTGCCGTTCCGAAAACGAGTCCATCGCCCGATTTCGCCAGCTGATGCCCGACATCACCCGCCGGATCATCGACAGCTGCAACGAGCCAGACTGCTTCATGCACGTGGGCTACGAGCCCATCCCCTCCCGGCACGACGCCAAGAGGATCATCAAGATCGGCATGCAGGTGCTCTTCCCCGGCTACTTTGCCGGAAAAAAGATCGATCCCTTGAACCTGACGTACCGCATCGGGCAGCTCACCACCACCCTTTATGACCTGCTCACCGAGCAGGTGGTGCTCTCCTTCAGGCACGACTGCTACCGCTACAACAAGTCCTGCACCTCCTGCGCCAGCGAGGGCCACGAGGCGGTCCTCGAATTTTTCCGGGCCATCCCCGACATCAAGCGCACCCTGGCCGAAGACGTCCGGGCCACCCGGGACGGCGACCCCGCCGCCCACAGTGTGGACGAGATCATCTTCAGCTACCCCGGGGTTTACGCCATCAGCGTCTACCGCATGGCCCACAAGCTCTACGAGCTCGGGGTGCCCATCCTGCCACGCATCATGACCGAGATCGCCCACAGCGCCACCGGCATCGACATCCACCCCGGGGCCCAGATCGGACAACGGTTTGCCATCGACCACGGCACCGGCGTGGTCATCGGAGAGACCACCCTCGTGGGGGAAAACGTGCGCATCTACCAGGGCGTCACCCTGGGCGCCCTCTCTCTGCCCCCGGGTGCCGGCGAGCACCTCAAGGGCAAAAAGCGCCACCCCACCATCGAAGACAACGCCATCATCTACTCCGGTGCCACGATCCTGGGCGGCAAGACCACCATCGGGAAAAACTGCACCATCGGCGGCAACGTCTGGCTCACCGCCTCGGTGCCCCCGGACACCAAGGTCTTTATCGAAACCCCGGAGCTCATCTACATGGACTCCAACGGGTCAAAAACAAAGTAACGAATAAACGCTCAATAACGTGGGCAAAACATGCCTCCGGCGGCCCTGCCGGGGGCCAAACTTTTGAAAAGTTTGACAAACAGGTTTTAAAATCAATGCCGGCTGGCCCAATGCTGCCGATATGCCTGATTTGCCACAGCCTCTCCCCACGCCCTGGGGGCTGGGAGACGCTGTGGCAACCGGAAAGTTTTTGCGGAGCTTTTTTCGAAAAGCGACCCGCCGGAGGCTGCTTTTGTATGGTTTCTTTTTGCGCCGGCCTTTGATTCAGATCAACGTATGCAGCTTTCGTCCCTGACGCCCGCCGACACCCGCCACATCCAACCACAAGGAGACCGTCCATGTTTAGATACGACACCGTAGACCAATCCATCGGCAGGACCCCCCTGGTCCGCCTCAACCGCCTGGCCGAAGGGCTGCCCGTGGAGATCTACGCCAAGCTGGAGTTTTTCAACCCCGGAGGAAGCGTCAAGGACCGTCTGGGCTTTGCCATGATAGAGGCCGGGATCCGGGACGGACGCATCAACGATGAGACCCTCATTGTGGAGCCCACCAGCGGCAACACGGGCATCGCCCTGGCCATGCTCTGTGCCCGTCGCGGCCTGCGTCTCTGCCTCACCATGCCGGAGACCATGAGCGTGGAGAGGCGCAAGCTCCTCACCCACTTCGGGGCAAAACTGATCCTCACACCCGGGGACCAGGGCATGAAAGGGTCCATCGACGCGGCCATGGACCTGGTGGAAAAAAGCGGCAACGCCTTTTTGCCCAACCAGTTTGAAAACCCCGCCAACCAGGAGATCCACCGGAAAACAACGGCACCGGAGATCCTCAATGCCATGAACGGCGAGGTGGATCTGGTCGTGGCCGGGGTGGGCACCGGGGGAACCATCTCCGGCATCAGCCAGGTATTAAAACGCGTCAACCCCGACTTCAAAGCCATTGCCGTGGAACCCGCCGAGTCCCCCATTCTCTCCGGGGGCACGCCGGCCCCACACAAAATCCAGGGCATCGGCGCAGGGTTCGTGCCCGGCGCCCTGGACATGTCCGTGGTGGACGAGGTGGTCACCGTCCCCTCGGAGGAGGCCTTTACCACGGCGCGGCTCCTGGCCAAGCAGGAAGGGCTCCTCAGCGGCATTTCATCCGGTGCCGCCGTCCATGCCGCCCTTGCCGTGGCCCGGCGCCCGGAGTCCAAGGGAAAGCGCATGGTGGTGATCCTTCCCAGCACCGGGGAGCGCTACCTCTCCACCCCCCTGTTTGAAATCGCCTGACAGACAAAAGGGATGCCCGTGCCCATACGGGGCCGCGGCATCCCCAGGCCAATCCATCCGCTCCCCACAGTCTCACTCCCCCTTCACCGCCCCATAGATCTGCCGCCACACCAGGGCCTCCTCCACCAGCTCCCTGAACGCCCGCTCCTGCCACGGCACCACCACAAAACGATAGATACCCGCCTGCTCCCGATGAGCCACCAGCACCTCCAGGCGGTTAAACGGACAGAGCATCAACCGCACAGACCGGGGTGCCAACTCCCGGCTGAGCCACAGGCACTCGGCCCCGGTCATGTCCGAAAGGGCCTCCCCCACCAGGATCATCTCAACGGGACCGGTCTCTACCTGGTTGAACACCTCCTCACCGGAGGCCACCACCGTCAATTGAACCGGACAGGGGCCAAGGCTTCGCGCCAGGGCATGGCGAAGGGAAGATGAGGCCTCGGCGGCCACCAGGGCGGGGGTAAACCAGGGGCGGAAAAAAGTGGCCCGGCCCTGGCGGACGTTCACCATTTTCTCCCGGATCATGGCCAGGAAGGTGTCGGTGAGCTCCGGGTCGAAACGGCTCCCCCGGCCGCTTCGCATAACCCCCATGGCCGCCTGGACCGGCATCCGTTTTCGATAGGGGCGATGGGAGGTCAGGGCATCAAACACATCCACCAGGGTGATGATCCGCGAGCAGACATGGATCTCCTCTTCGCGGAGGCCGTCGGGATACCCGTGCCCGTCCCAGCGCTCATGGTGCTGCCGGATAAACAGCGAGGCGGTCTCCAGGGGGCCGACGCACCGGGTGATGGTATGGCCCCGTTCGGAGTGAAGGCCCATCAACCGCATCTGGGAAGGGGTCAGGGGCCCGGGTTTTTGAAGGATATGATCGGATACCCCGCCCTTTCCGCAATCATGGAGCAGGCTGCCGAACACCAGATGGGGAAACACGATGCGGGGCAGCTTCACCCGCCGGGCCAGCGCCAGGGCATAATCCATCACGCGCAGGCTGTGCCCCCGGGTGACGGGATCCCGGGGAAGGATGGCCCGGGCCAGGGCCAGGGCGGCATCCAGTTCCTCCCGGGCCGGGGCAGGCTCCGCCCGACCGGGATCATCCAAAGAGTTTACACCGTTTTCTTCCACACACACGTCCCCCTGCCTCGCGGCATCATGGCTATGCCCGCTGCCCCATCACACGGCCGATCACCTCTTCCAGCTCTTTTTTCTTGATAGGCTTGGTGATGTACTCATCCATGCCCGCCCCCAGGAACCGCTCCCGATCCCCGGTCATGGCGTTGGCCGTCACCGCGACAATGGGAACAGCCCCCCCTTTCTCCTCCGGGCTCTCCTGGGCATCCTGCTCCATCCGCCGAATGGCAAGGGTCGCCTCCAGGCCGTCCATGACCGGCATCTGCCCATCCATCAGGACCAGGTCAAAGGCTTCACTGCCAAAGGCGTCCACCGCCTCCAGGCCGTTGCTCACCACCTTGACCGTATGCCCCAGCTTCTGCAGCATGCTGACGGCCACGCGCTGATTCATGAGGTTGTCCTCGGCCAGCAGTACGTGCATGGCGGGAAGCGCCGGCACCGGCGCCATGGAGTCCCCCCGGCCCTTGCGTTCCACCTCTGCCGGCCCTGGGATTACGGCCCCAGACGCCCCTCGGTCCAGCACCTGGATCAACCGCTCACTCAAATCGTTTTTCCTCACCGGCTTGGTCAGGCAGGCGGCAAACCCCACCTCTTTCATGTGTTCGGCGTCCCCCTTCTGGCCGATGGAGGTGGCCATCAAAAGGGGAATATCCTTTGTGGTCTCCCGCTCCTTGAAACAGCGCCCCAGAGACTCCCCGTCCATGCCCGGCATCTGCATGTCGATGATGGCCACATCAAAAGGCTCACCATCTTTCAAAGCCTCTTCCGCCATCTGCATGGCCGCCTCCCCGGACTCGGCTTCGGCGACCCGGCAGCCCCAGGACCGCGCGTACTCTCGAAACACCCACCGGTTCACGGAATTGTCGTCCACGATGAGAAGATGCACGTTTTCAAGGGCATCGCTTTTGTGAACCCACTCCTCCCGGGCCTCTGGCTGGGTGTCGAACTCCGCGGTAAACCAGAAGATGGTCCCCTGGCCCGGCTGGCTCTCCACCCCGATATTGCCATTCATCAGGCGGGTAAGCTGCTGGGAAATGGAGAGCCCCAGCCCTGTGCCCCCGTACCTCCGCGTGGTGGAGACATCCCCTTGAGAAAAAGAATCGAAAATCCGCGCCCGGGCCTCCTCCTGGATCCCGATGCCCGTGTCCACCACCTCAAAAAAGAGCCTCACCCGGCTGTCCATGGCCTCTTTCAGGGCCACCCGGATCATCACGCTGCCCGCCTCCACAAACTTAACGGCGTTTCCGGCCAGGTTGGTCAGGATCTGGCGCAGCCGCACCGGATCCCCGTTCAAATGCACCGGGACGTTGTCCTGGATCAGGCAGCCGAAGGCGATGTGCTTTTCTGCGGCCTTGATGGCCATGACATCGCTGAGGGGCTCCACGACGTTTCGCAGGTTGAAATCAATGGCCTCGATGTCCAGCTTCCCCGCCTCGATCTTGGAGAAATCAAGGATATCGTTGATCAGGATCAAAAGGGCATCGGCGCTGGACTTCACCGACTCCGCGTACTCCTTCTGCTCTGCGGTGAGCCCGGTATCCAGGAGGATATCGATCATGCCGATGACCCCGTTCATGGGGGTGCGGATCTCATGGCTCATGTTGGCCAGAAAAGCGCTTTTGGCCCGAGTGGCGGCTTCGGCCTCCTCTTTGGCCCGTTTTAAAATGGCCTCGGCATGTTTCTGGGTGCTGATCTCCCGGCAGATCCAGACAATGCCGATGGGGTTGCCCTCGTGGTCTGCCATAAGGGACGAGCTCATCCAGGTGGGAAACTCCCGCCCGTTTCGGGCCACGTGGTCAATTTCCCCTTCGCAGCTGCCGTACCGGGTCACCTTCCTCAAAAAATCCCGGAGCGGCCCCTCCACCTGGTCCCGGGTGTGGAAGGACGAAAGGTTCACCCCCACCAGCTCTTCGGCACGATACCCGTGCATCTTGGCCCAGGAGGGGTTCACGAACTCCACCACCCCGGCCAGATCGGCCACGGCGATGCCGTCCACGGACTGCTCCATGGCCGCCTTGAAACGCAGGAGCGAATTCTCGTTGAGCTTGCGATCCGTGATGTCCTGCACCGTGCCGATGAGGGAGATCACCTCCCCCGACCTGCGGAACTCCTTGACCTCAGGCACCTCGGCCCGGATCCACCGGATATCCCCGTTGCCCCGGACAATGCGGTATTCAAGGGGTTCTCCCTTGCCCGTCGCAGCCATCTCTCGACCCGCCCGGACGACCATGTCCGTGTCCTCCGGGTGCACCATGCGGTGTATCACCTCCTCAAACCGTCCCTCCACGCTCTCGCCTTCGCCGTCGTCGTAAATGGCCATCATCACATCGGAGAGAAGGAGCCTGTCCTCTGCCAGGTACCACTCCCAGCTTCCCAGCCCGGCGATGCGGTTGGCTCGCTTGAACGAGGTCTCGTTCTCCCGGAGCCGCTTCTCGGCAAACCGTTTTTCCTCCAGCTCCCGCACCAGGGTATCGTTGACCACCTCAAGTTGAAGGGTACGCCTGTTCACCACACCCTCAAGGGTCTCCCGATGCTTGATTAAAATCAGTTCCGCCTGCTGCCGCCTGCTCACCGTGGCCCAGAGGCTGATCACCATGGTGATCAACAACAGACCGGCCAGGTACCCCACCCGGGTAATCATCAGCTGCCCCGGCGGAAGGGCCGGGTAGAGATCCCCGGAAAAAAGCCCCACCACCGTCCACCGCACGGAAGGCATCTTCTCGCTCACGACCTCATGCAAAGAGCCCTCCACCGACACCTCCCTGGCCCCCGCATCCCACCCGAGGGGCTTCAGGGGGCGCCCGCCGAACTGCCGTTTCAGGTCAACCCCTGCGGTTTCAACGTCCGAAAGGTCCCCGGCGACATGGTAAAACCACTCCGGGGTGTTTCCGGCAAACACCACCCCAAAGGAGTCCATGAGCACCACAGGGTTCGACGCCCGTTGAAACAGAGCATCCACCGGGTCCATGGACAGCTTGAACACGAGAACACCCACCGGATCCATGCCCCGGCCCCAGACAGGGATGGACATATAAATCCCCCGCCGAAAGGTGGTTACCCCCACGGCGGGAAGCACCATGCGCCGCCCGGTCATGGCGTATTTGAAGTACGGACGAAAACGATAATTGACGCCTGTCAGGCGTTTCCCGTCATCGTATTCAGAGCTGGCCACGGTAAGCCCTTCGTTGTTCAACAGGTAGACGATGGCCACGTGCTCGGCATTGGCCAGCATATCGAACAGCCGCTCCACCTCCTCACTGTGAGCGCCGGAGAGCGCGCCCAGCACCATGGGCTCGGTGCTCAGGCTCTCAAGGACCTTCCAGCGATGGCCGATCATCTCCCCGAGCTCCGTGCGGTACCCCCGAAGCTTGGCCAAACGCTCCTTGTGACGCATTTCTCCCTTTAGAAAATACACGCCAAACCAGAGGATCACCGACAGCGCGGCCACCAGAAGGGCCCAGTAAAAAATGTAACGCCATAACTTCATGGGAAATGAAACTCCGGCGCAGGGGATTTTTGGTGAAGGGGACAGGCCGCAAACGAAACCACCGCTTAAAAACACCCCTCGGCCCATCATCGTAACGCCATGTGGCTGAGGGGGGTCACACCATGGTGTGCCATCTTACGGGTGACCGTTTTTTTCGCGGAGGGCACACAGCCGTCCGGTGGGTGACGATAGGGACGGGAAAGCCATCGGAGACGCCGCATGACGGGTGTCGTCTCACGGGATCATGGGTTCGCGGTTTCCGTGCCCCTGAAGGCAAAAACAGGAGGAAAGATCCAGCACGCACCGAAGTAAGGTGTATGGGAAACAAGGTTGGGGTGTTGTGCGTGTTGAGTCAGTATACACGCAGGCACGCGGCGGCGTCAATTTGTTTGCATTTCCGACGATTGCCTTACCAGACCACGGGAAGGCGCACCAGGGTACGCGATTTGTTCTGAAAGAGGAGGTACCCCTTGTCGCGACCATAAAGGTAGAGATCGCGAGTCAGGGCCACGTCTTTTTCGCAGTAGGATGCGATGAGGTCCATGCGCCCCTCCTTCCACCAGGCAAGGGCAGCCAGGCCGTCGGCGCTCTTTTCAGCCCCCAGGGTGTGGCAGGAGAGATGGTCCAGGGAGAGGCGATAACCGAGCCGCTTGTGCACCTCCTCAAGCATGTCCAGGGTGGGAAAGCTGTAAAAATCGACACCGCACACCCCGGAGAGAACCTCGTAGTCAAACCGCCGGATGTTGAACCCCACCACCAGGTCCATCTCCTTTAAGAGCCGGGCCATCTCGGGGATCCGGTCCTCGGTCCAGGTGGTGAAGGCATCGGTTTTGGAATCGTAGAGCACGGCAACGCTCACCCCCATGAACCGGGCGCGCCCCCAGCCGCCAACCTCTTCGGCCGACCGTCTGGTTTCCACATCCAACACGGCAAACCGCCCCGGCGCCGGGGGTTTCTCATCCCCCCTCTCCTTCTGGGTCACAGGAAACCGAGGGACAGGCTCTCCGGCGAGAAGGACCTCGTCCAGGGGTGTTTTCAGTTTTTCAAGGAGCACCCGGGAGGCCTCCTTGTCGATGGGCCGGTTCCCGGATCCGCATTTGGGGGAGTGGACACACGCCGGGCAGCCGGTCTCACAGGGGCAGTCCCGGATCACCGACAGGGTCCTGTCGAAGAGGGCCTCGGCCTGGCCGAACACCCCGCTGCAGATCCCGATGCCCCCGGGGAAGCCGTCGTAGATAAAGACCGCGCCTTTTCCAAGCTGAGGATGATGGGGAATGGAGATCCCCCCGATGTCGTTTCTGTCCGCCATGGCAAACAGGGGCAGAATCCCGATGGCGGCATGCTCCACGGCATGGATCCCCCCCATGAAATGGCGCTGCTCTTTCTCCATGGCCACCCGCACCGCCTCGGGAACCTCCAGCCAGAGTCCCTCGGTCTCGAACACCTGGGGGGGCAGGTCCAAGGGAATCACCGTAAGGAGACGCTGCCCCTTGACCAGCCGTTTTTCGTAGCCGGTGATGGTCTCGGTGACTTTAAGCTTGCCCACCCCCACCCACGCATTGCCCATGGGCTTGCGGTGGCTCACCTCAAGGATCTCCGTAGCCTTGTGGCTACGGATGCGGGTGAAATAGTGAACGCGCTGCTTTGCGGCTACGGCCGTGCGCTTGTCCAGGTCCAGCTCCGTCACCACGTAGGAATCCCCCCGGTGGATATACACCGCCCCGGGATAGGTCTCCCTCACGGCCCGATGGCCGTCCACGCTGCC
The DNA here is from genome assembly GCF_900101345.1 of Desulfoluna spongiiphila. Lineage (GTDB taxonomy): Bacteria > Desulfobacterota > Desulfobacteria > Desulfobacterales > Desulfolunaceae > Desulfoluna > Desulfoluna spongiiphila. The sequence goes on along the minus strand of NZ_FMUX01000014.1, from coordinate 89,600 downwards.
GATGAGCTCCCGGCTCTCCGCCTCGACAATATCAAAGGTATCCCCCGTGCCCCGCAGGGCTACCGACCGCTGGGGAAACTTCCGGTGAGAAAAAAGAAGCTCCCCGTCCGCGCTGGCAAGGATCGAGCCGTAGGCCTCCATGCGGGAAAGCTTGTCGGCAACGGCCTCCTGGCAGCACAGCGGTTCGCCGCGCCGCAGGGGAAGCTCGGCGGCAGCACAGTCCAGGTGCTTGGCCATGAGCACCTCGTTGGCCGGGTTCACCACCGCCTTTTCCGGATCCATGGAGAAGAACAGGTCCGGATGGGTCATCATGTACTGGTCCAGGGCGTCCTCCTGGGCGATGAGCACCACCAGGGAGTCGCGACCGCTCCGCCCCACGCGCCCGGCCCGCTGCCAGGTGGCCATGATGCTTCCCGGATAACCAACAAGGATGCAGAGGTCCAGGCCGCCGATGTCGATGCCCAGCTCCAGGGCACTGGTGGAGACCACTGTCAGGAGCTCCCCGTCGGCCATCTTCCGCTCGATCTCCCGGCGCTCCTCCGGTAGAAACCCGGACCGGTAGGCCGTGATCTTCTCCCCGAAGGCCGCCTTTTTGGAGGCCGCCCACATGGCAATGAGCTCTGTCATCTTCCGGGACTGGCAGTAAACAATGGTGCGAAGCTCCCGGTGCATGGCCGAATGGATCAGCTTGATGGCCGCCTGGGAGGCTCCTTCCGGGGTGTTCAGAAGGATGAAGTGCTTGGTGGAGGCAGGGGACCCGCTGCGCGTAATGGCCGACACCTCCACGTCGGCCAGCCGGGAAGCGTGCTCCGCCGGGTTGCCGATGGTGGCCGAGGAGAACACAAAACACGGGTCCGAGCCGTAGTACCGGCAAATCCGCTTAAGACGCCGGAACACCCAGGCCATGTGGGAACCCATCACCCCTTTTAAGGTATGGACCTCATCCACCACCACAAAGCGGAGCCCCCGCAGGAATGTTGCCCAGGAAGCATGGTAGGGAAGGATGGAGAGATGCAGCATCTCCGGGTTGGTCATGAGGATGTGGGGCGGTCGGGTGCGGATCTTCTTGCGTGCGTGGGGCGGGGTGTCCCCGTCATAGATGGCCGCCGTCACCGGGTCCGCCGCAAACACCGCACCGGTGAGTCGCTCAAGGGCCCTGAGCTGGTCCTGGGCCAGGGCCTTTAAAGGAAAGAGATAAAGGGCGTGGGTACCGGGCTCCTCCAGCACCGCCTCCATCACCGGAAGGTTATAGATCAGGCTCTTGCCGCTGGCCGTGGGGGTTGCCACCACGGTGTGCTCACCCCGCCGGATCGCCTGGATGGCTTCCACCTGATGGCTGTACAACCGGTCCACTCCCAGCCCCTTCACCGCGGTTTCAAGGGCGGCGGGCAACGGCGGGTCCAGCTCCCCGAGGGAGGCCTCGCGTCCCGGGATCACCTTGTGGGCGGCAACCTGCTGCGAAAACGCAGGGTGACCGGTCATGCCCCGAATGTAATCATCCACCGCCATCTACCCCTCCATCACCGTTGCCATGCGCGACACACGATCCAGAAACGCGTCTTTTAACGCCTCGGGAAGTCTCACCGAAAGCCCCACCACCTCGGTAAACACCTCTGAGAGCACCTCCCCGTCGTGGGCCGCCACCTCGTGCTTCATCGCGGCCAGATCCCCGTAAGCCACGGTCAGGGCCAGGGGCTCGGAGGTGGCGAAAAAGCGGGACGGCAAGGCCTCCAGGCACCGCTTGACCATGCCGCCGTAAGCCCGTACAAGGCCGCCCGTGCCCAGTTTGGTGCCCCCGAAATACCGGGTCACCACCACGGCGATCTCACCGATGCCGCAATGGGTCAACACCTGATGCATGGGCGGCCCGGCCGTGCCCCGGGGCTCGCCGTCATCCCCCATGCCCGAGGCCGACGCCCCCGGGGGGCCGGCCACAAAGGCGTGGCAGTTATGGGTGGCGTCACGGAACTCCCGCTTCATCGCCTCCACAAAGGCCTTGGCCTCCTCCGCGGACGAGACCCTGTCGGCCGTGGCGATAAACAGGCTCCCCCCGATCTTCTCTTCCACCCGGTGTCGTCCCACCGGAACCCTGTACCCATCCATACGACCGCCAATTTCTCGTCTTGGGGTTAAAAAATAGTCACTATTCAGCTTATGCCTCCGGCGGCCCCGCCGGGGGCTAAACTTTTGTAAAGTTTAACAAAAAGGTTTTACCTGGGTTTTGCAGAAGCCTTCGCAAATCATTTCACCCCGAGGAACGAGGGGTGAAATGATTTGTATCCTGGGGTCCAGAAGATCATCCCCTGGCCGCCGGAGGCTTTTTTTCGCACTCCACCCATAGAAAGCTGTTTTTTAAGCCAAATAGTTACAAAAAACATACCGTATCTGGGCCAAACAGGAAAAAACCTCCGGCAACAAAGCCCTTTCGCCCTTAGCCATCTATATCCCCCCCCCAAAAAAGGATGCAACCGGCCTCGCTTTTTGTCCTTGGTTTTTCGCCGGTTTCATGGTTTCCTTAACCATCAGATGATGCCTTGATGAGAACACCGGAGATGACAGACGCCACATATTCCATTAAAAAAGAGAGTTCCGAGCGTCCCCCCTTTATGCCTTCGGGGCTTGCGACGCCACGGCCAGCCGCCCCCCGGAAAAAATGTCTGCTTTCACAACTTTCTGATATCTGATATATCAGCTAAGGAGTCATCATCAGTGCAACCGCCTCACAGGCACACCGACTTTTTTAAAAATCAGAACCATGAGGAGATGTGATCCATGCCCAACCATCAGACCATTCGTATTCAGGAAACCGATATCTTTCTTCGCAGAAGCGGCGAAGGGAACAAACAGAGCGTTATCTTCCTTCACGGAATGCGTTTCTCATCCCTCAACTGGGAAGAGCTGGGTACCCTTGATCTGCTCGCCGACAAAGGCTTTGACGCCATCGCCGTGGACCTCCCCGGCTACGGCGAGTCCCCGGCTGCCGACATCGAAAAAGAGCAGGTCCTCCCTCTGATCATCGAGGCCTTGGGCGCCACCGCCCCCATCATCGTGGCCCCCTCCTTCAGCGGTGAATACGCCCTGCCCGTCATCTCCGAACACCCCTCGGACTTCACCGCCGTGGTGGCCCCGGCACCTTTGGGCATCCCCGAAAATGCCGGAGCCCTCAAGGGCACCTCCCTGCCCTTCCTCATCATCTGGGGCGACAACGACCCCATCGTCCCCGTGGAAAACGCCCACATCCTGGACAGCGTCCTGGCAGACAGCGAGGTGGTGATCCTCCCCGAAGGCGGCCACCCCACCTACCTCAACCAGACCGAAACATTCCACCGTCACCTGGTGAGGTTCCTGGAAAAATTGTAAGCACGCGGCAAAGCCTCTGCCCGGGGCTTTGCCTTAGGGTCGGTGCAAAAATAAAACAGACAAAAAGCGAGGCCTCCGGCGGCAATGTGTGCCACCTTGAAAGCGGGTTGCCGCAGCGCTTTACCCCTCGCCCCTCGGGTTAAATCACAGCGGCATTTATCTGTAGTTTGACCCTTTCCTGTAGCGCCCATATGACAAAAGCCCCCAGCCGATCCTGACAGATCGACTGAGGGCTTTTTTCGTAAGAATACGACAGCCCAGTCATTTTTCGGCACCTTGCCAGAAACAACGACACCGAAAGGTGAAACCCGTCTTCCTTGCGAAGACGGTTGCACCCTGTCACCCATCACGCCAATGCCCCGATAAGGGTCGCGCCATCCCCCCTTCCATGCATTTGCCACAGGGTTTCAAGGTGCCCCCACCGCGCCGCCGAAGGCGTATTTCCCACCCCATATTGACCATTGAAGACAGATGATCAATGCCCTTCTCCATGCTCTTTTTTAAGAATAATCCCAATGGCCTCCCCCGCAGCCTTAAGACCGAAGATGGCCGTCAGATACGAAATGCTGCCAAGAACGGGGGCAACGCGGAAGCCGTCGTCGGAGGGTTCTTCTCCTGTCGTGGAGGGATTTTTGCGGGAGGGTTCGGTGGAATAGACACAGCGGACGCCCTCATAGAGCCCCTTCCTGTGGAGCCTGCGCCGGACGCTTTTGGCCAGGCCGCAGACCTGGGTCTCGGAGAGATCGCCACAAGTGATGGCGTTGGCGTCTATTTTTCCGGCAGCGCCCATGCTGGATACCGTGGGGATGCCGCGCTCTTTGGCATTTAAAATCAGATGGACCTTTGAGGAGAGGCTGTCGATGGCGTCCACCACCACGTCCATAGGCCGATCGAGGATGGCCTCGGTGGTCTCTTCGTCGATGAAGCAATCAAAGATGGTGACCTTGCACTCGGGGTTGATGTCCTTGATTCTCGCCTCGGCCACAGCCGATTTTTTCTGGCCCACGGTGGAGGTGAGGGCGTAGAGCTGACGGTTGATATTGCTCTCGCTCACCACGTCGTAATCCACCAGGGAAAGGTGCCCTACCCCAGCCCGTGCCAGGGCCTCCGCCGCAAAAGAGCCCACAGCCCCCAGCCCGCATATCGTCACGTGGGCTCCCTTCAACGTCTCCAGCCCCTCTTCCCCGAGGAGCTGCTCAGTACGCGCATGGCGCTTTGATGTCGTCATGTCTTTTGTATCGCCTTCTTATAATAAAAAAGCAGCCTCCGGCGGCCCTGCCGAGGGCTAAACTTTTAAAAAGTTTAACAAACAGGTTTTAAAAAATCTTTTTGAATGAATTTTACATTAAAAGCGGATGTGATGTGACCCGATGAATCCACCTACGCCCGTGTCTATGTGGCCCCATTCGCCCCACGTCAATGGGCTACGGAGCGACAAGCAAGGGGCAAAACACATCCGCAACCAGCTTTCAAGGCGGCACACCTTGCCGTCGGCGGCTGTCTTTTTGCCCTTTCCCTAATCTCCCGAACCAAACAACCCCACCGCGTTATTCCACGTTATGTCGGCCACCTTTTCAGGGGTGGTCTTGCGTACGGTTGCCAGGGTGGTCACGACTTGTATCACATGGGCCGGTTCATTCAAAGGGCCGGGGGCATTTTCCGGAAGGATATCGGGGCTGTCGGTTTCAATGAGGAGGCGATCCGGGGAGGCTGCGGCAGCGGCTTTTTTGGCTTTGAGGTTGTTGGGGCGGGTGATGGAACCGGAAAAAGAGAAAAAAACGCCGAGGCGTTCAAACTCCCTGACCATCTCCACGGATCCGGAGAAGGAGTGGATGGCGCCGCCGTGGGGCAGTCCGCCCTCCTGCTTCAAGAGCTCCACCATGCGGCCCCAGGCCTTCCGGCAGTGGATGGAAACCGGCCGTTTCAGGGATCGGGCCAGCCTGAGCTGGGCCAGGAAGACCGCCTCCTGCTTGCCCCGGTCAAGGCCTTCCACCACAAAATCAAGGCCGATCTCTCCCACGGCGGCCTGACTTTCCGTCAACCGTTGACCCAGGGCGTTCACCCAGTCCGGGGAAAGGGTCTCGATGAACCAGGGGTGAACACCGTAGGCAGGAAGAATCTCGGGATGACGCCCGGCTAGGGCCGTGAGCGCCCCCCAGTCCTCTTCCCGGGTACCGCAGGAAAGAATCCGGGTCACCCCGATCTTGCGGGCTCGGTCCATCATGGCGTCCATGGTGTCCGCCATACGGGGGTCCTGAAGGTGGGCATGGGTATCAAAGAGTTTCATGTTCATGGGGGCATTTTACAGGCGAGAGGGCACCTTTTCAAGCGTTGCCTTCTATGGTTAAAATCACCGAAAAAAACAGCCTCCGGCGGCGAGGTGTGCCACCTCGAAAGCAGGTTGCGAATTGCGCTTTCCCCTTCGTTCCTCAGGGAAAAACACAGTCGCCATTGATTCAGATTAAACCGAACCTATTTCCAAAACCTGTTTATCCACCGTTTCAAAAGGTTGCCCCACGGAAGGGCTGCCGGAGGCATCTTTCACACCCCCCTTAAGGGTGTGGGCATGAGAGCGCCCAGCAAAAAAAAATGCCGTTACGCGTCACCCGTAAAGGCAAATCGCAACGGCATTCTTATTCTGTCAATTAGGGTGAGGCTTCTCAGACCGGTATTCACGGGCGTAGCCCGTCAGCGAATGTGAGGAGCCCGAGGAACGAGGGTTCGAAGCATTCGCCAGGGCTCAGCCCCTGGTTTATCCGCCCATGATGGCCCGGGTGAACTGGTAGGCAATGACCGAGAGCACAAAGGCAAAACCTGTGTTGAAAACCACGCTGAAGGTGGCCCATTTCCAGGAGGTCTCCCGTGCGATGACCACCACGGTGACAAAGCAGGGGGCGTAGAGCATCACAAAGACAAGGAGGGCCACGGCCGTTGCCACACTCCAGGTGGGGTCGGCGGCCAGGCGCGTGGAGAGCCCTTCGGACTCTTCGGCGTCTACTTCGCCCAGGGAGTAGGCGGTGCCCAGGGTGGAGACGATGACCTCCTTGGCGGCAAAGCCGCCCACAAGGGCGATGTTGGTCCGCCAGTCAAACCCGGCGAGCTGGGTGACAGACTCCATGCCGGTGCCGATCCGGCCTGCAACGGAGTGCTTGAGGGCATGCTGGGATTCGACGTTGTCGATCTCGGAGAGGCGCTCTTCAAGGGCGGTGGCGCTCAGGGTGGACTCCGCCGTCGTGCGCTGGGCCTCGTACTGTGCCACCTCGTTTTCGGGCAGGCCGGGAAAGGTCATCATGGCCCAGATGAGGATGGAAATCCCGAGGATCACGGTCCCTGCCTTTTTGATGTAGGACCAGGCCCGCTCCCAGGTGTGGATAAGAAGCCCTTTAAGGGTGGGCATGCGGTAGGGGGGCAGTTCCATGACAAAGGGGGTGGACTCACCCTTGATCACGGTGGATCGCAGGAGTTTTGCCACCACAAGGGCTGCGGCCCATCCGCCGAGGACCGTCCAGAACATCACGGATGCGGAGTTTTCGAAGAAAGCGGCGGCGATCAGAATAATCACCGGCACCTTGGCGCCGCAGCTCATGAAGGGAGCGGTCAGCACGGTGGCGAGCTTCTCTTTGGGGCTCCTCAGGGTCCGGGTGGCCATGACGCCGGGCACGGCGCAGCCGCCGGCAATGCCGCCGGAGACGATAAAGGGCATGACGGACGAACCGTGAAGGCCGAAGGCTCTCATGACGCGGTCCATCATGTAGGCCATGCGGGCCATGTAGCCGGAGTCTTCAAGGAAGGCGATCATCATGAACATGACCATGATAAGGGGCACAAAGCCAAGGACTCCGCCCACACCGCCGATGATGCCGTCCACCACAAGGGACTGGAGCATGCCTTCGGGAAGGACTGCCGTGGCCACATTCGAGAACCAGGCAAAAAAGGCCTCCACCCAGCCCATGGGAATCTCGCCCAGGGTGAAGGTGGCATAAAAAATGGTGTACAGGATGCCGATCATGATGGCCGGCCCCATGAACTGCTGGGTCAAAACCTTGTCCAGCTGATCGGAGAACTGCAGGCGAGCCTGGGGACGCACCGCGCGGACCACGCCCTCTTTCATCAGGGCTGCGATGTACCCGTACCGGTAGTCGGCGATAAGGGACTCGGGGCTGATCTTCAGGGTGGAGCGGCAGTGCCGGGCCACGGAATCGGCCATCTGGGTGAGAATACCTGCGGTTTCCGCATCCTTTCTCTCGCCCATCTTGATCACCTGTTCGTCGTTCTCCAGATACTTGATGGCCACCCAGCGGGCCGGGGCGCGGTCGGCCAGGAAAGCGGCCTTCTCCACCACGGCCACCATCTCGTCGATGACCGGGTCCAGATCCGGGCCATAGGAGATAGAAAGGGGCGCCCATGCACCCTGCTTTTCACCGGCAAACCGGACGGCCTCTTCCATGAGCTCATGTTTGCCGTCTCCGGTGCGGGCAACGGTCTCCACCACGGGAAGGCCGAGGCGCTTGGACAACAGGGCCGTGTCGATCTCCTTGCCCTGCTTCCTCACCGCGTCCATCATGTTCAGGGCCAAAACAACCGGAACCCCGAGTTCCATGAACTGAAGGCTTAAGTAGAGGTTTCGTTCCAGGCTGGTGGCATCGAGGATGTTCACCACGGCGTGGGGGCGACGCTCCACGATATAGTCCCGGGCCACGAGCTCCTCGGGGGTATAGGCGGTCAGGGAATAGGTTCCTGGAAGGTCCACGATGGTGAGTTCGTGGCCGTTGTGGCGGGCATCGCCTTCGCGGTGCTCCACGGTGATTCCCGGATAGTTTCCAACCCTCTGCCGTGCGCCGGTGAGGGAGTTGTACATGGTGGTCTTCCCGGAGTTCGGGTTGCCGGCCAGAGCCAGCGTCAAGTGCTTATCCATGATCAGTTCTATTTACCTGTGTAAGATGTCAATGCATGGGTCCAGGCCGGCCTTATTAAGTCAAGGGGCCGCCTTTGCCGGACCACCGGAGCTACCCTTCCAGGGCATCCACGAAAATAAAGTCCGCTTCGCTGTTTCGAAGGGTGAGGGTAAAATCCCTCAAGCGGATGGCCACGGGGTCTTTTAAGGGGGCCTTGCCCACCACCATGAACTCGGTGTTGGGAACGATACCCATGTCCCGAATCCTGCGGCCCAGTTCTCCGTCTCCGGTCACCATGCGGATCACGCCTTTCTGATCCACCTTCATCTTACGCAAACTCATCATTTCTGCCATTGTTGCCTCACTCATGCCAGCATCACACTGCCGTTAAGAAAAGATAAAACGGGACATCATGCCCCACGCCGCCGCTGCCTGATCCAACTGCCGGAACAGGCGCCCCCGACCTGCTTGCCTGCCGCATCTTGTCTGCGGGGAGGTGCCTTCGGGGAACGATGGCCTCACGGTGTCCTTCGGGAAGCCTTCTTTTTGGCAAGCCAAAGTTTTTATGGGGTTGATAGCACACCGTCTCACCCCATGCAACTCTTTTTTTCAACGATTTCAGACCTTCAACGATACCTCGTCACGAAGACAGAGGCGTAGATAAAGATATTATTTCAGTCTGTTAAACATAAAAACAACCTACCTGGACAATCAGGAACTCTTCTTTTTTTACAAAATACTTTTCGGTGAGCCTAACTTTTTGCATTGACACCCCCCCGCGCACGCCCTATCTTTCTGGTGCACCCGCAGGGGGTGCAAAGGGGCGGCCCCCGCCCCCGGGCTTATCCGCCCATGTATCGCAACACCTCATAAATAAGAGGTCGATTCCATGCTCGACACACTCATCGTCATCCTGGTGGTGGCCGCCGCTTTTTTCTTTTTTGTGCGGTCCCTCTACCACACCTTCACCGGGAAAAAGAGCGGGTGCAGTGGCGGATGCTCCCAATGCAACGCCAACACCACCTGCGACATCCCCGACGACAAACGGCTGCTGTAAAGGGCGGCGCAAAAATACAAGGCACAAAAGCGATGCCTCCGGCGGCCCTGCCGGGGGCTAAACTTTTAAAAAGTTTAATAAACAGTTTTTTTTAAACAGATTCCGTCCAGCCTGGGTCACATCCGCAACCAGCTTTCAAGATGGCTCACCTCGCCGCCGGAGGCAAACTTTTTCTACCCAACTTTAACCATAGAAGGCTTCTTTTAATCAGGTGTTCCAGATCGCCCGTCGCGCTCTCTAAACCCGCTTTCCACCCTTGGGGTATGCGTCCAGGTCCATCAAGAGGGGGCCGTCCCAGGTGCTGTAGGGACCCTCACCGGCCAGGGTATCAGCCACGTCGCCAATGCCCAGGCGACGGCAGGTCTCGGCCGTGGGCAGCCCGGTTTCCGGGGCGTAGCCGTTCTCTTCGTACCAGGACCGGACCAGGGCCATGTGGGCTTCCCGCTCCTTGGCCCCTTCGGGGGTCTGTTTGAAATCGGGGCGCTGGGGCAGCATGTCATCGTTGATGGTGATGCCCTGGCGGGCGTTAAAGGCCCGTTCCACGGCCCCGATGCGGTCGGAGACCTCCTCCACCATGGTACCGGTGTAGGGGATGCCCGTGGCCTTGGTGAGCATGTCGGCCAATCCGTCAAAAAGGGACCCTTTCCAGATGAGGGGCAAGGCGCAGGTCCAGGTGTTGACGGCCCCTTTGCAGCGGCCGATGGTATCGGCAAGGGTCGTCACCCGCTCCCCGTGGATCATGGAGTGTACGGGATCGTCGGTGATGATCCCTTTGGCCATGAGGTCCTTGAGCACGTCTTCATCGGAGTTCTCCCCACAGGACCAGCTTCGGCCGCGCAGGTGATCCGCTCCGCGGGTGGCAATGGCGTGGGCCAGGGTAAACAGGCCTGCGGGATAGACCCCGCGTCCCAGACCTTTGGTGTGGTAGCAGTAATCCATGGCCCCGTTTCCGATGATCTTGGCCAGAGAGTACATACCTTCGGCGATGAGGTTACCGAAACCTTCCCTCATGACGGTCTTATGGACCAGCTCCACCTGGTCTTCTGCGTTCTCCCAGGAGAGATCCAGGCCGCAGGTGACCTGGTCGTCGATGATGCCCCGGTTGTAGAGGTCCTTGGCCAGGGCGATGGTGTTGCCGATGGCGATGACGTCCACCCCGTAGGCGTCGCAGAGATTCTCCATCTCCATGATGGCAACAGGGTCTTCCACCCCGCAGTTGGTGCCGAGGCAGTAGACGGCCTCGTATTCCAGACCTTCCCCCACCTCCCCTTTTCGCTCTCCCTTGGGAATTTTATAGATATTTTTGCACTTGATGTGGCAACTCTGGCAACCCACGCGGTCTATCTCGTACTCTTTCCACGCGTCGTGCCGAATCTGGGCCGGTACCTCCTCGGGGGGAAGCTCCTTTTCAAAGTTCCGGTACCCGGGGTACCAGTGGGTGATGCCGTAGTGGGAGCCGTAGACGGATGCCACCTCTTTTTGCACCCGGTCTTCTGCCATGAACCGCTTGTCTTCCTTGGACAGGGCCAGAAAACCGGCCCGGTCGAAAAGCTCAGGGCGCCCGGTGCCTCTCAGCACAATGGCTTTCAGGTTTTTGGATCCCCAGACCGCCCCGCTGCCCCGGGAGGCCGAGGCGTACTTGTCCACCATGGTGGAGGCCAGACGCACCAGGTTCTCTCCGGCCTGGCCGATGCAGGCCACGCACACGCCCTTGCCGTGGCGTTCCACCAGCATGTCGGTGGTGGCCCAGGTGTCCAGGCCCCAGAGATCCCCTGCGTCATGGAGGGAGACCTTTTCGTCTTCGATGAGCATATAGACAGGGGCCTCGGAAGCGCCCTTCACCACGATCTGGTCGTACCCGGCACGCTTCATGACGTTGGCCATGGAGCCTCCGACGTTGCCGTCCCCCATGATCCCGCTGTAGGGTGAAAGGGTGCTGACGTGGAGACGGCTGGAGAGCCCCATGGTCGTTGCCGTAAGGGTCCCCGTGGCAAAGCAGAGGAGGTTTTCCGGCCCCAGAGGGTCCACGCCGGGTCCCACCTCGTCAAACAGGGTCTTTGCGTTGAGCCCGCGGCCGCCCAGAAACGCCTTGGCCACCCCGGGGTCCAGCTCTTTTTTTTCCAGGGTCCCATGGGTCAGGTCCACACGAAGCACGGTACCGCACCATCCGAACATAACGACACTCCCCGGGCGATACGATGACCGCCCTATTGCGATAAAATCGATATTTTAAAGAAATTCCCCACTTTTACCGTATTCCGCCTGCAGAGACAAGCCCGCACAACAATCTTCTTTACGGTGCCATGCCAGGGGCCTATACTAAAATGTTTTGCAACGATTCAGCACAAAAAAACAGCCTCCGGCGGCAAGGTATGCCACCTTGAAAGCAGGTTGCGGATGCGCTTTGCCCCCCGGCCCTCGCCGGTCAAAGCACATCCGCCTTTAAAGCGAAATGCATTCAAGCAGTTTTTTTAGGCCTGTTTGTTAAACACGTTTTTTATTAATCAGGCAAAAGTTTAGCCCCCGGCAGGGCCGCCGGAGGCATAAGCTGATGTGTTTCACGCCGCATACTGCGCCCCAGATAAACACAAGCGTATCCCGGCATCGTCGGGGTGGCGCCAAGGAGCATCACCATAAAATGGACTCGACCCTCGACATCAGGCAGAAGGTTCTGGATTCCGCCCTCTGGCTTTCGAAAAACGACTACTTCGGCGCCCATCTCAGCTCAGGGGGCAACGTCTCCGCACGGGTCCCCGGCGAGAACCGTTTTGCCGTCACCCCCTCGTCGGTGCCCTACAACGAGCTCTCCGCCGAGGACATCTGCCTTCTGGACTTCGACCTCAACCGGATTGAAGGAGATCTGAAGCCCTCCATCGAAGCGGGCATGCACGCCGCCATCTATGAAAAGCGCCCCGACGTAGGTGCCGTGGCCCATACCCACCAGTTCCACGCCAGCATCTTCTCGGTACTCAACACCCCCATCCCGCCCCTCTTTGACGAGATCACCATGCACATCGGCAACCAGGTGGCGGTGATCCCTTACGCCATCAGCGGTACCGACGCCCTAGCCGCCCAGGTGGGCAATGCCGTCACCAACGGGTGCGCCTGCTTTATCATGCAGAACCACGGCGCCTTAAACTTAGGGGGGACCCTTAAACAGGCCCTGAGAAACGCAGAATTCCTGGAAAAAATCGCCAAGGTCTACCACAGCGCCCTGGCAACGGGGCGTCCCGTCACCACCCTGCCGGAACATGCCCTGGCCTTCTGGGACGAGGTGCGGCAGACCCTCTGACCCCGGCATCTGGGGAGGCCGTTTTTTTTCAGGTGGCATCCCCCGGCCTCTTTCTGATAAGAAGCGGGCACAAAAAAACATAAGGAAGCCATCGCAACGTCACCCACCCCTTGATTCGTTTTGCGGTGACATCCGTCACCCATACAACCGAAGACAAAAGGGATACCCCCCATGACCCATAGCGACACCGACAACCACGACCAGAAGGAGGAGCTCGACGCACTGCTCAAGCAGGTGCTCCCCTTGGATCTTCCCCACGTTCACTTCAAGGACATCGCCGCCATTGAACGGGTGATGCCCCAGGACGGATTTACGGAGATCCTCACCGATTTCGCCCATGGGAAAAAAGGGCCGTACACCCTCATCGACGTGCGATCCGAGGCGGAGTTTGAACGGGAGCGCCTCCCCTTTGCCGTGAACATCCCCATCCTCACCAACACGGAACGCCATCAGGTTGGGCTCATCTACAAGCGCCACGACAAGGACCTGGCCCTCTCCTATGCCTGGTACCTGGCCAAACAGAAAGAGGAGGCCTACCTCGAAAAGGTCCGGAAGCTGGCCCAGGGCGGCCCGGTGATTCTCTACTGCTGGCGCGGCGGGGGACGAAGCCGCTACACCACCAGCATGCTCAACAAAAACGGCATCGACGCCGTACGCCTCAACGGGGGCCAGAAGGCCTTCCGAAAAGAGGTGCACACCATGCTCTACGAACAGGAGATCACCCTCTACCCCCTCTCCGGCCAGACCGGCTGCGGAAAATCCGAGCTGCTGGAGTACATCCAGGCGAACAACCGGGACCTGCCCGCCCTCCACCTGGAGGCCGCGGCAGGCCACGCCGCCTCGGTCTTTGGCGAAATCCGCTTCAACCTCATGGGGGAATCCCTGGCCAAGAGCCAGCGGGACTTTGAGACCAACCTCTACGTCAACCTCCTGCAGCACCGAAACGCCGACGGCAGCCTGCCCCCCTTCCTCACCGAGATGGAGAGCAAAAAAATCGGCCGGTTCAACCTGCCCCCGTCCATCTGCAAGGCCCTTGCAAAGGAGACGCACATCGGCCTCACCTGCCCCCTTGAGACCCGGCTGGCCCGACTGGAAAAAGAGTATTTCGGCAAGGGTGGCAAAGAGGTGGAAGAGATGGTCAAGGAGGCGGTACGCTTTCTCACGCGGCGGGTGGGAAAAGAGACGGTGGAGAGGTGGTGTGCAGCCATCGACGCGGGAGACTACCGCGGATTTCTCAAAGAGGTGATGGTGGACTACTACGACAAGGTTTACAAGGCCGTGGACGCCCCGCCCCTGTTTACCGTACCCAACATCGATTCGAGCGAGGCGGCTGCAGCCATCGCGGCGTGGTACCACGGCGCAAAAGAATAAACAGGAGTCTATGTTTTGCCAATCATAATCTCACAGCAGCTCTCCCTTGGCGACGACGAGGTGGAGATCTCCGCAGTCAAGGCATCGGGCCCCGGTGGCCAGCACGTCAACACCTCGGCCACGGCCATTCACCTGCGGTTCGACATCCGGGCGTCCTCCCTGCCGGAGGTCTACAAGGAGCGGCTCCTGGCCATCACCGACCATCGCATCACCGACGAGGGCATCGTGATCATCAAGTCCCGGGAGCACCGCAGCCGGGAGATGAACCGGCAGGCCGCCCTGGAGCGACTCATCAGCCTGATCCAAAGCGTGACCAAGGCGCCGAAAAAAAGGCGCCCCACCCGGCCCTCGAAAAATGCCCGGGAAAGACGCCTCAAGGCCAAGACCCAACGCGGCGACCTGAAAAAAACACGGGGAAAAGTCTCCCATTAAGGTATGGACTCATGATCATCTATCTTATCGGCATGATGGGCATCGCTGCTTTCTCCGTCACGGGAGTGGTGGCCGCAGGCAAAAAAGACATGGATCTTTTCAGCATCATCCTGTTGGGGGTGGTGACAGCCCTCGGCGGCGGGACCATCCGGGACATCCTCATGGACGCCAACCCCATCTTCTGGATCGGGGACGAGACCTACCTCTGGGTCTCCGTGGCCGCCGCCCTCATCGCCTTTTTCTTTATCCGCTTTGTCAACAACACCTACACCCTCTTTCTCTATGCCGACTCCTTCGGCATGTGCCTGTTTACCATCACCGCCGCGGAAAAGGCCCTCTCGCTGGGCTTCTCCTACCCGGTGGCCGTCCTCATGGGCCTGACCACCGGCATCGCAGGGGGCATGATCCGCGACATCCTCACCGGCAAGATGCCCCTGCTCCTGGGCCGGGAGTTCTACGCCACCCCCGCCCTCCTCGGTGCGTCCCTTTTCTGCGTCCTCCTCCACCTGGCACCCGACCACCCCTTTAACCGCTACTACGGCCTGGCCCTGGCCTTCGGCCTGCGATGCGCCTCCATCCACTGGGATCTCTACTACCCACGGTTCCTTTTGTATAAAGGAAACGCGTAAACGTAAAAGCTGCCTCCGGCGGCAAGGTGTGCCACCTTGAAAGCAGGTTGCGAATGCGTTTTGCCCCTCGTGCCTCGGGTCAAATCACATCCGCTTATAAATCGTCATTGGTTCAGACGGTTTTTTATGACCTATTTGTCAAACTTTTTAAAAGCTTAGCCCCCCACAGGGACGCCGGAGGCATAAGCTGAATAGTTACATCATGTTTTTAGAAGAATGACATGGGTGTCTCCTGCCGAGACGGTTGCCGAATGTCATCCTTCACGCGAATGCCCCGACAACGCCCGCACAACGACGGCCTCCATGCATTCGCCATAAGGTTTCAAGGTGCCCCCACCTTGCCGCCGGAGGCGTGCTTTTTTTCCTACGCCCTCTGTGGCTCTGTCATCCCCCCGACGTTGATTATAAAAAAACGTTTCCCCTAGGCCTCAACAGCACCCACCCCCACAGGAGGCGTTATCCTTGCCTTTGATCCAGCCGGAGATGATGTAGGCGGCGCAGCCCACGCCGGGGTTGACGGAAATGGCTGCCACCGGGCAATTCCGGGCGCAGGCCCCGCATTCCATGCAGCCGTTTCCGTCGGCGATGAGCGCCTTGGGGCCTTCCTGGGCAAAGACGCCGTGGGGGCAGACGGTGGTGCAGAGGCCGCACCCCACGCACAAGTCGGTGTGAAGCTCAAGGGTGGCCATGTTGTCGATGTACCGAAGATCTTTCATGGGAACACCTCCTTAGCCTGTAAAGGGCGCCGCCACCCAGAGAATAAACCCCAGGACCATGGCGGCGACCTGGGCCGGTATGGCCCGTTTCATCTCATACTCGACCCCTGTGGGGGAGGTAAAGGGTGTGGCGCCGGTGAAGTTCATGGCCAGATACGAGCTGACGGCGACCAACCAGAGGATCAGCGCTAAAAGGGAGCCGAATTCCAGATCCTGCCTGTAGTATACCCAGAAAGGGAACCCGCAGGCCAGCCCCGCAAGGCACCCTTTAAGCGAAAAAGCCCGCCCGGGAATCCATGGGAGAAGGGCCGGGGTGACGACGGCACCGGCCAGGATGCCGGTACAAAGGGCCGCCCATGCGACCGGCCCCCGTTCCAGGGCCTGAGAAAAAGAGAAAACCCCCGGACCGATGCCGGAAAGAAGAAAAAGAACGGGCAGCATCCAGACAAGGGGTTTAAAGGTCAGGCTGAGTTCCACAGGGGAGAGTACCAGGCGCTCTTTCAAAGAAAAGGTAACCCGGCGCATGGCCGGTTCCGCGCACCCCCCAGCTTCAATGAACCGAGGCAGGTCCCATGCGCGCACAGGGCCAAAGTCGGCTGCAAACCCGCACCGTGTCTTCATCTCACGGGCCGTCACCCCGCTTGCCGAAAGCTGGGGCAGGATCAACCGCCTGTGGGTCACCACCTCGGCAAGGCGCGACGCCTTCACCCGGCCTGCCACCTCACCGGCTGAGAAGGTTCCTTTTCCTGCAGCGCACCAGACATTGACCCCTTGCGTATCCGCCGCAAGGAGCCAGGCGTCCATGCCGTCAAGGGCCCGTCGCACGGCATCGAAGCTGAGCTTGTAATTGGCCGTCACCAGCACCGGGGAGGTGTCCGACGGGCTGCCCACAGCGTAAAGGCCGGGGGCCACCGCGTAACGGCTTCGCCTCAGGTTGCAGCGCACCGCAAGGCCACCCAGGTGATCCGACCCGTCAAGGCGGGTCTTCACCACCGGCACCTTTCCCGCCGGGGTCTCCGTAAACGAAGCCACATAGCCGCACAGGCGATATCCCGGCATCTCCCGGGTATCCCTCGTCGGAGACGGGCCGCAACAGGAGGGCTTGCCCAGATCCCGGGCCGCCCTCTCTCCAAATGCCATCAAATCGTCTTGCATTGACGGACTCCTTGTCAAACGAGCCTACGGTGGCCAAGGGCTGAGCCCTTGAAACCCTGGGTTGCGAATACTCCCACCCTATTCTCTAAGACGGTACAAAAAAGCCTACAAAAACAATGCCTCCGGCGGCAAGGTGAGCCACCTTGAAAGCTGGTTACCGCTGCGCTTTACCCCTCGTTCCTCGGGTTAAATCACAGCGGCATTCATGCGTGACGTGTATATTCATTTTTTGTCTGAGCCCCTATTCCCTCTTTACCTATGACCTATTTACCTATGTTGCCCATCTTCCCCACCATCCCCTTGAACGCATCAAGCACCGCTTTATCCACGCAATAGCAGGTTGCCGGACCTTCCACCTCACCCAGAACAAGCCCCGAGGCCTTCAGGACCTTCAGATGCTGGCTCACTGTGGACTGGGCCAGGGGAAGGACGGCCACGAGCTCGCCGCAGATGCAGCGGTTTTCCGCCAGGAGGTGGTTGAGGATCTCGATTCGCGCCGGGTGAGACAGGGCCTTGCAGAGTTCGGCCAGTCTGCCGGTGGTGTCGCCTTCAAGTGATGTCACGGTTTTCTCCTTCGTTTCTATTATCGTAATATTACGATAATACAGAATCCCCAAGGCGTCAACCCGTGCGTTCCCCGGACGATCCCATTATTACCATCACCGGGTTGCAGGCAACATCGCCCATCAATTTCTAAATTCCCCGCAATATCAATCGTAATATTAGATCCATATCACCTACGCCCCTGTAAATCAGGCCGCAAATCAAGGAACATTTCAGAGAGTCAATACAGAGCAATCCATATAAAAAACTTGATGTTTTGTAAAAATACGAGTTAAATAACCCTTCGTAAGGACAACCCAACCCCAACGCTACATCCAGCTTTCCGCGTACCGTTTCCATAAAGCGTTGTGGCAATGTGCCCATGGGTTCATCGGCTTACGTACGGGCCTCGTCATATCTCGTCACTAACGCATAATAGTAATATGAGATAACTTGAGGCGCCAAGCTCTTTAGGCATGACCGGACAGGGTAAGCAGGTGGCCAGCCGCTGGGCTGACGCCGATCTGCATGGCGCTTATCCACTGTCCACCCGGATCCGGGTGGGGCCGGATCCCGTCACACCGAGACCAAACAATGAGGAGATGTGTTTATGAAAAGAGTTCTGTTTCTTGCCTTGTGTTTTTCCCTGACGGCATCCATTGCCGCGGCCGCCACCATCAAGATCGGCCTCATGTGTCCCCTCACCGGTTCCTGGGCCAGCGAAGGCCAGGACATGAAACAAATCGTCGAGCTCCTGGCCGATGAGGTCAACGCCAAGGGCGGGCTCCTCGGCAATAAGGTTCAAATCATCACCGAAGACGACGCCGGCGATCCCCGAACGGCTGCCCTGGCAGCCCAGCGCCTTTCCACCCGCGGTATCGTCGCCGTCATCGGCACCTACGGCTCGTCCATCACCGAGGCCTCACAGAACATTTACGACGAAGAGGAGATCATCCAGATCGCCAACGGCTCCACGGCCATCCGCCTCTCTGAAAAAGGACTGAACTACTTCTTCCGCTCCTGCCCCAGGGACGATGAGCAAGGCAAGGTGGCGGTGAAGACCCTCATGAGCATGGGATTCAAAAAGGTGGCCATCCTCCACGACAACACCACCTACGCCAAGGGCCTGGCCGATGAAGCCAAGGCACTGCTCAAAAACGAAACCGCAGAGATTGTCTTTTACGAAGCCCTCACCGCCGGAGAACGCGATTACAGCGCCATCCTCACCAAGATGAAGGCCTCGGCCCCGGATGCGGTCCTCTTCACCGGCTACTACCCCGAGGCGGGTCTCCTCCTTCGCCAGAAAATGGAGATGGGCTGGAATGTTCCCTTTATCGGCGGTGACGCCACCAACAACCCGGACCTGGTCAAGATCGCCGGCAAAGAAGCCGCCAAGGGCTTCTTCTTCCTGAGCCCCCCTGTTCCCCAGGACCTGGACACCCCTGAAGCCAGCTCTTTCCTTGCCGCCTACACCAAAAAGTACAACGAGGTTCCCGGCTCTGTCTGGGCGGTCCTTTCCGGCGACGGGTTCAACGCCATTGCCGCCGCCATCAAGGCCACCGGTTCCACGGACTCCAAAGTCCTTGCAAACTACCTCCACAAAGAGCTCAAGGACATGCCCGGCCTCACCGGCAAGCTCTCCTTCAACGAAAAAGGGGACCGCGTGGGGGATCTCTACCGCCTCTACAAGGTCGACGCCGACGGGCACTTCGTTCTCCAACCATAAGGCGTGAGTCGCGTGGGGCGGCTTTCCGGCCAAGGAGCTCACGGCGGCCCCCGCACAGGTTATTGACCCGGCAACAGTTCAGGTGACGGCAGGGCGCAGGCCCTCCTGCCGCACGTTACCCAGGACAGACAAAGCCCCCGGGGTAAGTCCAAATGGCCCGGTCAATAAAAATCCCAACACGCCCCGGCGGCATCGGGTCATCCGGTGTTGCCGGGGCGTCGGCACCACCGGAGAAGTAAGATGGAACTGTTTTTTCAGCAGCTGACCAACGGCCTTGCCGTGGGGGGAATTTACGCCCTCATCGCCCTGGGCTACACCATGGTCTACGGCGTTTTGAAATTGATCAACTTTGCCCACGGTGACCTCTTTACCATCGGGGCGTACCTGGGACTCACCCTGCTGTCCGCCCTGGGCCTCACCGACCGCCTGGGCCCCTTCGGCGTGGTCATCGCCCTGGCCATCATGGTCATGGGCCTCGTGGCCGTGGTGGGCATTATCCTGGAGCGCATCGCTTACCGCCCCTTGCGCGAATCCCACCGGCTCTCGGCCGTGGTGTCGGCCCTGGGCGCCTCCATCTTCTTCCAGAACGCCGTCATGCTTATCTACGGCGCCCGCTACCAGGTCTACCCCCACGATATCCTGCCCAAGGTGGTCATCCCCATCTTCGGCCTCAACGTGCCCCTGCTGCGCATCCTGATCCTTCTCACCTCCGTGGTGATGATGGCCGCCCTCTACTTCTTTATCCAGAAAACCCGCACGGGCACGGCCATCCGGGCCGTTGCCATCGACCAGGGCGCGGCCAAGCTCATGGGCATCAACGTCAACGCCGTCATCATGATCGTCTTTCTCATCGGCCCGGCCTTAGGGGGCGCGGCCGGCCTCATGGTGGGGCTCTACTACGGGCAGATCAACTTCACCATGGGGTGGATTTACGGCCTGAAGGCGTTTACCGCGGCCATCCTGGGCGGTATCGGCAACATCCCCGGGGCCATGCTCGGCGGCCTGCTTTTGGGGGTCATCGAAGCCCTGGGCGCGGC
The DNA here is from genome assembly GCF_900101345.1 of Desulfoluna spongiiphila. Classification (GTDB taxonomy): domain Bacteria; phylum Desulfobacterota; class Desulfobacteria; order Desulfobacterales; family Desulfolunaceae; genus Desulfoluna; species Desulfoluna spongiiphila. The sequence continues at coordinate 69,387 of NZ_FMUX01000014.1, read as the reverse complement.
GTACATCTCCATCGCCTGGAAAGACGCCATCGCCTTTGTCGTGTTGATTCTCATCCTCATCGTTCGCCCCACCGGCCTCCTGGGTGAACGGGTTGCAGAAAAAGTGTGACGGGGTTTCCGAAACACAGGGGCCGCCTTTGGGCCCCTGACGGCTCACCCCACCAATCCCTGGACAGATTTTTTTAGCGAGGCCTTGACCGTATGAAACGAAACGCCATTTACCTAGCACTTGCATCACTTCTGGCCGTCTCCCCGGCCTTTCTCAACGCCTACTGGGTGGACGTGCTGAACAACGTCGGCATGTACGCCCTTCTGGCCTTGAGCCTCAACATCATCCTGGGCCATGCCGGCCTGTTCCACATGGGCCACGCGGCCTTTTACGCCGTGGGTGCCTACACCACCGCCATCTTGAACACCACCTTTGACATCCCCGTCCTCTGGCTCATGCCCGTGGCAGGGATCACGGCAGGGCTCGTGGCCCTGATCGTGGCACGTCCCATCATCCACCTGCGTGGGGACTACCTCCTCATCGTCACCATCGGCTTTGTGGAGATCGTGCGCATCGCCCTCATCAACAACGTCTTCGGCATCACCGGAGGGGCCAACGGCATCTTCGGCATCGACCGCCCGTACCTCTTCGGCTTCAAGATCCGAAAGCCCCACGAGTTCTTTTATCTCATCTGGGGATTCATGGCGGTGACGGTCTTTCTCTTTCACCGCCTGGAAAACTCCCGGTTCGGCCGGGCCTTAAACTACCTGCGGGAAGACGACGTGGCCGCCGAAGGCAGCGGCATCAACACCACCTACTACAAACTCATCGCCTTTGTGCTGGGCGCGGTGTGGGCCGGCATGGTGGGAACCATCTACGCGGCCAAGATGACCATCATCGCCCCGGAGTCCTTCAACTTCTGGGAGTCGGTGGTGATGTTCATGATCGTCATCTTAGGGGGCTCCGGAAGCATCCGGGGGGTCATCCTGGGGGCATTTCTCGTCATCGGCCTGCCCGAAATCTTCCGGGGCATGGGCGCCGTCAGCGACCTGATCAACAGCCTCTTTTTAAACTTCGGCGTCACCCTGTCCCTTGACTTCAGCAACTTCAGCCAGGCCCGCATGCTGATCTTCGGCGCGGCCATGGTGATCATGATGATTTTCAGAAACGAAGGGCTCCTGCCTCCCCTGCCCAGGAAATACCCCCTTAAAAAGATCCGCAAAGAGATGAAACTTAGAGAAGAGATGAAAGTCCGGGAGGAGATGCCGTGAGCCTGTTAAAACTCGACAACCTGATCAAGGACTTCGGCGGCTTAAGGGCCGTGGACGAGGTCTCCTTTGAGGTGGAGGCCGGAGACGTCTTCGGCCTCATCGGCCCCAACGGGGCGGGCAAGACCACGGTCTTCAACCTCATCACCGGCAACTACGTGCCGAACCACGGCAAGGTGCTCTTTAACGGCCAGCCCCTCAACGGACTGGCCCCCAACAGGATCGTCTCCTTAGGCGTTGCCCGGACCTTTCAGACCATCCGGCTCTTCAAGACCCTCTCGGCCCTTGAAAACGTCCTGGCCGGGTGCCACTGCCGCATGACTTCAGGCTCCATCGCCGCCATGCTGAAGACACCCTTTCAAAAACGGGAAGAAAAAGAGGCCATCCAACTCGCCCTGGCCGAGCTGGACTTCGTTGGCCTGGGGGAAGAAGCGGAAACCCGTTCCGACAGCCTCTCCTACGGCAACCAGCGCCTCCTGGAGATCGCCAGGGCCCTGGCCACCCAGCCCAAGCTCCTCATCCTGGACGAACCGGCAGGGGGCATGAACGAGCAGGAGACCGACGCCTTAATCGAGATCATCGCCCGCATCAAGGCGCGCGGCATCACCGTGCTCCTCATCGAACACGACATGAGCCTGGTGATGCAGGCCTGCGAAAAACTGGTGGTGATTGAATACGGCAAGAAAATTGCCGAAGGACTGCCCGAAGAGATAAAGACCAACAAGAAGGTCATCGAAGCCTACCTCGGCACCGATGACGAGGAGGAGGGTGAGACGTGCTTTTAGACGTAAAAAATCTCCATGTGAAATACGGCACCGTCGAAGCCCTTCACGGCATCAACCTGCAGGTGGAAGAGGGAGAGATCGTCACCATCTTAGGGGCCAACGGCGCCGGGAAATCCACCACCCTCATGACCATCAGCGGGCTCTTGAAACCCTCGGAGGGCGAAATCTGGTTCGACGGAAAACCCATCCACACCATGCCCGCCCACAAGGTGGTGGAGGAAAAACTCACCCAGTCCCCGGAGGGCCGCCGCGTCTTCTCCACCTTAACCGTCCAGGAAAACCTCAACCTGGGCGCCTTCACCGCCAAGAACCCCAAGCGGGTGGAAGAGACCCGGCGCTGGATTTTTGAGCTCTTTCCCCGCCTGAAAGAGCGGAAAAGCCAGCTGGCAGGGACCCTTTCCGGCGGCGAACAGCAGATGCTCGCCATCGGCAGAGCCCTCATGAACAACCCCCGGATCCTCCTTCTGGACGAACCGAGCTTGGGCCTTGCCCCCATCCTGGTGAAAGCCATCTTCGAGACCGTGGCCGAAATCAACAAAAGCGGGGTCACCGTGGTCCTGGTGGAACAAAACGCCAAGGCCGCCCTCAAACTCGCCCACCGGGGCTACGTCATGGAGGTGGGCCGCATCGTATTGGAAGACGACGCCGACGCCCTCCTGGCCAACCCCAGCGTCCGGGAAGCTTACCTGGGCGGGGGGAAGAAATAAGGAGTAAAGCGGAAAAAGCCTCCGGCGGCCCTGCCGGGGGCTAAACTTTTAAAAAAGCTTAATAAACAGGCTTTTTTAAAAACAGATTCAGGCCACTCAAAATCAGGGGCGAATATGATTCGCCCGAGGAATCTGCCTTCGCCCATGTCTTTACGTCACCATTCGACTAAGGCACAATCACATAACATCGCCAGGCACGTCAAAATTCCGAAGGGGCCAGGGCTTTGTACTGCTCAGGCAAGAACACATCCAGAATATGCGCAATGACAATGATTCCCGTCAAGTTCATCACCAGTCGGCACAGCATAAAATCCCAGCCCATGGATGAGGCTTCAAAAAGAAGCATGGGAATCTTGGTGGTGGACCAGGCCCCGATAAAAATCATGATATTCGAAAAGCGCGCCCCTTTTTTGATCAGCACCCCGGCCACAGGAAACGCAGCGTAGAGCGGTCCTGCAGCAAAAGACCCCAGACAAAGGGCCAGAAGAGTCCCTTTGGCACCGGACTCCCCGCCCATGAGTCTCACGATGGTTTCCCGGGGAACCCAGACATCAAAAATCCCCAGAAGCACAAAAATGGGTGGAATCACCAGCATCATCTCCACGAGGGAATCGGTGGAAAGCCTGATGGAGCGAACGGCAAGGGTCGGGTTGAAATAACCAAGCCCCCCTAAGGCCACGAGCAGCAGAAGGAAGGCCCGGTATCGTTTAAGCAAAGATATCATGTAAGCACCACCCCCATGATCGCAGCCACCCCAAAGGCCAGCAGCAAGTTCAAGAAATTGCGTGCCAGGGAAACCCGCAGCCCGAAAATCCCCATCTCCACAGGAAGGGTTACGACTCCCACCCCCATGAGGGTGGAAACAAACACGGCCAGCTGCATGAGCCCTCCCCCGTTTTCGTAAAGGGCCGCCGTAAGCGGAAAAGCCACAAAACCGGGAATAAGGGTCACAGAACCGATGAGCGCGGCCATGCCCATACCGACCCAGCCTGTGTTCTGTCCCAAAACAAGGGTGATGGTTTCAGGGCTGACTGCCGCCAGCAGGATCCCGATGACCAGAAGAATGACGAGAAACTGGGGCAACAGGTTCTCAAATGATTTCCAGGCCTTCAGAAGCGCCGTCCGGGTCTTCTTTTTGTCTTTGACGTAGGAGGCCAGAAGCAGCGCGAAGGCTGCCAGGTAAAGAATGGCGTTCAGCATATACCCCTTCCTGTAATGTTAGCATACTAGCTTTTTAAATAAAAAAAGGTGACTATTGAGCGCAAGGTGAACCACCTTGCAAGCTGGTTACTGCCGCGCCAACTATAACCACTGTGGTTTCAAGAAAAATCTGCCAGGTTTTCCCGAACCCTCTCCAGCACCTCAATGGCCTTTTCGATCTCTTCGGGGGGAATCCCTCGATATGCCTGAGTCAGCATCTCCTTAGAGACAACCGAAATGGTTTCCCAGACCTCATGGGCCTTTTCCGTGGGGACAAGCATTTTCCGTCGGCTGTCTTCAGGATCCGGCTCCCGGGTCACCCATCCGTCTCGCTCCATGCGGTCCACCAGGCGCACGCCGGTGGGCGTGGCGATGCCCAGCCGTTTCACCAGGTCGGTGAGAGGCAGGGGGCCCAAAGCGATCAGGTGGGCCAGGGCCCGGTGCTGAGATGGCGACACCCCGGTTCCTTTCAACCTCTCTTCAAGGGATCCCACAAAGAATTTCACCGTAAGGTTGCATTGGAAACCGAGGCTTTCATTGGGATCGATCCCTTTCATGGTATCTTCCTTGGGGTAAAATGAGACGGGGCAGAACCGCCGGGTTGTTTTTTGTTAGCATACTAGCTTAAGAGCACCCAAAAATCAATATTTTCGTAACCATTCAGCGCCTAAAAAGCTGCCTCCGGCGGCAAGGTGTGCCACATTGAAAGCAGGTTACGAATGCGTTTTTCCCCTCGTTCCTCGGGAAAAATCACATCCGCCTTTGATCCAGGCTATACTGAATCTGTTTTTTAAAACCTGTTTGCCAACCTTTTGTCAATTTCTATGCGCTGGGTTTGACAAACAGGTCTCAAAATCATGAAGACCGTCAGCAAATGTGACGAGACCGAGGAACGAGGACTCGGAGCATTCGCGAACCCGGGGTGCAGGGGGTGGCGAAGCCACACTAAGATAAAAGCCCCTGCCCACCGGAGGCAGCGCTTTTTGTCGGTCTTTTTTTACACCAGCCATTGCGGCCCGGCATCAGATCAGGGGCACCTGAACCTCCGTCAGGTAGTTGTTCGGGTCGCCTTCCAGCAGGGGGCCGGGGCCCTTGTGGACCACCTGGCGGGTGGGCAGGGTTGCCTTTCGACCCGAGGCCTCGATCCAGTCGAAGACCCGGAGGTAGCTCTCTCCCAGGGTCTCAAAGGGACCCCGGTGCAGCAGGGTGGCGAACTCGCCCCCTTCGAGGGTGCGGCAGGTCCAGGGACTTTCAACGGCCCGTGACAGGGGCATGCACACCTCGATGTCGGCATCCAGCTCTTTGTACTCGTCGTTAAAGCAGAGATTCACCACACTGCCTGAAATCTCCTTTTCTGCGGCCCCACGCAGCTTGAGCACCACCTCGCCGATCTCCATCCAGGCCCCGGTCCAGCGGTGGGATATCACCAGTTGGGGTTCCACGCGTTTCACCTCTACCTCAAAGCCGTCCTCTTTCATCTTTGTCACCTCTTTTTCTCGGTTGATAATGCGGTCGATGACAGAAGAGATGTCCCGGAGCCTCGCAATCTCAGCCTGGAGGGCCTCCCGTTTGGTCGTAAGAAAGCCCACCAGATCGGACTCGTCGGCGCAATGTTCCATGACGTGCCGAATCTCAGCCAAAGAGCAATCCATGGCCTTCAGGGCAACCACCACGCGGGCCCTGGAGGCATCCTCCCGGTTGTAATACCGGTAGCCGCTCTTCTCATCCACGAAGCGGGGCTCAAGGATCCCCCGTTCGTGATAGAGCCTGAGGGCCTTCACCGTGAGCCCCGTGATCCGTGAAAATGTGCCGATGTTGTACATACTCCGCCTTCTCTTTCTGCCTTTCCGCGTTCACATTACCGACACCCTGAAGCCCGCCCCTGGGGGAGAGTCAAAGAAAAAGTGCACGGCCTGAGCCCCTTGGTCGGTAAAGACGGCCCAGGGCCAAAGAGCCCCTATTTAATGTTAAATTTTATAAAATAAATTATTATTGATATTCAATTTAAGGAAAAAATATGCCATCATAATCCCATGCTTTAAATCATAACCATTAGGACACACAGAATTCATGCGCCCATTTTTCAAAGCAATTAAAAGAATGTGTGCAATCCTCTGCACAGCGTCAGGGAGTATTCTTACAGCCACCTGCCTGCCCAGAGCAGCCCTTGCCGCCCAAGACGTCCCTCACTCACCGACAGGCCTTTTTTCCCCGGTCCTTCCCCTTGCAGTCGCCGCGTGCGGGCTCATCGTGGCATGGAACCTCATCCTGCGCAAAAGGCTCAAATCCAAAAACCGTGAGCTCACCCTGGAGCTGGCCCAGCGACGGTCCGTTGAAGAAGAGCTGCGGACAAGCCGCCACCGCCTGGCCACCCTCGTGAGCAACCTTCCCGGCATGGCGTTCAGCCACCGGGTCGATGACGACGACTGGCCCATGGGCTACACAAGCCAGGGCTGCCAGGAACTCACCGGGTACCCAAGTTTATGCGCGCCGGGCATGGAGCTCTTTTACGCCACCAAGGTGGTTCACCCCGACGACATCGGGCCCAACCGGGAGACCATCCGAAAGGCCCTGGCGGAAAAACAACCGTACCGTCTGGTCTACCGCATCACAACGGCCTCGGGGAAAAAGAAATGGGTCTGGGAACAGGGTGTGGGCCTCTACGGGCCCCAGGGTGAATTCCTCTCCGTGGATGGTTTTATCACCGACATCACGGAGTTTAAACAAGCGGAAAAAGCCCTCATCGCCAGCAGGAAGCAGTTCCATGACCTGGTTATCAACTCCCCGGTGGGTATCTCCATCATCCAGGACAACCAGGTGGTCTACCAGAACCCTGAGCAGGAGCGGCTCTTCGGGCCTTTGCCCGAAAAGGCAGACTTCTTCGGTTATGTCACCCCCCACAGCGACGACATGGACAAAATCCATCGATTTATAGAGGTGGTTAAAAATGGCGAGGTGTCCTGCAACGAATCGGACTTCTGCTTCTTCCCGGACACAGAAAAGAACAAGGCCCCCAGGACGCGATGGGTCCACTGCCGGGCGGCCCGCATCGTCTACCAGGACCGGGAGTCCGTTTTGCTGAACATGATCGACGTCACCCGCGCCAAAGAGCTGGAGCACATGGTGGGTATCCAGGACAAGATGGCCTCCCTGGGACGCGTCACCGCAGGCATTGCCCATGAGGTCCGCAACCCATTGTCCGGCATCAACCTCTACCTGAGCGTCCTGGACAAAATCGCCGGGGACCCGGAGCAGGAGACAAAGGCCCGGGAATGCATCCGTCAGCTCAAGGAGGCGTCCTGCGACATTGAAACGGTCATCAGGCGGGCCATGGACTTTCTCAAGCCCGGCATGCCCCAGTTCAGGGTCATGGATGCCAACGAGCCCGTCAAAAATGCCCTGGGGCTCACGGCGGCCTCCCTGCGCAAAAGCGGGGTCCGCATGGAGACAGCCCTCAGCGACGCGCCACTGCCCTGCTATGCGGACGGCAACCTTCTCCTGCGGGTGCTGTTGAACCTGATCCACAATGCCGCCGAAGCCATGGAGGACCTGCCCGGGTCCCGGATCATCCAGGTAAAAACCGCCGTGGAGTCGGCAAGGGTATTGATCAGCGTCTCGGACTCCGGTCCCGGAGTACCCCAGAGAATCCGTGAGCGTATTTTCGAACCCTTTTACACCACCAAAAGCGACGGCACCGGCATCGGGCTCAGCCTGAGCCAGCGCATCGTCATGGATCACAACGGCACCATCCGCATCGACCAGGGAGAGCTCGGGGGAGCCTCCTTTGTTGTCGACATTCCGGCACGGTAAAGCATGTCCGCATGACCGTCATCACGACGAGGGCAGGGTCCCGGACTCCTCGTTGTACAGGGCATCGGCGTCCCCGTCGGCCCCCTCCTCTTCGTCAAACAGGTAGGGATACCGCTCCTTCATGCACTCGGTGCAGATGCCGTGGCTGAATCGGGCTTTGGTGTGGGATTCGATGTAGCTCTCCAGTTTCTCCCAGTATCCCTTGTCGTTGCGGACCTTGAAGCAGCTGGAGCAGATGGGGAGCAGGCCGTTGAGTTCCCGGACCTCTTCCAGGGCCTGGGTCAGTTCGGTGATAAGCTGTTCGCGCTCCTCCTCGCTCTGGATGCGCCGACAGATTTCTGCCCGCATCCTGCGATTGTAAAAGCAGAGGCAGATCCCGCCGGAGACGGCCAGGATCAGGGCAAGTCCCCCTGTTCTCACCCCCCAATGGGTCCAGTCAAAGGGAAGAGGAGCCGTCTCCTCGTCAAAGGGGCCGGTCACCTCGTACCCCGCCTCCGTCAGCCCGATACGCACCAGAGAATCAGGCAATGGATCCATCTGTCCGGGCTGGAGAAGCCGTTTCATCTCCTCCAGCTCACGGGTGAGTTCCTCGCGGGAAAGGTTGACCGGGCCATGGGCATGGCGTTCAAGGCACAGGTCCATGACCTCACCGGGGTGATCAAAAGCGTAGCGCCACCCTTTCACGGACGCCCGGGCAAAACGGCGCACCCGATCGGGGTGCCTGCGAACTTCCGTCCCGGTGGTAACCAGGGTGTCGCCGTAAAAACCAATGCCGTACTGAAAGGCAGGGGTCCCCGGAGAAGAACCCTGCTCCGGGGGACCTCCCTCCAGAAGGGTGACGGCCAGCCCCTCCTCTTCGTAAAACCCCTTTTCAAGGGCTGCATAGTACCCGGCAAATTGAACGTGATGGGTCCACTTCAGCTGAAGGGACACCGATTCCAGAGCCCGGGCGCAGATCGGCCCCAAGAGAACGCACAGCGCTCCCAGAAGCAACGACTGACCATGCCTGGCCTTCCCATTCCCTAAAAGGTGCATTGCCCCCCCAGACCCGGCCCGGATCACTCCGCACCGGTATTTCCCACCAGAAAGCCGCATGATGTCCGCCCTTGGGGCAAGGGTCGCGACCGGCCTAAAAAAGTACCAAACCGTTCAAGTCATCGGCTTTTTTCCGCCATTTCTGAACCCGAGCCGGCTCTTTTTTTTATTATTTCACCAATACGAGAGAAATGCCCACGAAAAAGACCGGGGCAGGCGTTGTGCGTTCCGTGTTGGAAGGAGGATAAGAGGGAGGGAACGATAAGGCAAAGAAGGCAAAAAAAAACGGCCCCAGGCATCACGCACCCTGCGGCCGGATCTTTTGTCAGGGGGTATCTACACGGCGGCGACGATGGAGATCTCCACCAGGAGCTCTTCACGTGCCATGGCAGCCTGGACGCAGGCACGGGCAGGGGCCATGCCAGGGGTGACCCAGGCGTCCCATACAGCGTTCATGTCCGCGAAATACGCCATGTCCTTGATGTAGATGGTGGCGGAAAGGATCTTGTCCTTGTTGGACCCCACGCTCTCAAGGAGCTCTTCGATCTTTTCGAGGGTGGTGGCGGTCTGCTCGGTGATGCCCTTTGAGGCGTCCTTGCCCACCTGGCCGCAGAGGTATACGGTGTTGTTGTAAACCACGGCGCGGCTCATGCGAGCCTTGGTTTCAAAGCGTTTGATTTCCATCTCGGTGCTCCCTTGATACACAGCCTGGCTGGGCAGGCGGTTGGTAATGATGCCGGCAGGTGCCAGGGCACAGGGACTCTCCCCGCTCCGTCTGACAACCGCCATGTTCTGAATCAAATGACTATACCCAAACGCCTCTTCACGGATCAAGCCCCTTTTTCACCCCCCGGAGCCCCATTTCACCGCCTGCGCTTGCGGTCCCGCCAAATCACTCGTATACTGTGAAAAAATTTATTCTTGCTGAGGCCCCCGCCGTTAAGAAAAGGGGCCTTTTTCCTGAGCCACCCTACACACGACTGACCGAAAGGGACCTTTAAACGATGAACAAATGGAAATTCGGATTCGGAGCCGCCGTGGTACTCATCATCGCCGGATGGATCTCCTGGACCTTCTTTATCCCCAGTGAGGATATCAAAAAAGGCGTCAAGGACCTCCGGGCCGACGCCGTGGGCCTGGACCGGGTCATCACCCACACCCTTTACGACGGATCGAAAAAAACCTGGTCCGGCCGCATCAAGATCTTCCCCTTCCCCACCGAAGGCGGGGGCGGCGGGGGCTTCTCCTTTCTTGACGAAGACGGCAAAAAAATCATCTGCGGTCCCGGCTGGCGCATCGAAGAGAAGTAGGTTCGACGAAACGCCCCTATCTCGTTTTTCGGGCCGGCCCAAACCCGCGCCGGGCGTGGCCCGGACAACGGAGACCGTAACGGAACCGCATCATCTGTCAGCCAAGGCAGGACGGTCATGCACACCTTGAAACAGAGCCAGCTCCTTCCCACCAGCCTTGAAAAGGCGTGGGCGTTTATCCAGGCCCCGGCCAACCTCGACACCATCACCCCGCCCTGGCTGCGGTTCGAGATCGTCTCGGAGGTTCCCGAGGCCATGGAAAACGGCCTGATCATTGAGTACCGCATCGGCCTGCCTGTCCTCGGGCGCAGGCGGTGGGTCACCGAGATCAAGCACATCAAGGCCCCGTACCGCTTTGTGGACGAACAGCGCCTCGGCCCCTACCGGTTCTGGTACCATCACCACGAACTCCGGGAGGTGCCCGGGGGTGTCCTCATGACCGACACCGTCCGCTACCGCCTCCCCTTCGGCCCCTTGGGCGAGCTGGTCCACGCCCTGGTGGTCCGAAGGACCCTGGAACGGATCTTCGCCCACCGGCACCACCGCTTCACCGTTCTCTTCCCCAGCTCTACGCCTTAAGGACACACACCGACCCCATGGGACCGACACCCTGGAAAACCGACGGACACCCTTGTCAAACCCGGGTTCCCTCCCTCGTGTACCCCCCGCAACCATCCGGGCGGGCGCCTTGGCGGTGGCCCTTTTTTCCACCTGCCCCCATCCCCCTGAAATCGAAACCGAATGCCTCGCCCCGGGCCTGAATGCAGCCCCCTGCCCCCGGAAAAAGCTCATTTCGGCACAGTTTATGTAATTTCCCTTTTCTGTCACCGAGCATCACGACATGACCATAGTTTACCCACTGCCACGCCAGAAAAGGAGAGACACCATGACACGACGCATCCTAGTGCTTGCCAGCCTGCTCGCCCTGATCATCCAGCCCGCCTTTGCCGCAAACGGCAAAACCTTCATGGGGGTCGGTGCCCACTTTGCAGGAAAAAACTTCGAATTCGACAAATCCACAGGGGCCAGCTTTGTGGCAGGGCACCAGTGGAACGACAGCTGGGCCCTGGTTCTGGAAACCCTTTTCTTAGACGACTTCGACATCTCCAACCCCCTCACCGATGACGATGTGGACGTCCGGCAGGTTGCCGCCATGCTTCGCTGGTACCCCGTCACCACGACCCGGGCCCGGGCATACCTCTCTGCGGGCCTGGGCTATCTTGATATCCATGTCAGCGACGACGGCACCGCAGACCACGGCACCCTGTCCCGCTCCGATGTCTGTGCCCGTGGGAACATGGGCATCGACTGGCCTCTCAACGACACCCTCGCCCTTGAAGTGGAACTCGCCGGTACCGCCGGCATAGACGATCTCTCCCTGGTCAGCTTTCACGACTGGAACATGAAGCTTCTCTACACCTTCTGACCCCCCTGTCCATCCCCCCCGCCTCCGACCGGCCGGGATTTCACATTCCGGCCGGCCAGGATGAAAAAAGAGTGTGATCGCGCGATTTACCCTTGATTCCACAGCACCATTTGATTACTCATGGAAGCACAAGCGGGCGGGAAGAGATCATCGTAAAATCAGCCTTAAAAACGCGGCGATGCGACATCCCGGCCCGGTACAAAGGGCGGCACAAAAGGCCCCTACATAAACGGAGGTTCCATGAAGTCCAATGGCTTGTCCCAAGAAGAGATCAGCATGCGTCTGGAGGAGTTGAACGATGCGTGCGAGGCGCCCTGGTATCTGGAGGGAGACACCTTGAAGAAACAGTTCGCTTTCAAAAACTTCAACGCCGCCTTCGGGTTCATGACCCGTGTGGCCATCAAAGCCGAAAAAGAAGATCACCACCCGGAGTGGAGCAACGTTTACGGCCGGGTGGATGTCACCCTGACCACCTTTGACGCCGAAGGTCTCACAGAAAAAGATTTTGCCATGGCCGCCTTCATGGACCGCATCTCAGGCCTCTGATACAGGCTCCGGCTTCACGCCGCCAAGGGGCAGGCAGAGATAGACCGTGGTCCCCTCACCCAACCGGGAATCCACGGTGAGGGTTCCCCCGTGGCGGGTCACCACGGCGTGGGTTACGGCAAGGCCGAAGCCCATGCCTTTGCGGGAGCTTCTCTCCTTGGTGGTGTAATACGGGTCAAAAATATGGGGCAGGTGCTCCTCGGCGATGCCCCGCCCCCTGTCCCGCACCGCCACTTCAAGGCAAGACGCTCCGCCAAGGGCTGATGCCCTTTTGTGTCCCTTCTCCAGGCAGGTGCAGCGGATCCGCACCTCCCCTTTCCCGTCGCAGGCTTCCAGGGCGTTTTTCACCACGGCATCAATGGCCTGGCCCATCTGGGGACCGTCCACGGTCACCCGAGGCATGTCGGGGGACAGTTCAAGGTACACTCCGGATGCCGCCCCCCCGGCATCTTTCACACACCGACGGAGCACGTCCTGAATGGGAACCGTAGGCTCCACCTCTTCCCCCCGGGTCGACAGAGCAATCAACCGGGCCACCAGGTCCCGGGCCCGCTGCAGGGTTTCTTCCATGGTCGCCAGGTGCTTTCGGGCAGGCGCCCCCTCGTCCAGGCAGAGCCCCGCCAGTTCCACACGCCCCAGCAACACGGCAAGCATATTGTTGAAGTCATGGGCAATGCCTCCGATAAACGAGCCGATAAGATCCAGTTTCCCCTGCTTCAGCAAGGTCTCCTGAAGGGCGCGGTACTCCGTCACATCGGCAAGGCTCGCCCGGATCCCCACCACCGCACTGTTCCTGATAATGGGAGCCGAGTGAAACAGCACCCGTATCTCCTCCCCGTCGCCATTGATCATCCGGTATTCGGTGGGATCCACCTCACCGCCGGCCAGGGTGATCTCCACCCGCCCCATCACCCGCTGCCGGTCATCGGGATGAAACGCCTCAAGGGCAATGCCCGGGGTTTGAAAATCCTCCGGCCGGATCTGGAAGGCCTCCAGCCCCAGGCTGTTGACATAGGTCACCCGAAGGGCCAGGTCCACTTCACAGACTATGCAGGGAAGAAGCTCGGCCATCTCCCGAAACCGCTCTTCGCTCTCGCGGATCGCCTGCTCCGAGACCTTGCGTTCCGTGATGTCGTCCACCACCCAGAGGACCCCCTTGTTGAGATCCGGGGGCACATGGGCGTCCACGGCCTTGCCGGAGAGGCTGCACCACACGACAGAGCCGTCCCGGCGTTTCAACCGGTAATCGATCTGTGTCCTGACCCCATGGACCAGGGCATCGTAGTGGTGGGCGCCGTATCGCCTGAAGGCCTCTTCACTCACATGGAGCTCCCGCATGGAGAGCCCCTCCATCTCCTCGGGTGAATCGTACCCCAGGATTTCCGCCATCCGGTCGTTGGCCTTCCAGAGGGTGCGGCCCCCCTTGAGCAGCATGATCCCCACCATGCTGTTGGAAAAAATGGTGGTCCACTCCGTCACGGCGGTGTTCAGCTCCCGGGCCTTCTCCTCCACCTCCCGCGTCCGCGTGCGGACCATGGCCTCCAGATAGTCCGTGGTTCGATCCTGGAAATCCCGTCCTTCCTGCAACGAGGCAATCATCTGATCGAAGGAAAGCGCAAGGCGGGCCATTTCGTCACTGCCGGAAAGGGCCACCGTCTTTCCGTCAAGGTCCCCGCGGCTCACGCGGCGAGCCTGCCGTTCCAGCATCCGGAGAGGGCGCACCAGGCGCTCCCGCAGCACGCAGTAAAACAGCCCCAGGGCAAGGGCGGTAAAAAGAACCGCCGCCATCACAATCTCCCACCCCATGCGGCGGGTGGCCTGCCGGTAGGTCGTCCGGGTCCCTTCCAGCCCCGCAAAGAGGGCATCGTCAGGAACGGCGGCCCCCAGCACCCACCCCATGCTCGGCAGCACATGGTGGGATATAATCCAGGTGCGCCCGCCCAGCTCCATGCGCCCGACCCCCTTGTTGAGGCTCAGCACCCCATGGGCATAACGCCTGACCCCGGGAAGGGTGGAGGCAAGCAGGCTCCCCCCGTCAGACCCTTTTTCGTGATCTGCCACCCCCAATAACGACAGGGCCTTTTTCGGCAGCAACAGCGGAATGCCCCTGTCATCCACCAAAAACCAGAACGTTCCTTCCACATCGTTGGAGGTGGCGTCTTCATGGAGAAGGCTCTCAAAAATACCTTCCAGGGGAAGGTCAATCCCGGCCACCCCCTGGAACACGCCGTCCTTCGAGACCACAGGCGATGAGGCCGTGGCCACCACCCCGCCCATGGCGTCGTCTTTGTACACCGGGGTCCAGACCGTCGAAAGGGTCGGGTTTTCTGTCGGTGTAGCCGCAGCGAACCAGCGCTGGCCTTTAATGACGTCCATGGAAAAAGCCGAAAAGACCTCTCGCGAAACGGTATTTGGATAGTACTGCGAGAGCCCATTGGTATAGATGACATAGGATGCGGCGGTGGGCATGGAGGCATGGCCGAAAATTTCAAGGTAGGGAAAAAGGCAGGCGTGGCGATCATCCGCAGGAAGTGGGACCCGGGTATCACCGCCCGGCAGGCGCATGATGAAGACCGGCAACGCCTCGGAGCCCATGAGGGCACCGGAGGGGCCAGGGGAAAGGGGCGGGAACGGATCGCACAAAGTGGCGGGGTGGGTGCCTGAAAACACAAGGTCCCGCGCCTTTTCGGCAAGCAAGGCCGAGTTTTCCGACACTTTCTTAAAAAAATGATCGTAGTGAAGGGCTCGCTGCCTGACGCGCTCCGTCAGGTTCAGCTCCACCCGGTGACGCAGGGTATGCACGGCCCCTTCGGCAAAGCTGTCACCAAATTGCTGGACATGGCGGGTGGTGAACATCGCGAAAAGAATCGCGAAAAGCAGAAGAACCATGGAAAGAGTGACCGTCAGCTGAACACCAATGCTGGACTTGAATCGAATCACACCCATTTTTTTCCCAAACCCCAAACCAACCGTATCATGCTAAAAAACACACGCCCCCACCAAACCTCAAAAAGAACAGACAACCCCTTCCTACGTCAACCGAAAAAGGGCGTTGCCTGTGCCCCTTTTGCAGAGACATCCCAACCATGCCCCGTTCACCGCGCTAAAAAAAGCACTCCGGTATGCCGGCACGACCAGAAATGTGCATTTTCAGAAGATCTCTCAGGGTTTGTTCCTGCCCCGGTCCCCCGGACTCAACGTCCTTTGCCGGAGTCCGACAGCTTCACCAGGGTGGTGGGAAACGGTTCCAGAATCACCTGATCCAGCAGATACTCCTGGTCAAAGCGCACGGCATATCCCTTGATAAGACGCAGCAGGGCGGCAAGGGGAATCCGCTCATCGCGGTACTCCTCAAGGCTCTCCAGGAAATAGGCCCTCTCCTCTCTGGAGAGGCCGTCGGAGACCCAGCCAAAGGCGTGCATGAGGGTGTTGATCATCGACGGTGCCCGGGGCCGTGTGGCAAGGGCTTTTTTCAGCTCCTCCTCATACAGGGCAAATACCGCGGCCACGGGGCGCTTCTCATGGTTGGCGGTGATCTTCCCGCAGGCACGAAACCGGGTCTGGTTCCAGGCAAGGAGCAACAGCTTGTGGGTGCTGTGAAAGGCCACCAGGTCCCGCATCCGGCCGCTCTTTTTTGCCTGCCGGAACCTGGCCAGGGAGTACACGCGGATCAAAAACTGCTCCCGGAGCTCGTAATTTTTCAGCCGCCCTTCGTCCTCCATGGGGAGCCCCGGAAAACGGTCGCCGGCGCAGCCTGCGAAAAAACCGGATCCCCGCTTGGCATTGGCGGATTTGGCAAGGCCCTCATACACCTTGACGTCCGACGGGCCGCAGGAGGGCGAGCGGTTTTTCAGGAGAAACCCGTCCACCTGGGGAAGGGCATCCAGGCACGCCGTGGAAAAATCTGCCATGGCATCGGTTAAGACCTGCTCCGTTGCCGGCTGGTAAAGATGCAGCTTCTTCTCAACCCGTGCAAGGCGGATGGGTGAACGCGGCACGCCAAGGCCGATCTCCACCTCGGGGCAGACGGGGATGAACTCCACGTAGGATGTCAGCTGAGACACGAAGGAGTCGGAAAGGGCCTGTCCGTTGTACCGACAGGCCTCAAAGCCCAGGCACTTGCTCACGACAAGGGTGGGTTTGGGAAACATGGGAGGATGTCCTTATGGAATTGATCGTAAGAGGCTCCAGTGAGGGGATCCCTTTAAAAATACGCCCGGTTGCCTTTTTTTTCAACCGTTTATCCGATTGTGAAAGAAAGGCGGATCTGCTACACCTGTAACAGGAAAGAGACTGGCAGCCTTAGAAACCGCCATCACGCTTCCCCCTGTCAGCGGGCTTTCCAGAGTGTCAACAAATCACCCTGTATCCCTGCACGCGTTACCCGATCCCCGGGGCGGTCTCCCCGCCTGTTTACCGTCATCCCCTTGGGGTCATAAAGCCTCATGCCCCTGTCTTTCAACGCGCTTCATCACCGTCCGAACCGCCCATGGTCACAATCCCAGCGGCTCAGGCACGAATTTTGATCTGTTCATGGTTACAGGCCCGACAACGCCGGAAGCCACCGTCCCAGGCGGCACCCTGCAAAGGTCCCCATTGACCCGCCGCTTGGTTTGCAAAGCGGCCACCTTCACGGAGGTACGCCATGATCCACCCTCCCCGGGAAAGCCACACCGACCTCTTCACCTGCGAGCGGATAGAAGACGTGGAGGTGCTCACCTTCCACAAACACCTGCTCCACCACCTCACAGACCTCGCGGCGAAAACCCGTATCCTGGAATACCTGGAGTCCGTCTCCAGGGATCCCACCATCCGCGTCTTCCTGATCCTGGCCTCTCCCCAGCGTTTGGACAAGGAGATGTACCTGGATTTCTATCGCCAGTACCTGGGGAGCAGCTCCATCGCCGACCAGACCCTGCTCAAGCGGCTCTACAACGGCCTCAACCAGTTCATCATGAAGCTATACAAAATCAACCCCTTTGTGGTGCACGCCGGAAGCGGCAACACCGCCTTTCTCTTCATGAACCTCTCTCTGGCCTGCGATTACCGCATCGCCACCGAAGAGACCCTTTTCCAAAACCCGGGCATGGAGCTGGGGCTGCCCCCCAAAGGCGGGGGCGTCTTCTTCCTCTCCCACCTCCTGGGCCCGGCCAAATGCGCTGAGATTCTCTACTCTGGCCGGGACATCAACATGGAAGAGGCCATGGGGCTGGGCCTTGTCAACCGCGTCGTCAAACAGGACACCCTTCGCACAAGCGCCCTTGAAACCGCCCACGCCTTTGCCCACCGAAGCCCCCAGGCCCTGTTCGGCATCAAAAAACTCCTGGGTTACTGCATGAAGGACCTGGAGGGGTTCCTGGAATACGAAAACAAGGTCCTTGAGACCACCCTGAGGCGCCACCAGCACGAGGAGATGTAGCCCGGATATTTCATGAGAAAACGGGCCGTTTGAAATAATGAAACATTATTACAGATGATTATTGTGAAAAGTTTAGATATTTCAAAAATACAAAATGTAATTCACGGTTTTCTGCTCGATTTCCTCACCCTTTGGGCGAGCCGAGTGCACCCATCTTCTGCGTTATCAGAGCCTTGAGGTAAACCACTACATCTGCAGCTCTGATGCCTTGAATATGGGTGCACTCGACTCGTGAAATATCCGGGGTAGGGAACCGACCTTGCCTTTGGGAATAAAAGGGTTATCTTTACTTTTTTGGGGAAGGGCCCTTACGAAGAGAAAAAGCGAAACAGGTTGCCCGCCGATGCAAAGGTGCCGAGTCAGCCTCATGGATTGTTGGCCTGGGTTATGAGTCACAACGCCAAAGCCAGTGCATGCCGATTTTGTTTTTCCGGGCCCTGCCCTTGACCCGCCACCCAAGAGCAAGGAGCCGTCATGAGCCAGCCCACACGCAGCGCCGCACTGGAACTTTTCAAGACCTACACCACCTCCGAGAGCCTCACCCGCCACGCCCTCTCCGTTGAGGGCGTCATGCGCCATTTCGCGGAAAAATTCGGAGAAGACCCCGAGGTATGGGGAATCATCGGCCTTGTCCACGACATTGACTACGAGAGGTACCCGGACGAACACTGCAAAAAAGCAGAAGAGATCCTCTCTGGGGCCGGCTGGCCCGAGGCCTGGATACGGGCCGTTGTCAGCCACGGCTGGGGACTCGTCACCGACGTCAAGCCGGAAACCAGGCTGGAGCAGACCCTTTACGCCATTGACGAACTCACCGGCCTGGTCGCTTCCACCGCCCTGGTGCGTCCCTCGCGAAGTGTCATGGACATGAAGGCGAAATCCGTAAAGAAAAAATGGAAGGACAAGAGTTTTGCCGCCGGCGTGGACCGGAGCATCATCGAAAAAGGGGCCGAGATGCTCGGCATGGAACTCTCCGAGCTCATCACCGAGACCATCCTCGGCATGCGCAAGGTAGCCGATGAGGTCGGCCTCGGCATGGCCCAAGCAGACAACGCTGAATAGATTGACAAGCGACCTCCGGCCACAGGCTGTGAACCTTGGCAGCAGGTTGCAGATGGGTTTTGCTCCTCGTTCCCCGGGGCAAAACCCATCCGCTTGGTCTGGCCGTTTTCTCATGAAATATCCGGGTTAGGGCTACGACAAAAATAAAATATACACGTAGTGACGTGTATACCATTCCATGAACCCCTTACCGACCGGTGAATTCCCGCCACAAATCAAACGGCCAACATTTAAGGATGTACACTTATTTTCCGGCCGGGCCCTTAGGGGTTGCCACCCCGCATCAGCATGCTATAACCACACATGATGTAAAAACAATCCACCATGCGGACTCCATATTCGGTTACTCCCCCTGTGTGTCTGCTGCAAGCCATTCAAACCCGACATGCAGCACTACCCACGGAGACCCGCCATGGCCAGCCCCGCCCATGCCCTTGTCCTCTCTTTTTACAGCCGGTTTTCCGGCCGCATCGCCCTCAGTGTGGGCTACGGCCCCGGCTTGGTCGAAATCTTTCCCTTTGTCTTTGAAGACCTCTGCGGCACCCCCATCGGCATCATCGCCCTGGCCGTCATGGTCCAGGACGACCGGGAGGTGGTCCACCTGTACCATCTGGGAGCCTTCATCCCCGGCAGCGGCAACGGCACCAAAATGCTCGAAGAACTCTGCCGCGAAGCCAACAGGCTCTGCGTGGCCATCA
Organism: Desulfoluna spongiiphila; assembly: GCF_900101345.1. Classification (GTDB taxonomy): domain Bacteria; phylum Desulfobacterota; class Desulfobacteria; order Desulfobacterales; family Desulfolunaceae; genus Desulfoluna; species Desulfoluna spongiiphila. The sequence continues at coordinate 50,132 of NZ_FMUX01000014.1, read as the reverse complement.
GCCTGAGCCCCACCCCCTGCCCCGACGGCACCCCGCCCCTCCTCGACGTCAAGGCCCTGGACGCCTGGTATCGCCGGTTCGGTTTTCAGGGTGACGCCCACCTGGTGAGGGAACCCGTTTCCAGCAGGTAAGGGCTCAAGCAAAAAAACAAATATTCACGTCACGAATAAATGCCGCTGTGAGTTAACCCGAGGAACGAGGGTTAAAGCGCAGCGGCAACCCGCTTTCAAGGTGGCTCATCTTGCCGCCGGAGGCATCGCTTGTGTATGTTTTATGTTTGTACCTCCCCAAAGATCAATACCCCTGATCAAAATCCACGGGATATGCCGGTTCGGCCCCTGCCCTCCAGGCCGCAAAATTCCGGCAGAAGATCCCGGCGATCTCTTCGGGAAAACTGAAGGCGGCGATGTGGGGTGTCACCACGGCCCCTTCCGTTTCCCACAGGGGATGTTCCGGGGCCAGGGGCTCCTCTTCAAAAACGTCCAGCACCGCCCCTGCGATCTGCCTTGTCTCAAGGGCCGCCATGAGGTCCGGCTCACAAACCGTGCTGCCGCGCCCCACATTCATGAACACCGCCGAGGGCTTCATGGCGGAAAAGGCCTCTCGGTTAAACAGGTGGTGGGTGGACGGCGTGGCCGGAAGCACGGAGACCACATAGTCGCACTGCGACAAAAAATCGTGGAACCCGGGCCCGGAGAAAAGCTGGTCCACCCCCTGGGATGCCCCCTGGCGGCGACGGTACCCGAGAACCCGCATGCCGAAATGACGCCCCGTCTCTGCCACATGCCCCCCGATGGAACCCAGCCCGCACACACCCAAAGTCAGGCCCCGGATGCTCCGGTACGAAAGGGGGACCCAGGCCTTCTCCTGCTGATTCGCCCGCACGTCAATCACCCTGCGCTCCGTGGCCAGGATGTATCCGAAGACATACTCGCTCATGAGCGGCCCGAAGATCCCCTTCACCCCGGTAAGGAGGTAATCCCTTCTCAGCCCCGGGCGGCACAGGGCGTCCACCCCGGCAAAGGTCGACTGGACCCACGCGAGCCTGTGGGCCTCGGGAAGGACCCGGGCCACCATGTCCGGCTGGCCGAGGATCACCTCACAGACTGCCACGGTCCCCCTTGCCCCGGCCACCGTTTCACAGGCATGAAGGGTGACATCGGGCAACCCTGCGGCCTCCACCAGCGGCAGGTAGACCCGGGCGTCCCGGGCCAGAATCATGACATCCGTCATCGCACATCCTCCTTTCCATATTAATTTCTTTGCACAGCTCTTTATGCTACGGTACACATGGTTTGGCAACACCTCCGGGCCATCGTGTCCCCCGGACACATTCAATCGACACCGCCAACTTTAACCCGCTGACTCTACAAGGCTTACATATTTTGATGCCCCTTGCTTTTCTTGCTGTCATTTCCGGCCTGGCCCTCATCGTCTGGAGCGCAGACCGTTTTGTGGACGGAGCTGCAGCCACCGCCCGTCACCTCGGCATGCCCCCCCTTCTCATCGGAATGGTGATCCTGGGATTCGGCACCTCGGCCCCTGAAATGGTGGTCTCCGGCCTCGCCGCCACCCAGGGCAACCCGGGCCTTGCCCTGGGCAACGCCTACGGGTCCAACATCACCAACATCGCCCTCATTTTAGGGGTTACGGCACTCATCGCTCCCATCACCGTCCAGTCCCAGGTGCTGAAAAAAGAGCTGCCCCTCCTCACCGCCATCACCGCCCTGTCCGCCTATCAGATCGCCGACGGCCACATCAGCGCCACGGACGCCTGGATCCTTTTGGGCATCTTCGGCGGCCTCATGGCCTGGACCATTTTCCAGGGCCTCAAACGCCGCGGCGACACCCTCGCAGACGAAACCGAGCAGGGCCTTGCCGACGACACACAGTCCCTTCCCCAGGCCCTCTTCCGGCTTGCCTCCGGCCTCGTCGTCCTTGTCATCGCCTCCCGGATCCTGGTCTGGGGCGCCGTGGCCATGGCCCGAGCCTTCGGCGTCAACGACATGATCATCGGCCTCACCATCGTCGCCGTGGGGACCTCTCTTCCCGAACTGGCCTCCTCGGTCATCGCCACCCGCAAGGGAGAACACGACATCGCCCTGGGTAACGTCCTCGGCTCCAACCTCTTCAACACCCTGGCCGTGGTGGGCATCGCAGGGGCCATCCACCCCATGAACGTGGGCCCGGAGGTCCTCACCCGGGATGCCCTCACCATGGGCGCCCTCACCCTCTCCCTTTTTGTCATCGGCTACGGGTTCAAAGGCTCGGGCCGCGTCAACCGATTCGAAGGCGCCCTCCTCGTGGCCGCCTACATCGGCTACAACGCCTGGGTGGCCATGGAGCTTTTTCAATAAAAAACATGCCTCCGGCGCCAAGGTGAGCCACCTTGAGAGCAGGTTACCGCCGGGCTTTGCCCCTCGTTCCTCGGGTCAAATCCCAGCGGTATTATTGGCCCCACTGTGTGATTATCCATTTGCGCCAACCTAATGCCAAAGGAACAATCACAAAGAAAAAAGGCCGCCCACAAGGGACGGCCTTCTATTTACATTGGCACCACACCCCATTGCCACAACGCGCGACAGTGAGGGTGGTTACGGGCGAAGCCCGTCAGCGAATGTGATCGACCTGAGGAACGAAGGTCGGGAGCATTCGCGAACCTGGGGTCCAGGGGCTCAGCCCCTGGCTACACGCCGTATTTCTTTCCGTAGTTTTCCACGACAAAATCGATGTCTTTGTCCCCACGGCCCGAAAGGTTGATGAGGATGGTCTCCTCTTTGGGGAGTTCTTTGGCCAGGGTCATGGCATAGGCCACGGCGTGGGCGCTCTCGATGGCGGGGATGATCCCTTCCGTTCTGGAGAGTTCGAAGAGGGCGTCGATGGTCTCTTCATCGCCAGCGGTGACGTATGTGACCCGGTTGATATCCTTCAACAGGCTGTGCTGGGGCCCGACGCCGGGATAGTCAAGGCCGCTGGCAACAGAGTAGACGGGGAGGGGCTCACCGACCTCGTCCTGGAGGAGGTAGGACTTGAAGCCGTGCAGGGTCCCGGGGCTGCCCAGGGAGAGGGTGGCGGCGTGCTGCCCTTCTTCCAGACCTGTGCCCGAGGGCTCTACCCCGTGCATCTTGACCCCTTCGTCCTCAAGGAAAGCGGCAAAAAGGCCCATGGCGTTGGAGCCCCCCCCCACGCAGGCCACGAGGTGACCGGGGAGTTTGCCGTATTTTTCCTGGAACTGGGCCCTGGCTTCGATGCCGATGATCTTCTGGAAATCGCGCACCATCATGGGAAAGGGGTGGGGCCCCACCACGGAACCGATGGCGTAGAGCTGGGTCACCGGATCGGCAAGATAGGCTTCGAAGGCGGCGTCCACGGCGTCTTTGAGGGTCTGGGTTCCGCGGGTGACGGGAATCACGTTGGCGCCCAGGATCCGCATGCGGGTGACATTGGGCTTCTCTTTTTCAATGTCGATGACCCCCATGTAGATATCGCACTCCAGCCCCACGAGGACAGCGGCCGTGGCCAGGGCCACGCCGTGCTGCCCGGCACCGGTTTCGGCGATGAGCTTTTTCTTGCCCATGCGCTTGGCCAGCAGGGCCTCGCCCAGGCAGTGGTTGATCTTGTGGGCACCGGTGTGGTTGAGGTCTTCGCGCTTGAGGTAGATCTGAGCGCCCCCGATCTTCTCGGAGAGGTTTTTACAGTAAAACAGGGCGCTGGGGCGTCCCACAAAATCCTTCATGAGGGTTGTCAGCTCGTCGACAAAGGTGGGATCGTCCTTGATCTCGTTGTACGCGGCGGTGATCTCATCAAGGATGGCCTGAAGTTCGGGCGGAACAAAGCTGCCGCCATAGTCTCCAAAGTAACCTTCGGCGTTGGGCATTTCAAGGCTGCGGATGTCGGTGGTCATATCTACTCTCCTGAATCTGTATCGTCTGTCTGCGGTCCTGCCTTACCGGTCCGGCCGCCCTTTGTTTCTACGAGCAGAAACATGCACCAACCCCCGACCTTTTGCAACCCTTTTTTCATCCGACAGCAGAAAACCTTGCCCGCCAATGCAGAAAAACCGCCAATCACCTTGCCTTTCAACCCCAAACCCACCTATAGTGATCTTTCTGTCAATTTAACTGCATACAGGTGACTCCCGTGATCTCCAAACCTCTCATCGAGGCCATTGTGGCCCATTACGCCCAGCCCCTGGAAGGTCGCCACGGCCTTGCCCACTGGGCCCGGGTCCTTGAAAACGGACGTCTGCTGGCCGACCGAACCGACGCCGACACCACCGTGGTGGAACTCTTTGCCGTTTTCCACGATGCCTGCAGACAAAATGAAAGCTTCGACCCCGACCATGGCGCCCGGGGCGCAGAACTGGCCCGACGCTTCCACAACGAGGGACTCCTTGACCTCAACGACAAGCAGCTCGCCCTTCTCACCCATGCCTGCGAGGCCCACACCGACGGCCTCATCACCGGTGCCCTCACCGTCCGGGTCTGCTGGGACTCAGACCGCCTCGATCTGGGACGCGCCGGCATCCGCCCCGCCCAGGGTCTCCTGTGCACCGGCGCCGCCCGGGACAGCGAGATCATGCAATGGGCCGGAGAGCGCAGCCTCACCGGCCACCGTCCCGACCTCCTCGCCACCGAGTGGGGAATCGTTCTCAAAGACGAAAAATCGGCATAAGAGCACAAAAAGAAAGGCCTTCGGCGGCCCTGCCGAGGGCTAAGCTTTTGTCAAAGCTTATGAAGACGGCTTTAACAAACAGGTCTTAAAACTTCTTCTTGCATACATGGCGCTTTAAAGGCGGATGTGGTTTGACCCGAGGAACAAGGGGGCAAAACGCATCCGCAACCTGCTTTTAAAGGTGGCACACCTTGCCGCCGGAGGCTGCCTTTCACCATCCATATCCCGCTCAGGACCTTACCCATGCACCTTTTCAACGCCATTGCCATCTTGATCTCCCTTGCCGCTCTCTTCAGCTTCATCAACGACCGGTTCATCAAACTCCCCGCCACCATAGGCATCATGATGATCGCCATGCTCATGTCCTTGGGGCTCATCCTGGTGGCCCCCTTCGGGCTGGATCCGGGGGTGACCAAGCTGATTTCAGGCATCGACTTCAACACGACCCTGATGGTGGGCATGCTCTCCTTTCTCCTTTTTGCAGGGGCCCTGCATGTGGAGATGGATGACCTCCTGGAAAACAAAATAGAGATCGCCCTCTTTGCCACGGTGGGGGTGGTGGCCTCCACCTTCATCACCGCCACCCTCGTCTACTACGCGGCAGGGCTCATGGGCCTGCGCCTTGCCTACATCCACTGTCTCCTCTTCGGGGCCCTTATCTCACCCACGGACCCGGTGGCGGTCCTGGGGATCCTGAAGTCGGCGGGCGCCCCCAAGAGCCTGGAGGTCAAGATCACCGGGGAGTCCCTTTTTAATGACGGCATCGGCGTGGTGGTCTTTCTCACCATCCTGGAGATCGCAACAGGTGAAGCAGAGCTCTCCGCCGGCCATGTGGCGGCCCTTTTCGCAACCGAGGTGGCAGGCGGGGTGGCCTTGGGCCTTGTCACCGGATGGATCGCCTACCTCTTCCTCTCCAAGGTGGACAACTACCAGGTGGAGGTCCTCATCACCCTGGCCCTGGTCACCGGCAGCTACGCCCTGGCCCTGGCCCTTCACCTCTCGGGCCCCATCGCCATCGTCATCGCAGGCCTTCTCATCGGCAACCGGGGACGGGCCTTTGCCATGAGCGATAAAACCCGGGAGCACCTCGACACCTTCTGGGAGCTTCTGGACGAGACCTTGAACGCCATCCTCTTCCTGCTCATCGGCTTTGAGATCCTCATCCTCACCGTCAGCAAGCGCTTCCTGGCCCTGGGGGTCCTGGCCTTTGCCATCGTCCTCATCGCCCGGCTCACCTCCCTTGCAGGGGCCCTGACCCTGCTCAAGCCCTTCCGCCCCTTTGCCAAAGGCGCCCTGTCCATCCTCACCTGGGGCGGCCTCAGGGGCGGCATCTCCGTGGCCCTGGCCCTCTCCCTGCCCGCCACCATCCCGGTGCGCGACGGCCTGGTCACCATGACCTACGTGGTGGTGATCTTCTCCATCGTGGCCCAGGGCCTCACCATCGGAAAACTGATCCGACGCCATCATTAAAAAACAAAAGCAATGCCTCCGGCGGCGAGGTGTGCCACCTCGAAAGCAGGTTGCGAATGCGCCTTTGATTTAGAATGAACTGTTTTTTTAAACCTGTTTATCAAACTTTTCAAAAGTTTGGCCCCCGGCAGGGCCGCCGGAGGCAGCTTTAACCGGGTCCAGCCACAAAAAAAACACCGCCGTCACTCTCAATGAGCAACGGCGGTGCCTTTAAAAAAAGCTCTGGCTCACAGCATGGTGGAACCCCCAACGCGGTCGGACGTTCGAGGCAGGAAGAAATGCTGATAACAATTCATGGGTAACATCGATGCAGAGAACCGAAACAACATGAATTAAGGAGAGATTTGAGCCAGAACATCGGTGGAGGCCGATCCGTCATGACCGGCCCCGATAATCGGTGGTATTTACTTGTCCTCTTCCGGGTCCAGGGTAAACTTCCAGGCGCAGACCCACTCGTCGGGGTGGGCATCCGGGGGGCAGCCGACGCACTCGGTGCGGATGCGCGAATCAATGGCCCGGGCAAAACAGGGGTACTCCACAAGCCCAGCGGATTTGCAGGGGTAGTCGGCCAGGCCTTTTCGTTGGCGGGCCGTCTGGACGCGGCACTTGTTCATCTGAAAGACAAAGCCGGTCTCCTCTTCCTCCACGATGGACTGCTCGTTGATCCGGGCGTACATGCGAAACGCAAGGGCAGCTTTCAGGCCCTCTAAGCCGGGCTTTTCCGAAAGCCCCAGGAACCGCTTCACGGCCGAGGATTCAAAGGGAGAAAAGTGGGCCCAGCAGGAGTCGTTGCACCGCTTGGCGTCGTTCATCCCGTGGGTAAACTCCACGGACTGGAACCACACCCCGTCATTGGCCAGCCAGTTGATGGAGATGGACTCCAAAAGCGCGTTCATGGCCTCGCCGTCCAGGTCCAGGAGGGCATCGGGGATGCCCTCGGTGAGGCCGAACCCCAGGGTCTTGGAGAGACGTTTCAACTGGATGTCCCGGCTTGTTTCAAGGGCCTTCCAGAGGGTTTCGTGGGCCTTTTCCGTCCCCATCTGGTGCCGCACCTCGGTAAACCACATGACGTGGTGCATGATGATGCGATGCATCATGTCCATGGCCAGCTTGGCCTTCTCTTTGCTGCCCAGCCCTTCCAATTCCATCTTGGTCGTGTCCATCATCGTATGCCTTATGCCGTTTGAATGAATGCCATGCATGGTGACATGGACCGGATCCGGGTTGAACCCGGGAATACGCGGTTCCCGGGGTAATGCCCATACGTCTGAAAAAATTAAAAAGCACATGTGCCCCCGGCGGCCAGGGCGAAAAAGCGCCCCCGGCCTCCAAGGTGCAGAGCCCTTTTACTCATCGGTCCGGATGAGCCAAAGAAAACTGCCAATTGCACAGGAGTGTTACCAATACATGATTGCTAATAAAATAATCCCATAAACACCCGGAAACTGAACCGCCCGCCACCATACAACCACTTACTTTTTACTACGGGCTATCAATAACTATTCCTCATCCGGGGACCGGGAGCAACCCTTTTCACAAGGGGCCCCCGGCTTTCCTCTCTCAACAGCAGGTCGGCCCCTTAGGTGGCGACGGGGCCTGTCATGCTATTTCCCCCCGAAGCCTGCGTCGTCCATGGCGGTGACCGCGCCATCACAGGTTTGAATCGCATCCATTTTGCCCATGGCCGAAGGCAGCATGGTGTTGATAAAGAACCGGGCGGTGGTGATCTGGCCCTTGTAAAAGGCGGCATCCTTTTTCTTCTTATCCACAAGGGGAGCGGCCACGGTGGCCCGCCACAGGAGCATCCACGCCATGGTCAAGTCACCGGTCACCTCCAGAAGGGGATGGGAGTAGGCATAGGCATCCAGCACCTTATCGGACATGGCTGCCTTGCTGATGGCGGCGGTCACCTCGGTGTAACGGGTGAAAAAGGCCTGGAGGCTTTCAGCCAGGGGAGCCACTTCGGGAACCTCTTTGGCCTTGTCGATGGTGCGGTGAATGGTCTCCAGGAAGTCCATGAAGGGCTTGCCCTTTTTCATCCCCAGCTTCCTGCCGAGAAGGTCCATGGACTGGATACCGTTGGTGCCTTCGTAGATCATGAAGATACGCGAATCCCTCAGGAGCTGAGCCACGGGGAACTCTTCCACATACCCGTAGCCGCCGTACACCTGGATGCCATGGCTGCATACCTCAAAGGCCTTGTCCGTGATGTACCCTTTGATGATGGGGGTGAGCACTTCAAGGAGCAGGCTGTACTGGCTGCGCTCATCGGCATCCTCGCTCATGGCGATCTTGTCGTGGCAGAGTCCGCCGAAGTAGATCAGGCTTCGCATGCCGTCCACATAGGACTTCATGATGAGGAGCTGGCGCTTGACGTCCGGGTGGTTGATGATGGAAACGGGGGTTGAACCGGCAGGATCGGTGAGGCCCTTGGTCTGAACCCTTTCACGGGCATAGTTCAGGGCGTGGATGTAAGAAGCCGTGGCACAGGCAAAGCCCTGGAGGCCCACCATCTGGCGCGCTTCGTTCATCATCTGGAACATGGCGGCCATGCCTTTGTTCTCTTCCCCCAGAAGGGTCCCGATGCACTGCCCTTTGCCGCCCAGGGTAAGGGAACAGGTGCAGTTGCCGTGGAGGCCCATCTTCTCTTCGATACCGGTGCAGACCACGTCGTTGAACTCGCCGAGGCTGCCGTCTTCGTTGATGCGGTATTTGGGAACCATGAAAAGAGAGATGCCGCGGGTGCCTGCCGGGGCGTCTTCAAGCCGTGCCAGCACCGGGTGGATGATGTTTTCGACCATGTTCTGCTCACCGCCGGAGATGAAGATCTTGCTGCCGGAGATGGAGTAGGTGCCGTCGCCGTTCTTTGTGGCCACGGTGGTAAGGGCCCCCACGTCGGAGCCGGCCTCGGGTTCCGTCAGCAGCATGGTCCCGGACCACTGGCCGGAGAACATCTTTTTCAGGACCTGTTTTTTCTGGGCCTCGGTGCCGTAGCTCTCAATGAGTTTTGCCGCCCCGTGGGAGAGCATGTTGTAGAGCATAAAGGCGTTGCAGGAGCCGTAGAAGTACTCGTTGGCCGCCATGGAGACCGCATGGGGAAGGCCCTGGCCGCCCCAGTCCGGATCGTCGCTCATGGCAAGCCATTCGCCTTCGCAGTAAAGATCGTAGACGTGTTTGAACCCTTCGGGGACGGTGACGGTGCCCGCATCAAAGGTACATCCGTCATCCCCCACCTTCTGCAAGGGAAGCATCTCCTTGATCCCCAGATTCCGGGCTTCACCGATGATCATATCGATGGTTTTTCGATTGAACTCCGCATAGGAACCGCCCTTGTACTCTGTTCCAACTTCCAGCTGTTCGTGAAGTACAAAGTCGATATCCCTTTTGTCTGCAATCAGTTGAGCCATGAATCGGTTCCTTTCATCGTTGTTTGAGTAATCAAAGCTGAGTTAAAAGCTGCCTCCGGCGACAAGGGTCGAAGCCGCTGTTGGTATCAAACCTCGTAAAAAATGAGTTTTCGCGTGCAAGCCCCCCGCACCTCACGCGCAGGCCCCCACCATGTGGAGCACCTCGTCGTTGCGGTTGGCCGCACACCAGATCCGCATCCCCTCGGCCTCCCGCACCAGGTCGTCCCTGAAGTCGGGATGGGCGATGCTGATCAGCGCCTCGGCCCGTTCCCAGGTGGATTTCCCTTTAAGGGAGACCATGCCGAATTCCGTGACCACATACTGGGTGATGGACCGGGGCAGGGTAACCACGGTTCCCGGATCAAATACCGGCTTGATGCGGGACACCAGATTCCCCGCAGGGTCCCTGGTGGTGGACGAAAGGCAGATAAAGGATTGCCCCCCCTTGGAGTGGTACGCACCGTAGGCGAAATCAAACTGCCCGCCGGTGCCGGTGATGTGCCGGAACCCTGCGGACTCCGAGGAGACCTGCCCGTAGAGATCCACTTCCAGGGCGTTGTTGATGGAGACCACCCGGTCGTTGGCCGCGATGTTGAACAGGCCGTTGGTGTAATCCACTGCGTAGCTGGCGCAGGCCGGGTTGTTGTCGAGAAAGTCGTAGAGGCGCTGGCTCCCCAGGGCAAAGGAGTAGACCATCTTGCCCCGGTCCATGGCCTTTTCACTGTTGGTGATCTTTCCCGCCTCAAACATCTCCAGGTAGGAGTCCGCGAGCATCTCCGTATGCACCCCCAGGTTCTTCAGCTCCGAGCGCGCAATGAGCTTGCCCACGGCGTTGGGCATGCCCCCGATGCCAAGCTGGATGCAGGCCCCGTCCGGGATCTGCTGCACGATGTGGGTGGCGATGGCCTTGTCCACGGCGGTAACGGCAGAATCCGGCAGGGTGAGCAGGGCCTTGTTGTCCGACTCCACCACCACATCCACCTCGGAGATGTGCACCGACTCTTCGGCTCCCCCCAGGCACCGGGGAATGTTCTCATTGACCTCCACGATCACCTTGCGGGCGTTTTCAATGATCGCCCGCTGAAAGGAGTTGGCGATGCCGAAGTTGAAGTTGCCGAAGCTGTCCATGGGGGCCGTACGCACCATGCAGACATCGCAGTGAAGGTTCTGGCGGTAGTGGGAGGGCCCTTCATGGTAGACAAAGGGGATAAAATGGCAGCTGCCCCGATCGTGGCTCTTGCGCTCACCTGAGCTGAAATGCCAGCTGTTGTAGACAAAACAACCGCTCTCAGGAGCCACCTTGGCCACTGCGGCCACACCGGGAAAGGCCAGGGCACGGACCTTCACATCCCAGAGTTCGTCCTGGCGCATGGCCAGGGCCGCGTCCAGATATTCAGGGGCACAACAGAAGGCTCCGTAATCCACCCAATCCCCGGGGTGAACCATGGAAACCGCATCCATTGCCGACATGAGTTTGTTGTTGTATTCGCTGCTGAAACCCATATTCCCTCCCTGTGCCGATGGTAATTCGTAACGGGTGGTGCCAGGCGGGCACCCCCCTGCAGGGAGTGTGGGAGACCCTGCATCGTTGGGGAGTGCTGCCGCACGACATGGCCCACGGTGACGCCGAACCGGTGAAACCGGGCTGGGTACCCGGTGACGATTCTATTCCACCGTTATCCGACGTATACGCCGTTTCAATGAGTAATCATGGGCAACAAGTGTGCCACCCTTATCAACAAGATCCCATCACGCTGTTTTCAAAAAGAAAATCAGTCAAAAAAAGAACCTTCCCCACCAAACAGCAAGAGGGGAAGCCATGTGGTTATTTCGCCACACCGCGTTCCCCTCTCCCACCCGATCCCTGTTTGGTTCGAATACCTTACGCCATTTTGTGGCGAAACAGCCACATCACGTGGTTATTTCAACTCATACTTGCGCATCTTGGTAAAAAGGGTTTTCCGGTGAATCCCCAGAATCTCGGCCGCGCGCCCTTTTTGCCACCGGGTCTTCTCCAGGGCATTTTCGATCACCTTCCTCTCAAAGGCCTCCACCGCGGCGGTAAGGCCGATGCCCGCATCGGGCAATGCCACCTCCTCCTCGGCTTCCCCGGCCTTGGTATCGACCTCCATGAGTTCCATGAAATCGACCTTCCGTAAGGTCACGTAGCGCTTCAGCACATTCTGCAGTTCCCGGATATTGCCCGGCCAGTGGTACCGGGTAAAGGCCGCCAGAATCCGTCCTGTGATGGGGGCCACCTCCCTGCCGTCGGCGTACATGGAGAGGAAATGGTCGATGAGAAGGGGCAGGTCGTCCTTGCGCTTCCGCAAGGGGGGCAGCTTGATGGGGATGATGTGGACCCGGTAATAGAAGTCCTCCCGCATGAGGCCCTTGTGCACCAGCTCCTTGAGGTTGCGGTTCGTGGCGGCCACGATGCGGATGTTGGGCTTGCGGACCAGGGTGCCCCCCACCGGGGTGTAGCCGCTGCCCTCGATGGCCCGCAAAAGCTTCACCTGCATGTTGAGGCCGATCTCCCCGATTTCGTCCAGGAACAGGGTGCCCTCGTCGGCAATGTCCAGAAACCCCTTTTTATCGGCGCTCGCCCCTGTAAAGGCCCCTTTTTTGTACCCGAAGAATTCACTCTCAATGATGCTCTCGCTGATGGCCCCGCAGTTGACGGGCACAAAGGGCTTGGAGCTCCGGTCGCTCATCCTGTGGATCGCCCGGGCCACCAGCTCCTTGCCGGTGCCCGATTCCCCGTAGACCATCACGTGCACATTGGTGGCGGCGGCATTGAGGATCAGCTCGTAGACCTCCTGCATCACCTCGCTCTTGCCCACGATGTCCCCGAACTTGTACCGTTCCCGGATGGTGGAGCGAAGCCGGAGGTTCCCCTTTCTCAAGTGCTTGGCACTTGCAGCGATGGCCTCTTCGGTGAGCTTTCGGTCGGTGATGTCCATGACAATGGACTGCACCTTGATCACACGGCGGTCGGTATCAAAAATCGGGGTACGCACCGCAAAATACCAGCGATCTTCCTTGGGACTCTTCACCTCCTGGCGCACCGTCTCTCCGGTAAAGACCTTCTCCGTGCACCAGGGGCAGGGGGTATCCAGCCCGTAAATAACCTTGTGACAGAGTTCCCCCACCGCGTTTCGGCCGATGCGCTCCTCCAGGGTCCGGTTGATGAACTCCAGGCGGCGGTCCGTTGTGATGATGTAGATGAACCCCTCAAAGGTGGTCAAAATGGCAGACAGCTTGGCCTCGCTCTGCCGCAGGCTGTTCTCCGCCAGCTTGCGCTCGGTGATGTCCATAAACGAGGCGATGCTGTTCATGGTGCCGGGGATCATCCCGACCTTCATGTAGATATAGGTCAGGTTCTTTGCCTTGTCGTGGATTCTGCACTCGTACTCGATGGGGATGTCCGCCCCGGGTTTTCGCCTTCCGTAATGGTAGCGCTGCATGCGGTCCAGGTCCTCGGGGGCCACGAACTGGGACCACTTCATCCGGTTGTCGATCTCTTCACGGGTGTAGCCCACCATGGCCTCAAACCGCTCGTTGGAAAAAAGGATGGTCATCTCATGGTCGATGATGATGGTCCCCGTGCCCGTGTTCTCGAACACCGCCCGGTACATCTTCTCGCTTTTGGTCAGGGCCTCCATGGACCTGAGGCGGCCGTCGCCCAGGCGCAGCTTGTGAACGGCTTCCCCCACCCCCCGGGCCAGTACGCCCAGGAGATTTAACTCCTCGGCATCAAAAAGGTATCCGCCGGAGGCATACAGGGTAATCACCCACGGGACCCCGATCTCAGGAGAGATCAACAGGCTGACGGCAGCCGAGTAGCCCCGCTTCAAGGCCTCCTCACGCCAGAGGGAAAAATTGTAGTCCGTTGCGATATTCTGAACCAGGCAGGTTCGCCGGTCCGCCATGGCGATGGACGCCGGGCATCCCCGTTCGTCGGCACCGTCGCCCCGGATCACGGACAAATCGGGACAGGACGCCTCCAGGCCGTCACCGGCCCTCACCGACATCAGCTCTCCGTCCGCCGTGGGAGGCCCCCCCACCCAGGCATAGTCATACACACTCTCCTTTGAGGAGAGGAGCAGGCAAAGCTTGTAGACAAGCTCGTCTTCGGTTTGAGAGTGAATCAAGATATTGAGAAAGGAAATATAGGCCCTGTGGTTCTGCGCTCTGCGATCGTCCATGGTACGTTGGCCTCGTCGTAAAAGATAAACTCGTCACACGTCGATGCCTGAATACCCTCACCCTTTTTCCAAAGAACAAGGGACAGGCAAACAGCGTGGCGAGATGGTAACACAAGGGAGGTAGAAGTTCAAAATTTACTCTCATGATACCTGTTCAGATAAACGCGGCAGTGTCTCACAAAAAGGACTCGCCAAAAGCCTGTATAACTGTTGAGACAAATACGATTCGCTGCGACATCGATGATCACCACATGGTCGCCAACACCTGTAAGCACAGACCGTATCCGTACCGACAATGCCTCGTGGCAAAGGGCCGCACAGGACATTAATCCGTGAACCCCTTAACGATTGTTTGTCTATGTGGTAATGGACGTAAAAGGCGAAGTGCTTTTGTTGCGTTCCCATGCGACAGCACAGGCCCACCGCCGGATACGCGGAATCTTTTCCGCGACCGGAATCCCTACCCCCTAAAGAGAAAGGAACAGATGATGCTCCCCCCATTTCACCAAGACACCTGCGTGGACCTTCTTATCTCCCTGGCGGAAACACCCGGCCCGAGCCTGGGGGAATCGCCGAGGCGACAGGTCCTGGACCATTTTTTAAAAACGCACGGTGTGGAAACAACGGTGGACGCGGCGGGAAACCTTCGGGTGCTCATAGGGGACGGCCCCTGGGAAGAGACCGTGGTGTTCGATGCCCACATGGACGTGGTTCAGGAGGGGTTTGAAGCAAAGGTCACCCGTGACGGGGACCGGCTCATCGGCATGGGCGTCGCAGACGACCTGGCCGCCGTGACCCTGCTGGCCCACCTGGCGGTGGCTCTGTCGGGCCGGGAAGCCACCTTGAAGCGCCCCCTGCTCATTCTCTTTTCCACCGGCGAAGAGGGCGACGGTAACCTCAAAGGCATCCGTCACCTGGTGGCAGAAATGAAAAAACCGCCCCACCTCTTCGTCTCCTTTGATCTGAACTTCGATCATATCTGCCTCACGGCCCTGGGCTCCAAACGCTACCGCATCACCGCCAAAGCACCCGGCGGACACAGCTGGAGCGACTTCGGCCTGCCCGGCGCCATCGACGCCCTCATGGCCCTGCTCACCGAGGTCAAGCACCGGTTCACCGCCACCACCGCCCCCCACCCCGGCCAGGCGTCGTGCAACATCGGCACCATCCAGGGCGGGGAAGGAATCAACTCCATCTCAGCAGGGGCCGCAGCAACCTTTGAGTTCCGTAGCGTCGCCCCGGACATCCTGGACCGCCTGGACCAGGACCTTCGGGAGTGCCTTGCCTCCCACGCCACAGAGGCCGTCACCTTCACCTGCGCCACCACCGGCGAGCGCCCCGCAGCCTCCCCGGTGGAGAGCCACCGCATCGAGCCCATGGCCGTCAAGGCCATCCAAGACGCCACGGGCATCACACCCAAAGAGATCCCCATGAGTACCAACATCAACCTGCCCCTCTCCAAGGGGTGGCCCTGCGTCTGCATGGGCCTCTGCCAGGGCGACCGCTTTCACAGCCACGAAGAGTTCCTCATCACCGACTCCCTGGCCCAGGGCTGGGAGGTGCTGCAGGCCATGCTGCCGGATGACATGGCTTAAACGAAAAGCGATGCCTCCGACGGCCAGGTGGGGGCACCTGGAAACCCTATAGCGAATGCATGGAGGTCGCTGTTATACGAATACTCACAGGGCATTCGCGTGATGTGTGACATGGGACAACCGCTTAGTCTGGAGAGGCCAATTTCATTCTTCCATGAACACGATGAAGGGCATTTGCAACCAGCTTTCAAGGTGGCACACCTTGCCGCCGGAGGCATGTTTTTGGCTTTTATTCTGCCCCTGCCAATGCTTTTTCCATGCGGTCCAGGGCCTCTTTAAGGAGGGCGCGGGTGCAGGCAAAGTTAAGGCGAAGCCAGCCCGGAGCGTCGAAATAGGCGCCGTCGGAGAGGCCCACACCGTGCTCTTCGAAGAAGGTGGCGGGGTTGTCCAGGCCCAGGTCCCGGGCATCCATCCAGATCAAGTAGGTGGCTTCCGGCAGGAGGGGGGTAAGCCCCTTCATGGCGGCAAGGCGCTCAAAGGCGTAGTCGCGGTTGGCTCTTAAATATGCCAGCACTTCTTTCAGCCAGGGGCCGCCGTGGATGTAGGCGGCTGTGGCCCCTTCGTACCCCATAAGGTTCACGTGAGGGACGATGCCCTCCATGGCGGCCTTGAAGCGGGTGCGGAGTTTTTCATCGGAGATGATGGCCATGGAGCAGCCAAGGCCGGGGATATTAAAGGTCTTGCTGGGGGCCATGAGGGTGATGGTGCGGGCGGCGGCTTTTTCGGAGAGGGAGGCCGTGGGGATGTGTTTTCCCTTTTCGTCCAGCACCAGGTCGGCGTGGATCTCATCGGAGCAGATGAGAATATCCCGCGCCTCACAAAAATCAACAAGTCCGGTAAGCTCTTCCTGTGTAAGCAGGGTGCCGCCGGGGTTGTACGGGGTGCAGAGCATGAGAAGCTTCGTCTCCGGGGTCACCTGGGCTTCCAGCACCTCCCGGTTGATCACAAGCCGACCGTCCTCGACGGGCAGGTGCACCTTCACCATCTGCCGCCGGGCGTTCTTTGCGGCCGATAAAAACGGCGGGTAGGCGGGGGTGGGCACGGCGATGGCCTCTGTCTCTCCCACCAATCGGGCCGCCACGTTGAACCCGGTGACCACGCCGGGGATAAAAAGAACCCACTCCCGCTCCACGGTCCAGCCAAACTGGCGCTTGATGTGTCCCTGGACCGCCTCGTACAGGGCATCGGAGGGAAGGGTGTACCCGTACACCGGGTGACCGGCCCGCCTTGTGAGCGCCGTGGTCACGGCCTCGGGCGCTGCAAAATCCATATCCGCCACCCAAAGCGGCAGCACATCCTCTTTAAACCAATCCCACTTGAGGCTTGAGGTCCCCTTGCGATCAATGGGCCTATCAAAATGCATGACAACTCCTTCATTTCTGGTCACAGGCTGGTGCCCTTTCATTACCGATGAACATACTCACCACGGGTCGAAGGTGCCAGAAAAAAGATACCCCTGACTCGCAAATGCTCCGAGCCTAAAAAGAGGCCTTCTATGCTCAAAGTAACGGGAAAAAGCCTGCCTCCGGCAGCGAGGTGAGCCACCTCGAAAGCAGGTTGCGAATGAGCTTTCCCCTTCGTTCCTCAGGGAAAATCACATTCGCCTTTGGTTCAGATCAAACTGAATTTATTTTTTAAAACCTGTTTATCAAACTTTTCAAAAGTTTGGCACCCGGCAGGGCCGCCGGAGGCATCGACAGAGGCCTCTTTTATTCGCTCTACGCTTTCACAGCGTATCGTGACGGCTCCTCGAAAAATGAGATGTCCGCGTATCCCGCATGGATTTTTCCCGAATGGGGGCTCCCGGCAGGAATGTAGTAGCGGTCGCCCTTGGTGAACCGATACGCCTGCCCGTCCACGACCAGGTCAATGGTTCCTTCCAGAACAAACCCCACCTGGGCGGCGTGGGCGTGCTCGGGCAACTCAAGATCCTGGTCAAACTGCATAAACAAAAGCTGATGGGTTTCGGCCTGGGAAAGGTAGGCCGTAGCACCTGGCTGAGGCATGTGGGCAATCGGCAGGGAGGTAATGGGTTCTGGAAATACGGATGACATGGCGTGTTCCTTTTTTTCATGGGGTCACAAACTGAAGACACGTTTAGAAGGGGACTCTTCCAACCGCCTATCCCAGGGTAACCCTTGATGGAAAAAGAGAAAACTGGCAGAATCGACATATTACGTGTCTTTTACGGCAAACCCACGCGAGGCAACGCATGATTCAGGTAACCATTCTGGCCTTTGAACAGTCGGTGGCATCCACCTTTACGGGTCCCCTGGATGTTTTTCACCAGGCGGGGTGCATCTGGAACCGCCTTCACGGCCTTCCTGAAGCTCCGCTCTTTGCCGTAACCCTCGTCACGGTTGACGGAAAGCCGTTCACCACACGCACCGGCCTGCATGTGACGCCGCACTGCGCCATGGACGAATCCGGGGGCATGGACCTCATCGTCATTGGCTCCTATGGAGAATTTACCCCGGAGGGATCACGTGAAGCCCGCGTGGCCTCTTGGTTAAAGGGGCACCATACCGAAGGCGTTTCTCTCGCCAGCATCTGTACAGGAGCCTTTCTCCTGGCAAAAACCGGCCTGCTGGATGGAAAAACCGCCACCACGCACTGGGCTGCCGCAGACCGGTTCCGTACCATATTCCCCCTTGTTGACCTGCAGCCGGAAAAAATACTCACCGATGAGGGGCAACTCTTCTGCTCGGCAGGGCTAAGCGCCGGTGTGGACCTTTCCCTTTACCTGGTGGAACACTATTGTGGAACCGATGTGGCCCGTAAAACCGCAAAAGCCTTTGTCTGCGATGCCAGTCGCACCTCACAGGCGCCCTATTTCACCTTTCGTTACCCCAAAGACCACGGCGACACCACCATTCGAAAAATTCAGGGCCACCTGGAACAACACTGCACGAAGCCCCTGCGTTCCCCTGAAATTGCCCACCGCTTCGGCATGAGCCTGCGAAATTTTGAAAGACGGTTTAAAACAGCAACAGGAACAACCCCTTTAAAATACCAGCAACGCCTCAGGGTGGAGCTCGTCCGGCATCTCCTTGAGACAACCGATATGAGTTTCGATGAGGTTTCCTGGAAGTCGGGATACGCGGACAGCGGCTATTTGAGAAAACTATTTGTCAGGGAAACGGGATTGCTCCCGGTGGAATATCGGCAAAAATTTCGTTGTACCCGTTGAGGCAACCGTAATAAACCAGGCGAAACAGGCCCCACAAACGGACACCTTTATATGCCAATCATTTGCCGTTCCCCAGACAGGAAGCCTTGACAGCCAGACCATTTAGCATGTAAATCCTTCCAAAAACAAAAACAACACACGACATTACCTGCTCCTTCATCAACGTCATGGTTCGGAAACCGCACGCCATAAAGAAAAAACAATCGCCCCTGATGTGAGGCCGGAGCCTGGATACATAAACAGCACCCGAGGTTCCATAGCCCCCTGATGGTCCCTCTCACTGCACGAACCCAATGGGAAAACCTGATGCTCGAATCTGTACCGTCCTGGTGGCGCGCCACCTCCCCCGATGACTCTGCCGTGGATATCCGCAAGGCCCTTGAAACCATCGACAGCCCCTTCTTTCTGGTGGACAGGGGAAACGGGCCCGAGGCCCACACCTCCGGAGAGATCCGTCTGGGATGTGACAAACCCGGTGACCAGTGGCACCCCGCCCTGGCCACGGTTCGCGCCCTGCCCATCTCCGCCCTGGGGTCCCGCAGCTTTCTCAAGCGGCACGGCCTGCGCTTTCCCTATGTCATGGGGGCCATGGCCAACGGCATCACCAGCGAAGCCATGGTGGAGGCGGCCGGGAAAAACGGCATGATGGGATTCTTCGGGTCCGGCGGGTGCACCCTTCCCCGCATCAAAGAGGCCATCGCCCGGCTGAAACAAGCGGCTGAGACAAAGCCATTTCCCTTTGGGTTCAACTTTCTCCACCACCACGGCGCCCCGGAGGCGGAGATGGCCCTGTGCGAACTCTACCTCAAAGAAGGGATCCGCTGCGTAAGCGCCGCGGCCTTTCTCACCATGACCATGGCCCTGGTGCGCTACCGCGTCACCGGCATCCACCTGGGAGAAGACGGCCGGGTGGTTACGCCCAACAAGGTCATTGCCAAGCTCTCCCGGGAAGAGCTCGCCGAAAAATTCATGAGCCCGCCCCCTGCCGAGATCCTGAATAAACTCCACGCCCGGGGCCTCATCACCGACACCGAGCTGGCCCTGGCCCCCCGCATCCCCATGGCTGATGATATCACCGCCGAGGCAGACTCCGGCGGACACACGGACAATCGCCCGGCCCTGGCCCTGCTCCCGGCCATCCAGGCCGTTCGGGACCGCATGATGGCCACCCACGGCTACCCTGAAAAAATCGGCGTGGGCCTTGCCGGCGGCATCGCCGCCCCGGTATCGGCCACGGCAGCCTACGCCATGGGCGCCGACTACATCCTCACCGGTACCATCAACCAGGGGTGCCGCGAGGCAGGAACCTCGGACAAGGTCAAGGCCCTGCTGGCCCAGGCCCGCCAGGCCGATGTCACCATGGCCCCGGCCGCCGATATGTTCGAGATGGGCGGCAAGGTCCAGGTCCTCAAACGGGGCACCATGTTCGCCATGCGCGCCGCCAAGCTCCTGGCCGTCTACCAGTCCGCCAGGAGCCTCGACGACATTGCCGACGCCGACCGCGCCTTTGTGGAGACAAAAATCCTCGGGAAACCGGTCCATGAGGTGTGGAACGACACGAAAACCTTTTTTGACGACCGGGACCCCACCCAGGTCGCCAAAGCCGAGACCGACCCCAGGCACAAAATGGCCCTGGTCTTCCGAAGCTACCTCGGCCAGGCCTCCCTCTGGGCCATCCAGGGTCTTGAAAAAAGATCCGGTGACTACCAGATCTGGTGCGGCCCCGCCATCGGCGCCTTCAACGCCTGGACCCACGGCACCCCCCTTGCCGGGCCGGAAAACCGGGACGTCACCACAGTGGCCTTCAACCTCCTCATCGGCGCCTCGGTGGAAGCCCGCTCCCGCATCCTGGCCAGCCAGTATCCAAGCCTCGCCGGGTTCCGCTTCCTCCCCAAAACCAGCGCCGAACTCGCCGCCTGCTCGCGGGAGATCGATTAAGTTTCAGAAGAGCATAAAAAATGGCCTCCGGCGGGCAGGGGATAAATCCCCTGCACCCCAGGTTCGCAAATGCTCCGTCCCTTCGTTCCTCAGGCCCGTCACATTTGCTGACGGGCTTCGCCCGTAGTTTAATGGTATGGGTTATTGGAAACACCTTCATTTTTTATAACTATTCAGTTTATGCCTCCGGCGGCCCTGCCGGGGGCTAAACTTTTAAAAAGTTTAACAAACAGGTTTTGAAAATCCTTTTTGAATGAATTCTGTATTAAAGGCGGATGTGATTTGACCCGAGGAATCCACCTACACCCGTGTCTATGTGGCCCCATTCGACCCACGTCAATGGGCTACGGCGCGACAAGCAATTCGTCTTCGCCTGCGGCTACGCCGTGACATGGGGGCAAAACGCATCCGCTGCCTGCTTTCAAGGTGGCACACCTTGCCGCCGGAGGCTGATTTTGAAGCTGGATAGTTATATTTTTAAAGCCTTAGAGTAATTTCAATACCCCATGCCGTCACGAACCTGAAACGTTCCCCTGCCCCCCCACTCGGTCTGATATCACGCTGTCACACTAAATCTTGTTTACATACCGCTTTCGACCGTTCAACATACCGAATCGAAAGAGTAAGGGCTTGCACAAAAAATGCCGCAATGATTTACCCCGAGGAACGAGGGTTAAATCATTGCGGCAACCCGCTTTCAAGGTGGCTCACCTTGCCGCCGGAGGCATCGCTTTTTGTTTGTTTTTTTTTGCGGCGACCCTAACCCGGATGTTTCACGAGTCGAGTGCACCCATATTCAAGGCATCAGAGCTGCAGATGTAGTTGTTTACCTCAAAGCTCTGATAACGCAGAAGATGGGTGCACTCGGCTCGCCCGAAGGGTGAGAAAAGCGAGCAGAAAACGGTGAATTACATTTTGCATTTTTGAGATGTCTAAATATTCCCGAATCACCTATGTAATGATAGCTTATGGATTTGGCCTGGTCGTTTTCGCATGAAATATCCGGGCTACGCATCACCATCTGACCTGGAGAGAGATATGCTGAAGTGGATTGAAAAATTCAACCGTCTGTTCGTTGTCTGGGCCGTTCTGATCTGTGTGGTCGCCGCCTTGTTCCCGAGCACCTTTGCCCCCTTGAAATTTCTGATCGTGCCCCTGCTCATGGTGGTCATGTTCGGCATGGGGGCCACCCTGCGGATCGAGGACTTCAAAGAGCCCCTGAAAAGGCCCCACGTGGTCATGCTGGGGGTGAGCATCCAATACCTCATCATGCCTTTGGCCGCTTACCTCATCTCAAAGGCATTAAAACTTCCCACCGAGCTCATGGTGGGCATGGTGCTGGTGGGAAGCGTCTCCGGCGGTACTGCCTCCAATGTCGTGGCCTTCCTCGCCGGAGGGGACGTTCCCCTGTCCATCGTCATGACAGCCGTCTCCACCTTCCTGGCGGTGTTCCTCACGCCCCTTCTCACCGATTTTTATGTGGGCGCAACCGTGCCAGTGGCCGTGCTCCCCATGTTTCTGAGCATCCTCAAAATCGTGGTCATCCCCGTGGCCGCCGGCATTCTTTTAAACACCCTGTTCCAGGAAAAGCTCGAAAAGATCCAGCCGATCTTTCCCTTCATCTCGGTGGTCACCATCGTGATCCTCATCGGCATCATCATCGGACTCAACCAGTCACGCCTGGCCACCCTTGCCCTGCCCATGGCCCTGGCCGTCATCCTCCACAACGCCTGCGGCCTTACCGCCGGTTACGGCCTGTCCAGACTCTTCGGATGCGATGAAAAAACCTGCCGCACCATCGCTATCGAGGCGGGCATGCAGAACTCCGGCCTTGCCGTGGCCCTCTCCATCAAATACTTCACCGCGGCCTCGGCCCTGCCCGGTGCCATCTTCAGCCTCTGGCACAACCTGTCGGGCTCTTTTCTCGCCACGATCTGGACGGCCATGGACGCCAGAAAGGCAAAAAAAGAGGGCTGCCCCGTCCTGACAACGGAGTAGCCCTCAGTTTCGCACATGCTCCGGGGCGGAGCCCCTACGCAATAAGCTTTCACGGTGGTTCACATGGCAGCCGGAGGCATTGCGGTTACATGGATAATGGACAAGTGGCAACAACGTATCCTGAGACGTCGAAACGTCTGAGTCAGTCCGCACAAACCATCAGCGCTTATGCCGGGCGTAGCCCGAGCCGAAGGCAATTGCGCTTTGCCCTGAGGAACGAAGGGCAAAGCGCAATTGCAATATGCTTTCGAGGTGGCTCACCTCGCCGCCGGAGGCAGTTTTTAGTACTGGCAATAGACCCAGGACATCCGCTTGGGAAACAGGGCATCCA
This sequence comes from Desulfoluna spongiiphila, assembly GCF_900101345.1. Classification (GTDB taxonomy): domain Bacteria; phylum Desulfobacterota; class Desulfobacteria; order Desulfobacterales; family Desulfolunaceae; genus Desulfoluna; species Desulfoluna spongiiphila. The sequence goes on along the minus strand of NZ_FMUX01000014.1, from coordinate 27,324 downwards.
CCAGGCGGGCGGTGCGGCCCGAGGCGGGGCATACGGCCGGATCCACGTAAAGAAGATCCGGAAAAATATCGGGCCGGATGTGGCGGATCTCCTGCCAGGAGCGATGGCCCAGGCAGAGCAGGGCAAACAGATCGTCGGTCATGCTCACCATGGCATCGCAGTCCTCGCCAGTTGCCGGGCCGATGTGGTGAAGCTTACCGTCCTGCCAGGCAAGGTCGATGCCGGAATCGAACAAGTTGAGCCGCAGGGTGCCCGTGTAGCTGGGGAAAAGGCTTTCCGCCAGTCTACGCTCCAGGACCGGTGCCATGCGCTTCAGAAAAGCTTCTTTGTCCACCATCTTCACCTGCCAGGCGTAAGGCAGGCTCTCCGGGGCGCCCATCGACCGGGCGATTTTTCCCAACGTGGATTCCCGGTGCAGGTTGAGGCGGACATAAGGTTTGTCCCTTTCCAGGGCTTTTCCCTTGCAAAACGAAAGGATCTCTTGTGCCGCGCCTTCGTCAATCCCTTCGCTGACTTCACTCACAATGAGGCCCTTGCCAAACCCGTTTAAGGCAACCCGGATATAATGGGAAACTTCGCGCTTTCGGTCCGTCATCACCCAGAACTCCGAGCCGTACTCCGTTTTCAGGCTTTCTGAAAACAGGTACCGCCAGTTTGCTTCCGTCCGTTTCACGGCAATGGCGTAAGCGCTCCGGTAGGCCTCATCTTTCTGCATCAAAAAAGGGATGTCCTCCACCCCCGCCCGCCTGAATTCAAAACGGGGGTTTTCAATCTTCCCGGGAAGGACGTCCAGGTGCAGGTTGATATGGTTCTCCATCTCCACGGCGTAGTGAAACCCGAACCGATGGTAAAACCCGGGAATCCCCTGGATCACGGCAAGGTCGACCCCCTCGTCCGCAAGGGCCTGGTTGAACTCTTTGTTCAACAGCCGCATCAACCCCTTGCCCCGGTGGGCTTCAAGGGTCCCCACGATGCCCATCTCCGCCACCTTCAGGGGCACCCCTTCCATCTCCCAGGCCCAGGGGATGAGGGCAAAGGCCGAGACAACCCGGCCGGTGGCCTTCTCCTCCGCAATGAACCAGCTCTCCTTTGTCATGCCCGGAAGGTGATGAAACATGGTCTCTGCCAGCACCCCCACCTCTTCCGGGTGAAAGACCTCCTGAAAAAGGTCGTGAAGGCGTTTTCCATCGTCCTTGGATTCTGCGCGGCGTATTTTATAGTCAGTATTCATTCTTATTTTTCCTTAGGATTCCCACACAATTAAATGTCTTTTTTTGATTCCGGGACCATTTGTCTTATTGGATTCAAAAGCAATATCAGGCGCTTTACCTTTACGAATTCTCTCAATAATTCAGCCCCCTGCGACGGCCAGGGCCTTTTGCCAAAGTGGCTTTGCCACCCCCTGCCCCCAATCACGAATGCTCCCGGTCTACGCGCCTGAGCCCGATCACACTCGATTTTTCGTTTCATGGCATCGCCATGGGGGCCAAAGAGGGCGAAGCCACACGAAGCAAAAGGCTCCTGGCCGCCGGAGGTACCCTGTGGTTAATTGTTTTGTAACTATTCAGCCCCAAAAAACAGCCTCCGGCGGCAAGGTGTGCCACCTTGAAAGCAGGTAGCAGATGTAACTTGCCCCTCGTTCCTCGGGTCAAATCACATCTGCATTTAAAACGGCATTCATGTAACTATTTTTTTATGACCTGTTTGTTAAACTTTTTTAAAAGTTTAGCCCCCGGCAGGGCCGCCGGAGGCATAAGCTGAATAGTTACTTGTTTTTTTGCAAAAGCAGGCAGACATATCCGTATTCGTCGCCATGGGTTTCATCCAGGAGAATCTCGTCGGTCATCTCCCGGAGGGCCCGACTCATGCCAAAGGTTTCGATGGTCTTTTTAACGGAGGCTTTCATGTCGCTGTAAAAATCCTGCCAGTCCCTGCGCGGAAGGATAAAGGTGTCAACGACCTCATAGCCCAGGGTTTCCGCCTGCTTTTTTCGTGTGTCGGGGTCGGTCATCCGGGGGTATTCAATGCGCCAGTAGTCCTGGCAGGCTTTGGAAGGTTTGCGGGTAAGCCATACGGCGTCGCTCAGGAAAAGATAACCGCCGTCGCGGATAAGGGGGCGCCACAGAGAAAGGGCCTCCTCCACGCCAACAATGTAGGCACTGCCCTCGGCCCACAGAAGGTCAAAGTGATTCTCCGGAAAGTCGAGGCTGTGCATGCTCATGTTAAGGGGGGTGATCCGATCTTCCAATCCCCGGCGGGTCACCTCTTCTTGAAGACGATCCAGAAACGGCTGGTGGTTGTCCACGGCAGTGATATGTGCGCCGCACGCCGCGGCCAGGACGAGAGAAGCCGAGCCGGAACCGCATCCGATATCGAGGATGGAACGGATTGCCTCCGGATGACAGATGCTGCCAAACGCCTTGAGGGTCGCCTCGGTGCTCCCCGGCCCCTGGCGCTTCATCTGTTCGAAGACGTGAAAAAAATGATTCACGTAGGTGGCGTTGTCGTGCATGTCCCGCGATACCCAGCGAATGTAGAGGGCCTCCTTTTCACTGAACCCCATCTTTCGCAACCAGGCCGCATGCGCATCTGCCGAACGTTTTTCAAACTCTGCATGCCACTCCCGTGCATCGGCAGGAGCCATCTCTGGCGGGGCATCCCCGGTGATCCGATGATAAAGGGAACGAAGCAGGTCCCGGGCCACCGTCATCTCCACCAGCTCCTTTTCCAGGTGCACGAGCCGCTCCCGGACAAGCGCCATATCAGGATCGCCGTCCATAAAATGTCGGCACTCGGCAAGGGAAAACCCCGCCTTCTGGAGCTGCTTTAACATCACAAGCCGGTCCAGGATACCCTGCGAGTAAAGCCGGTACCCGTTCACCGGATCCCTTTCAGGCACAACCAAGCCACCCCTCTCGTAATAGAGAAGCGTGGAACGGGATATGCCGAGCTTTTTCGTGACATCGGAAACGGTGTACATCACCTTGTTCCTTTCATCTGTTCTGTTATCTCAAGAAGGTTCGCCGTCCACAAAACACCGGCACTCGGCAAGGGAAAACCCCGCCTTCTGGAACTGCGTCAACATCACAAGCCGATGCAGGGTACCCTGCGAGTAAAGCCGGTACCCGTTCACCGGATCCTTTTCAGGCACAACCAAACCGCCCCTCTCGTAATAGAAAAGCGTGGAGCGGGATATGCCGAGCTTTCTCATGACATCGGAAACGGTGTACATCACCTTGTTCCTTTCATCTGTTCCGTCAACTCAACACTCTATCCGGCTCCACTCAGTAGCCTATAAACCTGTAGACAGGTCAAAGGGTTTTTCAGGTCACTTACTGGTATTAACCATCCCTTCGAGCTGCCATGCGTCTTCATGCCACTGGGGCCAGTTCTCGAACCATTCCGGGACCACAGCCTCTCGCACCCTGTCCGACACGGGGATATAGGGTTTCAGGTCGATGATGGGTGTGCCGTCATGGGCATCGATCCAGGGGACCCGGATGATGCCCCGGGCCATATCCACTTGAAGGCAGGCACAGGTGGTCACGGCAATGGGGTTGGGCCGATACGGGGACCGGCAGGCAAAAACACCGGCCTCAACGCCCTCTGCATAAGGGAGCTCCGTCAGAAGACGCCCCCTGTCTTCCCGGGTGTCATGGTCGGTTGCCCACCAGAACACCTGCACATGGCTGAATCGGTGAAGCTCTTGCAGCGCGCTGCAAAAGGCCTTGCCAACGTAAAGGGTGAAGCCTCCCTCTATCTCTGCATGAACACGACCGACGGGAAAAATAGAATACGTTTCTTTCTTGGGATTGATCTGCATTGTCACTCCTTGGGTTCTGGGTTCAACAATCAGGAAATGGTATACAATAGAATCCCGAAGCCACACTTTTCCTGTATTGCTTTCCATTTTGCCCATCTTGCTATTCAGCTCAAAGGATCTCCGGCGATGCCCTCACAAGAGAGGACTTCGGGCGACACGCTGCAGGCCGACGCGAACATAATCGTCACATACAGCCTTGACAAAGCCCCCGACTTAACCAATACTACAGACGTTACAGTATTGGTTAATATGGCATACGCCAAACGCATAAGCCGGTCCGGAGTATCTCTCCGCAGGCCCGAAACCCCGCCGAATCCAAATCACGAATTCGGCATGAATCGTTTTTAAATGGTGGTGTGATGAAAAAGATTGCTGTTTTACCCGGTGATGGAATCGGCCCCGAGGTGATGGCCGAAGCGGTCAAGGTCCTGGACGCGGCCCAGAAAAAATTTGGTTTTGAACTCGCCTACACCTGGGCGGACGTAGGCGGTGCCGGCATCGACAACCAGGGCAAAGCCCTTCCCGAGCCCACCGTCACCGTATGCGAAGAGAGCGATGCCATCCTCTTCGGCTCCGTGGGCGGCCCCAAGTGGGAGCACCTCCCCCCGGCCGAACAGCCCGAGCGCGGTGCCCTGCTCCCCATTCGAAAGCACTTCAAGCTTCACTGCAACCTGCGTCCGGCCAAGGTGTTCAAGACCCTGGTAGACGCCTGCCCCCTGCGTGCCGACATCGCCAAAGACGGCTTTGACATCCTCTGCGTGCGAGAGCTCACCGGCGGCATCTATTTTGGCGATCCCAAGGGACGCCACGGCGAAGGCCCTGAAGAGACCGCCTTTGACACCCTGGTCTACAGCCGATTCGAGATCGAGCGCATCGCCCGAAACGCCTTTGACGCCGCCATGAAGCGCAGCAAAAAAGTCACCAGCGTGGACAAAGCCAACGTCCTGACCAGCATGGTCCTCTGGCGTGAAGTGGTCACCGAGGTGGCCAAAGAGTACCCCGAAGTGACCCTCGACCACGTCTACATCGACAACGCAACCATGCAGCTGGTGAAAGACCCTCACCAGTTCGACGTCCTGCTCTGCGGCAACATGTTCGGAGACATCATCTCCGACGAGTGCGCCATGCTCACCGGTTCCATGGGGCTGCTCGCCTCGGCCAGCTTGAACGAGACCGGCTTCGGCCTGTACGAGCCCGCCGGTGGCTCCGCCCCCGACATCGCGGGCCAGGGCGTGGCCAACCCCATCGCCCAGATCCTCTCCGCCACCATGATGCTGCGCTACAGCCTCGACCTGGGCGAAGCCGCCGGCACCATTGAAACGGCCATCTCCAACGTCCTTGAAGCCGGCACCCACACCGCCGACATCGCCCGGGAGAAAAGCACCGTGGTCGGCACCGCCGCCATGGGCGACGCCATCGTGGCCGAGCTGGAAAAATTATAGCTTCAAGGTAACTATTCAGCTTATGCCTCCAGCGTCCCTGCCGGGAGCTAAACCTTTAAAAAGTTTAACAAACAGGCCTTAAAAATAATTACGATTCAACAAACACATATGGGGATAATGACACCTCCCCGATACCGACAGATGGGGCTGTCCGGGGAAGGTGTCGTCGGAGCCAAGGGCTCTGTGCAATGAGATGAAGAGATGAAAATCAGGCTGGTGGGGACATGAAAATGGCCCTCACCAGAACCGATATGGTCGGTCCCGCCATGGGCCGATCGGTGCCTGCAAGGGCCCAATTGTGAGAACGGGGCACAGCTTATGCTGTGTCCCGTTTTGCGTTGGTGGGGCAAACCTGTCGCAGGACCAATGCAGCAAATGGACGGCAACGGACGGGCAAAACCGAAAGCATTGGAAGCCCCGCCATGCGTAGGATGCATTCCATGCACCAAAACGAAGACGATGAGCCCATCGAAGGCCCACGGACCATAAAGGCCTTAGCCTCCCCATCATGGTGCATAAAATGCACCCTACGGGGCGACGGCCAGCGATACAAACCCTTTGAATTGTCGGTACGGGGTAGCCCCACCATGGTCCGGTAGGTGCCCCCAAGAGCCCCTTTTTATTTCATAATAAATAACCGGTTTAACGATATTCTATCTGATGGTGCCCGTATGTTCCATGCAACTTGTGAAATGCAACGCTCTGTTTGGTCTGGTCATTGCCGAAGGGAACTTTTTTCATCCGCCCGCGATACTTTGACAGCAACATCTCTTTTGCATCTTTCTGAAACAGCTCTTCTTACGTTTTTCATTGTCACTCGTCAGTTGGCCTCCGGCAGGTCGCTTTTTGAATAAAGCTAACGGCTACGCCCTGGCAAACCGCAAAAACGTTTCGGTCGGCACAGCTAAATATTTTTCAAGCCTGTTTGTCTAACGTTTCAGAACATTGCCCCCGGGAGGATCGCGGGAGAGTTTTCTTCTATCGACCGAGAATCCACACAAACCGGCTGGCCCACAGGGCATCCTTCAAAGAATCGAGGAGGTCGCCGTAGCTGAAAGTACGCTCGTCGGCGCCGGGCCATGGGGTGCTGGCCACCGGTGGAGGTGTAACGGGGGTCTCCATGGGCTCCGGAGCCCAGGTGGCAAGGATCATGTCCCGGCTGCCGTTCCCATCGGTTGCAATGGCCTCCAGGCCTTTGTAGCGTTCGGCATCGGGGTAGGAAACGGGCTCACGGGATGTCACGGGTTGGTTTGCCATGAGACGCAGGGTCTGACCTGATTCGGAGACATGGTAGAGGCTGAGATAACCGGTGGTCTGGGGCGGGGTCACTAAAACCCGGTAGCAGCGTCCCGATCGCAAGACGCCGGAAGGTGTCACGACCAGCCGCAGCCCCTGGTTTTCTGGCTTTTCCACAAAGAGCTGCCGGAACCACTCCTCGGGCGGGATGGGGTAGACCTTCTGCGCAACCCCCATGGCCCATCCCCCGTGGCGTCTGACCAGGTGATAGTCGTCGGGAAAAATACCGAGAAACGAAAGGTTGTAGGAAAAAGGAAGGCTCGCCTTGTACCCGGAGGCATGGACTTGACCCGGGGTCCGTTCCCCCATGCGGCCATCCCCGAGCTTTTGCATGAACGTGCGGTTGTCATAGGCCAGGGCCACAAAATGTGTGCCCCCTGCCTTGCCGTGCTTCACCGGGGTGAGGTCGTCCAGAACAAACCGGCTGACCAGGGAGACCCGGAACCGGGCATACCCCGACGATCCGCCTGGCCCCTGCTCCCTCACCATCTCCCCCGTGGAAGAGACCCGGACCCCCAATGACTCGGCGATCTCCCGGGCCGCGTCCGCCCGGGCTTCCGCCATGGTCTCGCCTTGCCCGTACCCCACCAGCACATGCCCGGGCCCCTCAAGGTCCCGGTTCACATACCAGCCAGGCCCGCCGCAGCCGAGACAACCCAACAGAAAAACCACCCCAACAATCCATCCTGCACAACGCATCACACACACCCTAATCACATGTAGATCAAAAAGAAGGCCTTTTATCAAAAAAGCCTTCTATGGTTAAAGTCGGGTGAACGACAGGGGCAGAGTAAAAACCAAAAAGATGCCTCCGGCGGCAAGGTGTGCCACCTTGAAAGCACGTTGCGAATGCGCTTTCCCCTTCGTTCCTCAGGGAAAATCACATTCGCCATTGGTTCAGATTAAACTGAGTCTGCCTTTAAAACCTGTTTATCAAACTTTTCAAAGATTTGCCCACCGGCAGGGCCGCCAGAGGCATAAGCTGAAGTCAAACGAATCCCAAAAGCCCGTTATCATGTTTCCAGAAAAACAACATGGGTCTCTCCTGCAAAAGCGGCCGCCCCATGTCACACATCACGCGAATGCCCTGTGAGCACTCGGTCTGGCCGCCGGAGGCAAGCTTTTTCCCCCACGTTAACCATAAAAAGCATACGGTATTTTTTTTACTTCACCGACAGCGTCAACCGGCCGGTGCCCCTCAAGGTCGGTTCCTGGAGTTGCGTGCCGCCCCGGGCCCTGCTGACGCGGCGGGTCTGGTCGTGGACGCGCTCAAAGAGGCTCTCCAGGGTGTGGTGGGTGTGGCACAGCTCTTTCATGAGAAAGTAGCTGAAGAGGCGGTGGCCTTTTTCCGGGTACATGTTGGAAAACTGGCGTTCGGTCCCGGCGGTGAGAACGGCCATGCGGCGGTCATCGATCTCTATCCTTTTGGGCACGAGGCGCGTTGCGGCCCGGCTATCGCCAAAAGCGGATGAACCGTCGGCAGCCCCGGTGAAGCAGCTGTCCAGAAACACCACGGTCTCTGAGGCCCGACTTCGGGCCAGGGATTCCAGCAGGGCATCCACCCTGAAAAAAGAATCGGTGTGGATAAAATCCGGTGCCTGATCCCGGGCCAGGAGGTAGGGGGCGCCGCCCTCGGTGAGGGAAGGCAGGCCGTGGCCGCTGTAGTACAGGTAGATGCGGTCGCCCTCGGCCACCTCCCGCAGGAGAAAGCGAAACTGGTCCTTGATGGAGGCGGCGGTGGCGGGGAAGGTGCGGGATGCAAGCCCCGGGATTTCGCTTAACCCATCGTCGGTGAGGAGAAAAACGTTTTCGGATGGGACCCCCAGGCGTTTCATGGCCACCCGGGTGAAAAACTCGGCGCTGCGGCGTGAGTAGGTGATGGGTCCGGTCTGGTCGTAGGCCTCGATGCCCATGGCAAAGAGCCAGTTTCGGGACTTTTTTTGGACAGGGCGGCTTGCCTTGAGCAGGGCGGGAAGATCGTCATCAAAGGATGCGGCGGAGTTTGGCCGTCCTTTGGCTGCGGTCTTGAGGGCTGCTTCCACCGCCCCGCGATCCCCAATGGCTGGCAGGGGAAGCTGCTCTGTAAACCTGGCCTGCTCCTGCCTGGAAAGGGCCAGAAAATCGGCGCGCAGCTCCGGGGGGAGGGTCAGCAGGTAGGGGCGTTGTTGGGGGAGCAGGCGCTCAAAGGCAGAGGCTTCCTTTGGGGTGAGATCGTATCGCTGCCGGTACCAGGGAAGCAGGTCAAGGGAGAGGGCGTCGGCCCCACCGTCGCAGGAAGCGCTGATATAAAGGGAACGCGATTCAAGGAGGGTGTCGGTGACATCGGGCCGGTAATGGCCCCCGCCGAAGGCCGTGGTCTCCACCCGGCGCCCCTGGTCATCCAGAACCGTCACCCGGACGGCATCCGAACCGTCCTCTTCACGCAGGGATCCGGTGTCGCGGTACACACGGCTCCGGTCCAGCACCTCATAATCCACGGGGGCCCAGAGGTACCCCATGAAAAGCCATGAGCGCAGGTGGCTGTCAAAGACCCGTTGCCGCATGGCCTCCTCCCCTTCGGGATCTCCCCACCCGGAAAAGAGCCTTTTTATACACCAAACGGGGGTCACCACCACGCCGGCCACCGTGGAAAGGGCACCTCCCAGGATCAGTTGGGCGTCGGGCTCGTATCCGTGAATCTCCCACCGCGTCACCCCCCTGGCTTCGACTCGGGTTTTCGCCACCCGTTCGGGCACGTGCCGGGCCGCCGTCACCCGGAACCCGGGCTGCCCCGCACCTTCCGGCACCACCTGAACACGACACACCGCAGCCGCCGTCTCCCGGGGGGCCGCAACGGGTTCCCCTTCGTACTCAAAGGCAAAGCGCTTTTGGGTGCAGGCGCTGAAAAGAAACAAAACAACCAAGGCAGGCAACACACGTTTCACGGGACTCTCCAGGCGGTTTGCGTTCGCATGTTGGGCCCATAACCACGTCAGGGGCCCTCCCCTCTTCTTCTTTATGGTATCGGCACCTGCCGCCTCTTTCTGAACCACCCGGAACATGTCAGGGGACTTTTGACGATACATAAAACAACGGGATATGATAGAGTGGAATGTTGATTAGAGATACGAAAAAAAAGCCTTAGAGGCCACCCGCTGCCGAAGTAACATCCGGCAACTTGGGTGTGCCATCCATGATAAACGTTGCATCCATTGCTTAGACTGGTTAGAGACCTCACCCTATGACACAAAATTATCACAGACGAAGCCCCCACCCCAAGCGCCGGAGAAGCCACCGGCCGCCCAAAAAAAAATTTGCTCCCACCATCAAAGCCGGCTCCGATGAGCGGCTTAAACCGATCTTTGAGCAGATAGGCACCCCGGAGGCCCGCCCGTTTTCTCCAGATCGTTTTCAGCTGGAAGCGGTGGAGGCGGTTCGCCATGGGGATTGCCTTGTCACCGCCCCCACGGGGTCGGGAAAAACCTGGATCGCCGAGCAGGTGATCCTCAAGGCCCTTGAACGGGGTGAACGGTGCTGGTACGCCACGCCCCTGAAGGCCCTGACCAACACCATCTTCAGCCGTTTCTGCGACCTCTTCGGCAAAGAAAACGTGGGCATCCTCACCGGGGACATCAAAGACAACCCGGACGCCTCCATCATCGTGGGCACCACGGAGATCCTGAGAAACCAGCTCTACGACGCCATGCACACCGGCCGGGACCTCACCACCGACCTGGTGGTCATGGACGAAGCCCACTACCTGGGCGACGCCGACCGTGGCGTGGTCTGGGAAGAGGTGATGATCTATCTCCCCTCCCGGATTCCCCTTCTTCTGCTCTCGGCCACCGTGGGCAATGCCCGCCAGATCGCGGACTGGCTCACCGACCTTCGGGGACGGGAGGTCCAGGTCATCGAAGAGACCAAGCGCAGCGTGCCCCTGCACCCCCTCTTTTTCCACCCCTCGGGCACCCTGTTTCCCCTTGTCAGCCAGAAAGGGGGCAAAGGAAACGTGGGGCTGTATAAAAAGGTCAACTCCTACGTCAACCAGGACAATCCCCCCATCCTTGCGCCCCCCAACCGGCTGCCCCCCATGGGCGAGATCATGAAGGTGCTCAAAAAATACCGGCTGCTGCCCGCCATCTTTTTCATGAAGTCCCGGGCCGACTGCAACGGGGCCCTGGAGCTCTGCTCCGGCGAGATCCTGGCCGGGGACCCGGCCCGTGCCGATCTCCTCTCCCAGCGTGTGGATGAGATCTTAACGGCCCACCCCCATCTCAGCCGCCACAAGCAGCGCTATCATCTGGAGCACCTGGCCGTGGGCGCCCACCACAGCGGGCAACTCCCTGGGTGGAAAATCGTCATCGAGACCCTCATGAACGAAGGGCTCTTAGACGCCATGTTCGCCACCAGCACCGTGGCGGCCGGGGTGAACTTTCCCGCCCGGAGCGTGGTGATCTTAAACTCCGACCGGTACAACGGGGTGGAATTCATGCCCCTCTCCTCCTCGGAGTACAACCAGATGACCGGAAGGGCCGGCAGGCGGGGCAAGGACAAGGTGGGCTTTGCCGTGATCCTGCCCGGCAAGTTCAACGACCTCCGTCACCTGGCCCGCCTCACCAACCAGGCACCGGAACGTGTGGAGAGCCAGATCCGCATCAACTTCTCCATGGTGCTGAACCTGCTTCTCTCCCACAGCCCCCAGCAGATCGAAGGGCTCCTGGAAAAATCCTTTGCGGCCTTCCTCCTGGAGAAAAAGCGGGGAAGAAGCCGGGGGAACAGGCGTCTCTGGGAAGATTTCACACTCCACCTGGAGTTCCTGAAGTTCAAAGGGTTTGTGGACGACGACAACCGCCTCACCGCCGACGGAGAGTGGGCCTCCCGCCTGCGCATCGACTCCCCCCTGCTGGTGGGAGAGTGCTTCCGCCTGAAACTCTTCCCCGAGGACCCCGCCCTCATGACGGCCATGGTGGCCTCCTTTGTCAATGAACGGGAGCGGGACGACGAGAGCATCAACCGAAACGCTCTGCCCAAGAGCCTGATCCGGACCTTTCTGACGATCCGCAAAGGCCTGACCCCCTTTGCCAGAGAAATGCTCGACTGGGGCTTTGAGGTCCCATTTCTCTACCTCCACCCGGCGGCCACGCTCTACCTCTGGGCCTCGGGCACGCCCTGGAACGACGTGGTCCGGTTCTCCGGGCTCCAGGAGGGGGATCTCTCCCGGCTGATCCTGCGTACCGCCGACAACCTGCACCACATCGCGGCCCTGTCCGCGGTCTTTCCCCAGGCGGCGGCTGCAGCAGCCCAGGCAAAAAAGGCGATTATGAAAGATCCCATCGTCACCACCCTGGAAGAGATGCCCGCCCACGAGGAGGGTCCCGTGGCCGGTTCTCCCGTGTGATGCTGGACGTTTACTTTACGCGTCATTTTATTTATATAGAACCTCAACGAGGGTAAACAGTGACTGACCGGCCCGGTTAGGGTCCCGGAAAGACGTAATGATACAGATTTGAAGGAGTAGACTCATGGATACATGCCCATGCGGACTTGATGCGGCTTACGATACCTGTTGCGGACCCATTATCAGGGGCGAGAAAGCCGCTGAAACGGCAGAGCAGCTCATGCGCGCCCGATACACGGCCTACGCCAAAGTGGAGACCGATTTCTTAAAGGAGTCCATCCGTCCCGACAAGCGCCACACCCACGACGAACGCCAGACCAAAAACTGGGCGGCCAAGTCGGAGTGGTTCAACCTGGAAGTGGTCCGCACCGAAAAGGGCGGGGTGGATGACGACACCGGCCGCGTGGAGTTCATCGCCAACTACGCCATCAAAGGGGAAAAAGCCCGCCACCATGAGCTGGCCACCTTTGTAAAACTCGACGGTTCCTGGTACTTTGACGACGGCGTGGGCGTGGTCCCCGAGACCATGGTCCGCCAAGGGCCCAAGGTGGGCCGCAATGACCCCTGCCCCTGCGGCAGCGGCAAAAAATTCAAAAAGTGCTGCGGATAACCCAGCGGACATCCGTTCCACACCGGGGAAGCCCTCCGCCGAGGGCCTTCCCCTCCCCTCTCCCTTTGGAACCCCGCCCCGGCACCCCGTCGGTCACACATGTCACAGACAAACCAAGGAGAACATCATGATTGAATGGGCATACCTTCGAAAGGGCTGAACGTCCTGCACCAAAACCCAGGAGTTTCTTGGGCCCCTGAACCTCGCCCCGAAAGAGGTGGTCGATGCACGAAAAGAACGCATTGACGCCGATGCAGCCTGGACCATCCTCTCATCTCGCCCCCTGGTGATTACGGCCCGGGGCAAAAAGGTGACGGAATGGCAGACCACCGACACGAACAAAGAGGCCATCCTCAAGGCGGCCATGGGGCCGTCCGGCAACCTGCGCGCTCCCACCCTTCGATTGAAAGACCGGATTGTCGTCGGATTTCACGAAGATTTTTATAAGGCAACCTTCGCCCCTTAGAACCCGATGCCTTGAAGAGACACCCCAGGCATCCTATCCAAAAGGAAAGAAACATGATGAAATCTTTCACAACGCTTCTCATCGCCGTCTTTTCCCTGTGTGCCGTAAGCTCCATTGCCTCAGCCGCCCCCACCCTGGATGACGCCAATCCCGGTGAGGTGACCATCACAGCCCAGTCCGACCAGTATCCCCAGGCGCCTGCCGCCGAGACGGAGTCCGTTCCCATGGAGACCGTGGAACCCATGGAGCCCATGCCCCCCAGCGATCTTGAGATCGCCGCCGATACCGACGAAGAGCTGAGCACCCCGGTCCTTGTCACTGTCTCGGAGATGGTCATCGCAACGGGTGTTGCCGAGCGGGAGCCCGTTGAGATCGGGACCCTCTTCTCCACGGATACCCCGCGCCTCTTCTGCCACAGCCGCATCGCCTCGCCCGAGCCCACCACCATCACCCATGTGTGGTACCGTGACGGCCAGCGCGTGGCAGAGATTCCCTTAAACATCGGTGCCGCCGCCTCCTGGCGTACCTGGAGTTCCAAAGTCATCGCCCCGGCCATCCCCGCGCCCTGGCGCGTTGAAATCCTGGCCGAAGACGGAACCCTGCTTGCCCAGACCGATTTTTCCGTGGAATAGCAAACCCATCGCCACAACGTGCCGCCGGATGAACCGGTCCGGCGACACGTTTAAAGTCCTACGCGCTCCCGTCCGATCAGTAAGGAACAAGGCACAAACGTTCCCGGCTCCGTAACCGGCCGCACGGCGGCCTCACTCGACGATGAAGGAGAACCCACATGGCTCTTTGGGACAAGCTGAAAGGTGAACTGGTTGATGTCATCGACTGGCTGGATGACTCCGGGGATACCATGGTATGGCGATTTCCGCGGTACCAGAACGAAATCAAATACGGGGCCAAGCTCACCGTTCGGGAATCCCAGGCCGCGGTCTTTGTCAGTGAAGGTCGGATCGCAGATGTCTTCGGCCCCGGACTCTACAGCCTCAACACCCGCAACCTCCCCGTTCTCACCACCCTCCAGAAGTGGTACCACGGTTTTGAGAGCCCCTTTAAAGCCGAGGTTTACTTTCTCAGCACCCGCAACTTCACGGACATCAAGTGGGGCACCAAAAAGCCCATCACCTTGAGGGACCCCGAGTTCGGGCCGGTGCGCCTCCGCTCCTTCGGCACCTATGTGGTCCGCGTTGCCGACCCAAAGGCCTTTATCACGGAGATTGCCGGTACCGAAGGCCACTTCACCGTGGAAGAGATCACCGGCCAGCTCACCAGCATGGTCATTACCCGCTTTGCCGACCTCCTGGCCGAAAGCAAGATCCCGGTGCTGGACCTGGCGGCCAATTACAACGAGCTCTCGGCCTGGGTCACGACCAAGCTGGCCCCGGAATTTTCCGCCTACGGCCTGGACCTCACCAAGCTGCTCATCGAAAACATCGCCCTGCCCAAAGCCGTGGAAGAGGCCCTGGACAAACGCACCAGCATGGGTATCGTGGGGGACCTGGACGCCTACACCAAATTCCAGGCCGCCAACGCCCTCGAAAAAGCTGCGGAAAACCCCTCGGGGGACGCCTCGGCAGGCGTGGGCATGGGCATGGGCTTTGCCATGGCCAACCAGATGACCCGGACCATGGCCGACCAGGGGGCCCAGGCCATCCAGCCTTCAGCCGCCCCGGCCTCCTCCTGTGCCGCCGTGCCCCCTCCCCTGCCGGCACAGGAAGCCATCACGTACTATCTCGGTATCGGCGGCGAACAAAAAGGGCCCTTTTCCCGCAAAATCATCGACGAGATGATCCGGGACAAGACCCTTACCAAAGAGACCCTGATCTGGCGCAAGGGCATGGACGGCTGGGAAAAAGCCGCCGATGTCCAGGAGCTGCGGCTCCTTCTGGGAGACGGGCCGCCCCCGCTGCCTTGATAAAAGACATGCCGTCTACGGTAAAAGTGGACAGGAAAAGCATGCCTCCGGCGTCCGGGGGATGATCCCCTGGACCCCAGGTTGCGGATGTGCTTTTCCCCTCGTTCCTCGGGGAAAAGCACATCCGCCTTAAAAAACCAAACGTGACTTAATCATCATTTTTTAAGACCTGTTTGTTAAACTATTTAAAAGCTTAGCCCCCGGCAGGGCCGCCGGAGGCTGCTTTTTTTCCGGCGTCTTCAACCATAGAAGGCGCTTATATTAATGTTGAAATCATTGTCACATCACAGAGTCTGACTTATGGCCAACTGCAAAAACTGTTCTGCCCCCATCCCTGCGGACACCATTGTCTGCAGCTACTGCGGCACCCGCAACGACACCGACCTCACCGGTATCCACGAGTTCACCGAGGTGGTCCCCGACCATGAGCGCATCTGCCCGAGGTGCGAGGTGGCCATGAAGACCATCGACCTCAAAATCGGCGGGACCTTTCTCATCGAGCGCTGCGATACATGCATGGGCATGTTCTTCGACTCCGGCGAGCTTGAAGCCCTCATCAAGGCCACGGTGAAAAACGTAAGCCACGTCAACCACAACAAGCTCAAAGAACTTTACGCCCTGCAGCGTCATGACGAGTACGGCATCACCTACATCAAGTGCCCGGTGTGCGAGACCATCATGAACCGCGTCAACTTCGGCCAGCGAAGCGGGGTGATCATCGACCGCTGCCCCGACCACGGCCTCTGGCTGGACGGCGGGGAGCTCCGTCACCTTCTGGAGTGGGTCAAGGCCGGCGGGAAGATGTACAACGACAAAAGAGAAGAGATGAAACGGAAGATGGAGGCCCGGGAGGACATCAAAGTCCGGCGGGCCACCACGGTCCACAGTGGCGGCGGCTTCGACACCTACGGAGCCACCCTCAGGCACAGCGACCCGGACCTCTTCACCATCGTGGGGCGCGTCATCAAATGGCTGGTGGGGTAAAAGAGGGCTCAAAAAAAACAAAAGCAATGCCTCCGGCGGCGAGGTGTGCCACCTTGAAAGCAGGTTGCGAATGCGTTTTCCCCTTCGTTCCTCAGGGAAAATCACATTCGCTATTGATTCAGGTTAAACTGAGTCTGTTTTTAAAACCTGTTTTTCAAACGTTTCAAAAGTTTGGCTCCCGGCAGGGCCACCGGAGGCACCTTTAACCGGACTGCCTCCGGCGGCGAGGCGTGCCACCTCGAAAGCAGGTATCAAACCGATACGTTACAAACCAGGCCTAATTTACTCCCCCACAAGGCCAACGGTGGCATCGTTTTCCACCCTTCCGCCTGATAAAAATTGAAACGTCAAGGCCCCCTTCCCTTGAGCCCCCCGCACACACCCCATCGACAACCCCTTGAAACAGTCAACAAACACAACCCATCATCGGTTTTCCCAACCGGCCCGGCCCCGTCAGCCTGAGGGTTCAAAACAGGAAGCCGTCGCGCAGGGAACGCATGTGTGTTTGCCCTTCTCTGTCGCGAACCTGTACTTGCGAGTTTCGAAGGAGTCTGGTAGGTTACCTCGGTTATGCGGCAGGAAAGGGACCACGCGCGTCGCGGTATCTCCTCAACGAGCCATCTGAACACAAGGGCCGGGAATAACCCGGTTATATCGGCAGCGCGGCATCCCCGCCTCGCCACCCAAGGAGTGATTCCATGTCAAACGAAGGCAACAAGGTCATCTATTCGATGATCCGTGTGAGCAAATACTACGAAAAAAAACCGGTTCTCAAGAACATCTCTCTCTCCTATTTCCACGGGGCCAAAATCGGTGTCCTGGGCCTGAACGGCTCCGGGAAGTCCTCTCTTCTGCGCATCCTTGCAGGGGTGGACACAGAATTTGACGGCGAGACCATCTTATCGGACGGTTTTTCCATCGGCTACCTGGAGCAGGAGCCCCTGCTGGACGAGGACCGCACCGTCATCGAAGTGGTAAAGGAAGGTGTTCAGGAAGTGGTTGATCTCATCAAAGAGTACGATGAGATCAACGAAAAGTTTGCAGAGCCCATGGATGACGACGCCATGGACAAGCTCATCAACCGCCAGGGTGTGGTCCAGGAAAAAATGGACCACCTGGAGGCCTGGGACCTCGACGCCCGCCTCGAGATGGCCATGGACGCCTTGAGGTGCCCGCCCCCCGATGCAAAGGTCAGCGTCCTGTCCGGGGGTGAAAAGCGCCGCGTGGCCATGTGCCGCCTGCTGCTCCAGAAGCCCGACATCCTGCTCCTTGACGAACCCACCAACCACCTCGACGCGGAAACCGTGGCCTGGCTGGAGCAGCACCTCCAGCGCTACGAAGGCACCGTCATCGCCGTAACCCACGATCGCTACTTCCTGGACAACGTGGCGGGATGGATCCTGGAGCTGGACCGGGGCGAAGGCATTCCCTGGAAGGGGAACTACTCCTCCTGGCTGGACCAGAAGGGCAAGCGCCTGGCCCAGGAAGAGAAGCAGGAGAGCACCCGCCAGAAGACCCTTGCCCGGGAGCTGGAGTGGATCGGCATGAGCGCCAAAGGGCGCCACAGCAAATCCAAGGCGCGTATCTCGGCATACGAAACCCTCCTGAAAGAGGACACCGCAGAGCGCGAAAGGGAGATGGAGATCTACATTCCCCCCGGACCCCGCCTCGGCAACAAGGTCATTGAGGCCGAAGGGCTTGCCAAGGCCTTTGGCGACAAGCTCCTCGTGGAAGACATGAGCTTCATGCTGCCTCCCGGCGGCATCGTGGGTGTCATCGGCCCCAACGGCGCCGGCAAGACCACCCTCTTCCGAATGATCACGGGCCAGGACACCCCGGACAGCGGGACCATCAGCATCGGCGACTCGGTCAAACTCGCCTACGTGGACCAGAGCCGTGACTCCCTTGACCCCGAGCAGAGCATCTGGCAGGTGATCTCAGACGGCCAGGACACCATCACCCTGGGCAACCGCGAGGTCAACTCACGGGCTTATGTCTCCCGCTTCAACTTCTCGGGCTCCGACCAGCAGAAAAAAGTCGGCCTTCTCTCCGGCGGCATGAGAAACCGGGTGCACCTGGCCCGCATGCTCAAAGAGGGTGCCAACGTCCTTCTCCTTGACGAACCCACCAACGATCTGGACGTCAACACCTTGAGGGCGCTGGAAGAGGCCCTGGAAAAATTTGCAGGCTGCGCTGTTGTCATCAGCCACGATCGCTGGTTCTTGGACCGCATCGTCACCCACATCTTGGCCTTTGAAGGGGACAGCCAGGTGGTCTGGTTCGACGGAAACTATTCCGAGTACGAAGAAGACCGCAAGAAGCGTCTGGGTATCGACGCCGACCAGCCCCACCGGATCAAGTACCGCCACCTGACCCGATAAGCCACGGGCCGACGGGAGGGCGTTGCGCCTTTCCGTCGGCGCCATGCGTTCGGGAAAAAAACGCTGTGCCGTTACGCCCCTTTAGAAACCGGGGTGGCCGCGGCAACTAAAAGGACGTGTTCCCCGCCCCGGGTAACACGTCCCGTTGCGTCGGGCTCTCCATTGATAAGTGATTGCAGAGTTGATAAAATTTGTTATATAGATTGATATATGCCCACAACAAATCCGAAGCACCCGACGTGACAGACGGCGATGGGCTTCGACGCAACAACCGGGACACGGTCTGTACCCCAGGCCCCTTTCGGACCTGCCTGCTGTGGTTCACGCCCACACCGCTTGCGCCGCCACAACCGGCAAATCGACCGCCGTCACCCACCACCAACGCCATCTTCTGATTCGGGGAGAACGCATTGCCCATGGCCACCATCCTCATCATCGACGACGACCAGCAGATATGTGAAATTCTTGAAGCCTTCATCCGAAGGGAAGGCCACCGCTCCCTGTCGCGGCAGACCCTCACCGAAGGGTTGCAGCAGCTGGAGAGCGCCGCCTTTGATCTCGTCTTTTTAGACGTCGGCCTGCCCGACGGAAGCGGCCTGGAGCTGGTGCGCCGAATCCGAAGTACCCCGGGGGAACCCGAGGTGGTGATCATCACCGGGGCCGGAGATGCCGACGGTGCGGAGATGGCCATCAAAAACGGCGCCTGGGACTACCTCCAGAAGCCCTTCAACCTGAAAGAGATCACCCTCACCCTGAGCCGGGCCCTTCAGTACAGGGAGAACCTCAAGGCCTCCTCCGTCAAGGAGGACCCCGTGGACAGCCAGGGCATCATCGGCAGCAGCCCCGTGATCCACGACTGCCTCACCACCCTGGCCCACGCCGCTCGGAACAACGCCAGCGTCCTGATTACCGGGGAGACCGGCACAGGCAAGGAGCTCTTTGCCCGGGCCGTCCACAACAACAGCAAGCGTAAAGAAAGCCGTTTTGTGGTGGTGGATTGCGCGGCCCTGCCCGAGACCCTGAAGGAGAGCGCCCTGTTCGGCCATGAAAAAGGGGCCTTTACCGGGGCGGAAAAGACCTCCGAAGGCCTTGTAAAGCAGGCAGACGGCGGCACCCTCTTTTTAGATGAGGTGGGGGAGATGGACCTGCCCCTGCAGAAGGTCTTCCTGCGCGTCCTCCAGGAGAAATGCTACCGCCCCGTGGGAAGCCGCATCGAGCAGAAAAGCGATTTCCGCCTGGTGGCCGCCACCAACCGGGACCTGGACAAGATGGTGTCCGAAGGCACGTTCCGGAACGACCTCCTCTACCGGCTCCGTACCGTCGCCATCGAACTGCCCCCCTTGCGCATGCACCCGGAGGACATCCAGGCCATCATCCTCTACCACACCGGGGCCATCTGCCGGAACTTCGGCATCGAGCCCAAAGGCTTCTCCCCGGATTTTTTCCAGGTGCTCTGTGCCTACAGCTGGCCCGGCAACATCCGGGAGCTCGTCAACACCCTGGAAGGGGCCATCAGCAAAGCAGGGGAAGAGCCCATCCTCTTTCCCATGCACCTGCCCGACGCCATCCGTGTCCACGTGGCCCGTGCCAACTTAAAGGGCGATGTGCCGCCCCAGGCCACCACCGCCTACCAGGTCAGGAAAAAATCCGAAGGGCTTACGGCCGTGCCTCCCCTGCTCGTCCCCGAGCCCTCTCCGGCGTTCCCGTCCCGCCCCGATGCCATGCCCTCCCGGGAAGAGGTACTGACCCAGGCGGACCAGGCCTACCTCAAGCACCTCATGCGGGTCACGCGCGGAAACATCAAAGAGGCCTGCCTGATCTCCGGCCTGGGGCGGACCCGTCTGTACACCCTCATGAAAAAGTACAGCATCTCCCGCCTCGGCTGGTCCTCCGCAGACCATGGAGAAGACGACGCCTGCCCGTCCGCCCCCCTGGAATAACGGCCTGCAGGGGCCGCAAAGGGGGGCCGCCTTTCGGCCACAATCCAAACCAACTATTCACTTTTGTGAACACATCCCATCCACTTAAGCGATCCTTTCCCGAATCCTCCCTGACCACAGCAAACAGCGCCCCAAAACAAAGCCAACACACAGCCTGTCGTTTCAGCCTTGTTTTCAGGCAGTTTCGAGTCCCCCCCCAAAAAAGCCAAAAAAAAGCCAACGCCATGGCACATCCGGCACGCTCCCTGCAATTCTACTCAGGCAAGACAACGACGGATGATGTCGCAACCATTCAAGGAATGGGCACCATGCAAGAGCAAAATCAAACCACCATCGATGTCTGCACCTCTCTCTTCTGGCACCTGTCGGATAAAGGGCTCGGCCCTTCGGAGGTCAACAGACTGGGCAAAGATGTTTTTTGCATCCTTCAAGACGGAGGAACCTTCACGGTGGGTTTTATCAACCACCAGTTACACAGCATGGGATGGACCGGACACATCATCGACGAAGACGCCATTGAGCTTGTGCTGACCATTTTAAAAAATGAATTCGAATACTCCGTCAGCACGCACACGGTCCATTAGACAGACCAGCAACACCAACATCTTACTCAAGCCTTCTGCCGGGGGCCATCTACGCAACCCTTTCCCACCACCAAACCATGCGTAGATGGTCCCCACCTTAACACCAACACCAGACCCAAGCCTTCTGCCGGGGGCCATCTACGCAACCCTTTCCCACCACCAAACCATGCGTAGATGGTCTCCATCTTAATAGCCCCCTCCGAAAATGAGCCTCCTACCCGGACGACGACCTTCTCCCGCCTCCCACCGTCGTCTTGGCTCTTTTTTTACGCCTCCCATGCCTGAAAGAAAAACACGCGCTCCCCTCAATTCCCTTGAAAAAGAATGTGAAATGGCTTATTTAGAATGGTTCTGACCGGTTCATTTTCGGCGGTTGCCGCAAGAAAACATCCAGGAGATTTGATACAAATCGGTCAAAAGTAACGCGACGATTGCGGAAAACATCAACAACGCCCCTGCATCTCCCCATAAAGCCACCATCACGGTGCTGTTGACACTCCCCTCGTCACCCCATCGGCTCCCCCCGCGTCCCCCGGAAACCCGGAAGGCGCTTTTCATGATTTTATTATGTGTTCAGGTATGACAAACAGCATGTCTTTTGAAAAAAACACTCCCCTCACCCGGGAAATCAACAAGCGCAGAACCTTCGGTATCATCAGCCACCCCGACGCGGGCAAGACCACCCTGACGGAAAAACTCCTCCTCTTTGGGGGGGCCATTCAGCAGGCCGGCGCCGTAAAGTCCCGCAAGACAGACCGACACGCCACCAGTGACTGGATGGCCATTGAACAGGAGAGGGGGATCTCGGTCACCAGCTCGGTGATGAAGTTCAACTACCGGGACTACGACGTCAACCTCCTCGACACCCCCGGTCACAAGGACTTCTCCGAAGACACCTACCGGGTCTTGACCGCCGTGGACAGCGCCATGATGATCATCGACCACGCCAAAGGGGTGGAGACGCAGACTGAAAAGCTCATGGAGGTGTGCCGTATGCGCAACACCCCCATCATGACCTTTATCAACAAGCTGGACCGGGACGGCATGGAGCCCCTGGACATCCTGGCGGATATCGAAGAGAAGCTTCAGATCGAGTGCACCCCCCTGACCTGGCCCATCGGCATGGGCAAGCGGTTCAAAGGGGTCTACAACCTTTACAAAAAAGAGATCCACCTCTTCTCGCCGGAAAAAGAGACCCTGGCCAAAGAGGGCATCCGCATCCAGGACCTCTCCGACCCCACCCTGGATGAGCTGCTGGGCAGCCAGGCCAACGACCTGCGGGACGACATCGAACTCATCGAAGGGGCCGCCGATCCCTTTGAACTCTCCCTCTACCTCAAGGGCACCCAGACCCCGGTCTTCTTCGGCAGTGCCATCAACAACTTCGGGGTGCAGGAGCTCCTGGACGCCTTTGTGGAGATGGCCCCGACGCCCATTCCGAGAAAGGCCCTTACCCGTGAGATTTCGCCCTGCGAAGAGGAGTTCTCCGGGTTTGTTTTCAAGATCCAGGCCAACATGGACCCGGCCCACCGGGACCGCATCGCCTTTTTCCGGATCTGCTCGGGCAAATTCACCCGGGGCATGAAGGTCAAGCACCACCGCATCGGCAAGGACATCACCATTGCCAACGCCACCATCTTCATGGCCCAGGACCGCACCAACGTGGAAGAGGCCTATCCCGGCGACATCATCGGGATTCACAACCACGGGACCATCAAGATCGGGGACACCTTCACCACCAAGGAGCCCTTGAAATTCACCGGTATCCCGAGTTTTGCCCCGGAACACTTCAAGCGGGTGCTGCTGAAAAACCCGCTGAAGACCAAGCAGCTCCAGAAAGGGCTGCTGCAACTTGCCGAAGAGGGCGCGGTCCAGGTTTTCCGCCCCTTGCGCGGAAGCGACTACATCCTGGGAGCCGTTGGCGAACTGCAGTTTGAAGTGACCATCGCCCGACTCAAAAACGAGTACAGCGTGGATGCCGCCTACGAACACGTAAGCATCGGGGTGGCACGATGGATCGACAGCGACGACAAAAAGTGCCTGGAAGCCTTTAAAGAGAGCCAGGTGGCCAGCCTTGCCACGGACTCCGAAGGCCACCTTACCTACCTCACCACAAGCGAATGGCAACTGGGCTTTGTGATGGAACAGAACCCCGACATTGTGTTCAACAAGACACGGGAATACAGCTGATGAAAGCGCAAAATTACCGAGAAATACCCTACAACTACACCTCTGCCGACGACGAACTCGTCGTCACCTACCTCTTTGACGCCAAGGTGTGGAACAAGCTTCAGGAGTTAAGGGGAAAGCGCATCACCGGGCGCTCCGCCAAACTGCTCATGCGCCTGATGGGTGACATGTTTATCCTCAAGCGCAACCCCTTTCTGTTTGACGACCTGGCCGGCTCCCGAAGCCGCCGTCGCCTGTTCCTGAAGACCGCCTCCAACGACCTGGCCATCATCGAGAAAATGGCCGATCAGAAAGAGGTGTTGGAGATCACCGGGCGCTGCCGCAAGGCCCTGAAGGGCCTGAACGATACCCTGAAGACCCACCGGCGACAGCGCCGACGCATCAAGCGCGAGCTGGGGGCCATCATCGGCCGCCACAACGTCTGCTTTGAGCCCTTCTCCATCATCAGCCATGCCACCGATGCCACGGACTGGCGACGCCACCTGGCAGTTGCCGTGCTGCGCCCCACCCGGGAGTCCCAGGTGCCCCAGCTGGTGAAAGCCGTGGAAAGGCTCGGCCTCTCCATCATCCCCCGCGGTGCGGGCACGGGCCTTACCGGCGGCAGCGTCCCGGTCACCGAGGGCTGCGTGATGATCAACACGGAAAAGCTCAACCGCATCCGGGGTATCAAGCACCTGCCCGCGGCTCCGGGCACAGGCGCTGCCACCATGCCGGTCCTTGAACTGGAGGCCGGGGTCATCACTCAGACGGCCATGGGCTACGCCGAGGCAGAAAACCTTGTCTTTGCAACCGATCCCACCAGCTCCTGGGCCTGTACCATCGGCGGCAACATTGCCGAAAACGCCGGAGGTAAAAGAGCGGTGATGTGGGGAACAGCCATCGACAACCTGGTCTCCTACCGCATCGCCATGCCCGGCGGGCGCCACATGGAGGTGCGCCGTGAAGACCACCCCATGCGAAAGATCCTGCCCGAGGACACCGTCCTCTTTTCTGTCCGGGATGAAGAGGGACAGATCAAGAAAACCGTCACCCTCTCCGGCACGGAGATACGAAAGGTCGGACTGGGAAAGGACATCACCAACAAGGCCTTAAGCGGCCTTCCGGGGATCCAGAAGGAGGGCTGCGACGGCATCATCACCTCCGCCGAGTTCATCCTCTACCCCTCCTTTGAGTACAAGACCACCTTCTGCCTGGAGTTCTTCGGCAACGACATGGAAGAAGCCAGCGAAGTCATCGTCAAGATCTCCAAGGAGTTCAAAAACGGGGGTAAAGAGGGCCTCATTGCCCTGGAACACTTTGACGACGAGTACATGCTCGCCATCAACTACAAGGTTAAAGCCACCCGGAAGGGAAGCCCCAAGGCAGGTCTTCTCATCGACATGGTGGGGCACAACGAAGAAGAGATCGACAGGGGAACCCGCCGTCTTCAGGAGCTGCTGGCCCCGTACGAAAACACCGAGATCTTTGTGGCCCGGGACGAAGACGAAGCCGAGCGATTCTGGAAGGACCGGAAAAAACTGGGTGCCATTGCCAAGCGCACCAACGCCTTCAAGCTCAACGAAGACATCGTGCTCCCCCTGGATGCCATCGGGGCTTTCACCCGGTTTTCAGACACCTACAACCTGGAAGAGAACCGCCACAACCAGCTGGACTTTCTCAACGCCACCCTGGCCTACCTGGAACACGCAGAGCCCATCGAAGACCCCGAATGGCTGGAAGCGCGTATTCCCAAGGCCCGCGAGATCTGCAGCGAGGCCCTTTCCGCCATCCGCAACGCCACCACCGAGATGCTTCAGGACGGCGCCCAGGCCAAACAGCTCCTCTCCGAACTCCTGGAGTTTTTCCGGGGGTACAAGCGCATCACCGGGGACATCCAGCGCATCTTCAACGAGGTAAGGTCGCGCCAGATCATCATCGCCACCCACATGCACGCAGGCGACGGCAACGTCCACGTCAACATCCCTGTCTTCTCCAACGACATGGAGATGATGAAACGTGCCGCCAATACCGCCGACGACATCATGGAAGAGGCGGTGCGCTTAGGGGGCGTGGTCAGTGGCGAGCACGGCATCGGCATCACCAAGATGAAGTACCTGGACCCGGCCCTTGCCAAAGACCTGGCCGCCTACCGAAAAAAGGTGGACCCCAAAGGGGTGATGAACCCCGGCCAGCTCATGGACCCGGATATCCAGTCCAAGGTCTACACCCCCTCCTTCAACCTGCTGGAGCTGGAGGCAAGTATCCTGCAGCACGGCTCCTTGGAGACCCTGGCGGCCAAAATCGCCACCTGCGTGCGCTGCGGAAAGTGCAAGATCGACTGCTGCACCTTCTACCCGGCCAAAAACATGTTCTACCACCCGCGGAACAAGAACCTGGCCATCGCCTCCCTCATCGAGGCCATCCTCTACGACGTGCAGCGATCCCACTCCACACGCTTTAAGTTCCTCAAGCAGCTGGAACAGATCGCCGACCACTGCACCATGTGCCACAAGTGCTTCAAGCCCTGCCCGGTGGACATCGACACGGCAGAGGTGTCCCTCATGGAGCGGGAGATCCTCGTCTCCAGAAAGTACAAAAAGACCCGCATGGCCACC
Organism: Desulfoluna spongiiphila; assembly: GCF_900101345.1. GTDB lineage: Bacteria > Desulfobacterota > Desulfobacteria > Desulfobacterales > Desulfolunaceae > Desulfoluna > Desulfoluna spongiiphila. The sequence goes on along the minus strand of NZ_FMUX01000014.1, from coordinate 1,713 downwards.
CGGGCCTCCCTGGCGTACCTGGAGACCCGTAACCCCTTGGGCAACGCCCTCTTCCGAAAAGGCCTGGTGACCTGGGGGGGATCCCTTCAGCGCACCGGCCACCAGATGTTGAAGAGCATGGTCCCGGTGAAAAAGGTCCTGTCCGGCATGCATGCAACCCAGATCCTGGAGTCTCCCGTACCCCGGACTCCTCCGGGAACCCTGCGGGACATCCTGCCCAAATGCGGATCCAACCAGGCGATGATCCTCAACCCGCCGGAAGGGGCGGAGCAGTCCGTCTTCTACTTCCCCGGGTGCGGCTCTGAGCGGCTCTTTTCCGACATCTCCAAGGCCGCCATTTACATCCTGCTCTCTGCGGGCGTCCGGGTGGTACTGCCACCCCCCTATATCTGCTGCGGCTTCCCGTCCAAGGTCAACGCCAAGGGCGTACAGCACAGCCAGATCACCCTGCGGGACTCGGTCATCTTCAGCCAGATCCGAGAGATGATCAGCTACGTGGACTTCGACGCCTGCGTGGTAAGCTGCGGTACCTGCAGGGAAGCCCTGGAAGAGATCGAGGCCCCGGAGATCCTCTCCTGCGACATCGTGGACGTCAGCCGCTTTGCCCTTGAAAGCGGCCTGGAGGTCAAGGGGAGCAACAGCTGCCTCTACCACGCCCCCTGCCACGACTCCCTGGACGGAGACGCGGCCAGCATGCTGGAAGAGTTCACCGGGTATTCCCTGGAGAGCGTGCCCCACTGCTGTTCCGAAGGGGGAACCCTCTCCATGAGCCGGCCCGACATCACCAACGCCATGCTCCAGAGAAAGCACGACGAGATCCAGCTTCGCACCGAAGGCAAAGGACGGGAAACCACGATTCTCACCAACTGCCCCTCGTGCATCCAGGGGCTGGGTCGCAACAAGGACCTGGACATCATGCCACGTCACCTGGCCGTGGAACTGGCCATTCAGACCGGCGGACAGGACTGGGAAGAAAAACTCAAAACGATGGTGAAACAGGCCGAGGTGGTCACCTTTTAAGGGGCGCAGGTATGCTCCCCTGAACGGCCGAACGGATCCACCCATAAAAAAAGGCGCCCCACTCTTACCCGAGTGAGGCGCCTTTTTTAGTCCTATGGGGAAGGCCTCCGGCGGCCCTGCCGGGGACTAAACTTTTAAAAAGTTTAACAAACAGGTCTTAACAAACTCAGACCAATCAAAATCGATAGCGAATGTGATTTTCCCTGAGGAACGAAGGGGAAAGCGCATTCGCACCCTGCTTTCGAGGTGGCACACCTCGCCGCCGGAGGCATTGCTTTTGTTTTTTCCTGAGCCCTCTTGGCCCTGTGATTCACCAGACTTTTACCATAAGAAGGCATCGTTTGATTACGTTTTATTTTTTGCTCTGGCCCTTAGCCCGGATATTTCACGAGTCGAGTGCACCCATATTCAAGGCATCAGAGCTGCAGATGTAGTGGTTTACCTCAAAGCTCTGATAACGCAGAAGATGGGTGCACTCGGCTCGCCCGAAGGGTGAGAAAATCAACCAGCAAACGTCGATTTACATTTTGCATTTTCAAAATAGCTGACATTTTGATTGTAATTACCTGAAATTATACCTTTTTCGTTTTGTTTGGTTGTTTTCTCATGAAATATGCGGGTTAGCGTGTGACGGCCTTGGCCTGAAACCCCGCCTCCGTCAGGCGGTCCTGCATTGCTTTGGCACGGCTCTCT
>NZ_FMUX01000003.1:52199-402091 GCF_900101345.1 Desulfoluna spongiiphila | reverse complement strand
GGCGGCCCAGCCGGGGGCTAAACTTTTAAAAAGTTTAATAAATAGGCTTTAAACAACATCACGATTTTACGTCAAACCAAAGGCGAATGTGATTTTCCCTGAGGAACGAAGGGGAAAGCGCATTCGCAACCTGCTTTCGAGGTGGCACACCTCGCCGCCGGAGGCAGTCCGGTTAAAGATGCCTCCGGCGGCCCAGCCGGGGGCTAAGCTTTTGAAAAGTTTGACAAACAGGCTTTAAACAACATCACGATTTTACGTCAAACCAAAGGCGAATGTGATTTTCCCTGAGGAACGAAGGGGAAAGCGCATTCGCAACCTGCTTTCAAGGTGGCACACCTTGCCGCCGGAGGCATTTTTTTGGTTTTTGCTCTGAGCCCTCTTGCCCCTGTCGTTCATCCGGCTTTAACCATAGAAGGCCTTAAATAAAGGGTCTTACGATGAAATAGCACCCCAGGCCCCCCACGATGACCCCCGCTCCTTTTTTGAACCACAGGCTTCCGCTCTGGAAGTATTGACTTGTGAGGAGGCGACGGATCAGGGCCGTGCTGGAGCCCGCCACGGCAATGGGGACGCAGTGGCCGATGCCGAAGGCTGTGATGAGGAGAATGCCTGTAAGGAGCTTTTCCTGGATGGTGATGACGGCCAGGATGGGCGCCATAAAGCCGAAGGTGCAGGACCCGGAGAGGATACCGTAGGCAAGTCCCAGGACAAAGGCCCCTGAAAGCCCCCTGACTTGGAGTTTTGACAGGGCGCCACCGGACAGGGAGCAGGCTTCGACCCCCAGCATGTCCAGGGCGACCCAGATGAGGATGCCGCCGATGAGTAGGGTCCAGTAGGGGCTCACCTCGCCCATCATGCGGCCCAGCAGGGTACAGGCCACGCCCAGAAGGGCGATGGTGATAAACAGACCCAGGGTGAACACAACGGCGTACCTGGCGGCACGCCGGGCGTGAAGCGCCTCATCCTGCCCGGCCACGTACCCTACGATGAGGGGAATGGAGGCCATGTGGCAGGGGGAGAGGATCACGCTGACCATGCCCCAGAGAAAGCAGCCTGCAAAGGCAAGGGCCAGGGTGTCTCCCATCCACGCGTTGACGGTTGTAAGAAAGGTGTAGAGCATTTCCGGACTCCCCATGGGTTCAATGGCGTGTGTGGTTGTTTTGTGCCCGGTTACTCGACCCCAAGCTTTTTCAGGACGGCCACGATGCTCTTTTTGTCCATAAAACCCACGTGACGGCTCACCTCTTTGCCGGTGCTGTCGTAAAAGATTTGCGTGGGAATGGCGCGGATACCATATTTTTTTGCTTCATCCCTGTGCTGCCAGACATCGATAAAGATGATGGCGGCCTTGCCCTTGTACTCCTCCTGAAGTTCCGTGATGATGGGCGCCATCATCTTGCAGGGCACGCACTTGTGTGCGCCGAGGTCGAGCATGGTGACCATGCCCTTTTCAGGGACCTCGGGAAGGGGGGTGGTATCGGCAAGGGCCGGGGCGGCAACAAGGCAGAGCAGGATGATCAGAACAAGACAACGTCGTTTCATGGTGTTCCCCCAGGGTTGTGTGGTTGGCAGATCAGGCGGTGATCCATGTGATCACGTCGGCTTTTTTGGGCACCTTGCCCACGCTTTTTACCTCCTCGTTCACCACCACCGCCGGGGTGCCGAACACGCCGTAGGATCCGATGGCCAAAAGGTCTGTGATTTTCTCCACGGTGGCGTCGATGCCGGCTTCTGCAACGGCTTCTTTGACAATGGCTTCTGTCTTGTTGCACTTGGTGCATCCGGGGCCGAGTACTTTGATGATCATGTTTTTTTCCTTATGGTTAAATGCATGGAAGAAAGCCTCCGGCGGCAAGGTGTGCCACCTTGAAAGCTGGTTGCAAATGCGCTTTCCCCTTCGTTCCTCAGGGAAAATCACATTCGCCTTTTATTCAAGTCATGGTGAGGACATCATGTCAAATAGCTGTTTGTTAAACTTTTTAAAAGGTTAGCCCCCGGCAGGGCCGCCGGAGGCGTTTTTTTTCTTTGGCTTACACGTGTCAAATGGTCCCGTAGATCATGCCCGCCAGGGTGGACATCACCACCACGATGGCGACGAAGACACCGGTTTTTTTGACCCCCATGACCCCGCTGATGACGATCATGTTGGGAAGGGAGAGGGCCGGTCCAGCAAGGAGCAGGGCCAGGGCCGGGCCCTTGCCCATGCCGGAGCCCATGAGGCCCTGGAGGATGGGGATCTCGGTGAGGGTGGCAAAGTACATGAGGGCCCCGGAGAGGGAGGCAAACAGGTTTGCGGAAAAGGAGTTTCCGCCCACAAGTGCCGAGATCCACGCCTCGGGGATGAGGGCCGGGTGGCCGGGGCGCCCCAGGAGGAAGCCCGCTGCCAGGACCCCGATGGCCAGCATGGGGAAGATCTGCTTCATGAAGCCCCAGGAGGCATCCACCCAGTCGGTGCGCTCGTCAGAATCGAACCAGCGTTTCAGCATCCAGCCCAGGGTGAGGAGGAGGCCCCCCGTCAGGTACCACTTGGCCTTGAAAATGGTTTGCCACACCATCCCCTCGTCGGCGCCGGGCCTGGCAAAGGCGGCAAACACGAGGATCAGGACCATGACACCCATGACGGCGCCATCCTGGAAGAGGGTACGTCCCTCGTCGTCCTCATCGGGGAGGTGCATGGGGCCGGTGGCGCGGGCCGCGTCATCTTTGCGAAAGATAAAGGCCATGAGCAGGCCGATGACCAGGGCAAAGCAGACGGCTCCGATGGCCCGGGCCAGGCCCATCTGCCAGCCCAGGATCCGGCCCGTGAGGATGATGGCCAACACGTTGATGGCTGGCCCGGAGTAGAGAAAGGCCGTGGCCGGACCGATGCCGGCTCCCCGGGAGTAGATGCCCGCGAACAGGGGCAGGACCGTGCAGGAGCAGACCGCCAGGATGGCCCCTGAGACAGAGGCCACGGAATAAGCGAGAACCTTTTTGGCCTGGGCACCGAAGTATTTCAGGACCGAGGCCTGGGAGACAAAGACGCTGATGGCACCGGCAATGAAAAAGGCCGGCACCAGGCAGGTGAGGACATGCTGCCGGGCGTACTCCTGCAGCATCAAAAAGGCTTCCATCCCAGCCTGGCGAATGGTGGGAGAGCCCCAGGGCATGAAGTAGGCGGTGAGGTAGAGCCCAACGATCCAGGCTAATTTGGTGCGTTCTTTCATAACAGTCATCCATGGTGGTGGCGGTGTGGCTTCCCGGTGCCGGTTTGCAAGGCACCTGACAGTGCGCGACCGTCGGGGTTTATATTCTTATGTATTGCCATTTGGCGATATATTAAAGCCCATAAAGACAAGGTTTGGCCTTGGCGACACCCGGGCCGTGATGCATCCAGCAGGCCGGGAGACGGCAGGGAAAACACCGTTAGGTCCCTGCCGTTTGGTCCCGTTTCAGGGTCTGTCCGGGGAGGCTGGTTTGGAACGTCAGCCCCGGGTGATGAATTCCCGGTCGATGTCGGGCAGCCGGTCCAGCATCTCCCGGATGTCCTCGTCGGCCTCAAGCCAGTCGCTGACCTGCTCCAGCATGGCCACGGCGTAGGTGTTCTCCGGCCTGCTGTTCAACTGGAAATTGACCCAGAGGCCATCCTTTTCAAAGCTTACCAGTTCGGCTTCTTCCAGGACCTTGAGGTGTTTGCTTACCGTGGATTGGGCCAGGCCCAGGGCTTCTTTCAATTCGCAAACGCAAAGAGACCGATGCTGCAGGGCCTTGACGATTTTCACCCGGCTGGGGTCGGACAGGGCCTTCATGACTTTGATAAACGGTTTCATCGGGTTCTCCCTGATGGTGCTATATCGTTATATGGCAATATACGGTCTGTCTGGCATCGTGTCAACACAGAATGTGAAAACGGATACCGGATCCCCTGTTTCCAAGCGAGCTTATCCCGCCTGGATCACAGGCGGCTGCAGTGGGATCGCCTGGGATCATGTGAATACATACCGCGCGATCATGTCGGCAAGGGTGTCTATTAACCGATCCTGTTCGATGGCCGGCGTGCTGGACATCCCGGCGTGTATCACCTCTTCGCAGGCGCACAGGATCACAAAGGCCGCGGCATCAAGGTCGGTGATCCGGAGCTTTTTCCTGTGACGGTCAAGGGCGTCGACCAGCTCGGATCGCATGGTTTCATGCAACCTGCGGTGAATGGCCTCCACGTCCTTGTCGGTGTACCGCATGGCGGATACTTCACGACGGAAATCAGGGGAGAGGGTATGCTCTTTTGCCAGGCTTTGCAACAGGCCACGGATGATCTCCCGGTTGCTTTGTTTTGAAAAATCAACGTCCCGGCAGGCTCTCTTTAAAAAGGTGGTGTGGGACGCGGCACCGTATATTTCAAGGAAGATACTTTTTTTGTCTTTGAAATAGGCATAGACGCTTCCGGTTGCCACGCCTGCTTCCGCGGCAATCTCCTTTGTGTTGGTTTTGTGAAATCCTTTATTGGAAAAGAGTCGCTCTGCGGCTTCAAGGATCTTGTCCTTTGTCCGGATTCCCCGCTGCTGGGTGGGCTTTCTGGTCTTTTGCGTCCCCTGCGTCATGTGTGGTGTGTCCCTTTCCCATCAAGTTATCCGTACCTGCTGGCAAGGGGCCGGAAGGGCTCCCTGTCGCCAGGGATAGGGCGCCTCACCGGTGTCACACAAAGGATCATGGGCAGCCGGGGGGAGCCGCGCCAAGGTGGCCAGCGGATGTTATTTTCAGGCCTTCTTATATCAACCCCCAGGGGGCGGTGTCAAACAGTGTGAACCGAAGTTCATGTTTTGCAATTGACAACCTGAACCATAGTTCATATTGTGGGGTTAACATGAACTATGGTTCAGGTATGGCTACGCGGACTTTTTCCAAGGAGAGCAGGCATGGCTTCAAGCACATGTGCCCGGGGCACAGATATCAAAGAGGGGCATCCCCGTGATGCAAAGTGGCGGGTACTGGCTGCCGTTTCCACCGGGGCCTTTCTGGCCTCCCTGGACAGCAGCATCGTCAACATATCGCTTCCGACACTTGTCAGGGTCTTTGACGCCGGGTTTGTCCGGGTTCAATGGGTGGTCCTGGCGTATATGGTGACCGTGGTGTCGCTGATCCTTCCCCTTGGCCGCATCGGGGACATTCTGGGCAAGAAGAACATATACCTGGGTGGTTTTATCGTGTTTACCGCGGGCTCTGCCCTTTGCGGCACGGGGGCAAGCCTTTCAGGTCTTATCGCGTTTCGGGTCATCCAGGGGGTGGGGGCGTCCATGATCATGGCCCTGGGATTTGCCATTGTCACCGAGGCTTTTCCGGCACAGGAGAGGGGGCGGGCCATCGGGATCCTTTCGGCATTGTGCGCCGCAGCCATCGCCCTGGGGCCGGTCCTCGGCGGTGTGTGCATAGAGGCCCTGTCCTGGCCATGGATTTTTCGGGTCAATGTCCCCCTGGGGATTATAGGGTGTGCCATGGTGCATGGGTACGTTCCGGGCGACACCGTCAAAAAGGGGGAGTCCTTCGGGGGTTCCGGTGCCGTGTCGCTATCCGCGGCTCTGGTCTTTCTTTTTGTGGGGATCACCTGGGGCCAGGTTCACGGATACACCCCCCTTACGGCCCTGGCCGTGGGGGTAGGGTTTGTGTTTAGCTCAGCCGTGTTCATCACGAGTGAAAACCGGGCCGTCCAGCCCCTCATTGATGTCTCGCTGTTTTCGGATCGGCAGTTTACACTCAATCTGGTGACAGGGTTTATCGCCTTTGTGGCGTACGCCGGGATGGTGCTGCTCCTGCCCTTTTACCTGGAAGAGGTTGCCGGGTACCCCACCCGGAGGGCAGGCCTCTTGATGGCTGTGGTCCCGGTTTCCCTGGGGGTGATGTCTCCCCTTTCCGGGGCGCTTTCGGATCGATTCGGGTCGCGGCTTGTGACAACGGCGGGCCTTTGTGTCTCCCTTGGGGCCTATTTTGCGGCGTCTTCCCTTGACGGCGGCACCTCCGTGCCGGGCCTCGTCGCACGGCTGGTGGCCCTGGGGGCCGGTATGGGGCTTTTCATGTCGCCCAACAACAGCGCCATCATGGGCTCTGTTGCCCGCGACCGGCTGGGGATTGCCTCAGGTCTCCTCACGGCCGCCCGGACCTTGGGGCAGGCCATGGGGGCCGCTGGGGTGGGGGCCTTCTGGGCGTTCAGGGTTTCCGTATATTCCGGCCGCACACCGGCTGTGTCTTCTGCGGATATCTGCGGGTTTCACGACACGTTTATGGGGCTTTTTTTTCTGACGGCGGGCGGGATCGTGGTGGGCCTTTTGGGGTGTGCCCCGCACCGGGGCACCTCGGACGCACCGGCACGGCAGGGGGCCCAGCGGTGAGTGCACGGCTTGACCGGTGGCTTTTTTTGTCCCATTGACAATGGTGGAGGCGGGCGGTACCTTTTTTCTTTCCAATGGACCAGATATGACGGTGAGATACCACCGGGACGTGTTGATGTATGGAGGAGATGGAGATGCAAGACGAGATGATCAGCCTGGCCAGTGACAACTATGCAGGGGCTCACCCTGAGATTGTTTCCGCGGTGGGGGCCGCGGCCGTGGGCACGGCAGGAGCCTATGGGGCAGACCCCTGGACGGCCGTGGCCGAGGAGCGGTTTAAAAAGATCTTTGGCGAGGAGACCTCCGCCTTTTTGGTGATGACCGGAACAGCCGCCAATATCCTTTCCATCGACGCCGTGACCCGGCCCTTTGAGGCTGTGCTTATCTCAGACTGTGCCCACCTGCATATGGACGAGTGCGGTGCGCCGGAGCGATTCACCGGCAGCAAGTTCATCGTGGTGCCGTCGGTGCAGGGCAAACTCACCGTGGAGGGTCTCCGGCCCTGGGTGGAGCGGGAACCGGACTACCACAGGGTCCGGCCCAGGGTGGTCTCCATCACCCAGACCACGGAGTTCGGCACCGTCTATTCCGTGGATGAGATAAAAGCCATCACCGGGTACGCCCACGAACACGGGCTCCTGGTCCACATGGACGGCTCCCGCATCTCCAACGCCGCCGCATCCCTGGGGCTCGATTTCCCCGCGTTTACAAAGGATGCCGGGGTGGATTTTCTCTCCTTCGGCGGCACCAAAAACGGCATGATGTTCGGCGAAGCCGTGGTCTTTTTTACCCGGGATTTTGACGAAGCCTTTCAGTACACCCGCATGCAGGGCATGCAGCTTGTCTCCAAGATGCGCTTTGTGGGGGCCCAGTTCGAAGCCTTTTTAAAGGATGGCCTCTGGAAGCGCAACGCAGACCACGCCAACACCATGGCCAGAAAGATTGCAGAAGCCCTTGACGGCGCCCCGGGGGTGACCCTCACCCAGCCCGTGGACGCCAACGCCGTCTTTGCCCTTCTGCCGCCGGAAATGATCGAAGCGCTTCAGAAGCGGTTTCACTTTTACGTCTGGAACAACCAGACAAACGAGGTCCGCCTCATGGCCTCCTTTGCCACCACGGAGAACGAGATTCAGGCCTTTGCCGAGGCTGTGAAAGCCCTTGTTAACCTGGAGAGCTTTATGACAGACAGCCTTAAGACCACCATTTCCACCTACGATGATTGTGCAGACGCTTACGCGGACAAGTTCATGGATTACCCCGCGTACCGGGAGATGATGATCCGTTTTCGTGACACCTATGTGAAAAAAGGGGCTGCGGTGCTGGATATCGGTTGCGGTCCGGGAAACAACGCCGCGCTGCTGAGTGAAAAAAAGGTGGCCCTGACGGGTATCGACCTCTCTGCCGAGATGGTGAACCGGGCCAGGGCCCATGTGCCGTCGGGTGATTTTCGGGTGGGGGACATCCGGGACCTCTCAGGGCTCGGCACCTTTGATGTGGTCATCGCCTCGTTTTGCATCGTGCACATCACGCCGGAGGAGGCCCGGGGTGTCATCAAAGAGGCGGCCTCTCTTCTGGTACCGGGCGGGGCCCTGTACTTAAGTTTTATGGTGGGGAAAAAAGACGGCTACGAGACCACCAGCTTTTCGGGTGGCGGCGAGATTCATTTTACCTACCACGATCCGGAGGCGGTCAAAGGCTGGCTTGCGGAGAATCAGCTATCCGTGGTGGAAACCCATCTGAGCGACTATCCGGAAGGGGACGGCAGCATCACAACGGATACCTTCCTGTTTATCCGTAAATAGAGCCGGCAGATATGGGCAACGTGCATAAAAAAGAGCCTCCGGCGGCCCTGCCGGGGGCCAAACTTTTGAAAAGTTTGACAAACAGGTTTTGCTCAATTTAACAGAAACCTTCGCGGAAGCCCTCTCCCTGGGGAACGAAGGGGGAGGGCTTTCGCAACCTGGGGTCAAGGGGATCATCCCCTGGCCACCGGAGGCAGGTTTTCCCTGCCCATTTTAACCATAGAAGGCATCTTTGAGCCCGGATTCCAAAAGCTCCGAACGATTGCGTGTATTTTATGGTATGGTGACCGGCACGTCGCACCGGTTTGTCCCTGTCAACCCGATTTCAGGAGGCCACCATGACCCTCAAGACCTTTCTGCTTGTTCTGTTTGTTCTCTGCGTCTTTCTCGGCTGTTCATCCACTGCGGCAAAAAAGTCCGGTGGGTTGGGCGTCACCGACGGAAGGCTTGCTCCCTGCCCCGATTCACCCAACTGCGTCTCTTCCCAGGCGGAAGATGAGGCACACCGTGTGGCCCCGCTGCCCCTTGAGGACTCCCCTGCCGATGCCATGGACCGCATCGTTTCCTGCCTCATGGCGACCCCCCGCGTTACCCTTGTCACCCGCACCGACACCTACCTCCACGCAGAGGTCCGCTCGGCCCTCTTCCGGTTTGTGGACGATGTGGAGGTCTCCATCGACGAGGCCGGTCAAACCATTCATTTTCGATCTGCTTCCCGCACAGGGCACAGCGATCTCGGCGTTAACCGAAAGCGCGTGGAGCGTTTGAAACAAAAGGTGCTTGCTCGTTGAGTCTGCATGGTATTGCCCCCCCCCTGGCATGGGCGCCCTTCATCGCGTCATACTGGCATCTGGATGGTGATTCCGTTGTGGATATACATGGCGGGGTGGCCCTTGTCTTCAACCTGGGAGATCCCGTCACCGTGGATGTTCAGGGGCACGATTCCCTGCAGGTCGCCTCTCCTTTTCTTTTGGGCGGGCTGTCGCGCCGGGTAGGGTTTCGGGCAGACGGCGACCTGCGGCTGTTTGGCGTCAGGTTTCGTCCCTGCGGGGTGTTTCCTTTTTTTTCCATGCCCCAGATGGAGTTTGCCGGGCAGTGCGTGGTCCTGGACGAACTCTGGGAGCTCAAGGGCCTGGGGGTCGTTGAGGCGATGGCCCGGGGCAGGGGTGACGCGCCGGATGATTACGCATGCCGTTTCAATGAATTTTTTGCCGCACGCAGGGACTCGTTTTTATCCTATGGCCGAGTGGTGGCGATGGCTGTGGCCGTTATCCGGCGGGAGTGCGGAAATGTGACCATGGCCGCCCTTGCCGCAGAGTGCGGGGTGAGCCGGAGGCACTTGGAGCGGCTTTTTGATGAGCGTATCGGGGTGACTCCGAAGCACCTTGCCCGTATGTTTCGTCTTTCCCTCGCCCTGGGGCATCTTCCGTCTTCGGACGCCGCCGACGTTGCCGCCCGCTGCGGTTACTTTGATCAGCCCCACCTGATTCGTGAGTGCCGGTGTCTGACCGATTACTCCCCTTCCCAGATGCATCCCTCATCATAAAAAAGCGGTCCCTGTCGCATTTGTCCAATACCGGAGCCTTCCCCCTGTTGCAGACTCCTTGCGACGGAAAGGAACTTGCCATGGAACACCTGACGACCGGAACCGAAACGATAAAAGGGGAGAACATGACGACAACGACGCGCGTGACCGTTGCCATGGATTTGCTGCAGGCCGGGTACTCCTGCTCGGAGGCCCTGGTGCTTGCCTATGCGGACGATTTACAGCTGGACTCCTCCCTTGCCCTGAAGCTTGCATCGGGTTTTGCCGGGGGCATGGGGGACAGGTACGGGACCTGTGGCGTTATGACGGCGGCCTGCCTGGTGATCGGCCTTGTGGCGGGACCTGATGAGATATCGAACCCTGCATCACGGAATCGTGTCAGGGGTCTGGTGGCTGCCTTTCGAGAAGGGTTTGCTGCCGACCACGGGGCCCTGGCCTGCGGGGACCTCAACGGCGGGTTTGACCCCGCCAGCCAGGAAGGCAAGGTGGCGATTCGGGCCGGGGGAAGGGTTCAGCGGCTTGTGGCCCGTGCTGTCCAACGTCTTGACGCATTGCTGGACCGCCCATGACCGACAGCCGGGTTAGGGGCGGGTCAAAAATAAAACATACAAAAACGATGCCTCCGGCGGCAAGGTGAGCCACCTTGAAAGCGGGTTACCCCGTGGCTTGCTCCAGTTCCGCGATGAGGTTGCGGGCCTCGTCCATCACCTTGTCCGCAGCCCGGGCCAGGGGAGCAAGCTCCCCGATGCCGATGGCTTCCCCTGCCTCCAGCCGCTGCTCCAAGGCTGCCGCCGTGGCTGCGGGGCCAGGGGCTCCGATGTTCATCAGGGCACCCTTGAACCGGTGGACCCTGACCTCCAGATCCGAGAAACGCCCCTCCCTTGCCATCCCCTCCATGAGGTGCATGCCCTCCTTATGATCCTTCAGGAAAACCCGCAGCAGTTTCAGGTAGAGGTCGGTGCCGTATTTTTTTTCATACGCAGCGCTGTCCACGGAAGGCTCAGGTGCGGGCTTTATGGCGTTGCCTGCAATGATTTTCTCTTTCGGGAGCCAGGCCAGCAGGGTCCTTCGAAAGGTGGTGACGTCGATGGGCTTTCGGATGAAGGCATCGAAGGGGCCCTGCTTCACGGGTTCCACGGTGTCCACGGCGCTGAAGGCGATGAAAGGCGGCAGATCAGGGGGATGGATGCCGGCTTTTAACCGTCGTACCACGTCGCGACCGTTGATGTCCGGGAGTTTCATATCGGTGATGACGAGGTCGAAGGTGCGGCCCGAGGCCATGGCGTCAAGGAAGGCCTGGCCCGTCTCGGCGGTGTGGATCACCATCCTGTGGCCCTTGAGGAGTTCGGTGACCATGGTGCGGCTCAAGGGATCATCCTCCACCAGGAGTATGGATACCCCGGGGGCGGTGAAGTCATGGACGAGACCCTGGGCGCAGGAGGGGGCGGCAGGGGGCACCTGGGGCTTTTTCGGAGAGGCCTCGATTTTTTTGCACACGGGTTTTTGCATCACATGGAAGCTGAACCGGGTTCCTTTGCCCGGCCTGCTCGTGCAGGAGATACTGCCTCCCATACGCTCCACCAGCTGCCGGGTGAGGGTGAGGCCCAGGCCCGTGCCCTGGACCGTGGTTGCAGCAAACTGGGTGAACTCATCGAAAATATGGGGGAGATGTTCCGGGGCGATGCCGGAGCCGGTGTCGGTGATGGTGAACTTCAGGCAGAGCTGCTCCCCGTCCGTCCGGCACCCGATGCGAAGGGAGATGATGCCGGTGTCGGTGAACTTGACGGCGTTTTGCAGGATGTTGAAGAGCACCTGCTTCAGTCGCATGCTGTCCCCTAACATGGCGTGGGGAATCTCCGATGCGGCGGAGACGTGGAGTCGGATGTCCTTGCCCCTTAAGGTCTGTTCCACAAGGGCCACGATGTGACCGATGAGATCGTGAAAGAGGTAGGGCTGCTCCACGATGCGGTATTTTCCGGCCTGCATGCTGGAAATGTCCAGGACATCGTTGACGATACCGGAAAGGTGTTTTGCCGCCGTCCGGGTATGGCCTACGTAGGTCTTCTGCTTTTGGCCCAGGGGTGTCTCGCTGAGGAGATCGATAAACCCCACCACGGCATTCAAGGGCGTTCGGATCTCGTGGTTCATGTTTTTGAAAAAATCCTGTTTGGCCCGGATGGTGGCCTGCTCCACCCGCAGGGTGTTCCGTGCGAGGCGGGACCCGGTGATGCCCACAATGAGAAGGATCACCCCGGCAGTGAGGGTGTAAAGGAGAATGTAACTCTGCCGGATATCCTGGAGGGTGCACTCCGAGACAAAGGTGAGGATTTTGAGTTTGTATTGGTCGATCTCCCGCATGTAGGCGGTGTACCGATTGCCGTGGATGATGACTGTCTCGCCGTTGACGGCACTGTTGGCCAGGGCAAGGTCCCTGTTTTCCGGTGTGGACAGGCTGGTATACCCTGCGGAAGGGTCCTGGGAGTGGGCGATGAGGGAGGCGTTGTTGTGGGTGATGACGATGAACCCGGACTCAAAGGCTAGGTTCTGCATGATGGTGTGGTACCGGGAAAAAAGAAAATCAACGCCCACCACCCCTGCGACGTGCCCGGAGGGCCCCTTGATGGCAAGGGAGATGGAGGTAATATCCTCGCCCTCGGGCATGCTTTGGTAGAGGTCGTTGATGAAGGGGCTGCCGGGTTTTTTGAGGGCGCCGGTGTACCACGGCCGGACAACGGGTGTGTACCCCTGGGGCATGGCAATATACCGGTCCACGATGAGGGAGCCGTCCTCTGTGCCCAGGTAGACGTACTTGAAGCGTGCGTTGAACTGTCGGTAGTGGTGGAACAGATTCTGGGCATCCCGGAGCAGAGCCTCGCTCCTTTCGCCTTTCGGTGTGGTCAGCAGGGTGGCCACCGTCTTATGGTCGGCGATTTCCTCCACATGGGAAAAGGCGGTGCCTATATCTTCGGAGAGGGTCGTGGCAATGGAGGTCAGGGCGATGTTCGCCGCCTCTTTAAGGTTTCGTTTGGCCTGCCGGATGGAGATGTTGATGCCGATGACCGCCATGACCATCAGGGCGGAGAGTACGCTGACATAAAAGATGCTGATCACTTTCAGGGAGAGTTTCATGGGGCGGTCCGCCGGGGCAGAGCCCCTGTGACGCGTCGTCCTGGGTGGGTCATGCTTCGGACCCGTCGGCATCGGTGAGCCTGTAACCCCTTCCCCATTTGCTGACAATGGCAAGGGGACTCTCGGCCTGGGTGAGTTTCTTACGGATGTGGGAGATGTAGGTACGTAATGCCCCTTTGGCGGTCTCCAGTCCTGCCCTTCCCCAGACCGCCTCGATGAGCTCTTCCGAGGTGATATAGGTGCCGTACCCGAGGCGCAGGCGGTGGAGAAGCCGGTGCTCGATGGGGGTGAAGTCGATGCGCAGGACGTCGGCACCGGGCAGGGGTTCCGCGTCTGTGGCCACGGACAGGCCCGGGGTTCGTCTCAGGACACACTCCAGGCGTGCCGCCAGTTCTTCGATGTCAAAGGGTTTACGGATGTAGTCTTCGGCCCCGGATTTCAAGGAACGCACCACGTTTTCGGGCATGGATTTGCTGCTGACCATGACAAAGGGGATGTCATGGTTTTTCAGGTGGGCCGTGATCTTGTGACCGTCCCCGTCCGGCAGGAGGATGTCCACCAGGGCAAGGGCGACAGGTCCCTCATGGATGGCCCGGACGGCCTCCCGGCATCCTTCGGCGTGGAGGACGGTGTACGCATCGTTTAACTGCTCAATGGCGTGCTTGATGAGGAGAAAGTCCGTCTGTTCATCTTCGACTACAAGAATGGTCATGGCAATCACTTTGTGTGGTCTTTGCATCAGCACGTCGCCCGAGTGATCCATGGAGCTGGAACAATCGGTGTTCCCTTGGGGCTCACCTTTGCTCCCGGTGCGCCCGGTCGAGATTGTTATTGTCTCTTTTTTAGCAAAATAATCATAGCTTATATGACAGAAGGAATAACCAAGTCAATTGATAATCAACGCATTGAGCGATGTGTTGTAGTTAACTTTTTTGGCCTTCTTTTAACTTTTTTTACTGACGCGGCGACGGTATACATCCAGCGGGACGATGTCAGCTGAGGCAGATGACTGGACCGTGGCGTTGCCCTGATACACGAACAGGGAACGGGCAAACAGCTTTTACGGTGGCCCTGCCGGGGGCTAAGCGTTTGCCTGATCTTAAAACGACGGGTTTGATAAACAGGTTTTAAAAACAGATTCAGCTTAACCTGAATCAATAGCGAATGTGATTTTCCCTGAGGAACGAAGGGGAAAGCGCATTCGCAACCTGCTTTCGAGGTGGCACACTTCGCCGCCGGAGGCATCGCTTTTGTTTTCTTAAAATTCCGTCCCTTAGGTAGGGGCTCCTCGGGTGGGAAAGGGGGCCGTGGATGAATGTCTTATTTTCGAATGTGGAGGTTTGTTGTGAAAAAAGGTTGCATGAGTTGGAAGGCGACGGCCACCGTCCTGGTGGTTCTGGTGTCCGGCATGATGCTGTCGGGGTGTGCGTCCACCTGGGTCCAGAAGGACGCGGACTGGATGAACAAAAAGCACGTGCCTGTGCTTGTGGGGCATTACAAGGTGGTCAGTGACGGCGGTGCGGATGTGATTGACCTGGCCAAGCAGGTGTCAGGGGGGCACTCCTTCGGCGATGTGGGCATGGACACCTACAAGGAGATGAAAAAGGCCCTTGAGCCCTTCGGGTTCGATTTGAAGACCGATAAACGGCGGGCAAAAAAGCTGGATCGCATCAAAGATTTCAAGACCGGAAACAGCCAGGTGGATGCCCTGCTTTCGAGCCTGACCTGTGAATGGAACCACCCCTCAACCTCCAACCGTGAGTTCCACCGCATCATGGCCGGTACCTCCCTGCGCAAGCAGGTGGTCAATGAATTGAAGGGGAAAAACAGGAAAGAGGCCTTCCTCTCGGCGGACCTCAAGATCGAAGACCAGGATCAGTATCTGTTCTTCAAGCGCTATCGGGTCGCTTTGGCCATTCAGATCCTGGATCAGAAGGGCGAGGCCGTGTTCCAGGCCAAGGCCGAAGGCTTTACAAACCTCTCATTCCTGCGAAATCCCTGGAGCGAGAAGCGGATCCAGAAGGCCCTGGCCGACGGGCTGGCAAAAATGCAGACCGTGGAAGTAAAGCCCAAGGTATCCATGTTTTCGTCCCTGTAAGGCCCAGATGACAGCCCGGTACAGTCCGGGGAGGTGTCATGACGGGGAGATGTGCGCAACGCGTGTCTCCCCTTTTTTTATACCTTTTTCCGGCCTCCGAAGACCAGTTTCCCGCCCAGGGACCCGGCGCGGATGGTGGGAGCCAGCAAAAGGAGGTAGGCCGCTGCAAGGATTTTTGCCGATGTGGTGAGCCGGTGCACGTTCACCGGCCAGAGGGTCTGGACGAGAAGGATCAGCCCTGCGCCTGCAAAGACCAGGACGCTGCAGATCAGCTTGGTGCGGAACAGGGGCGTTGAAGCCCCTTTGTACCGGTGCTGCCATGAGGCGATGCCGGTGGCGATGACCCCCGGCATGGAGAGAAAGATAACGGCCAGGTTCACGTAGGCAGCAAAGACCAGCCCCTGGACTTCCAGCAGGCAGCCTGCGGCCATGAAGAGACCGGCCACCGGGACCATGCCGTTGGGGATGTGCACGGCGATGGGGTGAAGCTGTCTTTGGTCGTTGAGCCTGTAGAGGCCAAGGAGCCATTTTGGTTTCGGGTGACCATGGGGGTGTGGTTTCATGGGGATGCACCTGTGTGGTTTAAGGACCGTGGGGGAAAGCGTATTTTCAACCTGCTTTCAAGGTGGCGCGCCTTGCCGCCAGAGGCTGTTCGGCCAAAGATGCCTCCGGCGACCCTGCCGGGATCTAAACTTTTGAAACGTTTAACAAACAAGTTTTAGAAAACAGATTCGGTTTAATCTGAATCAATAGCGAATGTGATTTTCCCTGAGGAACGAAGGGGAAAGCGCATTCGCAACTTGCTTTCGAGGTGGCACACCTCGCCGCCGGAGGCATCGCTTTTGTTTTTTTTATCCCTTTTGACCTTGTGGTTTGTCGGACTTTAACCATAGAAGGCTGTTTTTTCAATTGCTTTTGCCCTGAAAGGCAAACTGAATAATTCGTGTTTACTCTACCATGGAATCTTTGAGGGCCGCAACGTGTCTGGGGCGGGGAATCACCCCGTGGCCCCCGGCACTAAAAATAGCGATGCCAGGAAAGGCTGGTTTCCCAGGCGCCGTTGCTCTCCACATCGGTGCGGGAGACGGACAGGCCCATGCGGTTGTTGCGGTTTACCGTGAGGTTGGTTTCAAAGGCGACCCGGGACTCGGTGGAGTCGTCGGGCATGCGGCGGGTGATGTTTCCGGAGAGGAGCATGCGCCACCGGTCCGCCGGGGAGAAGAGAATCCCCGTCCGGAGCCCGGGGCCCACGGAGGCCCCTTTGTCGAGGCCCTTTGAGGCGAGGAGCTCGGCTTCGGGCAAAAGGAAAAAGAGGCTCTCGTCCGTGAGGTTCCATGCCATGCCCGTGGCCGCCCGCAGGGAATAGGCGCCCTTCATGTCGCCGGTATCGGTCATCCTTTTTTCATAGCCCGCGTGGAAGGTCCAGGAGAGGGGGCGGATAAAGGGGTTCCGGGGGGACAGGGAGATGATGTCCAGGATGGTCAGGGCCTGGAGGTCCAGTTCGCTCTCCTCGTTGTCGAAACGGGCCTGGGCGCGCAGGAATTCAATCTGGATGCCTTCGCGTTTGGTGTAATCGGTGTTGAGGAGGTTTGTGAAGGCCGGGGTGATGGTGAGCTCTTCGAAGCTGTCTCCGTCGTAGACGCCCACTGTGGCGGAGATTCGGGCCGCGTCGTGTCCTGTGGTGGGCTCCGGGGGCGCCGTGATCGCCTTTTCATCGGGGGCGCCCTTGCCCAGGGTTTTGCGGGCCTTGAGGGTGCCCAGGAACAGGGGCTTGAATTCGTCCTGGGAGAGTTTTTTCTTGGCGCGCCTGTAGCGGTTCACGTCGGTGACCAGGTCCAGGGTGAGGCGTTTGGTTCTGTCCGTCAGGTCCATGGCGAGGAGCTCACCTGGCGTAAGGGTGCCGTCGCTGAGGTCCCGGGCTATGCCCACCTCGTTTTTGTCCAGGCGTCCCAGGCCGGCCTGGATACGGCTTCCGATGGACGGGCGGTACCTGGCTTCGGTGATGAGGCCCGCCTTCTGCATGGCCTTGATGGTGTCGATGGGGATGACGGTGAGCCCTTTCTCGTGGGTGAGGGAAAGGCCCGGCCGGGCCACTTCAAGGAGGAACTGGAGCATGTAGGAGCAGTTTTTATCAAAGAAATAGTAGTAGCTGTAGCTCTCTTTCAGCTCCAGGATATGAAGGACCATGCGGCGGGTCTCTTCGGGGGTGAGGGTCAGAGGGTACTCCCAGATGTCCCGCTGAGCCATGTCCCCGTACTCCTGGATTTTTTTGTAGTAGGGGAGGATGGCGTAGTATCCCTTGAAGGATCCGACGATGCCCTTGAACATATAGGTGATGGGGTTCCGGCTGTCGGGCAGGGCCGCGTAGTTCACGGCGTCGGCCAGCATGGGCGCCTGATAGTCCGTTTCAATGGTCAGGAAGGTGTGCCCGAACATGGAGGCCGGGTTGTTGAGATGGTAGGTGGGAAAGATCAGGGTCGCCGAAGAGGGATGGAGTCTTTCCGCCTCATCGCAGATCAGGGGCGGCGCGTCGATGACATCGGCAAGCTGCTCGTACACCCAGGTGTAGCGGGCAATGAACCGGCAGAGGGGAACCTCGCTGGGAGCCTCTCCGAAAAACGTGCGGATCAGGGCGGAGAGCTCGGCGTCGGCATCGGTTTTACCTGTCTCGGCCAGGAAAAAGGCGGGGTCGTCCACAAAGCTCCGGTAGGGCGTTAAGCCCACGGGGCAGTGGAGCAGGGTGCGCCAGTACGGGGTTTCGGAGAGCTTCCTCTCGCGGGCGATGCGGACGAGCTGCTCCGTATCCGGGGCAGGGGCCTCGGCAAGGAGCGGCGCGGGAAGCAGGGCCACAAGAAGCAGCAAAAAAGCCCCCGCCAATCGGCAATATACTGCCGAAAGGCGGGGGCGATCCGATGCAGATATGATGCTAAATCTGTGCAAGAACGCCTCGGATGGACTGAGCCACGGCGGTGTTCTCGACGTCGGCGGTGGGGTAAATGGTGTCGAAGTTTGCCTGGAGGGCCTGGCAGGCGGCGGCCTTGTCGGCACCGGATACCTGGGCAATCTCCATCAGGGCATCGAGGTTTTCGCCGTTACCGGTGGCAATGTCCACGGCAAGGCTGTCCATGTTATCTGCGACAAAGGTGTCCATGCGTTCGTTGCTGACGAATGCATCGGGCTTTTCGCAGCCCAGGGTCCCGGAGGAGATACCGAAGGTCTGGTTTCCGCTGGTTCCGTTAAGGGAGGTACCGAGGATGTTCCAGGCCAGGCCTGTCTTTTCGCCGATGAGTTCTTTGCCTAGGCCGCAACCGCAGTTTTCAGTGACGGTGGCTGCGTAGGATGTTCCGGAGAGCACCAGGAGTGCTCCAAGGGCTGCAATGTACTTCTTCATGATTCTTCCTTTCAACTATTCAATACGTTATAACCATTTCTCAGAGATGCGGGGTATCCGTTGACGGCTCAATCGCCCTGGTAGGCGTGGCGATGAGTCGTGTGGGGTTCCCTGATCATCAATGAAGAGTATATACATAGTAAATTATTTGTCAGGATTCTATGAAATAAATCACAGCCGTGAAAAATTATCGTTTAAACGGCAGGGTGTGATTCGCTGTTGATTTCGCGGGTCGATACCCTGTTCCCTGTGTGCTGAAATAAACCTGTGTCAGTCCCAGGCTGACGGGAGAAGTGTTCCCTCCATGAGGATCCGGGTGGCCGAGAGTATTTCGCCGGTTTCAACGCGAATGAGCCGGACGATGACATCGGCCCGGGAACCGGATTTGACGACGCGACCGGCCATGAGCAGCCCGGCCCCAGTGAGGCGTCCTGCCTCCGCAGCGGTCTTTTCGTCCACATACCCGGAGAGGCCCAGGGTGATCTCATCCACAATGGCCGAGGTGTTGTCCCGCTCCACCACGGTGAACAGGGGATGGCGGGTGGCAGCGATGAGAAGGGCCGAGGTGAGGTACGCCGAGTCTGCCGTGGAGAGCTCCGAGGCCAGGGGGAGGATGGCCGTGGCCGGTTTGTCCGACAGGGACATGGCGGCGTAGTCTGCCAGCTGGGCCACGGCCTTGGTGAAGAGCTCTTCCGTGACCTCTTCGGGCTTTGTGCTGCCGGCCACCCCTTCAAAATACTCTCCATGTGTTTCGTCGGGTTGTGTGACGAGGTGGTTCAACTCGTTTCTGGCGATGTTGATGATGACAGCCTCAAGCTTGTCGGAGGTGAAGTTGGCGCCGGTGTGGTGGCTGACGCTGCCCGGGGCGCCGCCTTCGCTCTCTCCTCTCTCCCCGTAGGTAAGAAAGATGTAAGCCCCGCCCGTGAGCTGAGAGAGTTGTCTCAGCACATATTCCCCGTCCAGGGAGAGCCCCCCGGTGCCCACGGAGAAGATCTTGATGCCCTTTTCCCGGGCGGTGCGTGCCGCATCCATGTACGTGAAGGCGTGGTCGTAGTCGAGGTGGGGAGGGGCATCGGTGATGGCAAAGGCCAGCTTGACCCCCTCATCGTTCCAGTTTAGCTCATCAATGCCTTTTTTCAGTGCGCTCTCCAGGTCTTCGGGGGTGTCCCCGCCCCCTTCGGCGCGGATGCCTGCCAGCTCCTTGCTGAAATCTTCCAGCCTGGAGGTAAAGGGGACCGTCTTGGTGACATAGGCATCGCCCGTGTCCCTGTACAGCACCATGCCGTAACGGATCAGGGGCCGCACGGAAAGCTGGGAGAGGTTGAGGTTGATGAGGTCGATGCTGGTTTTCAGCTGGTCGATCTCTTCGCCCATGCTGCCGGTGGTGTCCAGGATAAAAAGCAGGTCCAGGGGCACGGCATCTGGCAGGGCGCGCCGGGTGTCCAGGGTGACGGTCACCTCGCGCCGTCCGCTGCGATCAAGGGCAATTTTTTTCGACAGGCTGTTGTAGCGGAGGGTGGCCTCAAGGGTTTGCGCCTTGCCCGCATACAGGGCGGGAAAGGTCCGGAACATGCC
Organism: Desulfoluna spongiiphila; assembly: GCF_900101345.1. Taxonomy (GTDB): domain Bacteria; phylum Desulfobacterota; class Desulfobacteria; order Desulfobacterales; family Desulfolunaceae; genus Desulfoluna; species Desulfoluna spongiiphila. The sequence goes on along the minus strand of NZ_FMUX01000003.1, from coordinate 382,191 downwards.
GTCGGCTGTGGTTTTGCCCCTTTCCACCACTTTTCCCTTCAGGGAGATGGCAACATCGCAGTCGGGCAGGGTGAGCCCTTCCTTATCCAGCACGGTGAGGGTGATGCGCTCGCTGACATCGGCGGGGATGTGGGGAACCTCTTTGTAGGTCTTAAGAAAGTCGAGGTAGAGATTGAACTGGCGGTTGTCGTCTGCGTAGGCGGCCCTCAGCCCGGAGGCCGACGGCGCACGATGGCCCCTTTTCCCTGCTGCGGGGGCGCCTTTTTTTTCCCGGGACATGAGGCGTTCGTCAACCGGTGCGCTGAAGGTGGGGACAGGGGCCATGGATTTCTCGGCCTCAATTTCGTCTGGTGAGACCGGGCGGGGGGCCTTGGTCTCGGTACACCCCCAGACAAGGAGGACGAGGCAAAGGAGGGGGGCAAGTCGTTTCATGGGCGATCTCCTGATGTGATGCTGCAGGTGGTGGTCATGATGGTTTCCTTGATCCGGCTGTGCACCCGTCGCAACCTGCTTTCAAGTGGCACTCCTTGCCACCGGAGCCCGTTCGGTTAACGATGCTTTCGGCGGCCCTGCCGGGGGTCAAGCTTTTACCGGATCTTTAAAAATCGGGTTCGACAAACGGCTATCTGACAAGATGGCTTCACCAGACCTTGAATGAAAGACGGGTGTGATTTTTCCCGAGGAACGAGGGGGGAAAGCACATCCATAAGCTGCTTTCAAGGTGGCACACCTTGCCGCCGGAGGCGCATACATAAGGCATAAGCCGAATCGTTTCGTGGTCGCTAAGGAGACAGCTTATACGGCAGTTTTCAGGGGCGTCAATGCTCTGGATCACACCGGGGGCTTACTTGCCTTGTGTGTCCGGTCCCCGCAGCCATGCCAGAAGGCTTCCCAGGGCGGCGGTGGCCGCGCCGCAGAAGAGGGCGTAGCGGAAGGCGGTGAGAAAGGGCGCCTGCAGGGCCTGGGTGTAGGTGGAGAGGCCGTTGGCCCCTGACAGGGCCGTGTAGGTGTGGTTGAAGACGGCACCGGCCAGGGCCACGCCGGTGACCATGCCCAGGTTTCGGGCGGCGCCCACCACGCTGCTGGCCACCCCTCGCCGAGGGGCAGGTACCGAGCTCATGATGGTGGTGTTGTTGGGCGGGAGGAACAGGGCCACGCCAAAGCCTGCCAGGGCCAGTTTAAAGGCGATGGGGGGAAAAGTGGTGAGCTGGGTGGGCCAGGCCAGCAGGGCCAGGGCCAGGCTGAGGGTACCCATGCCCAGGACGCAGAGGATCCGGGAGCCCATGCGGTCGGCCAGGGCCCCTGAAATGGGAGGGACCACAAAGAGCAGGGCAAAGGGGATCATCATGACCGTTCCCACCTGGGCTTCGGAGTAGCCCATGGGAAAGAGCAGGTAAAAGGGCATGAGAAAGACCATGGTGAACAGGGCCGTGTAAAGGGCAATGGCCGAGAGCACCGGGAGCCTGAAGATGCGCTCCTTGAAAAGGCTGGGGTCCATGACCGGGTGGGCGGTCCGATTTTCATGGGCTACGAAGAGAAGGACCAGGGCAATGGCGGAGCCGGTGAGGCCCAGGACGCGCAGGGAGCCGTATCCCCAGGCGTGGGCATGGGTAAGGCCGGTGAAGAGCGTTCCGCAGGCCAGGGCGATGAGCAGGCCCCCCGTCAGGTCAAAGGGCTCGTCACGCCGGGTGTCGGCCTCGGAGCCTTTGAGGATCCGCGCGGCAAGGACAGCCACGGTGAGTCCCACGGGGATGTTGACGGCAAAGATCACCCGCCATGAAAAGTGGGAGAGGATGAACCCGCCGATGGCAGGGCCCGAGGTGAGCCCCACGGCCACCACCGTGGCGATGCTGCCCAGGGCCTTTCCCCGTTCGTTCTCCGGGAAGGCGTCCACGATGAGGGCCTGGCTGCAGGACATGATCATGGCGGCGCCGGAGCCCTGGAGGGCCCGGGCAAAGATCAGGGCACCCACGGAAGGGGAGAGGGCGCAGAACAGGGAGGAGAGGGTGAACAGGCTGTGACCGGCGACCAGGACAAGGCGGCGCCCCACAATGTCGCTTAAGCGCCCGAAGCTCAGGATCAGGGAGGTAAAGGCGATCAGGTAGATCAGCACCACCCATTCAATGGTGACCATGGTGGTGTTCAACCTGCCCATGAGGGTGGGAAGGGCCACGTTGACAATGCTGGAGTCCAGGGTGGACATGAAACTGCCTGTGGTTACCAGCGCGAAGACCGTCCATTTTCCGGGGGAGTGCTGTTTCATTGCGGCTCACTTGAAGACTGTATAAACGGTTGGCCCCCGGCGGGGCGGCCGGAGGCGTTTGGGCCCTGTTTAACCCGGATATTTCATGAGTCGAGTGCACTTTTTCATGAAAGATTCGGGTTACGCTGCAAAGGGCTCCAGCATGTCCCGGATGTCCCCTTCAACGGGCAGGGCCTTGCCTTCGGGGCCGGCAATGACAAAGGTGACGTCCGCCTCCACAACCGGGGTGCCCGCCCCTTTTTTGGTCATGGTCTGCTTGAGGGTGCAGCTCTTGCCTCCGAAGCGGGTGATGCGGCTGTCGATCTCGATGGTGTCCCCCAAGGTGGCGGGGCTTTTGTAGTTGATGTTGATGTTGACCACGAAAAAGGAGTAGCCCTTTGCCGCAAGGTTGCCAAGGTGCTCTTCAAAAAGGGCCCAGCGGGCCTCTTCGATGAATTCAAGGTAGCGTGCGTTGTTGACATGTCCGTACAGGTCGAGGTGATAGCCCCTGACTTTGATCTCCGTGTGATTCTTCATGCGGCTCTCCGTTGCGTGGCGGGGGACGGGTTCCCGGTATTGAGGGTCCGGCAAAGAGAAAAAAGCGCACTGCCGATCTTCCTGCCTGCATACCCGGTTCAAGGCCCTGTAACGCTGATGCTTTTCACCGGACAAGGCGGCCGTTTCCTGCTCCTGACCGCTGTCATGGTTCCGGTCCCCTTACCGTCTGTAATCGTTGAAAAGTCTCGGTAAACTCAAAACGATACCAGTCGGTCTGTATCCTGTCAATATCGCTACATGGTGCGTAAAATGTGATTGACGCCACAATATCTTGTGGTAGAATGGTTTTTAGAGCGGTTGAGCCCATCCAGAGACGGCCGGTGTTCCCGGAGGCGTTTTCCTGACAACACCCATCCAGAATAAAAAAGAGCGGTTTACGGTGCATGGAAGAGAAAAAAAGCAGGTGATTCTCTTTGACTCACCTGTCTGCCCGGGTGGCCGGTGCGTTGGTCCCCTGTGAGGATACCGGGCCACCGTCAAGACATGGATGCACCATTCGGTTGATACGACCTGTGAATAACGGAGAGAACATGACAGCGACAGCGCAAGAGGGAATCATGGAAAAGAGCGGCATGCTGACCATATCGGATAATACACGAACGGTTCTTGAACGGCGGTACCTGAAAAAAGATACCGAAGGGAACCTTGAGGAGACGCCTGAAGAGCTTTTCATGCGTGTGGCAACCTGCATTGCCGAGGCCGAAGGGGCTTACGAGGACGGCCTTGAGCCGTCGGCGGTGGCCGAGGCCTTTTACCGGGTGATGACAGAGTTTAAATTTCTCCCCAACTCACCCACCCTGATGAATGCGGGCAACGACCTGGGGCAGCTGGCAGCCTGTTTTGTGCTGCCCGTGGAAGACAGCCTGGACGGGATCTTCGATGCGGTGAAAAACGCGGCCCTCATCCACAAGTCCGGCGGGGGCACCGGCTTTTCCTTCTCGCGCCTGCGCGCCAAGAATTGCCGGGTGGGCTCCACCGGGGGCGTGGCGTCAGGGCCGGTCTCCTTTATGAAGATTTTCAACACCGCCACCGAGCAGGTGAAGCAGGGGGGGACCCGGCGAGGAGCCAACATGGCCATCCTGCGGGTGGATCACCCCGATATCCTGGAGTTCATCGGTTGCAAAGAGGACAACGAGGCCCTGAACAATTTCAATATCTCGGTGGGGGTAACCGATGCCTTTATGCAGGCGGTGCGACAGGGGGGGGATTACGATCTCATCGATCCCCGCAACGGCGAGCCCCGCGGCTCCCTGAACGCTCGCACCGTCTATGAAACCCTGGTCCACCAGGCGTGGTTCAACGGCGACCCCGGCATTGTCTTTCTGGATCGCATCAACCGGGACAACCCCACCCCGGAGATCGGGGAGATCGAATCCACAAACCCCTGCGGCGAACAGCCCCTGCTGCCCATGGAGGCGTGCAACCTGGGATCCGTCAACCTCTCCCGGTGCGTGGTCACCGAAGGGGGGACAACACGGGTGGATTACGAGGCCCTTAAGGAGACCCTCTGGCTTGCCGTGCGCTTTCTGGACGACACCATCGAGATGAGCCGGTACCCCCTTTCCGCCATCGATGAGATGGTCAAGGGCAACCGAAAGATCGGGCTGGGGGTCATGGGCTTTGCCGATCTTTTGTTTATGATGGGGATCCCCTACAACACCGAGGAGGCGGTGGCTCTGGCGGAAAAGGTGATGGGGTTTGTCCAGGCCGAGGCCCACGAGGCCTCCCGGCACCTGGCTGTCTCCCGCGGCCCCTTTCCCAACATCGACAAGAGCGTGTTTAAAGGGGATGAGAATCGAGCCTACCGAAACGCCACCTGCACCACCATCGCCCCCACAGGGACCCTGAGCATCATTGCCGGGTGCTCCAGCGGCATCGAACCGGTGTTTGCTCTCTCCTTTGTGCGCCGGGTCATGGACGGGGACGAACTGGTGGAGGTGAACCCCCTGTTTGAGGCCACGGCACGGGCCCGGGGTTTTTACAGCGACGAGCTCATGGCCCGCATCGCCAAAGTCGGGACCATCGCCCACATGGAAGAGATCCCCGAAGATGTGAGGGCCGTGTTCGTCACCGCCCACGACGTCTCCCCGGAGTGGCATATCCGCATGCAGGCGGCCTTCCAGAACCACACCGACAACGCGGTTTCCAAGACCGTGAACCTGCCCAGGCAGGCCACCGAGGACGAGGTGCGGGACATCTACGACATGGCCTTTGACCTTTGCTGCAAAGGGGTAACCATCTACAGGGACGGCAGCAAGGAAAACCAGGTTCTCTCCGTGTCGGATGCCAAAGGCGAAAAGACCCCAGCCATTCCCTCCCATCAGGTGCTGGATCGCCCCGAGATCCTGGAAGGGTTTACCTCCAAGATCAGGACCGGTATGGGCCAGCTCTACGTCACGGTGACGGAGATGGACGGACGCCCCTTTGAGGTGTTTGCCACCATCGGAAAATCAGGGAAATCCACCACGGCCAAGACCGAGGCCATCGGTCGGCTCATCTCCCTGGCCCTGCGCACGGGGGTGGACGTTTCCGAGATCGTCCATCAGGTGAAGGGCATCGGGGGCGAGCACGCCGTGTTCCAGAAAGGAGGCCGGGTCCTCTCCATCCCCGATGCCATCGGCCGGGTGCTGGAGAAACGCTACCTCAAAGGCAAAGGGGCGGCAAACGGCATCAAGGTCGAGCCCTCCCTCACCGACGACCCCTGCCCGGACTGCGGCGGCGCCATGGCCCACGAAGAAGGGTGCGTCACCTGCCACCTCTGCGGGTACACCAAGTGCGGGTAAGGGCATAAAATCGTGCCTTCAGGCTCCGCCTGGGAAGGATGCGTCGGAGGCAGTTAAGTTAAAGATGCCTCCGGCGGTCCTGCCGGGGGCTAAACTTTTAAAACGTTTAACAAACAGGCCTTAAAAAACAATTGGTGAGTAACTTCTGATTTTTAAAGCGGATGTGATTCTCCCCGAGGAACGAGGGGGGGAAGCACATTTGCAACCTGGGGTCCAGGGAATCATTCCCTGGCCGCCGGAGGCATGCTTTTTCTGGCCATTTTAACCATAGAAGACTTGCTGTTTGAACTGGCGTTGGCCATAGAATGCAAGCTGAGTCGTTGTTTTTTTTGCAGCGCAAACACGAAAGGGCCATGGAGTTGATCTCCATGGCCCTTTTGGTGCGTTTGGGGCACGATTTTTTGTGGGGTTTCCGCTCAATCTATCCGACAGGAAATCATAGAATGGCTCCATGGAAAGACCGCTGTGATGTGGCCCGAGGAACGAGGGGCAAATGCAGCGGTAACCCGCTTTCAAGGTGCCTCACCTTGCCGCCGGAGGCGCTTTTTGTTGTTCCTGTCCTATATATTGGTGAGGGTGCGTTTCAGCACGGTTTCCCTCAGCCATTCGGCGTCGTTTTTCTCGGGGCAGTTGATGGTGTAGTGGAGCCCCCGGGATTCCCTGCGTTTCATGGCGCTGCGGATGATGAGCTCGGCCACCACGGCGATGTTTCTCAGCTCGATGAGATCGGCGGTGACGCGGAAGTTCCAGTAGTACTCCCGGATTTCGCTCTGGATGTTTTCGATGCGGTTCAAGGCCCGGGAGAGGCGTTTGTCCGAGCGCACCACGCCCACATAATTCCACATGAAGCGGCGGATTTCATCCCAGTTGGTGGTCAGAAGGCTCACCTCGTCGCTGTCTGTGGCGCCCACGTCGTCCCAGCGGGGAAGCTGGACGTCTGTGGCCTTCCAGGCTTTGGCGTCTTCGATGGCCCGGTTGGCCGCGTTGTGGGCATAGACCAGGGCTTCCAGAAGGGAGTTGCTGGCCAGCCTGTTGGCGCCGTGGAGGCCCGTGCAGGCGGTCTCCCCGATGGCGTAGAGGTGCTTGATGTCGCTGCGGCCGTCCAGGTCCGTTGCCACCCCGCCGCACATGTAGTGGGCTGCGGGCACCACGGGGATCGGGTCTTTTGTCATGTCGAAGCCGAACTTCAGGCCCTGGCGCCAGAGGTTGGGGAAGCGTTTTTTGACAAAGGCGGGATCCTTGTGGGAGATGTCCAGAAAGACCGAATCGGCCCCGCTGGTTTTGAGCTCGGTGTCGATGGCCCGGGAGACCTTGTCCCGGCAGGCCAGGTCCTTCAAGGGGTCGTATTTCTCCATGAAGGGCTCGCCCTTTTCGTTTTTGAGCACGGCCCCTTCGCCGCGCACGGCCTCGGAGATCAGGAAGTTTTTGGCGTCCGGGTGGTAGAGGCAGGTGGGGTGAAATTGCATGAATTCCATGTTGGCCACGGAAGCCCCTGCCCGCCAGGCCATGGCAATGCCGTCTCCGGTGGCCACGTCCGGGTTGCTGGTGTAGAGGTAGACCTTGCCCGAGCCCCCGCAGGCCAGGACAGTCACCTTGGCGGTGATGGTCTTGACGGTGTCGGCGGCCTTGTCCAGGACGTAGGCCCCGCAGCAGGTGGTGTCCCGTGTGGTGGTGATCATGCCGCTTTTGACCCGGGTGGAGAGGGTGATGAGGTCAATGGCGATGTGCTCTTCCAGGAGGGTGATCCCGGGGGTGTTTTTGATCTGGGCCACCAGGGCGCGTTCGATCTCCCGGCCCGTCATGTCCTCGGCGTGGAGGACCCGTTTTTCGGAGTGGCCCCCTTCGCGGCCCAGGTCGTAGTCGGTGCCCGGGGCCTTGTGGGCATCATCGTCGCAGAGGCTGAACTTGACGCCTAAATCGATGAGCTCTTTGACGCGTTCGGGGCCGTGGGTGACCACCATGTCCACCACGTCCCGGTTGCAGAGGCCGTCTCCGGCGTCAAGGGTGTCCTGGATGTGAAGGTCAAAGGAGTCGATGTCGCTCTGGACGGCGGCGACCCCTCCCTGGGCGTAAGCGGTGTTGGATTCGGAGACTGCCTTTTTGGTCACGATGGTGACGGTGCCGTGGGCGGCAACTTTCAGGGCAAAGGTGAGCCCGGCGACACCGGACCCTATAACGAGAAAATCAGACGTGATGTTCATAAAGGCCTCGGAACGAATAAATCATGGCGCAGTGCGATGCGTAATATCCTGGCGCGGATGCCTGTGTTCGGGCCTGTTGCCCCTGAAACCTCCAGGGGCGATCTTTTCGTTTGCCGGGCCCCGGGCAGGACGCGTCCTTTAATAATACGAGCTTCTCTTTTTCCGGGAGCTGGAGCCGATGATAAAACCCACCAGCAGGACCCCGGCCCCTGCCAGGAACCAGATCATGTTCTTCTTGGCCAGGCGGTCGTTTAAGATGTCCGCCTTTTTGGAGAGATTGGCCAGCTGGTTCTTGGTCTCCTTGTAGTCCTCTTCCAGCTGCAGAAAGTTGCCGGATTTCTTTTTCAGCTGCTGGTATGACTGGCCGGATTCGGCGGCGAGTTTTTTGGTTTCGGCCAGGCTTGTCTTGAGGTCGCTGTTCTCTTTTTTCAGCTCCGCCAGTTGCCCTTTCAGCTCGGTGCGAGCCTTGAGGACCCGGTCGTGCTTGACCTGGAGTTTATCAAGGAGCACTCCTTTGGTGGGGGTGGGCACCAGCCACTGGGTCAGCACCCAGCCTTCGACGTCTCCGTCCACGGTGACACGGGTCCACTTGTCTCCCTGCTCAATGACCTTCACGGCCGTGCCCGAGGGAAGGCCCCTCAGGATACTGAATTGGGTTCCCGGGCCCCCTCGAAAGGTGGCGTTGATACGGTCGGTGATGTACAGAGTCTCGGCTGCGGCCTGGGCCGCAGAAAAGAGCAGACAAGCTGTTACGAGAGCTTTGATTTTCATGTTTAACTCCTGCGCGTTGGGCCCCCTGGATCAAGAGCACGTGAGGGTCATTGGAACGGGGCTTTCGGGAACCGATGTCGAATCGCTTCTCGGGTTCATGGTTCGGATAGGCGTTCCGGTGTTTTTCAAGTTAAAGGGGCCCGGAAAAGTGAGCGTGTACGGACATGCCTGTCGGCCGCCGTGGCGGTGATCCGTGGCATGGGGCCATGGCCCCGGGGTTGTGTGTCCGGTTCGTCTTTTCCGTTTCCCTGATGAACCGTTGAATCGGTCCAAATGGACATCTCAATAAAATAGTACGTTATCTCCCATGTCGATGACTCATGGTCGCCAGGGCGGGGGTGAACCCACCCGTCGGGATGGTTTACCATATACAAACTCACCGTCCCATTGGAAGGAAAAAATCACTGTTTACCCATGGTTCAAGTATGGTATGTATACCCTTTCCATGGCGGGCAGATTCCGCCAGAACTCTTTTTGATACCATGCGATCCCATCGATACCGGTGATATATGATAGCCTTTGACCTGCAGTGTGCCAACGGACATACCTTTGAAGGGTGGTTCGACGACAAGACAGCCTTTGACGATCAGCAGAAACAGGGGCTGGTCACTTGTCCCTTTTGTGATAACAGCAGCGTGTTTATCGTCCCCAGCACCTTTGCCATCCCCAAGGCGGTAACCACCCCGGCGGGCCCCCGGCAGAGCAGCGGTCTGGCCGTGGGGGATGTCAGCGCCAAGATCGTGGAATTCATGGAACAGAATTTCGACGACGTGGGGGCCAATTTTGCCAAGGAGGCCCTGAAGATCCACTACGGTGTTTCCGAACCCCGGAACATCCGGGGCGTGAGTTCCCCTGAAGAGGAAAAAGTCCTCGAAAAAGAGGGGGTCCCCCTGTTCAAGGTTCCCCTTCCTTCCAAAAAGGGCACCGAAGACGCCTAACGCGTACCTTTCCAGATGACATTACGCCATCTCGGCCAGCCGCCGGTCGAGGTGGGAGCACCGCATGTTGGGCCGGTTGTTGGACAGGGCGATCTCCACGGCCCGCCGTGTGCCGATGAGGATCACCAGCTCTTTGCCCCGGGTCATGGCCGTGTACAGAAGGTTCCTCTGCAGGAGCGGGTAATGCTGGGTGGTGACGGGCATCACCACCGCCGGGTACTCCGACCCCTGTGATTTATGGACGCTGATGGCATAGGCCAGGGTCAGCTCGTCCAGCTCCTCGGTTTCATAGGCCACCTTCCTCCCCTCGTAGTTCACCGACAGGGTTTTCTCTTTTTTATCCACCTTACTGATGATCCCGATATCCCCGTTGAAGACCTCTTTTTCGTAGTTGTTTTTCAGGTGCATCACCTTGTCGCCCTCGCGAAAGGTGCGTCCCAGGGACTGGAGGGCGTCGCCTTTTTCGTTCAAGGCCTGCTGGAGGGCGACGTTTAAGCTGATGGTCCCCACGTCCCCTTTGTGCATGGGGGTCAGCACCTGGATCTCCTCCAAAGGGGTGTAGCCGTACGTGGCCGGGATCCGTGTCGCGCAGAGCTCCACCACCCGCTGCATCACCTTCACCGGGTCGCCGGTTTCAATGAAGTAAAATTCCGAGGGGCCCTCTTTCTCTTCCGGGTGAAGGTCCGGGAACTCCCCGGTGCGGACCCGGTGGGCGTTCATGACGATGGGGCTCTCCTGGGCCTGCCGGAAGATGCGGGTAAGGGCGTAGGTCTTGAGGCACCCGGAGCCGATGAGGTCTGAAAGGACGTTGCCCGGCCCCACCGAGGGGAGCTGGAAGATATCCCCCACAAAGACCACGGTGGCCTCAACGGGAACGGCGTCCAGGAACCGGTGCATCAAAAGGGTATCCACCATGGAGACCTCATCGATGATGAAGACGTCGCCGGAAAGGGGCTTGTCCCGGTTGTGCTCAAAGGCACCGGAGTTGAAATCGAATTTCAGGAGCTTGTGCAGGGTGGAGGCCTTTTTGTCGGTGACCTCGGTGATGCGCCGGGCGGCCCGTCCCGTGGGGGCGGCCATGACGGTCTCATGGTTCAGGTGGTCGCACAGGGCGGCGATGGAGCGGACCAGGGTGGTTTTCCCCGTGCCCGGTCCCCCGGTGATGACGGCCACCCGGTGGCAGAGGATCTCCTCCAAGGTGACGAGCTGTTCGTCGGAGAGCTTGATGGCAAGCCTGGCAAGGACCGTTTCAAGGATCTCTTCCCGGGTGATATCAGGGGCCTCTTCGGGCATGGAGAGCATCATGGCAAGGCGCCGGGCGATGCCCTCTTCGGCCCGGAAGAGCTCCGTGGGGTAGACGGCCTGGACGGTCTCTCCGTCCCGCTCAAGGGTCTCGGAGACAACCCGGCCTTTGGCCTTGAGCTCTTCAAGGGCCGAGGCCAGGGGCTCGTGTTCCATGTGGTGCTGCTCCATGCAGCGGGTGATGAGGCTGCCGGCCGGGGCAAAGACATGGCCGTCGGAGGCAAACTGTTCCAGCACAAAGAGAAGGCAGGCCCGGACCCTTCTGGGGTCGTCTTCGGCAATGCCCAGGGAGAGGGCCGCATGGTCCACGGTGTTAAAGTCCATGCCGTTTATGTCGAAGAGTAGAGTAAAGGGATTGGAACTGATGCACTCGGTGGCCTTTGTGCCGTAGTGCTTGTGGATGGGGGCGCAGTGGGAGACGGGGATGCCGTGTTCCTTTAAAAAGGCGATGAGCCGCTTGACCTCCATCTGGCGGGTCAGGGCCTCACGCAGGTTCTCCATGGTTTTTTTGCCGAATCCCTTTAAGCCGGTGATCTTTTCCGGGCAGGTTTCGATGACGCTTAAGGTGTCGCTGCCGAAGCGCTCCACAAGGGTTCTGATTTTTGGGGATGAAAGGCCTTTGACCCCGAGGCGTTTGAGGTAGGTTCGGATCTCTTCGCCGGTTTCAGGAAAAATCAGCTCGTATTCGGTGATGCGGAACTGGTCGCCGAAGCGCTGGTGTTTTTCCCAGGTGCCTGAAAGGCGCAGCCGGTCCTCCAGGTCGATGCCCGCAAGGGTCCCCACCACCGTGATGGTGACCCCGGTGTCGTCGGTGATGAGATCGGCGATGGTGTAGCTGTTTTCCTCGTTTCGGTATCGGATGCGCTTGATGCGTCCGGACAGGGTGATGGTGTTCATGGCCTTGCCTTGCTAGGAGATCAGGGTGTCGATGACCCAGCGAACCGCGTCAAAGAGGGTATCAGCCACATGGTCGGGATGCTGGCCTGCGGCGGCGAGGTCGGCCAGGGCTTTCTCCGCGTTGCCGCTGCGCACCAGCACGGTGGCGGCGCACCCGGCGGCTTTGCCGCAGAGGACGTCCTTGGCACTGTCCCCGATCATCACCGAGGTGGTCGGGTTGATGTCGTGGGTCCGGCACGCCTCCATGATGAGGCCGGGCTTGGGCTTCCGGCAGGGGCAGCCGTCGTCCGGGGTGTGGGGGCAGAAGAAGATGTCGTCCACCGAGCCCCCGGCCTTTTCGATGCCTTTAGTCATCTTTTTGAAGATGGCGGACAGGGTCTCCGGGGTCACCCATCCCCGTCCGATGATGGACTGGTTGGTGATGACCATGGCCGAGAGTCCCCGGGCCTTCAGGAGAGCAAAGGCTTCCGGGCTGTCGGGCAGGAAATGGAATTCGTCGACGGTTTTTATGTAATCGGGAGAGTCCCGGTTGATGACTCCGTCGCGGTCGATGAACACAGTGGTGATGGGCATGAGTCCGTCCTATAGGGAGAGGATAAAAGCGTGGGTGAAGCCGTCTTCCATTAATCGGAGCTTCAGGTCCACGGCGGCTTCCCGGTTGAGGAGGCGTCCCACCACCACCCGGTTGAGCCCGTCGGAGCCCTGGACGGCTTTTACGGGAAGGTTGGCATACCGGTCGGAAAGCCTGGCTGCGTAGCTTTCCGCATTGCTCCGGTCGCCGAAGGCCCCGACCTGGACCCCGAAATCTCCCCGGGTGAGGGTGGTCGCAGCTGTTTTCGGGCCCTTGAGGGCCGTGACACGCACCTTGGCCGTGCCGGTGCCCACCATGCCGATGGCATGGGCCGCCTTGTTGGAGAGGTCGATGATGCGTTTGCCCACGAAGGGGCCTCGATCGTTTATTTTAAGGGTCACCTCTTTGCCGTTCCCCAGGTGTTTCACCCTGACACGGGTTCCCAGGGGAAGGGTCTTGTGGGCGGCGGTCATGGCGTGCATGTCATAGGTTTCACCGCTTGCCGTGGGCTTGCCGTGAAATTTGGGGCCGTACCAGGAGGCAATGCCCACCTCATCGTAGCCCTCGGACGTGGCCAGGGGCTGGTACCATTTGCCCAGGACTTTGTAAGGGCGGGGGGCGTTGGCAGGCCGGGCGGGTGGCGAGGACTGCTTTGTGGCACATGCCGAGGTGAAAAGGAGAAGCGCTGCAAGGAGCAGGGGGTAAACGGCGTGTCCGGTGCGATTCATATCGTGACTCCCTGGTGGTGCTTAAGGTGTTGTAAATCATGTGGTTGTATCGGGCACTGGGCGAAAGGAGAGCCCTCCGGGCATCGGAAATGCGGCCCCGGGCTTCTATCTCAGAAGGGTCATATCACAGGTTTATGACAGGGGGAAGACAGGAGGACCTGCTTCCCGGGGCAGGGGCCTTGCCCGAAACGGAAAAGAAGGATCCGTGTGTGAGCGGGAAAAACTGAAGGGGAATCACGGTGTGGGACTCCGGCCTATTTTTTTAAATTGAGCATTGTATACGGCCGTAAATTGTGACTGCATTTTCTCTCCACAGGTTTGATCCGGGTGACGTGTTATGGTAGGTTGATACGCAATTATACACTGTCGATTCAGGCTGTGAGGGGGGCAACGACATGGCAACTCGACAGTTATATTAACGTTTTATTTTTCTGGTGATTATGAACAGAAGAGATTTTTTAAGGCTTGCTGCCGCAGGTACCCTTGGGTCGATGATTCCGTCTCCGGTTCATGCTGCGTGGATGTCTGTGTTCAAAGATGAGGTGCAACCCATCGATGATCGGTACATCAAGGATTACCTGAATAAGATTGAGAATTTTGATGAAAAGCACACCGAAGACATCTTCCTCGGTGCAGACCAGAAACTGATCCTTAAAAGTTCCTTGAGTCGCCTGAAACGCATTCAACGCATCGTGGGACACGGGCACTTTGCGCTGTTGAGCTTCGACGCCGCCATAAAAACAGGCAAGGCCTACAGCAGCGTGGGGCCGTTTACCAAGGAAGAGCTGGCCTTTTTGGAGATGATTTTTTACGAGGACAGCCTTCTCTACGGGTTTATGGGTGACAAGCCCTTGAAAAATCTTACCGATACCATCGATGAGCCCAAGGCCATCAAGATTCCCTACACGGGAAACTACCTTTACAAGGGGCTTCCCCTTGAGATGTACAAGAAAATCAAAAAAGACATCGGCGAGAACGTCATCCTCACCTCGGGCCTGCGAAGCGTCACCAAGCAGTTCATGCTCTTTTTGAACAAAGCGCACAGCAACGACGGCAATCTCTCCCTGGCATCGCGTTCCCTGGCCCCGCCGGGCTACTCCTTCCACGGCGTCGGTGATTTTGACGTCGGCCAGGTCGGCTTCGGGGTGTCGAACTTTACCGAAAAGTTTACAGATACCCCCATTTACAAAAAACTCGAAGACCTGGGCTACATCAAACTCCGGTACAGCAAAGGGAACTTTCTCGGGGTCCGTTTTGAACCATGGCATATCAAGGTAAAGTTGTAACCATGCTGAGATTCATCGTGCTATCTGCTTTTGCAATCCTGTCAACGTCGGTGGCCTGTGCGTCGTCTCTGGATTTTTCCGTTCACAAGATGACGTCCGGCGTCCCGGGCAATACGGTTCTCATCGTGGGGGGCATCCAGGGGGACGAGCCCGGGGGATTCAACGCGGCCTCCATTATCACCACCCACTACAAGATCACGTCCGGGAATGTCTGGGTTGTTCCCAACCTTAATTTTCTCAGCATCATCAAGCGCTCCAGGGGGGTGTACGGGGACCTGAACCGGAAATTTGCCGACATAAAGAAAAGCGACCCGGAATACGAAACCATTTTAAAGATAAAAGACCTTATCTTAAACGACGAGGTGGACCTGGTCCTGAACCTGCACGACGGGAGCGGGTTTTACCGTGACACCTATGTCGACAAGCTGCGCAACCCCAACCGCTGGGGGCAGTGCATCATCGCGGACCAGGGGGCCCTTTCCGGCGTTCGGTTCGGCAACCTGGCGGAGCTGGCGACCCGCACGGTAAAAGAGGTCAACAACGCCCTTCTCGACCCTTCCCACACCTACTCCTTCATGAACACCCGAACGCGTGAGGGCAATGTTGAGATGGCAAAGACCCTGACCTACTTTACCATCTTGAACAACAAACCCGCCTTCGGCATCGAGGCCAGCAAGTCCCTGCCCACCCATGAGCGGGCGTACTACCACATACGCGCCATCGAGTCCTTTCTCAAAGATCTCGATATCACCTTCGAAAGGCGCTTTGAGCTGACCTCCAGCGGTGTGAAACACGCCATCAACGACAACGTGAGTTTTGCCCTGAACGACAAGCGCATTGTCCTTGACGTTAAAAATGCACGGAACAACCTGCGGTACATCCCCTTGAAAAAAGAGGATCCCATGGAGTTCTCGCCGAGCAACCCCCTTATGGCGGCCATCGACACCGGCAAGGGGTATCGGATTTATTACGGGAACAGGCGGGTCACCTGGCTGCACCCGGAGTATTTTGAGTACGACACCTCCATTGATTCCGTGGAGATGACCGTGGACGGGGTGAGCAGGCAGGTGAACTTCGGGGACATCGTCCCTGTGCGGGATGTGTTCAAGGTCCATCCGATCTCGGGCCTGAGGGTCAACGTCATTGGCTTTACGCAAAAGAATGTCCAGAACGAATCCGGAATCCCCATCTCCCAGCACAACATCCAGCGGCGCTTTTCCGTGGACAAGGCGGGCATGCTCTACAGGGTTGAATTCTACAACCAGGAGAAATTTTCAGGGATGGTCCTGATGAATTTTTCAGGGGATGCCGTAGCCAGAGAGGATAGCAGAGGCCTTGAGGAGCACAGCGGGGAACTTGTCGGAGGGCTCGACGAAGGGACGGACCGCTTAAACGCCAGCGGCGTGTAAAAAATGATTTAAAAAAAAAGGCTCTTGCATTGCCTCCGGCGGCCCTGCCGGGGGCCAACCTTTTGAAACGGTTTCCAAACAGGATTTTTCAGAAAACAGGGTCCCTGGCCAGCCAGGGGCTGGCATGCAGAGTCCCGTATTCTTTAGTGTTTTTCTATGGTCGTTTCTGCCCCCCCCCACCTGCCTTGTCTACTCAGACACCACGTCACCAGAGCAAGTCCCCTGTATTCATCTTTATACGACCCGGTGCCCCCGGTTTCAGGCTGGGCGCAGCCGGCAACCATTCACGTGTTATCGGAGGCAATCATGTCAACCATTGTGTACTTAGGAATCAGCCTGGACGGCTATATTGCGGACAGAGACGGCGGGCTGGACTGGCTTCAGTCTGTGCCCAACCCGGACAACCTTGATTTCGGGTGGGCGGACTTTATGGACCGCATCGACGCCATCGTCATGGGGCGCAAGACCTTTGAGGCGGTTTGCGGTTTTGAGTGCGACTGGCCGTACAGCAAGCCCGTTTATGTCCTGAGCCACTCTCTGCCGTCGTTGCCCCACGGGTTCGAGGGGAAGGCCGAACTGATCGGCGGGTCCCCTTCGGAGATTGTAGAGGCCCTGCATCGCACGGGGCATCGGACCCTTTATATCGACGGCGGCAAGACCGTCCAGGAGTTCCTGAAAGACGATCTCATCGATGAGATGGTGCTTACCACGGTTCCCGTGTTGCTCGGGGGCGGAACCCCTCTGTTCGGTGACCTTCCTATGGCTATGGCTTTTAAGCATGTGCGGACGGATGTCCATCTGGAGGCCATGGTGCAAACCCACTATCGACGCAAGAGATAACGTGTCGCAAACAACACATGTACACGTATAGCTTACAGGATGCGTTTGCCGAAGAGGGAGACGGCGAGTTTGACGGCGAGGGTGGCCGTCTGGTTGGAGGTGTCCATGATGGGGTTGATCTCCACGATGTCCATGGAGCTCAAAAGGTGGGAGTCAGCCAGGATTTCCATGAGCAGGTGGGCTTCCCGGTAGGTGAGCCCGCCCGGGACCGGGGTGCCGACCCCCGGGGCGCCTGCCGGTTCCAGGCTGTCCATGTCGAGGCTCACGTGGAGGCGGCCGAGGTGGCTGAGCTGGGACACAGCCTCCCGGGCCACACGGCTCATGCCCATTTCATCGATATCCCGCATGGTGAAGGTGGTGATACCGGACCGGGTGAGGACCTCTTTTTCCAGGGGGTCGAGATCCCGGATGCCCACCAGCACGACGTGGCTCGCATCGATTTTTGCCCCGGTTCGGCCGCAGTTGACGAGGGCCTCGTGGCCGTTGCCAAGGAGGATGGAGAGGCTCATGCCGTGGACATTTCCCGAAGGCGAGATGGCCGGGGTGTTGAAGTCTGCGTGGGCGTCGATCCAGATTACCCCGCAGGGGGTGTCGTGGGTGACGCCGCCCACGGATCCCACGGCAATGGTGTGATCTCCGCCCAGGAAGATGGGAATGGTCCCGTCGGCCCTGGCCTGCCGGGCCTGGGCGTAGCAGGCCGATGAGGTCCGGGCAATCTCGGTGACCATCTGCACCTCAGGTACGGTGTCCCGCACCGGCACATGGATGTTGCCCTGGTCTTCCACGTGGTACCCCAGCCGGGCGAGGTGCTCGGCAAGGCCGGCGTAGCGGATGGCGTCGGGGCCCATGTTGACCCCGCGCCGGGGCTGGCCGAGGTCGATGGGAACGCCGATGATGCGGATGGTCTGGTTCATGGGATCAGGTTGTTTGCAAGGTTGATCATAAAATCCTGCAC
This sequence comes from Desulfoluna spongiiphila, assembly GCF_900101345.1. Lineage (GTDB taxonomy): Bacteria > Desulfobacterota > Desulfobacteria > Desulfobacterales > Desulfolunaceae > Desulfoluna > Desulfoluna spongiiphila. The sequence goes on along the minus strand of NZ_FMUX01000003.1, from coordinate 364,710 downwards.
GTTGGTGAGGATGGCCGTGGACTGGGCAGACCCCCGGTTGGCAAGCTTGTCGGCGGAAAATTCGCTGATGTCCACCACATAGAAAAAGACGGGGCGCACCGTGCCGTCGCCAAGGACCCGGTAGGACGGGGTCATGTTGCCGAAGGCGATGGTGTGGAGCTGGGTGGCCAGGGTGATGACACAGGTGGCCTGTGCGGCAAACACGCGCATGCGGTCCTGGGCCCGGCTGGTGTGGGTCTCCACCTCGGGCAGGGGGCCGTCATCCCGGATGGACCCGGCCAGGACGTAGGGCACCCCGCAGGTTTCGCAGGCATGCATGATACCGTCTGTGATGTTCAGGCTGGCAAGGGCCTTGGGAATGGACCCTGCACGGCGCACCTTGTTTAATAAGTCCAGGTGGTGGTAGTGGCCCAGGGGCTTGAGCTCCCGCGTGTAGATGTCTTGGCCCAGGCCCGTGCCGTAAACCCCTGCCTCCATGTCGTGGGTGGCCAGGGCGTTTCCGGCCATGAGGGCATGGCAATACCCCTCCCGGATGATGCCGGCCATGGCGTTTCGGCTGTCTTTGTCAAAGGCCACGGCGGGCCCCAGGACCCAGGAGATAAAGCCGTTGGTTTTTTCGTGGCGAAGGATATCGTAGAGGTGATCGTAGCTTCGCGAGAAGGGGGTCTCCCTGCTTCCCCGGGTCATGAAGGCGAATTTTTTCGCAGGCCCCTCCCCTTGGGCGAACCCGTCGGTATGGATATAGACGCCTTTTTCTCCCTCTTCACCCCGGCCCACCACCACCAGATCCCCTTTTGTAAGCCGCCGCGCCTCAACGGCCTCGACCCGATTTTCCTCCAGCCGAATCACCGTGTCCATTCGGTTTTTGCTAAGAAGGACCCAGGTTCCCGGGGCGATATGGACGTACTCCGGATGGTTGCTGGTGGCGTGGAATCCTTCCGGGGCCACGCCGTCGGCAGGCGCTTTTTCTGTGGTGACCACCGGGGCGGAGGCCAGGGGCTCCACGGAAAAGTCCGGGGGGGTGTAAGGGGGGATGAGGGCCATGGGAGCCTCGCGGGTTGTCGGGGTAACGGTTGACAAGCTCAAGGGGCAGAGGGGTTTTGCGTCTTGCTTTGATGAGGTATGCCCCTAACTATACCACCGGTTATCGGCACGGGGAACGAAAAAAGGTTACGATTCAGCCCATGTTTGCCTCCGACGGCCCTGCCGGAGGCAACCGGAACAGGACCACGAAAGGGAGCCAGCGGCAGGATACCATGTGTTGACATTTTGCATCGCTGAGTCATAATAAGAGTAATGCTATCCTGCTTTATTGTCTGCTGATCCCCCTTGGTTGTATCTGTCGATGTGCAGGGCGATCGTTCCTTTCCGTTTTTGGTACCTGTTCGCAGCGTATCTGCTTAACGCTTCTTCTTGTCTTCTTCTATTGCGTGACGTGCACACACGAGCACAGCGCCGGCAGCGCCCCGGGGCCTGCCCATGATGCTTTTTTCCTCCCCCCCCTTTTTTTTGTGGCCGATGCCTTTGGCAAGGCGCTTCTTACTCTGTTCTAAGGACACCTGTCGGATTCATGATGCATTGCGTACCGGGAGGGTACGATGACGATGGTCCGTTTGATCCCTTTTCTATTGTGCCTTCTCTTCTGCCCGGTGGCCTTCGGGCAGGGGCTTGTGGTGTTTCCCTTTGATGCCCCCGGCCGTCCCGAAGCAGAGGCCTCGTTTTTTCAGGAGACGCTTTTGCTGCATCTTGCCCCAGGATTCCGGCTCTTTGAAGGGGACGGGGTAACCGCGGCCCTTGGCCTCTGCGGCGAGGAGGCGGCCTCCATCACCTCCTGCCTGTCCTTTGTGGGGGAGGTGTTTGAGGCCGATCTGGGGGCGCGCGGGCGGTGGGCCGACACAGGTGACAAGGGCGCTTTTTTTCTGGAAGTGGTGGACCTTGGTTCCGGCAGGGTTCTTTTTTCACAAGGGGACATGGACGGGGAGCTCTCCTCGGAAGTCCGGCTTGCGGCCCTTGCACGCCGTGCCCGGGTCCAGGTTGCAGGGGAACCTGAGGCAACGGTTGCCGTGATGCCGGGCATGGTTTTTGTCCGTATCCCGGGAGAGGGAAACGAACCGGTTTACATCCAGGCCAGCGAGGTGACCCAGGCCCAGTGGCGTACCGTGATGGGATACAACCCGGCATGGTTCATCGCCTGCGGGGAGGGCTGCCCTGTGGAGAGCGTCACCCGCCATGAGATCGATACCTTCGTTGCCCGCATGAACACCATGGGCCTGGGCCGGTTTCGGCTGCCCACCTTCGTGGAGTGGCAGCGGGCCCTTGCCCTTTCGGGGCCGGAAACCCCTTGTCTTTCCGGAAACAACTGCGTGGATTATGAGGGGTACCCCTGCGGGGCGTGGAGGCAGGGGGGCCCGCCGTGTGACCGGTGCGGCCCAAGGCCCGCCGGTACCGATGACAATGCCCTGGTGAACATGGTGGGCAATGTCTGGGAGTGGCTGGACGAGCCCGGAAAAGGCGGTGCACCTGGCTTGATTGTTGGGGGCGGCTGGGCCGATGCCACCCATGACGCAGGCCTGATCCTCCGGCCCGTGGCATCGTCACGCTTTGCGGCCGACGACGTGGGGTTTCGGCTTCTCCTGGAGGGCGATGCCACCCCGGGGGGTGATACACATTGATTTGCCCTCCCAACTTCTTTATAATGATTCCCATCCTCTACACCTCATCAACGATGCCGGTTCACACCGAATCCCTTCGGTCCGCCGTGCCGACATGAAGGAGGGACCATGACCTTCCAGACCATTGCCTGTTGCACCGATTTTTCCAAAAATGCCGATGTGGCGGTCCGCACCGCCGGAACCCTTGCCAAAAAATTTGATGCGGTCCTTGAAGTGATCCACGTGGTGCCGCCTCCGGTGAACCCCGTGGTGACGGACTTCGACAACCCCGTGTTCACCTCGGTGACCTTCGACGATTCCGTGGACAGCAACCTCGTCCTCCAGGTGGAAGAGAAGCTTCAAAAGCACTATACCTCCATGGTTCCCGGGGACGTGAAGGTGCGTTACGTGGTCCTGGACGGTCATGTCTCCACGGAGATCCTCAACCATCTGGACGAGTCGGGCTGCGATCTCGTTGTGGTGGGGTCCTACGGTCTTTCCGGCATGGGGCTGGTTATTTTCGGCAGCATCGCAAAGCGGATAGCCCACAAGGCCAACTGCTCGGTGATGATTGCCCGGCCCTCTGAGAAAAACTCCTGAGGGACCTGAAAGGCTGATCACAGGGCAGGGGCGGCACCCATCGGGCGCTTTCAGGGGCGCCATTCGGGCCCTGTGCAGCCATCCTTGTGGACAACCTGTGAATTCCGCGAGATCTCCTGTTTTCCCATCGCCCTCGGCGGCCGGTGATGTGTTGCCCTTCCACGCCTTCGGCGTCACTGCGACATGTGCAATCCCAACACATAAACAATCCGTTTTTTCAGGGGAGGAACCCATGGAAAACCCCTTTACCGCCTATATGTCCATGTGTATGCACGGGGCGGCCTTTATGAATGAAGTCCTTGAGTACCAGATTGATTTCGGACAGCGCATGACCCTTTTCCTTGATACCAAACGGGAGCAGGGAGACAATTTCATTGAGGAGAACCGCAAAGGGCTGCCTCCGGTGCTCCATTTTGACTATGAGGTGATCTTTAACGGCCGTGACCTGGACAACCCCGTGAATTATTCCTTGGCCCGCATCACCCCGGAGGAGGGGCAGGAGATTCCTCCCGACGCCCGGCCCGTGGTGATCATCGACCCCAGGGCCGGTCACGGCCCCGGCATCGGGGGGTTCCGCAAGGAGTCGGAGGTGGGCATGGCCATGCGGAAAAACCATCCCGTCTACTTTTTGATCTTTACCCAGGAACCGGTGCGGGGCCAGACCCTGGCCCATGTGTTCAAGGCTCATATCGAATTTCTCAAGGTGATCCGGATGTTTCACCCCGAAGCGGAGCGCCCCTCCATTATCGGCAACTGCCAGGGGGGATGGGCCGCCGCCCTCATTGCCGCAGATCGTCCCGATATCACCGGGCCCCTGATCCTCAACGGCTCGCCCCTCTCCTACTGGGCGGGACGCGACACCCAGAACCCCATGCGGTATCGCGGGGGGCTCTTCGGTGGTGTTTGGCTGGCCTCCCTCTCCGCGGACCTGGGCAACGGCTTGTTCGACGGAGCCCAGCTGGTCTGGGGTTTTGAAGACCTTAATCCGGCCAACAGCCTCTGGATGAAGGATTACAACCTCTGGCGATCGGTGGACAAAGAACGGGACCGCTACATCTTTTTTGAGCGGTGGTGGAACGGGTTCGTGTTCATGACCAAAGAGGAGATCCAGTTCGTGGTGAGGGATCTTTTTGTGGGCAACCGCCTGGAAGAGGGGCAGGTGGAAGGGGGCAGCGGTGAGATCGTGGACCTCCGAAAACTCAAGGACCCGGTGATCCTGTTTGCCTCCAGGGGAGACAATATCACGCCCCCGGAGCAGGCCCTGGGATGGATCGAGCGGGTCTGGGGGTCGGTATCAGAGATCAAGAAACGCAATCAGGTGATCGTTTACCTCCTCCATGAAGAGGTCGGTCACCTGGGGATCTTTGTCTCACGCAAGGTGGTGGAGCGGGAGCACAAGGAACTCATCGATTGCGTGGACCTGGCCAAACGCCTAGCCCCCGGGCTTTATCAGATGATTCTCAAAGACGACGGGGAAGCCCGCTTTGAAGTGCGGGACCTCTCGCAGCTACGGGGGGAGGGAAGCGATTACAATGCCCGGCCCTTTGAACATGTGCGCAAAGCCTCGGAGATGATCGCCGAATTTTACGAGACAAGCCTGAGCCCCATGATGAAACCCTGGGGCACGGAGGTGACGGCCACGGTGATACGGGAGAGCTCCCCCTTGAGGCAGCGGTTGTATGCCGTGTCCGGCATGAACCCCGTGACCCGTGCCGCCAGCGCCTGGGCCCCTTATGTGCGGGCAAACCGCATGGAGGCCCCGGAAGACAACACCTTGCGTAAAGTGGAACACGCGTATTCCGATACCGTGGCCGCCCTCCTCAACGGGTACCGGGACCTCCGGGACAGTGCCTGCGAGCTGCTTTTTTACGGTATGTACGACAACCCCATGGCCCATTTTATCTTTCAGGAAGCCTTGGATATTCCGGATATTCCCCTTGATGTGGGGTGCGGTGACCTCGAAGCCGGGTCCCGCGGTGATCACTGGATTTCCCGGATGGTGGAGGGTGGCTTTTTTCAAGGGCTCATGCGCGGCCTCGTGGCCCTTGGACGCGTGAAACAGACGGTGGACAAGCAGGAGCTGATCACCTTGAAGGCGTTGATGAAGGGGCGCAAGCACCTTCAGGACATGACCAAGCGGGAAGCAAAGCGCGTGGTGGGCGAACAGGTGCAGCTGCTGAACTTTAACCGGGACCTGGCCATCAGCACCCTGCCGGAGTTGATCCGAACCCCGGAAGACCGCCTCACCGCCATCACCATATTCCGGGCAAGCCTGCAAGGTGCCGACCGCGAGGACCTGGCAGCAAAACGTCTCCTCAGTCACCTGGAAGAGCTGTTAAGGGACCGTCAAACCTTGTGAGAGCCCATGGAACATATTCTGTACAAAGTGGCGGATGATCTCTTTATGGTGGGGTTTAACCCTCCCATTGCCGGGTACGAGAGCTTTCTCTCCTCATGGATCTATGTGGGCGACGTCACCTTCCTGGTGGACACCGGCCCGTCGGTGACGGCCGGTGCCCTGGTCAAAGCCCTGGAATCCCTTGGCGTCAGCCGACTGGACTACATCCTTCTTACCCATGTGCATATCGACCACGCCGGGGCCGCGGGGGACCTGGCCGTCTTTTTTCCAGAAACCCAGGTGGTCTGCCACAGTCGGGGTATTCCCCACCTGGTCAACCCCCATCATCTGGAGCTCAGCACGGCCAAGGTCCTCGGGGACACGGCCGCGCAGTACGGGCCGGTGCGGCCTGTCTCCGAAAGCAGGCTCCTGCCCGCAGAGACCTTCATGTCCAACTCGGTGATGCCCGTCCCCACACCGGGGCACGCCTCCCACCACGTGAGTTACCAGACGGACCGGTACCTGTTTACCGGAGAAGCCGCCGGAGCCTGTTTCCCCGGTGTCCTGGGGATCTCCTACATGCGTCCCTCCACCCCCCCGCCTTTTTATTTCGACATCTCCATGCAAAGCCTGGAGACCCTCATGGAACTCAAACCGGAGCGACTCTGTTACGGTCATTTCGGCAGCTTCGAGTTCGGAGAACGGGTGCTCTGGCAGCACAGGGAGCAGCTTCGGTTGTGGGAATCCATCGTGACCTCGGAGATCAGCCGGGGGCAGGTGGGCCTTGACCTGGAGCTCAATGTCCTGAAATCCATCCTTGAGAACGATCCCCTGGTCCTGCCCTTCCTCGACATGGAAGGCCCCTTGCGGCTTCGGGAACTGTTCTACATCCAAAACAGCATCAAAGGGTTCATCGGCAACGCCAGCCGACACTCCGGCCCCCTCTCCTGATGCCATTATTTTTCATATAAAAACAAAAAGCATGCCTCCGGCGGCAAGGGGCTGAGCCCCTTGACCCCAGGTTTGGGAATGCTCTTTCGCCTTCGTTCCTCAGGCTCATCACATTCCCTGACGGGCTGTGCCTGTGCTCAACGTCAGCGTTAGCTCGGTCGCTTTGGTATTCAGTATGCCTTAGGGACGGCGTTTTTTGAAAAAGCCACCACTGCGACAAGCAGCAAAACTTTTCGGTTGCAAGGGGCTGAGGGGAAAGGTTCTTGTAGAGTCGTTAAATCGGCATCAAAAGGTATGGCAACAAGCTTTCAAGGTGGCTCACCTTGCCGCCGGAGGCATCATTTTTTTCATTTTCATGACCTCCATCATGATCGTTCGATTCGATGTGTGGCTTTTCCAGTTGCCGGAGAGTCGGCCTGCACCGGCGGTGAGGAGGAAGAGCATTACCATGAGAAGGGCCACGGTCCTGGGCGACCAGGCGGCGCCCGTGGGTGAGGTGGAGAGGCGCAGGGCTTCTTTTTCCGGGCAGCTTTCCACGCAGGTGAGGCAGCCGGTGCATTCGTCGGAGACCATGGTCCTTTTTTTGTCCACGGCAAGGGATGAGGGGCAGGCCTTGGCGCAGCGGCCGCAGTGGGTGCAGGCCTGGTCGTTTCGGTGGATTTTCAGGATGCTGAAAAAACTGAGGAGGCCGAGCAGGGCCCCGTAGGGGCAGAGGTAGCGGCACCAGCCGTTTTTAATCAGCACGGGCAGCCCCAGGAGCAGGCCCAGGGTGATCAGCGAACCCGTGGAGGGCTCGGTAAAAAAGCGGAACATGCGAATGTCTGCGGTGAGGTTGTAGCTGTTGGAGAGAAATCCCCGGATGGCCGGTACCGGCATGTTGACAAGGATGTTCCAGAGGAAAAAGCCAAGGAGCATGTACTTGATGCCCCGCAAGGGGATGTCGAGGAACCTGGGCAGGGGGCGGGCAAGCTTTGCCATGTTTCCAAGCCGTCCTGCCATCTCACCCGCAAAACCCACCGGGCAGACAAAGCTGCAGAATCCTTTCTTTACAAGAAGGGCCGAGGCGCAGACGGCAAGGAAGAGGAGCAGGGCCGCGGGATGGGCCCCGTGGATGGTCCCTGTGCCCAGGGTGTACTTGAGGTTCATCAGGCCGCTCAAGGGGAGAAAGGCATCCACCGAGGGCGGACGGGTGACGGAGGGGAGCCTGCCCTGTTCAAGGGCCGTGGCCCAGAGGGCAAAGCGCCATCCGATAAAGAGGGTAAGTGAAATAAAAAAGAGCTGGGACATACGACGGGGGGAGATGCGGCTGAACATGGGTCTTGTTACCTCGGGTTGAACGGTTTTTTGTGGCGCGGCCTTCACCGGTGCAGGCGGTGATACACTGAGGGCTTATATCACATCTTCGGCTGAGCGGTCTGTCGGGATGGCGACACGCTCGCTCTGTTTAAGGACGGCACAAAAACAAAAATACAAACGCGATGCCTCCGGCGGCCCTGCCGGGGGCTAAACGTTTAAAAAGTTTAACAAACAGGCCTTGAGCACGGTTTCGGTATAGTCGGAATCCGTTGCTGATTCCTAACAATTCAGCCTATGCCCCCGGAGGCAAGCTTTTTCTACCCAACTTTAACCATAGAAGGCAGTTTGTTTGCGTTTTAGCACAGTGGGGTGTGTTGTCATTGACTTAGGTCAGGAAAGGGGCGGGGACTGGTGACGGAAGGGGATGTTCATCCCCTACAGTGATCATGGAAAGCACGGAGGTAAAATTCGATGCTTGTCGAAAACGCACAGGCCATTTGCCCTGGGGAACGAAGGGTAAATGGCCTGTGCAATTTGCTTTCGAGGTGGCACACCTCGCCGCCGGAAACTTGCGTTTGGCTTTTTGGGGTTCCCTTTGTGGTGAGGGTTAAAATCCCCAGGAGAGAAGCAGGTTGCCTGCGAGGCCGTTGTCGCCGGAGTCGGTGATGTCCTCCCATTTGTTGAAGACGTAGCAGCCGTAGAGGCCGAGGGAGGCGCGGGAGCCCAAGGGGAGTTCGATGCCGACAATGGCCTGCCAGTACACGTCGGTCCAGTCGGTTTCCCCGTCTTCGTCCACGTAGCTTGTAAGGGCCCCCAGGCCCAGGCGGTAGATGCTGTCTTTAAAGATCAGGTTGATCTGGGGGGTAAGGACCTCGGCGTCTCTGTCGGTGTTGCTCTCCGGGGTGTAGCCCAGGCCGAGCTGCCAGTAGGCGATGTTGGAGTGGAACTCATAGGCGAGGAGCCAGCTCAGGTCTCCCTGGTCATGGGGGAGCTCCGGGATGGCTTTGATCTGGTCGTGGATCCGCACCCCCAGGGCCAGCTTGTGGGTGCGCCCGCCGTCGTCGCTTCCCAGCAGGTACTCGGCCCCGTCGAAGGCGTGGGCGGGCAGGGTGAACAAGATCAGGGCGGCAAGGGTCAGGAGGGTGCGTCCGAGTGGGTTCATGTGTGGGCTCCGGTTGTGCGGTTAACGGGACAAAAGGGCTTCGTCGCTGGTGAATTTTTTGTTTCGGATGTCTGAGAACATGGCCACCAGTTTTTCCACGGTGAGGTTTTTCTTCTCCTCGCCGCCGATGTCCAGGACCACCTCCCCTGCGTCCATCATGAGGAGTCGGTTGCCCAGGTTGATGGCCTGCTGCATGTTGTGGGTAACCATCATGGTGGTGAGGTCGTATTCTTTCACAAAGTGGGTGGTGAGTGAAAGGACGATTTCCGCGTTGCGGGGGTCCAGGGCAGCGGTGTGCTCATCCAAAAGGACCAGGTCGGGGCGGGAGAGGACCATCATGAGCAGGGTCAGGGCCTGGCGCTGCCCGCCCGAGAGAAGTCCCACGTTGTCTTTCAACCGGTCCTCAAGGCCCATGTCGAGGAAGCGGAGCTGTTCCCTGAAAAACTGCCGACGTGCCCGGTTGAGTCCGATGCGGAGCCCCTTGAACCCTTTTTTGAGGCAGACCATCATGTTGTCTTCCAGGGTCATGTTGGAGGCGGTGCCGGCCAGAGGGTCCTGGAAGATGCGGCCGATGGTTTTGGCCCGCGTGTACTCAGGAGCCTTGGTGACATCCCTGCCGTTTAAGGCAATGCGGCCGGAGTCGGGGGTCACGGTACCGGCCAGGAGGTTGAACAGGGTGCTTTTTCCGGCCCCGTTGCTGCCGATGATGGTGACAAAATCCCCTTTGTTGACCGTGAGGTTGAAGTTTTCGAAGACCCGGTTTTCGTTGGGTGTTCCTGGGTTGAAGGTCAGGGTGGTGTTTTCTATGGCGATCATTTGGCCCCCTTTGCGGGCTTTTTCATCTGGGTGACCACAAGGGCGCCGATGATGAGGATGCCGGAGACAAGTTTCAGGTCGTTGGGGGTCAGGTGGATGGTGTAGCCGTAATACCTTCCCAGGAACATGATGGCCTTGTAGAAGATGGCGCCAATGACCACCCTCAGGGTGAGCATGGAGATGCGGTTGGAACGGATGAGAAACTCCCCGAGCATCACCGAGGCAAGACCCGAGACCACGATTCCCTGTCCCAGATTGACGTCGGCAAAACCCTGGTACTGGGCGGCAAAGGCCCCGGACAGGGCCACCAGCCCGTTGGACAGGCCCACGCCGATGACTTTGTAGGTGGCCGGGTTCACCCCTTGGGAGATCACCATCTGGGTGTTGCCCCCCATGGCCCCGAAGGTGAGGCCCATGTCCGTGTGGAAAAAGAGGTCCATGAGGACCTTGATGACCAGCACCACCAGGACAAAAAAGAGGAGCAGGGTCCAGGTCTCCGAGAGGGTGCCGTGGGTGAAGGCCGTGGCCTTGGTCAGGAGGGTCTCCTTCCGCATGAGGGGCAGGTTGGCCCGGTTGCCCAGGATGCGGATGTTCACGGAGTAGAGCATGGTCATGGTGAGGATCCCGGCCAGGAGGTGGGGGACCTTCAGCTTGTTGTGGATGACGGCCGTCACCGCTCCGGCGGCAATTCCTCCTGAAAAGGCGAGGAGGATCCCCGCGGACAGGCAGATCCCTTTCTGGATGGCCATGGCCATGATGACGGCTCCCAGGGGAAAAGAACCGTCCACCGTCAAATCCGGAAAATCCAGGATCCGAAACGTGAAAAAAACACCGAGGGCCATGATCCCGTAGATCAGGCCCTCTACAAAAATACCTTCAATCATTTCGCCTATCCAACTTATTGTTTGATGATCTTGCCATTTTTCACAAGGGTGGCTGCGTTTTTAACGGCCTCTTCGGGAAAGGAGAGACCCAGGGATTCGGCGACATCGAGGTTTAAGAGGAGGTCGATGTCCGAGGGGTCTGTCATGAAGATGGTGGGGACGGTTTCCGGCTTGGTCCCGGAGAGGATCTCGGCCACGAGGCGGCCGGTGCGGCGGCCCATTTTGTAGTAGTCAAAGCCCCAGGCGGCAAGGACCGGGATGGTTTCGGCGGAGCTGGGGTCGGCGCTCATGACGGGTTTGTTGTGTTTGGCGGCCACGTCTGTGATGGCGGACAGGGCCGAGACCACGGTGTTGTCGTTGCTGATGTAGATGCCGTCCACGCGCCGGATGATGGTCTGGATGGCCTGTTTCACTTCGGCGGAGTTGCTGACGGTGGCCGGGACAAAGGCGATGCCCAGCTCCCGGCACGCCTCTTCGGCCAGCTCGGCCAGGCGCACGGCGTTGACTTCGCTGCTGGAGTAGATGTGGCCCAGGCTCTTGATGTTTTTAACGCTGGCCAGGAATTTGATCTGTTCTTTGACGGGGGTCATGTCCGAGACCCCGGCGATGTTTTTTTCACCCCGGTCAAAGGAGCCGATGAGGCCGGCGTCCACGGGGTCGGTGACGGCGCAGTAGATTACCGGGCGGTTTTTGATGGTGTTTACAAGTGCCTGGGCCGTGGGGGTGGCGATGCCCACGGAGATGTCCACCTTTTCCGCCTTGAACTTCTGGGCGATGGAGGCGGCGGTGGAGATCTCGCCGTTGGCGTTCTGCAGGTCGAAGATGGCTCGCGGGTAGTCTTCGGTGATGCCGTCCATGACCCCTTTTTCAAGGGCGTCCAGGGCCGGATGGGCCACGATTTTTGAGATGCCGACAATGACAGGTTTTTTGGCCAGGGCCGGAGCGGTCGTGAGCATAAGGAGGCCCGCAAGGGCCAATATGAAGATGGTAAGGCGTTTCATTGTTTTTTAAATCTCCCCTTGGAAAAAGAGCGGTGTTCAAGGATGGACCCGCCTGAAATCAGTCGGCCTTGGGTTTGTCGACGTTCAGCGTTGGGTTTGATGACGACCGAATATAACCAAAAAAAAGCGGCTGCCGCAATGAAAATGTTTCTATCTATAAGAACGCGCTCCTACTTGCCTGTGTTTTTTCATCGGATGCTGTGCTAAGGAGGGGTGCGTATAAGGATGCTCCGGGGGGGGAGATAAGGGTTCCGGTAAAAAAAAATGCGCATCTGTCGATAAGGTAAAGGGATGACTGCCGTCATGGTCTGTTGGCAGGCATCACCGCTGAGGCGGCCTGCTGAGTTCATGTGTATTCTGATTCATTGCCCGAGCCCTGGGATATTCAAGTTGGTATGAGGTGTTTGATGCGTTGCCGTTGGGTGTTGTTGTTTGTGTTACCTTTGTTGTTTGCTTGTCAGGTGTTGTTTCCTTCCTCTGCCTCGGCCGGACTGGGGCCTTTCCGCATACCCGCCCTGGGGGCCGGTGAGTTTTTCAGGACGGTCCCCGCCTTTGCCAGCCCGTTCACCGATTCCATGCCGGGACGGGTGGAGCTGGGCATGGATGTTCGCTGGCTCAACACCTGGGTGTACCATGTGGAGTCGGACCGGTCCGTTGACTGGGTCGACTTTGACGATACCGATGAATTGAAGCACGGAAGCTTTCTTTTTGACGTGGAAACCCTGGCGTTTGTTCCTTCCGTTCTCTACCGGGTCGGCGATCGGGTGACCCTGGGGTTTGAGATTCCCGTGGCCATCCAGGGGGGCGGTGTTTTAGACGGGTTTATCGAGGGGTTCCACTCCATGGTGGGGGTGGGGCAGCACAACCGGGATGACTGGTCCCGGGACTCCAGCCACTACATTACCGTGGACCGAAACGACGTGGCCCACGACAAGAGCGATGAGTTGAACCGGGTCATCACCGGGGACGTGCAGCTTTCGGCTTCCATGCTGGTTTCCCAGTGGCCGATGCTGACGGCGCGTGCCATCGTGAAGCTTCCCACCTCCCGTATCTATGACAGCCAGGAGAACAGCGGTACCGACCTGACCCTCCAGGGAATCTGGAGCTGGCAGTGGGGCGCTGTGTCCGGTTATCACGGCGTGGGCGGGACCGTCTATACCCGGGACGGGGATGACAACCTGGACCTGGAACGTTTCCGGTTCTCCACCATGAACAGCCTTGAGTACATGCCCAGCGAGACCTTTTCCTGGGTCGTCAGCCTCAACCACGCCTCGGCCGTGGCGGATTACCCGGAACTTGACGAGCCGGTGGTGGAGCTGACCATGGGTTTTAAAAAGATCGTGGGGCCGGGCGTGCTGGAGTTCGGAATCATCGAGAATCTCTTCTTCTTCGACAACAGCCCCGATGCCGGGCTGCAGCTGGGATACACCCTCAAGTTGCTGTAGGTTTTAAAGGGTGCCAAGCTCCGCTTCGGCGCCCTTTTTCGTCACAACGACCCGTGCATACCGGCCCTGGGCCAGGGCGCCCGGGTTGACGATGAGGGTGCCGTTTTGTTTTTCGATGCCGCAGGATTCGTGGATGTGCCCGGTGAGGCAGGCCACGGGCCGGTGGGTGTCGATGAACTCTGCCACGGCGCGGCTTCCCGCATGAACCCCCGAGGCCAGGAGGTCGGCACAGGACTCCCATGGCGGCTGGTGGGAGACAAGCACCAGGGGAGGCGTTGCCGGAGTCTCTTCCATGGCACGCTCCAGCACGGATGCCAGCTCCTCTTCCCTGTACTCGTTGGGGGTGCCAAAGGGGGTGATGAGGGATCCCCCCAGCCCCAGGAGCGATACCCCGCCCATCTGCCGAACCCTTCCATGGATCCCCACCCCTTTTCTTGTCAGGCTCTCCTCCACCGCTTTTTCATCGCAGTTTCCGGACACCGCAACGATTTGATCCAGGGGCTTTTTGACGGCCTCAACCACGCGCAACGCGGCGGCCGGGCCCTGGAAGCTCGTCAAGTCCCCGCAGAGGCAGACGAGGTCCGCCTTCTCAATGGCGTCTTGGAGTTTGACGAGATGTTCGGTGTGGCCGTGGATGTCGGAGAGAAGAAGAATCTGCATGGGGAGTGGTCCTGGTATGAAAAACTATTCAGTTCTTAAAAAACGGCCTCCGGCGGCAAGGTGTGCCACCTTGAAAGCTGGTGACGAATGCGCTTTGTCCCTCGTTCCTCGGGTCAAATCACAGTCGTATGTGTGCAGGCGTTAACTGAAAAAATATGTCTTTAAGGCCTGTTTGTCGGATTTTCAAGAGGTTGGCCCCCGGCAGGGCTGCCGGAGGCTTTATTCGATGATGCTATGCTTTGGCGGGGAACTCTTTGTCCAGGACATTGTTCCACTCGGCGAGCTTGTCCGCGCATTTTTCAAAGAGGGCGTCGGTGTCCCCTTCGATGGTGACGGAGGTGATCTCATCGCCCATGACGATGCTGTTGACCACGTCCATGTCGGCCTGGCTTACAACGCTTCCGAAGACGGAGTGCTTGCCGTCCAGCCAGGGGGTGGGGACGTGGGTGATGAAGAACTGGCTGCCGTTGGTGCCGGGGCCGGCGTTGGCCATGGAGAGGATGCCGGGGCGCTCGTGGCGGAGGCTGTTGACGAACTCATCGTCAAAGCGGTAGCCGGGGCCGCCGGTGCCGGTGCCCAGGGGGCAGCCGCCCTGTACCATGAAGTCGTTGATGACGCGGTGAAAACTCAGGCCGTTGTAGAACCCGCGCTTGGCGAGGTTGGTGAAGTTGGCCACGGTGTAGGGGGTCTGATCGGCAAAGAGGGTAAGGCGGATGTCGCCTTTGGATGTCTTGAATACTGCGGTAAGGTCCTGCATGGTGTTGTTCTCCTAAGGTCGAAGGGTGGGTAATGATATGTCTGCATCGTTAAGGCGTCCTGATGCATGAATGAATAAAACGATGTAATTGGTCAGCTCTAAAAAAAGCCTCCGGCCACCTTGAACGCAGGTTGCGGGTTCGTTTACCAGCAAATGGGGATTTTTCCCTTTGATTCAAGGAAGCGGTTGGCCTCGGTAAAATGCCCGCAGCCCATAAACCCCCGGTGTGCCGACAGGGGCGAGGGGTGTGGGGCTTCGAGGATTCGGTGTTTATCCGCGTCGATCAGGTCTTTTTTGCCCCGGGCATAGCCTCCCCAGAGCATGAAGACGAGGTCGGACCGGCCCTGGCTCAAGGCGTGCACGAGGCCGTCGGTGATCTGCTGCCAGCCCAGCTTTGTATGGGAAGCGGCCTGTCCCTCCTCCACGGTGAGCACCGCGTTGAGGAGAAGGACCCCCTGGAGCGCCCAGCGTGACAGGTCGGTTGCGGCATCTTCGCAGGGGCGCCCGGTATCCCGCGCCACCTCTTTGAAGATGTTGCGCAGGGACGGCGGGGTCTTGATGCCCTCGGGCACCGAAAAGGCCAGTCCGTCGGCCTGGCCGCTGCCGTGGTAGGGATCCTGTCCGAGGATCACCACCTTCACCTGGTCAAAGGGCGTAAGGGCAAGGGCCCGGTAGACGTTTTTTTCGGCGGGAAAAACGGAGGCGAGGCTTCTCCTCCGGTTCACCGCTTTTTCCACCTTTTGAAAGGCGCTGCCTGTGAGCAGGGGCACCTTTTGTTTCCACGAATCAAAGGCCTTGTCAGTCATACTATAATGCTGTGATCTCTCTTTCATTGCAACGGGTTTTCTCCACGGGCCGGGCAGGGGCGGTCCCTTCGGGACTCGCGCACAGGATAAATGCGCTGTTTTAACGAAAGATGCCGCTACCTGCTTTCAAGGTGGCACACCTTGCCGCCGGAGGCATTGCTTTTTTGTCTGTTTTGTTTTTGCGCAGGCCCTTGGGATTTTGCTCAGCGGTTTGTTCGCCTGAAGTCATCCATGAAGGTGCACAGGGCTTCTACCGAGGCCTCGGAGACGGCGTTGTAGATGGAGGCGCGGATACCGCCCACGGATTTGTGCCCTTTGAGACCGGCCAGGCCGCACTCAAGGCTTTTTTCAATGAACAGCGGCTCCAGCTCGCGGTTTCGGAGGCGGAAGGTGGCGTTCATCAACGAGCGGCTCTCTTTTGCCGCCGTGCCGCAGTAGAAGTCGTCTTCGTCCATGAGGGCGTAGAGGGCTTCTGCCTTGCGTGTGTTCACGGCCTCCATGGCGGCAAGGCCTCCCACGGTCTCTTCCAGCCATTTGGTCACCAGGGAGATGGCATAGATGGGGAAGGTGGCCGGGGTGTTGAACATGGACTCCTTCTCCACATAGGTGCGGTAGGAGAGCATGGTGGGCAGGTTGTGGGGAATCTTTTCCACCATGTCTTTGCGAAGGATCACCACCGCCGTTCCCGAAGGCCCCATGTTTTTCTGGGCGCCGCCGTAGATCATGCCGAAGGGCCGGGTGTCCAGGGGGCGGCTCAGGATGTCCGAGGACATGTCCGCGATGAGGGGCACCCCGCCGGTGTCGGGCAGGTCGTGCCACTGGGTGCCGCGGACGGTGTTGTTGGTGGTGATGTGGACAAAGGGGGCCTCGGCGGAGAGGCCTTTGACCTCAGGGATACAGGTGAAGTCCTGGTCCCCGGAGCTGGCGGCCACCCGAACCCCTTTGTTCTGGATGCGGGCCTCGGCGATGGCCTTGGTGGACCAGGTGCCGGTTTCAATATACTCGGCGGTCTGCCCCTCACCGATGAAGTTCATGGGGACCATGGCAAACTGCAGGCTTGCGCCTCCGTGAACAAAAAGAACCTCGTAGGCATCGGACAGGCCGTACAGGCGCTTGATGCGCGTGCGTGCCTCGTCGATGATCCCCATAAAAAGATCACCCCGGTGGCTCATTTCCATCACAGACATGCCGCTGCCCCGGTAACTCAGCAGGTCCTCCTGCATCTCTTGCATCACGGCGGTGGGGAGGGCCGAGGGGCCGGCACTGAAATTGTGTATCCGATCGTTCATGATTGGTCGCCTTATTTTCTGGTGGCCTCGCAAATCGTCGCGTACGTGGAGAGTTTTTTTGCGGTTCAGCTTCCGTGTAACAGGTGATGGTCTTGCGAGGCGCGGTCGACGGTGACGTGTTCCGGCCCATCCTGCCGATGGCCGGGTAACCTGTGAAGCAGGGACGTTGTACCACTTTTAGGATGAAATGGAAACGGGCCGGGGGGCCCATCTTGCAAAGGTTGTCGTGTGTCTGGCGAAAAAAAGGGGGGGGCTCCGGTGCGGGGGGGCGCACCGGAGCGGGTTGGTTGAGTAACATGTGTTTTGCTGCTGTGTTTTGGAAATGGGCAGACGGAAGAGCCCGTCCGCAGGTGGGATGTCGTTTTTCAATGTGTCAGGTACGATAAAATAACCGGAGCCCCGCCCATAGCGGTGTGACTTGAACGGGGCTCCGGTGGTTTTGCTGGCAGAAGAATCGAGGGGGGGTGAGTCTTCTGCCGGTGCTCCGTTTCGTGTGAGAGGTATTGCATGAACGATGCCAGGTTTTTTATTTAAGTAATAACTATTGAATATAATGTCCTATTGATTCGAAGGGTCTGGGAAGGCGCGGGCAGGGGGCCAGGGACCGGCTGGGATAAAAAGTATCCATGGATACAGCAGGGTGGTTCAAAAGGATACAGCGGGGCCGTTTTCAGGGCTGAGCCTTCGGGCGGTCCGGAAGGGGGCCGAAGGGCAAAGGGAGACCGTATACAAATACGAGGGACTGGAAAAAAAACGCCATTCCTTGTACATCACTATGAGAAAGAGACAGTTGGTGGTCGGCGTCACGCGGTGTGATGAAAAGGGCCACGGATGTTTTCGGGACATCGTACTACGGCCCGGAAGGGCCGCTACGGCAGGGGTTGTGGCTAATTCATGTTTCGTGGAAGGATCATCGGGCGATGAAAAAAGTTGTGAAATTATCTGAATACAGAAAGAAAAAGAAGCGCGAAGCCCATGAGGGGCCCGGCAGGGAGAAGAGCACCGTGTGGATGGTTGCCGGGGTGTTTGCCGTGGCCGTGCTGGCTGTGTTTATATATCTGCTTCTCACCGGAAGCACCCCCTGAAACCACCGGCTGGTGTGATATCGTCTTTGGGCGAACCCGTTTTTTACGGCCCCCATGGCCCTGGTACAGGCTGTGGGGGCCGTGTTGTTTCCAGCCATCAGGCATACATCGCTTCAATGACCCGGGCGTAGCGCTCATTGATCACGCGGCGTTTTACCTTCATGGTGGGGGTGAGCTCTCCGGCCCCCTGGGTCAGCTCCACCGGGAGCAGGGTGAAGCGTTTGATTTTTTTCACGCGGCCCAGGCGCTGGGTGTACTGGTCGATGCGGTATTTATAGAAGCTGACGATCTCCGGGTGGTTTACCAGGGATTCTCTGTCTTCCCAGGAGAGTTCCATCACCTCGGCCAGGGATTCCAGGATGGGAAACGACGGGATCACCAGGGCGGAGACGTACGGCTTGCCGTCCCCGACGGCCACGGCCTGCTCCACATAGATGTCCTCTTTGATGGCGGATTCGATGGTCTGGGGGGCAATACTCTTGCCCCCTGAGGTGATGATGAGCTCCTTGAGCCGGTCCGTGATGCAGACATGGCCTGCCGGGGTGATGCACCCCACGTCGCCGGTCTTGAACCACCCGTCCGGCGTAAAGACCCTGGTGGTCTCCTCGGGCCTGTTCCAGTATCCCTGCATCACGCAGGGCCCCCGGGTCTGGATCTCTCCGTTGTCCCCCGTGCGAAGTTCCATCAGGGGGATGGGTTTTCCGCTGGTTTCAAGGGCGGTGTCCCCGGGGCTTCGAACGCAGAGGGGAAAGACCTCGGTGAGGCCGTAGCCAAGGCCGATGGGAATGCCCGCGCTGATGAAAAAATCAGCAATGTCCGGATTCAGGGGAGCCCCCCCACATGGTGAAACCGTGCCCGTCCCCCGGCTATGGCCCGGATTTTTCCCAATCCCAGAAAACCTGCCAGGACGTATTTGATTTTCAGGGCCAGTCCCACGGAGTGGCCGCTGTTCTTCAGGTGGTTTCGCCTGCCGCCAATGCCAAGGGCCCACCGAAAGAGGGCCTTTCGAACAGGGGATGCCCGGTGCCGTTTTTCCATGACGGTGGTGTAGACTTTTTCCCAGAGCCGGGGGGCGCTGACCATGTAGTGGGGTTTGACCTCGGCCAGAAAAGACCGGGCTTCGTCGGGGTCGTGGCAATAGACATTTTTAGCGCCCCGGCAGAGGACAAACCAGGTCCAGCTTCGTTCAAAGACGTGGCTCAGGGGCAGCAGGCTCAGGGAGACATCCTTTTCTGTCATTGGCGACGGGTGGCCGGTGCTGTAAAGCCCGGTGAGGATACTCTCGTGGGTGTGCATGGACCCCTTGGGGGTGCCGGTGGTACCGGAGGTGTAGATGATGGTGTAGAGATCGCTTCCCTTTGCCTCGGAGAGATGGTGGTCAAGGGCACGCTTGAGCCCCTGCTTGATGCCGAGGGAGAGAAAGGCGTCCAGGCAATAGCTTTCGACCTCCGGGCTCAGCCGAACCTTGGGGGAAAAGGCCACCACCGTCTTTAAGGGGCTCCCGGGACATGCCATGGAAATGGCTTTATCGTATTGCTCCTGGTCGTTGACAAAAAGGAGCGTAATCCCGGCGTCCTTTACAATGTAGGCGGTTTCGTCGGCGGAGTTTGAGGCATACACAGGGACGGTGACCCCGCGAATGGAGAGGATGGCCAGATCGGCCAGGGTCCAGGCGGAGCGGTTCTGTGAAAAGATGCCCACACGATCCCCGGGGCCGATACCGCATGCCAGAAGGGACCTGGCCAGGGCATCTGCCGTCTCTCCCATCTCTTTCCAGGTGATACTGATCCAGGGGCCGTCGGCCCGGTCTTTTAAGGCCACTTTGTTTTCGTAACGGGGGATCCGCCGACGAATCATCCGGGCAAGGTGCTGTTCACGTTCCAGAAAGATCCGGGACTCGTCGTGGTGCTGGACTGCCATCATCTGAACCCTCCGCGTCTGGTGGTGACCAATGTTTCATACGTGGAACATCCATACTATGGTATAGACGCTTGAATCAAGGGGGCTGATGAAAAAAGTGAGCGGCGCCGCGCCTTGGCGCGGGCCGGGTGTTAAATCAGGCCCTTGGCATCCAGCAGGGGCCGCGGGTCCACCAGGTGCTTCTTGAACCACCGGTCTGTGTCTTTCCCCCTGCCCAGGGCCAGGGTCAGGATCTCCGAGAAGTGGAGCACCGGCAGCCTTCGCCCCAGGTTGCAGCGGATCTCCAGGTTGAGCTGGCACATGGCGCAGGCCGTGATGAGGCATTCGGCCCCGGACTGGATGCCGCTTTGGACAATGCCGTTGACCACCTCGGTGACGGCATCGGGCCGTGCCACGGAGAGAAACGTGCCGCAGCACCTGTTCTGGCCCTGCCAGGTCACGGCCCTGGCCCCTAAGGTCCCGAGGATCTTTTCCATGAGGCCGTGGAAATTTTTCTGGCGCCTGAGCTGCGGCGGTCGGGCCAGCATGCAGCCGTAATACGGGGCATAGGTGAGGCCTGAAAGGGGCTTTTTTCCCTGGGCAAAGGCTGAAATATCCAGGCCGTCAATGAGCTCGAAGAAGTGCATGACCTGTTTGGATTCGTCAAAGGGGACCCCCCATTTCCCATGGAACCGGCTGCGGGCATCCGGGTTCTCCATGAGGTGGTGGTGGGCCTCCTTGAAGCGGAGGGTGCAGCTGGGGCAGGCCGTGAGGATGGGCCTCCCGGACGGGGCCAGGGCCAGGTTTCGGGCCACCAGGTCAAAGGCCAGGTCCCGGTCGATGCTGTGGGCCGAAGAGCTGCCGCAGCAGTTCCAGTCGGGGAGCTCCACGAGGCGGATGCCGATGGCCTCGCAGAATATCTTGAAGGATTCATGGTTTTCTATGGCCGATGTCTTCATGGAGCAGCCGGGGAACCAGGTGACTTCCATGGGGCGTGTCTCGCATTTCATGGCATTATCCCGCTTTTCTGAAAAGGTTTCGGATATCCCCCAGGGCCTTGATCCGCGAGGGCAGGATGTGAAGCTTTCGCCGGGAGAGCATTCGGACGCCTAAGTCCACGTCGCTGAAAAAATCCCGGGTGGCCATTTTGTAGCGCATCATGATCTCCAGCTTGTGTGTGCGCCCGTGGCGCTTGATGGAGCCCAGGATCTCCCGGTGGAAATGGTAGATCGCCTCATCGGGGACCTTGCCCCGGGCGATGGCCATCTCCCGCATGGTGTCCATGACCGCGGGGATGTCGATGCTGTTGGGGCATTCCATGCTGCAGGTGTTGCAGCCCACGCAGACCCAGGGGCCGGAGGCGGAAAGGGCCTCCTCTTTCAGGCCAAGCTGTACAAGCCGGATGATCTCATGGGGTTTTCGGTCCATGAGGTGGGCAAACTGGCAGCCGCTGGTGCAGGTGCTGCAGTTGTAGCAGCGGGTGGGCATGGTGCCGGAGCGGCGCGTGACCTCGTTGATGAAACTCGGCGTGATTCCTGCCATGATCTCTCCCTTGGTCTGGGGACCGTTCCGGTGCGTTGCCGGAAACGGTCCGTTGATAGGACGAAGGCCCATCATACCGACCCGGGAAACAATGGCCTTGACTCAGGTCAAATTACTGTGATTTTTAAAGGGATGTTGCAGGGTGACCGGATGTTGTCACCGGAGAGGTACTCAACCGAACAGAGACAAGAAGGACACCTATGGCTGTGGATATCAGGAAATTTGTGGATCGCTTGAAAGACGCCTACAAGGCGTGGGATGCACCGGTGATTACCTTTATGGCGGGCATTGGCGCCACCCCCTTTGAGGTGCTTATTGCCACCCTGTTGTCCCTGCGCACCAAAGACGAGGTGACGGCCCCTGCCGCCCGGCGCCTCTTTGCCGTGGCCAACACCCCCGAGGCTCTTCTGGCCCTGGGCGAGGCCGAAACCGCAAAGCTGATTTACCCCGTGGGTTTTTACCCCACCAAATCCAAACGGATCATGGAGATCTCCGTCCTGATCCTGGAAAAATACAACGGCGTGGTGCCCAACGACATCGACGAACTCCTCACCCTGCCGGGCGTGGGCCGCAAAACCGCCAACCTCGTTCTGGTGGAAGGCTACCAGATGGAGGCCATCTGCGTGGACACCCACGTCCACCGCATCAGCAACCGCATCGGCTACGTGAAGACCAAAAACGCGGACCAGACCGAAATGGCCCTTCGAAAAAAACTCCCCAGGGAGTACTGGGTTATCTACAACGAGATCCTTGTCTCCTTCGGTCAGGTCCTCTGCCGCCCCATTTCCCCCTTTTGCTCCACCTGCCCCGTGGCCGATCTCTGCCCGAGAATCGGTGTGACCAAGCATCGATAAGACGCATGCCTCCGGCGGCCCTGCCGGGGGCCAAACTTTTAAAAAGTTTGACAAACAGGTCTTAAGTAAGCCTTTCCAGGCTCCGCCGAAATAATTTTCACTTTTTCACATTCGAAACGTTTTTTGCGGAGCTTTTTTCCAAAAAAGCGACCCGCCGGAGGCAAGCTGAATAGTTACTAAAAGTTTAATAAACAAGCTTTAAGAACAGACTCAGTTTAATCTGAATCAATAGCGAATGTGATTTTCCCTGAGGAACGAAGGGGAAAGCGCATTCGCAACGTGCTTTCGAGGTGGCACACCTCGCCGCCGGAGGCATCGCTTTTGGTTTTTCCTTATCCCTTTTGACCCTGTGGTTTATCCGACTTTAACCATAGAAGGCATGGCTTTCCTCTATTTTTCCATCAGGTGGGTGACGGCGGCTTCGAGACCGTCCAGGGAGAGCTCGAACATGGGAAAGATCTGGCCGATGGCCTGGATGGTGCGGGTGTAGCCCCACATGTGCGCCTGGACGGGGTTGAGCCAGACGCAGTGGTGAAAGGTCTCTGAGAGGAACCTCAGCCGTTCGATGCTGGGCTTTCCGCTTCGGTCCTGGACATAGATGGAGCCGTCTCTGGAGAGGAGCTCATAGGGCGCCATGGAGGCGTCCCCCAGGATGATGAGCCGGGTATCCGGGTCGATCTTTGCAAAGTCATCGATGGGTTTGGGTTTGCGGTACCGGCTGGCATCGAGCCAGACGGTGTCGTAGATGGTGTTGTGGAAGAAATACGTTTTCAGGTCCTTGAACTGGGCCCTGGAGTAGTCAAAAAGGGTCTGGACCACATTGACGTACGGCTCCATGGACCAGCCGCCGTTGTCGATCATGAGGACCACCTTGAGGCGATCCCTTAAGCTCTGGTCGAAGATGAGCTCGATCTCACCCCCGTTTTTGATGGTCTGGTAGATGCTTTTGTCGACGTTGATCTTGTCTTTGGGGCCTGCCGGGGTGAGGTTTCGCAGGCGCTTCAGGGCTTCGCCGATGTGGGCCTGGGTGAGGGGCCCGTAGCCGGAGTAGTCCTTGTAGCGGCGCTCGCCCGCCACCTTCACCGCGCTTTTGCTCCGCGACTGACCGCCCACGCGCATGCCGCCGGGGTGGTGGCCGGAGTGGCCCACCGGGGAGTAGCCCCCCGTGCCGATCCATTTGTTGCCGCCGTCGTGGCGTTCCTTCTGGTCCTCAAGGCGTTTTTTGAAATACTCGATGAGCTCTTCCGGGGTGTATTTGGAGAGTTCGTTTTCGTCCATTCCCAGGGCTTCGGCCATCTCTTTGGGGTTCTGGAGCCATTCGTCGAGCATGGCTCGGGCCACCTCATCAAGCTCCAGGGCCTCGTCGTCCGGGATCTCCACTCCCTTGAAATACCAGGCAAAGACCTGGTCGTAGATATCAAAGTAGCGCTCGCTCTTGATGAGGATGGTGCGCGCGGCCGTATAAAAGTCGTCCACGGAGTTCACCAGCCCCGACGAGAGAGCCTTTTGAAGTCGTAAAAAGGAGGTGGGGCTCACCGGAACCCCGATCTCCTTGAGTTTGTAAAAAAAGTCGATGAACATGGTGAGTGTGCCTCCGGCGGGTCGCTTTTTGAAAAAAGCTCCGCAAAAACGTTCCGGTTGCAGCAGCGCTTTTCCCCTCGTTCCTCGGGGAAAAGCGCTGCTGCGAATTCATCAGGGGGTGTTCATGTCATTTTTCTAAAAAATCCGCCGACGCGTCACCTGATTGGCGGCGCGGCTGTAGTCCGGGCTTTTTTTGAAGAGCACGCCGAGGAAGGGGATATCCCCTTTGGCCAGCTGCTTGACCTTGAAGTCCGGGTCGGCCTGGAGGGCACGGATCCAGTTGATGAGCTCCCGGGTGGCCGGCTTTTTCTCGATGCCGTCTAATTCCCGGAGCTTGTAGAAGGTGGTGGTGGCGTTTTCCACCAGGTCGTCGCTGATCTCCGGGAAGTGGACGCGGATGATGCGGCGCATCACCTTGGGGTCGGGGAAGGCGATGTGGTGGAAGTTGCAGCGTCCCAAAAAGGGGTCGGAGAGGTCCTTCTTGGAGTTGGAGGTGATAAGGATGACGGGGCGGGTTTTGGCCGAGACGGTTTTGTCGATCTCCATGATATCGAACTGCATCTGGTCCAGGACATCGAGCATGTCGTCCTGGAAATCGGTGTCGGCCTTGTCGATCTCGTCGATGAGGAGCACCACGCGCTTGTCGGCGGTGAAGGCCTGGCCGATCTTGCCCATGGCGATGTACTCTTCGATGTCCGAAACGTTGCGGGTGGAGTCGCCGAAGCGGCTGTCGTTTAAGCGCGTCAGGGTGTCGTACTGGTAGAGGGCTTCCACCAGCTTCATGCTGGACTTGACGTTCAAGGTGATCAGCGGCATGCGCAGGCTTTCGCTGATGGCGTGGGCCAGCATGGTTTTTCCGGTGCCGGGTTCCCCCTTGAGGAGGAGAGGCATCTCAAGGGCCATGGAGATGTTGACGATTTTGGCCAGTTCGTCATCCAGGACGTACTTTTTGGCACCGGTGAACACGGCGGCGTTTTCGGTAGAGGACATGGGGGATTCCTTTTCTGGGGGGGACCGCCTGGGGCGGCGGTGCCTCCAATCAATGTTTTGTGGGGTCATGTGCCATGGCATCAGCGGAGCGATGTTTTGCCTCCGGGGGCATGCCCTGTACCTGCCGTGAAACCTGGGCCCCGAAATGTGCCTGTATCGTGACGTCGCTTCCGAAGTGAAGCGGCGGTCGTTTGTCTGGTGATGGCTGCGTGTCCTCCGAGGAATCGCAGATCCACGTCAGCCGTTTTTCTCCCAAAGGACATCAAACGCCCATTATAAAGGAGATTTTGTCTTTTTGGGAAGGATTTTATACGGCCGTCAAAAGAAGGCCGCCGTCAAGGGGGAAGGGGAAAGGGACCCGGTGAACAGGGGTTGCGGTGTTCGGGCAACGGCCACACCGGGTCCTCCATGCCCTTATACCTGGGCCCGTACCTTTTCGGAGAGCCCCTTGGTCAAGGCAAGGACCTTTTCGGCCAACTCCAGGGAGAGGGAGCCGGTACCGCAGCTCGGGGTGATGAGGGTGGCGTCGATGAGGGCTTTTCGGGAAAAGCCTTTGGCTTCCAGGGTGCGCATCTGGGCGTCCCATTTTTCATACAGGCTTTCCACGGTCTCTTTTTCAATGTCCGCTTTTTCACCGGTGGGGACGATGCCCCAGGCGATGATGCCGCCCTTGTCCAGATAGGCTTTTAAAGGGGCTTCAAAGAGGATGAACTTGTCGAAATAGCTGTAGGCGTCGAAGCTGATGATGTCGATGGCCGCCTCGAACAGGAGTGTCCACTGGGTGTTGGCGCAGACATGGACCCCGGCGAGGCCTCCCTCTTTGTGGACGGCTTCTGCCATTTCATTCAAGGCGGAGATCACGTCCTCTTCGGTGATGGTGAGGTAGGCGGAGGTGCCGAACCCGGCCAGGGCGGGCTCGTCAAAAAAGACAATGGGAAGGGCCCCGGATTTGCCGAGCATGCGGGCCTGCCAGCCGGCGTTCATGGTGAGGTGTTTGACCATGATGTCCCGGAGCTGGTCGTCGTAGAAAATGGCCCGGTCCTCCTGATCCTTGACGGCGGTGCCGAAGGTAACGGGGCCGGTGATCTGGCCTTTGAGGGCCAGGGGGGAAAGGGACGAGGCCCGGTCGGTCAGGGCAAAAAATCCTCTGGCGCGCTCTGTTGAGATGGCAAAGGGGGAGGCCTCGATGTCTCCGCCGCCTTCGCTTACGGTGAGGTAGGCTTCGTAGAAGGCGAGCATCTCTTCGGGAAAGGCCTCGGAGGTGGCGTCGATCCATGCTTTTTCACCATCTTCCACGAGGCCCGGGAAGCCGGGGAGGAACTGGTCGACCATTCCCTCTTTGGGGTTGGAGGGGAGCTGAGCCCACAGGGGAATTTCCGGGGTGTGGGCAAGGACGAGTTCCGTTGCCCGGGCGTGGTCTGACAGGGGGAGGCTTCCGATGAGAAGGGGCCTGCCCTGGGGTGTAAATGTGGCCATAATGTGTTGAATCCCTTTTCAGTTATAAAGATTGACACCCTGCCGAAGCCGGTGGTATGTTCGGTGGTCGCGTGAACAACTGTGATTCTTATAAAAACTCACACAGACCTTTGCATGAAGGGGGAACAGATGTTTGGACTTGGTCCGATGGAACTTACCATCATCCTCATCATCATTCTCATTATTTTTGGTGCCGGCCGACTCCCCGAGATCGGATCCGGAATCGGAAAAGGCATTCGAAACTTCAAGAAATCCGTGTCCGAGACCGAAAACGAGAAGATTGAAGGGGACAAGAAGGACGACGCCTGAATGTGATGAAGGCTTGACATGTCGGGAAACGAACCGGTTGTCCGTTGAAACCAGGGGACAGAGACCGCGGTTTTGTCCGACAGCCTTAAACATAGTATGACATGCCGTGAAGGGGGGGACTTAAACAAGTCCCCCCTTTTTTTTATGGTGCCATTCTACGGATGCCGGGCCTCGGCCGGCTCTTCGAACCCCGGGGCCATGCCTTCGGCAATGAAACGCCCGGCGCGCCCGCTGTGGGTTTCCTTGTTGCTCCCCATCACCTCCACCCGGGCGTGGGGCATGCCCGTGGCCATCTTCGTGATCTCTTCCACCCCGTGCAATTTGTCGGATGCCGCCCCAATGACCACCACGGGGGTGTTGACTTTCGGCAGGTCGGCCCAGAGGGTGTAACCGTTTAAGGCACCTGCGTTGGCCTTCAGGCGGATGGGTTCGGCGCCCATGACCGTGCGGGTGTATTTTCGGGCCTGCTCCGGCTCTTTTTTCTTATCCACCCGGAAGTTGACCAGGTACCAGACGATGAGGTAGCGGATGACGGTGAAAAAGCAAGGGGGGAGAAACCGGATGATGAAATTTCCCCAGGCGGGGAAGGCAAACGCGGTGACCGGAGAGATAAGAAAGGCCCCTTTGGGTGAGAGACGCCCCCGGGCCATGGCCCGGATCAACGCCGTGGAGCCCAGTGAACTCCCCGCCACATAAAGGGGGGTACCCGGCGGAACAAGTTCTGCCGCCACCTCGCCGATGTCGCCTGCCAGCCGGTCGATGTCGAACCGGGGCAGGGGCCCTTTCGGCAGGCGGGCGCTGCGTTTTTCACGGGACTCCATGTAGATGACGCGGTAGTGGGGGGTAATCTCCTCCAGCACCTCATGCCATCCGGACAGGGCCGAGAGCCAGCCCGCCACAAAGAGGAGGACCGGTTTGTCCTCCCACGCCTCGGTTTTGAAGTCGAACAGGGTAAGGGTGACGCCGTCGGAGAGGGTGACGGGGGTTTTGGATACCAGGATCCCCCTGGTTTCGTATCGTAGGAGCTCTCTCATGATCTCAGGTCCGCTTGAAGGTTGCGTGGGGGTGCGTACAACAAACCCATGCCGGAAAGCGCTGCGGCGTCTTTCCGCTTACGGGGCTGCCCTATCGGTTCCGGTAGTGCACGTTGATCTTCTCAAGGGTGGCGAGGTACTCTTTCTGTCTGGCCAGTCCTTTGTAGAGGGCGATGTCGCTCTGGAGCCTCTCCAGGATCGAGTGGACATCCACGCCGTAGATGTTGGTGCCGGACAGGTCTGCCTGATGGAGTACCCGCACGGCGTAGTAGGTGGCCAGGATCCGGTACCGGGAGTCTCGCCGGAGGAGGTAGCTTCGTCCGGCCAGGGTGTTGAGGAAGTAGGTGGCGTACAGGGTGTCCACCTCACGGGTGCTTGCGGCTGGGACCACCTGGGTGCAGCTGCCGTCCATCATGACCGTGTAAAGGTCCGGGAGAAAGGCCTCCACAGCGTCGGGTTCCTGTTCGAGGATGCGCTTGAAGACAACCAGGTCCTTGGCACCCAGGGTGCGGTACAGGTGGGCGATGTTGCGGAACAGGGCCAGGGTGTCCAGATCTTTTTCCACGATCTCCGGCGGGGTGGCTGCCAGGCGCTGGATGGCGCTCTGGAAACGTGCCAGGGGGGCTTGGTCCGAGGGATATTTCTTCCCGAGGTAATCAAAAAAGGCGATGAGGCGCTTTTCCGAATCCGAGCAGCCGTTGCTGCCTGCGGTCCGGGGAGGGGCAATGCCTTCGGGGGTTCCCAGCACTTCGCTCACTTTCTGTTCGTGGGTCTCCATGCTGGTATCGCTGTAAAGCTCTTCCCGCAGGTCCTTGACTTCCCCTTTGAGCGTTTCCACATCAACCATCCATCGCTCCTGCTCTTGCTCCACGGCCTCCTGCACCGATGAGCTTTTCCAGCGTTGAACCTGTTTGGTTCCAAAGTAAAGCGCTGTTGACAATGCGGTGATGACGACAAGGGAAATAGCGACACGCTTCATGATCACTCCCGATCTGTGATGTTGGGACGGTGACGCGGTTGGCGTAAAGGCTGGAAGAGCCCGCCCGTTGGGAGACACGGCGTCACGGATGAAAATACTTATCAAATTATGATACACCATAATCAAGGCTTGTGCAAAAACTCATACGGCGGGACAGGCTTTCGCCAAAACAGAAATTGACATTTCCAGAGTGCGGTACTAAGCGAAAACAGGCGTTTTTTATGCGATTTGAGATGGACGGGATGAAGGGAGAAGGTGACAGATGGCGACACACGACATGAGCGGTCCCGGCGTAACCCCGGCGGAAAAGACCCGCGGCACCCTGATGATCCTGGCGGCGGCCCTGGGGTGGGCCTCCTCGGGGACGGCGGCCAAACACCTGTTTCTCCTGGGAGTCACCCCTGCAGGCCTTGTCCAGATGCGGGCCACCCTGGCTGCGGTGCTCATCGGGCTGTGGATCGCCATGACCCGCCCGGCCCTGTTTCGTGTGAAGACCCGAGACCTGCCGCGCATCCTGGCCCTTGGCTTTTTCGGCATGGCCATGGTGCAGTTTACCTATCTGTTTGCCATCAGCCGCGTCCATGTGGCCGTGGCGATTCTCATGCAGTACATGGCGCCGGTCTTTATTTTTTTCTGGTCCCTGGCCTTTGGGGCAAAAAAGCCTAAATTGCTCTCGGCCGCGGCCATAACCGTTACGGTGGCGGGGTGTTATTTTGTCTCGGGTGCCTATGATTTTGATTTTACGGAGCTGGACCTGCTGGGGCTCGGCAGCGGCCTGGCCTCGGCCGTGAGCTTTGCCGTGTATACCCTTCTGGGGGAAGGTCTGGTGGGGCGCTACGACCCTAAGGCGGTGACCTTTCATGCCTTTCTGGTGGCCGCGGTGACCTGGAATGTCATGGACGCCCCCTTCGCCTTTGTGGGCAAGTGCGCCGATCCCGCCTTTCTCTTCTGGGGGCTTTATGTGGCGGTGATCGGAACGGTGGTCCCCTTTCTTCTCTATGTGGCGGGGATGCGGTCTGTCAGCTCGGTCAACGCCTCCATCACGGCCACCACCGAGCCGATTTTTGCAGGGCTCATCTCCTGGGTTTTTATCGGGGAGGCCCTCACCCCGGTGCAGATAGCCGGGGCCGCCCTGGTCCTCTTGTCTGTGGCGGTGCTTACCGCTAGGGGGTGAGACCGGCGGCTGTGGCGATTCCGGGGTGCGGAAAATGTGTCCCGGGAGCCGAGACCTTTTTGACCTCTCCATTGATTTTCAGTATAATAACCCATCGGTTTCCGGACTGTGTTTCGCCTTTTTTCCCTTCCTTTTGCGGAGATATCACCGGATCCCCATTTCCTACCTTCGAAATTTTCGTGTTTTCGTCTGATGTGGTCAGTTGTATCCATCGCCCCGCCGCCCTGTGCGAGGCCATGCTCTTTTAAGGATTGCTATCGATGCAAAATAAACACAAGTCTGCGGGAATCCGCGATGTTTTTACCTGTTCCAGCACCCATGTGATGCAGGAGATCGACGCCATCGAACAGGTGATCGCGGCCCAGGGAGGAGACCGCAGTGCCGTGGTTGCTTTGCGCGGGGCCTGCGGGCGCCTGGGGCATGTCCATTGCGTGATGCAGGCCGTCCGGCGGTCCCTGAATGGGGCCTCGGGGGGAACGAATTCCGAGGCACTGATTCGGAATGTCTGCCGGTCCCTGGTGGATGCGGGGGGCTATGCAACGGTCTGGATCGTCCTGTTCGGGCCGGACGGAAGGAACCGCATCTGGGCCCAGGCCGGCATGGGGGAGAGGGCTGCGGCCCTGGGCCGGAAGCTTGAAGCCGGATGGCTTCCCCGGTGCGGCGGAGACCTCCTTTCCCCGGAGGCCGGGTGTTGCCTGTCCGAGGCCGGTGGAATCTGTGCGGACTGCTCCTTTGACAGCGCGTGCCGGGAACAGGGGGGGATCGTGACCCGCCTGGCCCGGGGCGGGCAGCTTCTGGGGATGATGAGCGTGACCCTGCCCGGGCACGTGGCCGTCGTGGACGAGGAGGTGTCCCTTGTGCAGGAGGTCGAAGGGGAGATCTCCCGGGCCCTGGAGGAGATCAACCGGGACCTGCAGCGGGCCGCCACAGAAGCGGGGCTGGGGGAGTCGCGCCGCGTCATGGATACTCTGCTTAAAAACCTGCCCGGCATGGCCTATCGGTGCAAGTACGATGCGCACTGGACCATGGTGCTGGTGAGCAAGGGCGCCCGCGAACTGACGGGGTACCACCCGGATGAGATGGTCGGGAACCGGACGGTGGCCTACAATGACCTCGTTCACCCGGATGATCGGTCCGTGGTGAGCCAAACCGTTGCCTCCAGCGTTTCGGGCAGCGGTTCCTTTGAGATGGAGTACCGCCTCCGGGCCCGGGACGGCACCGAGAAGTGGGTCTGGGAGAGGGGAAGCGTTATTCGCATCGGCGGTGTGGTGGTGGCCCTGGAGGGGTTTGTCACCGACATCACCCAGCAGAAAAGAGCCCTTGAGAGCCTTCGCTGGAGCAACCACAGGTACCGGATCCTGGTGGAGGACATGCCGGCCATGGTGTGCCGGTTTCTACCCGACGGGCGGCTGACGGATGTCAATGAGAGCTACTGCCGTATGTTCGGCATGGCACGGGATGAATTGCTTGGGCACAATTTCTTTGCCTTTCTTCCCCGCAAGGAACGGGGGGCCGTGAAGGATCATTTTCTTTCCCTGACCCCTGAAAACCCCATGGATACCTACGAGCATGAGGTGGTTACCCCGGATGGCCGCAGGGGCTGGCAGGAGTGGACGGACCGCGCTATTTTCTCCGATGAGGGGGAACTCCGCGAGTTTCAGTCCATCGGTCGGGACATCACGGAGAGACGGCGTGCCGAAGAGGCTGTACGGGCAAGTGAGAAACGGTATCGGGCGTATATCGACAATTCGCCGGTGGGTATCTTTATCTTCAACGAAGATGGATACTATGTGGAAGCCAACCAGGCGGCCTGCAGGATGGTGGGGTACAGCCGTGATGAGCTGAGGGCCCTGAACGTGCATGCCATCGCCGGAGCCGATTCGCCGGGCAAAGAAGCCCCGAATTTCGAGCGACTCAAGCGGGAGGGTCATATCCGTTCCGAGACACCCCTGCGCCATAAAAACGGGGGGACCATCCACGGCATCATCGAGGCCGTGGCCTTAGGTGACGGCATGTACATGGCCTATCTCATCGACCAGACCGAGCAGAGAAAGCTCCACTCCCAGTTGCAGCAGGTCCAGAAGATCGAATCCGTGGGGCGTCTCGCAGCCGGTGTGGCCCATGATTTCAACAACATGCTCTCCCCCATCCTGGGCTACGCGGAGCTGCTTCTGGACGAACTCCCCACCGGGGAGGAGTGTTACGGGTACTCCCTTGAGATCAAGAACGCGGCCGAGCGCTCCCGAAACCTGGTCCGGCAGCTCCTGGCCTTCAGCCGGAAGCAGGTCCTGAGGCTGGACCCCTTGGACTTGCGGGAGATTGTGTCCGGGATGCAGCCCCTTTTGAGGCGGACCCTTCGCGAAGACATCTCCCTGACCATTTCCCTTGCAGAGACCTTATGCCCGGTGCGTGCCGACGTGGGGCAGGTGGAGCAGATCTTGATGAACCTGACCGTCAATGCCCAGGACGCCATGCCGGACGGGGGGAAGCTTTCCATTGGCGTGCGCATGGCCGTCCAGGAGGCCAGCGCCCCGCGGTTCCACCTGGAGCTGTCCCCGGGAAAGTACGTGCTGATGGAGGTCAGGGACACGGGCCTCGGCATGGATGCGGCCACGGCGGAACATGCCTTTGAGCCCTTTTTTTCCACCAAGGGCAAGGGCGGCACGGGCCTTGGGCTCTCCACGGTGTATGGCATCGTCACCCAGCATGGCGGCACCGTGCTCATGGATACCCGGCAGGGAAAGGGCACGGTTTTTTCTCTCTACTTTCCCCGGGAAGAGGAGGCCGTGGCCGTGGTGCCCGAGCCGAAGGAGGAGAAGGCGGTGGCATCCGGCGATGAAACGGTGCTGGTGGCCGAGGACAACGAGGTGGTGCGGAACATGACGGTGAGTGTGCTGACGCGTCTGGGGTACCGCGTCTACGATGCCGAAAGCGGGGAAGAGGCCCTTGCCGTCCTGGAGGGCCACAAGGGGGAGGTGGACCTGCTCTTAACCGATGTGGTCATGCCGGGCATGAACGGTCGGGAGCTCTACACCCGGGTGTCGGAGCGGTACTCAGGGATCCGGGTCCTGTATATGTCCGGATACTCCGACGACGTCATCGCCCACCATGGTGTCCTGGAAGAGGGGATCCACTTTATTCAGAAGCCTTTTACCATCGAAGGGCTCACCTCCAAGGTGCGGGAAGTGCTGGACATGCCGTGAGTCATGGGCACGTCGCCCAAGGGCCATGACCGAACATGAAATCTGCTGTGATTGAGCAAGGTATTTTTCGCTATAGTCTTAGCCGTTGAAGGCAACCCGGTTAAAGATGCCTTCGGCGACCCTGCCGGGGGCCAAACTTTTAAAAAGTTTAACAAACAGGTCTTAATGGCTCTTTTTGAATAAAGTTTTTAAAGGCGGATGTGATTTGACCCGAGGAACGAGGGGCAAAACGCATTCGCAACCTGCTTTCGAGGTGGCACACCTCGCCGCCGGAGGGATCGCTTTTGTTTTTTCCTGAGCCCTCTTGACCCTGAGATTCATCAGACTTTAACCATAGAAGGCATTTTTTTGTACCGCCTCTAAACCAGGGCTCGGTAAGCCCGCCGGATGCGGGTCACGGTGGTGATGCCGCAGGCCGCTGCAAACATAAGGGCCAGGGCCGGAAAGGCCTCCGGAAAGAGACAGATGGCCACGTAAAATAAAATGGTTTCCGTCCCTTCGGTGAGCCCTTCCAGGTAGTGGATGGACTTGGCGGCGGGGACCTCGGGGGATCGTCCCTGCTTTTCCACCATGGCGGCAAAGCCCAGGAAGCTGGAGCCTGTCCCCACAAAAGAGAAGATGAGTACGGCCGCGGCCAGGGCGTTTCGACCAGGATCTGCCAGGGCAAACCCCACCACCACGGCTGAGTAGAAGATAAAATCCAGGACAATGTCGAGGAACCCTCCGGCATCTGAGGGTCCGGCATCCCTTGCCAGGATTCCGTCGATGCCGTCTGCGATGCGGTTTGCAAGGATGAGCAAAAGGGCGATGCCGTACCATTTCATGGCAAGGGCCGGCACAGCCAGGAGTCCGATACCAAACCCCGCCACCGTTACCCTGTCCGCATGTACCCCCCGGGCCTTCAAGGGGGCCGCCAACCCCTCCAGGGGCCTTTTCACCCATCCTGCACTCCATCGATCCAGCATGTTATCTCCTTCTTTTGTAACTATTCAGCTCTTAACAAACTGCCTTCTATGGTTAAAGTTCCGATGAACCACAGGGTCAAGAGGGCTCAGGGAAAAGCAATGCCTCCGGCGACGAGGTGTGCCACCTCGAAAGCAGGTTGCGAATGCGCTTTCCCCTTCGTTCCTCAGGGAAAATCACATTCGCTATTGATTCAGGTTAAACCGAATCTGTTTTTGAGACCTGTTTATTAAACTTTTTAAACGTTTAGCCTCCGGCAGGGCCGCCGGAGGCTTTTTTTTTAACGATTTTCCTGCCTTTCCAGTCGGATCAGGCGGCCGCCTGTCGGGATATCGTCTTCGTCGTGGGTGACGAGCAGGGCCGGGATTCCCATGGACGTGATCTGGTCGAAGACAAAGGCCCGGAAGTTTTTTCTCAAGGGTTTGTCCAGCTTGGAAAAGGGTTCGTCCAGCAGCACGGCGTCGGGACGGCTCACCAGGGTCCGCATGAGGCTGATGCGCGCCTTCTGTCCGCCGGAGAGGGCTGCGGGGTGTCTGTGGGTCAGGTCGTCAAGGCCCAGATCGGTGAGGACCTGAAGGGCTTTGGCCCTCCTTGGGCCGGCCTTGCCTCCGGGCAGGGCGAACAGCAGGTTTTCCAGGACGGTCATGTGGGGAAAGAGGAGGTCGTCTTGAAAGAGGATGCCGATGCCCCGTTTTTCAACGGGAAGGCCGTTGAGGGAGCGCCCACCCAGGGTGAGGGTCCCCGAAGCCTTGAAGGCCGGGGGAAGGTCTCCGGAGATCCAGTTGAGGATGGTGGATTTTCCGCTGCCCGAGGGGCCCATGAGGGTGACCACTTCCCGGGGGGGCACGGTAAAGCTCAGGTCCCTGCAGAGGGGATGGGCGCCGTTGTCGATGGTGAGGCCGGAGACGGCCAGTGTCTGGGTCATGGGGTCCCTCGCTTGAGTCGTGGAACAATGAGGGCCGTGGCGTAGGCCAGGGCCGGCAGGGTGAGTTGGATCAGGGCGTAGACGGCGGCAAGGCGCCTGTCCACCCCGCTTCCGATGGCAACGGCCTCGGTGGTGATGGTGGGGATGCGTCCGCCCCCGAGCATCCGGGTGGGGAGGAACTGGGCGATGGAGACGGAAAAGCCCACGGCCCAGGAGAAGAGGACGGGCCGCAGGAGCATGGGGAGCTTGATCCTGAGAAAGCAGGCCAGGGGCGACCGGCCCATGGAGAGCCCTGCCGTGATGTAGCGCTGGTCAAAGGCCAGGTAGTTCCCGTTGAGGCAGAGCCAGGTGTAGGGAAAGACGAAGAGAAGGTGCCCCCACATCACCAGGGCGAGGGTGCCGGACAGGCCCGCCCTAAGGGCCGCCACCTGGATCCCGAAGACCATGGGGAGCTGGGGCAGAAGGATGGGCAGGGCAATGAGCGTCAGGGGCAGGGCTTTTTGGGTGCGGTTCTGGTGTTCCAGGCTGCCGATGACAAGGCAGACCGCCACAAAGCTCACCAGGGCGGCCATGGCCAGGGAGAAGCCCATGGGCCGCAGGGCAAAGGGGAGTTCCGATGTCCAGTTTGAAAGGGCCATGCGGGCTGGAAAGGCTGCGGGGAACCGCCACCGTACCGCAATACTCCACAAGAGAAGGCCGGCAAAGACCAGAAGGGTCACCCCAAACCCCGTCGGAACGGAAACCCGGGCGAGCCCGGAAAAAAAATGGCTCGGGCGGCCGCGTCGCCCGTTGGTCTGGTGGCTTTTCATCAGGGGCGAGAAGAGGCGCTCACCGGCTGTCCAGAGTCCCATGAGCCCTAGGGTCAGGCCGAGCAGGAGCAGGGCCCCTGCCGCTGCCCGGGGCATGAGGGCGAGTTCCGGCTCCTGAAACCAGTGGAACACCTGAACCGCCAGGGTGGGGGGCCTGTTGGGTCCCAGGAGCAGGGCCATGTCCACCACCGAGAGGCTGTAGGCCATGGCTGCGAAAAAGGGGAGGCGGATCAGGGGGTAAAGCTGGGGGATGAGGAGCTTTTCCCATACCCGGTGGGGCGGGTACCCGAAGCTGCGCCCAAGCCGGAGCTGACGGTCCACATCGATCTGGGACAGGGCCGCCATGCACATGAGGATGAGAAAGGGGGTCTCC
The DNA here is from genome assembly GCF_900101345.1 of Desulfoluna spongiiphila. Taxonomy (GTDB): domain Bacteria; phylum Desulfobacterota; class Desulfobacteria; order Desulfobacterales; family Desulfolunaceae; genus Desulfoluna; species Desulfoluna spongiiphila. The sequence goes on along the minus strand of NZ_FMUX01000003.1, from coordinate 328,858 downwards.
TTGAAGGCCAGGGCCAGGGTGAGGGTGAGGCCAAAGGGGTCCTGGACGATCTGCCAGTCCGGGGGACGGCTCCAGCCCGTAAGAATCGGTGAGACGAGGCGCACCAGCCAGCCGCTGGGTGAGATGAGAAAGGCAAACCCGATGGCAAAGGCCACATGGGGCAGGGCCAGGACCGGGGGCAACACCCGCCGGATCCATGCCCACCACCGGCTGCCCCGGGTGAAGGTGACCACGAGCAGGGAAAGGGCCAGGGAGAGGACCGGTGCCCCCGCTCCGGTCAGCAAGGTGAGAAGCACACTTTTCCCAAGGCCCGGCTCGGCAAGCAGCAGGCGAAAAGGCCCTGAAACCGGATGCAGCGATCCTGTGGCCGGGCCCGCCCCCAGGGCAGGCAGCAGCACCCCGGCCACCCCGAAGATCAGGGGCGCCAGGCAGAAGATCGAAACAAGGGCTGGGAAAATACGCAGCATGATCGCGGTCCGTTTTAAAAAATGCAACAGGTCAGAGGATAGCCTCCGGCGGCCCTGCCGGGGGCTAAACTTTTAAAAAGTTTAACAAACAGGTCCTGAAAAAAAACTTTTTGCATGAATTTCGCTTTAAAAGCGAATGTGATTTTCCCTGAGGAACGAAGGGGAAAGCGCATTCGCAATTTGCTTTCAAGGAGGCACACCTTGCCGCCGGAGGCTTTCTTTGCTTTTTTCTGAGCCCTCGGTGACTCTGGGGTTCACCGGACTTTATCCATAGAAGGCATACTTTTCCTGCCCATGGCATGATCAATGCCCGTAGCGCTTTTTCCATTCCTTCTCAATGGCCGTCATCCAGGACGGGTGGGGTTCGGCAATGCTTTTGTGGAGGCCGGGGGCGGTTTTGAAGAGGGCCTGTTCCGCGGGTGTCAGTTTGGTCAGGGAAAGGACGGTGGGGTCGCCCCAGATGTCGGTATCGGCTTTTCTTGCCTGGGCTTCCGGGGAGAGGAGGAAGTTGGTCACCACCTTGGCCGCGGCTTTGGCGTTGCTGTTGTAGGGGATGGCCAGAAAGTGGCTGTTGGTGAGGGCCCCGATGTCAAAGACCAGGGCGCGGGCTCCCGTGGGGAGAAGGCCTTGCCTGGCTTTGGCCGGGGCGTCCTGGGGGTTGAAGCTGATGGCCAGGTCGATCTCCCCGTCGTCTAAGAGCTGGACCATCTGTGAGCTGCCCGTGGGGAAGGCCCCTGCCCTGCGCCAGGCAACGGGGTGAAGGGCATCGAGCCATTGCCACAGGGGGGCGGTGATGCGGGGCACGTCGGCCTCGGAGGCGGGTTTGTACAGGGGGGCCCGGTGGTCGGCCAGTTCGAGGAGGACCTGCTTGAGAAAGGAGGATCCGTGGAACTGGGGCGGCATGGGGTAGGCGATGCGTCCCGGGTGGGCCTTGGCGTAGGCAAGGAGGGCCGCTGCACTTGTCGGGGGGGCAGGGGTGCGGTCCTTGTCATAGATGAAGTTGAGTTGCCCCACTCCCCAGGGGGCTTCCATGCCCTCCACGGGAACGGTGAAGTCGCTGTCCACCTGAAGTGTGTCCCTGTCGATGAGGGCGTCGTTGGGCAGGGTTGAGGTAAAGGGGCCGTACAGGAGGCCCGCCTCTTTCATGGCCTTGAAGTTTTCGCCGTTTATCCAAAGCATGTCAACGGAACCGCCCTGATGTTTTTCCGCTATTTTCTCTGCCAGGATGCGGCTCACCACATCGGAGATATCGGTCACTTTCACATGGACAAGGCGAATGCCGTAGCGTTTTCTTACCTCGGCTCCGGCCCACCGGATATAGGTGTTGATCTCCTGGCTTCCCCCCCCAGGCGTTGAAATAAACGGTTTGTCCCCTGGCTTCGGTGAGGGTCTCCTGCCAGGGGTCGGCGTGGGCGGACGAGATAAGAAGGAAGAGGGCCAGGCAGAAAACGATGCGTTTGATCATGGGGGTTGTCCTTTTGGAGAGGGCGGTCTTTTCGTCATTATTCAGCGCAAAATAGACGTCGGCGGCCCTGCGGGCGGCATGCTTCAGGGTTTTACGGGGACCATCGGTTTCGTCAATGCTGTACTGCGATATACATCAATGCGTTTGATAATGCTATCATTTTGACGGTGCCTGGGGAAGGCGTCGGGGGGATATCAGGGCTGAGTCCTTTCTGGCGGAGGGCTCAGCCCTGATATGGCGAAAGGGCGGGGTGTCAGGCTGCGTCTCCCTGGAAGAAGACCGCTCCCATGGCGCAGACGAAGTGGGCGGTGTGGCTTTCGTTGCTCCACTCCAGGTCGATGCCGAAGCATCGCCGGGCCAGGTCCATGAGGTTGACCCCCAGGGATTCCAGGCTGAAGATTCGCTGGTCAGGCTTGGCGCATTCCGTTATCCCTTCTTCGGCGACACAGCGGTCGCATGCCATGCAGGGGCCTGCACCGGCAATGGTGTATCCCTCATCCCGCGAGGCTGAAAGCTCTTCCACCAGAAAGCCACGGACTTTTTTAAAGCAGAGCCGGTAGCGGTCCTGTAAAAGCTCCCCGGAAAAATATTCCAGGGGCAGGCGAAGGCAGATGATCCGGGCTGTTTTCTTGCCTGCCGTGTACTGGAGAAATGCCGGGCTGAAGGGGGGGCAGGCAAGGTTGGTGCCGTATTGGCGGCATGCTTCGCAGGCCGTTTTGTACTTGCTGTGGTGGTCGATGGCGGATAAGGGGACCACCGCCTCAAACCGTTCGTAGTATAAGATTTCGCCCGATGTATCCACCGCTTCGCAGACGGCCATGGAGGCGTCGTCTCCGGCGCTGGTGAGAAGCTCTCGGTGGGAAATCTTGACGGAATATGCCAGGGCTTCCTGCCTGGCCACATGTTTGGTGCAGGCGGCGCACCGCCCTTTTTTTTCATCTCTCCAGATTTCGAGCTCCTGTCCGCAGTGGGGGCAGGGAAACAGTTCGGGAGCAGACATCAGGGTCTGATCCGCTCCAGGGCACTTGTGCAACATGACTGGCCCTCCTTTGGTGCGTGGCACCATGGGGTGTTGCGGTGGCGGATGCGAACAGGCATGCCACCACCCTTCGTGTTTACGCCGACATGATCCCTCGTGTCGGGGTGCTCGGGAAAAAATAAAATGAGATATTTCGCAATTGCAATATGTGTTGTCTGGGATAAGTAATGCAGGCGAACTGCTGGGGAGATCGTATAATTCTATATACCTGAAATTGTGATTGATTGAAAGTGTAAAGTGAGATTGCCTCAGGGCGAAATTCGGTGACGTGTATGCGCTTTTTAGGCGAATTAAAGGAAGGGTGGCTTCAAGCCTATAAATAGTCACCAGGCCTTTTACGCCACCCCCCATGCCCCCCAGGGCTGCGCGGCAACGGCGTTGGGAAGGGCATGTGGGGATTCTTCCACTTCTTCGCAAATTTCCCAGGTCCCGTTGCCGCCCTTCGACGAACGGAGAAGGCCTGCGCCGATTGGCCGGGGACATGGGGCCCTGCGCCCCTTGGGCTGTGGGCGGAGCCGTGGCTTTTGCCTTCGTTGTTGGTATGCCTTGTGCAGAAAGAGGAAGTGACTCACCGGCCGGTCTGACCGGAGGGTGAGGGCACGCATGGGTGACGGTGAACGATGAAAGGCGGTGGCCCCGGCAGATAACGACGCAGCTCCATCCCCCCGGAAGAGACGGCTTCTCCCTGTTGGTAACGGCGCATGTGCCACTGCCATCCCCATTTGCCGCAGGTGCCTTCAGGCATTTCCCCTATATTTCCAACCACTGCCTGAAGCGCCCCCATGCAGCCCCTTTTTCCTTCCGGATGTTCTGCCCTGCCGTTTTTCCTTGATTTCGGGGGCTGACGTCGCCTTTCAGGCCATGTCACACCCCTTCGACCCAACCGGTAACCGAAGAACGAAAACCGTGTGTCCCTTTGCGAGGGAGCCTCGGTACAATGGGAGCGACGAGCCTATGTTTACTGTCATCGGAGAGCGGATCAACACCACCCTGAAAAAAGTGAAGGCGGCTGTGGCCGATCGGGATGCCGATTACATTGCAGACGATGTGAAGCAGCAGGAGGCCGCCGGGGCCACCTACATCGATGTCAATGCCGGGGCCCGTATCGGGTGCGAAGAAGAGGACATGCGCTGGCTCTTAGGGGTGGTTCAGGGGGCAACATCGCTTCCTCTGTGCCTTGACAGCCCTGACCCTGCCATTCTGGAGATGGCCTACGGCCTTGTGGACAAAAAGCCGATGATCAACTCCATCAGCCTGGAGACGGATCGGTTTGACCCGATGATGGATTTTTTCAAGGGCAAGGCGTGCCGGGTGGTGGCTCTGTGCATGGATGACTCCGGTATGCCGAAATCCGTTGCGGAGGTCTTTGATCGGGCCAGGCGCCTGGTGGAGGCCCTTTCGTCCATCGGGGTGGAGCGGGAAGACATCTTTATCGATCCCCTGATCCAGCCCCTGAGTGTGGACACGGGCAACGGCGTGATGGCCATGGAGGCCGTGGAGCGCATCATGATGGAGCTTCCCGGGGTGCATACCACCGGAGGGCTTTCCAACATCTCCTTTGGCCTTCCCCAGAGGCGCATGGTCAACCGTAACTTTCTGGCCATGATGATGGCCCGGGGGTTTGATTCGGCCATCATGGACCCGCTGGACAGCGAGCTGATGGCCGTTTTGACCACGGGCGTTGCCTTAAAAGGCGGGGACAAGTTCTGCATGAACTACCTCAAAGGGGTTCGGGCAGGCAGGATCAAGGCCTGATGATTTCGGGGCGCTGACGCAGCGCCCCACACGATAAGCCGGTTGCACGCGGCTCCCTGCCCGTGCGTTTGTATTTCCCGTGGTGGTGCGGAAAAGGGCGCCGCGTTGCAACGGCTTTATCGTGATTTCGCCGGGATGAAAGGGGCAGGCAGCTGCCGGAAGGTTGGTCTTTCCTCCGGGTTTGTGATACCCCTGACAACAGGTGGAGGCTCAACGGAGGCATCCCTTTTTTGTGGGGCCGGGGTGCCGCGAATGAACGTAAAAAAAGAGGGGGGCATGGTGCGACGGCCTGACGTGAGGTTTTTTTTGGTGGCTCTTCTGCTGCTTGTTGCTTTCTCGGCCACGGCATGGGCCGTCACCCCTGCCGTGGATCCGCTGACCCCGGAAGAGCGCCAATGGCTCACCGCCCATGACGGCAAGATCCGTCTCGCCCCCTCCCCCAACTGGGAACCCCTTGAATTTTTCAACGAACACGGCCGTTACAGCGGCCTGATTGCCGATTACATGCACCTTGTGGAAGAGCGCCTTGGCTTTCGGTTCAAGGTGATCCGAATCGACACCTGGGAGAATGTGCTGACCCTGGCACGGACCCGGCAGGTGGATATCATCAGCGCCGCCCATCACACCCGCGAACGGGGGGAGTTCCTGGACTGGTCCCCGACTTTTTTGAGCCTCTCCAACACCATCATCGTCAACAAAAGCGTGCAGGGCGTGCTGACCCTGGGGCGGATGCAGAACATGACCATCGGGGTGCCCGCCGGGTATGCCGTGTATCATTACATCAAAGGCACCTACCCGGATCTCAACCTGATCCCCGTCTCCAGCGGTCGTGAGGGCATGCGCATGGTCTCCTTCGGGGAGATTGACGCCATGATCATGGAGGTGCCCAACGCCCTGTTTGTCATCGAGAGCCAGCAGATCACCAACCTGAGGCTGGCCGGCACCATCGATTTCAAGGTGGCACTGGGCGCGGCCACCCGCAACGACTGGCCCCTGCTGGGGAGCATCATGGCAAAGGGGCTGGCCCTTATCACCGAAGAGGAGCGGGCGGACATTTACAACAAGTGGGTGCGCCTGGAGCAGATCCCCTTTTACCGAAACCCCACCTTCTGGACGGTGGTGAGCTCCATGCTTATCGTGGTGGTGGTGGTCATGGCCGCCGTCATTGCCATCAACCGCACCCTCAAGGTGCAGGTGGCTCAGCGCACCGAAGAGTTGCGTGTCAACGAAAAGAGGCTGGAGGCCCTGCTGCGCCTGAACCAGATGACCGACGCCTCCATGGACGAGATCATGGCCTTTGCCGTGAAGGAGGCGGTGAAGCTGACCCGGAGCCGCTTCGGCTACCTGGCCTTTGCCGACAGCACCGGCTGGCTGTTTACCCTGGATTCCCGATATCCCGCAGCGGGCAAGGGCTGGACAGCCACCTGCACGCCGGAGGGTTTCCCCGAAGACTACAAAGGGTTCTGGGGCGAGGCCCTGTCCAGGCAGGCCCCGGTGACCACCAACGATTACCCGGCAAGCAATCCCGGGATGCAGGGGCTTCCCAAAGGGGTGGGCCCCATTTTCCGGTACATGAACATTCCGGTGCTCAAGCGCGGAGAGGTGGTGGTGGTGGCAGGGGTGGGCAACAAGCCTGTGCCCTACGACGATGCCGACCAGCGTCAGGTGACCCTGCTCATGGCGGGGATGTGGCGCATGGTGCAGAGGCGCCGGTCCGAAGAGGCCCTCAAGCAGAGCGAAAAGCGTTTCCGGGATCTGGTGGAGAGCTCCCTGACGGGCATCACCATCGTGCAGTCCGGCCAGGTGGTGTACAGCAACCCGGAGCAGGAACGGATCATGGGGACCCTGGCCCCCTTTGGGACCCTTGATGAGGAGGCCATCCACCCGGATGATGTGGAGGCGGTGACGCGTTTTACGCAGGCCGTTATCAACGGTGAGCCCGGGCTCCATGAGGCGGAGTTTCGCTTTACCTCCATGGAAGGCGGCATGGACCACGGGCGGCAGACCTGGGTGACCTGCCGGGCCAACCCCATTGACTTTCAGGGGGAGTCCGCTGTGTTGATCAACACCATGGACATCACCCGGGCCAAGGAGCTCGAACACCTGCTGGTCGTCCAGGACAAGATGGCTTCCCTGGGCCACGTTTCGGCGGGCATCGCCCATGAGATCCGCAACCCTTTGTCGGGCATCAATATCTATGTGAGCACCCTGGAAAAGAGGGTGGCCTCCTGCAGCGCCATGGACGAGATGGAGCCGGTGTTTCGGCAGATCCGCTCCGCATCGGGGAAAATTGAGTCGGTGATCCGCAGGGTGATGAACTTTTCCAAGCCGTGTGAGCCCAAGATCGTGCCGACCCAGATCAACAAGCCGGTGCGGGAGGCCCTGGCCCTGTCCATGATGACGCTCACCAAGAGCAATATCCATGTGGAGCAGCGGCTGGATGAGGACCTTCCCAGGTGTTATGCCGAACCCCAGCTCATTGAAGAGGTGGTGCTCAACCTGATGACCAATGCGGCCAGCGCCCTGAAGGCCTGGCCTTGGGAGAAGCGAATTCGGATCTCCACCTTCCGGGACGCAGGCGAGATTATCCTTCAGGTGGAAGATTCCGGCCCCGGGGTGCCCCGGGAGGTTCGGGACCGGGTGTTCGAACCCTTTTTTACCACCAAGAACAACAGCACGGGCATCGGCCTGAGCCTTTGCCACCGCATCGTTACCGACCACGGTGGAAGCATCCGGGTGGAAGAGGGCGAGGGCGGCGGGGCCCGGTTTGTGGTGGCCCTTCCCCTGGGATCAGGCCATGGCGAGCCCGGGAATGAATGATACGAACCGGTGAGTGCACCGATTAAATACAAGGGACGATTCAGCGCGATGATGACGATCGATTACAAAGTATTTATTGTAGATGATGAGGAGACGATCCGGGAGGGCATTACCCTGGCCCTGTCCGATCGGTACACCCTGACGGGGTTTTCCGACGCGGAGTCTGCCATTGCCGGGGTGACAGAAGAGGTGCCCGATCTGATCCTTATGGATATCGGGCTTCCGGGTATGAACGGGGTCGAGGCCCTGGGCCGCATCAAGGAGATCCACCCGGATGTCCTGGTGATCATGATCACGGCCTACGAAGACATCAACTCCGTTATCACCTGCATGAAAAAAGGTGCCTACGACTACATCATCAAGCCCATTCACATGGAGGGGCTTGAGAACACCATTGAAAACGCCCTGGAGACCATTCGCCTGAGAAAAGAGGTGAGGGCCCTTCAGGAGCGGCAGCTTACCGAGAACATGCCCTGCTTCATCGGGGAGAGCAACGCCATCCACGACATCATGGCCTTCATCGCCATGGTGGCCAAGAGCCCGGACACCCCGGTGCTGATCCTGGGCGAAACCGGCACGGGCAAGGAGCTCATCGCCAGCACCATTCACTACCGCAGCCCCAATTTCAAGGGGCCCTTTGTGACGGTGAACTGCGCGGCCATCCACAAGGAGCTCATTGAAAGCGAGCTCTTCGGATACGAGAAGGGAGCCTTCAGCGGGGCAAGTACCACGGGCAAGACCGGCCTCATCGAGGCAGCCGAAGGCGGGACCCTCTTCCTCGACGAGGTGGGGGACATGGGGCTCGATACCCAGGCCAAGCTGCTTCGGTTCCTGGAAGAGGGCGAGTTCTATAAGGTGGGCAGCACCGTGAAACGCAAGGTAAAGACCCGCATCGTTTCAGCCACCAACCGGGACCTGGACAAGATGATCACCGAAGAGACCTTCCGAAAGGATCTCTACTTCCGCCTGGGGGTCATCAAGATCAACGTGCCTTCCTTGAACGAGCGGCGGGAGGACACCCAGATCCTTGCCCGGAGCTTCATGCACACCTTTGCCGAGAAGTTCGGCAAGACCGTCACCGGCATGACCGAAGAGGCGGAAGAACGGCTCCTCATCTACAGCTGGAGCGGCAACGTCCGGGAGCTCAGGAACATGATGGAGCGCGGGGTGCTCACCGCAAAAGGCGAGAAACTCACCGTGGAAGACCTGGGCCTTGAAGAGGTGCGACGCGGGGAGATCATGGAGTCCGGTCCCACGGGGTTTGCCCCCCTGCCTCCCACGGGCATCGATATTCAGGAGGTGAGAACCGCCATGGAGACCTTCTATTTCAAAGAGGCCCTGAAGATGGCCAAGGGCAACGAGTCCAAGGCGGCGCGCCTGCTCAACCTCAACCACCACACCTTCCGTTACCAGCGCAAGAAAATCCTGCCCGACGAGTAGGCAGGGGAGACACCTGAAATGGCCCGCATTGCCTTCTATGGTAAAAGCCTGCCTCCGGTGGCCAGGGGATGATCCCCTGAACCCCGGGTTGCGAATGCTCCCAGCCCTCGTTCCTCGGGCGGATCACATTCGCGGATGGGCTTCGCCCGTGGTTAACAATCAGGGCCTGTTTGAAAGACTTTTCAAAAATTTGGCCCCCTGCAGGGCTGCCGGAGGCATCTTGAACTTGGCTGCCTCCGGAGGCACGGTGGCCTCCCTGAAAAGCACATCCGCCTTTAAAACGAAATTCATTCCAACCACAGCTTGGGGGCCGGGGGGGCATCCCTTGTCCGCAGGCTGTGCCACTGTTTCCGCTTTGCTTTGGTAGTCCCTCTTTTTTATTCCTCAGTCATTCCTTTTTTATCTCACCGATGCATGGCTCCTTTCCCGTAAGTCCCATGTCTTCATAGCGAAGGGCGAGCCATCTCTGTACGCCTGGAAGGTGTGTATTCTCCTGGCATGCGTTTATCGGGTGAACCGGGTTTTGCATTCTTTCGAAAGATTTGAAGAATTGTCAGGGGGCGTTCTGAGGTTACCCTCTCGTTTGTGGGGGAGGGGGGACGGTCCGGGTGCGCCTCACCCTTTTTTCTAGCAGGGGGAAAGCCATGGTTGACAAGGTTTTCTCACTCAATTTCCCACTCAATAACTTACCTTTGTGGCTGAAGTGGCACACTCCATGCAAAAACAAGCGGGTACATGTAAGGAAGCGCGTACCACGAATCGGCATGCATGATCGGGACGCTTTTGAGTCCGAACAGAGCCGTTTGAGGCATTCGCCCACGAAGGCGGGTGAGCTCTGTACGGCCCGGTCAGCATGCCGACCGGAGAAGGGGGCAGGGGCGGTGTTTTGCCTGTTTTACTGTCTGTCCCTGTCCTCTCCGCCCGCTGTCCGGCCTGCACCCGAATGGGTAGGCGGGGTTCCGTGGCGGGCCGAGGGGTCGCAAACAACGGGAACGAATCGGGAACGTCTCATGATGAACATCCAACCACATAGCCCACAGTCCGCTTTAGCCCAATGCCTGCCCTGCGTGGAGCCGGCGGACGGGGTGGCACACGTTTATCGCGCGACGCTTCTCGAACCGAGCCCGAAGCGGCAGGAATGCCATGCAGTTTCTGCGCTGCAACCCCTTGAACGAAACGAATACCTGTGTGGCATTGTGCCACACAGGTATTTTAGTTTCAGGGGGGGCCCGGGGCGCAAATCCGGGCAGCGGAGGTGGGGGAGGCCCCACATCCCGATTCAGGTTGCATGGGGTGTTGAGCCGTTTGTTTCTATGGGCGAATCAATGCCCCTGAACGTATGCCCGCACGGGGCCGAAGGGGGAGGCGTAGCGTCTGGCACGAGCACACAGACGTTGTGGGCGAGAAGGGAGGGCGCTCGGGAAAAACAAGCCGGTCAGGTGGAAGGTTCGGTCATTTTTATGGTGACGCGGGACCACGACCGTGCCGCCGGTGTGTGACGACATGCAGCAGCCGGTACGGCTGTGTCACCGGTTTTTTTCGGGGCTCTGAGAAGTCCAACCAATCAAGGAGGATTGACACATTGAGTAACACGACGGACAAACCCGTACAGATCGAACCGGTCCTGTTTTTTTCAGCGCTGGTGGTGACTCTGATTACCTGTATTCCCATCGTCATGTTTCAGGACAAGGCGCTGGTGGTGCTGACCACCATCCGGAAGTACATCACCGGCAACCTGGGCTGGACCTTTATGCTCTTTGCGGTGGCCGCAGTGATTTTTTTTCTCTGGTTGATTTTCGGTCCCTACCGCCATGTGCGTCTGGGCGGCCAGGATGCCAAACCCGAATTCGGCAACATCAGCTGGGTGGCCATGCTCTTTTGCTGTGGCATCGGCACCGGCCTGATCTACTGGTCTTTCATTGAACCCATCTACTACATGCAGGGTCCTCCTTTCGGCCTGGAAGTGGGGTCCAAGGCGGCCAAGGAGTGGGCTGCCTGTTACGGCATTTTTCACTGGGGCTTTGTGCCCTGGGCGCTTACCGCTGTTTTCGGGGTGCCCATTGCCTACTCGTATTACCAGCGCAAGACCAAGCGCCTCAGCATCGGGGCCGCCTTTGAAGGGCACGTGAAGAGCCCCGGCTTCAAGCTGTTCGTGGACCTTCTGATCATGTTCGCCATCCTCGGCAACGTGGTGACGGTTTTAGGCCTGGGCACGCCCATGCTGTCGGCCACCATCGCAAAATTCACCGGCGTGGAGACCAGCCTCACCCTGGACATCATCGTTGTGGGGATCTGGACCATCATGTTCTGCTGCAGCTGCTACTTCGGCCTGGACAAGGGCATCAAAAGGCTCAGTAACTTCAACCTGGTCCTTGCCTTTATCCTCATGACCGCCGTGCTTCTGGTGGGGCCCACCAGCTGGATTTTAAACACCTTCGTCAACAGCCTCGGCATGATTTTCGACAACGTCATCCGCATGTCCATGTGGACCGATACCGCCGGAGAGAGCGGTTGGCCCCAGGGCTGGACCATTTTCTTCTGGGCCTGGTGGCTCGGAGCCTCACCTTTTGTAAGCGTGTTCCTTGCCAAGATTTCCAAGGGCCGCACCCTGCGTGAAATGGCCGTGGCCGTCCTCGTCTGGGGCCCCTTGGGCTGTGCCGTCTTCTTCGGTGTCTTCGGCGGGTACTCCCTGTACATCGAGCTTAACGGCGCCGAGTCCATGACTGCCATGATGGCGGCCAGTGGTCCGGCCAAGACCATTGCCTCTCTCATCGCGGCCCTTCCCCTGGGGCAGATCATGCTGCCTTTGTTCATCATGCTGATGTTCATCTTCTGCGCCACGACCCTGGACTCTGCGTCTTACGTCCTGGCCACGGTGAGCACCAAGGAACTTCCCATGGACAAGGAGCCCGCCCGCTGGAACCGGATGTTCTGGTCTGTGGTCAACGGGGTGGCGGCCATCAGCCTGATGTTTATCGGCGGGCTCAAGCCCTTGCAGGCGGTGGCGGTTCTTACCTCCTTTCCCCTGCTGTTTATCATGCTCGGTGCCGGTTACTTTTTTATCAAGGATCTTCACCGGTATGAGACCCGGTGTGTCTCGGCCCTTCAGCCCCCTCCGGAAGTCCTGGAAGAGGTGGAGGCAAAACAGGCCGCTTAACGCAGCCTCTTCCGGACGGAACGTCGGGCCTTGCACTCCCTGTGCGGGGGCGGGGTCCTTCGGCTGACCGGATGAATCCCTTTGACAACACAAGGGCGGAGGGGAGGCGCGCCCCTTCGCCTTGATACCTCGAAATACCGCGGCGTGACAGGAGACATCAAGGACATGGCATTGGCAAACCGTATCAATGTGGTGGGCGCAGATGAGCTGGCCCGCATTCACGAAGCAACCGTCCAGGTGCTTGAGACCACAGGGGTGGAGTTCAAGTCGGACGAGGCCCTGGCCCTTTTCAGACAGAACGGGGCCGAGGTGGACGGGCACCGGGTGAAGATTCCCCGTTCCCTTCTGGAGAAATCCCTGGAGAGCGCCCCGTCGTCCATTACCCTGTGGGGGCGGGACAAAGAGACCACGGTCACCCTTGGCGAAGGTCAGAGCCGGACCCACGTGGAGCCGAGCAACGGGTGCGTGTTTACCCACGATATGGAGCGTGGGCGCCGAGCCTCCACCATGTCGGACCTCATCGATTTTTTTAAGCTGGCCCATCAGAGTCCGGTGTGTACCATCTCCGGGGCGATCCCCGTGGAACCCAACGATGTGCCCCCGGAAGAGCGGCCGTTGCGGATTTTCTTTGAAACCCTCAAGCACACCACCAAGCCCCTGAAGCGTAACGTGCAGCCGGCCCGTGAAATTGAAGAGATGTTTGCGATGTATGAGCTGGCCGCGGGCAAGGGTTTCCTTGCCGATCACCCCGCTATTTACGCCAGCGTCAACCCCTTGAGCCCCCTGGCCTTTGACACCGAGCCCATTGAAACCATCATGACCTACGCCAGGCACAACCAGCCCGTGACGGTGCTCTCCTGCGCCCTGGCCGGTATCTCTGCCCCCATGAGCCTTCTGGGGGCCGCGGTGCTCCAGAACGCCGAGATCCTCTCGGGCCTGGTCCTGAGCCAGATGGTCACCCCCGGCGCGGGCGTGATCTATGCACCGGCCACGGCCGTGCCCAACATGATGACCGCCCAGTACGTGACGGGCTCGCCGGAGTCCCACCTTATCAACATCGTGAACCTGCAGATGGCCTTAGAGCTCTACCACCTGCCCACCCGCACCATGGCAGGCCTCAACGACGCCAAGGTTCCGGACGCCCAGGCGGGCTTCGAGACCATGCAGAACCTCATGCAGTGCATGCTGGGCGGGGCCCATGTCATCAACGAGTGTTTGGGCGTGCTGGATTCCATCATGACCAACTCCTTTGAAAAGTTCATCATGGACGAGGAGATGATCAGCCGGGTGCTCCGGTTCATGGAGGGCGTGAACGGTATCCACACCGACCTCTCCGCAGAGCTCATCGACACCATCGGTCCCCAGGGCTCTTTTCTCATGCATCCCACCACCATGAAGAACTGCCGGACGGCCTGGCGCCCCACGGTTTCCGACTGGAACAATCATGAAAAGTGGGAAAAGCAGGGCGAAGAGGACGCCATGGTCCGTGCCAACCGCATCTACAAGGAGCGGCTTGCCGCCTGCCCGGAGTCCACCCTGGAGCCCGAACTCGAACGCGACCTCTCGGCCTTTGTCGAAAAGCATCTTGGTTGATTTCTTTATAAGGCTACGGAAAAAAGGAGGTAACTATTCAGCGTCGAAAAAGCTGCCTCCGGCGGCAAGGTGTGCCACCTTGAAAGCAGGTCGCGGATGCGTTTTGCCCCTCGTTCCTCGGGTCAAATCACATCCGCCTTTAAAGCGGAATTCATTTAAAAAGAATTTTCTAAACCTGTTTGTTAAGCCCGTTTTTCATACGATCAGGCAAAAGTTTAGCCCCCGGCAGGGCCACCGGAGGCTACTTTGAACTGAATAGTTACAAAAGGAGAATGATTATGGCTGACCTGAAAACTATTACCGATACCCTCATTGCCGGAGATGACGAAGCCCTTGTGGGCCATGTGCGGGCCGCGCTGGACGAGGGCATACCGGCGGGAACTCTTTTGTCTGAGGCCCTCATCGCGGGCATGGACGTGGTGGGGGGCCGCATGGAGACCGGGGAGATGTTCATCCCCGAGGTCCTGATGTCTGCCATGGCCATGGGAGCCGCCGTGGAGGTGTTGAAGCCCCTGCTCTCCGAGGACGATAACGCTTCGGCCGGGAAGGTGGTCATCGGTACCGTGAAGGGTGACCTGCATGACATCGGGAAAAATCTGGTGGTGATGATGATGGAGAGCGCCGGATTCGAGGTCACCGACCTGGGCGTGGACGTAGAGGCCGACACCTTTCTGGATGTGATTCGGGAGAAAAAACCGGACATCGTGGGGATTTCGGCCCTTTTGACCACCACCATGCCCATGATGAGGTCCACGGTGGAGCAGATCAGCGAAGCCGGATTGCGCGGGGATGTGAAGATCATGGTGGGCGGGGCGCCCGTTGACCAGTCCTTCGCCGATGAGATCGGGGCCGATGCCTATGCCGCCGATGCCGGGTCCGCAAGCAAACTGGCCAAAGCCATGCTGGCCTGATTTTTCCCTTCCCCCTTCCTTTGGAGATCAAGGGGCAAAGGGTGCTGCCGACCGTCTGTTGATGTGGTGAAACAGGCGGTCACGATACGTTTCATGGCCGAATCTTCCCATTCGACCATATCCTCCTAACGGCGTATCTTTATTGGCACCCTTTGCCCCGGCTCCCGCACCCTACCAGAAATTGACCGCCATTCCGAGTCCCAAGAACCGGGTCCCTTTCATTACGTGTCACTTTCTTGAACACTTCCCCATGGAAATACCGCTGTTTTTCGTGGTAATCTGGCGTCTCGGGCCGCTTCGTTGCGGTGATGGGTCCGTGGCAGCGGATTCAAGGGTCTGGGGTTCCGGGGGGGACGCCCGATCCGAAAGGCAGGACACGCATCATGGATGGTGGGGAGGGGGTTGTATGTTGCGCGGTGAAATACCGGCCGTTGTCTATCGTAATTTTCTGTTGATTCTTTCAGGCATTGCCCTGGTGCTCATGGGAATGGTCACCGGGGTTTACCAGTGGGAAAAACGCGAACTGCTTTACCGGGTGAAGGTTGTGGAGAGGCACAACGTTGACCTGCAACGGGAGATGATCCTCCGGAACATGGAGGTGATCCGTGCCGACCTTTTGTTTCTGGCACGGCAAAATGAGCTGATTCAGCTCCTTGAAACCCACGATACCGGGTATCGGTCGATGATCACCGAAGAGTACGTGGCCTTCAGCGGCAACCGCGGCATCTACGACCAGGTTCGGTTCATTGACGCCGCCGGCATGGAGGTGTGCCGGGTCAACTACACGGAGGGTCGGCCTGTGGTGGTCCCGGATGCCGACCTGCAGTCGAAAAAGGGGCAGTCCTATGTCCGGAGTTCCCTGGCCCTCAATCGCCGGGAGGTGTTTGTCTCCCCCATGGACCTCAACATGGAAAACGGCGAGGTGGAAGAGCCCATCAAGCCCATGATCCGCTTCGGAACCCCGGTGTTTGATCTTTCCGGGGGCAAGCGGGGGGTGGTGGTCCTGAACTACCTGGGCTCGCACCTTCTGTCCGAGCTTGAGGAACTGAGCAAGCTCTCCCGGGGGAAGATCCTCCTTGTGAACAGGAACGGCTACTGGCTGAAGGGCCTTGAGCCGGATGACGAGTGGGGGTTTATGCGCGAGGGACGGGGCGACCGAACCATCGTCTCCCGTTTTCCAGACACCTGGCAAGCCTTGTCGGCGGCGGAAGAGTACCAGGGCATGACCGACCTGGGGCTTTTTACGGGGACCACCATCCGGCCGTCGGGCACGGTGAGCCCCCCTTCCGGAGTGACGGGGAGTTGCTACTGGAAACTTCTCTCCTATGTGCCTGAAACCGAGCTCCTGAAAGAGAGCCGGGGGTTTCTGGTGAAGCTCCTGGGCATGGCCGGGGTGCTTTTTCTGGCATCTGTCCTGCCGGCCTTTCTTTTGGCCCAGGCGCGGATTCGTCAGGCCATGGACCGCCGGGCCCTGATTAAGATGGCCAATTTCGATACCCTTACCGGCCTTGCCAACCGCGCCCTTTTCCTTGACCGGCTTGGGCATACCCTGAAACGGGCGCGGCGTTACCACGTCCGGTGCGCCCTGCTTTTTATCGATCTGGACGGGTTTAAATCGGTTAACGACACCCTGGGCCACGAGGCCGGGGACGAGGTGCTGGTGGAAACCGGGGCGCGTTTGCGCCAGGCCGTGCGGGAGTCGGACATGGTGGCACGTCACGGGGGAGATGAGTTCACCGTGATTCTTCCCGAAGTCCGGGAGCCTGCCGATGCCGTGGCCGTGGCCGAAAAGGTTCTGGCCGTCCTCTCACGGCCCTTCCAGGCGGCCGGCCGGGAGCGGACCATCGGCGCGAGCATCGGTATCGGGGTGTTTCCGGAGGCCGGAACCACGGTGGATGCCCTGCTCAACCAGGCGGATTCGGCCATGTACGAAGCCAAGGCGGGCGGGAAAAACAGGTGGGTTCTGTACAAGCCCCATGAGAGCTGATAGAAGGGATTTTATGTGGAATGATCACTTTTATTATGGAGAGGCATAACCGATGGTTGATGACCATGATATCTGCTATGACCTGTTGATCTCCCTGCGGCAGATCATACGGGCCACGGACCTGCACTCAAAGCAGCTTGTAAAGAAATACGGCCTGACCGGGCCCCAGCTCGTGGTGATTCAGGTAATCGCCAGGGAAGGAGAGATTTCCATCGGGAGCCTGGCCAAAAAAGTGAGTCTCAGCCAGGCCACGGTGACCAATATCGTCGAACGCCTCGAGAAGAACGGGGTACTGAAGCGTAAAAAAGGGGAGACCGATAAACGACGGGTTCTGGTGGCCGCCACCGAAAAAGCCCTCGATATTATCCGGAACAAGCCCTCTTTGCTCCATGAGCAGTTTGTGACCCGGTTCAACAAACTTGAATCCTGGGAACAGACCCTTCTGCTCTCCTCCCTCCAGCGCATCGCCTCCATGATGAACGCGGAAAACCTGGAGGTGGCGCCCATTCTTTTTTCCGGCCCCATCAACACCTCGGAAGCCAAAGAATAACCACGGTCACCCGTTGGGATTGCAAATCAGAAAACGCCCGCTTGCCAAGCGGGCGTTTTTCGTTTTGATGCATACATTTTTCGCCCGGCAGGGGCGGGGTTATTTGGGCATGTATGTCATGGTGTTCTTCATGTTGAGCTCGGCATCGGAGAATTCAGCCACCTCGGTGTAGTAGTAGGCGTTGGCGTTGATGTCCCGCTCTTCGATGAAGTCGGCCAGGGGCTTGATGGCATCCAGGCTGTCCAGCCAGGGACCGATGACGTAAATCATGAGAAGGCAACCGGCGATGCTTGCCAGAAGGCCTCCGATCCGTTTGGATAAACTGCTGTTGGGATCCATGTTTTTCTCCTCTTTTTTGTCTCTGTTGCCTCCGGCAACCTGCTTTCAATGGTGCACACCTTGCTGCCGGAGGCTGTTTTTTCTCTTCCCTTTTAGATCTTGGCGGTGATCTCCGGGAAGACCAGGAAGAACATGATGTAGGCCATGATCAGGGTCAGGGTCAGGTTGAGGGTCTGGCCGCAGACATAAAGGATCAAGGGCTTGCCCCCTTTAAAGTACCCTTTGAGCTCCCGGAAGTTGGTGGCCAGGCCGATGCTGGCAAAGGCCAGGCAGAAGAACCAGCCGCGGCCGATTTTGGAGAGGCCCCGGATGGCGCCGTGGTCGATGATGACGTAGGCCAGGTCTTTGCCGATGGAGGTGTAGATGGTGGAGAAGAGGATGGAGGCGATGATGAACCCGATGACGAACTTGGGGAATCGGTTCCAGATCTCAATGAGCCCCACCTTGCGGCCGCTGGCGGCCTCTTCTTCGGCCACGAAGTAGATGGCCACCCCAAAGGCGATGAGGCCGATGAGCACGTTCTGGATCATCTTGATGGTGGCGGCCACGTAGAGGGCCCGCTCCGAGAGGAAGGCTCCGGCTGCGGCCACGGCGCCGGTGGCGTCGATGGTGCCGCCCATCCAGGCACCGCCCAGGATGTAGTCCATGCCCGTGGCCTTGATGACGGCGGGCATGACGATCATCATGATGGAGGTGAAGACCAGGGAGAGGCCAACGGCCAGGGTGAGCTCCTCTTTCTTGGCCCGGCAGGCCGAGGCCGTGGCGATGGCCGCCGAGACCCCGCAGACACTCATGTCCGCGGAGATGGTCATGTTCATGGTCTTGGATTCGATCTTAAGAACCTTCTGGCCGAACCAGTAGGTGGAGATCAGGACGACGGGGGTCACCACCCAGGCCACAAAGATGCCGGGGATGCCGATGGAGAGGATCTTGTTGAAGAGGACCTCGGCCCCTAAGAGAACCAGGCCGGTCTTGATGTAGTACTCGGTCTGGACCGCGGGCATGACCCACTTGGGGGTGCCGATGGTGTTGCTGATGATCATCCCGAAGAGGATGGCCCAGGCCGCGTAACCGATGCCGTAGTGCTTCATGGTGGCGTTGGCCGAGGCCACGTAGGCCAGGACCGCCACGGCGAAGACAAAGCAGAAGGCCTTTGCGAATTTTGCAAAGGAGTCGCCCATGACGTAGATGCCCACGCCGAAGAAGAGGGTGAGGAAGACCATGAAGCCGATGAGGCCGGGAAGCAGGTTGTAGGGCTTGACGTTGGCTTTTTTCTTGAGGCTGCCCGTCTTGGCGTGGATGGAGCGCCAGTCGTCGATTTTTTTGCCGGCGTCTGCGTTGAGCATGGTGTCACCGAAGCTTGCCGCCGCGGCACTGGCCTGGGCCTCTTTGGCCGCTGCCAGGGCGGCGGCCTCCTTGGCCTTGCCCGCCTCGTATTTCACCATCCCCTTGGCGGAGAGGGCCTTGGCATCTTCGGCGCTCAGGTAAAAGGCGGAAATGGGGTTGCCGCTCCACTTATGGGGTTTGCTGGTGACTTTCTTAATGGCTTTTCCGATGGGGCTGGAGGTGGCCTTGAGTTTCTTTTTGGCGTCTACGGCCGTGTGCCACTCAA
This sequence comes from Desulfoluna spongiiphila, assembly GCF_900101345.1. GTDB lineage: Bacteria > Desulfobacterota > Desulfobacteria > Desulfobacterales > Desulfolunaceae > Desulfoluna > Desulfoluna spongiiphila. Next base: position 309,723 of record NZ_FMUX01000003.1, on the reverse strand, counting down.
TGGTTTTGAACGGTGCCCGTTCACTCTCCTGGGTGAGGGTGGCGTTGGCCTTGTCGATCTTGGCCTTGATGGCGTCATCCCCTTTGGGGAAGTATATGATCATCCCAACGAGAAGCAGGGCAAATCCCAGCCAGATGGCCCAGTAATCCTCTTTTTTCCACAGGTCGGACAGGCGCCCTTTGCCGCTGTCGTAGACGATATTATCGCTTGTTTCTATAGTCATTTCTCTTTTCCTCCCAAATGGTAACTAAACAGGTCCCTTGCAAAAGGTGTGTGAATGCGTGACACGGACTCCCTGATCCATGTCGGTCGCCCCGGGGTGTTTCCTGCATGGAAGACGCCCCAGGGCAAAGATCCATGCCCGGTATAAGAGCAAGGGGGATGCCAGGGTGGTGGGTGGAATGCATAAGCTATTGGAATGAAAACGATAAAAAATAATGATGGGTGTGGCGGAGGGGCAGGGGGTGCCCCCTTCGGGGGGCGCAAGACCAATGAATGGATATCATCATCTTTTTTGATGAAAACCGGCGGCAGGGGAGGCTGCCCGGGGATTGTGCCGGGGAAAGGGATGGGGTGCCGCCCGGAGGGGGCACCTGCCGTCCTGGGGGGGCAGGGAATAGGTAATGGGTCATAGGTAATAGGGGGTAGGGCGGGTGTTGCTTAATTCTTGATGTGAAAGGAGGGCTTAGTTTTATGCTCTTGGTTCTTTGTACGTGGTTAAAGGTGGCGTTTGCTTTGAGTGTGTTTAGTCGGATGGTCGGAACATCTGTTTTTGTGGCGGGGTATGACATAGGAACAAGAAGAGACGCGGTGATCTTATTTTCTTTCACAAGATGACGAAGATATCATACTTTGCCATAGTGAACTCCTATCTGTTTTTGGGTAGTATTGTCCAGCGTAAAAGAGACCGGAGATCACTACTGACCAAAATAGCCTCTCAAAGAGTAATTTTCTTCGAAAGGTACCTGTGATTATTAGATGTTGTTCAATTTTTGAAGAACAGGCTCCATTATTCTGCCTGCTGTCCAACTCACGTGAATGGGGGCATTAACTGTACTGACAAAGGTTCAAGTGGTAGCACATCATATGGCTGATCTATCCAGGCCCACAAATCCCGGTGTGTAAACAGGTTCCACCTCAAAAAGGCAACCAGATTTGACACTGACCAGCCAAACTTTGATTTTGCCTGAAGGAACTTGATGATCAACATAGCGATACGTGCTGTCCAAATATCTATCATCAGGGCGTTTTCAGAGGTTCCAACGAATGTTTTGATCCGCAGATTCTGCTTTATCGCTTTGAAGAACAGCTCAATTTGCCACCGGTCCTTATAAATGGCTGCAATCGTAGTCGCTCCAAATGTCCTATGATTGGTTAGGAGCTCGATGTACCTGTCATTGTCCTTATCGAAGACGATAATTTTTCGAAGTCGATGGGGACATTTTTCATAAGACTTCTTGTCTGTGAACTCAATCTCTTCGGCGCTGATAATGTTTCAAATTTTTGGAATCGTCCTTGTTTCCACGACTCGATAAGCGGCATTGGTTTTAGTCCTCGTTACAAAATGGACATGACCCTCAGTCCACCGAGAAAAAAGCTTGTAATCGTTGTAAACTCTATCCATTGCCATTATTGACTCTGGGGCGATATTTAAATTTTTCGCTACGGTGACATCCTGCGTGCCACCTGTTGTGATATGTATAAAATTTGGGGGGTAACCATCATGTCTAAAAGAAGATGCAGCTTAACTGCACCCTTTGCTCTTCGAAATTTTGCCCATGGAAACAGCCCCAGGCAAAGGGAAATCGTTGAACTGTCAAGTGACAATAATTTGATTTTAAATCGAAATTTATGCCTCGTCGGGGCAAGATACTGGCATTTGTTAAGGGTTTGATAGAAGAGACTTCGACACATCTCCCAAGGTCGTTTCTGGTTTGCATATGACAGTGTCGACTTGCTTGGGGATTGTTTCATTCCAAGATACCTCAACTTACCATTGGCCGAGGCCAAACCACCGGATATTTCTCGGAGGCTTTTTGCTTGGGCTATTTGGCAAAAAAGCATGGGAACAAAATGATCCCAGCATTTGAAGCCTTTCGAGTTTCTTTCAGCTCCGTGAACTGAGACTAAGCGGGCAAATTCGTTACGGTCAAAAAACCTACTATTTGACTGAAAAGGCTGGAATGACGTACCATTGGTATGCTCCTTGTTTGGCGAGGTCTTTGTTTGCAAACTTAACCATGTCTTATAAGGAGCTTCTTTTTAAATTCTCACCGGTTTACCTCCGGTCAAACCCTATTTTGGACAACAGTGATTTCAAACAAATCTTCGCACGAAGAAATAGTGAAGGGACTACTTTTGGTTTAATTATTTAAAGATGATTTGTATTCGCTGATCGTGGCATATCCGACAGTTGGACTTCCCAAAGAGTAAGACAAAATTGTTTCAAAGTATAACGACATGGTATTTAAGCGAAGCATGGAAAATTTATACCTCACTCGTCTACGAGACTGGCTTCTTCCCATGCTTATGAACGGTCAGGTGTCTGTGGCGTAAAGGACTTTTTACAATGAGAGTCGCCGGTATCTGACATAACTGCATCCAGATATTCCGTATCCTTTGAGAGGCTTTGAGACGATGACCGTTGATCGATCCACCGAGTATTTGTTGAGCCTGCTCCACGAACTGCGGAATCTTCCCATGGAAACCGAGTGGGTGGAGTTCAAACGCAACAACGGCAATCCCGAGGAGATCGGCGAGTACCTTTCCGCTCTGGCTAATAGTGCGGCGTTGATGGGAAAGGTGCATGCCTATCTGGTCTGGGGGGTAGACGACGCCTCGCAAGGGGTGGTGGGCACGACGTTTGATCCGGCGACTTTACGTGTGGGCGGTGAAGAGCTGGAAAGCTGGCTGCTGCGTTTGCTGTCGCCCAAGATCAATTTTCGCTTTCATTCACTTCAGGTGGACCAAAAAACGGTTGTGATGCTGGAGATCGGAGCGGCTTTTCGTCACCCCGTGCAGTTTAAGGGGACAGAGTTTATCCGTGTCGGATCCTACAAGAAGAGGCTCAAGGATTATCCCGAGAAAGAGCGAGAGCTGTGGCGGGTGTTTGACCAAACCCCTTTCGAACGCGAAATCGCAGCAGAGCATGTCTCCGCAGGGGATGTTCTGAAGCTGCTGGACTATCCGACTTATTTCGATTTGCTCGGGCTTCCTTTGCCCGAAGGCCGCAATGGTATTTTGGACGCCTTGGCCTCGGATGAGATGATTGCGGCCGGAAAGGGAGGCTCGTGGAATATTACAAACTTGGGAGCGGTATTGTTTGCAAAACGTTTGGCCGATTTCCGGTCCTTGAAACGAAAAGCCTTGAGGGTTGTTCTGTATAAAGGGGAAGGCCGGGTCGAAACGGTTCGAGAGCAGGAGGGGACCAAGGGCTATGCAGCAGGGTTTGATGGGCTCATCGGCTTTGTCACTAACCTGCTGCCCAGTAATGAAGTGATCGGCAAGGCCTTTCGAAAGGACGTGCCCATGTTTCCCGAACTGGCCATTCGCGAGCTCGTTGCCAACGCCATTATTCACCAGGATTTTCACGCCACCGGTACCGCACCCATGGTCGAAATTTTCGACCATCGCATGGAGATTACCAACCCCGGACTTCCATTGGTCAAGACCGAACGGTTTCTCGACAGTCCCCCCAAATCACGCAATGAAGCGTTGGCCTCGTTCATGCGCCGTATTGGCGTCTGCGAGGAGCGTGGTAGTGGCGTGGATAAAGTCGTGTTTGAGACCGAAGTGTTTCAACTGCCTGCACCATTGTTTGAAACCACCGACGAACATACCTGTGCCGTCCTTTTTTCCCACCGAGAATTTAAGGATATGGACAAAGATGATCGCATTCGAGCCTGTTATCTCCACGCCTGCCTGAAATATGTGCAACGGGATTTTATGACCAATACCACGCTGAGGGAGCGGTTCGGCATCGAAGACAAGAACAGCGCCATGGCCTCACGAATTATAAAAGATGCCATCACCTCGGGCCTGATTCGTTGCCATGATGAGAGCGTGGGAAGTAAGGCTCGAAAGTATCTTCCGGGCTGGGTTGAATGATCGTTTTGAATTTGTTTGACTGTTGTTTGACTGGACGGGGCTTTGTTTAGTGGTTTTTTTTCTGAAACATCTATTTATCGGTATGTTATAGAATTGTGTTTGTTTGATAGGTTTTTTGAAAATGGGGTTTTATATCGCCCAGCTTATTTTTTGTAGATCCGGCGGGACGTTTTTGTCATCGCTACCTCCCCTTTCCCTGGGGTAATCCGTTCTCCCTCCAGCGGGCCGTAAGGCCCCCGCATCATGTTTTTAGACGAATGAAACAGGCCACTCTTGCAGAGACAGTAGCCGGGTTTCACCCGTCACGCGAATGCTCCGAAATCGATCGTATGACGGTATTCTCCATGCATTCGCCATGGGGTTCCCAGGTGCCCCACCTTGCCGCCAGAGGCGCTCTCTTTATTTCCTGTACGACTCCACATCAATGTTGTAGCGCTGGATGATTTTCTGGAGGGACTGGCGCTTGATGCCGCTTTTCCGTGCGGAGAGGGCCACGTTGCCGAAGGTGGCGGAGAAGAGGCGGTGAAGGTAGTCCCGGGTGAAGGATTCGATGATGTTGTCCTTTTGGTCGAGGTAGGGCATGGCAAAGGGATCGTCCTGGGTGTCGGCATGGGACGGGGTGTCCGGGAGTTCGCACAGGTCGATGGTGTCGCCCGGGGTGAGGGCCACCCAGCCGGTGAGGGTGTTCTCCAGCTCCCGGGTGTTGCCGGGCCAGGGGCGGCTGCAGACCGAGGCCATGAGGGCGGGGGAGAGCTGTTTTCTGGGGAGTTTCAGGTCACGGGAGGCTTTGGAGAGGAAGTGCTCCACCAGAAGGGGAATGTCTTCCCTGATGTCGCGCAGGGATGGGAGGGTGACCGTGGCGACATTGAGGCGGTAGAACAGGTCGGCACGGAACGAGGTGTCGTCGATCTTGGACTCCAGGGCCTGGTTGGTGGCGGCCAGGATGCGCACGTCGATGGTGTGGCTCTGTGTGTCGCCTATGGGTCGGATCTCCCGGTTCTGGAGGACCCGCAGGAGTTTGGTCTGGAGGCCGGGTGAGAGATCGCCGATTTCGTCCAGGAACAGGGTGCCTCCCCTGGCCTGGTCAATGAGGCCGACCTTGTCGGTGTCGGCGCTGGTGAAGGCTCCTTTTTTGTGGCCGAAGAGTTCGCTCTCCAGGAGCCCTTCCGGCAGGGCCGGGCAGTTGACGGTGACAAAGGGTTTTCCCTTGCGGCTGCTGGCCTCGTGGATGGCCCGGGCGGCAAGGTCTTTGCCCGTGCCGGTTTCACCGCGGATGAGGACGGTGACATCGCTTCGTCCCAGCATGTCCAGGGTGTCCAGGGTGTGTCGGATAGGGGCGCTGTTTCCCACAATGGGACTTCCCGAGGTCTCGGCCAGGCGGGCCGTGAGCTCGCGGTTTTCCCTGAGGAGCCGGTGGCGCTCCAGTCCTTTGGTGACCATGCGAACGAGGGTGTCCGAGGCAAAGGGTTTCTGGAGGAAGTCCCAGGCTCCCTTTTTCATGGCGGAGACCGCCACATCGATGGTGCCGTAGGCGGTCATCATGATGACGGTCTGGGTGGCATCGCCTGCCAGGATCTGCTCCAGAAGGTCCATGCCGTCCATTTCGGGCATGCTGATGTCGCTGAGGATGAGGTCCACGGGCTCTTTTTTCAGGATGCCCAGGGCGTCTGTCCCGCTGGCTGCGGTATGCACAGTCACGGGCAGGGCCATCTGAAGGGTTCGGGACAGGCCCCGTGCCAGATCGGTTTCATCATCCACAATGAGGATGGTTTCACGTCGCTCCATTTACTTTATATCCTTTGTCTCCGGCGGCAAGGTGAGTCACCTTGAAAGCTGCTTGCCGCTACGCTTTGTATATTTATCCCCTGCCCGCCGGAGGTACGCCTTTTGTATTTTTTGTCCCCAGGGGCAGGGTGACGACAAAGCGGGTCCCTTCCCCGGGGGTGCTGTCCGCGTCGATGGTGCCATCGTGTTGCTTGACGATGCCGTAGCTTACAGACAGGCCGAGGCCGGTGCCAACGCCTTTTGCCTTGGTGGTGAAAAAGGGCTCGAAGATGCGTGCCCGATCCGAGGGGCTGATTCCGCTGCCTGTATCGGCCACCGTCACCTCCAGGTGGCGGGCATCCACGAGGCGGGTTGTTAGGGTGAGGGTCCCCCCGTCCTCCATGGCCTGGATGGCGTTGATGACGAGGTTCATGAAGAGTTGCCGGATTTTTTCAGGGTCCAGGGGGAGTTCGACCCCTGTGGCCATGTAATGGGTCTGGGTGGTGACCCTGCTTTTTTCCATGCGGTGGCGCAAAATGGAGAGGATATCGTCCAGGATGCCGTGGAGGTCGTGCATGAGAAATTCCGGTTTGTTGACCCGGGCGAAGTTGAGGAGGGATTCCACCACATGGGTGCAGAGGGAGGCGTGTTTGGTGATGACACCCACGTCCTCCTTGAGCTGGTCGTTGCCCTCCACCTGCTTGTCGATGAGGTCCGCATAGCAGCTGATGACCCCCAAAGGGTTGTTGATCTCGTGGGCAAAGCCTGCGGCGAGCTGGCCCACGGAGGCGAGCTTTTCGGTCTGGGCAAGGTGGGCGTTGATCTTTTTTTGCCTGGTGATGTCCCGCAAGACCATCTCCATGCCGAGGTAGTTCCCTGACGCGGCATCGAAGAGGCCTGTGGCGGTAAGAAGGGTGTCGATGCGGACACCGAAGCGGTCCACCATGGAGAGCTCCTTTTCGTAGAGGACCAGCCCCTCCTTGATCTGTGCATCCACGGCCGCGGCATCGCGTCCGTCCCAGAAGAGGGTGTGAAAGGCCTCGATAAGAAAGGCTTCGGCCATGGAGTCCAGCTTGAACAGGGAGAGGCCTGCCCGGTTGATGTCGGTGATGCGGTCGTCGGCCCCGAAGAGGAGGATGGCGTTGGGGCTGTGTTCAAAAAGGCGCCGGTACTTGCTTTCGGAGCGGGTGAGGTCGTGGTGGGCTGCTTCCAGGTCTTCGGCGGCCTCTTCAAAGGCCAGGGCCAGCTGGTCCACCTCATCGCCGGGGGGCAGGGGACCGGCCGGAGTACCACGTGGGCTTCCCGACAACCGGGAGAAGGTCTCAAGAAGGTGGGAGAGGCGGTTGTGTACCGTACGGTTGAAGAGGAGGCGAAAGAGCCCCATGAGGCAGAAGAGGGCGAGAAAGCCCACGATAAACACACCCCAGGCCTTCTCCTTGATCTGGATGCGGTAGTGGGTCATGGGGATATAAAGGGTGTCGGCCGCCACCACCTCCCCCACGGCGTAGCCGTAGCTGGCGGCATCCCCGTAGCGCTCCCGCAGCTCCCGCGGGGAGTCCTCAGGGACTCCGTGGCACCTCAGGCAGGAGGCCTCCACGCTGATGGGCTCCATTTTGACGTAGTGGGTGCCGTCGTCCCGGGTGATGATCCCTTCCCAGCCAGTCTCCCCGCGGTGGCTGTCAAACCAGGCAATGCGTTCCTCTTCAAAGGTGTCGGCCCGGTTGAGGGGGTTGCGGGGGTTGTCCGCGGCCCGTTTGTAGGTGAACTCGGGAAATCTTTCGTTGAGGTTCTTCATGATCTCGCGGGAGATGAAGGAGGTGGACATGGATTCGATGACAAAACGGTTGGGTGGGAGTTCGGTTTCCATGACAGGGCGCAGGACATCCTTGGCGTACGTGCGGATGGCCGAGGCGGTTGCCAGGTGGCGTGCGGCGTTGTGGGCGGCCTGCTCCTCCACCTGGTCGGAGAGCCAGGCGTACTCCGCAAGGGAGACCACGCTGCAGAAGAGGAGCAGGATGGCGGAGGCCCCTGCAAAAAAACGGTTTTTAAGGGACGACTGACGCTTCATATCGCACCTGCGTTGCATGGGGTGGACGCCGGGCGGGGCTCTTGCCGAACGGCCCCGGCCAACAGGGCCGGTGATCGTCTCGGAGCGAAAGTCCCCGGGAGAACCTGATTTTTTCTATAGCACAAAAGGGGCCTTGAAAGAAAATCCCTGTGGTACGGGCGGGGTCTTGAATCCCGACGGCTTATCTCCGGTCCCCTGGGGCAATGCCCATGGCGGGCCTGAGTCTTCATGATTGACTTTTGTTTCATTGTCGTGAACAATCTTTCCTTTAAAAAATGAGGCGTTCATAAAAAAGTCACCGGCACAGGCACAAGGCCCGGCCGGGTCCCTTCCCTGTCACGGTGAAGGGCATCATGGTGTCTCTGGGAGACCGGCCCGTTTGACTTTTGCGCGGCCACCACACCAGAATCGAAGAGCACGGCCCGACAGCCAAGGGGCGGTGCGAGAAATCCATCGGGAGCATGGCGGATGATTCAGTTTGATAAAGTAAACAAGTGGTACGGGGACCTGCATGTTCTCAAGGACATCGATTTTCATGTGGGAGCCGGGGATGTCACCGTGGTGTGCGGGCCCAGCGGGTCGGGAAAGAGCACCCTCATTCGCTGCATCAACCGCCTGGAGCCCATCGACTCGGGGTCCATTGTGGTGGACGGCATGGCCGTCCATGATCCGAAAACCAATTTGACAAGGCTTCGCACCGAGGTGGGGTTTGTGTTCCAGCAGTTCAACCTTTACCCCCACATGACGGTTCTGGACAACATCACCTTGGCGCCGAAAAAAGTTCGGAAAACAGGGGATAAAGAGTCCCGTGAGATAGCCATGGAGCTTCTGGCCAAGGTGGGGATCCACGACAAGGCCGATGCGTACCCTTCCCAGCTCTCCGGCGGTCAGCAGCAGCGGGTGGCCATTGCCCGGGGTCTGGCCATGAAGCCCCGGATCATGCTCTTTGACGAGCCCACCAGCGCCCTGGACCCGGAGATGATCAACGAAGTCCTGGAGGTCATGATGAATTTGGCCAGGGAGGGGATGACCATGGTGGTGGTGACCCATGAGATGGGGTTTGCCCGGGAGGTGGGCAGTGAGGTGGTCTTCATGGACAACGGGGTGGTGGTGGAGACCAACACCCCGGAGGCCTTTTTCACCAATCCGGAAAACGAGCGGACGCAGCTGTTCCTCAGCAAGATCCTGACCCACTAAAACCAGGGGACCACGCGTGGTCCCACTGCCAGGCCCCGCGACCGATTCCGGGGATGCGTCGTTTTTTACAAAGAAAAGAAACAAGCCCCATGCTGCCTGATCAGCATGGGGCTTTTTTTGTGCCTTTTGTCAATGGGAGCCATTGCTCGTGTCATGACTTACCCTCCGGTATGATCCTGATACTACACCGATATACGCGTCGTATAATTGTGCTTTCTTGTGGGGTATCCGGGATTGTGAACAATCCCCGGGGGCTGGCGATCCAGAGCAACCCGGACATACCTAATGGGTGTGTCCTTTGGGGTAAAAACAGGGAATGTGAAAAGAAATGGGGTGTGTTCTGTTTTATGAAAAATAGGAAATACCGAGGGGGGTGTTTTGTTTTTCGGACGGTTGTTCACTTTAGTGTAATCCTGACGGCCCGAGGCCGCGGCTCAAGCCCCGGGAAAGGCACGCCGGGCAGGCGGGCTTTGGGCATTTCGATGGAGGGTGGTCTGGCTGAAAAGGAGTAAAAGTCATGTGAATCTGTCCGGTTGCCCGGGGACGCCTGTTTCCTTGTTTTGTGCGGTTTGAGAAAATGACAGGGTTGGCCCGTTTCCTGCTTTTGTTTTTCGCGAAGCATTGTGCGGTTTTTTTGCGGGGGGGACTGCGGCATGCTTTCCGTGGCGTTGAAGAACAACAAGAATATGCATCTTTCAGGGTGCTGATTAAGGTGGTGATTTTGGCCGGTACTTCGCATGACTACGTAAGGGGTTTTTCCTTGGACAGCATGGTGACCATGATTGAGATGAACCAGGAAACCTGGTCGCTCAAGCTCAGGTCCGAGGGGCGGGTCGGGTACCTCTATTTTACAAACGGCGAGATTGTCGACGCCGCCGTCCGGGAGCTGAAAGGACACGCCGCAGCCCTTGAGCTGATCGCCTGGGAGACCCCTGAAATCGAGATCATCAAGTTCTGCAACAAGCCCAGGCGAATCCATACATCCATGATGCAGCTGCTGCTTGAAGGCAAGCGGATGAACGACGAGACCAAAGAGGCAAGGGACAAGGAACGCAAGATCTTTGAAGAGGCCGTGGCCCATGTCGAAGGGTTCCGGCTGAAGCGGGGGCAGCAGCTCCTGGTGGCGCTGTTGAATCGCAACAAGAACCTGGCCGGGGCCTGGCTGTGGTACTCCCGGACCATAGGCTCCCTGAAGAGCATCGAAGGGGCCATTGACCGTGCCCAGTTTCTGGCCCCGGAAGACGGGGTCATCGTGGCGGAGAAAGAGCGGTTTAAACGGGCCGCAAGCGCGGTGACCGATGAGCGTGTAAAGCGCTGCCCCTTCTGCTGGGCCCCCTTGAACATGAAAGCGATCCAGTGTACGGACTGCGGGTTGCAGCTCCTGATTACCCGAACCTGCCTTGCCCCGGGCAACCACCCGTGCAACTCCGATGTCATTGATGCCTCGGTGAAGCGTTTCTCCCAGGTTCTGGAGCGGGAGGCGCATCGAAATCTCTATGCTTCGTACTACATGGCCATGTCCCACTTTAACATCAAGGATACGGATCGCACCTTAGAACTCCTCAACGACACCGTGGCCCTGGCAGGCGACCAGCCGTTTTTTTCCGATCAGCTGAAGCTGTTTCTTACCTGGATGGCCGCCCAGCAGGTCTCGGATGAAAGCGGAATGGAGAGCGTTCGGCAGGCGGGCGTGGCGGGGGACGGCAAGACGATCCTGGTGGTGGAAGACAGCGCCACCACGCGCAAGGTCATCGGGGCGACCCTGAACATCAACGGGTACCGGATCATCGAGGCGGTGGACGGCCTGGAGGCCTTGAGCAAGCTCAGTGAGGAGACGCCGGACCTGATCCTGCTGGACATTATCCTGCCCAAGATGAACGGATACGAGATCCTCTCCATTATCAAAAACAAGCGTGACCTCAAGAACATCCCCGTCATCATGCTCACCAGCCGGGACGGGTTCATGAGCCGCATGAAGGGAAAGATCGCAGGCAGCGCAGCGTACCTGACCAAGCCTTTCAACCCTGATGCCTTGTTACAGGCCATCGTCAAGCATATTTAGGGCCCCGAAAGAGACCCGTCGCGTACCCGCACGGGCATAAGGTCTTTTGGCCCAGTATTCGAAAACGGGATGATTTACGAATGGACGATCAAGAGAGCAACCGGCCCGCCCCCATGGCGGGCAACGAAGGGTCGCCTCCTCTGGAGGAGCTTCTGGCCGAGATGACGGCAGCGGAACCTGAGCGTGCCTTCCATGGCGAAGGGGCCGGAGACCCGGAGGAGAGGGGTGGCGAGTCGGAGCCGTATATCCGCTTCAGGGTGGACGGGGTGCATTTTGCGGTTCCCCTGAAACACGCCCTTGAAGTGGGCAAGCTCCCCGGGGTGACCCCGCTGCCGAACCTTCCCGGCTGGGTATCGGGAATCAGCAACATTCGCGGGGACGTGGTGTCCATCGTCGATTTAAAGGCATTTTTCGGGAGGAGCCCCTCGGCCCCCCCCGCAGGCGGCAGCATGATCCTGTTGCAGACCCATCACCTGAAGGTGGGGTTTCGCGTGGATCGGCTGGATGGGATTGCCTCCCTGAGCGAAGGGGAGTGGACGGTCTCTTCCAACCCCTTTACGAAAGGGGACATCACGCCTTACCTCGCAGGGGTCGCCGCAACCGGCGACTCGCTGCTCTACCTTCTCGATGTGAAGGCCTTGCTCACATCAAGCCGGATGAACAGCTTCCGAAAGGCTTGAACGGGCAAGGATGAGGGGCTTATCGTGAGCTTCGGGGCCGTTACGACAGTCAACATGGGGGACGTATTGTATCGTGGGATCTCAAAACAGCAGCATTGTCAGTGGGTTTATTGATGAAGTGACAACGTATATTCCGTTGCTTCGAAGCGGAATCAAGACCCTGTCCGCCGAGCCCCATCGCGTGGAGGTGGTCCAGGAGCTTCACCGGTTGGTCCATATCATTCACGGGGCAGCATCCCTGGTGGGGCTCGTGGCCCTCAGCCATGCGGCTGCACCCATGGAGGAAGCCCTTGAAGAGGCCATGGAAGGGGGATTGTCCGTGGATGACCCCCTCCTTGGCGCCATGGAAGAGACGGTGGGCTGTTTCGACGCCTTTGCCCGGGGCCAGGTGACGGGACGTGACCATGAGATTGCCATGGTGGCCGATTCTGTGGTGGTGTTCAGGCGCCTGCGGGGCCTGCCCGAAGCCGGTGATGACGAGGTGATGGCCCTGTTTTTTGAAGACCTCGGGGAGGATGTCGTCTCCGAGGCGCCCCTTGATGCTCCGGAGCCCGCCCTCTGCGTTGAAGAGGATGATGCGTTGGACCTGCTCCTGGCAGAGGATCCCCTGGGTGAGGAAAGCCTTCAGGGGATGCCCCTGCCCGGGGATGTGGCGGATGTGGACCCCTTTGCCTTTGAAGAGCCCCCGGTGGGACCGGACCCTTTTCCTGTGCAGGAGCCGGTGTGTCCTGCCGGGGCTTTTTCCGGGGAGGATGCCCCGAGGGGGGTGGCCCCCGAGATCCTTGCCGTGTTCAACGACGAGGTGGAAGAGCATGTGGAGTCCATCAACCGGAATCTGGAGGCCCTTGAAGCAGGGGTGACCGAAGCCATGCCCATGGGACCGGATGAGAAGGAGAGGCTTCGGCAGGTTCGCCGTGCGGTGCACACCATCAAAGGGGCTTCGAGTCTTGTGGGCATGACCGCGCTGCCCGCCTGGGCACACCGGGTGGAAGATCTCCTGGACTGGTTGTACGACGAGGCTTCGGAGATTACGCCGGACGTGGTGGCCGTGCTTTTGAAAGCAACGGACATCATGGCCCTTTTTCTGACAGACCCCTCCCGGGTGGCGGACCATGAGATGGACGGGCTGGACACGGCCTTTCGCCGCATTCGCGGCGCCTCCCCGGCGGGGGAGGCCCCCGTGCCGGAGGGCGCGGGCCATGAGCCGCCGGAGGAGAGCGCAGGGATCTTTGACTCCCTGTCCGTCGAGGAGGAGGAAACGGTTGCCCAGGAGGTCTTTCCAGCCGGAACGTCCGCTCCTTCGGGGACCTTTCGCGTGGGCATGGAAAAGCTCGATGACCTGGTTAACCTGGCTTCCGAACAGATTATCGCCCTGAGCTCCTTTGACCAGAAGCTGGACGCCCTGATGGGGACGGTCTCGGAACTGGACCTGTCCAGGGCGCGTCTGCGGGAGACTTCCCGGAGCCTTCAGGTGGGCTATGAAGTTAAGGCCATCGCAAAACCGGGGGCGGGCGCTGTTGAGGCGGCTTCGGGTGGCGCAGACCCGTTCAGCGATTTCGACAGCCTGGAGCTGGACCGCTACTCCGAATTCAACCTCATGCTCAGGGACCTTGCCGAATCCGCGGTGGACATCGGGGAGATTTACAGCGTCATGCAGACCCTCCACAGCGATTTTGAGGGGTATGTCACCCGGCAGCGGGTCCTGTTGAGCGAGCTCCAGGGAAAATTGATGCACATCCGCATGGCGCCCATGTCCGTGATCACGACCCGCATGCGGCGGGCGGTGCGGGAGGTGACCGACAGGCTTGGGAAAAAGGTGCGCCTGACCATCCGCGGGGAAGGCATCGAGCTGGACCGGGTGATCTGGGAAAAACTCGCCGATCCCCTCCTTCACATTCTTCGAAATGCCGTGGATCACGGCATTGAAGATCCCGAGACCCGCCGCAAGGCGGGCAAACCCGACACCGGGGTCATCGCCGTTTCCGCCTCCCGGGAGGGCAACGAGGTGCTCATCAGGATCCGGGATGACGGGGCCGGGCTGAACCTTGCGGCCATCCGCCGGAGAGCGGAGACCATGCCGGGGGTGGACGCTTCAGCCATGGATGACGACGAGCTGGTCTCCCTGGTCTTTGCCCCGGGGTTCAGCACGCGGGGCGAGGTGACGGAGATCTCAGGCCGTGGCGTGGGCATGGATGTGGTGAAGACCAACATCGAGGAGCTCAAGGGCTCAGTGCGCATCTCATCTTCCGGAGCGGGCAAAGGCACGGTCCTTCTCGTGCGCATTCCCCTGACCCTTGCCGTGACCCGGGCCATTCTCTGTACGGCCGCGGGCCGGACCTTTGCCGTCCCCTTGAATGAGATCAGCGATATCTTGAGGGTCTATCCGGCCAACATGCTGCATGAGCCCATGGAGTCGGTGCGGGTGGATGACGAGGTGTTTCCCCTCTATCACCTATCCCGGGTTCTGGGCATAACCGATGAGGACGCAAGCCGAAAGGGCGTGGGAGACAGGCCCCTTGTGCTCAAGATCGAGTCGCCGGAGAGAACGGCAGCCCTGGCCGTGGATGCCCTCCTTGGCCAGCGGGAGATCGTTATCAAGAGCCTCGGCAGTCACCTGCAATATGTCAAGGGCATCTCAGGGGCCACGGTCATGGGGGACGGAAGCCTTGTGCCGATCCTCAACGTCCGGGAGCTGCTGGACGGCGAGGTCGGTGAGACCCGCCCCGCTGCTCTGGCCAGCACCCCGTCGGCCGAGGCGCCTCTTGAGGTCCTCATTGTGGACGACTCCGTCAGTGTCCGCCAGGTGGTTGCCCGGCTGCTGGAGGACCAGGGCTGGAAAACCGCCTCGGCAAGGGACGGGGTGGAGGCCCTTGAAAAACTATCCTCCCTTCGTCCCGACGTGATTATCCTGGATGTTGAGATGCCCCGCATGAACGGCTACGAATTTTTAGGGGCGAAACGGTCCCATCCGGCGTACCGCGACATTCCGGTGATCATGCTCACCTCCCGATCCACGGCCAAGTATCGGGAAAAGGCAAGGACCCTGGGGGCCGACGGGTACGTTGTGAAGCCCTTTGACAACAGGCAATTTCTCAACCTGATCCAGAGCCTGACAATGACCTGATGGCGGCTGTGGCCAGATGACCCGGAAAGGGGGCCAGATGCATTCCTATTTATCGTTTACCGTGGGGCCGTTGAACCTGGGTGTGGACATGACCTCGGTGGTCTCCATCGACCAGGGCAGCCCGGAGCACGCAGGCAGGCAAACGGCACTGCGGCTGGGGTCGGTTTTGAACGGTGGGGAGGCGGTACCTCTGTACAGCGCCTCCCATCTCTTTGGGACGGGCGACTCCTGTCGGGATGCTTCTCCCGGCACCAAAACCGTGATCCTTCGCTTCGAAAGCGGCATCATTGCCCTGTCCGTGGATCGGGTCGGCAAGGTTATGGAGGGCTCCGATGCCGATATGGCAGAGATGCCACCGGTCTTTACAGGCCTTGCAAAGGCGCTTTTCCCAAAGGTCCTGCACGGTCCCGGGGGCTGGGTTCCCCTGATCAGCCCCGATGCCGTGGAACAGGCGGTGCTTTGGGCCTCTTTAAACCCGGTTGCAACAGAGGCCCCCGTGCCGGATGAGCCCGCCGCCGACCCAGGCGCGGCAGAGCCGTTTGATATACCGGATGCCGGGACCTGCGACATCGAGGTCGACCTTGTTCCGGATGATTTTCCCTTTGAAGAGGATGCCGGGGCTCCGGATATCGCGTTTGCCGTTGTGCCCGATGATTTTCCCTTTGAAGGGGATGCCGAGGTTCCCGACATGGTGTTTTCCGTTCTGGCCGACGAGCCCGCCTTTGAGGTGGATCTGGCGGCCATGGCCGGGGGCGATCCGTCCGAAGACGGGTCCCTGGTGGGCCCCGAAGGTGAGTGGCCCGTCGTAGACCAGGTTGAACCGCCGGATCTTTTGGCCCCCGATCCCCTCTCCCATGAGCTGGGGGCAGCCATCACCCCGGGCTTGCTGGAAAAGGTGGTCCGCCGTGTGGTCCAAGGCATGATGACAGAGATTGTCTCAGAGCTGGTGACCGGCCCTGGGGAGGGTATGGAGACAGAGTCTTGAAAGCAGGTTGCGGACGGGCGTTTGATTCAGCCGGCCTGAATCGGTGTTGTTAAGATCTGTGTATCAAATTTTTTAAAAGTTCAGCCCCCGGCAAGGCCGCCGGAGGCTCTTTCGTTTGAATGAAAAGAGAGACCCATGGATGTGAGTGAGTACAAAGCAGCCGCCTCGGGATCCCTGATCCTGGCACCTGCCGTGGGGACCTTCCCCGGGGGCGAGGCGGTGAGTTTTCTGTTCGGCATCTCCCAGGTGGAGGATATCCTGGGCGCCCTTGCGTTTTCCGGGGTGCCCTTTGCCCCGCCGTATGTCAGCGGGATATCGGGCTGGCGGGGGCTTGCCCTGCCGGTGCTTTCCCTTGAGACCCTCCTTGGGTTTGCCGGGGACACCAGCGGGTACAACGGCACGCGCATGCTTGTGGTGCGCAAAACGGGTTCGTCTGGCGAGCCGGATAATTGGAAACGAGCCCTTGTGCGCATCGCCCCGGGGGCCAGGCTGCTCGGCAATGCGCCCCGGACAGAGCCCCTGTGTGCGGGGGCTTACCTGGACGAAGCCCGGCTGCCTGCGGTGAAGGGCGTGTACCGCTGGGACGAAGGGCTGCTTGTGGTGCCCCATCTCGAACACATCCTGGGCGGAGAGTTGAATCATGTATTCTGCCACGACGCTTGAAAACGGTATCCGTGTGGTGACGGAGTCCATGCCCGAGACCCGGTCCGTGTCCGTGGGGATCATGGTCGATGCCGGTCCCCGGGACGAACCCCTGGGGAGCCACGGCCTGGCCCATCTGGCCGAGCACATGATGTTCCAGGGCACGGGAAGCCGAAGCGCCCGGGACATTGCCCTGATGATGGACGAGTCCGGCGGTCAGATGGGAGCCTTCACCACCCGGGATTACACCTGTTACACCGCAACGGTCCTGGATGATTACACCACCTATGCCCTGGATCTCATGGGAGACATTCTTCTGAACTCCGTGTTTCCTGAAGAGGCCCTGGAGAAGGAGAAACACTCGGTCCTACGGGAGATCGACGGAGCCGCCGACATCCCGTCGTCCCGCGCCCACGACGCCCTGAAATCCCATGTCTGGGGCCGTCACCCCCTGGGGCGCCCCGTGGCGGGGTTTCCTGAGGTGGTCCGGCGGTTGACCCGTGCGGACCTGATCTATTTTGTCCACCGGTACTACCTCCCCGACCGCATGATCGTGGCGGCCGCGGGCAACGTGAACCATGGGGATTTTCTCTCCCAGGTGCGCGATGCCTTCTGGCGGATGCTCGGCACGGGGGAGAAGACCCATACCCCCTTGCCGTCCTTTGCACCCGGGGTGGTGGTGGAGAATGTGCCTGTGTCCCAGGCCTATTTTGCCATCGGGCTTCGCTGCCTGCCCTATGCGGACGAGGGCCGCTACGGGGTTCACCTGCTCAACAGCATCATCGGCGGCGGGTCGAGCTCCCGGCTCTACGCCCGGTTGAGGGAGGAGCGGGGCCTGGTGTACCGCATCGGCTCGGAATACCACGCTTACGCCGATGACGGCATGTTCGTGATTGAGGGCAGCACGGCCCCGGAATACCTCACCCAGGTCCTTTGCCTTGTGCTGGTGGAGCTGTGGAAGCTGGCTTCAGGGGATGACCCGGTCTCCGACGAGGAGTTGTGGAAGGCGCGGATGCAGCTGCGCGCCCAGCACCTCATCTCCTCGGAGAACTCCAGCACCCGCATGAGCCGGCTCGCCACCCAGGCTTTTTACTTCGATCGCTTTCTCTCCGGAGAGGAGATCCTGTCCGCCATCGACTCCGTGGACAAAGGGGCACTTGCGGCCATGGCCGGAGGTGATCTTGCCCGTGCCCTGGGGGATGTGGCGATTTCCGTGGTGGGGCCCGAAGGCCCGGAGACGTTCACCCGTAAGGGCATCGAGGCGCTTCTGGCGGATTTTGCCTGAAGCCGATGGCCCCGGCGGGAGCCGTTGATGTTGTTTGGACTCTGTTTGTTAGATTTTTTTAAGTGTTTGTCTTCCGGCAGGCCTGCCGGAGGCTATGAGAACCCAGGAATAGACTAAGGGAGGGCTTTTTATCATGACCATCGACAACTCTGTGAAGAAAAACTGGATTGATGTGCAGAAGAAGCACGACGTTCCCGTCAACGCCATCGGGGTGAAGATCAACCCCAAGGACGAAAAGACGCTGAAGGTGTGGAAGGAAGAGGGTATCGATCAGTTTGTGAAGCGGTAGGGCCCGGCCACCGGCGGGGTGCCCATGGGCGCCCTGACAGCTTTGTGCGTTGGCAGTGCATGTTTTTTTTGAGTAATTCTGGAGTGAAACAATGGCAAAAAATACAATTCTGGTTGTCGAGGACAGCCCGACGAACATGATCCTTATGACCACCCCCCTTACCGAGGCGGGGTATGAGGTCATCACGGCCGTGGATGGGGAAGAGGCCCTTGAAAAAGCAACCGGAGAGCATCCCGATCTCATTGTCCTGGATGTGATCCTGCCGAAGAAAAACGGCTTTCAGGTGTGCCGACAGCTGAAGACGGCCCCGGATACCCAGGATATCAAGATCATCATGCTCACCAGCAAAACCCAGGACAGCGATCGGTTCTGGGGCACGAAGCAGGGTGCCGACGGGTACATGACCAAGCCCTTTGATACCGATGAGTACCTGAGTGCGGTGAAGGCGCTGCTCTGATTGAACGGGTACGGTTTGGAATATCCCCTGATGACACGGGGCTTTTTTGACGGCCTCCTGTGCACAGGCTGTCACGACAAGGAAGGAGTGGCGCATTGGAACGCTTAAAATCGTTTTTTCAGAGCCTCAAGATCGGTACCAAGCTCTCTTTTGGCATTGTATCGATGATCATTGTGGTTATGGCGGCCTTGTTGATGACCATCATCAACTCGTACCGTGCTAACCTTATTGCCAACAGCCATGAGCTGATGCTGTCCTCGATTCAGCGTGTGGCCCAGTCCACCGAGGCGGACATTTCAGCCACCGCGCAGATGGTGCGGGCAACGGCCATATCCCAGGCCACGGGGGTTTTCGGCGACCGTGAAGGGACCCTTGAGCAGATCAAGGCAGGGGTAAAGGCATTTCCCAGCTGTTTCGGTATTGCCATCAACTACGAGCCCAACGCAGACGGTCAGGATGAGGCGTACGTTGAGGACAGCGTGCATACCATCAACGGCCGGTTTCTTCCGTTCTACTACTGGAAAGACGGGCTCAAGCGCGACGAGATGGTTCCCAGCAAGAGTATCCAGACCGCCAAGGGGTGGTATCAGGTGCCTAAGAAAAAGGCCAACGAGATGCTTGCCGGCAGCGATGTAAAAGACCTGATGCATTATTCGGATGTCTATCTGACCCGTGGTGTGCCCACCGTCTCCATTGTGCATCCCATCATCGTCGACAGGGCGTTTAAAGGCGTTGTGTCCGTGGACATGTCCATGATCAACGCACAGGTGAACCTGAAAAAGCTCAAGCCCTACCAAACAGCCAAAACCTTTCTTGTCAGTGCCAAGGGGACGATCCTTGCCGGCGAATTGTTCGGGGACAAAAAGGTGGGGGCTGCGGTGTATGATGAGCCCGGGTACAACGACGCCTTTTTCCGGTTCTTCAAAGAGCACACAGGCGGAATGCTGGAACAGGCGCGGGCTTCGGACGGAAAAGAGATTTACTATGTGTTCTCCCTGCTTCCCACCACCGGCATGGTGGTGGGCATGGCCGTTGAAAAATCGGAGATCGTAGCCCCCATCAACGCCTTGATTGCCAAGATCTCCGTCGGCGCCGTGGTGGCCGTGCTCTTTTGCCTGGGCGTTGTCTGGCTGGTGGCAAGGCGGATTGTTGTAAGGCCGGTCAACAACATCATGAATCTCTTCAGTGAGATCGGTATCGGTAACTTTACTGCCCGAGCCGATGTCATGAGTGGCGACGAACTCGGCATCATGGCCGAGAGCCTCAACGCCATGCTCGACAACACCCTCTCCCTTATCCAGAGCCGTGAAGAGCGTGACGCCATTCAAGACAGTGTCATGAAGCTCTTGACGGAAATCAGCGGCCTTACCGAAGGGGACCTCACGGTGCGGGCGGAGGTGACCGAGGACATGACAGGGGCCATTGCCGACTCCTTCAACCTCATGGCCGAGCAGATCGGGCAGGTGGTCCGGGAGGTAAAAACCGCTGCGGGACGCGTGACCGAAACCTCGGGCGTGGTCCATGAATCCACGGAAAAGCTGGCCGAGACCAGTACCCTCCAGGCCGAGCAGATCACAGGGGCCATCGGCGCCATCAGGGCCATGGCTGATACCATCCGCCGCGTTGCCGGCAGCGCCGTGCAGTCGGCCGAAGTGTCGGAGCAGTCCACGGTGAGCGCCCGTGAAGGGGCCGAGGCGGTAAGCAAGACCAACGCGTCTATGGCGGCCATCCGCGAAAACGTCCAGGAGACCGCCCGGGCCATCAAGCGCCTCGGCGAGAGTTCCCAGGAGATCGGCAACATCGTTCAGATCATCGGCGACATCGCCGACCGGACCTCGATCCTGGCCCTGAACGCCTCCATCCAGGCGGCCATGGCAGGAGACGCAGGCCGGGGTTTTGCCGTGGTCGCCGAAGAGGTCCAGCGCCTTGCGGAGCGGTCCACCAACTCCACCAAGCAGATCGACACCCTGGTGAAGAACATCCAGGGGGAGATCACCGAGGCCGGGGCCAGTATGGACGCCAGTATCCAGAGGGTGGTGGAAGGCTCTCAGCGGGCCGACGACGCCCACACCAAGCTGGAGGAGATCCGGGATGTTTCCGGGGAGCTTGCCATCCTCATCGGGGGCATCTCGCAGACCTCCGAAGAGCAGGCCAAGGAATCGGAAAAGATCACCCGGGCCATGGAATCCATCGGTGCCATCAGCGTCGATACCTCCGAGGCCAGCCTTGCCACCGCCGCCCGCATGAACGAGATGGAAGAGACGGCACAGGCCATGATGGGCTCCATTGCGGCCTTTACTGTGGACGAAGCTTAGGTCAAAATCTCCCCTTGCCTGAAGACAGGCGGCTCTTATCAACACCCCCTGAAGCATCGCTTCAGGGGGTGTTTTTTTTTGTGGGCGGGGGCGAGACGCTGAACTCCAGGCGGCGGGCTGTAAAGAAGGAGGGCCTTTTCCCGTGGTGGCAAGATGACATGGGACCTTGGTGTGGCTCCCATCGGTTTTATGTGTCCATCATATGACTGGCGGTATCCCCAATTATTTTGATCGCCTGTTCCATTTTATCACTCCAGGGGTATCCGCAATTGATTCTCATACAATTGGTGTACTTCTCTTGAGATGTGAAGATGGTCCCGGGAGCAAAGGCGATGTTCCGGGTAAGTGTCTTTTTGTATAGTTTTCCCGTGTCAATGCTTGGCGGTAACTCAACCCACAAAAGAAATCCTCCTTCGGGTCTGGTAATGCACGTACCGTGAGGAAAGTAGGTGGCGATATGATTCCGATACGTGGTCGTTTGATTACTGAAAGCGGCACTCATGCGTTTGAGGTGCCTCCCGTAGTGGCCGCTTGATAGATATTCGGCAAACGCATTCTGAATCAGTTTTGATGTGTTCATTGCACTTGCGCATCTTGTTTGCATCAGTTTTTCGTAATACTTCCCGGGAACGATCCAGCCAACGCCACCGGGCCCTATGGTTTTGGAAAACGAAGAAACCTGGACCACATGTCCGGACTCCTCGAATGATGCCAGGCTTTTCAGGTGAAGATGATCATAGCTGAGGTCTCGGTAGGTGACATCCTCTATCAAAAGAATCGAGCGACTTTCTAAAAGAGCGGTTATCTCACTCTTTTTTTTGTCTGGGTAACGAAACGATACGGGGTTGCCAAAGTCCGGTTGAAGTATGCATGCCTTGACCTCATATGCATCGATTGCTTTTCGGAGATCATCGATTTCGATTCCGCTTGAAACGTCAGTCGGTATTTCAAGGGCGTATAACCCAAGGGATTCAAGGAGGGGAAGGTATCCGAAAAATGTCGGGGACTCAAGCAGTACCGTATCACCAGGATGTGTGAGTGTTCGAAGGACAATATCCAGGGACTGGGTTGCTCCGGTTGTAATGATGATTTTTTCGGCGTCAGCTTTGAACGTATAGTCGCTGATGTGGCAGGCGATCTGGTTTCTCAGCTGAAATGATCCCTGGGGTTCCTCATATCGCATCAGTTCAAACCCTGGGGTATTGAGTAACTGTTTGATGATTTTCTTGAGCTCTTTACCTGCGAGAAGCTCCTCCGATGGGACCGCACCGTTAAGCGGTACGATATCCGGGGAAGACATGGCCTTCAGTATGGATCGGTGAAGGTTGGATTTGTTGATTTTCGTGGGTTGGAGTCGTATGGAGGACTTCTCCGGCAGCGGTGCTTGAGGCGCCGTAAGACCGGTGGCATAGAATCCCGATTGCGGCCGTGCTTCAACGACCCCGAGCCTTTCAAGATCTATATAGGATTTCATGATCGTTGCAATGCTCAAGCCCATTTTGTCACTCATATCCCGCAATGAAGGCAGTTTTTCTCCTGGAATCAGCACCCCTGTATCAATCATTTCAAGAATTCGTTCAGATACGGTTTCATATTTGAAATGTGTTTTTTTCATACGGAAAGAATCCGGGATTGCTCGTGCAATGTACTGTTATTAATTCGGTAATTTGGCTTATGCTGGTTAAGGGAAAACTGTTACGGTCGATATCAACCATTATTGTATCTGTTTTTACCCAAACATACGTATTAATGAAAGAGTAAATTTTTTAAGTAATGGAAAAGATCAATAAATTTCTTATTGGAGTTGTTTTGTTCTTTTATTTTAAACGTATAAAGTTATTCGTTGAGCCGGGTGGGTGATAGGGTTCCATGTCGTGGAGGCGTTGGCCCGGTTATGGAGTGAGAAAAAGTCCGGGTCAAAGCAATAGAGTGCTGTTGCTGCCAGCTATCACAGAAAATTCAGGTGTTTCAAAAAAACAAAATGCAATTCACGGTTTTTTATTTCATTTTCTCGCCCTTGGGGCGATTCGATGTCTGATGTTCGTTTGTTTTGCTCAAGGGGGTTTCTGGTCTGTGTTGATATCGCATGGGTCTGTCTGTTGCAGTAAAATCTATCTATATTTTGAATGGTTACGTGGTACATGAAGATGTAATTTTTTGATCATGGTTTCGGTTCATCGCACGCTGCTGATGAGTGGGGGATGATGGATTTATCAAGTTTTCAGAACGGTATCGTTGCGGTCAGTTGATTAATCCGATGAGCACTCAGTACAATATTGGGGGATATCTTCGAATTCCTATTTGCTTCGACGATGAACCTTACACTTTGGTGTTAAATCACCTGATTGATGAATCTCTTGATTTTTCTAACAGATTTCGTACAGCGGGTGATCTGTCGCAGCATTGTAGGGAGGACACAGAAACGCACATTAAGTATCAAATGACTTTACCTTACATTCTATCCGAAGCATGGCCCTTTTGTCACCAAAGGGCCATGCCGTGCCAAGAGGAAAATTATAGCTATGTCATGATAAAAATGCATGACAGCATGGCAGATGGCTTCAGTCCATTACTTTATGCTGATCGGCTCTCAGAATTGTTGACCTGTGTTGCCAATGGGCAAGGCGAACCGCCTCTCGAGAAACGTGAGTCAGTCATGAAGGCTGCAATAGAAACGGAAAATGCGTATTTCGAATCCCAGGATTTTCGGCGGATATGGTGTTTCGGGAAAATCATCTTGTGAAATATATTTGTGCTGGTTTTGAAAATCATTAGATTTCAGAACTTTTTTAAATGATCCAGAACATTTGGCATGGATATAGAAATTCAATGATTGTGCCCAAATATCGGTTGATTCTTTAGCGTAGTCATAAATCACCTCATGATTGGAAAATTGGAACTTTTAATTGATGTGATAATAATTATATATTTCAATACTATATGTTTGATTCGGCGGCATTAACTTTCTATTCTCCGTTCACTATTAACCCACCAAGGAGTCCCACCATGGCTTCACCGGACAGCCAATCCAGCCCCGTCATGTTTTCAGGGTCGGAGATCACTGAACTTTGCGATGCCATCAAAGACGTCCATCGCCTCCTCACATCTGTGGGGGTGTTCTTTTCCGAACTGGAAGCAACCGAGGCCCCTGGAGGAAACGGTCTTCAGATCGATTTTAAGAAATGGGGCCTCCGAACCATCATCGAGGATCTTTTGGAACGGCAATACAAGGCCGTGGATCGGATTGTGTCGTTTTACAGGGAGGAGCAGGAACGAATGTGCAAGGGAGGGAAAAGGTGAATAGTGAGTGGTGAATCAATGCCGTTGCATTAAGCTGGGGCTTTATATCTGAAGTAGAACTTACCCCTTAAATTTATAGGGTTCCTTGGAGGCGGGCGTCCAGGCCAGAAAGCCTCGAAGCACATGAAAAATGCCATTAGAAGCTGGTTCTCTGTCCCAACTGATAAAAGGAGATGAGTGCTCATAAATAAGATCGGATTGATTGGCGGGATGGGGCCAGAGTCGACGTTGGATTACTACCGAAAGATCATCCATGCATTCAATGGGGAATGCAACGGGTTGTATTACCCTGAAATAATCATATACGGTGCCGATATCAATGAACTCATGGCCTTTGTGCTGGCTGAGCGCTGGGAAGACCTCTCCGATTGGCTTTTGAATAAAATAGTGTCCTTGCACCATGCCGGAGCCGAATTTGCTGCCATCGCGTCCAATACTCCCCATTATGTCTTTGACGATATCCAATCGAAGTCCCCGGTTCCGTTGCTCAGCATCGTTGAGACCACCTGCATCAGAGCTCAGCAGATGGGGTTTCAAAATATTGGCCTGATGGGGACGATGCTGACAATGGAGACGGGATTTTATAAGACGCGGTTTGTTGGCAAAGGGATGAATGTAATCGTGCCTTCGAAAGAGGAGCGAGAGCTTATTCACCGGAAACTGTTTGCAGAGATTGAGTTAGGCATTATTAAAGATTCGACTCGCCAGGAGTTGCTTTCCATTGTGGACAGAATGGTGGCTGAACATGACATCGATGCATTGATTTTGGGATGCACGGAACTACCTCTGATTTTGCCGGAAAACGGTTGTGGGATTCATTTTCTGAATACAACGGCTATCCACTGTGAGCGTATTGTTGAGTATTGTCTTGGAAAATAGCCCAGATGGTTATGAATACAAGGGAAGGGGCTCCGTCCCCTCCCCATTCATACTCAAGTGGGGGAGAGGACGGAGTGGGGAGCCGGCACTGGATATGGCACCATCGGGGGGGATGCCGTGTGGGGACGGCATACGTATGGTGCCCGGATAAGTGCGCGGCTCCCCGGGAAAGCGGAGTTACAAAATGCCGATATCGGCGGGTCGGACCATGAGCCAGCGCTTGTTGGCCGATGGATAGTGCCAGGCCTCCTGCTGCTGCCGGGCTCGGATCTTGCGGGCTTCTTTGGTGGCCTTCCAGTCGGCCTCCCTGTGGTTGATCCAGAGCTTGATGCCCCCGAACTCTTCGGCCTCAAAGAGCATGGGGTGGTCGTTGGGGGAATCCCCGGCCACCAGAACCGGGCGGTTGACCGGGTGGATATAGTCTTTGATGGCCCAGACCTTGCCGAAATACATGGTGTTGGGGCTCCACAGGGTGGGGGTCAGCTCCATGGCCATGTGCCTTGCTTTGGGGTAGGTCTCATCGAAGAAGTGACCCCGTTCAATCTGGAGACGGGCCGTGGTGATTTCCCCGGTTTCGCGATCCTTGAGCAGGGTGCTGACGCCGATGACGTTTTCGGGCTTGATGTTGAGGCCGTACCTGGGGTCGCAGGCCACCATGCGGACCAGCTCTTCCAGGGCCGTGGAGATGAAGATCACTTCAATGCCGTTTTCCTGCATGGCGTTGATCAGCTCCCGCATGCCGGGGTAGATCCGGGGCGCCTCCACCTCAACGTCTACGAGCTCGCCGTTGCGCCGGTGTTTGGCGGGGATGCTGGCCCCGTTCAGAGCAAAGAGATCGTCCACGTGCCCCTTGAGCTCTTCTAATGTAAACCCGGCAAAGACCCGGGCCATCCAGGGGGAGCCCACCTTGTTGTCGATATCGTAGAGCCTGCAGGCATAGGAGGTGAGGGTATCGTCCGGGAGAAAAGGGATGACTTTCAGGGACGGGGCAAGGGCCTCCGGGCCCATGAGCCCTTTGTTTTCCAGGTAGGGCAGCAGGGACTCTTCCAATTTTTGGTACCAGACGGTGTTGTCGCAGTCAAAGACCGCGAATTTTCCCTGGTAGGCATTGCGTTCAATGAGGCGGATGAGCTTGTGGCGCTCTGCCCGGGGCCAGTGCGTGAGCTCCGTGGCATGGGCGGTGCAGGCCAGGAAGATGAGGATCCCTGCAAAGAGAGCGACGTTGTGAAACCGTGTCATGTCTGCTTCTTCTCCTTATCATCGTGCGGTTTATAAAAAAGTGCGTGACTTTTTTAATCCTGCAGGCTGTGGAAAAAGCAAACCGGGGCACTTCTTTGCCCAGCGTGTTGACGGAGTCGGTGCGAGGAATAACCCGGGGGCCTTGTCGCGTGGATGTCGGTCGGTGATGCCTCGGCGCGGGGCCGGTGGCCTTCGGTTGACATCGTTCGGGTAACCCGGCTGTCTTCGTTTCGGGGAAGATCCGTGGCTTTCCGTCCCTGCTTCACAGCAGGTTTGGCTTTTTCCAGCGTCGGCCCCGACGGCGAAAGGCGATCGAGGGGTGGTCGGGAAAAAAGAGTGTATGGACTCTGAGGAAATTGGGTTTCTATTAAAACCAGCAAACATAATGCGTTATCTGGCAATCTTTTTGCTGTCCTAGTTAGATATAAACCATATGAGTTGACTGTTGGTCAATGCTTGTTTTGACTTTGATGAAAAAAAATGATGGGTCGATTTTGGCTGGTTATTTTCAGTAAATCAGTAAAGAGAAGGCGGGGTGAGGCAATGCCTTGATGTCCTTGGGGATTGTGGCACGGAAGAAGGCCGGAATACCCGGGGCCGGAGGATCGTCTCCGGCCATTCAGGCATGGTGGTTTCATTCGTTTTTCAGCGCAGGTAGCGGTCTGTGGAGGCTGTGCTGAAATCAGGCACCTTTTGGACCTTTCCGTGGGCCTTTAAAAAGGCGGCGGTTTCCGAGAGGCTGGAGAGGATGGGCGCGTCCATGGTGAGGGCATAGGTGTGCCGCTCCATGGCCGATTGCATTACCTCCGGTGGGAGCCCTGTGGCCCGGGCCATGATGGCTGCCGTCTCCTCCGGGTGTGCCCGGACAAAGCCCTCGGCGGTTTTCAGGGCTTCCATGAAGGCGAGGGTGTCGGCTTCGCGGTTTGTCAGAAACTCGTTTTGGGCCAGGAGCATGATGGGGTACCGGTTTCCCAGCCCCCCGAAAGTCATGAGCTCCCGCCCCCCCTTGAGTTCTCCCATGGAAGGCGTGGGCTCACTGGCGGCAAAGGCTTCGATGGAGCCTGCGGCAAGGGCCTCCGGAAGGGTGGAGGGCGACAGGTCCGTTACGGTGATGGATCCGGCGGGCATGCCTGCGGCGGCCATGGCCGCAAGAAATCCCCCGTAGGTGGAGGTCCCCTTTTTGATGCCCACGCGTTTGCCCGAGAGATCGGCCAGGGTCTTGTACGGCGAGCCGTCGCGGACAATGAGGCGGTGGCGGTGTTCCCCGGTGCAGTGGCTGGCGATGATGGTGAGGTTTTCCGAGCGGGAGGCGCTGATGATGGCCGTGGTGTCTCCCATGGTGCCGAAGTCCGCCGAGCCGGAGTAAAGGGCCTCGGCGCAGGCCGGCCCGTTGTTGAACCGAAGGGGTTTGACGTCAAGGCCCTGGTCGGCAAAGAACCCTTTTTCAACCGCAATGACGGGAAGGGCACTGCCGATGCGGTTCTGGAAGGCAAAACGGATGGGCTCCGAGGCTGTTTTCGGCTTTTCCGTGCAGGCTGCAATGGCGACCAACAGCCCAAGGGTCAGGACCAGAAAAAGGGGGCGAGGGCATCGCCCCCGTGGTGTGATGGTGGTGAAAAGAGCTGTGGGTGCCATTTGCATGGTTCCTTTTGTCGTGTCGGTTGTCTGTGGAAGGGCTGGCATAAAAATTAACGGTTCAGATAGCAATGCCTTTCACGGTCAACGTGAGAAAAAAACTCCGGCGGCTAAGCTTCTAAAAAATTTAATGAACAGGCTTTAAAAAACAGATTCAGACCAATCAAAATCAATAGCGAATGTGATTTTCCCTGAGGAACGAAGGGGAAAGCGCATTCGCAACCTGCTTTCGAGGTGGCTCACCTCGCCGCCGGAGGCAAGCTTTTTCCACCCACTTTAACCATAGAAGGCATCGCTTTTGGATGCTTTATTCATGCATCGACCCTGGTGGGGCCGATGCAGCAGGGCAGGGCGTTGAGTTCGCGTCTCAGGTCCCGCACAACCGCCTCCATTTCCGGTGAGTAGCGTGTTCGGGGACGGGGCAGGCTGATGGGTTTGTCTGCTCGGATGTTGCAGGGGGACGGGCCCATGACGATGACCCGGTCTGCCAGGAAGGCGGCTTCCTCCACGCTGTGGGTGACGTAGACGACGGTTTGGCCGAATCGCCCCCAGAGTTTGAGGAGCTCGTCCTGGAGCCTCTCCCGGGTGTTGGCGTCCAGGGCGCTGAAGGGCTCGTCCATGAGCAGGACGTCAGGCTTTAAGGCCAGGACCCGTGCGATGGCCACCCGCTGCTTCATGCCGCCGGACAGGGTGTGGGGGTAGGCCCTGGCGTGGTCGGCCATGCCCACCAGCGCCAGGTGGTGCAGGGCCTCTTCGGCGCAGGTTTTTCCGGGTTGTCCCATCTGATGAAGCCCGAACGCCACGTTTTTCTGCACCGTGAGCCAGGGAAAGAGGGTGGCCTCCTGGAAGACGACCCCCCGCTCCGGCCCGGGGCCTGTGATCTCTTGATCGCGGAAACGAAGGCTCCCGGAGGTGGGGTGGGTGAACCCTGCGATGAGGTTGAGAAGGGTTGTCTTCCCGCACCCGCTGGGGCCGAGGATACAGGCGAATTCTCCCCGGGAAAGGGAGAGGGAGACATCCGCTAAAATAGACGGGCCCGAGGCCCCGTTGGTTCCGTAGGTTTTGTGGAGGCCGCAACACGAGATCATGATTCGTCGCCTGTGAGGTACCACCTGGCGATGGTTCGCTCTTCAAGGGGTTTGAACAGGAGGTGCTCCACCAGAAGACCGATGAGGCAGATGATGCCGATGCAGGAAAATGCCGAGGCGTAGTCCAGGGTCCAGCGCGCCTCAATAATGGCGTAGCCCAGGCCCGTGCCCGTGCCCACCACCATTTCGGCTGCCACAAGGACCCGCCACCCGTTGCCCAGGCCGATGCGAAGGCCGCTGATGGTGGCCGGAAGGGCCCCGGGCAGCAGCACGCGAAAGAGCAGGGTATTTCCCTTGGCCCCCATCATGCGCGCCGCCCGCAGGTAGGTTTCGTCGAGCTGCTGCACCCCGGATAAAACGTTCAAGGCAATGGGGGTAAAGGCGGTGACGGCGATCATGGAGACGGTGGCTGCCTCGCCGATGCCGAAGCAGAGGATGGCCACGGGAATCCAGGCGAGGCCCGGGATCAGCTGCAGAACATGGAGAATGGGAAGGGTGGCGTCTCGGAGCGCCTTGGACCACCCGGAGAGGAGGCCGTAGCCGATGCCGCAGATGGCGGCGATACCAAAGCCGGTGAGCCAGCGCAGGAGGCTGTCCCCGACGTGTCGGGCCAGGGGCGCTTCGGAGAGCGGGGCGCCTGCAAGAAGGGCCGCGAGGGTCCGGCCCACCTCCCAGGGGGTTGGAAAGGCCACGTGTCGGTTGGCCTGGATCATCAGGGCCATCC
Source organism: Desulfoluna spongiiphila (assembly GCF_900101345.1). GTDB lineage: Bacteria > Desulfobacterota > Desulfobacteria > Desulfobacterales > Desulfolunaceae > Desulfoluna > Desulfoluna spongiiphila. The sequence continues at coordinate 279,883 of NZ_FMUX01000003.1, read as the reverse complement.
CCTCCCAGAATATGAGAAAAATGAGAAAAGGGAGCATTTTTCTTAGGATGGTTTTTGCCATGGGAGTTCCTGTCTTGGGGTTGGCTTTTCATTTTAGCGGTATGTACGGGGCGTTGCGGCGGTTTCTGATGGGACACGCACCCCGTGTGATCTTGAGATAATATGCAATTTTCAGTCCAAGAGTATCTCATGTTTTGGGCGGGGGGGCACGGAAAAAGTGGGCAGCGGGGACGTGTAAAAGAGGTGGGTTGGCGGAGGGCGTGTTTGGGGAGAGGGAACGGTTGAGCAACCGGATACCGCTGTGCATTGACCGGAGGCACCAGGGGCAAAACACAGCGGTAACACGCTTTCGAGGTGGCTCACCTCCTGAATCATTACGAAATGCGACTGCGCATCGTATTACGCATCGGCGCGTATCATGCCGGGCTCATCCCCTGCCTCTGTACTTTCCGGGGCTCCGGCCAGGAGCACGCCGCCGACGACCAGGGCCGCGCCCAGGTATTGCATGGGGAGCAGGCGTTCTCCGAGGATGAGGTAGGCCAGGACCAGGGTGGAGACGGGGATCAGGTTGGCAAAGAGGATAACGTGGGCCGCTTTGATCCGGGTGAGTGCGTAGTTGATGACAACGTAGACGAAGAAGGTGATCCCCACACCCAGGTAGACCATGCTGGCAATGGCTTTCCAGGAGATCTCGGCGGGCACGGGACCGGCCAGGGCGCCGGGGAGAAAGAGCAGAGTGGCGCCGAAGACCTGGATGGCCGAGAGAAAGAGGAAGGAATAGCGCTCGGCAAGGTGTTTGACGGTCAGGGCGTAGGCCGTGGAGGAGAGCACCCCGCAGAAGATGAAGAGGTTGCCGAGGAGGGGGCGCGAAGCCGCGGCGTCGGCCTTGCCGAAGGCCGAGACGACAACGACCCCTGCAACGGCGGCACAGATGCCCATCGCACATCGGGTGCTCACCTTCTCTTTGTAGAAAAAGAGGGCGCCCAGGGCCGCGGCAAGGGGGGCGCAGGCCACAATCATGCCTGCCTGGGACGCCGAGGTGTAGGCGAGCCCTGAGGTTTCAAAGCTGAAGAGGAGAAAGGGCTCACACAAAGCAAGGAGGAGCAGGAATTTCCAATCTCCCTTTTGATATGCGGGCTTGGGGATTTTGTGCCAGATCACAGCGTAGATCACCGCGGCCAGAAACACCCGGGCCAAAAGGATCTGGGGCAGGGTAAACGAGCCGATGAGCAGTTTGATGACGATAAAACCACCGCCCCAGATAATGTGGGCGACGACGAGAAGCAGGAATAAAAGGGCCGTGGGCATGGGATTTCCTTACATGTTAGCAGAAGAGAAAAAACTAAAAAAACAGCCTACGGCGGCAAGGTGTGCCACCTTGAAAGCTGGTTACCCCTGTGTTTTTCCCTTCGTTCCTCAGGGAAAAGCACAGGGGCTTTGGTGAATCAGGTTATCGGAAGCGTTTTGCCGTGTATCGCTCCAGGGTAGAAGGGGGGGCAGCCGTCGAGGGGTTCTTTGTCATCTCATGGATGTTTTCAGCCATGAGATGACAAAACGTGAATACCCCCGGTGGCCACGGGCAAAGCCCGGAGCATTCGCGAACCTTTAATAGCCGATCCACTGCCAGTAGGTGGTGGCCACGATGACCACGGCGATGCCGGAGAGGACCATGCGGGGGAGCATGATCTGGATCAGGTACTTCATGCGGACGTAGCCCGTGGCGAACATGATAAGGGCCGGAGCCAGCTCGTAGGGGAAGAGGAACTGGTCGAGTCCGTAGAAGAAGCTGTAGAGAAGGGGCTGGGTGTTGAGCCCCAGGTTCGCGGCGATCTCGGCCATGGGGATGCTCAGGGAGCTGGCCGCAGCCACGGGGGTGAGGGCCAGGTTGGCCAGGATCCCCACGCCGTAGGCAAAAATCGAGGTACCGGCCAGGCTCTCCATGTTTTGCAGGTAGGGCACGACTTTTCCCGCCATCCATGCGGGGATGCCGAGGCTTCCTGCCACGATGCCCACAGCCATGCAGGCGATGATGAAAAAGAGGATGGGGAACTGGACCTCTTTGACGTCCTCGACCTTGAAGAGGCTGAACAGGGGGGTGAATCCCAGGAGGATGACCCCGCAGAAGGCGTAGTACCCAGGGATGCCGTGGAATTTTTCCGTGGCAAAGGCGATGACGGCCAGGATGGTTAGAAAAAGGGTCTTTTTCTCATCACGGTTCATGGCGCCCATGGCCTCGATCTCTTCGTGGGCGTGGGCCCGGCACTGGTCGATGTATTGCCCAAGCTCCCGGCTTCCGAACACGTGGAGGATGCCGATGCAGAAGAGGGCGTTGATGAGGCTGTAGCCCAGGTTGTCGATGAAGAAGCTGAACCACTCGATGGGGACGCCCATGTCCTTGACCATGAGCAGGCCCACGATGCCGACGTTGTTGGGCAAAAAGTTGGTGGCAGGGACCGTGGCGCCGAAGAAGGCGGCCATGATCAGGGTGGTGGCCGCTTTGGACCCTTTTTCAAGCCCCATCTTGGCGCACATGCCCGAGGCGATGGTCATGAAGAGAATCACCACAGTGATGACGTCCGGGATGATGGCCCCCACCACGTACCCGGCGATGATAAAGGCTCCGTAGAGTTTCATGGGGGTGGAGCCGATGTGGTAGATGGTGAGAAGGGCGATGCGGTCCGAGAGCTTGGTGCGTTCCATGAGCCCGCCGATGAGCATGCCGCAGAGGATGACCCAGGGGATGGGGGTTGTCCAGCCCACAAAGGCAAGGTCCGGGGAGGCGACCCCTGTGACGATGTACATCATCAGGAGCAGCACCGCCGTGGTGAACAGGGGCATGATCTCAAAGGCAAAGCCGGAGATGGCAAAGATGGTGAGGAACCAGTAGGTGGTGACCTTCGGAGCCTCCGGGTTGTGGAGCAGAAAGGCGCCGAGGGACGCGAAGAGGAGGGTCAGGGCCCAGCCCCTTGTTTTTTGTGAAGTCAGCAATGCAGTCATGATACGTTCCCTTTGAGGTTGCGAATATAGCGTTCAACGGAGAGTGCTGCAACCGTTGCGTCACCCATGGCGGTGGTAATCTGCCGGTATACCTTTTCATTGATGTCTCCGGCGCCGTACACACCGGGGATGTCGGTGCCCATGTCGGCCCCGGCCAGGATGTAGCCTTTGTCGTTTAAGGCCACCTGGTCCCTGAAAAGATCATTGTTGGGGGTCTGGCCGAGGAAGACAAAGACCCCGTCCACGGGGAGGGTTTCCTGCTCCCCTGTGGCGAGGTTTTCGACGACGGCGCCGGTGAGGCGGCCTTTGTCGAGACGGAGGTCCACCAGTTTTGTGCCGGTGCGGGCGTCGGTCCGGTCATGGGCCAGGAGCTGCTTTTGCGTGGATTCGGCGGCAAAGAAACGGTCTTCGGTCTCCACGAGGGTGAGGTGGGAGACACCTATCTGAAGCAGGTAGAGGCTTTCGTCAAAGGCGCTGTTGCCGCCGCCCAGGACCAGGACGCGTTTGCCTTTGTAGGCACCGCCGTCGCAGACAGCGCAGTAGTGCACCTCATCGCATTCGTGGGGAAGGTCAAGGGGCACGGGTTTTCGCCCGGTGGCAAGGATCACCGCTTTACTGTGGTAGACCTCCTCGTCGGTCTCAACGGTTTTCATCTCCCCTTCAAGGCTGAGGGCCTCGATCTCGCATACCTCTTCCACGGGCACGGAGAGGCTGTCCACATGGGCGCGCATCTTCTCCACCAGCTCCATGCCGTGGATGTTCGGGTAGGAGGGGACGTTCTGCACCGTGTGGGTGGAATTGACGAGCCCGCCGGTGACGCTCTCTTCAAGGATCACGGTGTGTAAATTGGCCTGGGCCGCATAGATGGCGGCGGTCATGCCTGCGGGGCCTCCCCCGACAATGACCAGGTCGACGTGTTGTTCCGGTTTCATCTGTATCTCTCCAAATCAAGGTGCGCTTCACCCCGGCAGGGCGAAACAAAGGGTCCACACGTCGCGATCATGTGGGGGGATTGCTGGCAGAAAGACGTGCCTTCTAAAGCATGCCTCCGGCGGCCAGGGGATGATCCCCTGGACCCCAGGTTGCGAATGTGCTTCCCCCCTCGTTCCTCGGAGAAAATCACATCCGCCTTACAACATTAGGCGTTTTTATAAAAAGCGGTCATCTCCTTGGGGTTCATGAGGCCCGCCTTCGTGGCGACGATGGCCCCCCCTTTGATCACAAAGAGGGTGGGGGCGCGCTGGGCTCCAAGCTCTTCCCTGGCATCGGGGTTTGCTTCGGAATCCATGTTGTAAAAGCTCACGCCCTCATTTTTTTTGGAGAATTTTTCCAGCACCTTTTCCATGTTCTTGCAGTGGGGGCACTGCTCTTTGAAGCAGATGAGGATCCCGGCGTCGGTTCCGGAGATGGCGCTTTTGTAGGTGCTGTCGTCAAGGGTGGTAAACATGATGGTCTCCTGCAACTAAATGCATATTTTTTTAAAGAATTCAGTATGCCTCCGGCGGCCAAGGGCTGAGCCCTTGGAACCCAAGTTCGCAAATGCTCCGGGGCTCCGCCCCTACACATTTGCTGACGGGCTTCGTCCGTGGATAACCGTTTGACCTGCAGACATTTCGGTTGCTCCAGCCTTTCTTGTGACCCTGATAAAGCGAAAGGCTGGGGCGAATGTAAGCGAGTTTGGCGCATCGGTTCTGTTGGCAAGTCTCGGAGAATCGGTGTGGCCTTTAAAAACTGTTTGTCAAACGTTTCAAAAGTTTGGCCCCCGGCAGGGCTGCCGGAGGCGTTTTCGTGCTTACGTCGTGCGCAGCTCGCCGATGAAGAGTTTCAGCTTCTGGAGCAGCTCTTCGGCTTTTTCGGGGTTGTCGGCTGCGATGTTGTTGAGCTGGAAGGGGTCGGCCTTGCGGTCGTAGAGCTCGTTGTGTTCGGGCATCTCTACTTTGGCCCCTGCGGTGCAGGTCCACATCTCCTCGTCCATGGTCTTTTCGGAACCGGCCACGCAGTCGACGCTGTTTTTCTCCTCTTCGTCCACCAGCCAGTGCACGTAGCTGTGCTCTTCGGTGATGATGGACCAGGACATGCCGTAGTAGCCTGCGATGGCAAAATCTCTGATTTTCTCCACCTCGCCCTGCATGAGGGGCAACAGGCTTTCGCCCTGGAACTCTTCGGCCCCGAAGGTGTTCATGCCGTGGTCACTGACGCCGCTTTCGGTGTCGAGCAGGCCCATGACATCCATGATGGTGGCGGTGACGTCTACGTTCTGGACAAAGCTTTTGACGCGCTGGCCGCCTTCAACGCCTGGGATGTGCATCATCAGGGGCACGTGGACCAGTTCTTCGTAGGGCCAGGGGCGGGATTTACGCACGATGCCGTGGCCGTGCTCGCCGGTGCCCATGGGCTGGCCGTGGTCGGACATGAGGACCACCATGGTCTCGTCCCAGAGGCCCTGGGTGCGGATACTGTCGAGAACCTTTCCGATCCACTCGTCCACCAGGGTGATCTTCTCCATATAAAGGGCGCGGATGTGCTCGCACTCACGTTCTGTGATGCGGCCCTCCACCGGGGTCCAGGGGGCAAGGAGGATGGGGTTGCCTTCGTAGTCCGGGTCGTAGGGGCAGGGTTCCCCTTTCCAGACCGATGGGGGATCCCAGGGCTCGTGGGGATCAAAGGAGTCCACCCAGAGGAAGAAGGGGCGCTCCTTGTCCCGGCGTGTCTTGAGCCAGTCCACGGTGCGGTTGACCACCCGGGCCACGTAGCTGTCGGCGTCGGTGCGCCTGTGCTGCTGCTGGCGGAGAAAGCAGCCGATTTCGTCTAAGAGCTGCTTGCTGTCGTCGTCGATGAGGTTGCCTTCCTTGTCCCACACCATGGAGGCGGAGGTGAAGTCTTCGGGCTTCATGGCCGGGTCCAGGGGAACATCGGCAAAGGAGGTGTGGTCCAGCTCCTGACCGGGACAGAAATCCACGAAGTCAAAGCCTCGGGAGTAGCCGAACTTGGGCAGCCGCATGGGGGCGGTGTCGTAGATGAGGGCGGTCTGCATGTTCTTGCCCCACATGATGTCGGTGAGGGTGGTGTCGTCACCTGCGAGGGGCTCCCAGCCGCCGTAGGGAAGGGTGAACCGGCCCGTCATGAGGGCGCGTCGTACGGGTATGGTGGGGAGCCCTTCGCTGTAGGCGTTCTCAAAGAGGGTCGCCTGGCGTGCGAAGCGGTCGATATTGGGGGTTTTGATCTTATCGTTGCCGTAGCACCCCAGGTAGTTGAACTGCAGGGTGTCCAGCATGATGAAGACGACGTTTTTGATCTTGTCTCGGTTGAAAGCCATGTGTGTTTCCTCGGCACGATAGGTGGTCTGTCTGTCCGGCGGGTGATGCCTGCCGGTGGCGGGAGCGTTGCGGGCTCGCCGCGGACCTGTTTGACAATGGGGAAAGGGTAGGGCATCCGGCGGAAAAATTCTGCTTCACATGAGACACTTTTTGAAAATTGACTGAATTATATCATCAATAATTTTGATTAAAGAGGGGCGGGTCGGACAGCCGGAAAGGAGACCAAGGACGGCCACGGCCAGAGACAGGGCCTCAAAGAGTCAAAAGGGCTGGCTAAGGATGGGGATGTGCCATGGGAAGGCGACAGGTCTATGGGTTATTCGGGGGCGAGAAGGCAGAGGATCTTGCCGTGTTCCATGAGTTTGATGGGGGCCAGGACCTCCAGGCGGGTCTTGGAAAACCGGCCGATAACCCCTTCGTCCCGCAGCTCGTGGATAACGCGGCAGACGCTGCTTCGGTGGATGCCCAGGATATTGGCCATGTCCACCTGGGAGAGGTCGGGGTTGACGGTCTCCTTTTCCCCCTGCTCTCGCCAGATGTGGGAGAGCATCCGGCAGATCTGTCCCCGGGCGTCCAGGAGGTTGGAGTCGTAAATCTGGCTGAAAAACGCCCCGCCTTTGACACCCAGGGACTTGACGAGGTTGAGGACAAGATGGGGGTATTCCCGACAGAAGGCCAGGTCGTCCAAAAGGGTGTTGGGAAAGACGATGATCTCGCACTCCGTTAAGGTGCGCAGGCTGTGGAAATGGACGCTGGATTTGTGCATGAAGGTGATCTCACCGAAGAGGACTCCCTCCTCCATGATCATCACCACCCGTTCCTGGCCGTCCTCGGCGATACAGGAGAGGTGAAGGGTGCCCCGGTTGAGGAAGAAAAAGGTGCTTTCGTCGGCGTTGCTCAGCTCGTGGTGCCTGGGCAGGATTTTTCGCTCTCCCCTGTCCAGGATCTCCCGCCAGGGGGCGTTCAAATCCCGGATGCGAAACACGGCCAGGTCCTGTTTGTAGGTGTCGATGTCGGGGTGGTTCATGGCAAAACGCTCCTTAGTCTTCCTGTTCCGGGCGACGCCCTGGTCCTCTGTCCGTCATACGACATCGGCGAGGATTTGGCACGCGGGAATTGCCTGTGCCGATGCAAGCGTCGACACGGGCAGGCCAGAAAAACGTTGATGAAACGTTTCTGCCGGTATAAAGATTTGAGATCTCTCCTCGACGTCTTCACGTCGGGGCCCTTTTACTCCGTCAAAGGAAAGAACCGATGAGAAAATAGCCAAGGGAACCAGACCAGATCATGTGAATCGGTACACAAGGGCGACCGCTTTCGGGCCGTCAAGCCATAACCATTCCCATGTTCCGTTCCCCTCGGCTCTTTTGGTTTTGCGTGTCGGCTGAAGTCAGCCTCCTGACGCGTTGGACGCATCGGTTTTCCCCACCCACATCTGCACGTATGGCTTTTGAACCCCTTTTTTTCAGCAGGGCGCATTATCCACGGGCACACCAAACCGAAAAAAGAGCGTGTTACCATTGTTAGGCGTTAACGGAACATGGTCATAAGGGATCAGGCAAAAAATAAATATACACATCACCCAGGAATGCCGATGTGATTTAACCCGAGGAACGAGGGGTAAAGCGCAGCGGTAACAAGCTTTCAAGGTGGCTCACCTTGCCGCCGGAGGCATCGCTTTTGTGTGTTTTATTTTTGTACCGTCCCTAAGACGATTGATGAGGACACCATGGGCCATTCAACCATTGTTTTTGACGCGATTACCTTTTCTTATCCGGCGTTGTGCTCGCCTGTGTTTGATCACCTTTCCGCGACGGTTCCCGAGGGGTGGACCGGTGTCGTGGGGGGCAACGGCACCGGAAAAACAACCCTGCTCAAGCTTGCCACCGGAACCCTCGCCGTGGATTCCGGGCACGTCATGGCACCGGAACATGCGGTTTACTGCCGTCAGGACACCGACCGGATGCCCGACGATCTGGAAGATATGCTCGTTTCCGGAGACAAAGCCGCAGGACGCCTCGTCTCGGAACTGGAAATCGGCTACGACTGGCCGTATCGGTGGGAGAGCTTGAGCCATGGCGAGCGGAAGCGGGCCCAGGTGGGCACGGCCCTCTGGAAACAGCCCCGTTTGCTGGCGGTGGACGAGCCCACGAATCACCTGGACGCCCGGGCAAGGGGGCTCCTTTTTAACGCGCTGAAGGCCTTCGATGGCATCGGTCTTTTGGTGAGCCACGACCGGGAGCTTTTGGATTCGTTGTGTGATCGGTGCCTCTTTATGGATCCACCGGTTGTGCGCATGCGGCCCGGCTCGTATTCACAGGGCCGGGAGCAGTCCGAACTGGAAGAGCAATCCGCGGAAAAAGAGCGTGAAACATCAGGCCGGGCCCTTAAAAAACTCAGGCAGGAGGCGGCCCGGAGGCGAGACCGAGCCTCCCGTGCCCACGCCAGGCGGTCCAAACGGGGCGTTGACGCAAAAGATCATGATACAAAAGCCAAAATCGATCTCTGCCGTGTTTCAGGAAAGGACGGGGCAGACGGGCGGGCCTTGAAACGCCTGGCCGGCAGGATACGGCAGGCCCATGAAACGCATCGGAACACCCGGGTCGTCAAGCGGTATGACACGGGCATTTGGCTGCCGGAAAACAGGTCGAAACGGGACCTCCTGTTCCATGTCCCCGGGGGGACCATGGCCCTGTCGCCGGACAAAGGCCTTAGTTTTCCGGACCTCGGCATGGGGCCATCGGGCCGTGTGGGTGTCACCGGAGACAACGGGACGGGCAAGAGCTCACTGATTCGGTACGTTCTGGCCCGAACCCAGCTTCCGGAAGAGCGGGTGTTCTTTCTGCCCCAGGAGACAGATCCGGACCAAGCCCTTCGAATTGTCCAAAAGGTCCGCTCGTTGCCCGAAGAGGAGCTGGGGCGGATCATGACCCTCGTCCGCAGGCTGGGTTCGCCTCCGGCCAGTCTCATGGATACCCGGCAGCCGAGCCCGGGGGAGCTGAGGAAACTTGCCATCGCCATGGGCATTGTCAAACATCCCCATTTCATTGTCATGGACGAACCCACCAACCACCTGGACCTGCCCTCGGTAACCTGCCTGGAGGAGGCCCTGGCAACGTGCTCGTGCGCTCTTCTTGTGGTCAGCCATGACCACCGCTTTTTGGAGCGCATTGCCATGACCCGGTGGCATCTGACTCCTGTGGAGGGCGAGGACGGGGACGTGGCGCTGGGAGTGTCCGGTTTCTCGTGATGGGCAGGGGTGCGATCAGGGGCTGTTCTCCTGGTCGCGCCGGGGCCCTCCTGAGGTGATGCGTTGGGACCGTGTGTGCCGGTTCCGGGAACCTCTTTTGCTTTTGTGAACTACATTTTTTGCTGTGTATTGACAGTGTTGTCTCTGGAGGCTATGGTTGGAGTTGTTGTCGGCCGGCTGGCCGACTGAGAGGCTTGGCAATCAAGGCATGAACGGTTGGTCCATCACAACGGGTCCGTGTTTTACGGGTCGGAAAGGAGGCTCAGATGAGCGGTTCCATGGAGGCACAGGTTCTACCGGATAATGAAGCCACCCCCTGCTGCAACGCGGTTACGGGGGAACTTCTCGGGCACTCTCCCCTGCACACGACAGAGGAACTCAAAGAGGCCATTGCAGCGGGGCGACAGGCCCAGGCGACCTGGGCGGCGCTTCCGGTCAAGGAGCGGGTCCGGCGAATGATGCCGGTGCGGGAGTACATGATGGCCAACCTGGACGAGTTGGCCGAAACCGTGGCCCGGGATGTGGGCAAGACGCGTATCGACGCCCTGGTCTCCGAGATCGTCCCCGCCATGATGGCCCTGACGTACTACTGCGGCAAGGCAAAGGGCTTTCTCAAACCCCGGGGGATGATGCCGGGAAATATCTTTTTCGCCAACAAGTGGAGCAAGATTCACCGGGTGCCCTTTGGGGTGATCGGCATTATCTCTCCCTGGAACTATCCCTTCAGTATTCCCTTCTCCGAGGTGGTCATGGGGCTTTTGGCGGGCAACGCCGTGGTGCTCAAGACAGCCTCGGAGACCCAGGCCGTGGGCCTGGCCTTGAAGGAGTGCCTGGAGGCTGCAGACCTTCCCAAGGGCCTGTTCAGTTTTATCAACATGCCCGGCCGCGTCGCCGGGGACGCATTCCTGGAGTCCGGTGTCGATAAACTCTTTTTCACCGGATCGGTGCCCGTGGGAAAAATCCTCATGGCCAAGGCGGCCGAGACCCTGACCCCGGTCTCCCTGGAGCTTGGGGGTAACGACGCCATGCTGGTGTGCGAAGACGCGGACCTCCACCGTGCGGTGAACGGTGCGGTGTGGGCAGGCCTTCAGAACGCCGGCCAATCCTGCGGGGGCGTGGAGCGGATTTATGTGCACGCCGCGGTGTATGAGCCCTTTATGAAGATCTTGAAGACCAAGGTGGAGAAACTGCGGGTGGGTTACGACCGCAACCACACCACGGATGTAGGTGCCATCGCCACCTCACGGCAGCTGGAGACGGTGAAACGTCACGTGGACGATGCCCTGGCCAAAGGGGCGGTGATCTATGCCCAGTCCAAGTCCCCGAAGGACCCCATGGAAGGCCACTTCTACCCGCCCACGGTGCTCATCGAGGTGACCCACGACATGCTTGTGATGGCCGAAGAGACCTTCGGCCCGGTGCTGGGGGTGATGAAGGTGGCGAGCATGGACGACGCGATTATCCTTGCCAACGATTCCGACCTGGGGCTCACCGGCTCGGTGTGGACAAAAAAAGGGAAAAAGGGTGCCGCCCTTGCCCGGCGCATCATGGCCGGCGCCGTCACCGTCAACGATCACCTCATGAGCCACGGCCTTGCCGAGACCCCCTGGGGGGGCTTCAAGGAATCGGGCATCGGACGGTCCCACGGTGCCATCGGTTTTGCCGAGATGACCGAATCCCAGGTGGTGGTGCGGGACGTGCTTCCCTTTGTGAAGAAAAACCTGTGGTGGCATCCCTTCAGTCCCAGGGTTTACGCCACCATTAAGGGTGTGGCCCAGGCCCTGTACGCTCCGACGTGGAAAGGGCGGGCCAAGGGCCTCGGAAAGGTCCTCATGGGCTTTCCGCGGATGTTTATGAAGTAAGGGCCGGTTTTAAAAATAAATGAAGCGGTGCCGTCTATGCCTAAAGAGGCGGAAAAGCAGCCTCCGGCGGCAAGGTGTGCCACCTTGAAAGCAGGTTTCGAATGCATGGGGGGCATCGTGATGCTGGCGTTTTCGCGGCATTCGCGTGACGTGTGACATTCGGCAACCGTCACTGCAGGAGATGCCTGTTTCATTCATCAAAAAGGACGATGCGTGGCTCTTCGCATTGAATAGGTTTTCTCGGGCATAACTCCGGCGGCAAGGGCCGCTTTGGCATGTTGCCTGATGGCTTTGGTTGAACAAAAAATGCCTTTACCTGTGGCGGGAAGATTCCCGGCCATGGGCAAAGGCATTTTTTATGCTTGAGGCGGTTGTAAGGTGTGCCTTCCCCGTTTGGGCCCCTTGGGCGCTGTTGCGGGTGTTTTTGACATGGGATGGGGACCTGCATTTTTTTTCACAGGGAGTGTTTCGGAAAATCGGGGATTTGGCCTGTGGTTTTGCCTTGATGCCGCGTCAGGATTGAAAATTGAGCTAAATCATGGGGCATAAACGGCGATAGATGGAGCATGGAACGATGTTTGATGGCCTGATCAAACGAATTGTGGCTGAGAGTCATTCGTTTGGGGATGGTTACCCCTTTGTTTGGGCTGTTTTTATTGAAAATAACTGAATCGTTCCCTGTGAAAATTTATGTCCCGTATGTGTTGAAAAGTGGTGTTAAACGAGGCTGGTCCCTTTCAATGGCGAAAGGGGAAAGGGCTCATGACGGTTTTTTATCCGAGCCCAAATGCATGACTGTGAAGGAGAAGTGATGCTCAAAAACGTATCAATCAAAGCACGTCTGTTTGTTGTTGTCGGGATGGTTATGGTGTTGTTTGGTGGCATGTTGTTCGGCGTGTTTGAAACGGGACGTTTGGCAAAAGAGGTTGGTATTGAGGCCGCCGAGGCGGTGATGCTGGATGGGCAGAAGGAGACGCTGAAGGTGTCGTCCCATGCCATGGGTGTGATGTTGAGCAAGGCCCTTGCGGGTAAAAGCGATTCGGAGGAAGTTCGGGCCGTGGTGGAAGACCGCATCGCCTCGCTCCGGTTCGGCAAGGACAAGTCGGGTTATTTTTTTGTGTATGACAAGACCACAGCGGTGTGTGTCGCCTCCAACCTGGCATTGGCCGGGAAAGACCTGGCAGCTGCCAAGGATGCGGATGGGAATTATTATGTCCGCGACTTCCAGAGTGCCGCCAAAGGCGGGGGCGGGTTCGTGCGGTATCAGTACAAGAAGCCCGGCAAGGGAATCCAGCCGAAGCTGGGATATGCCGAGATGATCCCGGGCACCGACCTCTGGGTGGGGACCGGTGTCTACATCGATAACATCGATGAGGAGAAGGCGCGCATCGAATCCCTTGTGTCGGGCAAGGTGTTTCGCAAAGGGATGTGGGTGGCCGGACTTGCCGGGGCCTTTTTCCTTTTAATGATCCTTCCCGTCACCCTGACGATTTCTTTCGGTATCTCCCGCTCCCTGGGAGATGCCATCCGTGGGCTCCGGGGCATTGCCGAGGGCGAAGGGGACCTCACCACCCGCCTGGTGATCAAAAAACACGACGAGACCGGTGTGCTGGCCCACTGGATCAATGTCTTTATCGAGAACCTGCAGGGCATCGTCCGTGACGTGACGGAAAACGCCCGGGGGCTCAACAGCGCAGCAACAGAGCTTTCAGCCGTCTCGACCCAGCTCTCCCAGAACGCGGACGAGGCCTCTTCCAAATCGAAGACCGTTGCCGCGGCAGCCGGTGAGATGAGCGGCAGCATGACCTCGGTGGCCGCAGCCAGCGAGCAGGCCTCCAGCAACGTAGGCATGGTGGCGGCAGCCTCCGAGGAGATGAGCGTCACGGTCCAGGATATCGCAGCCAATTCCGAGAAGGCGAGCAGCATGACCCATGAGGCCGTGGACAAAGCGCGCATGGCCAGCCAGAAGGTGGACCATCTGGGGGGCTCGGCCCAGGAGATCGGCAAGGTGACCGAGGCCATTACCGAAATCTCCGAGCAGACCAACCTGCTGGCCTTGAACGCCACCATTGAAGCGGCCCGCGCCGGTGAGGCGGGAAAAGGCTTTGCCGTTGTGGCCAATGAGATCAAGGCCCTGGCCGGTCAGACCGCCGACGCCACCCAGGAGATCAAGCGACAGGTGGCCGGGATTCAAGGGGCCACCGACGAGACGGTTGTGGAGATCCGGGCCATTACGGACGTGATCGTGGAGGTCAACGACGTGGTCTCAACCATCGCAGCAGCCGTGGAAGAGCAGGCCGTGACCACCCGGGAGATCGCCGCCAACGTGGCCCAGGCTGCCCAGGGCATTGACGAGGTGAACTCCAACGTGGCCGAAAGCTCCATGGTTGCTGAAAATATCGCCGAAGAGATCGGCGCGGTGAACGCCACCGGGGTCGAGCTTGCCTCAAGCAGCACCCTGCTCAGCACCCATGCCGAAGACCTGACGAAACTGTCCGATTCCCTGACGGGCATGGTGGCGCGGTTTAAGGTGTGAAAAGAGAGTAAATAGTGAATAGTGAGTAGAACGTGGTGAGTGGCACCGCTGATTTTCGATGCGCTTTGGTTTCCGTTTATTCGGGCAAAGCGCATCATTTTTTTTGTGGGGGCTCGGCCAAGGTCTATTCATTTCAGTGGTATTTTAACCTTGTGTAAAGAGCCCTCCTTGGCTATGGGTTTGCTATGTATTATGCCGTGACAACGTTGGCCGTTCAGTATTGTCTTTAATACCTGTTTATCAAACTTTTCAAAAGTTTGGCCCCCGGCAGGGCCGCCGGAGGCGACAGCTGACTATCTACCATATTCTTCTTAAAGGGAAAGGACATCATGAACACAGCAGAGCTGCTTAATCGATTCGGTTTTTCGGGCTTTCGGCAGGGGCAGGAGCAGGTGGTGGAGCGCATCCTGGGCGGTGGGTCGGCCTTGGCGGTGTTTCCCACGGGGGCGGGCAAGTCCCTTTGTTACCAGCTTCCGGCCCTGGCATTGCCCGGGCTCACCGTGGTTATTTCGCCGCTTATCGCTTTGATGAAGGATCAGGAGGATTTTCTCAAGGGCAAGGGGATCCCGGCGGCCCGCCTGGACTCCACCCTGACGCGTGAGGAGTCCCGCCGGATCATCGGGGAGGCCATGGCCGGGACCCTCAAGATTCTGATGGTGTCCGTGGAGCGGCTTCGAAACGAGATCTTTCGGGAGCAGCTCAAGCGCATGAACCTTTCATTGCTTGTGGTGGACGAGGCACACTGCATCTCCGAGTGGGGGCATAACTTTCGCCCGGACTATCTCAAAATACCTGAGTACAAGGCCTTGTACCAGATTCCCCAGGTGCTCTTGCTCACGGCAACGGCCACGCCCAGGGTGTCCCGGGACATCTGTGAAAAATTCGGCATGGGAGACGAGAGCGTGGTCCGTACCGGTTTTTTTCGCCCCAACCTTCACCTGCGGATGATGCCGGCGGCCAGTTTTCAGGAGAAACGGCAGGCCCTTTTGGGGGCCATGCGGGACGAGCCCGGTGGCCCTGCGATTGTTTACACCACCCTTCAGAAAGGGGCAGAATCGGTGGCAGCCTTTCTGACGGAAAGCGGGTTCCCCTGCGAGGCCTACCACGCGGGACTGGCCCCCGATGTCCGTGCGTCCATCCAGAACCGGTTCATGGAAGGGGCTTTGCCCACCGTTGCCGCCACCATCGCCTTCGGCATGGGCATCGACAAGAGTGACATCCGCAAGGTGATCCATTTCGACCCGCCCAAATCCATCGAGGGATACAGCCAGGAGATCGGGCGGGCAGGGCGCGACGGCAACCTTTCCGCCTGCACCCTCATCGGCTCCCGGGAGGGCATCCACACCCTGGAGAATTTTGTCTACGGAGACACCCCGTCCAAAGAGAGCATTTTGACGCTGATTTCCGAGATCGCCTCCCATCCCGAAAGGAACTGGGAGGTGAGGCAGTTCGAGCTTTCGAAACACCTGGACATGCGGCCCCTGCCCTTAAAGACCCTTCTTGTGTATCTGGAGCTCTTCGGGGTGATCAAGCCCGTGCGCGTCTTTTTCGAGAGCTACGCCTTCAAGTACGAACGCCCCAAAGAGACGATCATCGGAGCGTTCCAAGGGGAACGGCGGGCCTTTGTGGAGGCCGTTTTCGCCTTGAGTGCCGACAAGAAGGTGTGGAGTTACCCGGACATGCAGGCCATCGGCGAGACCACCGGGTCCCCCCGGGAGCGGATCCTGAGCGCCCTTACCTGGTTTGAAGAGCAGGGAATGATCACCCTGAAGCAGGGCCGCGCCGTGGATGTCTTTGAGATTCTCCAGCAGCAGCTCGATGTGCCCGCCCTTGCAGAGCGCCTCCATGATCTCTTCAGCCAGAAGGAGGTCTCTGAGGTGGCAAGGATCCATCAGGTCCTCGACCTTGCCGACGGAACCGCCTGCCTGGCCCAGGCCCTCTCCGCCTACTTCGGGGAACCCCTTGCCTCTCCGTGCGGAAGCTGTTCGGTCTGCACCGGAGATCACCGTCCCATCCCTGCAGCCCCTGGTGTTCAGGACCTCTCGCTCCTTCGTCTTCAGGACGTGGCCGGCTCCTTTGTCTCCGGGCTCTCCAATCGGGATCCGCGCCTCATCGCCAAGTTCCTCTGCGGCATCCCGTCCCCCTCCCTGTCCCGTACCAGGGGAGAAAAAGGGTTCGCCGCCCTGGAGACCGAGCCTTTCCATGAGGTGATGGCTTGGTGTGAGAGGGAGATAGGAGATAGGTGATAGGGAATGGGGGATACACTCCATGTATTCGGCTGGAATGGAATCCTGCGGCGGTAAGCTCTGATTCCGTGGGCCGGGTCTTCATTCCCCTGCGTGCCGAGTTCCCGCTACCCTGCAATGTCCCCTTATCCCGCAGGGTGCACTCTGTGCACCATGTCCATCTCCCAACGACGTTGAAAGCTCCAAGGATAAACCGGGGGCAGAACCGCTTCGATATCGGAAGTTCCTCAGGGAGCGGGTCACACTGGATTTTCGGGGCGACGGGCAATATCAACGCCGGGGGGTGCGGGTACGCGGTGCACGGAGTGCGCCTATCGAGTCGCCGGTTTGGCGAACACGTCCGTGGCCTGCCGCATGCCTTTACTTGACGTGGCCATGTGTCTTTTGTAAAATAGACATATGGTTTACGTGTGAACAACAGCCAAAGTTTTGGAGGGGTTATGTTTGCAGAAGAACGATCGGCCTACGGGTGCCATACCCTTGGGGTGGAGACGGACGACCTGGACGCCGTGATCGCCGCCCTCAAGGCTGGATTTCCTTACAGCGCGTTTGAAGCGCTGTGGCAGTCTGTGGGCATCCCGCAGAAAAAGCTCGCGGAGGTTGCCAACATCAACCAGCGGACCCTGTCCCGTCGCAAGCGGGAGATGCGGTTTCATGCCGATGAGTCGGAGCGGCTGCTTCGGGTCGGAAGGGTGGTGGAACGGGCCATTGAGTTGATGGACGGGGACTCGGAAGCGGCGGCGGTCTGGCTGATGAAGCCCAGCCGCGCCCTGGGGGGAAAAACCCCATTGGACTACGCCGATACGGAGCCCGGTGCACGGGAGGTCATGGGCCTCATCGGGCGTCTTGAGCACGGGGTGTTCAGTTGATCACCCTGTATCGCATTACTTCGCGCCGATTTGGCCGCGATGCCGCAGAGGCCTTCAGCGGGGACGGCGCCAGGCTCTACCCCGGGCGCTGGAACAGCGGAGGCACGCCCGTGGTCTACACCGCTGAAACGCTGTCCCTGGCCATGCTTGAGATGCTGGTCCATCTTGATGAGGCGATGCTCGCACAGCGCTATGTCTACTTTACCCTTGAGGTGCCGGATGCCTCCGTGATTTCCCTTTCGCCTTTGCTCCTTCCCGAAGGCTGGGCAAGCTACCCCGCACCTTCCGCCACCCGACAACTTGGGGATGCCTGGCTGCTGGCTGGAGAATTCCTCGCCCTGAAAGTCCCCAGCGCCCTTAACCCCGTGGAACACACCTTCCTGATCAACCCGTCCCACCCCGATTTTTCTCATTGCACCGTTTCAGGTCCCATCAGCTTTGTTTTTGACGAGCGATTAAAAGACAGGACATAGGACATAGGTTATAGGTTATAGGTGACAAGGCGCAACAATGACCTGATGCGGCATACCTGCGGTGGTGGGATAGCAAACATTTTTAAACCAAGATGATAGACATTGGTAAAAGTTTGGCTCCCGGCAGGGCCGCCGGAGGCTTGTTTGAGCTGAATAGTTACATTCTGTTTAGGGCTTGCGCAAAAAATAAATGCACAATTTTTGCGAAAGATGCCGCAGTGATTTAACCCGAGGAACGAGGGGTAAAGCACTGCGGCAACCCGCTTTCAAGGTGGCTCACCTTGCCGCCGGAGGCATCGTTTTTTTCTATGTTTGCGTCATCTCTTACTTGCTGTCCATATACGTTTCCATGGCAGCCACGGCCCGTTTGGAGAAGGCCACGGCTTCCACCACGGTCTTGGCGCCGGTGACCACGTCCCCGGAGGCGAAGACTCCTTCCATGGTGGTTCGGCCGCAGTCGTCTGTGATGACGAGGCCGCCTCTGGCGACCTCGATGCCAGTGGCCGTGGCCACGATATTGGCCTGGGGGGTCTGGCTTGCGGCGATCATGACGGCGTCGGCGGGGAAGAGGGTCCGGGTGGCCGGGTCCGGGGTGTAGGTGGCCTTGCCCTCGGCATCTTCGCTTCTGACCGTGGACTCCACCACAAGGCCCTCGTCGGTGATGGCAACGGGGTTGGTCTGGAAGGCGAACTCCACCCCTTCCACTTTGGCGTAGTCGTACTCAAAGGGGGTGGCGGGCATCTCGGCTTCGCTGCGTCGGTAGACGACTGTGACCTCCTGGGCCCCTTTTCTCAAGGCCGTGCGGGCCACGTCCATGGCCACGTTTCCTGCGCCGATGATGGCCACCCGGCGGCCCAGGCGATAGACATCCGGGTTTTTGAGGTAGTTGATGGCGTAGTGCACGTGGCCGAGGCTTTCGCCCTGGATGCGTAAGGGGCGTGGTTTCCAGACACCGGTGCCGATGAAGATGCTCTTGTAGCCGTCCCGCTTGAGGTCGTCGATGGTGATGACCGGCCCGATGAGTGTGTTGGGGCGCACCTTGACGGCGAGCCGCTCCAGGAGGTCGTCCAGGCTGTCCAGGACCTTTTTGGGCAAGCGGTATTCGGGGATGCCGTAGCGCAGGATGCCGCCGGTGCGTTCCGCTGACTCAAAGATGGTGACCTTGTAGCCCTTGAGGGCCATGATGATGGCCACGGTGAGACCGGCCGGGCCCGATCCGATGACGGCCACGCGTTCCTCTTTCGCCTCCCGGGGTGCCATGTCGTGGCGGGTGAGGTAATACGAGGAGATGTACTGCTCGATGGTGCTGATGGCCACGGGCTTTTTTTTGGCCGACAGCACGCAGTGGCCTTCGCAGAATTTTTCGTGGGGACAGATCAGGGAGCAGACCACGGACAGGGGGTTGTTCTCAAACAGCAGGCGCCCGGCTTCCATCATTTCGCCCTTGCGGAAGAGCTCGATCATGTCTCGGATGGGGGTGGATACGGGGCATCCCGCGGTGCAGCGCGGTTTTTTACAGACAAGACACTGGTTGGCCTCTTCGATGACATGGGTTCCCAAGGCAGACTCCTCACGGTTTGGGTGGCGCCTTGGGGACAGGTATTTCGTGGCGGTGCGCGGTAGGTGAAAGCGGCTTGCGATGCGTGAAACAGCGGTCCCCAAAGGCATGCCCGGACGCCCTTTTGAAAAGGGCTGCCGGAAAAAATGACTCCCATTATCGGGGGCGTTACTATGACACATCCCCCGGGAAATGGGAAGAGGGCCAGCCTGGAGCGCGGACGGCAAGGAGGGAGCAAACCATAGAGCCACAGAGGGCTCAGAGAAAAACCAAAAAGATGCCTCCGGCGGCAAGGTGTGCCCCCTTGAAAGCAGGTTGCGAATGCGCTTTTGGTTCAGGTTAAATCGTATCTGTCTTTAAGGGCTGTTTGTCAAACTTTTCAAAAGTTTGGCCCCCGGCAGGGCCGCCGGAGGCTTTTTTTTAAAAGCTGTGCAATCCCTTAGTTTTTCAATTCCCCAAATTCATCCAGGGCAGCCTCAATGGGGATGGCAAAGCCGATGCCTTCGGAGTCGGAGAGGACCATGGTGTTGATGCCCACCACGCGGCCTGTCTCATCAATGAGGGGGCCGCCGCTGTTACCGGGGTTGATGGGGGCATCGGTCTGGATGTAGGCGTGGTCGTCATGGCTTCGTTTTCCGGAAACGATGCCGGAGGTCACGGTGTGGGAGAGGCCCAGGGGGTTGCCGATGGTGAAGACCGACTGGCCGATTTTCAGGGCATCGGATTGTCCCTTCTTCAGGCAGGGGCACTCTTTTTGGTCCAGCCGCAGGAGGGCCAGGTCATGGGTGTCGCTGAAGGTGACCTCCGTGGCGGTGTAAGTGGAGTCGTCGTAGAGGATGACCGTGTAAGAGGGGTTGTCCCGGTTCTCTTCGATGGCCGCAATGCGGCTTTTCAGCTCGGCGTACTGCTGGGCGAGGGAGGCGCTGTCCTCCTGCTCCTTTTGGATGTAATCGTCGATTTCCATGGAGAGCTTGGGATCCGCCACAAAGGGGGCAGTGCCTTCGGCATCTTCGATGCTCCTTTGCTTGCGGCTGATGACATAGTCAAGCAGGAGCATTTCTTGCCGAAGCCCCTGGATGTCCTCTTCGCTTATGGTGAGGACATGCTTGTTGGTGATGATGCGGCAGTCGGCGTCGATGAAGAACCCCGAGCCCGAACCCCAGGGCGTTTCGATGAACACCGTTGCCAGCTGGCTCTCTTCGATGGGGTTTCCGGGTTGCATGAACTCGTAGAGCTGCCGGGTGATGCCTGTGGCCGCCTGGGGTTGGGGCGATGCCCCGGGTTTCGGGGTGGAGGATCGGGTGGCAAGGTGCATGGCACCGGCAATAAAAACCCAGACAAGACCTATGCTGACCGTGACGCGTGCCCATCTGGGGAGCGGGATCACGGGCAGGCGGACGGGTGCCCGGTCCGAGACGCTGTGGATGGGGTCCTTGAGGCGTTCCTGCATGATTCGGTATTTTTCGAAGACGATGCCGCAGGCTTCGCATTCACTCTCCGAGCTTTGTTCGTGATTGCATTTTGGGCATTTCATGGCGGTTGTCCGTGCTTGGGTGAGCACCCCGGGGTGCGGGGCGCGTGACGGGTCACGATCGATTACCACTGTTTAAGGGTGGCTCCTGCCCAGAAACGGCACAGGGCCACCGTTTATTTTGCTTTATTCCAGCACCTCGGTGTCGAGGTCCGGTGCGTTGATGCCGGCCAGGACCTGAAACTGGCTGCGGGCGTCATCGGTTCCGATGATGGCCACAAGGTCGCATGCCGTGAACCTTAAGTTGATGTCGGGGTTGGGGATCAAAGTGCTGTCTCGGAGGACGCCCACCACGGACACGCCGGTTTTCGTTCGGATTTTTGCTTCGCCCAGGGTGCTGCCGATGAGGGTACCCGAGGGCTCCAGGCGGACCCATTGAAGGTCAAACTGCTGCTCTGCCCTGGTGAGCTGATCCAGGGTGGTCATGTGTTCGTGGCTGGCCAGCATGGGGGAAAAAATCTTCTGCCGCAGGGCCTCGGTGTGGTGCTGGATCTCAGTTACCGGCACGCGCAGATGGAGCAGGGCCTTTCGGGCCATCTCCTGTCCGGCTTCAAATTCGGGGAGGATTACGTCAGAGACGTCCAGGTCCTTAAAGGTTTCGATGGATTCCCTGCCCGATGCCCGGGTGATGATGGTGATCCCTTCGGCCATGTTCCGGGCGTGGGTTACCACGGACCGGGCTTCCACCGGTCCGGGCAGGGTGATGAGCAGGAGACGGGCCCTCAGGATATCGGCGGCTTCCAGTACGATCTCGTGGCAGGCGTCTCCGAAGACCACGGGCATGCTGTCCTGTTTCGCCAGCTCCACGCGCCGCTGGTCGATTTCAATAATCACAAAGGGAAGGCCCATGCCTTTGAGGACGTGGGCGATATGGCGCCCCACGCGCCCGCCCCCTGCGATGACCACATGGTCTTGAAACCCTTCTACCGGAACACCCACGGTCTCCAGGGGCTCATGGCGAAACCAGCGTTTCTTCAAGGTGTAGAGGCGTGGGGTCAGGCCCGAGACAATGGGGGTGAGCACCATGGTGATGACCGCCGTGGTGAGGACAAGGGTGTAGAGATCGTGGCTGATGGAATCCGTTGCCACCCCCACGCGGGCCAGGACAAAGGAGAACTCCCCCACCTGGAACAGGCCCAGCCCCACGGCCAGGGGCACCACGTTTCCGTATCGGAAGAGGCGGGTGAGGCTGATGAAGATGAGGCCCTTGCCCAGGCTGATCACCGTGACCAAAAGCAGCACCGCGCCCAGGTGGTTCATGAGGAAGGGAAGGTCCAGGAGCATCCCCACCGAGGCGAAGAAGAGAAGCCCGAAGAGGTCCCTTAAGGGGATGATGTCGCTTAAGGCCTGGTGGCCGTAATCCGATTCGCTCAGGACCATGCCGGCCACAAAGGCGCCGAAGGCAAAGGAGAGGCCCACCAGATACGTAAGGTAGCCGATGCCCAGGCCGATGGCGGTGATGGCCAAAAGAAAGAGCTCCCGGGAGCCGAGGCGGGCGATGTGTTCCAGCAGCTTGGGCAGCAGGCGGGTCCCCAGGAAAATCATGCCAAAGAGGAAGACCGCTGCCTTGACAGCCGCAGCTCCCAGGGTTTCCATGCCCATGCCAGGGGTGCTGAGCTGGGGCAGGATGATCATAAAGGGCACCACGGCGAGGTCCTGGATGATGAGCATGCCCACCATGACCTTGCTGGAGAGGGTGCCCATCCACCCCTGATTCATGAGGGTTTTTAAGATCACCATGGTACTGGACAGGGAAATGAGGGCGCCGAGCCAGAGGGCGGGCAGCCAGTTCCAGCCCAGGGCCTTGCCGATGCCGAAGCCAAGGGCAATGGTAAGGGCCATTTGCAGGGGCGTGCCCACAAGGGCTATTTTCTTTACCGGCTTGAGGTCCTTGATGGAAAATTCCAGGCCCAGGGCAAAGAGCAGCAGGGCCACGCCGATTTCCGCCAGGAGTTCAATGTCATGGATATTGGCGATGGTGGTCAGCCCGGTGTAGGGCCCCAGGGCGATACCGGCGGCAATGTACCCGAGGATGAGGGGTTGGCCGATGCGCTGCATGATCAGGCCGCAGAAAAATGCCGCGACCACGATAAGGGTGATGTCTGTTGCGATGCCCATGGAAACCTCGGTTGCTGTGGCTGAACAGGTGGATGGAACCAGAAGCCCGGAATAACAGATCAATATTAAAGCATGGATTGAGCGTTTCTGTGAATAGAATAAACGCGCGGTGGGCACCTGCTTGAAAAATCCCATGGGCGCTGCGGTCTGCAAGCGTCCGGGCGATACCGGAACGCTCTCTAAGGCGGTTGACAGGTGGCGCCTTTTAGAGCCCCCGGAGATAGAAGGGGCCACAATGTTTTTTAAGGATCTTTCTTACGGCGTTTCCAGGTTGTCCAGGAACTGGTTTACTTCGTCAAAGAGTTCAAGGGCGATGGGGCCGCGGACGATGCCGTGGAGGTGAAAGGGGATTTCCCGGTAGGTTTTGTTGTCGTGGCAGATGCGGGTGAAGATCTTTTGGCCGCTTTTGTCGCTCACCTTGGGGTCGCCTTTTCCCTGGACGATGAGGGCTGGGGCGGAAAGGGCCGGGAGCTTTTTCCACACCCTGTTCATCAGGGCCTTGACCTGGACGAGGCCGGCGATGGGGCTTTTCAGGTAGTTGATGTGGGGGTTGTCCGCGTGGTTGGTTACAAATTCTTTTGCGAACCAGGAAAGGCCCAGGGCCCGGCAGAGCCGGTTCCAGTCGTTTAAGGCTTCCGCACCTGCGACGGACGGGCTTTTGAATTTCAAAGGGGCGCTCACGGAGATGACGGCCTGAAAGGCTTCCGGCTTGAACAGGGCCTGGGCCAGGGCCAGGCCGGCACCGGTGGAAAAGCCCGCCACCACGATGTGGGGGCAGCACCCCTTGAGGATGGCATGGCCCCGGTCCACGGAGTCCATCCATTCGTCGCAGGTGCGCCCGGCAAGGTCTGCAGGGGAGGTGCCGTGGCCGGCCAGCCTGGGGGCGTACACCGTGTACCCCTTTTCGTAGAGGCACTCGGCCCACTCTCTTACCTCCTCGGGGGCGGCCATGAAGCCGTGGATGAGGAGGATGCCGATGTGGGCGTCTGGGTGATGAAGGAACACGGGCGCGCCGATGTCCCGTGGTTTGGATACGCCTTCCTCAGCGAAGGTCTCATACTCCTCGTAAAAGCGGAGCATCTCTTTAAGGGCGAGGGTCTCCCATTCCCGGCTTTCCACCTGTTCTCTCCGTGATTCAATCAATGCGTCTGGTTTTCCTGTCTTTGCTTGGCGTGCTGTGAAATCAACTGTCCAGGGGTCGGTTACGCAAGGGATGTGGCGTAGACCCGGTAGATCAGGGCGTAATGGAGGACTCCCCCCAAAAGGACCATGATGTGAAAGAGTTCATGGAAACTGAAGATCCCCGGGACGAGGCGGGGTTTTTTGATGGCGTAGATGAGGGCCCCTGCCGTGAAGGAGGCGCCGCCGGTGAAGAGCAGGACCGCCTGTCCGGTGGAGAGGTTGGCCAGGACCTGCTTGATGGGAAAGACCGCCGACCACCCCATGGCACTGTAGATGATGGCGTAAAGGGCCCTGGGGGCCCTGGGGAAGAAGAGCTGCGAGACCAGGCCGAAGCCCACGACGCTCCACTGAAAGGCGATCATGAACCACCGGGTGTTGCCCTCAAGGCAGAAGTAGCTGATGGGGGTGTAGGTTCCCGCGATCATGAAGAAAATAGCCAGGCGGTCCATTTTTCGCCAGAAGGAGAGCTCATTTTCCTGCTTTTTAAACGCGTGGTACAGGGAGCTGGCCGAAAAGAGAAAGACCAGGGAGAGGGCGTAGACAAGGGCCGTGATCATCATGGATGCGGAGTGGCTGGCGATCCGGAGGAGGTAGACGGTTCCCACGAGGGAGGCCACGGCTCCTGCGAGGTGTGAATAGAAGTTGAATGATTCCTGAGTTTTGATTCCCATGTCACTTTCCTTAAGAATGGATGGGGGCGTCGTGGAGGCAACGGGTGTCGTATGGTGCACCCTGTCACGTCCGTGTCCCTTGCCTGACCTTGGTTTATAATATTTTACCGGGGTGAAAGACAGGAAAAAATGATCCCTGATTCAATAATTTATCATGGAAAAACGGACCGCGCCAGGCCTGCTCCCCGGGGATGCCCACCGGCCGGAGTTTTTTAAGAATCCGGGGGGTAAAGGCTGGGCCGTCGAGGACGGATGCCATCCTGAGAAACAATGGGGCTCCATGTGGTGGGTGCACATGTCGCCTGTTGCCGGGTTCATAAATAAAAATAAGGGGTGTGCCAGGTGGGGTGTGATACAGATCTGCTTGAAATTGGACGGGGTGGGACAGGTTTGACGGCTTTGGTGAACCGGTCGAAGCCTTTCGGCAACGATGGGCATTCATGTCGGTTGACCGCTCCCTGTCGGCGGGGTGAAGCAACGCGCATCCATGGTAAGGGGTTGATATGTCATCTTAAGTATTTTGCAGGGCGGGCCGGTCGGCCTTGCGGTCGGGTGGACAGACGGCCCGCTCGGTGGTGTGTTTTTGTCTTTTTGAGGAAGGAAAAGGCAGGGCTGGCATAGTTGTTGATATAACGAAAAAGTATAAGTGATAAGTGAAACAGTGGGCAGGAGGCCCCTTCCGGGATGCCGATGGATCAGGGTTGATCTGTGTCACAACGGGTGAGACAGGTATGTATACTAAAAATAAGTTGCAGCGGAGTTTGAAAAGATGAGTATCAAGGCCAGGCAGACGCTTTTGATGGTTGGGTTTTCGGTGATTGTTGTGTTTATGTTTTGCTCCACCGTGGTGGTGTCCGGACGGATGAAAGACGACGGACTCGTCATCAACCTGGCGGGCCGGCAGCGTATGCTGACCCAGAAAATGACCAAGGAGATCCTTGATTACACGTCCACCTCCGATGCCTCCCTTGCGGGCACCATCCGCAACACGGCCAAGGTGTTCGATCTAACCTTAAAGGCCCTCACCGACTCCGGCAACGCTCCTCTCACCCTGAACCTGAACACCACGGCATTCCGCCATTGCCCCGCAGCCCGCGGGGAGGTGCGCCACCGGCTTGAAAAGGTCTCCTCCCTCTGGGACGCTTTTTACGGCCACCTTGAGACCATTGTCTCAGGGGGCAGCGGGGCTGACGACAGCCTTGCCTGGGTCAAGGCCAATAACCTTGCCCTGTTGGGGGAGATGAACAAGGCTGTGCTCCTGATGCAGAAGGCCTCCGAGAAAAAACTCTCCCTTCTCTACACCCTTCAGATCGGCGGGGTCGCCGTGGGGTTTCTGGTCATGCTCCTCGGCATCCGCATGACCTTCGGGCTGTTGACCCGCCTTGCACGGGTGGAAAAGTTCTCCAGCCGCCTGGGCTCCGGTGACTTAAACGCCACCTCCGGCATCGACGGAGACGACGAACTCGGACGCATCGGCAGGAGTCTCGACGGCATGGCCGGAGAGATGAAGGTGATGCTCCAGGGGGTCGTGGACAACTCGAAAACCCTGTTTGTCACCTCAGGCGAGCTGAGCACCCTTTCAGGGGGCATGAATGTGAGCCTGTCGTCCATCGCAGGAAAGTCCCAGTCCGTGGCCGCGTCCGCCGAGCAGATGAGCGGCAACATGAACTCCGTGGCAGCCGCCATTGAAGAGGCTTCCACCAACGTCGGCATTGTGGCGGAGTCCGCCGGGCAGATGATGGAGACCATCGGCGAGATCGCCGGAAGTACGGGCAAGGCCACGGAAATCACCGCACAGGCCGTAAACCAGGCCGAGTCCTCGGCCACCCGCATCGCTTCCCTGGGCGAGGCGGCCAAGGAGATCGGCAACGTCACCGAAGCCATCACCGAAATCTCCGAGCAGACCAACCTGCTGGCCTTAAACGCCACCATCGAGGCCGCCCGTGCCGGTGACGCGGGCAGGGGGTTTGCCGTCGTGGCAAACGAGATCAAGGAGCTGGCCCGCCAGACCG
The DNA here is from genome assembly GCF_900101345.1 of Desulfoluna spongiiphila. Taxonomy (GTDB): domain Bacteria; phylum Desulfobacterota; class Desulfobacteria; order Desulfobacterales; family Desulfolunaceae; genus Desulfoluna; species Desulfoluna spongiiphila. The sequence continues at coordinate 253,261 of NZ_FMUX01000003.1, read as the reverse complement.
CAGCAGCCACCGGAGATATCCGCACCCAGGTGAGCATGATCCAGGAGGCCACCCGGGATGCCGTCAGCGAAGTAACGGGCATCAACGAGGTGGTCCACGGCATCAACGAAGTGGTGGGGGGCATCTCCGCCGCCGTGGAAGACCAGTCCGTCACCACCCGCGAAATCTCCGAGAATATCGGGCAGGCTTCCCTGGGCATCCAGGAAGTGGCGGCCAACATTGCCGATACCTCGGTGGCTGTGGGCAGCGTGGCCCACGATATCACCGAACTGAACCGGGAGACCACAGGGATCAATGAGGGCAGCTCCAAAGTGGCCTCGGAGTCCTTTACCCTCAACCGCCTCTCCGAAGAGCTGCAGACCGCCGTGGGCCAGTTCCGCCTGTAGGGAAGAGGCCGTGAAGGGCCTTGGCCCGTGCATTCAATAAACCTTTGGTGAGGAAAGGGGCTTGCTCTGCCTGGCAGCCCCTTTTTTCGTGGAAGGAAATCCTTGAAGCTTTGCTTTGTCTGTGGTTCCCTTGTGCCGTTGTGATGCCTGGCTTCCTTAGGAAGCCCAGGGGCACGGAGGAACGGCTTGCAAATTCAAGTCCCCCCGTTTTCGTGATAGGATAAAGATGCAAAGGACCACCCAATGTATATTGTTTCCCTGACCTATGTGTGCGAGATGGACAAAGTAGACGCACACTTGGACGCCCACGTCGTTTTTCTCAAAAAACAGTATGAAAAAGGCCACTTCATCGCCTCCGGCCGCAAGGTGCCCCGTACCGGTGGAGTGGTCCTTGCGGACATGCCTTCCAGGGAGGCCCTTGATGCCGTGCTGGCCGAGGACCCCTTTTACACCGAGGGCGTGGCACGCTATGAGGTGACGGAGTTTGTCCCCTCCATGGCGGGCGACGGCTTCGAGTGCCTGCTGCCGACATAACCTTTATTTTTTAAGGATTGTACCCATGACTGTCTGGAATCAGGATCTTATCCTTGCCGCCTGGAATTTTGCCTCAAAGGCACACAACGGGCAGACCATGCCCGGCACCGATATTGCCTACATCAACCACATCGGTACGGTTTCCATGGAGGTGATGGCCGCCATCACCTCAGATCCCGCCTGTACCGACAACCCCAATCTTGCCGTACTCTGCGCGCTGCTGCACGACACCATCGAAGACACCGACATCTCCTTTGAGACGGTGGTCGAGGGGTTTGGCGCTGAGGTGGCGAAAGGCGTCCAGGCTTTGTCCAAGGACAAGGGGTTGCCCGGCAAGCGCGAACAGATGGCCGACAGCCTCGTTCGTATCCGGCAACAGCCCAAAGAGGTGTGGATGGTCAAGCTTGCCGACCGCATCACCAACCTCCAGGCCCCACCTTCCCACTGGAACCGGGAGAAGATCTCGTTTTACCGGGACGAGGCGAAAACCATCCTTGACGCCCTTGGTCCGGCCAATGCGACCCTGGCCGAGAGGCTTCGGAACAAAATCGAGAACTACGTGCAGTACTGCTGATTCCGGCCCGGTTTTTCGCGTTGTGGTCTGGAACAGGTGCCTTTTCTGTTGATCAATGATTTTATCTTTCGTATGAATCTCTTGCGGCTGCATTTACCCGGGTGAACCTCATGAAAGGCGCTTCCCTATGGAATTTACCCTGACATTCATTCGATTTCTGTTCTGGGCCCTTTACTTTGCGGCCCCTTTGATGCTGTTTTTACTGCTTGTGATCATCGCCCTGGGGCAGGGCGTGGGGCGCCTTGAAAAATGGGGTCGCTTCGACGCCCTCTACTGGACCTTCATCACGGCAACCACCGTGGGCTATGGGGACATGCGTCCCGTAAGGCGGATGTCCAGAACCCTTTCCGTGCTGATTGCCCTGACGGGCATCATGTTTACGGGAATCCTCGTGGCCATGACGCTTCATACGGCCACCATGGCCTTTGAAAGGCACGTGGACATGGGGATGGTCAAGGAGATCAAAAAGCAGATTTAAGCTAAGCGGCAGGGGCACACTGGCCCTGCCTTTACGCTTCCCCTGGTGGCCCCCGGGGCCATGGCGCACTCTCTGTTTGTGCGCAGTGCCTTTTCGATTTGTTTCCTTTCCGTGATACCTCGCTCCGATCATGCCCTTTCGCGATGTTTTCCCCTTCCCGACCGAATCCCGTTCTACACGCTGCTTGTCACATGACCCAAACCTCTGGCCACGGCAGTTCCGCCGCAGGCAACAGCATGCAGAGCCGTTTCACTTGAAATTATATTGCAAAAATAAAGAAAGAATTATTCAAGGCTGTTTTGGAATTGTCGATGGATGGAGTGTAGTATTGTGTCCGGGTTTCTTTATGTTCCTCTAAAACACACGCAGGCGGTTCCTGCCGATGAGCGCGTGTGATTGTTTTTTTAATATAGAGGCATACCCCGTTGGCGTGCGCAGGGGGCTCGGAAAAACCCATTGGGCAGCCCTTCAGGCAGCCGGTCCATGGCCGCTTCGTGATGGCTCTTGTGCCCCTCCTTTTGTGACCGATTGGTAAGGAATGATAGAGATGGTGTCTAAACTCAATGATGTGTCGGTAAGGGTCAAGCTGTTTGCGGGGTTCGGGATTGTCTGGGTGCTGTTTGCCGTTTCGGGGTTCTGCATCACCCGGTACACCCAGGCGACGGTGGAAGAGCTGACAACGGCTGAAGGTGAAGTCCTGCCCCATACGTTCAATTTTATCGAAACCAAACGGGATATCGAGCAGATCCAGGGCTGGCTCACGGACATCTCGGCCACCCGGGGGGCCCAAGGGTACGATGATGGCTTTGACGAGGCGAAAACCTACTACGACGATGCGGTCAGGCGCATCGCCTTTGCCGTTGACGAGCATGAGAAGTACGGTGAAGCCGAGACCGTGGCGTTGTTGAAACGGATGCAGGCAAGCCTGGACCGGTACTACACCATGGGGCAGTCCATGGCCCGGGCTTATATCGACGGGGGGCCGGAGCTGGGAAACCCCATGATGGAGAAGTTTGACCCCTTTGCCGAAGAGCTTACGGGCATGATCGACCACCTGGTGGCCCAACACGTGAAAGAGCTGGACAGCTCCCTTGCCACCATGCGGGAGCACAGCTCCCTGACGGCTCGCACCGTGTGGGTATCCATCGGCCTTGTGCTCGTGTTCTCCGTGGTGGTGGCCCTTGTCATCGCGCGGCCCATCGTCACCTCCCTGGCCCGGGCCGTTGATTTTGCAGACAAGATGGCGCAAGGGGACCTGCGCCAGCAGCTGGACATCCACCGCAAAGATGAAACCGGCCTGCTTGTTGAGGCCCTCAACAGCATGTCGTCAAACCTCAAGACCATGTTCGGAGACGTCCGTGACGGGGTGGCGGTGCTGACCTCCTCGTCTGCGGAGCTGTCCGCCGTGTCGGAACAGATCACGGCGAATTCGGATCGGACCGCGGAAAAATCCGGCACGGTGTCTGCGGCTGCCGAAGAGATGACCGGCAACATGAACCATGTGTCGGCATCCACGGAGCAGACCACCATGAGCATACAGATGATCGCCGCGGCCTCCGAGGAGATGACGGCCACCATTGAGGAGATTGCCGGAAACACGGCAAAGGGAAGTGAAATTACCCGAGGTGCCGTGGAGGAGGCCCGCATGGTCTCCGAAAAGGTGACGGAGCTGGGGAGCGCAGCCAAGGAGATCAATCAGGTGACGGAGGCGATCTCCGAGATTTCCGAACAGACGAATCTTCTGGCCCTGAACGCAACCATCGAGGCGGCGCGGGCAGGGGAGGCCGGGAAAGGTTTTGCGGTGGTGGCTGAAGAGATCAAGGTCCTTGCCCGTCAGACGGCCGAGGCCACAGGAGAGATCAAAGGAAAGATCGCCGGGATTCAGAACGTGACCGCGGATTCCGTTGCCGCCATCGAATCCATCGTGACGGTGATCCATGACATCAACCAGGTCGTGACCACCGTGGCCGCGTCCATTGAAGAACAGTCCGCCACCACCCGGGAGATTTCCCACAGCGCGGCCCAGGCCGCAGCCGGGGGCCAGGCGGTGAGCGACAACGTGGCCCAGGCCTCCTCCGCAGCGGAAGGGGTGGCCCGGACCATCACGGAGGTGAGTGGGGCCGCGCGGGAGATGAATGAGGGCAGCCTCCAGGTCCGCACCAAGGCCCGGGATCTTTCCGGCCTTGCGGATCAGTTAAGCGGCATGGTGGGCCGGTTTACCCTGTAATTGGGTGGCGGAGCTCATCCGGGGGCCTGGTCGCGTCTGTCGTGGGTGTAGTCCCTCACCACCTCGGCCACGCGGATGCGGTAGGAGGTAAAGAGGGAGTCTCTTCCTGTTTTCTGGGCTGTCCGGTGGTCCAGCATGGTGCGCCACTCCTCGATGGCGTCTTCGTCCTCCCAGAAGGAGAGGCTCAGGAGCTTTCCCTCGTCATTGAGGCTTGCGAATCGTTCAATGGAGATAAAGCCCCGTCGGCTCTCAAGGAAACCCCGGATCTCCGAGGCGATCTTGAGGTACCGGGCCTTGCCCTCCTCCTTTGGGGTGACTTCAAATATTACGGCAAACATGGGGTGGTTTCCTGCTCCAGTCGAATCAGTCTCTCTTTGATGGCAAGGCCGTGGGCAAACCCGGTGAGCTTGCCGCCTGCCCCGACCACCCTGTGGCACGGCACGATGAGGGGAATGGGGTTTTTGCTGTTGGCCATGCCCACGGCCCGTGAGGCGTTGTCGTTGCCCATGGCCGCCGCCACCTCTTTGTAGGTCCTGAGCTCACCGAAGGGGATTTTGGTGAGCTCGGCCCACACCCGCTTTTGAAACGCTGTCCCGGCAGGGTTCAGCGCCACATGAAACTCTTTCAGCTCCCCATTGAAATAGGCCAGGACCTGGCCGGCGGTCTCTTTAAAAAACGCGTCGTTTCTCTCCCACGCGGGGTCGATCTCAAAGACCCTTTTGCCTTCGCCCGTGCAGAGGTGAAGGTGGGAGAGTCCGTGGTGGTCGCCGGCTAAGATCACCCCGCAGAAGGGGGCATCAATGTGTGTGTAAAAGGTCATGGTGTTGCTTCCTTCTTGGGTTCCGGAGGACGGTTCCACAGGCACAGGGTGGCATAGCTTCGATAGGGACGCCATGCGTCGGCCCGGGCCTGGGCCTCTTTCGGGGTCGGTTTTTTGCCTTGGGTCAGGGCCTTGATCACCCCCAGATCGGAGGCGGGAAAGCAGTCTTTCATGCCCAGTCCCCGCATGGCAACGTAATGCACGGTCCAGTCCCCGATGCCTTTAAGGCTGGAAAAATCCCGGTGAAATGTTTCAAAGGGCTGGTTGACCGTCAGCTTTACCCGGCCGTCCCGAATGGCTTGGGCCGCGGTATGGACGGTGGCCCTTCGGGTGCGGGTGAGGCCCATGGCATCAAGGTCAAGGGCCAGCAGCTCGTCAGGGTCCGGGAAGAAGCGGGTCAGGCCCTCCGGGAACGTCCCGTCGGTTTTCAGGGCCGCCCTTTCTGCGATGCGCCCTGCAAGGGTGGTGGCAGCCTTGACCGTGACCTGCTGGCCGAGGATGGCGCGCACCGCGAATTCGAAGGGAGAAAAAGCCACCGGGAGCCTCGGGACATGCCCGTCGGCCATGCCCCGGGCCAGCTCAGGGTCCCGGCGAAGTGCCGGGTTGATCCTGGAAAAGTCGGTGTCGAGATCGAACATGGTGCGCACGCGGTTGTGGATTTCCATGAAACAGCGGATATCGTCGCAGCCGATTCGCAGTTCAAGGGCGGATACCTTCGGGGCGTGGGTGACGGTGAAGTACCCCCGGGCCGTGGCGGTGCGAAAGGTCCGGCTGTAGCTGTTTTCCGTGACCACTTCTACGCCGCTCACGGCACGTGGCCGGAGGAAATCGAGGATCCGGGAAAAGCCAACGGGGGAGCTGCAGGGGAGGCGCAGCAGGGTGTTGTGACCGGGGTTTCCGGTACCGGACTGCGGTGCGGGGGCTGCCTCCTGCCGAACCCGGGTGGGGGTGTTGCCGAAGACCTTTTTAAACACCTCGTTGAACTGACGGATGGATCCGAAACCCGAGGCGTAGGCGATGTCGGTGATGCTCTGGTCCGAGTAGAGGAGGAGTTTCTTGGCGAAGAGGGCCTTGTGATAGCGGGCGATGGTTACGGGTGGGGCGCCCAGGTTCTCCACAAAGAGCTGCCGCAGGTGCCGGTCCGATACCCCCACGGTTGCGGCCAGCTCCTGAAGGGAGTGGTCGTGGAGGTAACCGCCGTAGATTTTTTCCAGGGCCTCTTTCACCAGGAAGGTCCCGCGGATGTTCCCGTTGGTGTAGGCCACCTCCACATCGGGCCTGCAGCGGTAGCAGGGCCGGAACCCCTGTTCCAGGGCTTCGAAGATCGTGTGAAAGTAGGCCACGTTCTTCTCGTGTGCCACAGGGGACGGGCACGACGGCCTGCAGAAAATTCCGGTGGTTTTTACCCCGAAAAAGAACCTGCCGTCGTAGGTTTTGTCTTTGGACCGTCTTGCCTTGCTGTACTCCTGATGCATACCGCTTCCATTGGGGCTCTTGGGTTGTGCGGGCATGCGTGACAATGCGCTTTTTCAGGTGGTCTCGGCGTGCCCATGGGTTATGGAAAAGAGGGTGGGCACAAGGTGCACCCACCCCTTCCACGTCCATGGATATCGTTCCGGGCAATGCCCTGGCAAGCGGTTTTCGGAGATGGCATTTTATTTTTTTATGGAGGCGTTAGCCGTTGCCGGTGACGCCCAGTTTTCGTTCCAGGGCGGCCAGGGCCTGGGAAATGATAAAGGTCAGGGCCAGGTAGACCAAGCCGGCACCGAAGAGGAACTGGACATAGTCGTAATATCGGGCGCCCATGACCTTGGCGGAGTACATCAGCTCACCGGCACCGATGACGGAGACCAGGGAGGAGTCCTTTAAGAGGACGATGAACTCGTTGCACAAGGGGGGGATGATTTTGCGGAAGGCCTGGGGCAGGATGACGTCCCACATGGCGCGGCCGTGGGGCATGCCAAGGGACCGGGCTGCCTCCATCTGGCCGCTGGGCACGGCCTGGATCCCTGCACGGACAATTTCGGCCACATACGCCCCGGAGTTGATGCCCAGGGCGATGATACCGGCCTTGATGGGCGAGAACATGATGGGGTTCCCGGTGAGGGACAGGTAGATCTGGGGGAGGCCGAAATAGATGAAAAAGATCTGGAGCAGCATGGGGGTACCGCGCAGGACGTAGACATAGACACCGGCCACAGCGCGGATCAGGCGGTTTCTGGAGATGCGGCCCATTCCGGCCAGGCAGCCGAGGATAATACCGATGATCAGGGCCCCGGAGGTCAGCTGGATGGTGACCACGGCTCCTTTAAGCAAAAATAACTTGTGCTGCCAAACCAGCGCAAAATCGATCACTGTGATGGTCCTTCTATGGGGTTTCCGCCGGCGGGCCTGCCGGGGGGGGTAACTATTGGGTTGTCAGTTGAGGGGTGCGCACGGCACACCCGACGGGTGGCCCATGGCGGGATGCTGGTACGATTCGCATCCCCTATGGGTAATGGTGCATCCTGCAAGGACAACACCCCAACCGGATTGCCGGCTGGGGTGATATCATTTCACGATCAAAGCTGAGGCTCATACAGTACAAGGGGCGCAGCCGGTGACGGCCGGGCTCCGTTGCAATCCTATACGCCCCACTTGGTGCGGAGCTTGGTGATGGTGCCGTCGGCTTCGAGTTTCTTGATGGCCTTGTTGAGGGCGTCCAGGAGCTCGGGGGATCCTTTGCGCACGATGGCGGCGGTCTCTTCGTAGCTCAGGGGCTTGGCAAAGAGGGTGAACTCGGCTTTTTTGGCGTAGTTCTCAGCGATGGCTACGTCAAGGACCGCACCCTGGACCGCGCCGTTTTTCATCATCATCACGGCGATGTTGGCGTCGTCCACGATCTGTGCGTCGCAGCCTTCGATCTTCTTGGCCGCCTCAGCGCTGGTGGAGCCGATCTGGGCGGCAACGCGCTTGCCCACCAGGTCTTCAACGGTTTTTACGGGAGAGTCCGCCTTGGTGAGGACCGTGGAGCCGTTTTTGTAGTAGGGGATGGTGAAGTCGACGCTCTGCTTGCGCTCTTCGGTGACGGAGAAGCTGGACATGCCCAGGTTCACCTGTCCGTTTTTCACGGCAATGATGATGGAGTCAAAACCCATGGCCTGGAATTTGGTTTTAAGGCCCAGCTCGGCTGCCACGGCGTCGATGAGGTCAATATCAAAACCAACAATTTTGCTGTTGGCCGGGTCCACGCTTTCAAAGGGGGGGTAGTCGGGGCTGGTGCCGATGGTGAGGACGCCGGATTTTTTGATTTTTTCCCAGTTCTTGTCCGCGGCGGATGCCGTGGAGACCATTGCCATGCAAACCCCTGCCATGACCATGACGGTCAGCAGTTTTTTCAATCGTGCCATGTTCGTCTTCCTCCTGGTTATCATATGGAGACGGCCCCCAAACAGGCGGTTGCCCTCCGCGTCCCGGTGAACCGGGCCTTCGGCAAAAGGCCCCGAAGTGAGAGCCCTTGTCTTTGTCCCGTGGTGGAGAAGCGGCATCCTGCCTTTGATGGATCCGTCCAGTCAAATCAAAATTTTATTTAGTATGACTGAAGGGCTCGGATGTCAAGATGAAACCGGCAAAAGGCAGGGGGAAGGGACTGCAAGGTCCGGCAAAACAGAGACCTTCTCAAAGCGATACCTTCTATGGTTAAAGTGCATGGAAAAAAGCCTCCGGCGGCGAGGTGTGCCACCTCGAAAGCATATTGCGAATGCGCTTTCCCCTTCGTTCCTCAGGGAAAATCACATTCGCCTTTGATTTTGATTGGCCTGAATCTGTTTTTTTAAAGCCTGTTTGTTAAACTTTTTAAAAGTTTAGCCCCCGGCAGGGCCGCCGGAGGCAGTTTTAACTTGGCTGCCTCCGGCGGTATTGAACGCAGTTTGCCGCTGAGCCTTCCCCTTCGCTTATCGGGTTAAGGCCCAGCGGCATGTTTGATGGACTTGTCTCTTTGTTTTTGGGGTGCCCCCGGCAGACCCGCCGGAGGCAACCATTGGGGCTATTTGAGTTCGGTGCCGAGTCCTGCTTCGCAACCGCGCTCCTTCTGGAGCTCTCCGTTGCGGTTGAACAGGCCTTCGAGCATCAGGGAGAGGGCGCCGTCTCCGGTGACGTTGCAGGCGGTGCCGAAGCTGTCCTGCAGGGCGAAGACCGCCACGAGAAGGGCCACGCCCGCGGGATCGAATTGAAGGACCCCCACGACGATTCCAAGGGAGGCCATCACCGTGCCGCCGGGGACGCCGGGTGCGCCGATGGCAAAGATGCCGAAGAGCAGGATGAACAATGCCATGACGCTCACCGAAGGCAGGTGGCCGTAGAGCATCATGGAGATGGTCATGGCAAAGAAGGTCTCGGTGAGCACGGAGCCGCACAGGTGGATGGTGGCACCCATGGGGACCATGAACTCCACGGTGTCCTTGCTGAGCACACTGGACTTGGAGGCACAGGAGAGGGAGACGGGAAGGGTTGCCGCGCTGGACATGGTGCCCACGGCGGTGATGTAGGCCGGGGAGTAGTGCTTGACGACCTCGATGGGGTTTTTCCCCGAGATCATGCCCGCGATGAGATAAAGGATGGTCAGCCAGAGGAATTGCCCGACCAGCACAATGGCGATCACCTCCAGGAAGACGGGAAGCTGTTTGGTGAGGCTTCCCTCGTAGGCAAGGCAGGCAAAGGTGGTGGCGATAAAGACCGGAAGGACAGGGATGACAATGCGGTGAACAACCTGCATCATGATCTCTTCAAACTCGTTCATGAGCTTGGCAAAGGTCTCGGCCTTGGTCCAGATGGTTGCGCTGCCCAGCAGGATGGCGGTGACCAGCGCGGTCATCACCGACATGACCGGCGGGATGTTCAGCTGAAAAACGACCTCGGGCAGTTCCCTGAGCCCCTCCACCTGGGTGGCGATGGAAAGGTTCGGGATAATGAGATACCCCGCAACGGCAGCCATGGTGGCCGCACCGGCGGCGGACAGGTAGGCAAGGAGCACGCCCGCGCCGAGCATCTTGTTGGCATTGTTCCCGAGCTTGACGATGGACGGTGCAATAAATGCCATAATGATCAGGGGCACCGTGTAATAAATAAGCTGCCCGATCACATATTTTATGGTTGTAACAACTTCGATAACGGCCTCGTTGGCCACAAGTCCGATGACAATACCGGCGGCGATCCCGCCGATGAGCTTGATAATCAGTGCAAATTCGCCAAATCTGTTTTCCAATGACATCCTATCATCCCTCCTGGTTGAACATGTTGGGCTCGGGCAAAAAAGCATCCTGCGGGTGGACGTTCCGGGGCGTCTCAACGGTGAGGCGACTCCCTGTGGCGTCCATGTCGGCTGCAGCGTCTCCAATCGTCCTGCTGCCGATTGCCGTGCTTTCTATGCCGGGGCCTCTATTGCCTGGGGGGCGGCTTCCGGGCCAGGGGGCCCGAATCGTACCTGCCCTCCGTTTTTTTACACGTGTTTGTCAACTCCCTTGCATATGGGTTCCCCGGCAGGGTTGCCGGGGTGCTTTTCGTTGGCCAAGGTGACCATATAGCGCGATTCCGGCCATGTCCCGTGAAAAATAGGGGCCGGTTAAAATAGTTCCGATGTTCCGCAAAAAGGAACGCGATCCGGGCGGATGATCGCCGTGACCTGGGAGGGAAGAGTACCCTTCGGCGGGTCGCTTTTCCCCCTCCCTGCCCTTGTTATCCCACCTTTTTGTACTGTCTCTCCATGATATCGAGAATGGAGTTATTGGCACCGGCCAGGCCTGTGTTGCAGAGGTATCCGAGGTTTTCAAACAGCTGACGGAAGCTGAAGGCCAGGATGCCGTTGTCCTCATGGACGGCGACCCCTTTCTGGGCCAAAAGGGCCGCCTTGACGGCCCAGCTTGCCGACAGGGCCAGCTTGTAGGCGCACCCCTCTTTGCCGCCGTCACAGATCAGGCCCGTGATGCTGCCCACCATGTTGAGCATGCTTTTGAAGATCTGGCTTTCGCTTGCGCCCATCATGTAGGAAACCCCGGCACAGGCCCCGATACCCGCGGCCACGCCGCATCCGCACATGGCAGACAGGGTGCCTGTAAAGGATTTGATGTAGACGGTGATCAGGTTGCTGAAGGCCAGGGCCCGGAGCATGGCTTCGGGGGAGGCCTCGGTGGATTCGGCCACCCCGGCAATGGTCAAGAAAACGGTGATGCCGTGGTTACCGCTTCCCGCGCTGCTCATGGCCGGCAGGGTGGAACCGGACATCCGGGCTTCCGAGGCCGCCGCGCAGAGCATTTCCGCCTTGGTGACCATCTGGTCGTTTAAGATCCCCTCTTCAACGATCTTCTGGTACGCCTGACCGATGCCGCCGTCAAAGGAGAGGCCTTCTTTGGCCAGCATCATGTTCTTTTCGACCCCTTCCTGAAGAAAACGGATCTCATCCACCGGCACGGTATTGGAAAAGTCCAGCAAGTCTTTGAGGTCGTATGCCTGGATCAGTTTTTTGTGGGCCTGCTCGTCCACGGCACCGGGCTCTTCATGGGTAAGGTTGATCCCCTCCTCCACCTTGACGATGTTGTTGTGGCGATCCACGGCCATGACCTTGATCTGCCTGCCGTCGGTGAGGGTGACAAAGATCTCCACAAAGAGCCTGCTGCAATTGCCTTTGATGCACACGGAGATCAGTTCTTTTTCCACCAGGGCTTCCGCCTTTTGGTTTTGCTCCGGCTCGATGGTTTCCAGGACCCGCAGTTCCTTGTCCGGGGTTGCGATGACAAGGCCCAGGGCCGCGGCGATCTCCAGGCCCCGTTTCTTGATGCCCGGGATGCCCACGCGAAGGCCGTTTTTGAACAGGGCGGCATCCACGCAGACCTCAACCGCTTTGATCATGGAGAGGTCCTTGATTTTAGCCCCCGCCACAGAGGCTGCGTATGCCACGGCAATGGGCTCGGTACACCCTGTGGCCGGGACAACTTCCCGCTTTAAGATCCCAACCAATTCGTAATAATCGGTGGCCATGTTCTGACTCCTTTCTATGGTTCGTACGTGTCGTACATGATCGTTCAAGGTTTTTTGTTTTCGTTCCATGACTAAGGGCAAGGAGCATGCCATTTTTGACGAAGGGGGGGCATATCGCCCCAAATTTTGCGTTTGGATATGGCGGATGGGTGATGTAAGTGCTCGAAGAAAGGAGACGTTTGTCCGGTGCGGCGCAGGCGGGACCAACGCCTTGTGTCGGAGTGCCATGGGAAGGGTACAAGAAGCTTAGTTTCACATGTGCTACAAAAATTTGTGTCAGATGTGATACTGTATCAATGTTGAAACAAAACAAGTAAAAAGCAAGGCCTTCGGCGACTGTGCCGGGGGCCAAGCTTTTAAAAAGTTTGATAAAAAAGCCTTGAAAGTAGATTCAGTTTAACCTGAATCAAAGGCGAATGTGATTTTCCCTGAGGAACGAAGGGGAAAGCGCATTCGCAACCTGCTTTCGAGGTGGCACACCTCGCCGCCGGAGGCATTGCTTTTGTTTTTTCCTCTGCAGTAAGGCCTGCGTCAGGAGCGAGGGATGGTGATGGCGTGTTTGCGGAGTCTTCGGTAGAGGGTGGTGCGGCTGATGTTGAGGTCCCGGCAGACGTTTTTGACGATCTCTTTGTGTTTCAGGTCGCTGTAGGCATCGATCTTTTTCCGAATCAGATCTTTTTCCACCAGATTCATATCCGTTGAGAGGGTGGCGCCGGTGTGGTTGATGGGAATGCCCACGGAGCCGGAATGGGCACGGGGCTCTTTTCTGCCGCCGGAGAGTCTTCGTTTGATGAGGTCTTCGTGGATCTCGTTGCCGGTTTCAAAGTTGACGGCATACTCCAGGATGTTTTGCAGCTCCCGGACATTACCGGGCCAGGCGTAGGCGGTGAAGAGTTTCTCCGCGTTCCGGGAGAGTTTTTTGACTGTTTTGTTGAACCGGAGGTTGTACTGCCCGATATAGAATTGGGAGAGGTAGACGATGTCGTCGTACCGTTCACGTAAGGGGGGGATGTGGATGGGGATGATGTTGAGCCGGTAGTAGAGGTCTTCCCGGAAGGTGTTTTCCTCGATGCGTTCCCGCAGGTCGGCGTTGGTGGCTGCGATGATGCGGATGTCGATTTTTCGGGTCTCGTTGCTGCCCACCCGGCAGATCTCTTTTTCCTGCAGCACCCTGAGGAGTTTCACCTGAAGGGCGTAGGGCATCTCGCTGATCTCGTCCAGGAAGAGGGTGCCTTCGTCAGCCCCTTCGAACTTGCCGATGCGGGTGTTGATGGCACCGGTGAAGGCCCCTTTTTCATGGCCGAAGAGCTCGCTTTCCAGGAGCTCGTCGGGGATGGCCCCGCAGTTGATGGCGATAAAGGCGTTGTCCCGCCTTTTGCTTCTGTTGTGGATGGCTCGGGCAAAGAGCTCTTTGCCGGTGCCGCTTTCGCCGTAGATGAGCACGTTGGAGTCGGACTCGGCGGCTTTGGTTGCGGTGGCCTTGGTGTCCAGGAGGCTCTCGGACACGGTGAGGATGCTGTCGAAGTCCACGCTGACCTGGTTCTGCTGGGTGTAGCGGATCATCTTTTTTTCGAAACGGATGAATTCATGGAGCTTGACGATGAACTCGCTGCCCTTGGTATCCATCAGGTACACCGAGGCGATGAGGGTGTATGCCTGGCCGTGGAACCGGATACGGATTTTCCTGTTCTCCACGACCTCCCTGTTCAGGGCCTTGTCCTTGAGCTGGCCCCACAGGTCTGCCAGGAATCCCCCGGCATCGGTGATGGCCAGTTCGGCCAGGAGCTGCCTCAGGGGATCATTTTTGTAGAGGATGTCCCCTGTGCGGTTGAAGACCACCAGGGCCTCCTGCATGGTGTTGAGGATGGTCTTGAGCCGGAGGGCCAGGAGCTGGTTCTCCTTTGACATCCTCTCTTCCGAGAGTTTGGCTTCCAGGAGCTCGGCCATCTTCTGGATGAAGTTGATATACTGGGCCTTGTTCCGGATAATCTTGTCCCGCTGCTCGTCGCTGAAGGCAATGACCCCGATGACACCGATGGGCACATCTCCCCGTTTAAGGGGCATGCACACCTCCGCCTTTTCGCTGCACCGCCCCCGCCTTTCGCACACCGCGCAGATCTCGCTCTCCCGGGCAGTCTCCACCACATAGTGCCGTCCGGTTTTCAGGGCGTACCCGAAGGCTGTCTGCTCCTCGATCTTGAGGCCGATCCGGTCTTTGTAGATGCCCGTCCCGGCAATGCGCACCATGTTGCTGTCCATGACGGTGACATCGATATTGACCACCGCCTCAATGGCCTCCGCCACCTTCTGGGCAATCACGGCAAATATTTTCTGGGTTTCCATGGGTAACGTCTCCAACTTCATCCTGTGCGGCAATCCAAGTGAACAGGAAAAACGTACCACACCATGGGGGGGCAGATGTGGATTTTTCACCTTTGCATCTGGTTTGCCGGAAATCTAATCCTCTTCGAATATGATGTGGGCCGCACCGGCGTCACTCAAACCATCCATGATTATCTGCCGCTGATACCCATGCAGTACAGGTTGCAGCTCGTCGACGCCGCGTACAATAAACGTGGGGCGTATCATGGCAAACTTTGGTGAAATGGATGCGGTGCAATGCTTTAAAAACGCTGAGAGGCACTGGTATTTGTCGCGGCTCCCATCCTCTGCATGATGCGTGGCAAACAGATCAACTTTAAAGGACTCAAAAGCCCTGGCCGGTACCTCACCCACAGAGGTGATACGGGCGTTTTCACCCTTGGAAAGATAGATATAGGTGTGAATTTTTTGGGTTACGTTACCCTTCGTGAAGGTGAAGGACTCACGTGAAATATCGACATCTATCTTTGCTGAAAATTTCAGGAGGAAATTATCTGGTGTTACGCTTTTCATAATGTATATCACGGGCTTTCACCGGAAGGGCCATGGGCACCAAACCGGTACAAGAGGTTCAACAGGCTGAAAAACGGGAATGCCACCGGAACGGTATTGCGGAGTTATTTGCTAAAAGCGACCCTGCCGGAGGCAGCTGAATAGTTACTATGAATCTTTTGAAAAGGGAACGCCCCCGGCAGGGTTACCGGGGGCAGCTCCTTTTTTTTTCAGGTTACTGCAAGGTCCCCGAGGCATCGATTTTGGAGGTGAGGCCGTTGGTCCCGGTGTGCTTGAACTCTTTGCCTTTGCTCTTGTGGGTCAGGGTGACGGCTTTGTACTGGGTATGGTCTTCCATGAAGGGCACGGGAAGGTTTTTAATGCGGATGGGGTTGCCGTTTAAGCCTTTCATCTTTTTGATCTCTACCTTGGAGGCCGGCACCGAAAAGGTGACCCAGGTGTCGGTTTTATCCACGGCGATGGGAACCCTTTCTTCAGAGAGGATTTTTGACCCGCCGGAATAGATGATGCCGAAGGTCTCGTCCAGTTTCAGGAGTTCCACCACGGCCTTGGCCTGTTCCACCGAGGCGTTTTCATCGACGTACACCTTCAGCCATTTCCCGAGGCTGAAGGCCGTGACCACGGAGACACCGCCCAGGTCCACGTCTCCGTAATGGCCCTCCTTGATCTCGATGAGGTTGTTGCCCTCACAGTAGCCCCGTGTCGGGGGAGAGCCGAAAAGGCAGGGGCAGGTCGGGTTGCAGCTGCAGCTCTCCGTGTAATCGGCTTTGATCGACCAGCCCTGTGCCTGTACCGTGGCCGCTGTGATGCCCATCATAAAAAGGGCCAGCACCCATAGTGTGATGTGATGTTTCATGATTCATTTTCCTCTGACGGATGAATGCATGCCGGATTCCCAGGCATGAAGGTGCCCGGTCATCATTTTTTTTCGAGTCGATGACGGCGTGTTGCCGTCACCATGGAGGCTGAACGGGAAAAGCGGAAGGGGCGATACGAAGGGTCGGCTGTCCTGCCGGAATGGAAGCCATGACAATCAGGCTTGGTGCGGATTCACGGGGAAACACAACGGGGGATTACGCGCACATGCTATCTGTTAAAAATACACCACGGTCCTTTGTATATCAACATCGAATCCCCTGGTTTTTTCCTTGAATATACGGCGGGGGGCGAGTGCCTTCCCATTTGACAAAAGGGGCGTGGCCCCATAAGGATAGTAAACTGATCACCGTGTCCCGCTGCCCCTGGTTTCAGGGACCTGCCGGGTTTGTCGCCCCATGGCTGGCCTTTGGGCCGGCAGGGTGTGGCACGGGAAACGGGGCTCGCCCGGGGCCCGGGCAATCACCACAGGGGATGCCGGTCCCTTTGAGGTGGTGGCAATTGCCGGTATGCGCCGGCATGTCTTATTGATTTGTCTTACAGACCGTATGAACCCATTGGAGTTGAAGGAATGATTATGTGTGACATCACGAAGGCCCGGATGAACCCTCTGATGAGGGCAACAATTGTAGTGTCTCTTCTGATCCTGCTGAGCGGTTGCGGAATGATAAAAGAGTGGCGAAAGCCTGAACCGCCCAAGCCCACCTACAAGTATATCCCCAGCGTCGGTGACAGCGTGCGGTTTGTGGTGCTGCCGTTCAACAACTACATCAACCAGCTGGAGTTTGCCGCCAAAGTCGAGAACCTTCTCCTCGACGCCGGGTTGAACCTCGTGGCCCCGCCGCGCGGGACCAAGACCGTTGAGGAGCGAAAGGGCGCGGGCTTTCCCCGGTCCGCCGCAAGCGGCAAAGCGATGAAGACCGTCCGTATTGAGAGGTACATCGTCTCCGATGCAGTGGATGCCGAATACATGGTGGAGACGATGCTGAAAGACTCCTATGGGACCATCAAATTTACCCGGCTGAGCGACCACAAGATCATGGGCGTCATCACCTTGAGCGGGTCAAAGAAAAAGTTCAAAAAGGAGTTGTACAAAAAGCTTGAGGGCATGCGGTTTGTCTCAAGGACCATTGTCCACGGGTAGCATGGGCTGAGGAACAGGCCAGAGGTAGCCTCCGGCGGCCCTGCCGGAGGCGAACCGAGTGGGTATAGCGCCCCCAAAAAAAGAGCAAAAAAAAAGGATCTGATCGGTTGCGATCAGATCCTTTTGTATTTTTTGTGTCGTGTTTTGGTCGGGGCGAGAAGATTCGAACTTCCGACCCCTTGACCCCCAGTCAAGTGCGCTACCAGGCTGCGCTACGCCCCGCCAAAAACAGAACGGGTTATACGCCCTTGAGCGGCGTGATGTCAAGGGAAAAGGGCCAGGGGGTTCGGTTTCCTGCCTTATGGCCCGGAGAGCCAGCCGGCGCATCGTTTCTTCCAGCCGGGACGGGGGCGGGGCTTTTTACAACAGAATGGTAAACAATGATTATTGTTGTTATGGTAATTGGCGCCTGGGGTCGGTTGGTTTTGGGGTGGGGCCCCGGTGGCGTTCTGTGTGGCGGGGCGTCTCCCCACGGGCAGGGCGAGTGTGCTTTTACTTGCAGTTCCAGACCGCTTTTCAATTGAGGAGGGCCCATGAGCGAAGTGCAACGGCAAAAGTGTCTGCAGGCGGTGACCCGGAAGCTGGTGATGGTGACAACGGGGTGCCTGGTCTTACTGGCTGTCTTCTTTTATGCCGTCAGCCCGTCTGAGGCGACGCGGACCTACCTGGTGAGTTACGTGTTCATGGCGGGGCTGATAGGTGGCTTTGTCAGCATCCAGCAGCGGCTGCCTTCCCTGGGCTTAGATGAGCTGCGGGAGCTCTCCAACTCCTGGTTTTCCATCCTCCTTATTCCCATCAACGGGGGTGTGTTCGCCCTGGTGCTCATGATCCTGTTTCTCTCCGGCATACTGGAGGGGGCCATGTTTCCCGAGTACACCCACGGGGTCATCAACCACGACGACCTGGTGGGCAGCTTTGCCCAATGGCTCAACACCACCTTTCCAAAAAGCGGGCCGGACATCGCCAAGCTTCTCTTCTGGTCCTTTGTGGCCGGATTCAGCGAACGCCTGGTGCCCCAGATCATCCGGTCCGCCACCCACAATCTCAGGGAGACCCGCGATAACGAAGAAGAAGAGACACCGCCTGTCTCTGAAACATAAATCACCCAGCAGATGAAGGAATGCTATGAGTCAGGTTAAGCAATGTGTGTCCATGGTCAAGGGGGCCCTGGGGCCGTTTTTTCTCTCACCTTCAAGCCGGAAAAATGTGGGGATTGTCCTTGAGCGCCAGGCGGCAAAACGTCCCAGTCAGGCCCTGATCCGCTTCGAAGACCGGGAGGTGACCTACCTCCAGGCCAATGAGCTGGCCAACCGGTATGCCCGGCTGTTTCTCTCCCGGGGTTTTGCCAAAGGGGACACCGTGGCGCTGCTTATGGGAAACCGGCCCGAGTACCTCATCATCCACGCAGGCCTTGCCAAGATCGGGGTGGTGCCCGCCCTTGTCAACACGAATATCCGGGGGCGGGTCCTGGCCCATGCCCTGAACATCGTGGAGGCCAGGGCGGTGATCGTAGGCCTTGAGCTGGCAGAGGCCTACGACGCCGTTGCCGCTGAGGTGAATGTGCCGGGGCCGGTGTTCGTGGAGAAGGAGGGACTGGCGGCTCCCACCCCGTCAGGTATGGAGGACCTTGCCCCCCTGATTGCCGACCAGCCCGACACCAATCCCGTTCCTCCTGAGCCCGTGGTGGCTGCGGATACCCTGGAGTACATCTACACCTCCGGTACCACGGGCATGCCCAAGGCCACGGTGTTGACCCATCGCAAGTGGTTTCAGATGGGGTATGCGGCGGGTGGGTTCGCCATGAACGTGATTCCCGGGGATGTGCAGTACCTCTGCCTGCCCCTCTACCACAACAGCGGTGTTAACATCGCCTGGCCCCATTCTCTCATGTGGGGAGGGACCGTGGCCCTTGCACGGAAGTTTTCAGCGGGGCGGTTCTGGGACGATGTGAGGCGGTTCAAGGCGTCTCACTTTATCTACGTGGGAGAGCTGTGTCGTTACCTCTACAACCAGCCCCCCCGGCCCGACGACAAGGACAACCCCCTGCGGGTGATTCTGGGAAACGGTATGCGGGCGGAGTACTGGGAGGCGTTTCAGGAGCGGTTCGGCATCGAAAAGGTTCTGGAGGTCTACGGCGCCACCGAAGGGGTGGGGGGGCTGATGAACCGAAAAGGGGTTCCCGGAATGATCGGACAGCTCTCCCTTGCCGGCATCGTGCGCATGGGGGAACTGGCCCGCTGCGATGTGGAAACCGGTGAGATCCATCGCGACGCCAGGGGCTTTGCGCAAAAATGCGCGGTGGGAGAGACGGGGATGTTTCTTCCTAAGATCAGCCGTATCAACCAGTTTTCCGGATACAAGAACAACAAGGCGGCAACCAGTGAAAAGATCCTGAGCGATGTCTTTGTCCCGGGGGACCGCTATTTTCTGAGCGGCGATTTGATGCAGCTTCACGACAAGGATTACGTCTCCTTTGTGGATCGGCTGGGGGATACCTTCAAGTGGAAGGGAGAGGTGGTCTCCACCAACGAGGTGGGGGACCTTCTTTTTCGGTTCGGGGATATCGAAGACGCCAATGTCTACGGGGTGGAGGTGAAGGGGTCAGAGGGCAGGGCGGGAATGGCTGCCCTGACCCTTCTCCCGGGCCGCGAGATCGACCTTGCGGCCCTGGGGGCCTATGTGGCGGAGCACTTGCCCGTGTATGCCCGGCCCTGGTTTTTGAGGATCCGCGAGCAGTGCGATGTGAGTGTCTCCTTCAAGCAGCAGAAGGTGACCCTGAGAAAAGAGGGGTTTGACCCCGGGCAAATCGACGATCCCCTCTATTTTTATCATCCGGGCCAAGGGTATCTTCCCCTCACAAGGGCGCTCTATGACGATATTCAGGGGGGTGAGGTGCGTTTTTAAGGCCGGTCGCATGGGACATACACGCTGAGCCTGAGGAACGAAGGCACAAGAGTACTCCCGAACCTGGGGTCAAGGGGCTCAGCCCCTTGCCGCCGGATGCAGTCCGGTTAAAGATGCCTCCGGCGGCCCTGCCGGGGGCCAAACTTTCGAAACGTTTGATAAACAGGTTTTAAAAATAGACTCAGGCCAACCAAAAATAAAGGCGAATGTGATTTTCCCCGAGGAACGAGGGGGAAAGCGTATTCGCAACCTGCTTTCAAGGTGGCACACCTTGCCGCCGGAGGCTTTTTTCCATACACTTTAACCAGAGAAGGCATGCTTCTTTGCTTCGTTTTTGCATCGTGCCGAGGGGCAGGCTGGAAACAGAAGGGACCGGCTTGTGTCCGTCCTTATGCGGCAAGGCATAAGAAGGGGCATAAACCGGCCCCGCAGGGCTCCCAGTTGCGCTTGTGCTTTTCCCGTCGTCGGTATTTGGACTTGTCGGCAAAGGTTTTGGACGGTGGGGCCGTCGGGATGCGGCCCATCTGCCGGGTGAGGTCCACCTGGCCTGTGATGGGTTTTTGTTTTTTTCGTTTTTTCCCCATGGAACGCTCCGTGTGATGCTGGGTTGTGTCTCTGCGCGCCGGGCCCTGTGCCCGGCGGCGGTATTGATTACGGGACCATACGTCATCAAGACGTTTGTATCAATGGCTTTTCGCGCCATGGGACCCCTCCTTCTATCGGTATACAGCTTCGACATCTTTGCTGATCCCCGGAAAAAGAAGCGAATGTGTGGACGTGTCGCCCGTAAGGGGGTATCTCGAAAGAGAGACGCGGCGTTGGCTGCTTGGTCGGGCCGCCTTTTTCAGGGCCTTGTTATTTGTTTGCCGCGGCAGGGATGCCGCCATGGAGCTGGACACATCATGTCATATGTCATCGAAGAGATCCGTCCGGAATGGGACGGTGTTATTTGTGAGATCATCAAACAGACCGGCGCTGAGTTCGGGGCTGTGGGGGAAGGGTTCGGGCCTTCGGATCCTGAAGTCACGGCCATGAGCCGCCACTACACCCGGGACGCAGGGAGCCTTTACCTCATCGCGCGGGTGGGGAACCGGGTGATAGGGGGCTGCGGGGTGGCCCCGTTTCAGGGGAGCCGGGAGGTCTGCGAGCTGCGCAAGCTCTTTCTGCTGCCCGAGAGCCGTGGTCTGGGGGCGGGCAGGGCCCTTGCCGAGAAGTGCCTGGCCTTTGCCGAGTCCGCGGGCTACCGTCGCTGCTACCTGGACACCCTGCTCACCATGACCTCTGCCATTTCCCTGTACGAGGCCCTTGGCTTCAAGCATTTGGACAGGCCCCTTGACGGCACCATCCACGGGGGGTGCGATGTTTGGATGCTGAAGGAATTTTCCGGTTGACCCGATTATGGCTTCACAGTTTATACCCTTTCCTGTCATGGCCGTGACGCATCCAAAAACACATGAACGGTAAGGAAAAAGACCATGGAAAAAAATGTCAGCAAAGAGCAGTGGGTTGCCATGTTTCAGGAGATCGGGTTGTCCGAAGAGCAGATGATGGCATGGCACCAAGTGTTTGAAACGCGTCACCCGGAGGTCCACGACCAGTTCCTGGCGTGGCTGGGGATGTCCGAGGCGGACATCGTTGATGTCAGGAACCGCTGCCGATAGGGACTAAATCAGAGATAAAATAAGCACGCCTCCGGCGGCCAGGGGATGATCCCCTGGACCCCAGGTTGCGAATGGGCTTCATTCGTGGCTCTGCCGGGGGCCAAATGTCCAAACAATTGATAAACATGTTTTGAGAATCGATTCGGTTCAATCTGAATCAAAGGCGAATGTGCTTTTCCCTGAGGCACGAAGGGGAAAGCGCATTCGCAACCTGCTTTCAAGGTGGCCCACCTTGCCGCCGGAGGCATTTTTTGTTTTTTAAAATCCGGGGAGGTCCCGTGAGAACCTATACCATTTCGCAGCTGGCCCGGGCCTTCGGGTTGTCCCGGAGCACCCTGCTGTACTACGACCGCATCGGGTTGCTGCGGGCGCCTGAGCGCACCTCGTCCGGTTACCGGGTCTACACCGGGGTCGAGTACGACCGCCTGGCACGGATCTCCATGTTCCGGGGAGCGGGCATGGCCCTTGCCGATGTGCAGGCGCTCCTGGACAGCGGAGAGGCTCCCGGCGTGAAGATCCTTGAGCGTCATTTAAAAGAGCTGGAGGCCGAGATCCTTTCGCTTCGGCAACGGCAGCACACCATCATCGGGATACTGAAGACCATGCCCGGGGGCGCTCCGGCGCCTGTGGTGGACAAAAAGATGTGGGTGACCATGCTGGAGGCTGCCGGCATGGACGAGGCGGCCATGGCCGTCTGGCATGCCGAGTTCGAAGAGCGCGCCCCGGAGTCCCATTTTGAGTTTCTTCTCTCCCTGGGCATCTCCCGGGAGGAGGCGGAAAAGATACAGGCGTGGTCGCACGAGAACTGTAAAAAGGGCATACAGGCCCGTGGGCCGGAAGGGGAAGACAGGGCATGAACAAACAGAGCGACAACGGAAAAGATGGAAAAACGGTCTCCCTTGTTCTGGGGAGCGGAGGGGCCCGGGGCCTTGCGCACATCGGCGTCATCCACTGGCTGGAAGAACACGGTTTTCACATCGCGTCCATCTCCGGGTGTTCCGTGGGGGCCATGGTGGGGGGCATTTATGCGGCAGGTCACCTGGACGAGTTTGAGGCCTGGGTGCGATCCATTACGCGCATGGACCTGGTGGCGCTCATGGACCTCTCCTGGGGCAAGAGCGGCCTGGTGAAGGGCGACAAGGTGATCAGCACCCTGGTGGGGCTGGTGGGCGATCAGTGCATCGAAGACCTGCCCATTCCCTTTACGGCGGTGGCCACGGACATGTTGAATGAGAAGGAGGTCTGGCTGACCTCCGGGAGTCTCTTTGACGCCATCCGCGCCTCGTGCTCCATCCCCTTTTTTCTGACGCCCGTCCGCCTGAACGGGGTGGAACTCATCGATGGCGGGGTCCTGAACCCCGTGCCCATTGCCCCCACCTTCGGGGACTCCACCGAGATGACCCTGGCGGTGAACCTGGGGGGCCCGGCAGAGGAGCCCCTGGGACCTGAGGTGGAGCACCCTGAGCCGGTGGAAGCCTCGTCGACGATGCGTCGCAAGATCAATCGCTTTATCCACCGGTTCAAAAACAATGGGAAAGAGGCCCCCGGCAGGGACTGGGGCGTTTACGGCATTGCCCATCAGGCCTTTGACGCCATGCAGGGCACCATCGCACGGCAAAAGCTTGCCGCCTATCCGCCCGACAGGCTCGTGGTGATTCCGAAAAACGCCTGCGGCACCCTGGAGGTGTACCGGGCGGCGGAGATGATTGAGCTGGGGTACCGGCGTGCCGAGAGGTGCTTCAGTGAGCTGCTGGCGTAATGCTTGCGTGGGTATCCGGGGAGACGCAAAAAAAAAGGGTAACTATTCAGCTTGCCTCCGGCGGGTCGCTTTTTTGAAAAAAAGCTCCGCAAAAAACGTTTCTAATGTGAAAAAGTGGAAATTATTTCGGCGGAGCCTGGAAAGGCTTGCTTAAGACCTGTTTGTCAAACTTTTTAAACGTTTGGCCCCCGGCAGGGCCGCCGGAGGCGTTTTCCCATCAGGCCGCCAGGCATTCCCGCTTCAGGCGTTCGTTGTCTGAGAACATGACGTCTTCAAGGGCCAGTCGGTGGTCTTCAAAGGCGCTTTCGCTGTCTGTTTCGGGAAAGGTCAGTTCCTCTCCGAACCGCAGGATGACTTTGGAAAAGGGTTTGGGGAGCAGGAACTTGTCCCAGCTGTTTGCATACCAGGCGCGATTGGCCTGGATGTAGAAGGGGACAATGACCGTCTCTTCCCCATGGGCAAGGCGGATGGCCCCGGGTTTGACTTTCCCGAAGGGGCCCCGGGGGCCGTCGATGATGTGGGCGGCGAGTCTGTGGGTGCCCAGGTGGTCGATCATTCCTTTCAGGGCGTCTCCTCCCCCCTTTGATGACGATCCCCGTACCGTGGTCCAGCCGGTTCGGTTGGCCACCGCCGCGATAAGCTCCCCGTCTTTGCTCTGGCTGATCATCAGCCCGGGGCAGTAATCCCTGTACTTTTGAAAATACCGGATGGCAGCGAAAAACTGCTGGTGGTGGACGCACAGGAGGATGCGCTTGTCATTTTTGAGGTAGGCATTGAGCCATGCCTCTTCGTTCTGGACTTCAAGCCTGAAACTCAATGAATACATCCGGATGAATTTGTAGAGCAGCCATTGGGTAAACCTGGACGAGAGCATCCTGTTGATCTTGATCGCCATGATCACCTCGAAAGTTGGGGCGGTTGCATCACCGGCTCTGCCTGGGCTCTCTTTATTAAAATAAAGAGGACGGCGCAGGGCAGGCGAGGGGAGGTGTGTCTCTGCCTGAGACCCCAAAGGGTATTACAAAGGAAATGAACACACGGGAATACAACAAGATCTATCCCAAGTCGGGGGTGAAAGCAAACATCATCTTCAGGGTAAAAGGCCATGGGGTGACATGGCCCCATGGTGATTACATGAGTTTCATGGAGAGTCTGACAGCCAGGAGGAGCAGGACAACCCCCAGGCATTTTTTTACCGAAGAGGCCTTCATGTTTCGCTGCATCACACGGGTTCCCAGGTATCCGCCGGCCCAGGCGGCAAGGCCCGCACAGGCCAGGATGCGCAGGGAGACCGACCCCATGGCCGCATAGGCAAGAAAGGCGGAAAATGAGGAAAAGGGAACGGCAAAGGCCGTCACCGCTGCGATTCGTTTTGGGTTGAACCCCTGGGCCATCATCAGGGGCGAGATGAGCCCTCCGCCCCCCACCCCCAGAAGCCCGGAGAAAAAACCGGCAAGGGCACCCACCAGAAGGGGGCCGGCCACCGGTCGGTCCTCCCGATACTGGTCCGCATATTTAGACCCTTTGAAAAAGAGCATCATGGACCCGGAAAAGGCGAGGAACCCCACAAAGACCATGAGGACGATGCGGGTGGGGATGCGGTGGCTGACCCAGGCCCCCAAAGGGGCCAGGAGAACGGATGCCGCGATGATGGGAACCCCCAGCCTGATGTCCAGGCGCTTTTCCCGAACGTTGGAGACCGTTGCCCCGAGCATACTCACGGTGTTTACAAAAAGGGCCGTGGGCCGTGCCTGGGCAAAAGGGATGCCCAGCCAGGTCAGGGTGGGTATGAGGACCAGGGCTGAGCCGACGCCCCCCAAGGCAAATAGGAAGCTCAGGCCGAAGGAGATGACGCTGACGACGAGTGTGAGGTGATCCATGATGCGAATCCCTGTCCCTTACATTTTGGCCAGGGGGCCGGGTTTGAAAATCTTGACCAGTTCCTCCATGGACGCGGTCAGGCCCTTGACCTCGTCGAACCCATTGGCCATCAGGTAGGTATAGGCCACGGCGCCGCGAAAGACCGATGAGCAAAAGGCGACGATGCACTTGTCCCGTGGCAGCTCGTCCAGGCGGTGGGGCAGCTCATGCAAGGGGATGTGAACGGCAAAGGGGAAGGCGGTGTAGGCGATTTCCTGATCCGTGCGGATGTCCAGGAAGACGAAGTGATCGTTGCCGAGGACTTTTCGGACACCGTCCACGCTCATGGCGTGGTCCCCTGCCCCCAGAAAATCAAAATCCATATCGGCGATAACCTGATCCAGTGCGTTCATTTTGTTGCTCCTTATGTTTGATGCGTCGGTGTGCGGGTGTTGATATATCTTTATATCCCCATATTGCCAAGTAGAAATATACTCCGATTGTTCCGCGTGTCAACTCCGGAGAGGTGTCGCCCATGGGGCTCGCGTGTCTGAAGGCCCCATGCGGCGGAAGGGTTTCGGGACCATGGCGATGGCCAGAACCACGGACCGTGGGGGTGTCCTGGCTTTTGGCGAAACCTCTGGTTGGTACAAATAGAGTAAAAGGGGAACCGTTCGAATTACCTCGTGATTCAAATGTAGAAAAATGATTGACAAGGTGATCAAGGGGTGGTTATTTTGCGCTGATATATCTGGACTGAATTTTAGTTAACTGTAAGAAAAAGCGCGACATGAGGTGAACTTACCGTGAGAAGGTATTTTTTACACAGGAGCGGTCCCATACTCCGAGCAACAATGACCCTGGTGATCAGCCTCATGCTGCTGGTCCATACCGCCTCTGCCTTTGATCTAGAGAAGGCAAAAAAAGATTACAAAGGTGCCGGTTTCAGCGTGGCATCCATCAAAGAGGTGCTTTATGAAAACGCACCGGCCATTACCGTCAGCTTCACGGCGCCTGTGGACCGGGATCGCCTGGAAGATACCCAGGTCACCCTGGAAGGCGGCAGCTCCGACCACTGGGTGGTGAGCGACGATCACACCAAAGTGATCTTTCCCTTTGTGACGCCGCAGACCAAGTACACCGTGCGTGTCTCCAACACCGTTAAAGATATCAACGGTCAGAACCTCGGGTTTCCCGAGAGCAAGAAGGTCACCACCAAGGCCCTGAGCCCTGCGGTGAACTTTACCTCAAGCGCCCATATCATCAGCAGCTCCAGCCCCAGGCACCTGCCGGTCACCACCTTGAACGTGGATGAAGTGACCATCGATTTTTTCCGCATCAACGGCAAGAGTCTTCCGAAGATGATGGAGGAACTTGGTCAAAACGGCATGGACGGCTATTATCGGCTCAACAAACTCAAGCAGTACGGAGCCCATGTGCATACCGGCCGGTTTGCCTTGAACCCCAGAAAGAACCAGCGCACCGACTACAACATCGATCTGAGCGGCATTGAGGGGCTGAACGCTCCCGGGGCCTATGTGGCCGTCATGTACCAGCCCGGTCAGTACCAGTACGAGTACGAGCACGCCTTTTTCATGCAGACCGACATCGGTCTGCATATCCGCAGGTACGGGAAGCAGTTTGCCGTCTATGCCCAGGATATTGCCACGGGCAAGCCCATGGCAAAGGTCCGGATGGAGGTCACCGACAAGGAAGGCAAGGTCCTCGACTCAGGAGAGTCCGATGAGCTCGGGCGGATTTCGTTTCGCATCAAGTCAGGCCAGCACCATCTTATCGCCACCTCAGGGAACCAGTTTTCGGTTCTTCGCCTCAACCGCAATGCCCTGGACCTCTCGGGCCTTAAAAATGCGGTGACCGTCCACAGCGAATACCAGATTTACCCCTGGGGCCCCCGGGACCTCTACCGACCCGGAGAAAAAATTGAAGTCAACATGCTGGTGCGGGACTTCGACGGCAAGCTTCCGGACGGGCTGCCCCTGGGCTATGCCTTCTACAAGCCCGACGGCAGCCGGGTCACCTCCGGCCAGATCCAGCCCCAGGAGACCGGCTTCTACCGTTTTGCTTACCAGACATCGGATTCAAGCCAGACCGGAACCTACACGCTCAAGCTGACCTATGCCGGGGCCAATGCTTGCCGGTACAAGGTCAAGGTGGAGGAGTTCCTTCCCGAGCGCCTGGACCTCACCCTGTTTGACGGACCGCAGGAGGGCAAGAGGACCCTGATTTCTCCCAAGAACTTCACCGTACCGGTGTCGTCCCAGTATCTTTACGGCGCCCCTGCCTCGGGGAACAAGGTGGACGGTTTTGTGACGGCGAATGTGGACCGTCACCCCTTTGAGAACCTGCCCACCTATTTTTTCGGTGACAAAAAAGAGAGGCTGACGGCAACGCGCCGTGCCTTCAAGACGATTACCCTGGACAAGGAAGGCAAGGGCACCCTGGCCATGCCCAACGCGTGGACCGGCACGAAATCTCCGGTGCGACTCCGCGTGAACGCCAGTGTGTACGAAACCGGCGGGCGCCCCGTTACCCGGTCTACCCGTCTGACCCTGCTGAACGGAGAACGCTTTGTGGGGATCGAGCCCCAGTTCAAGGGCAATCCGGACTCCAGCACCACCGTGGATATCAAGGTGGGATCAGCCGACCAAAAGGGCCAGTGGCAGGCCGCCAAGGACCTGCAGCTCTCCCTGATCCGCCAGGACCGAAACTGGTACTGGCGTCACTCCAACAGCCGTGGCTGGCACTGGGACTGGGACGAGAGCCCGGTGACGGTGTTCACCAAGTCCCTTTCCACCCGCAAGGGGGAGACCACCACCGTGAGCCTGCCCCTGAGCTGGGGCCGCTATCGGGTGGAGGTGTCCGACGGCACAACCCGCACCACCTTTGGGTTCAAAACCTCCTGGTCCTGGTGGGGCAACGCCGATACGGGCAGCTCCCAGAAACCGGACCAGGTGAGCCTGGGCTTCGGTAATGTCTCCTACGCCCCCGGAGACACGGCGGAGCTGCGGGTCACCCCGCCCCAGGACGGCATGGCCCTGGTGACCGTGGAGAGTTCTGAAAAGGCTCTGTATACCGCCTACGTCCCTGTGAAATCAGAAGGCACGGTGGTGCCCATCCCCACGGATGCCTCCTGGAACCGCCACGATCTCTACGCTTCGGTGATGGTTATCCGTCCGGGGGACATGAAGACCACCCCCGTGCCCTCCCGTGCCTTCGGCATGGTCCACCTGCCCCTAAAGCGCAAGGGGACCCATCTGGATGTCGCCATTGACGCGCCGCAGCGCACCCAGCCCAACAAGACCGTGAAGGCCTCCATTGCCGTTACAGCAGGGGGTGATCCCCTGCCGGCCAACACCCGCGTGGTGGTGGCCCTGGTGGACGTGGGGATCCTGAACATCACCCGTTACGCCACCCCGGATGCGGAAGGCTACTTTTTCGGCGCCCGACGCTACGTTGTGGACCTTTTCGACAACTACGGCGAGATCATCGACAACTTAGGTCCCGTGACGGCCCGTCAGCGGTTCGGCGGCGGCTTTGCCGAGTCCGATGCCGAGCTCTCCCGCGGCGGGAACAAGCCCAAATCCGACGTACGCATGGTCTCGTTCTTTTCCGAGCCCCTGGCCGTGGACGACACCGGCCATGTTACCGCCGAGTTTGATCTGCCCGATTTCAACGGTCAGCTTCGCTGGATGGTCCTGGCCTATGCCGATGAGCAGTTCGGCAAGGCGGAGACGGACACCACCGTGGCCGACAAGATCGTCACCCAGGTGGCCATGCCCCGGTTCCTCGCCATGGGGGACGCCTCCACCCTGGCCCTTGACCTGCGCAACATGAGCGGCGAGCCCCAGGAACTCTCCGTTGCCATGACCATCAGCGGGGCCTTTGCACCGGCCACCGAGACCCTCACCGTCTCCCTGGCGGACAAGGAGAAGACCACCCTTCGCTTTCCCCTCACGGCGGAAAAGAGCACCGGCCAGGGCGTGGTCTCCATGCACCTCACCGGATCCGGCGGTGACTCCCGGGAGGCCATTGATATTGCCCGCACCTGGCGGCTGGGCGTTCGCTCGCCTTATCCTTCGGTCTCCAGGAAAGTCGTGGCCACCATCGAGCCCGACACCCAGTGGGCCCCGGCTCTTAAAACAGACGACCTGGTGCCCGCTTCCGTGCGGTTCCAGATGAACCTGTCCGATCGTCCCCCCATCGATTTTGCGGGGCATTTTGAGTACCTGCTCCACTACCCGTACGGTTGCCTGGAGCAGTCCATCAGCTCCGGGTACCCCTGGGTCCTGGCCACCCCCGAGGGCCTGGCCGAAATGGGGCTGGCCAACCGGGTGGAGGCGCAGTTCAAGCGTCCCTATGATGAAGCGTTCCGAAGGGCCCAGGTGGAAAAGGCCGTGACCCGGGTGCTGGACTGCCAGAAGTCCAACGGGAGCTTCGGCCTGTGGTCTTCGGACAGCCACGAAGACGAGTGGCTGACGGTCTACGCCACCGAGTTTTTGCATGATGCCAAAAAGATGGGGATCCCTGTGGGGTCCAAGGCCCTTCAGAAAGCCGACAAAAGGCTGCGAACCTATTTGAAAGGCAACAACGGCTCCGGCAGCAGGCACTGGAGCGAAGACCCCGACCACTATCGGTTTGCCTACCGAAGCTACGCCGGGTACATCCTTGCCCGTAGCGGGGCGGCTCGCCTGAGCGACCTGCGCCGCCTCTATTCCCACTACGATGGAAAGACCAGTGACGACGGACTCAGCTGGATGTATCTGTCCACCGCCTTTAAATTTACCGGGGATGAACGGCACGGGGAGGCTGCCCATGAAAAGGCCCTGGCCGAGCGTGAACGTTCCGGGTCCAGGTATTACGGTGATTACGGCTCGCCCGTGAGAGATTTGAGCCGGATGACCGAGCTCTCCATGGCCTACGGTTTTGACGGCCTCGGCGATCTGGTGGAGGGCTTGTCCGACGCCGTCAGGGACCGCAGGTGGCTCAGTACCCAGGAGCGTGTCTGCCTGTTTCGCACCGCCACCAAGGTGCTTTCCGGCAATGGTGCCGGTAACGGAAACAACTGGCATGCCGTGCTCATGGGCAAAAACGGCAACCAGACCCTTTCCCGCAGCAGGGATTTTTCCTCCCTGTTTGACCTGGCTCAGTACCAGGGGCTTACGGCCATCAAGGCCGGTAAAAAGACCCTCTACGCCAACATCAGCCTCACCGGCGAGCGGAAAAACGCCCCGGAGTCGGTCTCAAACGAGATGACCATTACCCGGGACTTCTATAACGTGGACGGTGCGGAGATCTCGCCCACCACCCTGAAGTCCGGTTCCCTGATGGTGGTGAAGCTGAGTGTCTCTGCCACCCGACGCACCCCGGACGGGCTGGTGGTGGACCTTCTCCCCGCAGGGGTGGAGATCGAGAACCAGAACCTGGGGCTCTCAAGCATCCGCCTGGATGAAATCCGCATCGAGGGCAAGCCCGTCGGCGAGCTGTGGAGCAAAAGCGCCGTGACCCACGAAGAGTTCCGGGACGACCGCTACGTGGCCGCCGTCTCCGTGGGCGAAGACCGCACCATCACCCTGTTTTATCTGGTGCGCGCCGTCACCCCCGGTGTCTACCGCATGCCCGGCAGCTACGCCGAAGACATGTACCGGCCCTATCGCCATGCCATTGGCGGGACCTTTGAGACCCTGACCGTGACGGAGTAATTTAGCTTCTGTCCCATGAAAAGGGTGCGCAAGTGCACCCTTTTCATGGGAAACGTTTTTTGCGGAGCTTTTTTTCAAAAAAGCGACCCGCCGGAGGCAGCCCGGTTGAAAATGCGTCCGGCGGCCCTGCCAGGGGCCAACCTTTTGAAACGTATGATAAACAGATTTTACCTGGGTATTGCGGAAGCCTTCGCGAATCATCTTACCCCGAGGAACGAGGGGTGAGATGATTCGTATCCTGGGGTCCAGGGGATCATCCCCTGGCCGCCGGAGGCATGCTTTTCCTGCCCACTTTAACCATTTTCATCATAGAAGGCTTGATTGAAACACATGCTTTTCAACCGCAGCGCGGTTGCGCAGAGGATAAAGGCCCTGGGGGCGAGGTTTCCCAAGGCCTTTTTCATTTTGGGCCTTTTTATGGCCTCTTTCTTGTCAGCGGCGCTGGTGCTGGACCACCTCTACCCGGTGGACCTGGCACCCCGAACCCGGACCTGCGTGGTCCTGGCCGGGGACGGCACGCCCTTGCGTGCATTTGCGGACCCAAACGGGGTGTGGCGCTATCCTGTGACCCCGGAGCAGGTCTCCCCTTTGTATGTGGAGGCCCTTCTGGGGTACGAGGACAGGTGGTTTTATGCCCATCCCGGCATCAACCCCGTTGCCATGGTGCGGGCAGCGTGGCAGTGGGCGGCAAGCGGTCGCATTGTCTCCGGGGGCTCCACCCTGACCATGCAGGTGGCCCGTCTCCGCCGACCGGTGCCCAGGACCCTTGTCGGTAAATGCCTCCAGATGGCAACCGCCCTGCAGCTGGAGTGGCACTTTACCAAACCTGAGATTCTCACCTATTATTTGAATCACGCCCCCTTCGGCGGAACCTTTGAAGGGGTGCAGGCGGCCAGCCATGCCTACCTCGGTCACGGGGCGGACGATCTTACCCGGGCCGAGGCCGCCCTTCTGGCGGTGATGCCCCAGGCTCCCAGCCGGTTTCGTCCGGACCGGTATCCCGAGGCCGCGGAAAAGGCCAGGAACAAGTGCCTGGATCGGCTCCGGGGCTTTGGGACCTGGAGCCCCCTGGAGGTGGCCGAGGCCAAGGAGGAGAAGGTCGTGCCCTGGCCCGTGGAGGCCAGCATGGCGGCCCCGCTTCTGGCCCGTCGTCTTCATGCCCGCGCTTCAGGCGGCACGGCGCGGGTGGAGACCCTCATCGATTTTTCGTTGCAGGAGGCCATGGAGCAATTGGTGAGGGATTACGCGGCCGGGCTGCCCCCCCATGTGTCGGTGGCGGTCCTTGCCATGGAAAACGCCACCGGGGCGGTGAAGGCCTATGTGGGATCTTCGGATTTTTTCAACGAGGAGCGGTTCGGTCACGTGGACATGGTGCGGGCCCTTCGGTCCCCGGGCTCCACGGTAAAGCCCTTTGTCTTCGGCATGGCCCTGGATCAGGGGCTGATCTGTTCCCAGAGCCTGCTCATGGATGTCCCCATTCATTTCGGCGATTACCAGCCGGTGAACTTTCACCGCAGTTTCAGCGGACCGGTGAGCAGCGCATCGGCCCTTTTCCACTCCCTGAACCTTCCTGCCGTGCAGCTCATGGATCATGTGGGGCCGCGGTTTTTTTACGCGGGGATGGTCAACAGCGGGTTTCACATCAAGCTGCCGGCAGGTGCCGTGCCCAACCTCTCCATGGCCTTGGGGGGCTTTGCCACGAGTCTGGAGGACCTGGTGCTGGCCTTTTCAAGCCTTGGCCGTGGGGGCAAAACCATCAAGCCCCGCCTGGTCCGAGGCGCTCCCGTGGAGGAGGCCGAGCTTCTCTCCGAAGGGGCCGCTTGGATTATCCAGGATATGCTGATTCCGCCGCGGGCGCGTCAGATTCGGGACACTGGGGCTCTGTTTGCCGTGAAGACCGGTACCAGCTACGGGTTCCGGGATGCCTGGTCCCTGGGTGTGGACCGGGACTACACCGTGGGGGTCTGGGTGGGGCGTCCCGACGGCGCTCCGGTGCCGGGTCATTACGGTGCCCAGACCGCCACCCCGTTGCTGAAACTCGCCTTTCAGCTCCTGCCCCGGCACACCGGCCTGGTATCGCGCCCGGATTCTGTCACCGAAGCCGCCATCTGCTGGCCCGAGGGAAAGGCCGTCGCTTCGGGTGAGAGCTGCGACCAGCCACGCACCGCCTGGCTCCTGGACAGGACCGCCCCGCCCACCCTCACCGCCACCCGGGAGACCCCCGGGCCTGCCGTGACCACCCTGGAACTTCCCGTCACCCCGGACGGGCGGTATCGCATCCCCGCCGGTTGCGTCTCCGGCGAGCCTGTCGTGCGGAAACGGTTCACCCTCTGGCCCGTGGCCCTGGAGAGCTGGCTGGAGCCGTCCAGGCGGCGAAGCGGGATCATTCCTCCCCGGCTGCCCGCATGTGCCGGTATAACAGACAGCGTTATTGACGAGCCTGTTCGCATCAAGGGCATTGAAGACGGGGAAATCATCATGAGA
This sequence comes from Desulfoluna spongiiphila, assembly GCF_900101345.1. GTDB lineage: Bacteria > Desulfobacterota > Desulfobacteria > Desulfobacterales > Desulfolunaceae > Desulfoluna > Desulfoluna spongiiphila. The sequence goes on along the minus strand of NZ_FMUX01000003.1, from coordinate 219,928 downwards.
AAAGACACCGAGAGGGGCTACCCCTCCTTTGACCTGAGGGTGGAAGGGGGCAACGGGCCCTGGTACTGGTTTGAAAACTCCGTACCGGCAGGGCAGGGGGCCACATGGTCCTTTCGGCCGACCCATGGCGGTCGGTACCAGGTCCTTGTGGTGGATCAGAGCGGTGCCGTGGACCAGATAGCCGTGGAGGTGTATTGACACCATCGGTGTTCCTTGTCTGCCGGTGCCGCCCCCGCGCATGTCGCGGTCGGGACAATAAAAAAGACCCCATCCTTCATTGCTGAAAGATGGGGCCTTTATGTCTAGGGCTGAAAAAGCCTGAACCGGTACGGTGCGGCGAAGGAGAACTCTCCCCCCCGGATGAGTTCTCACAAGGCCATATCGACAGATTCGATGCTTGCCCTATACACCTGTATCAGGACTCCTGCACCACAGGAACCGTGACAGGCAACAAGGCAGGCTGTCTTCCGGGCGCGATGCGTCAGCGTATGGAAAGCTGGAACGCTCCGGCCGACAGCAGGTCCTCTGGTGTTGCATCGGATCCATGCGTGAGCCCCTGAGTTGGGTACGTCGTTTTATACTGAAAATTACCTGGGATGCTTCTATCAAGGGAGAAGAAAAACAAGACCGCTGTCTGCTGAGGGCCGCCGTGTATGTACGATACAGCCCAATGCGTGTTCAATGTTTTTTTGATAGTTCCCTTGTTTTGCTTGAGGCTGAGTAAAACCTCTGTGGTCACCAAACCAAGGCAACCATATAAAAAGAGGAGTTACATTTCGGTTACGAATCCGGGGGTTGTGCCGTTGTGGTGTGAAAGTGGTAGTGGTATGTGTCTGTATATCAAGTGTTTATGGATGCGTTTTATGTGCGGGTAAATCTGTTGACATGCCATTCTCATGGTCCCACAGCCTGTCGAGTTCCTCATTTACCTCCTCTTCGGTGTATCCGGTCCGGATAAGGGCGTCCCGGTAAGCAAGGGTGAGATCGCGGATTTTACCCGTGTTTCCGGCGGCAGTGTGGAGATCGAACAGGTTTTTCAACATGTCGGCGGTGCCGGCACCTCGGGAGACCGATCGCTCAATAAGCTCCAGGTCTTCACGGGACGGATCGCCGTGTGTGGCGATGAGGGCGCTCCAGCTGGTTGCGGCGTTGCTCAGTGTGTTCAAGAAAAAGCGGTCGTTGAACTCCCCGGCGGCATCGTCGTAGGCGATGCTCTGAAGAAAGGGGCCTTTCCAGAGGGAGAGGGCGTACCGGAAGGAGTTGCAAGCCTGCCAGTGTTGATGGTTCCGGCATTGAGCGGTCCCCCGTGAGGCGGCATCCAGAAAGTCATGGGCGTCAATGCGGCAGTGGGCCAGGAAGAGCTGCCTGTTTTTATGCTGGAGGTAGTCCTGAAAATCAAAGTCGGGGTGGCGGGCCGGGTGAGAGATTTTTTTCCTGAGCCTGAAGAGCATGACTTTCAGGGCTTTCAGTGCTTTTTCCTCGTCGGAGTCCGGCCATATCATATGAAACATGGCGTGGATCCCGATGCTGCGCGAGGGGGAGCAGATGATGGCGGCGAGAAGACGCTGCTCGTTGTGGCTCAGCCGGGTGCCGTCCAGGAGTTCATGGCCTTCCACGTACAGGCCAAAGCGCCCCAGGGTGGTGATCTCAAGCAGGGGCAGGATCCTGCTTTGCGCGTCAAAGGAGATGTTTAACCGGTCCTCGGCCAGGGCCAGTGCAACATCGGGCATGATGCCCCTGGCATGGGCGAATTGCAGCACGGGGAGCATGACCCGGGGCGTCCAGGTATCAAAGTGCACGTACCGCTCTTTTTCCATGAGGGAGAGCAGGTTTCGGGTGTCCTCAAAGGCCTCCGTGGTCCGTTGACGCTTGAGGTTCAGGAGGGCGCGGTGGGCAAGGGCGCCGCATCGGATGAACCGCTCTCCCGAGCCCCTGCTTTTTTCGATGGCCCGGCCCAGGAAGGCTTCGGCCTCTTCCGGCCTGTCGAGCTGAACGTACATGGCCCCCAACACCATGGCCTGGAGGGTGACAAAGTAAGGGACCGTGGCCTGATCCCGAAGGGCAAGGGAGACCGAGGCTGCCTGCAACGCTTTTTCCGGTTCGTTTTTTAATCCGTAGATGTAGGCCTGGTAATGGCGGAGCTGGCTCTGTAAATGGGCGTTGTGTGGGGCTTTGTCCGAGGCAAGGGCGTTATCGATGAGCTGCAGGGCCTGGTCCGGGTCACCCGTCGCAAGGGCCTGGCAGGTCTCCCAGAGGGGCGAGATGCCCTGGAACACCGTGTGCCGAAGCAGGTCATGGCGCGTCTGGCGGTGGAGGATGGGCTTCAAGTGGTTGTAGTTGAAAAAATCGCCTGTGATTTCAAGCTGGTTGAGCTGGGCCAGCCCGGCACGCAGCCTGGCGGATGCCTTTGTCCCCGGGTGGGAGAGATGAACGAACTGCGCGTCGAGTTCTTCTGCGGACTTGAAGAATCTGCCTCGTCCCATGCGGTTGAAGCAGGACGCCGTGTACGCCTCCACAAGAAGGGTCTGCATGCCATGCTCACGGGCCGTTGCCTTGGCAAGGGAGGCGCAGGCCTCCGAGGCGTTGGTGTCTCCGGAAAAAAAGAGGTGGCAGGTCCCTAAGGCCGTGGCGGCCCGTGTCAGGCAGAAGGGGGAGAGGCTGGGGCGAAGGCGGTTGAACAGCTCCGTGGCCCTGTCAAAAAGGGGGATTGCCACGCTGATATGGGCGTCCATGAGGATGTGGCTGATGCAGATCTCTGTGGTGGCCAGGAATTCCCCGGAAAGATTCTCCCCGGTAACAAAGAGGGTGCGGGAGAGGTGGAGGAACCCCAAAGCAGAGGCCGGGTCCGCTTCAAGGGCCAGGAGTCCTGAAAAATAGAGAGTCCAGCCCCTGGTTTCGGACTCGCAGCCGGGGATCCGTCGCAGGAGATCGTAGACCGCATGGGGCTCTTCTGTCCGGTAGATAGAGACCCCGTGTCGTTCCAGAAGGGCTTCAACGGCATCGGCGTTTTGGGTTTGGACATAGCAGGAGAGGGCGTTGAGGAAGGCATGGGACTTTTCGTACCATTTTCCCGCCATGTCCAGAAATTGGGCAATCTCATGGGGCGGGCACTGCTCCCTGCATTTTGTCCCCAGAAAATCCCTGAAGAGGGGGTGAAAGGCGTAGGTGTCGTCGTTGGCTTCTCCCCGGGAGAGAAAAAAGTGGTTGCGGCACAGGTAAGCCAGGGTCTCGCACAGGCTTTTTTCATCTTCTGCCTGCCGGGCAAGGGGCAGAGGGATCTCCTCCAACAGGGCCAGTTTGAGCAGGGCGTTCGAGACATGGGCTGCCATGGCCGGGTAGACCTCTTCGTCAAAATAGCACACATCGAGCGTCGCGTTTCCGTCTAAGGGAACGGACCTGGCGCTGGTCATTCCAAGGCACCTGGATTTAATCCCCATGATCCAGCCGCAGGTGTCCCGATGGAGGCGGTGGAGCTGCTCGCGGGAGAGCGGGATCTCCAGGCATCGGTGCACAAACTCCCGGGTCTCTTCCCGGCTGAAGGCCAGGGTCCGGCTGTCCAGGTACACGCACTGGCCGGACTGGAACAGGGCCCGGACTTGTCGTGGGATGCGGCGCCTTGAGATGAGAATAAAGTAGAGACCTTGGTTGGGTTGCGACAAAAAGCCCGTGAGGAATTTGAGTGCGGCCGGTGAATTTTCAATGTGATGCAGGTCGTCAAAGACAATAAACAGGTCGGTCTTAAGGGCTTTTTTGAGATCGGCACGGAGGACCTTCGCGATTTTTCCCATGCCCTGGTAGGAGATGTCGCCCCTGGCGAGCCTGGTGGCCACCAGGCGGGAGGCAAAGGGCTTGATCGAGCTTTTCAGAAGGCTGTAAAGCCTTGCGATGAGGTGGGCGGCATCGGTGTCCCCGGGTTCAAGGCAGCACCAGAGGCCCCGGGTGGTTACATGGTCCAGGTATTGCCGGGCAAAGGTGGTTTTCCCCTGGCCGGCCTGGGCTTCCATGAGCAGGGACCGTTTTTTGCCAAAGGCGCGCTGAGAGATGGCTTGCAGCACCGAGGTGCGGAGGCAGTGGCGATCCCCTGGCGTTTCAGCATCGGGGGCGTGACCGGGTGTCGGGACCCGAGCGATGTCCCGGCGGGCAAGGGGCTCGGAAGGGGTGCAGTATGCAGGCATGGATGTCGGCCGTTTTGTTTAGTGATGCGTATGTAAATCCTTTGGTACGAAAGGTTCCGCAGGTTCCAGTTCTGTCGCTGCTCCGATGGCCCCCGGCAGGAACGCCGGAGGCTCTGCCGGGCTGAGCGATTTTTTTTACCGTTTGTACAATACTACCACTCCCCGAGGGGAGGTGCAAAGGGGGAAAACCCATGGCTACCGGGGATTGTCTTCCCGGGCTGCCTGGGCCTGGATGGCCGTGATGGCCACGGTGTTGACGATGTCGGCCACGGTGCAGCCCCGGCTGAGGTCGTTCACCGGGTAGCGGAGGCCTTGGAGGATGGGCCCCACAGCCACGGCGTCGGCGGAGCGCTGCACCGCTTTGTAGGTGTTGTTGCCGGTGTTTAAGTCCGGGAAGATAAAGACCGTTGCCTTGCCGGCCACCTCGCTGTCGGGGAGCTTGGTGCGGGCCACAGCCGAATCCACGGCGGCGTCGTACTGGATGGGCCCTTCGATCTTAAGGGTGAGCTTTTGGTTTTCGGCCATCTCTTTGGCAAGGCGCGTGGCCTCGCGGACCTTCTCCACATCGGCGCCGCTGCCGGAGCCGCCGGTGGAGTAGGAGAGGAGGGCCACCGTGGGCTCGATGTGAAAGGTGCGTGCGGTTTCAGCCGAGCTGATGGCGATTTCGGCAAGCTGGGCGGCATCGGGGTCGGGGTTCACCGCGCAGTCTCCGTAGACGAGGACCCGGTCTTCCAGGCACATGAGAAAGACGCTGGAGACCAGGGAGACCCCGGGTTTGGTGCGGATGATCTGCAGGGCGGGCCGGATGGTGTCCGCCGTGCTGTGAACCGCCCCGGAGACCATGGCATCGGCGTCGCCCTGGCGGACCATCATGGTGGCAAAGAAATTCCGCCCCTTGACCACGTCCCAAGCGTTCTCTTCGGTGATGCCCTTGTGCTTGCGAAGCTCGTAATAGGTCCGGGCATAGGACTCAAGGAGGGGGGAGGTGTCGGGATCGATGATCCGGGCTTTGGTCAGCCGCAAACCCAGGCGGGTGATCTTTTCCTGGATGTGCTCGGTGTTGCCCAGCAGGGTGATGTCGGCAACCTCCCGCTGGAGGAGGAGTTCGGCTGCCCGCAGGATTCTCTCCTCGTCCCCTTCGGGCAGAACGATGTGCTGTTTTTTCTTTTTTGCCCGCTGGATGAGGTTGTACTCAAACATCTTCGGGGTGACGATGGCCGCCCGGGTGGTGACAAGGGCCCGCTCCAGTTCGACTGTATCCACATGGTTCTCGAAGAGGGCGAGGAGCTGGGTGATCTTCCGGTCGTCGTCCGGGGAGATTTTGGTGTGGAGGCGGCTGACCCGGCTGGTGACGGGAAAGGTGTCTTCCTGAACGCTGAGGACCGGAAAACTTCGGGGGGAGGTGGTGAGCAGGTCCATGATGGTGTCGTCGGGTCTCAATCCCCCTGTGAGGATCATGCCCGCGATGGTCTGGCGGGAGGTGGAAGCCCCGGCCGCCAGGCAGGCCACGATGACGTCGGTTCGGTCCCCTGCGGTGATGACCAGGGTTCCCCGTTGGACTCGCTTCAAGAGGTTCTGGATCTGCATGGCGCCGATGGTGAAGCTGCTGACATGGAAGCCGAGCCATTTTTCCCCGCAGAGGACCTCGGCCTCCAGGATCCGGGCCACCTCCCCCACGGTGGGGCGCGCCAGGGCCGGATTCTCCGGGATGCCGTAGATGAGCAGGGAGGCCGCCTGGGGGTTGGTTCGGAGGCGATGGACGATCTCTTCGGTCTGCTCCGGCGCCGTGCGGTTGATGACAGCCCCTATGGTCTGGCATTTTTTGTCCTGAAGGGACTCTAAGGCCACCTCCATGGATCGCACGGTTTCCCGGGTGGATTTCCCGTGGCCGTTGGCCACCAGCAGCACCGGGCAGGAGAGGTTTTTGCTGATCTCCGCGTTGATGTCGAACTCGAAGGCGGCCGTGGAAGTTGCGTAGTTGGTGCCGTCGCAGACGATGAAATCGCAGGTCTCCTTGAGTTCGTTGTATTTTTTGATGATGCCCTCAATCACCTCCATGGGCCTGCCGTCGGCGGCCAGGTCCGTGGCCTCCTTGGCCGAGAAACCGTACATTTTTTCGTACGGGGTCTCCAGGCCGAAATGGGTGGCGATGAGGTGGGTGTTGCTGTCCCGCTCTTCAAGGCCTGAAATGATGGGGCGGAAAAAACCCACCCGGCCGATCTTGCGGTGCAACAGCTCCATAACCCCCAGTACAATGGCTGATTTCCCGCTTCTCGCCTCTGTTCCCGCAATGTACAGACTGTCGGACATCTCTTCCTCCCTCGTCACCCGTGGAAAGACCCGGCCCTGTGGCCGTCGTGACCCCTGTGGTGGCGATTCATCGCCGGGCCTGTCGTCATGTATTCGCGTTATGTCAATGGTTGTGGGATCGCTGCCCGCAGGCCTTCGCAGGCTGTAAGTGGTTGTTGATAATACCTCATTTTTGTCTCAGAGATCATCGGTTACGTCAAGCTTCATCTCTCGGAGGGGCGGGCGCTTTTTTTTACGTGTGGCCCGGTGGGTGAGGTCGTGTCGGGTGCCAGCCGAAGGGGGCGGCCCCTGGCGCTCGGAGGGGCGCAGGATGTGGGAAATATATTGTGCTGTAATTAATTTGGTGGGGTTTTAAGGGCTTTTTTTGAAGATATTATGGAGAAAACTCGCCGGGCGCGGATGAAACTTATATTGAGTTCAAAATAATTTCGTGGTAAATCTGGATCATTGTTCTTTATGCGTAAACGAATGGCGAAGGGGAATGTCCCTTTGCTGTTGTGGCAGAAACGACACCTGGGTAGGAGATTATGGACGAGGTAGACAGTCAGCTTGAACACGTGGATTGCACCAAGCTTTTTTTTACGGACCTCAACGGCAGGCTCATGAATCTGTCGGTGAACAAGCACAAAATCGGCGATATTTTTGAAAACGGCGTGGGGTTTGACGGCAGCTCCATTGCCGGATTCGCCAACGTGGAGCACAGCGATCGCATCCTGATGCCGGACGCGGACAGCCTCTGGCAGATTCCCTTTGAAGAGGAGAAGGTGGGGTTTTTCATCGCCAATGTGCTCAACGAGCAGGGGGCACCGGCCGCCGTGGATCCGCGAACCATCCTTCAGGAGGTGGTCCGGGGCGCCGAAGAGGAGTTCGGGTTCCGGTTCCTGGTGGGCCCCGAGCACGAATTTTTCCTTCTTAACGGCGATGAATTCGCCCTGACGGCAAAGCGGGGGTTTCCCTCGGACGTGCACACCGACCGGGCCGGGTACTTTCACTCCACCCCCCACGACAAGGGCCAGGCCATCCGCCAGCAGATCACCGATGTCCTGGAGCGCTGCGGCATCGTTTACGAAAAATCCCACCACGAAGTCACCCCGTCCCAGCATGAGATCAACCTGGAGTGCACCGACCCCGTCAGCGCCGCCGACCGCACCCTCTTATTCACCTACGTGGCCCAGCGGGTGGCCCAGGAGAACGGGTTTTACGCCAGTTTCATGCCCAAGCCCTTTAAAGAACACAACCGCAACGCCTTTCACATGCACCTGTCCATTCAGGACAGCGAGGGGACCAATCTCTTCTACGATGAGGGCGCAGACCAGAACTTAAGCATCGTGGCCCGTCAGTTCATTGCCGGGATTATCAAGTACGCTCGGGAAACCTCCGTGGTCATGGCCTCCACCGTGAATTCCTACAAAGCGTATGTGGTGGAGAAAGAGGCCCCCATCGTCCGTGGCTGGGGCTTTCGAAACCGCAGCTCCATGGTGCGGGTCCCCTACACCACCAGCCCTTCGGCCACCCGCATCGAGCTGCGCAACCCGGATCCGGCCGGCAATGTCTACCTTCAGATGGCAACCCTTATCGCCATGGGGCTTCAGGGCATCCGGGAGAAACTCGCCAACGGCATCCCCGACAAGGGCAGTACCTATGACCGGGATTACAAGATGAAGGTCTGGGACGAACGCTTCTTGCCTCGAACATTCTATGAAGCCCTGGTGGAGGCGGAGCGCAGTGATTTTCTCAAGGGGTTCCTGGGGGACAAACTCTATGACAACTTCATGACTCTGAAAATCCAGGAGTGGGAAGACGACCGGGTGCATATCTCGGGTCGGGAGCAGCGGCAGTATCTCTCCATATAAGTGCACAAAAGCAAGGGGCTGAAGCCCAGCTTCGCCATTGAGGTTTTTTTTTAACCGTTTTCGTCCGTGCCGAAAGGTACGCGTATTACGGTGTATTCAGTGGTGAAGACAGCGCGTGTCTTTTTGGGGTTTATTCGGATTAACTCCGGTGGCCCGGGAGATTTTGAGCCAGGTTTCGCCGGCCTTGGGCCCCTATGGTCCACGCAGCAAGTAATGCGTGTTTATCAAATTTTTTAGTAACTATTCAGCTCAAAAAAAAGTCTCTGGTGGAAAGCAGGTTGCGGATGCGTTTTGCCCCTGGTAGGGCCGCCGGATGCATTTCTTATCCATATTACAAAGAAACCCGACAGACGTCCGTCTGTCGGGTTTCTTTGTTTCTTGTGGGAGAGTGTTTTCTGATTTTAGCCTTCTTTTAACTTTTTTTTCGTTTTGAAATAACAGTATAGTTATTAGTGTGTTGATGAATGTGTATTTGTAAGGGGTTGATTTTATGATTTTTTAATGTGTTTTTGATGGTTTGGAATATCAAAAAAATGGTGGTTGAGGAATACGATTTATGACATCCCCTTCGCGCGTGTTGGTTATCGGATGGGATGCGGCGGACTGGAAGGTCATCACGCCTTTGATGGACAGCGGGAAGATGCCCAACCTGGAAACGTTGGTGAATAGCGGGGTAAGGGGCAACCTGGCCTCTCTCTACCCCGGGCTCTCCCCCATGCTCTGGACCTCCATTGCCACAGGAAAGCGGCCCTTCAAACACGGCATTTTAGGGTTTACCGAACCCGACCCCCACACAGATGGGATTCGACCCATCTCCAACCTCTCCCGAAAGACCAAAGCGATCTGGAACATTCTCGGGCAGCACGGCATGAAGTCCAATGTGATCGGCTGGTGGCCCTCCCACCCGGCCGAGCCCATCAACGGGGTGATGGTCTCCAACCATTACCCCCGGGCCGTCGCTCCTTTTGGCCAGCCCTGGCCCATGGCGCCGGGGACGGTGCACCCCGGGCGGCTGAGTCCGAGTTTCCGTGACCTGCGACTTCACCCCCAGGAGCTCGATGCCTCCGTGATCCGGAATTTTGTCCCGAGCCTCGCCGAGGTGGATCAAGAAAAGGATCGCCGCATCGAGTCCCTGGCCAAAATCATCGGTGACTGCACCAATATCTGCAACGCCGCGGTGGCGTCCATGCGCTACGAGCCCTGGGATTTGACGGCCGTCTATTTCGACGCCATCGATCATTTCTGCCATGGCTTCATGCGTTACCACCCACCCCGCCTTGAGTGGGTGGATGAGGCAGATTTTAACCGCTACCATCGGGTGGTGGAGAGCGGGTACGTCTATCACGACCGAATGCTCGGGCGCCTCCTTGCCGAGGCGGGAGAGGAGACCACGGTGATCCTCATCTCGGATCACGGCTTCCATTCGGACCACCTGCGGCTCCGGGGGATCCCGGACGAACCGGCGGGCCCGGCGGCGGAACATCGCCACTACGGCGTTGTCGCCATGAAGGGGCCAGGCATCAAACAAGACGAGTTGGTCTTCGGGGCCACCCTCCTGGATATCTGTCCCACAATTTTGACCCTTTTTGGCCTGCCTGTCGGCGAGGACATGGATGGGAAACCACTTCTGAACGCCTTTCAAACGGCGCCGGCCCTCGAAACGATCCCAAGCTGGGATCAGGTGCTCGGGGAGGACGGCAGCCATCCTGCGGATCGACGAATGGACTCCGTCGAGGCCGCGGAAGCGATCCGGCAGCTGGTGGACTTAGGCTATATCGCCTCTCCGGACGCGGACCGGGAAAAGGCGGTGGCCGATACCGTGCGCGAGCTAAAATACAACCTCGCCTGCTCGTACATGGACGCCTCCCGGTACGCGGACGCTGTGGCCGTTTTAACTGAGTTGCATGGGGCGGTGCCGGGGGCTTACCGTTACGGGGTTCAGCGGGTGACTTGCCTGCAGATGCTCGGTCAGATCGAGGAGGCCCGTCGGGTGTTGACGGCTCTGGTTGCCCAAAGGAAACAGGGTGCGGAAGAGGCCGCCCGGCAGCTTGAGGGATACCGGGCCCGGCTGGAGGCGTCCGAGCCGTTAAGCGAAAACGACGGGGCACTGCTTCGTAAACGGGTCAACGAAGCCCGTCCCACGCCCTATGCCATGGAGTTTCTCCTGGGCGTTCAGCATGTTGCGGAAGAGAACATGGAGCAGGCCCTGGTTCACCTGAAAAACGCAGAAAAGGCGGACACCGGGCAGCCCAGCCTCTATCTCAAGCTGGGGGATGTGTACCTGAAGATGCGGTGCTGGACCGATGCGGAGACGAATTTTAAGCGGGTGCTCACCCTTGACCCGGACAACGCCGAGGCCTTCCTGGGGTTGAGCCGGTGCGCCATGGTCCTGCGACGGTATCTTGAGGCCGCCGAGGGGGCGCTGACCTCCGTGGGACTTCGGTATTACAACCCCATGGGTCATTTTCTCCTTGGAAAGGCCCTGGTTCATATGGGGCTCTCCGACAAGGCGAAGGACGCCCTGAAGATGGCGGTTTCTCAAAGCCCCGATTTTCCGGCGCCTCACCGGTTGCTGGCCCATGTGTATAAATTCTTTATCAAAGACGATGCCGCGGCCGAGCGCCACCGGGCGTTGGCCCGGGAGGCACGCCGGCGTATCGACGGCCTGAAAACCGGGGATATCGTGCCGATGGCGGAATCCGAGGCGCTCGCATGCCGTCAAATCACGGGGTCACGGGGTACCGAAGGGGACGCCCCGCAAGTGGAGGCGCAGGCCGCGGAGATCGCCGACACGGTGGTCATTGTCTCGGGCCTGCCTCGTTCCGGCACCTCCATGATGATGCAGATGCTCAAAGCTGGCGGTATGTTACCTTATACCGATCATGTGCGCCGTCCGGACGACGACAACCCCAAGGGGTATTTCGAATGCGAAAAGGCAAAAGGACTTGCCTCTGACGCCTCCTGGCTGCCGGAGGCCAAAGGAAAGACGGTCAAGATTGTGGCCCAGCTTCTTGGGCACCTCCCCCGGGGCATGGCTTTGCCGTTTCGGGTGATTTTCATGGAGCGGCACATGGAGGAGGTGATTCGATCACAGGACCGGATGTTGGAGCGTTCGGGAAAACGAGGGGCGGATCTTTCCCCAGGGCAGCTTGGCGCTGTGTATTTGCGGCAGGTGGGGCGGATCAAGGCGATGCTCGGCAATCGCGGGATTCCGATCCTCTTCATCGATTACAACGCCTCCCTGGCCGAAGCGGCTGAGACGGCGAAACGGGTCAATGCCTTTTTGGGCGGCGGTCTTGATGAGGGCCGCATGGCAGGCGCTGTGGACCCGCGACTCTACCGAAAGAGGGCGGCACCGGATGGGGGGCCGGCCTGAGTCGGGCTGGGTGAGGACGAAGCAAACCTGGTACCCGGTGTACGGGTTCCTGGGCGGGGATGGGATGAAACCAATGGGGTGCTTGAAAGAGAGCCATGAAAAATAAAAATCGTTTAGATGAAAACCAAACGCAGGGATTCAACAGGGCATTGTCCGAGTACTCTCAAGGGGTGCGGGCCACCGTTTCTCTTGAAGAGAAGAAAACATGGGGGCTGGCGGGGTTGGCCCTCTCTGTGGGCATGGCCGGGATGGTGGCACCGCCGGTGGCCTTGGCGGAGATTTATACCAAGGCCTTGCCCAACTCGACTGTCAGTGTGGGTGGGGATACCTATTTACGCATGGTTATTTCAGGCTATGGAAACCTTATCGCTACGGCCAGTGGTAGTGTTATGTTGGGATGCTACAAGTCTCCCACTATTGCCTTTCAAGGGGTTGCACGATCGATCAGTAAAAATGAAGTGTGTCTCTTTCAGGAGGACGCCATCATTTCCAATGAGTGCGGTCCTGGTTCTGCAGATTGGTTCGACAGCTACGGGACATTTGTTGACAAACATTCAACCGGCTACCTTGGGCTGAAGTTTAACGGCGGAGACGAAGACACGGCCAACGATCGATACGGCTGGATGCAGGTCGAGGTGTTCAGCAATAAAAAGGTCCAGTTCATCGCCTGGGGCTTTGAGGACTCCGGGGCCAGCATCAAGGCGGGGGACACGGGGGCCCCGTCCGTTGAACAGCATCCCTTGACCGTGGCGGTCCAGCCCGTCGGTGCGGGTACCGTGGCCAGCAGTCCAGACGGCATCACCTGTGGCGGTGACTGCACGGAAGAGCTGGATGAGGGCATCGAGGTGACCTTGACGGCCAGCCCTGCGGAGGGGTACCGGTTTGCGGGGTGGTCCGGCGTGGCGTGCTCGGGCACCGGGCCCTGTACCGTCACCATGGATGCTGCCAGGAATGTCACCGCCCGGTTTGTGGCGGAAGAGGCTCGTTCGGACCTTGGAGTGGCCCTTGGCGTTGATGCGGTCTCCCCGGAGCTGGGGGATCGGGTAACCCTCTCCCTGACGGTTCGGAACAATGGCCCGGACGATGCCACGGGTGTGCGGGTGTTTGCCTTGCTGCCCATGGGGTTGGACCGTGTGGAGGATGACGGCAAAGGGGCGTACGATTCAGACCTGGGTACCTGGAATGCCGGGTCCCTGACCGCCGGCGAGGAGAAAAAACTGCATGTGTCGGCCCGGGTATCCGCCAAAGGCAAGCTTCACCTCGGGGCCAGGATCATGGACGTGGACCAGAAGGATCCGGATGTCTCAGATGATGAGGCACGCTTGAACTTGACCGCCCGTCTTCCGGTGGGGACCTTTCCTTGGATTGTCGGTGCCAATGTCGCAGACGGCGATACGGATATTCCTGCGAACATCGCCCCCAAGGCGTTTTTTGGCGAAGCCATGGACCCCGGCTCCCTCTCCCCGGAAACCGTGACCCTTCTGTGCAAGGGCGAAGCGGTCCCCTTTGGGGTGACCTACAATCCCGATGAGTTCTCTTTAACCCTTGTGCCGACGAAAGCGCTTTCTTCCGGAAGTGCCTGTGTCTGGACGATCTCCAAGGAGGTCATGGCGATTTCGGGAGCTTCCCCGTCTGCCGACCGGGTGATCCGGTTCACCACGGTGGTGGAAGGCGAAGATCAGGACAGCGACGGGGTCCCTGATAATCTGGAGGCGTACCCCGGAGACAGCCGCCGCGTGACGGTTCGGGCCGCCACCAACACAGGGGCCTTTGAGCTGGACGCGAGCTCCCTGGAGGGCAGTGCCTCCTTTGCCGAGGTGAAAACCCTCTCGGACTGCGACCCCACCTGGCCGGAGGAGGGCAAACCCGATGGCCTGGTTTTTCCCGACGGTCTGCTGGCGTACAAAGTGGTGAAGATGACCCCCGGAACGACCCTGGAGGTGCCCGTGCACATCCCGTCGGGCATTCCTTCGGACGCCCGGGTATACAAGGTTCAAAAAGGCAAGGCGTATGTGGATATCACTGACCTGTGTCGGATGGAAGGGGACACCCTGTATCTCCGGATTACCGACGGCGGCCGCGGCGATGAGGATGGCCTGGTCAACGGTGAGGTGAAAGATCCCTTTGGGGTGGCGGTGCTTCCCGCCGCGCCGGATGTGGACAACGACAGCGGAGGCTCGTGTTTTATCGGTGCGACGCAAAACCGTGGGCTGAAAAGTCGGACCGTTTCTTTTGGACTTCTGGTCCTGGCTGTCCTTGGGGGGGGCTGGAGTCGGCTTCGCCGGGGGCTGTTCTTCGGCCTCCTGTTCCTGGCCTGCAGCCTGCCGTTGAAAACGATTGCAGTGGCCGGACCCCTTTCCCTTGCCGTGGGAGGCGGTTTTGCAACCGGTGGCAGTGAGACGAGTGTGTCGTACAAAGCCCAGGAGAGTGAGTTTACCGTTCGGTACGCACTTTACCCGGTGTTGCGTCTGAATTATGCGGTGAGCGACCATTTCTCCCTGGAACTGGGCGCCCGTTACGACAGGTATCGATGGGACGTGAAACCCTCGTTGAACCGAAATGTGGACTCCGACCTCTTCGGGGTCACCGTGGGCCTGGGGCCGGTGTGGTATTTCGACCCCGTCAAACACGGCGACGGCGAAAACGGCCGTTTTTTTGTGCAGGGGGGCGTGATCTGGCGATACCTTGATGCCGACCTGGACTATCCCGTGGGTTCCTACAAGTCCGCCCCGGGGCTGGAATTTGCCGGTGGCTTTCAGACCACCGACCACTGGGAGTGGCGCTTCGGTGCCTCCTGGTCCCGTCATGAGAGCGAAGAGATCCTGCCGGGCACCCTGGGAACAGAGGACCTGGAGCTTATGATTTGTTTTTTCGATCTTGCGTATCGGTTCGGGCTGTAGGCGATTAAAGCATGATTTCATCCACCTGGGGCGGGGTGATGGTGACGACGTCGATGATGGCCTCTTCGGTGATGAGCTGGAAATGGTGCAGGGGGTGCTTCATGGTGGAGGCTGCGTAGGTTTCGGCCCGGACGTAGTCGAGGAAGGGGGAGGCCTTGTAGGTTCTCAGGAGGGTACCGGTGTATGTGCCGGCATCGGCCTCCCGGGAGTAGCTGGCGTTAAGGTTTGAAAGGGCCATGATTTCGCCGGGGAAGGCAATGTGGAAGAGGCGGGGGGGCCTTCTGCGGGATGTGGTGCCGTCGTTTTTTGACTCTTCCGCCCAGATTTGCAGGGTGCCGGCAACCTCCATGCGCATCAGGACAAGGGCTTCGGCGTCGTTGATCTGCTTGTAATCCATGGGACCATCCGTTTTTTTGGTTGACGAGACATACCTTTAGTTTAATTCGGTGCCCGGTGAAGATCAAGGGCTCCTTTGCAGGAGGCCGAGGGGGCAATCTTGTTCTGGTCCTGGGCGGTGTTTCTGGTATAGATTGCCAACAGGCAATGGTTTTTTATCGGCAACATCTCGGGCAGGGCATCCTTTTCATGGCAGATATCCTTCACTCCAAACTTCTTCCGCCTCACCAGCAGGGCCTCCTCGACCGGGGGAGGTTGCATGCCTGCTTCGGTGACTTGTCCCGCACAAAAATCACAACGGTGGTGGCCGGTGCCGGGTACGGCAAGAGCACCCTGGTGGCCCGGGCCCTCCGGCAGCTCGGGGCGAGATCCCTCTGGTACCGGCTGGATGCCTTTGACCAGGACTTTTCGGTGTTCATGGGGTATCTCATCAGCGCTTTTGAGGCCCTGGACCCCGGACTCCCGGGGACGTTTCCGGCGCTACCGGAAAGGGCTTCGGTGTCCCGCCAGGAGCGGGAGGCCTTTCTCCTGGTCTTTGTGAAACGTCTTGAAGCAATTGTCACTTCAGAGACCGTCGTTGTCCTGGACGATTACCACCTGGTCCGGGAGAGTGCAGAGATCAACGAGTCCCTGGATTTCCTCCTGGAGCGCCTGCCACGTCTTTTGCATTTCATCCTCATCAGCCGCACGGCACCCCTTGTGCGCCTTTCGCGGTTGCGCGTCATGGGGGAGACCCGGGAGATCGGGGAGCAGGAGCTTGCCTTTACCAAAGAGGAGATTGGCGCTCTTTTTTCCAAGGTGTTCGGGATTTCCATTTCAAGGGACGCCCTGGGCGATCTCCATGAAAAAAGCGGCGGGTGGGCCGCCAGCCTGATGCTGTTTCGGTGTTCCCTTCAAGGGACGGGGGACCGGGGGGTGGAGAACCGGCTGTGTGAGCTCAAAGGCTCCCGGGGCTATGTGTTTTCGTATTTGGAAGAAAATGTCTTTGAAACACTGAGCCCCCACGAGCAGGACTTTTTGTTGAGGAGTTCCCTGTTGCCGACCCTGGAGTTCGGGCTTTGCGATTCTGTCCTCGGCATGGACGACTCCCTGGAGCGTCTCCGGGACCTGGAAGAGCGGCACCTGCTCACCTTTTCTTTAGATGCGGATCGCCGGTCTTTCCAGTACCACCATTTGCTCCGGGATTTCCTGCGGGAAAAGCTCACCGAGCGGGTGCCCCGTGAAGAGATCCGAGCCCTTCACCTCGCCGTGGGGGCCGCCATGGAGAAGGACAACGCCCTGGAGGCCCTGAACCATTACCTCGACGGGCAGTGGTACGATGACGCCAGGCGTCTCGTGGAGGGCCTTGAAGCCCGGTTTATCATCCAGGGCAAGGTCCGTTCTTTAAGGGCTTGCCTGGACGCTTTTCCCGCTGCATACCGGAACCGGACTCCCCAGCTCCTCACGATAGAGGCCAAGTTGCGGTCCTGCGCGGGCATGCCCCGGGAGGCCATTGACCTGTTGACACGGGCCCTGACCCTGTTTCGCGGGGCCCGGGATGAGGCCAGCGAGATGAAGTGCCTGTCGAACCTGGGGTTTCTCTACTACTATACCGGCAACGTGCGTGAGGCCAGGCTCCTTCTGGAGCAGATCGTCGGCGGCCAGGCCCGGGGCTCCGACACCTACGCCCTCACCATGACCTTTCTTATTTTTTTTGCCGCGGTGCTGGGGGATATGGAGGCCTCGGATGCTTACACCCAGGAGGCCATGGAGGCCGTCTCCCTCCTGACCGGGGCCGACCGGGAGGCAAAACTTACCCTGGTGGAGACCTCTCTTGCCTACCGGCTCTACTACGCCGGGGATTTTGCCGCCTCCATGGACGTGTGCCGCCGGAGCCTTGAAAGGGCCAGGCAGCACGGGTTGGACTTCTGCCTGCCCCTGACCTATTACCAGCTTTCCGTGAACTGTTTTTTTCTGGGCGAGTTTGACGCGGGGTGCGTCTATGCGGAGCAGGGTATCAAAGCTTCCGAGGCCATCGACCTTAAAGACAGCCAGAAAGGGTGGGTGTATGTGGCCTGGGCCCAGAACTGTTTTGGGCTCGGGGACCTGGACAGGGCCGAGGCCTTTGCGCGGAAGGGGCTTGTCATTTTTGAGTGTCCGGGGAACCGGTGGGGCATGGCCTGCACCCACGACCTGTTCCATGACATCAGCCTGGCGCGGGGCGATGCCGCGGCTGCCCGGGTCTGTCTCGACACCGCAACCGGGCTCATCCATGGCTACGGCCTCACCGTTACCGAAGGGATCCTGGGAATCAGCAGGGCAGGCCTGGCCCTAAGGGACGGTGATCCGGAAAAGGCCCTTGGCCTTTTAAAAGAGAGCCGGGACAAGGTACGGCCCGCCGCCCATCATCTTTTGGCCAATTACCTTCTGGAGGTCCGGTGTCACCTCATGGCCTCCCGCCATGAAGAGGCCCAAGCCGTGTTTGAACAGGCCCTGTGCCTGGCCGAGAACACGGGCCTGGCACACCGGGTGGCCGGGGAGCCGGATCAGCTGGTCCCCCTTCTTGCCCGGTGCCATGGGACGGGACATCACCTGTTTTTGGTGGAGCGCATCCTCAAGGCCATGGGGACGCCCGCCATGGATTGCCTCGGCGCCCTTGCAAAATCTGGAAAACCCCTTGCCAAACGCGGCGCGGAAGTACTTTTGTCCCGCATGCCTCCCCTTGCCGTGCCGCCGCTGACCCTTACCCTCCTGGGCCCCTTCACCGCAACCGTGGGGGACCGGGATATTCCCCCCGAGGCCTGGACCAGCTCCAAGGCCCTGACGATTTTTCTTTACCTTGCGGCAAAGCGGCGCACCGGGTTCGTTCACCGGGAGACCCTTATCGAGCTGCTCTGGCCAGAGGAAAACGCGGAAAAGACCGCCAAACGGTTCAACGTGGCCATGAGCGCCCTGCGCGCCACCTTGGAGCCCCATCGCACTGCCAAAGGGGCCTCCTCCTACCTTGTCAGGCAGCAGGATGCCTATCGGCTCGACCTGGGCGACGGCGGTCGCATCGATGTGGAGGTGTTTGCAGACAACCTGGACGCCCTGGGCAAAGAGGAGGACGCCCCCCTTGAACATCTCCTTGCCGCCGAAGCCTGCTGGAAAGGGCCCTTCCTGGAAGAGTACCCCTTTGACGCCTGGTGCCAGCCGGAGCGCGAGGGCTTAACCGCCCGGTACCTCGCCCTGCTCACCCGGATCATGGCCCATTCCGATATGGCGGAGGACCCCGCCAAAGCCCTTGCCTATGCCGAAACCTACCTGAGTCTCGATCCCCATGCCGAACCCGTTTACCGCTCCGTTATGCGCCTGCATGCCCGCATGGGAAACAACGCCGGTGTGGTGACCACCTACACGGCCTGCCGCACCCACATGGAGGCCCTGGGCTGCCCCCTGCACGAAAAAACCACGGCGTTGTACGAACAGCTTATCGGCTGAAACCCAGGGCACAGGAAACGCCTCCGGCGGCAAGGTGGGGGCACCTTGAAACCCTGTGGCGAATGCATGGAGGCTGCCGTTATGCCCGTGCTTTTGGAGGATTCGCGTGATGTGTGACATTCGGCAACCGTCTACGCAAGAGAGACTGGTTTAACAAACAGGTCTTAAAAATTATTCTTAATAATGAATTTTGGTAACTATTCAGCTTGCCTCCGGCGGGTCGCTTTTTTGAAAAAAAGCTCCGCAAAAAACGTTTCTAATGTGAAAAAGTGGAAATTATTTCGGCGGAGCCTGGAAAGGCTTTCTTAAGACCTGTTTGTCAAACTTTTTAAACGTTTGGCCCCCGGCAGGGCCGCCGGAGGCTTGGTTTTTTATTGCCGTTTTATTCCCGCTTAACTTGCGGTCTGTATACTCCGCCCCGATAGGTTTCTGTTGGTTAGGCTTTGGATTTTTTCTATGCGGAGGGCGTATGCTTGAGTTGGCGATAAAAGGCGGAAAAGGTTATTGGGCGTGGATTGGGGGGCTTCTTGCGGTGCTGGTGCTGGGGGCATTGTGTTATGGGCAGCAGTTGGAGCACGGGCTCATGGTTACGGGCCAGAGCCGGGATGTCTCCTGGGGATTTTATACGGCCCAGATGACCTTTCTGGTGGGGGTGGCGGCAGGGGGCGTGATGCTGGTGCTGCCGTATTACCTGCACGACTACAAGGCCTTCGGGCGGATCACGGTGCTGGGGGAGTTCCTGGCCGTGGCCTCCATTGTGATGTGCTTTCTCTACCTGCTCATTCATCTGGGGCAGCCTTTTCGGGCCCTGAACATCTTCCTTAACGCCACGCCTTCGTCCATGCTGTTCTGGGACGGCAACGTGCTCATGGCCTATCTGCTCATGAATATCGTCATCGGCTGGAACGTCCTTGAGGCCGAGCGTAACGGGGTGCCGCCGGCCCCCTGGGTCAAGGGGCTGGTGTACCTGTCCATCCCCATGGCCTTTGCCATTCACACCATGACGGCCTTTATCTACTGCGGCCTTCCCGGCCGGGGCTTCTGGCTGACGGCCATTCTCGCTCCCCGGTTCCTTGCCTCGGCCTTTGCGGCGGGACCGGCCCTTCTGATCCTGCTCTGCTTTATCATTCGAAAGGTCTCGGATTTCGATCCCGGCCAGAAGGCCATCAAGACCCTTGCCGTCATCACCGCCTACGGCATGGTGGCCAATCTCTTTTTTCTGGGGTGTGAGGTGTTCGTGGCGTTTTACTCCCGGATCCCGGAGCACATGGATCATTTGAAGTACCTCTACGTGGGACTCCACGGCCACGGGGTTCTCGTCCCCTGGATGCGGATCTCCCTGCTTCTCATGGGAGCGGCCGCGCTCCTGCTTGTTCCCCCAGTTACCCGCAACAACGAGGCGGTCCTTATGGCCGCCTGCCTCTGCGCTTTTGTCGGCATCTGGATCGACAAGGGCCTTGGCATGATCGCCGGCGGCTTCATTCCGTCTCCCCTCCATCATGTCACGGAGTATGTGCCCTCCTTCATGGAACTGATGATCTCGGCGGGCATAACGGCCATCGGTCTTCTGGTCCTTACCGTGCTCTACAAAATAACCCTGGGTGTGAAACAGGGCGGTTGAACGTCTCACCTGTTCCTCCGACGGCCCTGGCGGGGGCGAAACGTTTGCCAAGTTTCCATGGGCTGGCTTTGACAAACAGCTATCAGCCAAGATTTTCCCAATATACCCTGAATAAAAGGCGAAAGCTCTTTTCCCCGAGGAACGAGGGGAAAAGAGCTTTCGCAACCTGCTTTCAAGGTGGCACACCTTGCCGCCGGAGGCGAGTTTTTTCCCGCCATGTTACACCCCGTCGAGGATGATGTCACCGGCGGGGATTCCCAGGATCAAGGCGAGGGCATCTTGCAGTTCGTGGAGGCTCGTGAAGCGCCGGTCCGGTGCCAGGTGCTGGGCGAGCTCGTTGCCGGACTCATCCGTTGCCGAGACAACCCGGAAGCTGTCGTAATATCCGTCGTATTCTGCGTATTCCCACTCGATGTCGGCGTAGATGACCATGGCTTACCTTGTGAGCATGAAGCCCGCTCCCACTCGGGTGATTTCGCGGTTGTAGTCGATGAGGCTGTCTCCGTACCCGTGAAAGGCCTGGACCATGAAGAAGACGCCCCCGTTGGTGACGGGGATGCTCCAGGTGAGGCTTGCGGCCCCTTTGCCCTCCCGCAGGTTGCCCCGGGCCATGAGGTGGATGAGCTGTTCCCATGCAAATTGGTACTTGATGTTGAACTCGCTGTACCCCATGAAATCGGCGATGTCCGGGTTGTTGCTCCCCTTGGATCCGTCGGGGGAGACGTCCTTGCTGTCCTCGGTGATGTACCAGAGTTTCAGCCAGGCAAGGAGGTTGCCGTCGGCATAGAAGGGGGTGACGTAGGCGCGGTTCCAGCTTCGGGAGTCGGGCATGTCCTGGCCGTTGGATTCGTGTTCAAAACCGATGTCGGCCCCCATCTTGTTGATAAATGCCCCGTTGCCCAGCAGGCGGTGAAGGGCGCTGCCCGGCAGGAACCGGTAGAAGATTTCCGGGTTGTAGTTCGTCTCCCGGAAGGGGGAGGATTCATTTTCGTTGTAGGCCTGCCAGAAGGACTTCTGGGTGTAGGCCACGTGAAACCCGGTGTTCATGATCTGCTTCTTGAGGCTGAACTGAAAGACGAGTTCGGTGTGTTCGCTGTGGTAGGCATCGGACCAGGTGGCGGGCATGATCCAGGTGGCCTTGTGCCGGGAGATGCCCTCGGCCATGTCGTTGATGGTGTAGTCGAAGGCGCGGGCGGGTGTTGAGAACACGAGCCCCGCAAGGAGCAGGAGAAGAGCAAAAGCACGTGGGCGCATGGGAATCACCTTTTCAAAGCACGGATGTGTCGTGGGACCTTCGCGCGGAAGGTCCCGGTGAGAAGCTCGCTGCATGTATATCAGCGCCGTACGTTAGCATGAAGAGGGGGGTGTGAAAAGGTCTCACCTGTTGCGGACAATGTTCGGAGTGGGCCATTCGTTGCGCAGACCCGCTGAAGCCATTGCCGGGGTGTTTACCGGGAGAGCATGATGCCCGCGCCCACGCGGGAGATGGAGCGGTTGTAGTCGATGAGGCTGTCCCCGTACCCGTGGAATCCCTGGACCATGAAGAAGGCTCCGCCGTTGGTGATGGGGATGCTCCAGGTGAGGCTGGCGGCCCCTTTTCCCGTTGCCGGGTTGCACCGGCCCATGAGGTGGAAGAGCTGTTCCCCGTAGGTCTGGTACTTCACGCTGAGTTCTCCGTAGCCCATGTAGTCGGCGATGTCCGGGTTGTTGCTGCCGCTTTGGCCGTCTTCGGGGACATCTTTGCTCTCCTCGGTGATGTACCAGAGCTTCAAGGCCACAAGGAGGTTGTTGTTGGCATAGTACGGGGTGAGGTAGGCCCGATTCCAGCTGCGGGACTCGGGCATGGATCGGCCGTTGGATTCGTGCTCGAAGCCGATGTCCATGCCGAGGTTTTCACTGCCCAGGGACCGGAAGAGGTCGTTGCCCGGTTCAAAGCGGTAGAACACTTCGGGGTTGTAGTTGGTTTCCCGAAAGGGGGAGGATTCGTCCGTGTTGTAAGCCTGCCAGAAGGATTTCTGGGTGTAGGCCACGTAGAGACCGGTGTCCATGATCTGCTTTTTGACGCTGATCTGAAAGACCGCCTCGGTTTTGTCTCCGTTGTACTCATTGGACCAGGTGCCGGGCATGATCCAGGTGGGTTTGTGAAGGGAGATCCCTTTGGCCACATGGGTGATGTGATCCCCTGCGGCACCTGCCGGGTGTGTGATAAGAAGGGTGGCCATGAAAAGAGCCAAAGATACAATATATCTGAACGCCATGAATCTGCCTTGCATGAAATAGGGTTGCCGACCGTCCCGGGACCATGCCACACAGCGTGGCGTGGTTGGGGTTGTTCCCGCAAGGGTGCGGAAAGGATGCTTTATCATATAACGGTCAGTGGGGTGTTTCTCTTGAGGGAATAATGTCAGGGGGCGGTGAGCCCCCGAGATGGTTTGTGGGGTGGCGCGGAAGCATGGCTTTGGCGCCTTATTTATTTAACAGGGGCACCGGTGGTTCGGTTTGCGTCAGATCATCACCTCGATCTCCCGGATCCATTTGGTGAGCCGTTTGGCCGAGACCTTCTCCCGGGTCCCGATCTCCTGGGCGTAGATCGAGATCTTGAACTCTTCGATGGACCAGAAGAGGGCCTCGATGGCCTCTTTTTTTTCTTCGGAGGAGTCCGGGTTGAGGGAGGCCACCAGGCTGTTCATGGCTTTGACGAAGGGGGCCACCTCCCGGGCCTTGGTGCGGTCCTTTTCCGGGGCGTCGAAGGCGCGTTTGGCGCGCAGAGCGATGGCTCTGATGTGGCGTTCAAGCTGGATCAGGCGTTTCGGCTCGTACAGGTCGATGAAGTTTTTGGGTACGAGAAGGTCCAGTTCGTTTCGCATCATGCCGGTTAAGAGCTGGCCTGCCGGGGTCTTGGAGCGCCTGAGCTCTTCGGTGTAGATGAGGCTGCTGGTGGCGTGGTACTCGGTGAGGATTGCCTCCACCGCGGTAAGGAGCTTGGTCCCCGTGGCGTAGAGGCTT
This sequence comes from Desulfoluna spongiiphila, assembly GCF_900101345.1. Lineage (GTDB taxonomy): Bacteria > Desulfobacterota > Desulfobacteria > Desulfobacterales > Desulfolunaceae > Desulfoluna > Desulfoluna spongiiphila. Next base: position 196,832 of record NZ_FMUX01000003.1, on the reverse strand, counting down.
TTGGACACTTCCTTGACATGGGCCTTAAAGGCATGGCTGCTTCGAAGCCCGGAGGCAAAGAGCAGCTCCGTGGTCTTGGTGGCCAGGGCGGAGGTGAGGGATGCGTCTCCTCCGAAGTAAGCGGCGCGCTTTTTTGCCTCCCCGGTGAGTTTCAAGTCTTTGGAGAGACCCCTGACCTCCTTGGCGAGGTGCAGGGCCGTGAGGGCGGCCACCCCTTTTTTGTGAAGGCGCAGGGCCTCCTGGTCGTGGCGGTGGAGGATGAGGTCCACAGAGCCTTTTCGCACCGTCAGGGCGGGGTAGGCAAAAAGTCCCCCGGGTGCGGGGACGGATTCGGGGATTTCGTCCATGGGCCACTCGGCAAGGCCGTTGCGCTCCCATTTCCGTCTCAGCTTTTGGAGGGCGTCATCCTTGGGGATCACGGCATCGGCGGCCTCGGTGAGGAGCACGGATTTGTCCCGGGACGCGGCCAGCTCCTTGCCCTTGGCTCCGGTGACGGCGATGCGTACCTTGAGGTGATCGGGGACGGCGCCTGCCTGCCAGGCGTTGGGCGGGATGCGCACCCCGAATCGTTTGGCGATGAACGAGCCCAGGGCGGTGATGAGCGGGCGGGTGGGGAAGGCTCCCTGCTTCAGGGTGTTGAGCTCCTCCATTTCCCCGGTGATGATCGAGACGGTATCGGAGACGGGAACCAGCCGTTTTCGATGCTCCTTGGGAAGGCCTTTGATCATGGCCTCGATTTTTTCGGGCATGAGGCCGGGTACCACCCAGTCCAGGGCCTCTTTGGAGAGGGCTTTGGCCGAGTGGGCGGGGACGGTGAGGGTGACCCCGTCTTTTTCTTTTCCCGGTTCAAAGGCGTAGGAGAGGGAAAAGGTGCCGCCCCCCACGGTGATGCCCTTGGGAAAGGCGGCGAGTTCTTCGTCTTCCGGGGTGTACCGGGCGATGGCTTCAGGGTCCATCATGAGGTGGGCGTCTCCCCCGGCCTCCTTGAGGCGCCGGGAAAAGGTGCGGATGTCCCAGACGTTTTTCACCTTGTCGGCGTAGAAGGCAAAAAGATCCTCCTCGCTGATGAGGATATCCCGCCTTCGGATGCGGTCTTCCACCTCCCGGACGTCGTCCACAAGGGAGCGGTTGTGGGCAAGAAAGGAAAAATGCCGGTTTCCTTTCGGCACCTCCAGGTCCCCTTCCACCAGGGCGCTGCGGATAAAAAGGCGGGTGGCTTCTTCGGGGTCGGTGGGGCCGTAAAGGACTTTCCGGTCCGAGACCACGATGAGCCCAAAGAGGGTGACCTGCTCGTCGGCCACCACCGCCCCCATCTTTTTCTCCCAGCGGGGGTTGGAGTAGGAGCGCCTGACGAGGTCTCCCCCCAACTCTTCGAGCCAGCCCGAGTCGATGCGGGCGACGTTCCGGGCAAAGAGCCGGGAGGTCTCCACCATCTCCGAAGCCACGATCCACTGGCCCCCCTTGTTGAAGAGGCCCGATCCGGGGAAGATCATTACTTCGCGCCCCTTGGTGGCGTTGTAACGGTTTTTCTCCTTGCAGGTGGCGATGCTGGAGAGGTAGCCGGCCAGGATGGACTTGTGGATGGCGGTGTACTCGGCCCCGAAGGTCGTTTTTTTGTTCTCGTTGTCGTCGCGGGTCTCCCGGGGTGTCTCTCCCTTGCCAAGGGCAAATTCCTTGGCAATGCGGGAGAGCTGGCCGTGGATGTCGATCCACTCGCGCATGCGCAGAAAGGAGACGTAGTTCTCCTTGCAGAAGGCCTTCATCGGGCCCATTTTATTGGTGCCCCCCATGTGCTCCTTGAACCGTTTCCAGATGTTGAGCAGGGTCACGAAATCGGAGAAGGGGTCTTTAAACGCGGCGTGTTTCTGGTCGGCCTGGGCCTCTTTGCCGTCGGGGCGCTCCCTGGGGTCCCGGATGGTCAGGGCCGCGATGATGACCAGCACGTCGTCGATGCAGCCGTTGGCCGAGGCCTCGATGAGGATGCGGGAGAGCTTGGGGTCCACGGGGATGGCGGCCATGATGCGGCCGGTTTCGGTGAGGGTGTGGCGCACCTCCCCTTCCCGTCCCTTGGTTTCCCGGATGGCCCCGAGCTCCAGAAGGGTCTGAAAGCCGTCGGAGATGCTCTGGGCGGAGGGCGGGTCCACGAAGGGGAAGGTCTCTACCCGGCCCAGACGCAGGGAGAGCATGCGCAGGATGACCTCAGCGAGGTTGGCTCGCAGGATCTCCGGCAGGGTGAACAGGGGGCGGCTTTCCAGGGACGCTTCGTCGTAAAGCCGGATGCAGACCCCGTTTTCTACACGGCCGCAGCGCCCTTTTCGCTGGTCGGCGCTGGACCGGGAGATCTCCATGACCGGCAGGCTGGTGGTGCGGGTGCGCGGAGAGTAGCGCGGGATCCGGGCCACGCCGGTGTCGATGACGTATTTGATGCCGGGGATGGTGATGGAGGTCTCGGCCACGTTGGTGGAGACAATCACCTTGCGGCCGAAGGCCCCCTGGAAGACTTTTTTCTGATCGTGGGCCGACAGGCGGGCATACAGGGGCAGCACGGTCATGGCCTTGTGGCGCCTGCCTTCGATCATGTCGCAGGCCTCTTTGATGTCGGCCTCCGTGGGCATGAAGATAAGGACATCCCCGTAGGGGCCCCGGCACACCAGCTGGTCCAGGGCGTTGACGGCGGCCTCCACGTAGCTGTCGTCTTTGGTCTCTAAGGGCTGGTGGATGACCTCCACGGGGAAGGTGCGGCCGGATACCTCGATGATGGGGGCGCCGGAAAAGGCTTTCGAGAACTTTTCCGTGTCGATGGTGGCTGACGTCACAATGACTTTTAAGTCCCGGCGTTTTTTCACCAGGGTCCGGAGGATGCCCAGGATAAAGTCAATGTTCAGGCTGCGTTCGTGGGCCTCGTCCACGATGATGGTGTCGTAGGTGGAGAGGAAGGGGTCCCCTTGCGCTTCGGCCAAAAGGATCCCGTCGGTCATGAGGCGGATGGTGCCGTTTTTGTCCCCGGTTTCGTGGAAGCGGATCTTGTAGCCCACGCTGTTGCCGGGCTCTTCGCCCATCTCTTCGGCCAGGCGGTTGGCCACGGAGACGGCGGCAATACGCCGGGGCTGGGTCACGGCGATGAGCCCGCCGGTGCCGCGCCCTGCTTCCACGCAGAATTTGGGGATCTGGGTGGTCTTGCCCGAGCCGGTCTCCCCGGAGATGATGACCACCTGGTTTTTTTTGATGGTCTCAACGATCTCTTCGCGTCGGGCGGTGACGGGAAGAGCCTGGTTGTAGTTGAGGGCAGGCGGGTTCTGGCGGCGACGGTTCCTTTCATCCATGGAGGCTGAAAGCCGGGCCTTGAGGTCCCCCAGTTTTTTTGTTGTCTTTTCATCGGGGGTTTTGGTGCGTTCGAGTTTTTTCAAGTCACGCCGCAAGGGGTGGCGGTCCCTTATCATGGTGCGGCCAAGGCTGCGAAGGGCCCGTTCCACCTCTTTTTTAAACGCCTGTGATTCCATGCGTCTCCTGCTCTCAACTGGTGATAAATCATCCGGGCCCTTTACGTGGGCATCCCGGTTTCGGCAGGGACACTTTAATGACAATGCCATGTAAAATCAAGGCCAAGGGCAGCGCCTCACAGGGCGATCACATTTGGATTTTGCCTCCGGCGGCCCTGCCGGGGGCCAAACTTTTAAAAAGTTTGATAAACAGGTCTTGCGAAGTACTCGGTTATTCCGGGAGGCCGTCGACGATCCGCCTGTTTCAAAGTGAGCGATGCAATAGGAACGTTTTTGCGGAGCTTTTTTCAAAAAGCGACCCGCCGGAGGCAACTCATGGCTCAATGCGTTTGCCCTGATGGACCTTGGGAGACGGTATGTGCAGGGGGGGGGGCTTTGGACGGGGGCTCCTTACAGGTGAAACGTGCTGATCATCTCGCTGAGCCGTTCGTTTCGCCGGCGGGCTTCGCCTAAGGCCTCGGGGTTGTGGGTGGCCTTTTCCAGGCTCTCTGCAAGGGCATGGTTCTCAGCCTGAAGGGCCGCCATGTGGTCTTTCAGGTTGTCCAGTACCTCGTTGATCATGTCGGCCTCGTCTTGAAGGTAGTCCTTCTGCCGAAGCTGGATACGCCGCGATAGATCGCCGTCGGCCATGGACTCGAAGGTGTGGGTGAAATTGACCAGGGGGCCGCAGATGCGGTGGGTCATGATGACCAGGTGGGCGAAAAAAAAGAGGAAGAGGACCAGCACGGCGGGTACGAGGCGCTGGGCCAGCAGGAGAAAGGTCTGGGCCGATTCGTATTGTGCATTGGGGTCTGCGGCGTCGAACATGGTGTGGAGAACGGGCAGCAGGGTAAAGGCCAGGGTAACGGCAAGGATGATGGCCATGTACCCCAGGCTGACAAAGATCAGTCGGAGCTGCAGGGATCGATTGATGACGTAGTTTTTCAGCTTGCGCTCATGATCCTGTGGCATGACGGCCCTACCTTTCTATGATTTTATCGGTTGCAAAACTGTACTCATACACCGTGTCCGCGCCTTTGTGCTTGGCCTGCAAGGTGAACGGGTTGCTCTCATTGTACGGGTCCTCGGGAGAACCGGCAACGATGGTGATGGAAACCCCTTTGGAGAGGGTGTAGTTTGGCATGTCGATGGTGGACGGCAGCCCGTCGTTTCGTATGGACTCCCCCTGCTCTCCGATGCAGATGCCGTTCATGGTGAAGTGGAATTTCTGAAAGTCCGCAAAGAGTTGCAGGTCGTGATGGGTGGAGATGTTGAAGGCGGAGGTGCTGGTGACCTTGAGGAAAATGGCCCCCCCGGCAAAAAGGACGGTGGTGAGGATGGCCACGATGCAAAGCTGTGCGGGGGTGACAACGGGCTTTTTCTCACGCTTGCGTGTCGGTTTGACATAAGGGGTCCGTCGGGGTTTTTTCCGAACGCTCATGGCTTCCCTCGTGCGGGGCAGCGGCTCCGGGTGAAGGCATGGGGTACCGCGCGGCTGCTCGTCAAGGAGTGATGGTCTGAGACACAAAGAGTGATCCGGTCGGTTGGGTTCCCGTATGCTGCGGGGGATGAGCAACGTGATGTCTTTGGGGTTCGGGGGTGAAGCGGTGCGTGTCATCATGTGCATCGGGACATCCGGGGGCAGCAGGCATGGGTATCCTGCTCTAATCCTTGGAGTATGCGGCATATTGTGGCGAATCGCAACAGGTAAATACGCGGAGTTCCGATGCTTGAACGGCAGCGCCCTGGCCTGGATAATGATGTGGTCTGCGGCCAGGGCCCTCAGACATAGACTCACCCCCAAAGGACTTCTGCATGGGGCTGTAAGAGCGTTCGCTGCATAACACCGTGCATCGCCGGGGGGCGGTTGCCCCGGCGATGGATTTCTGGGGCTCTATGCTGAGACCCGTCCACTGGATTTCAGGGCGGAGATGACCACCTTCTGGAGGAGCTTTTCTTTGAACTCCGACGGGGCGTTCAGCCCCATGCGGCTCAGGTAGGGCCCGGCGTCATCGGGGACGGACCGGAAGAACTCTCCGGCCAGGGACACGGCAACACCTATTTTGCTTTTGGTGGCCTTTGCCTTGAAGGCCCTCAGGGCCCCGCCGAGGGCCACTTCCTCGTCGGTGAAGTCGGTGCCGAAGGGGAAGACCTCAAAGAGCCCCTCTTTTTTGTAAGGATCCAGGAAGGCCGACACTTTGTCCGGGGTGTTGTGGCGATAGGCTTCGGGGATGGCGTAGTGGGCCGGCACCTTGCCGGCCTTCTTGGCCCGGGCCAGGAGGTCGTCCTGGAAGCGGGAGTCGGCGATCTTGATGAGCTCTAAGATCACATCCTTGTCGGGCAGGCCCCGGACGTCGGCGATGCCGTATTCGGTGACCACGATGTCCCTGAGGTGCTTGGGCACGGAGCAGTGGCCGTAGTTGAACACGATGTTGGACTGTGGGTTCTCGGCGCTGCCGCGGGTACTCCGGACCATCATGATGAGGCGGCCGTCGGGAAGGGCGTGGGCCATGGAGACGAAATTGTACTGCCCCCCGATGCCGCTCACCACCCGTCCGTCGTCCAGGGCGTCTGAGACAACCGAGCCGAAGATGCTGATCATCATGGCGGTGTTGATGAACCGTCCGTCTTTCCTCTGAAGGGCGCGGAGTTTTTCGCCTCCGTAGAGCTGGTTCACTTTGTCCACCCCGGACATGCCGAAGAGTTTTCTCTCCTCTTCGCCCATGGTGTTCAGGGCCTTATAGAAGCTGCGGGGCCCGATGAAAAAGGCCCCCAGAATCACGCTGCCTCCATTGAGCTTTTCGCCGCGGATCGCTTTGATGGCCTGACGGTTTTCCGGCACGGACAGGTCTGGTTCGTAGGCGGTGTCCCCGTGGCAGAGCTTGCCGTCTTTCCACGTCACGCCCTCTTTGACAAGGCCGAAGGCGGTGAGGAATCGGACATCCTTTTCCCTGAGTTTTTCCTGTACCGCCTCCTTTTCGATGAGAAGATCGAATAGATTCTCAGGAAGGGCCTCGCAGTTGAGGCGTTTTTCGTTGATCAGCTCCATGAGGGGCACGTTTTCAAAGACTTTCCGCTTGAGTATCCCGCTTTTGTAAAGCTCCATAAAGGCATCCACAAACATCTCCGAGGAGCCGTAGAGCCCCTCGGCAAAGGGATCGGTGCCCCCCACCTTGTGGATGAGCTCTCCATAGGTGGCCTTGATTCCGGCTTTTTCGATGATGGCGTTGTATCCGGCGTTGTCGGTGTGGCGGAGCTGAAGGCCGGAGACGATGGCGTCTCCCAAAGAGCCGATGCCCACCTGGATGGTGCCACCGTCCTTGACCAGGGTGCTTACGTGGAGACCGATGAGGTGATCCACATCGGAGACCGATTCCTTTGGGGGACCGAAGAGCTCGTAACAGGTCTTGTCGCTTTGCAGGATGAAGTCGTAGTCCGAGGCCGGGACCACAGCGTCTCCGTACATAAAGGGGAGGTTTTCGTTCACTTCTCCGATGACGGCAACCTTTTTTCCTTCGGCCCGCTGTTTTTTCAGGGCCGCGATGCACTCCAGGCTGATGTCGGTGTTGCAGCCCATGGAGTAAAGGGGGCCTGAGCCGTTGCCGTTTCGAACGGCGAGCATCTGGCCGTAGACGTTGATGCCGAATTCGATGCCGTCCCGGATGACATGGGTGTAGTTGGAGTTGAGGTGGTTCTGCTGGGCTTCGGGGCTGCCCATGTACCCCCCTGCCTTGTTGAAGAATTCGTAGAGCTGGATGTTGCCGGGCATGGTTCCGGCCCGGAAGTCCTTCATGTAGTCAAACTCCGGGCACCCGCCGAAGATGCGGTCCACCAGGGGGCCTAAAAGTCGTTTTTCGAGGTCGCTGGCCCCTTCGGGTTTTTCCAGGGCCAGGGCGGTGAGGATGGTGAGCTTGATGTCCGGGTTTCTCTTGGCGTGCCGGTAGAGTTCGTTGGCAAAGAGCGCAGGCTTTCCCAGGGCCAGCGGCATACCGAAGATAATCTCGTTGCCGACGGTGCGGATCACCTCCTCCACACAGGCGGAGGTGTCATCATGGTACGTTGTGTTGATTGTCATAACCCTATCCCCCCTTGTTGTTACAATGTCCTGACGACAGGGCTTTTTCGGGTGGGTACACCGCTAAATAAATGATGGTGGCAGCCGGGCAATACATCCTGAAAAAGATCTGTCGTCATACGATGGTGATGCGCATGAACAAAGTTGCTTTGCGAGAAGCATTGCTGCATTAGGAAACAACGTGGAAGAAATGATACTAAGAACATTGCTCCGGAATGTCAACACAAAGGGGTGCGGGGGCCTGGGCATGCAGGTGTCATGACATGACTAGGGGGGAAGGGAGGCGGTCAGCCAACGGCGATGGTGAGGTAAAGATCGCCCCGGGGGCCGCTGGGGTGGGGGAGCCCCAGGCCTTTGAGCCGAAGCCTTTTGCCTGGCTGGATCCCCGGGGGGACGGTGACCTTGATAAGGCGGCCTTTTCCGAAGCGAAAGACGTTGACCCGCTTGACGGCCCCCCGGCGTGCCTCTTTATCTGTGATGGCAAGGCGCCCGGAGAGGTTAAAGCCCCCTTTGTCCACACGGACATGGATGATCTGGAGGCGCGGGGTTCGGGAGCGCAGGGCCTGGAAGCGCGGAGGAGTGACAGGTGCCCTGCGTGCGCCGGTGGCCAAGATAAAGCCCATGCCGAAGAGGAACCCCCCGATGTGGGCCCACCAGGCAATGGGGCTCATGCTGGCACCGGTGGCGTTGAGAAACTGCATGAGAAACCAGAGGCCGAGAAAGACAAAGGCCGGGATTTCAAAAAAGAGGGGGATGAAAAACAGGGGCACCAGAGTCAGGACCTTCGCCCGGGGATAGAGGAGAAAATAGGCACCCATGACGGCGGCCACGGCGCCGCTGGCCCCGATGGTGGGGACCGTGGAGCCGGGATTGAGCAGCAGGTGGGAGAGTCCGGAGACCATTCCCCCTCCGAGGTAGAAGAGCAGGTAGCGCACATGGCCCAGGCGGTCTTCTACGTTGTCCCCGAAGATGTAGAGACTGAGCATGTTGCCGATAAGGTGCATCCAGCCCCCGTGGAGAAACATGAAAGAGACCAGGGCCGTGAGCTGGCTGACCGCACCGAAATAGTTCCAGGCGGCAAGGGAGGTGTACCGTGCCGGCACCAGTCCGTAGAGCTGGTAGAAATGGGCCGGCTGCGACAGGGTCTGCAGGAAGACCAGGAGGTTGATGGCGATAAGGGTGGTATTCACCACCGGCAGGGTCCGGGAGGTGAGGGTGTCTCGTAAAGGGATCATCGGCGGTCCGTTGGGTTGTCTGGTTTTTCTGTTGAGGCCGTCATGACTTCTATCCTGCCCATTTTGTCGGATGCTTGCAAGGGGAAGGAGGCAGGTCATAGGTCATAGGGGATAGAAGGAGGTGCGGTTGAAAGGAAAAGGAAGAACGTCTTCGCCGCCGGAGTTATTCCGAACAAAGCCCGTCAGCGAATGTGATCAGCCCGAGGAACGAGGGGTGGGAGCATTCGCGAAGCTGGGGTGCAGGGGCTTTATCCCCTGCCCGCCGGAGGCCTTTTATTAAAGCAGCAGAAAGTTTCGGATGCCGGTGAAGATGATCTGGGCGGAGATGGCTGAGATCATGAGGCCCGTGACCTTGGAGAGGATGACGACACCCTGCTTGCCCACGGCTTTCACCACCAGGGGGGCGAAGAAGAGCATGGCACCCACGAAGCTTGAGGCCGTGAGGATGGCCGCCCCGATCTCCAGCTTGGCCGGGAGGGTGGTGGCTTCGGCGCCGAAGAGGAGCAGGACCCCGATGCCCCCGGGGCCCACGGTGATGGGCAGTGCCAAAGGCACGATGGCGATGTCGTTGCCTTCCCCTGCGCTCTTGATGTTGGAGCTTCCCCCCACCATGGAGACCCCCGAGAGAAACAGGATGCTGCCCGCCCCGATGCGGAAGGCATCCAAGGTAATGCCGAAAAGTGCGAAGAGGTATTTTCCGAAGAGAAAGACGCAGAAAGAGATGACGATGATGCCGAAGGTGACGCGCACGGCCAGGCATTTTTTTTCTCTCTCTTCCATCTCCTGGGTCATGGAAATAAAGGCGGAGAGGACGAAAAAGGGGGTGAAGATGAAAAAGATCTTCAGGGCGTCGTTGATGAATAAAGAGAGGTCCACGGGGCTTGCTTCCTTGATTCAAAATAATTCGCATGCACACGCCGTCATCACGGCCCCTGAAGGGGTTTTGGTGTCGGCATGCCGGGCAAAAGGTCCCGTCCTTGGAAAACGGAACATGTTCCATGGACGGGCAGCTTTCTATACACCAAATCAGGGAGGGTTAAAACAGGAATTTGAAAGGATTTTATAAAATCTTGGGAGGGGGCGAAAACAGGGAATAGTGGCCTTCGTCATCGTTTCGGCCACCAGGGTGCTATTGGTGACACCGTCCCAAAAGGCCGACGGCCCGTAGGGTGCACTCTGTGCACCGTGTCCGGGGCACCCAAGATTTCCATTTTACCGAGCCGCTCGGGGCATGACGGGCTTTGATCTTGGTGCACGGAGTGCACCCTGCGAATCGGTTCTTTGCAGGTCGCGGCCCAAACGATGATCAAGGCCGGAATAGGGAATAGGGAATAGGGGACAGGAGACAGGGGCGTTAAAACCGATACCGGTCGGATAACCCCAGCGTATCCGAATTTTTTCGAGGCTCGTGGCACCGCATGTGCCAACCACCAGGCAGCCCGCGGCGAACGCCATAGCATTTTGCCCTGAGGAACGAAGGGCAAAATGCTATGGCAACCTGCTTTCGAGGTGGCTCACCTCGCCGCCGGAGGTTTTTCGCTTGGTTACTTCCCCCGGATGCTGTCCCAGGGGTTGGAGGGGCCGGAAGGTCCTTTGGGGGTACCGCCCGTGGTGCGGGGACGCGTACCCCGGAGCTTGGCCACCCGCTCTTCGATGGGGGGATGGGTGGAGAAGAGGCTGGCTAGAGTGCGGCCCGACAGGGGGTTGGTGATGAACATGTGGGCCGTTGCCGGTTCCGCGTCCATGGGGATGCGGCTGGAGGCGGCCCCCAGTTTTTCCAGGGCACCGGCAAGGCCCTCGGGGTTGCCGGTGAGCTGGGCGGCCGTGGCGTCGGCGAGGTACTCCCGAGACCTGGAGATGGCCATCTGGACGAGCATGGCGGCCATGGGGGCGATGATGCTCATGGCGATGAGGCCGAAGATGCCGGAGCCGCCCTCTTCATCACTGCGCCCGCCGCCGAAGATGGCGGCCCAGCGGGCCATGGACGCAAGGGTCATGATGGCACCGGCCAGGGTGGCGGCCACGGTGCCCACGAGGATGTCGCGGTTCTTGATGTGGCCCAGCTCATGGGCCAGGACGCCTTTGACCTCTTCGGGCCCCATGAGGTCCAGAAGCCCCTGGGTGACGGCCACCACCCCGTGCTCCGGGTTGCGTCCGGTGGCAAAGGCGTTGGGGGCCTGCTGGGGGATGATGCATACCTTGGGCATGGGAAGCCCGGCACGGCCCGCGAGCTCTTCTACCATGGCGTAGAGCTGGGGCGCTTCGGTTCGGCTCACCTCCCTGGCCTTGTACATCTTGAGAACCATTTTGTCCGAGTAGAAGTAGGAGAAGAAGTTCATGCCCCCTGCCAGGACCAGGGCGATGATCATGCCTGCCTGGCCGCCGATGACACGTCCTGCCGTGACAATAAGAAGGGTTAAGACCGTTAAGAGCATGGTGGTTTTGATCTGGTTGCCCATGAAACACTCCTTGATGCGAATGAGGGGTAAGGGGCTCGGAAACAGCGTCGCTTCACCCGCAACGCCAGCCGCGGTGTGGGCTGTGGGGGCGAAAGGCGTTTTTTTTAAATATGGCCCTTGGGCGCTGAAGCGGAGCCTCGAATCGTATGCTTACCAAAATAGTAACTATTCAGCTAAAAAAAGCCTCCGGCGGCAAGGTGTGCCACCTTGAAAGCTGGTTACGAATGCGCTTTGTCCCTCGTTCCTCGGGTCAAACCACATCCGTATTTGTGTCGACGTAAATTTAAAAAAAAGCCTTAAAATCTGTTTGCTCAACTTTTCAAAAGTTTAGCCCCCGGCAGGGTCGCCGGAGGCATAAGCTGGCCTGTTACCCAAAATATAAAGATACATTTTGGTTTGGCAAGGGCCAGGGGGCCCTGAAACATGAAATTCGGAGCCTGCAGGGGCGGTGCTGGATCTGTTTGACGGCGGGCGGGAGCGGGGTGGCGATTTGGGCTATGTTGTCATTGTAGGTCGGTTTGGGTTATTCTTGGTTCGTTTCTTCAAAATGGGTTGACAAGAAATGGATGGGATGGGTAACTCTGAAACGCTGAAATGCATTGTTTCAAGGGGGATGGATGAAAAACAGGGGCAGCGGAAAAGATCTTCTCACCACCAGAGAGGTGGCCGATTTTCTCGGTGTCAACGAGAAGATGGTGTACCAGCTGATTTCAGACAAAGGGCTGCCTGCCTCCAAGGTCACGGGAAAGTGGTTGTTCCCCCGATACCTGGTGGAACAGTGGGTGGAGAACAGCACCATCAACTACCCGGACGCCGCCCATATCAACACCGGCGGCAGCGGACCCCTTGTGGTGGCCGGGAGCAACGACCTGCTTTTGGACCGGGTCCTTTCGCAGTACAACAAGAGCCACCGCGGCGAGCTGGCGGTTTTCGGCAACGTGGGCAGCATGGGCGGCATTCAGGCCCTTAAGAGCGGCATGTGCCATATCGCCTCCAGCCACCTCGTCTCCGCCGACGACCAGGAGTACAACTTTGAGTTTGCTGGCCGGGAGCTGGAGCGGCAGCCGGTGGTGATCAACTTCTGCCATCGGGAGCAGGGCATCGTGTATCGACCCGGGTGGCACGGATTTTCTGGCATTGCCGACCTGGCGGAGCCCGGGGTTCGCGTTGTGAATCGCCCCCTGGGAACGGGCACGCGGCTCCTGTTCGATCGGGAACTCAAGGCGTGTGGCATCGAGGGCGGAAGCCTTGCCGGGTACGGCGACGAGGTGTCCCGTCACATGGATGTGGGGCTGGCGGTCTTGTCCGGCCGAGCCGATGCGGGGCCTGGCATCCGTACCGTGGCGGACCTTCTGGGCCTTGGCTTTTTCCCCCTGCGCCGGGAGCGCTTCGACCTGCTTGTGCTGCGTGAGTTCTATTTTGACCGCCGCGTTCAGGGCGTCCTGGGGTTGCTCCGGGAGAGTTCCCTCAAGGAGCTTTTGAAGGGGCTGGCCGGGTACGATATCGAGGGGAGCGGGTTGATGCGGTTTCCGGACAACCCGTGACATGATCAATCAGAACGTAATTTAGGGATGGGATTTTTTCATGATGAAGAGACGATTTATGACCACGCTGATGGCCCTTGTGGCGGCCATTGCCGTGGCGGGAAGTGTGCAGGCCAAGGCGCTGATGATGGCCACCACCACCAGCACCGACAACACCGGGCTTCTGGATTATCTGGCCCCTGAGTTTACCAAAGACACGGGCATTGAGCTCAAGTGGACCTCCGTGGGAACGGGCAAGGCCCTGAAGCTGGGGATGAACTGTGACGTGGACGTGCTCCTTGTCCATGCGCCCCCTGCCGAGAAGAAGTACATCAAAGACGGTTACGCCGAGTCCCGCAAAGAGATCATGTTCAACGATTTTGTCATCGTCGGCCCCGAAGCCGACCCTGCAAAGGTCAAGGGCATGGCCGTGGAAGAGGCCCTTGCCGCCATCCGCACCAAAGGCAAGACCTTTGTGAGCCGCGGTGACAACTCCGGCACCAACAAGAAAGAGAAGCTGCTCTGGAAAGCGGCGGGCGGCCCCCTGCCTGAAAAGGAAGCCTGGTACGTCCAGACCGGCCAGGGCATGCTTGCCTCCCTTACCATCACCGCCGAGCGCGGCGGCTACACCATGACCGACCGCGGCACCTACATCAAGTACAGCCACAAGAACGGCGGCAACCCGCCCTTGAAGGTTCTTGTGGAAGGCGGCGCGATTTTGAAGAACCAGTACAGCGTGCTGATCTTGAACAGCAGCAACTGCCCCGACGCGCAAAAAGAGCTGGCCGAAGCCTTCTCCGCGTGGATGGCCGGCGACAAGGCCCAGAAGCTCATCGCGGACTTCCGCCTGCTGGGCATGGCACTTTTTACCCCCAACGCCCGATAAGGCCCGAACCAAGGAGGGGCGGTGGATTTTCTCGTTGACGGTTTTTATCGGGCCCTGGTGCTCCTGATCCAGGGAGACCCCCAGACCCTGTCTGCGGTGACCACCACCCTCAAGGCGGCCTTTCTCTCCATGGGCATGTCCCTTTTCATCGGGGTGCCTGCCGGTTTTTTTCTCGGATACTGTGAGTTCCGGGGTAAAAAAACGGCACGCACCATCGTGGATACAATGTTGGCCCTTCCGACAGTCTTCATCGGTCTGCTGGTTTATGCGTTCCTCTCCAATCGGGGACCGTTGGGCGGGTTGGGCCTTCTTTTCACGATTCCCGCCATTTCCGTGGGCCAGACCATTCTGGCCCTTCCCGTCATCACCGCCCTGACCGCAGCCACCCTGGACAACCTGGACAGTGGCTTGCGGCTCACCCTGGTCTCCCTGGGGGCCGACAAGCGCCAGCTTTTTTTCACCACCCTGTGGGAGGTGCGCTACGGCATCGTGGCCGCGGCCATGACGGCCATGGGTCGGGTGATGACCGAGGTGGGGATCTCCATGATGGTGGGGGGAAACATCAAGTGGCACACCCGCACCATCACCACAGCCATTGCCCTGGAAACGGGCAAGGGGATGTTTGCCGAAGGCATTGCCCTGGGGCTGGTGCTTTTAAGCATCGCTTTGGTGGTTAATGTGGGCGTGTCGGTTTTCAGGAGGTAGGCATGCAAGCGCCTTTGTATCAGTTGGAGGGGGTGTCCCGGTGCTATGGAGCCACCCGGGCCCTGGACCGGTGTTCCCTTTCTGTTCCTTCCGGCCGGGTCACGGGCATTGCCGGGCCCAACGGCAGCGGCAAGAGCACCTTGCTGAGCCTCCTGGCCTTTGTGGAGCGGCCCGATGAAGGACGGGTCCTTTTCCAAGGGCAGGAAGAACATCCGTTTTCTCCTGCCGTTCGCCATCGCGTTACCCTCATGCCCCAGACCCCTTTCTTGCTGGACCGCAGCGTTTTCGACAACGTCAGCTACGGCCTTGCCGTGAAAAAAGACCGGACGGACGTGGCCGGAAGGGTGCGCCGGGCCCTTACCCGGGTGGGGCTTGATTTTGACGCCTTTTCCGGGCGCAGGCGAAACGAACTCTCCGGCGGCGAAGCCCAGAGGGTGGCCCTTGCCGCCCGCTTAATTCTGGACCCTGAAGTGCTTATCCTGGATGAGCCCACGGCCAGCGTGGATGCCGCCAGCTCCTTTCTCATTCACCAGGCCATCTTAGCCTTTGCCGCCCTGCCCGGAAAAACCGTGATCTTGACCAGCCACGATGCCGCCTGGCTCGACAGCGTCAGCGACGAGGTCCTCTTCTTCTTCCGGGGCCGACGCGTCACCGAAAAGATGGGGCTCATGCTCTTCGGCCCCTTTGCCAAAGACCCCGCGTCCGGCATGTGGGCCGCAGGCACAGGGCAAGGGACCATTGTCGTCCCTGAACCCCCTTCGGCCGATGCCGTGGCCGCCGTTCCCGAGCGATGCCTTCGCATGGGCCGTGAAGAAGGGGCCCACGAGGCCGGGTTCGACGCCGAGGTGCGCGAAACCGCTCTGCAAAAAGGCCGCACAGGCGCCCGGGTCATCCTCACAGGCGCCGGGTTTCCCCTCACCCTCTCCTGCCCTGCCAACCAACTTCCGGAACCGGGCCGCACCGTCCGGGTCTCCTACCCCCTTGATTCCGTTCAGTGGCTGTAAAAGGTTGCCGGAAAAGTAAAATCACATTCGCTTTTGGTTTTGATTGGTTTTTAAAGCCTGTTTATTAAACTTTTTACAAGTTTAGCTCCCGGCAGGGCCGTCGGAGGCTGTTTTAACTTGGCTGCCTCCGGCGCTGGGGTTTGGCCCTCGTTCCTCGGGTTAAATCCCAGCGGTGTTCTGGCAAGCCATTGTATGATTATCGGGGCCTTGATCCTCGTTAAGGCCACCTTCACGTTAATCGCACCACCCGCATCAGGAAGCCCGGCAGTATCCCATAACCAACATGGGTTCCCGCCTTCGCGGGAAAGACGGTACAGAGTGTGATGCCCTTCGCACCTCCTCGTCTTCCCCGGCTGCCCGGGAAAAAGGGCCGGTTGTACCGTTTTGCTGTCCGGCACCTGCCACCTTTCGTATCGTCAAGTGACCGGGGACCCATGCCCGAAATTACATGTTCCGTCTGTAGTATGGCGGCCAAAGGTAATTCGCGGTTTTTATGGTCCTGGCCGAAACGATGACTACGGCCATTATTTGTTTTTATTATCTGTCGCCACAGATTGCTCCAAAAGGCCAAAAGCCTTCCTCCGGCTGTGAAGCGGCGGTAGCGAAAACATATAGCCCGGATATTTCACGAGTCGAGTGCACCCATATTCAAGGCTCTGATAACGCAGAAAATGGGTGCACTCGGCTCGCCCGAAGGGTGAGAAAATCGAGCAGAAAACCGTGAATTACATTTTGTATTTTTGAAATGCCTAAATTTTTCACGATAACCATCTGTAATAATGTTCTATTATTTCAGGCGGTCCGTTTTCTCATGAAATATCCGGGATAGAAAGCAGGTTACAGGGCTGCGGAGGCATGTCTTAGTCTTTGGGGTGGCGTTTTTTGAGGGCGTTGGCGGTGAAGGAGTCTTCGGTCTTGAGGATCTTGGAGCCCCGGGTGATCTTGCAGAGGCTGATGTTGTGGCGTTTGGCGATGCTTCGCTGGGTCTGTCCCTGATGGAGTTCCACCATGAGTTGCCAGCGCATGGCCAGGTCCGAGCGCTCCTTGGGTGTGAGGATGTCATCAAGGAAGGCGCGCACCTTTTCCAGGTCGGTGGTCTCCGCGAGCACGCTTAAAAATTCGTCGTAGGCCTCTTTCATCATGCAACTCCAAGGGTAAAGTCAAAGGTTCGATTGAGATGGGGTTATATCACAGGGAGGGTGTTTCTGTAAAAAGAAACGTGTTGGGTCGGGGAGAAGGACTGCGGGTGTCCCGCGGCGCACCCTGCGGCGGTATCGTGGATCGGCAGGGTGCGGCGTCGACACAAAGGGTCCCCTGGCGGGGTGGGCTGATGAAAAAAATACATGATACAGCAGCCCTTCGGCACGGTGCCGAAAAGGGGCTGTCCATGTTTTTTCAGCCGGTGCCTTATTTGTAATCGTGGGTCCCGAGGATCACGGGGATCCCGGTTTTTTCCTCGATGATTTTCGCTTTTTCTTCCGGGGTGGAGTAGGGGCAGTCGGGCTTGGCGCCCGCCATACAGCTGCTCAAGAAGATGGCGTCGGGCTTGACACCGGAGAGCTTGATGGTCATGCCGACGTTGGGTGCGGCAGCCCGGCCCGGGCATTCGCATTTGACAAAACCGATGATCTGGGTGGGTTCGTCGAATTTGCCTTCACCCATGGCCCCTGCCTTGAGGCATCGCCACTCACCGGGACATCCGTATCCTGCATCCATATACGAGCCGCATCCTACGACAATTGCTTTTTTCATCGTTTACTCCTTTTAAGATGTTGTAGTTATTGGGCCGAATCATAGGACAGGGTATCAGGGCTGTCAAGGACCCTGGGCGGGGTCATGGCAGAGGGCCATTTTTGAAACGCCCCGGCGTCCCTTATGCATGATTTCGGGACGAGCCGGGGAGAATTCAGTCATCATGCCCGTTGTGATGCGCAGGGGGGTGTCTCCATCAGTGCCAGGCATCTCTCCAGGCGCTGTTCCTTCTGGTAGATGCTCATAAAGGCTGAGGCCACCTCTTCGATGGCCGTGGGTGCGCCGCAGGCCACCTCGCAGATCTTCTGGATCAGTTCCGCGCCGATCTCCCGGCTTGTGGCCTCCCCCCGCATGATGGGGGTGGCGTCGATGTCCTGGTCTTCGGTGATGAGCTCGGGGTTGCCGCTGACGCGAATAACCGGAACCATGGGGTTGTTGAAGCCCGCCCCCCCGCTGGTCCAGAGGATGAGCTGGCAGCCCATGGCGGCAAAATTGACGGCGGAAGCCCCGCAGAGATGGGTGGCCTCGCTGATGTAAAGGCCGGGTTTGCCGGGGTCGGGGCGTTCGATGCCTGCGGGACCGGCCTTAAGGACTCCCACCACTTGGCGGCTGCCGAACTTGGAGATGGCCCCCAGGGTTTTTTCTTCGATGGTGGTGAGCCCGCCCGTGCTGTTGCCCACACTCATGATTTCCACCTCGGCACCGGGGATGTTCCACCGCCTCTCTTCGGCGGCGACCAGTTTCAGGAATTTTTCTTTCACCGCCGGGTCGGCCATGCGCTCGGTGAGGTAGGATTCCCCCCCGATGAGCTCGATGAGCTCGCCTCCGATGACCGTGGCACCCTGATCCACCATGTGGTCCACGGCCACCCCCACCGTGGGGTTGGAAGCCAGGCCCGAAGAGGTGTCCGAACCGCCGCACTTGACGCCAACGACAAGCTGCGAAAGGTCGGCCTCGACCCTCGGGGTGCTTGCAAGGGCCGCTTCAAGGTTTTTTGCCTTTGTTGTGACTGCGGCGATGGCTTTTTTCGAGCCTCCGCAGGCCATGATCTTCAAAGTGTCCGCGGGCTTTCCTGTGGCGCGCACAGGGCCGGCCACCACCTCGGGGTCAATGCTGCCGCAACCCATGGCCACCACGAGCACGGCGCCCACGTTGGGGTTGTTGCCGCAGCCGATGATGTTGGCCAGGAGCTCTTCGTTGCCCGCCATCATGCAGGTGACCACGTTGGTGATGACCACCGCCTCGGGAATGCTTTTGGCGATGGCGCGGCACACGCCGTCGGCGCACTCGTCCACCGCCGCGATGAGCAGCTTGTTTCGGATGCCCACGGACCCGTCGGCTCGTTGGTACCCGTTGAATGTCTCTGTCATGGGTTGCCCCTTTGTTTGAGTCCCATTTGATTCAAGATTTCATCGATGATGCCGTCGGGGATGTCGATGCGATGGCTGCGCACGTTGTGCACATGGACCAGGGTGCCTTCCGCGATGTCGCAGGAAGCATAGCCCACCGCCACCCCGTATTTGATGATGTCCTTTCCCTTGGGGATCGCTTCAAGGGCGATCTTGTTTCCCGCCGGGATTCCCTCGCCAGCCTCCATGGGGGCACGCCTGCCCCCTGTCTTTTCTATCAGTTCCACCCGGCTCCCGGCCGTGACGCTCGAAAGCACCGTGGCCACGTTGTCGGGGTCGGCCATGATCATCGCGTTGGCCATATACCCTCCTGCTGTCCATCTGTTTTTTAAGGGGAAAAAGCGTGCCTCCGGCGGCCCTGCCGGGGGCCAAACTTTTAAAAAGTTTGATAAACAGGTCTTAAAAAAAACGTTTGGATGAATGTCGTTTTAAAGGCGGATGTGATTTGACCCGAGGAACGAGGGGCAAAACGCATCAGCAACCTGCTTTCAAGGTGGCACACCTTGCCGCCGGAGGCTGTTTTTGGAGCTTAATAGTTACGGTTTTTTTTGATCAACCACGGGCTCTGATTTCCTTTTCGGTGAGGTCTGCAAAGTCTTCCCGCAGCCAGGAGATGAAGCCGTAGACCATGTAGCAGATGATAAAGGTCAGGGGCACGGCCGTGACGATGGCGCAGGTTTTGATGGTGTTCAAGGGGGCGTTGATGAACATCATGGCCAGGGGCACGGCGGCCAGCATCACGCACCAGAAGAGGCGGTGCATGGGGGAGGGATCTTCACCGGTCTTGAGCCCGGGCGTGACGGTAGCGGCCATGGTGTAGGCAGCCGAATCCAGGGTGGTGGCGAGAAACAGCACGGAGATCAGGGCGAACATGATGATAAACAGGCTGCTTGCAGGCAGGGTGTTCATGATCTCCACGATGGCGGAATTGCCCTTGCCTGAGGCCACCATCCCGGCCACGTCCACGGCCTTGGTGAGCTGGGTCTTCATGGAGAAGTTGCCGATGATGCCGAAGAAGAACCAGCAGCCCATGCTGCCGCTCACCAGCATGTTGAGGATGACCCCGCGGATGGTGCGCCCCTTGGAGATCTTGGTGATGAACAGGCCCACAAAGGGGGTGTAGGTGATCCAGTAGAGCCAGTAGAAGATGGTCCAGCCTTCGGGAAAGCCGGACTCACCGATGGGATCGGTCCAGAGGCTCATCTTCACAAAGTCCTGGAGCATGGTGCCGATGGCGTTGGTGGTGGACTTGACGATGAACAGGGTGGGCCCGATGAGGAAGATGAGCAGGCAGAACCCGATGGCAAAGTAGGTGTTCATGCTGGAGATGCGCTGCATGCCCTTGGAGATACCCACGTAGGAACTCAGGGAGAAGATCGCGGAGATGCCGAGGATCACGGCCAGGTTGAAGCCGAAGCTTGGCGTCATGCCCAGGATGGAACAGAGGATCTCCGAGACCATGGGAACCGAAACCCCCAGGGTGATGCTGAGGCCGCCGAAGCAGGTGAAGATGAAGATGATGTCGATGATCCGGCAGGTGAGGGCCCAGGCCGGGCCGGTCTCTTTTTTGTTCAGGATGGCCGTGCACACGGCCGAAAGGCTGAGGCCTGCATTTTTCCGCACGTGGAAGTGATATGCCACGGGCAGTGCCGCGATGCAGTACGTGGCCCAGGCGCTGATGCCCCAGTGAAAGAGGTTGTAGGTGGTGGCCACCTCGTAGGCGCCGTCGGTGTGGGCGGCAATGCCCATGGGCGGCGCGTTGAAGTAGTAGGCCCATTCGCAGAAGGCCCAGTAGACGGTGGCAGAGCCCAGGCCCGCGCAGACCATCATGGCCACCCAGTTGAAGGTGGAGTACTCCGGTGTGCCGTCGCCCAGCTTGATGGCGCCGTACTTGCTGAACCCAAGGCCCACCAGAAAGACCACGGCGCCGAAAACGGTGAGGAGAACCGGGGTGCCGAAGAGTTTGGTGAAGAGGCCGAAAATATGGTTTGCGCCTGCCTTGCCCGCCTCCGGAAAGAGGGTGAGCCCTGCCACGATGGCGGTGACGATGGTGATGCTGGTGATCAGAAGGGGCATGTCGAGCCGTTTGGTTTGCATGGTGTTGCTCCTTATTGCTGCGGGACTAAAAGTCCACCCGGTATCTGTTGATGATCTCGTCATTCAAGGTGATTCCAAGGCCCGGTGTGTCCGGGACGGTGACATAGCCATCCTCAAAGGTGATGGGGTTTTCCACCAGGTCGGTGGCCAGGGCGGAGTCGCTCAGGGAGTATTCCATGAGGTCGCCGTGGGGACATGCGGCGAGGAACTGGACCGTGGCCGACAGCAGGATCCCCGTACTGAACCCGTGGGGCACCAGCTGCACGCCGTTGAGGTCGGCCAAGTCGGCGATTTTTTTCATCTCGGAGATGCCGCCGCACCGGGTGATGTCGGGCTGGACGATGTCGGGCTTGCCCTGTTCGATGAAGTCCCGGAATTCATAGCGGGTGGTGAGGATCTCGCCCCCGGAGACCTTCTGGCTGGTGGCCGAGGTAAGGCGGGCGTAGGCGTCTAAGTGGTCGGAGGGCACCGGTTCTTCGATCCAGGAGAGGTTGAAGGGCTCAAGGCGCCTGCTCATGGCCAGGGCGTGGCCGTAGGTGCGCCAGCGGGAGACCATGTCGATCATGAGTTCGATCTCAGGGCCCACGGCCTCGCGGACGGATCGGACCACGGCCACGTCGCCTTCCGGGTTGAGGCCGAAGGAGCCGCCTCCGAATTTTAAGGCGCGAAACCCTTTGCCCACCAGGTCAAGGGCCAGCCGGGCGCACTCTTCGGGGCTGTCGTCGGGGATGAAGGTGCCGTAGGCTTTGATTTTTTTGCGGTACTTGCCGCCGAGGAGGGTGTGGACGGGCACCCCGTAATGCTGGGAGGCGATGTCCCAGAGGGCGATGTCCACGGCGCTCATGGCATGGATGCCCCCGCCCCGCCTGCCCATGTAGGACGAGGCCTCGTACATCTTGTCCCAGAGCCTGCCGATCTCAAGGGGGTTCTCCCCCACGAGGATATCGCGCAGGCCGAAACAGGCCAGGTTGCTGTTGGGGGTCTCGATAAAGGCCTTCACCGCCATGGGCGAGGTGTCGGATTCCCCGATTCCTGTGATGCCCAGGTCGGTGTGAACCCGGACAATGACGGCATCTTCACCCCAGACGCAGGTCGCTTCCCGCGCAGGAATGCGTAGACAAATGACGTCTACATCGGTAATGATCATTCTAATCCTCCTTCTTCAGTCTGGCTTTCGCCGTGTTGATACAAGCACCGCTCTTAGGAGCAAGCGGCGTGCCAGCTGGAAGGAGGATTTTTTTTTGTGGGGAATGCACCGGCCCGTGGTGGTTTGGGGCTTTGTTATGCCGGGGCGGGAACCCTCGGAACAACCCGTGAGCGAGGCGCAAACGACTCGCCTCCGGTCTGAATGGTTTGATATTTCGAGGAATATAGAACCTTGAGTTGATTTTGACTCAAGGGGAGTTGGTTTGAACTCACCTTGTCAGCCCAGGTATTTCCGAATCAGTCGGGAGGCCCGGGTTTGGCTTATTCCCAAGGCCTGGGCCACTTTGCGTGAGCTTTTTTCTTTTTTGAAGGCATCGGAGACAATGCGTTTTTCCAGGGCTTCCACGGCCTCATCCAGGGTGCCCCAGCTTTGGCCGGGGGAAGTGGCCGGGACGAGGCGATAGAGATGTTTGGGCAGGTGGGCCGTGTCGATGATTCCCTCTTCCACGGTGACCACGAGGCGTTCGATGGTGTGGGCCAGCTCCCGGACATTACCCCGCCAGGGGCAGGACTTCATGACCCGAAGGGCCGCCTCGGAGATGCGCTTTTCCCGGTTGTGGCGTTTCCCGAATTCGTTGAGGAAGTGGTAGGCAAGGGGGGCGATGTCCTCGGGCCGGGTCCGCAACGGGGGCAACACCATCTCAAAGACGTTGAGGCGGTAGTAGAGGTCTTCCCGGAACGCCTTGTTTTTGACCATCTCGGGGAGGTTGCGGTTGGTGGCGGTGAGGATGCGCACATCGGCTTTCTGGGGGTGGGGGGAGCCCACTTTCCGGTACTCCCGCTCCTGGACCACATGCAGCAGCTTGGCCTGCAGGGGGAAGGGAAGCTCCGAGATCTCGTCTAAGAAAAGGGTGCCCCCTTCGGCCTTGGCGATGAGCCCCTCTTTGTCTGCATCGGCCCCGGTGAAGGCCCCTTTTTTGTGGCCGAAGAGCTCGCTTTCAAACAGGGAGGCCTGGATGCTGGCGCAGTTGATGTTGACAAAGGGCGCGTCCCTGCGATCCCCGTGGTTGTGGATGTACTGGGCAATGAGGCTTTTGCCGCACCCGGATTCCCCCAAAATGAGACAGGGGGCATCAAGGCTCGCCACCTGCTGGGCCAGCTGGACCACCGACCGCATGGCCTCGCTGCGGTAGATGAGGCCTTTTTCATAGCGCTCCGGCGGGTTTTCCACAATGTTGAGTACATCCACCAGCCGGTTGATGTCGCTCTGCTCGATGTCGTCCCGGACACTCATCACCACATAATCAATGGCACCGGTATCGTCGTGGAGGGGAATGGCGATGGTGTGAATATCCGAGCCGATGTAGGTTTTCTGCTTCTGCCTCAAGGGCTGGTCAAGCTCGCAGACATAGGGAAGGGTGGAGAGGTTCCAGCAGGTGTCCCCGTCATCGATGAAGTCCCAGATGGTCTGGCCGATCATCTCCTCCTGGGTGTAGCCGTAGTGTCGGATACAGGCCTTGTTGATGTAGACAATACGGAAACTGCGATCGTAGATGATGATCTCATCGTGCAGGTTGTCAATGAGACGAGCGAAGGTCGAAAAACTCAACCCGAAATGATCAGATTTCTCCATGATGCTGCGTGTTGCCTCCTTGAATGTTTCGAATAAGGGGAACTTATCACATTATTTTGGAGATTTACAAGGGAGGGGCGGTGGGAGGGAGGCAAGAACAATGTTTCCTGTGTCGTGGGGATACCTTGCAGGGCGGGCGTGCCCCGGCAGGTCGGCCGGGGGCACTCAGGATTCTGCAGGTGCCTGGGCCTATGCGCCCAGGGCGCGGAGCACCCCGCCCATGATGCGGTTGATGGCGTCGAACCGATGGGGGTGGTCCAGCATTTCGGCCTCTTTCTGGACAAAGGGCAGCTCCTCCAGCTCGTGGCGTCCGTTTTCGATGAGCTGGGTCGCGGAGTCCGGTGTGGTCTCTAAGTGGAACTGCAGGGCAAGGATCCGGTCGTCCATGAAAAACCCCTGGTTTTTGCAGGCCTCGCTGGAGCCAACGGGAATGGCCCCTTCAGGTATCCCGAAGGTGTCCCCATGCCAGTGGAAGACCTCGGCTTGCTGGGGAAAGACCTCACCAAGGCGCGTATCGGAAAGAGCCGGGTCCCGGGTGACGGGAAACCAGCCGATCTCCCGGTGGGGGTTGCGCGTCACCTCTGCCCCCAGGGCCTCGGCCAGGAGCTGGGCCCCCAGGCAGATGCCGAGGATTTTTTTCTCCCGGGCAACGGCGGCCTTGATGAAGCGCTTTTCCGGGGCAAGCCAGGGATAGGCGTTTTCATCGGCGACGCCCATGGGACCGCCCATGACGATGAGAAGATCAAAGACCGAAGGGTCCGGCAGGACCTCGCCCCGGTACAGGTGCGTGGCGGTGAGGCTGTGGCCGTCCTCTGTGAGAACGGCTTCCATGCTGCCCAGGCCTTCAAAGGTGACGTGCTGCAGGTGATGCACTCTCATGGTGGCTCCATGTTTTTATCGTCAGGTGAAAAAAAAGAAATGCATAAAAAAAGCAATGCCTCCGGCGGCCAGGGGATGATCCCCTGGATCCCAGGTTGCGAATGGCCTCACCCCTCGTTCCTCGGTGTGAGGCCATTCGCGAGGTTATCTAAAGCACGACTGAAAACCTGCTTGGCAAACCGGAATACTAAAAAATCAGGTAAAGTTTGCCCCCAAGCCCCACGCCAAAATAAATGCACACATCCTGTAACATGCCGCTGTGATTTGTGACGACGTAAACTTAAAATGTAGCCTTAAAGTCTGTTTGTTAAACTTTTCAAAAGTTTAGCCCCCGGCAGGGCCGCCGGAGGCATTTTTTTTCTGTTGCCTTTACAGGAAGAGTTCGGGTTCCCTCCGCTTTCGGCAGTTTTCGTGAAGGACGTCGGCAATGTGATAGATCTTGGGCTGGTTAAAGGCCAGGGCCCCTTTGGGGCAGGATTTGACGCAGGCGCAGCACACCGTGCAGCGTGAGGGGTCGATGGTGACCTCCTTTTCCACGGTGATGGCTCCTGTGGGGCAGCCCTGGGCACAGAGGCCGCACAGGGCACAGGCCGAGGCCTTCCAGTCCGGGGCGATGTTGCCAGGGCCGCCGTAGGGGCCTTCGGGGAGGGTCCCGGGGACGGCAACGGGGGCCATGGTCGACAGGTCCGAAAGGGATTTCAGCTTGTCTGCGACCTCGGCACCGAATGCGCGGGCTGCTTTTTTGTCGTTTTCATCGGGACGGTTCTGCCCAATGGGTTTTTCCGGCGAGGAAAAGGAGTGCTCGCCCACCAGGGCGGCGGCGGCGATGACCGTAAACCCGGAGGCTTCCACCAGGGCTTTCAGCTCGCAGAGGGCATTGTCGTAGTGGCGATTGCCGTAGACGGCCACGATGACGGCCGGGGTGTTGTTTCCGCGGACGGCCGAAAGGCGTTCTGCGGCCACCGGGGCCACGCGGCCTGCGTACACGGGGGCACCGATGATTGCGACCCCTTCCTTGATGGAGAGTTCCGGGGCAGCCGGTTCCGGCGGATGCGTCAGGTCCAGGCTTTTTGTATCGGGCACACCCAGCCCCGTTGCGATGTGCTCAAGGGTGGTGAAGGTGGTGCGGGTGGGGGAGTAGCAGATGAGGTGTGCGTTCTTGATGTTCATTGGGTATCTCCATTTTTTCAAGGCAGGTATTGCGCGTTATTACTCTGACCACTGGGTGTATCATGTTCAGATGGTGATGTCATGGAGATAGGTACCCTGTGAACTGTTGGGCCATGAGACGTTGCTTGTGAATCTTTTCTGAGGAGGGGCTTTGTGTCTGGCTTTATCCGTTGATTCTGTATTTTTTAGGGGATTTTCCGCAGTATTTATTGAAGCAGTTGTAAAAATTGCTCAGGGATCCAAACCCTGATTCCATAGCGATGTCTATAATTTTCATGTCGGTGGTGGTCAGCAATCGTTGTGCTTCATAAATACGCAACATGGCGATATACTGCCCAATACTTTGTCCGCAGCTTTTTTTGAAAACAGTCATGAGGTAGTTGGGGTGCACGCCGGCATTCTCGGCGATGTCTGCAATGCTGATGTCGTCATGGAATTTTTTTGAAATATATTCATAGACCTTAACAAACAGGCTCCTGTTTTCAAACTTGATGGAAGAGTTGATTTCTTTGTCGACCTTGGACTCTATCCCAAAGCGGCGAATTCTCGACTCAATGCCCAACGAGATGATATCCCTGTAGTTTTCATCCCCATTGCAAAAGTCCTCCTTCCAAGTCCGCAAGCTTAAGATATCCAAATCCCGTAGTTTTGTATGGTCTGACTTAAGCATTTTTCCGTTTAAAATTTCGTGGGTAAATGCTTCAGGCAATCCCCAGCCGATGAAAATGTTCAGAGGAATCGTTACCCAATATCTGATGTTGTCCGGGGGGGACGTTACCAACAGATGTGGAATGGCAGACCAAAATAGAACGCACTCATTTTGACGAATCCGGTAGACCTGTCCCCCGAGTTGATATTCGACGGGTCCTTTCTCATAAAAACCAAATTGGATTTCATCGTGCCTGTGGAAGCTATTCCACTTCTTTATGGCTCCGATGACGCATCCATATCCGAAGAACATGTTTTGGACTAAATTTTTATCCATAATCTTATTATCCTGGAAGAAATGTTGGATTTGGAGATGACTCTTTTGATGATTAACCATACTGTAGAATAAAAGTCAAACTTGAAATCACTGAAAAACCGTTGTGTGTAGTGAGCTTTAAGGTCTCATGAACTTGGGGTGTTATCACTGTGGGTGGTGTGTTGTGTTCTGCGGTTTTGTTTTGTGAGTACAATGATTATAGCTAAATTTAAGGGGATATGAGTTATGGTGAAGGTAAGAGTCGAGGTTGATTCGTTAGGGAACATTTCGCTTCCGGATGATGTGTATTACGGCATTCAGACCCAGCGAGCCATAGATAATTTTGATGTTTCCGGAAAGGCAATGGATGAATTTTCCATATTCATTGCTTCTATTGCAGGCATTAAGAAGGCTGCGGCACTGGCGAACAAGGATATTGGCAGGTTGTCGGAAAAGCAGTGTCGCGCGATTTGCAAAGCCGCCGATGAGGTGATTGCCGGAAAGATGGGCCGCCAGTTTCCCGTCGATATCTTTCAGGGTGGCGGAGGAACATCGACGAACATGAATGTGAATGAGGTCATCGCCAACCGAGCCACCGAACTTCTTACCGGACAAAAAGGGTACGACCCGATACACCCCAACACCCATGTAAACATGGGTCAATCCACCAACGATGTCATTCCTGCAGCCATGAAAATGGCCACCTATAAAGAATTGGAGCGTGTCGAAACCAGCCTTGGTTATGCCTTGACGATTTTACAAGAGAAAGAAGCGGCATTTGTTGACGTGATCAAGCTGGGGCGCACCTGCTTGCAAGATGCCCTGCCCATGACCCTTGGCCAGATGTTCAGCGGGTATCGTGCCTCTGTCGAACGCCAGATTGAGACGATTCGTAAGGCCCGGGAATTGATGCTGGAGCTGCCCTTGCCGGCAACCGCCATCGGCACTTGCTTCGGGACGTTTCCCGGCTTTGAGCCTGCACTCTACAAACACCTTGGCGATGTGACAGGGGTCCCTTTTCAGAGAGAGACGAATCTGTGGGATGGGCTTCAAAATGCGGATGTTTGGATTCAGGTGTCTGCGTGTTTGAAATCGGTTGCATCTGTTTTCAATAAGTTGAGCTCTGACTTGCGCCTCATGTCTTCCGGGCCCCGTGCCGGTTTCAATGAAATAAATTTACCCGCCGTACAGCCGGGTTCCTCCATCATGCCGGGAAAAATCAATCCGGTTATGCCCGAAATGATGATGCAGGTGGCGTTTAAGGTGTTCGGCAACGACCTTTCAGTGAGCCTTGCCGCGGATCGAGGTGAGCTGGATCTGAACGTATGGGAAAGCCTGATCCTGAATTGTGTGTCCGAGTCAATCACTTTGCTTGAGAAGGGGATCGTCCTTTTAACGGACAGGTGTCTTAGGGGCATTACGGCCAACAGAGAAAAGTGTGCCGAAGATGCGGGGTCCAGCCTGGCTCTGTCCACGGTACTCGCGACCCTGTTCGATTATCCGGTGGCCAGCGGTATCGCGAAGATGGCGTGCAAAGAGAACACCACCATTAAAGAGATCGTCATACGAGAAGGACTGCTCAGCCAAGAGAGAGCAGAGTTGCTGCTCAATCCGGCGAACCTGATTGATATCAACGTATTTGACCACGTGGTGAAAGGGATGGGAGCAGACAATGGTTGATTCTGTTTTACAGGATGCTGCCGAATTTCTGGCGGATACTCGCTTTGTTGACATCCCCCCAGACGTGGTGGCGCTCTCCAAGCGAGCTCTTATTGATTATTTTGGGTGTGGTATCGCCGGCTGCGGTGAAGCGGTTGTGGATAACACGTATCGGTGGGCGAAGGCTCGCAGCGTGGCAACTGTCTCTTCTGTCATTGGGAAAAAGGGGTGTCTTGATGCCGAGCATGCGGCCATGTGTAATGCCGTTGCCGGCCATGCCCTTGATTTTGACGATACGAGCTGGACGACCATTGGTCACCCCACCGTTGTGGCAGCCCCGGTGGCCCTGGCCCTTGCCGAACAGCACGGTGCCACCGGCAGGGAGGTCTTGAGGGCCTATGCCGCAGGGGTTGAGGTGGGGCACAAAATTGCACAACTCACCATGCCGGAAACCTCTCAGAATGGCTGGCACACCACGGCTGTTTACGGGGTAATTATCGCCGCGGCAACACATGCCTGCCTACTGAAATTGGACAAAGAGACCATCGTCAATGGCCTGGCCATTGCCATGACCCGTGCCGGAGGTCTCCGGAGCAACTTCGGCACCATGACCAAACCCCTTCATGCCGGGCTTGCGGTACTCTCCGGGATGGAGGCCGTGGGGTTGGTCCAAGAGGGCATCACGGCCTCGCACCTGGCCTTTGAAGGAGCCGATGGCTTTTCGTACTGCTTTATGGGCAAAGCAACGGGGGCCAGGGCTCGGTTCGGCCAAGACTGGGACCTGGCAGACAATGGGCTGGCTTTTAAGCTTTATCCCTGTTGCAGCGGTACTCATCCTGCCGTGGACCTCATGTTGAGGTTGATCCATGGGGGGGCTATTTCGGCGAAAACGGTTAAGTCCATCCATGTTGGCAGCAGCTTGCTGGGGCCACTCGAACTGGTGAATCATCGTCCCCAGACCCCTGTTGAAGCACGCTTTTCCATGGAATTTGCACTGGCTTCTGTCCTTATCAAGGGGCAGCTTACCCTGGATGAGTTTACAGAAGCGTTTGTGGCGGGCCGGGATGTTCAAGAGATGATGGGGCGGATTTCCATGGATGTGGATGATGCGTTGGCAAGGCTGGGCTTTATTGGCACCGCACCGGTGAAACTGAAAATCACGTTGACCGATGGGGAGGTGCTCTGTGTGGAAAACAATCTTGCACGGGGCAATCCTGAGAAACCTCTTCAAGACGCGGATATTACCACTAAATTTTTAAACAATGCGCGTCGTGTTGTCCCTGAGGAGAGAGCAGAGGCCCTGCTTGCGTCATTGGTCAACTTGGAAGCGGCGCCGGATATCAGGGCGATTATGGCTGCAACCAGGTAAGCGGGGACGTTCAACGTTTGCGGTCGGTGCTGCAGGAAGAAACCATTAATAGATGAAACAGTAGTTGGTTAGGCGGGTTATCGAAGGAAGAGTGGCTGTACAATTTTATGTAGTGATGATCAGTAAGGCAAAAGGGGAATAAAAATGAATTCTGCATCCAAAAGTCATTTCGAAGACAATGAAAACGGCTTAGAGCAACATCCGTTTTTCATGCTTGCAATGCTCCTTGCCCTCATATGTGTGGCGGCAAACTTTATCCCGAGCGGAGTCTATGAGCGCGTAGCGTTCGAAGGGAGGACCGTTGTGGATCCCTCCTCTTATCAAATTGTCGCAAAGAAATATGTTCAGTTCCAAGACTTCTTTTTGTCCTTTTATTTTGGCTTTAAGAAGGCAAGCGGCTTGATCGCCATGGTGTTGTTTGTCGGGGGTGCGTTTGGGGTTGTCAAAGGCATCGGGCTGATGGAAGCAACCGTCAAAGCCATGGCCATCAAGTTACGGAATGTGTCTTTTATTCCCATGTCACTGGCAATTATGGTGTTGTTTGGTCTGTTCGTCTCTTTTACGGGGGTGTGGGAGCTCAGTTTGGTCATTTTACCGCTGATGATCCCATTGTTCCTCAGGTTGGGCTATGATGTCATGACCGGTGCCGCCGTGATACTCGTGGGGGCTGCAACAGGCTTGGCAGGTGCTGCGGCGAACCCGTTTTTTACGGCCATTGCCCAGAATATCGCCGAGTTGCCGCTGTACTCTGCTCTGAGTTATCGCTTGTTGACCCATGCCATTTTAATGACCGTGGGTTTGGTTTATGTTGCTCTCTACGCAAGAAAAGTGAAATCGGACCCGAGTAAATCTCTTATGGTCGGCATTGCGTCCAAACATGCGGAACTTAGCGACGATGAGTATGCATTCACCCCGAAGCTCATTCGAGCCGGTGTTGTCTTTTTGTCCATTTTGGCTTTTTTGATCTACGGCGCGGTCTGCATGAATTTTTCCTTTGCCGCCATGTCCGGAACGTTCGTCTCAATGGGCATTTTAGTGGGCCTTGCATACGGATTAAGACCCAATGAAATTTGCCACATGTTTTCACGGGGCATGGGCGATTTGATGATCGCTGCGATGGTTATCTTCTTTGCCCGTTCCATCTTGTTTATCATGGAAGAGACCCTGGTAATTGATACCGTGATTCGGTTCCTTGCGAGTATCACGGAAGGGTCCTCTTCGTATCTGGCAGCCTGCCTCATGTATTGGGTTCAGACTGTGATCAACTTTTTTATCCCCTCCGGCAGCGGTCAAGCCGCCATTACAATGCCCATCTTGATTCCTTTGGCCGATTTGAGTGAGATCAATCGCCAGATTGCCTGCTACGCCTCCCAAATGGGGGATGCGTTGTCGAATTTTATCTACCCGACCAATGGTGCCCTCGTCGCGATTCTTTCGATTGCCGGCATTCCTTACAGAAAGTGGGTGCAATTTTTCGGGCCTCTTTTTTTGATCCTCGCCAGTGTGGCCTGTTGTCTTGTCCTGCTTGCTCAATATGTAAACCTTGGGCCGTTTTAAATAACCCGCTGGTTTTTGGCTGAGCGCGCTGCGTGATGTCCCGGGAAATGAGGGCAAAGCGCAGCGTCAAGCCCGCCTTTTGGGGCCGATACAGGCGCACTTCCCTGAATTTTTATGCGAGAAGCTGCCAAGGCCCCCTCCATTTTATTAATCAAGGAATACCGCAATGAATAACAGTTATCGTGATGCTCTTGAGTACCACGGCAGAGGACGTAAAGGGAAAATTGAGGTTGTCACAACAAAACCCTGTACAACAAGTGAAGACCTCGCCCTGGCCTACAGTCCCGGTGTCGCAGGGCCTTGTTTAGAGATCGCTAAAAATTCCGAAGAGGCCTACAAATACACAGCCAAAGGGAATCTGGTGGCGGTGATCTCCAACGGAACCGCCGTGCTGGGGCTTGGTCCCATCGGGGCGCTGGCCGGAAAACCGGTTATGGAGGGAAAGGGGGTCCTCTTCAAGAGATTTGCTGATATTGATGTGTTTGACCTTGAGGTCGACACCGTCGACAGTGATGAATTCATTCGAACGGTCAAGCTTCTTGAACCGACCTTTGGGGGCATCAACTTAGAGGATATCAAGGGACCTGAGTGTTTCTATATCGAAGAGACCCTCAAAGAGATCATGGACATTCCTGTGTTCCACGATGACCAGCATGGCACAGCCATCATTGCTGCTGCCGGAATGCTTAACGCCCTAGAGATTGTGGGTAAAAAAATCGAGGAAGCCCGGGTGGTGGTTTGCGGAGCCGGTGCCGCCGGTATTTCATGCGCAAAGCTTGCGGTTGAGCTTGGCATTCGTAAAGAGAATCTGATCCTTTGTGACCTAAAGGGTGTCATTTACAAAGGCCGTACAGAAGAGATGGACCCCTACAAGGCGTTATTTGCTTCTGACACGACCGCGCGAACCCTGGCAGACGCTGTGGAGGGGGCGGATATTTTTTTCGGGCTTTCTGCCAAAGGTGCCTTGACGGGAGCGATGCTTGAAACCATGGGTAAGGATCCCATTGTCTTTGCCATGGCGAATCCTGATCCGGAAATTTTACCTGAAGAGGCCATGGCGGTGAGGGATGACGTCATTATAGGGACCGGACGCTCAGACTATGACAACCAGATCAACAACGTGCTTTGTTTTCCCTCCCTGTTCCGTGGTGTCCTGGACACCCGGGCCAGTGTCATCAACGATGAAATAAAAATGGCCGCTGTAAAGGCCCTGGCTCACCTTGCCAGGCTGAACGTCCCGGAATCGGTGAGACAGGCATACTCTGGCAAGTCCATAACGTTTGGCCGCTCTTACCTTATTCCCAAGCCATTTGATTCGCGCGTCCTGTTCCATGTTGCCCCGGCGGTTGCTCAGGCGGCGATGGATTCTGGCGTTGCCTGCCGTCCCATTGAGGATATGGCGCTTTACCGTGAGCAACTTAAAACGATTCAGGCCTGATCCCGGAGGGAACACACAGAGGTTGCACAGAAGCTCTTGACGATAACGGGCAGAGCCTTCGGTGGCCCTGCCTGTGGCAGCGAAACGTTTTTGCTGCGCTTTTTTCAAAAAACGACCCGCCGGAAGCGGCATGAATCGTGACGATAAAGTTAGACCATCAGTGATTTTGATCATCCCAAAAGGACCGACTTGCAGGAGTTTCATCCATGCCATCATTTTTTTATCAGACCCCCTTCCCCCTTGGACCAGACGCCCTGCCTTACCGGAAGCTCAGTGATAGCGGCATCGAACGGGGGGAGGCTTTTGGAGAACCGGTCCTTCGTGTAAAGGCATCGGCACTGACGCTTTTGGCCCGTGAAGCGTTTTCCGACGTCTCATTTTTATGCCGGCCAAAACATCTCGAGCAGCTTCGCAGGATTATAGATGATCCTGAGGCATCTCAAAACGATGCCTTTGTGGCTTTGGAGATGCTGAAAAATGCCGTCATCGCCTCTGATAAAATATTTCCCATGTGTCAGGATACCGGAACGGCAACGGTGGTGGGTAAAAAAGGGCATCGTATTTTATCCGGTTTTGGGCTCACCGACGAAGAAGCCCTTTCCAAGGGCATTTTTGAAACCTATACCCAAAAGAATTTGCGCTACTCCCAACTGGCGCCTCTTTCTTTGTTTGAAGAGAAGAACACAGGCTGCAACCTTCCAGCTCAGATCGATATCCAAAATGGCTCAGGCGCAAGCTACGACTTCCTTTTTATCGCCAAAGGCGGGGGATCCGCGAACAAAAGTTTTCTCTTTCAAGAGACCAAGGCGATCCTGAACCGATCTCGGCTTCTTCCCTTTTTGAAAGAGAAAATAACGGGTATCGGGACCTCAGCCTGCCCTCCCTACCACCTGGCCATTGTCATTGGAGGAAGCTCAGCCGAGGCCACACTTAAAACCGTGAAGATGGCATCTGCCGGTTATCTGGACACCTTGCCGAGTCAGGGCAATGCCCATGGCCATGCATTTCGTGATCGGGGATTGGAAGAGGACGTTCTTCAGGTGACCTCAACGATAGGACTCGGGGCACAGTTCGGCGGAAAATATTTCTGCCATGACGTCCGCGTAGTTCGGCTCCCGAGGCATGGGGCGTCCTGTCCTGTGGGGATTGGTGTAAGCTGTAGTGCAGATCGAAACATCAAAGGCAAAATCACCGCAGACGGCGTTTTTTTAGAACAGCTTGAAGAAAATCCGGCGCGGTTTTTACCTCAACCTTCTTTATTCAACAACGACAGCGTTGCCATCGATTTGAACCGCCCCATGGATGAGGTTCTGGCAGAGCTCACAAAGTACCCGGTGGGTACCCGTCTCTCCCTCTCCGGAGATCTCATCGTCGCTCGTGACATTGCCCATGCAAAGCTTGCGGAAGAGGTGGACAAAGGAGGGGATCTACCCGCCTATTTTAAAAACCACATCATCTATTATGCCGGCCCCGCGAAAACACCTGAAGGGTACCCCTCGGGTTCCTTCGGCCCTACAACGGCCGGCCGCATGGATCTTTATGTGGATGCTTTTCAGCAGCTTGGAGGGTCTCGAATCATGCTTGCCAAAGGCAACCGTTCTGCTCAGGTCAAGGCTGCATGTTGTAAAAATGGGGGGTTTTATCTCGGCTCCATGGGCGGACCCGCCGCACGGATCGGGCGTGACTGCATCACCCGCGTGGAGACATTGGCCTACCCGGAACTGGGCATGGAAGCCGTCTATACAATCACCGTCAACGAGTTTCCCGCCTTTATCATTATCGATGACAAGGGACATGACTTCTATCAGGAGGTCATCCAGATGTGATGATCATGGTCAGTATGTTCCGAAGACGCCGCGGTTAGGGTCGCGGGTCGTGCTCGCTTATCCCCCGATGGACGACATCATGTCGTGGACGGCATGGCCGGTGAGGTCGTGGCGTTTTCCCTTGATGCCGGCGGCATGGCGGAAGAGGGTGGCAAGGGTTGCATCGTCGGCGGACCCCCTGACGGCGTCCATGAGGTTGACCTTGGCATCGGAGAGAAGACAGGGGCGCAGGTGGCCGTCGGCGGTTAAGCGCAGGCGGTTGCAGGTGGCGCAGAAGTGGTTGGTCATGGGGCTGATGAGGCCGATTTCCCCCTTGGCGCCTTTGATTTTAAACCGCTGTGCAGGGCCGTCGTGGGCGCTTCTGTGGACAGGGGTGAGGGGGCCCAGGGCTTCCAGGCGCCGGGTGATGGCCGGGGCAAGGAGCTCGCTGTGGGCAGGCCCGGAGCCTTCGCCGATGGGCATGTACTCGATGAACCGGATATGCACAGGGTGGTCAAAGGTGAGGCGGGCGAAGTCTTCCAGCTCGTCGCCGTTGATTCCGTCCAGGAGCACGGTGTTGATCTTGACCGGGTTCAGACCGGTTTTAAGGGCACCTTCGATGGTACGTTTGACCTCGGCAAAGAGATCTTTGCCGGTGATTTTGGCAAAGCGTTCGGGCCTCAGGCTGTCCAGGCTGATGTTGATGCGTGTGAGCCCGGCCTCCTTTAAGTTTTTCATTTCATCTGCAATGAGTGTCCCGTTGGTGGTGACCGCCAGGTCCTCAAGCCCCTCCAGGGCGGACAGCTCCCGGATAAACCCGATGAGCCCTTTGCGGGCAAAGGGTTCCCCTCCCGTCAGCCGCACCTTTCGAATGCCTAAAGAGATCCCCACCCGCACAAGCCGAATCAGCTCTTCATAGGAGAGGATGTCCGTGTGGTTCATGTGGGCAAAGGGGGTGGGGGGGACACAGTAACTGCACCGCAGGTTACACCGGTCCGTGACGGAAATCCGCAGGTAGTCGATGGTTCGGTTATAGCTGTCGGTGAGTGTTTGTGTCATGGCAATGGGCCTTTATGGGGTCATGGCCGAAGGCTGCACATAGAGGCGGCCACGGCGTTGTGTATGGCAAATCCAGAAATTGATTGTAGCAGGAATAATTCAGGTGGCAAGGGGGTGGGAGGTCTTAAAAAAACTTTGTAACTATTCAGATCATACTAACGAAAGCGCCTCCGGCGGCCCTGCCGGGGGCTAAGCTTTTGAAAAGTTTAACAAACAGGTCTTAAAGCCATATTTTAAGTTTTTGCCGGCACAAATACGGATGTGATTTGGCCCGAGGTACGAGGGGCAAAGTGCATCCGTAACCAGCTTTCAAGGTGGCACACCTTGCCGCCGGAGGCACGTTTTTTGGCGCTGCGCCCCGGGGAACGGGGGCGCAGCGCCGCTGTAATCAGCTTTCGAGGTGGCTCACCTCGCCGCCGGAGGCTTTCTTTTATTCGGCAGCTCCGACGATGGTGTCCACGAGGCCGTCGATGGTGAAGGTGTCGGCCACGAGGTGGGGGGTGAGGCCCAGCTCTTTGGCGGTCTCTTCGGTGACGGGGCCGATGCAGGCCACGGTGACGTTTTCCATGAGGGAGAGGTCGCCGTTCGGGATCATGGAGACGAAGTTCTTCACCGTGGAGGAGCTGGTGAAGGTCACCATGTCCACCTCTTTGTTGGTGAGGGCTTCGGCCACTTTTTCGGTGGAGGTGGTATCCATGGTGGTGCGGTAGACGGCCACTTCGTTGACCGTGGCGCCCATCTTGGTGAGCTCCACGGGGATCACGGGCCGGGCTTCTTCGGCCCTGGGGAGCAGGATCTTTGCGCCCTGGATCTCCTGGTCTTTGAAGGCGTCCACCACGGACTCGGCCACGTAGCTGTCCGGAAGGACATCGGTGCCGATGCCGTATTTTTTGAGCTCGGCAGCAGTGGAGGGGCCGATGCAGGCGGTCTTGAGGCCGCCCAGGGCACGGGCGTCCAGGCCTTTGTTGAAGAGCTCGTCAAAAAAGGTAATGACCCCGTTGACGCTGGTGAAGACGATCCAGTCGTAGGCCGTGAGGGTGGTCAGGGCATCGTCCACGGCTGCCGAGTCCGTGATGGGCTGGATTTCAATGGCCGGGGCCTCCAGGCATTCGGCACCCAGCGCCATGAGGCGGCTGGTGAGGCCGCTGGCCTGTTTGCGGGCACGGGTGACCACCACGCGCTTGCCGAAGAGGGGGCGGTTTTCGAACCACTTCATGGTGTCTCGAAGGGAGACCACCTCGCCCACCACGATGATGCTGGGGGATTTGAGGTTGGCTTTCCTGACCTCTTCCACGATGGTGGACAGGGTACCGGCAACGGTCTCCTGGCGGGTGGTGGTGCCCCACCGAACCAGGGCCACGGGGGTATCGGCGGGTTTTCCGCAGGCGCTGAGCTTTTCCACGATGTTGGGCAGGTTGCGCACGCCCATGAAAAAGACAATGGTGCCCGATTTGGAGATGGCGTCCCAGTCGATGTTGGAGTTCTCTTTTTCCGGGTCTTCATGGCCGGTGACCAGGGAGAGGGTGGCGGTGAACTTTCGGTGGGTCAGGGGAATGCCCGCGTAGGCCGGGGCCGCAATGGCGGAGGTGACGCCGGGGATCACTTCCCAGTCGATGCCCTCTGCGATGAGGACTTCGGCCTCTTCGCCGCCGCGCCCGAAGATAAAGGGGTCGCCCCCTTTGAGTCGGGTGACCGTGGCCCCTGTTTTGGCTTTTTCCACCAGAAGGGCGTTGATGCCGTCCTGGCTCAGGGTGTGGTCCCCGCCCTTTTTACCCACGTAGATGATCTCGGCCCCTTTTTTTGCGTGGGCCAGGTGGGAGGGGGCGGCCAGGTAGTCGTAGACCAGGACGTCGGCTTTTTCGATGCACTCCCTGCCCTTGACCGTGATCAGGCCGGGGTCTCCGGGACCGGCGCCCACCAGATAGACTGTTCCGTATGTGTTGCTCATGCTTGATTCTCCAGGAGTCTTGCAAGGATCTCTGCTGCACCGGCCTCTTTGAGGCGTTCTGCCACGGTGATGCCCAGGGCTTCGTTCTGGCCGTTTTCGCCGGTCTCTTTTTCCATGAGGATGCGGGAGCCGTCCACTTCGGCCACGAGGCCGCGGATGGTGATGGCCTTGCCGTCGGTTTCGGCAAAGGCGCCCACGGGGATCTGGCAGCTTCCTTCAAGGGTGTTTAAAAAGGCTCGCTCGGCAAGGACCGTGACCCGGGTGGGAAGGTGGTTCAAGGGGGCAAGGGCCGCGTCGATGCGGTCGTCCTTTTCACGGGACTCGATGCACAGGGCGCCCTGGCCCACGGCGGGGAGCATGAGCTCCGGTGCCAGGCACTCGGTGATGTGCTCGCCGAGCCCTAATCGCTTGAGGCCGGCGGCCGCCAGAATGATGGCGTCCAGGTCCCCTTCCGTGACTTTTTTCAGGCGGGTGTCGATGTTGCCGCGCAGGGTTTCGATCTGAAGGTCGGGGCGTTTGGCCAGGAGCTGGGCCGAACGCCGCAGGCTGCTGGTGCCCACGCGGGCGCCCTTGGGCAGCGCCTCAAAGGTGAGGCCGTTTTTGGAGATGAGGGCATCCCTGGGGTCTTGGCGTTCGGGAATGGCACCGATCTTGAGTCCTTCGGGGAGGTCTGCGGGCATGTCCTTCATGCTGTGAACGGCCAGGTCGATGCGGCCGTCCAACAGGGCCTCTTCGATCTCTTTGACAAAAAGACCCTTGCCCCCCACCTTGGCCAGGGGCACGTCCAGGATCTTGTCTCCTTTGGTCTTGATGACGAGGAGCTCACAGGTGACCCCGGCGTGGAGTCTTTCCAGTTCAGATTTTACCCAGTTGGCCTGCCAGAGGGCCAGCTGGCTCCCCCGGGTACCGATGACGATTTTATTTTCCATCAGGAGCCGCACCCCGCACAACTTGTGGCTGAGCAGCCGGTACAGGACGAGCCGGAAGCCGATGAGGAGGAGATTTCACCTCCGGCTCCCTTGCTGACGAATCCGCAGCGGGACATCTGTTTGGAGACGTTTTTGTCTCCGCATTTGGGGCAGCTCTCCGGATCTTTCCCTCCCATGACGAGGTACTCGAACTCGTGGCTGCACGCACCGCATTTGTATTCAAAAATGGGCATGGTATCACCTCATGGTTTTTCGGGTTCTTTCGGGTTATGGCCCCTCGGGCAGGGCGTTCCGATGCATCGGAGGGCCTGTCTTTCATGTTCAGGGCTTTTCGGGTACGACACACAATAAGCACCCTGGGGCAGGATGGCAAACGCTGTCGTTAAAAATTCTCGGGAAAGAGAATCCGGTCCACCAGGTCACAGAGGATGTGACCCATGAGGATATGACTCTCCTGGATGCGCGCGGTGACTCCCACGGGGACAGTGAGGGCGATCTCCGCCATGTCGGCGGCCTGGCCCCCCTTGCCGGTAAAGGCCACGGTGTGCATACCCACCTTTTCGGCGGCCTTCAGGGCCTTGACCACGTTGGGGGAGTTGCCGCTGGTGCTGATGCCTACGGCCACGTCGTTTTTCCGGCCCAGGGCCGTCACCTGCTTGGAGAAGATCTCTTCAAAGCTGTAATCGTTGCCGATGCTGGTGATGATGGAAGAATCCGTGGTCAGGGCGATGGAGGCCAGGGGCACCCGCTCGGTCTGGAACCGGTTGACGAACTCGGCGGCGATGTGCTGGGCATCGGCGGCGCTCCCTCCGTTGCCGAAGAGAAGGATTTTTCCCCCGGCGGTGAGGCTTTCGGCCATGAGGCGGGCGGACTTGACCAGGCGCTGGTCGTTTTCGGCGATGGCCGACTTTTTGGTGTCGATACTCGCTTGAAGGGTGTCGTTGATGATGTCGATCATGGGCGGGCCTCCACAAGGGTCTCAAGGGCGTCGGCAATCAGGGAGATGTCTCCCTCCTGCAGGGTTCGTGGGTCGAGGATATAGGTCTCGTTTTCGATGCGGCCGATGACGGGCGGATCGTTTGCTCGCAAGGTCTTTTCAAGGGCGCTGGCCCCCATGCCGGGGACGGTGATCCCCACGCAGCAGGAGGGAAGCTCCAGAAGGGGCAGGGAGCCTCCGCCGGGGCGGGACGAAAGGGCCAGGGCTTCGGTGGTGACGGGAAGCGTTGCCAGGGCATCCATGAGGGCGGTGGCCCGTGCCACCGTCTCTTCCCGGTCCATGGTAATCATGCGCAGGGTGGGGATCTTGGCCACGGCCTCGGCTTCGTCCCGGTAGAGGCGCAAGGTGGCCTCCAGGGCGGCCAGGGTGAGCTTGTCGATGCGCAGGGCCCGGGTCAGCGGGTTTTTCCGGATGGCGTCGATGTGTGTTTTGCTGCCCACGATGACCCCGGCCTGGGGGCCTCCCAGGAGTTTGTCCCCGCTGAAGGTGACGATGTCGGCCCCGGCCTTCACCGATTGCTGGACCGTGGGCTCGCTGGGCAGGCCGTAGTCACCGAAGTCAACGAAGGTGCCGCTGCCCAGGTCGTCCATGACGGGGATGCCCCGCTCTTTGCCCAGGGTGACCAGTTCGGCCACGGAGACCGCCGAGGTAAAGCCCACGATGCTGTAGTTGCTGGTGTGGACCTTGAGAAAGAGGCCGGTCTCATCGGTTACGGCCTGTTCGTAGTCCCTCAGGTGGGTCCGGTTGGTGGTGCCCACCTCTTTTAATATGCCCCCGCTTTTGGCCATGACGTCGGGGATGCGGAAGGCCCCCCCGATCTCCACCAGCTCCCCCCGGGAGACCACGGCCTCTTTGCCGTTGACCAAGGTGTCCAGGCAGAGAAGCACCGCCCCTGCGTTGTTGTTCACCACCATGGCCGCCTCTGCCCCGCTGATCTCGCAGATCAGCTCCTCCACGGCAGAATAGCGCAGGCCCCGTTTGCCGGTGGCCAAGTTGAATTCGAGGTTGGAGTAGCGGTCTCCCACGGCCCGGATGCGGTCAAGGGCCTCCTCGGCCAGAAGGGATCGGCCGAGGTTGGTGTGGACCACCACGCCGGTGCCGTTGATGACCCGGGTGAGGTTGGGGCGCATTTTGCGGTGGATGAGGTCGTGGGCCAGGGTGAGTACCGAGGCCAGGTCCACGGTGGGATGTGTCCCGGTGAAGATGGCTCGGCGCGTGGCCTCCAGGGCTTCCCGGGCCGAGGCCGTGAGGACGCTTCGGGGGACCGTCTCTTCAGGAATCTCTGCCGTGAGGGCGTCAAGGAGGGTATCCACACCCGGCAGGGCGCGAAGCAGCTGTTTCTGAGTGTCCCGTAATTCCATTTTTCGCTACCTAAAAAATATATAAGGGGTGCGGCATGTTGCGGCTGCCCGAACCCTGCTTACGGGGACGGGGCTAAAAAGAGCCCGCAAGGGCCGGGGCTGGTTCCACAGTCTTTTGTCAAACCCCTTCTTTGTATCTCAAAAGGTCTGCCTCGGCAAATGCTTTTCCCCGGTGGGACGGTGCCCCGGAGGGCGGCTCAGGTGATGGCCAGTTCCGGGCTTCCGGAGAGCACCTGGTGGGGGATGGCGTCCACAATGGCGGGGAAGTCCGAAATGGACATGCCCAGGACCTCGAGCCTTCGCGACAGGGAGTTCATGTCGACCTTGTGCAGGCTGGGGCTGGCGCTGAACATGTGGAACAGGGAGTTGGACACGGAGATGATGGTCACCAGCTCGCGGTGGGACTCGGCATCGTCCGGGGTGTGGTGGTAGCGGATGGTGTTGGTGATGGAGGCGGGCAGGTCCCACTTCTGGGCCAGCTTGAGCCCGGCCTTGGTGTGGTTGGTTTTCAGGAGCCGGTTTTCCGTCTCCACCAGGTCGTTTTCCCCCATGATCTCCCGGTAGAAGAAGGGGCGCGCTCCGGAGACAAACTGGTCCAGCACCACCTTGCCCAGGTCGTGGATAAGGCCTGCCGAGTAGGCGGCAAAGGGGGAGGCCTTGCCGCTTAAGGCGGCGATTTTCTCCGCCACCAGGGCCACGCCGATGGCGTGGTGATACAGGCCCCCCTTGGCAAGGGAGTAGCCCGTGTAGCTGTTGTTGAGCAGCTTTTTCACCGCCATGGCCGTGACGATCTTGGCCAGGGAGGTCTGGCCGATGATGAGCAGGGCATCGTCGATGGAGTCGATGCCTCCCTGCCCCCCGAAGACGGCTGAGTTGCAATACTTAAGGACCTGGGCGCTGATCACCTGGTCCTTTCTCACCTCCTGGGAGAGGTTGTGGATGTCGTAGGCATCCTCGTCGATCATACGCAGGATTTTCAAGGCCACCTGGGGAATGGGCTGGATATCGTCCAGCTTGGAGATGCGCCCGTGGGTGGTGTCGTCCACCTCCTGCTCGTCGGACAAGAGAGCGGGGATCACTTCGTAGTCAAAGGTCTCCAGGTTGAAGTTGAGGCAGCAGGTAAAAAAGCCGCCGGTCTCCGACAGGGCCACCTGGATTCCGTGCTTGCCCAGCACCTCCTTGACAACCTCGGCGGTGCGCCCGCCGATGTCGAGGCGGATGTCTTGGTTGCTGACCTTTCCCGCAAGGGCCCCGCCGGCGATGACCGCCTGGAGCCGTGAGATGTCCGCCCCTTCACGGACAAGGTGCCCAAGAAAAAGGGGCAGCCCGGTGGCGGCGTATTTTTCCCGGTTGTACTCGGATTTGTGGGAGACGGGCTCGGGCAGGAGGATATGGTAGAGGCCACCGATGCCGGCTTCGGCATCGAA
This sequence comes from Desulfoluna spongiiphila, assembly GCF_900101345.1. GTDB lineage: Bacteria > Desulfobacterota > Desulfobacteria > Desulfobacterales > Desulfolunaceae > Desulfoluna > Desulfoluna spongiiphila. The sequence goes on along the minus strand of NZ_FMUX01000003.1, from coordinate 154,867 downwards.
GAGGGCGACACCGACACAGGAGTTGAGGTACGCTTGAAGAATGAGGGGTTTTCGGGCGTTTACCTGGAACGTTCCTGCCGGAACATGATATTTCTGGTAATAGGTCATACGGAGAGACTCTCTTGCAAGGGGTCGTTCCCATGTGTGGCGAACAAGGGCCCTTGACACGTCGGGTGCCTGTTCAACCGGAATGCGCTTTGACAAAGGACCGGGTCGGGGATCAGAGAGGGGGGACACCGCAACGGTGTTACGCAAGGTGAGTGGTTGCTCACCGTGGAGCGTGGAGAACACCCTTCCCCGGCTTTTCAAGCGCTGTTAAGTGAAAAGAGGTAGCACTTTGCTTGGGGTATTGCAACCCAAAAGGCGTTAAACTAACTGTTTTTTCATTGTTTTCGAAGGGCTATGGTGCAGCGCGTCAAGCCCGACACCGGCAGGGGAACCTGGGGGGGGTGATGCAGAACAATTTTGATGCTTTATCCCATGGGAGAAATGGGGTATACCCCCTGTGACCATGAATATCCCCAGGGTCTGTTCCGTTCCTAATGACCGCAATCAAAAAACATGTAAGGAGGCGCCTTTGGGTTCCTACGATCGTATTATCTTTCCTCTGGATCTTCCCACAGAGAAGGAGGCGTTGGCGTACGCCACCCTGCTTTCCGGCAAGGTAGGTCTGTTTAAAATCGGGCTGGAGCTATTCCTTGAGTGCGGGCCGTCCATCGTTGACAAGGTGCGCAGGGCAGGCAACGCAGACATCTTCCTTGACCTGAAACTCCATGATATCCCCGTGACGGTGGAACGGGCCGTGGCCCGTGTGGCCGACCTCGGCGTGCGTTTTCTCACGGTTCACTGCGGGGAGTCCGAGGCCATGCTCAAAGGGGCGGTGGCCGGAGGCGCAGGCAAGGTGGGGATCTTAGGGGTGACGGTGCTCACCAGCGTCGGGGCCGATGACATCCGCAAATCCGGGTTTCTCCCCCAGTATGCCGAGGACATGAAGCAGCTGGTGATCAAGCGGGCGGTGATGGCCCACACCTGCGGGTGCGCCGGTGTGGTCTGTTCCGGCCATGAGGCCTCCGTGATCCGCGATGCGGCAGGGGACGGCTTTTACGCCGTGACCCCGGGAATCCGCCCGGCCTGGGAGGGCATGGGCGCAGATGACCAGAAGCGCGTGATGACCCCTGCTGAAGCCATTGCCGGCGGGTCGGATTACCTCGTCATCGGACGCCCCATCCGGGACGCCGCCGACCCCGTGGCCGCCGCCGCAAAGGTGGCCGAAGAGATCGATGCGGGGCTCGCCGCAAGAAGATGACCCCGGAAGCTCTGCTTAGCTGACCGGTTGCCGCCAAAAAAAAGCCCGATCCACGCGTATGTGTGGATCGGGCTTTTTTGTTTTTTTGGGGAGAGGGATCAGGGGGTGTTGAGGTCCATCTTCTGGTACCGGCTCAAGCTGACGGTTTCTGACTTGATGAGAGAGCCCTTCTCTCCGTAATAGAAGAGTTCCACCTTGCCCAGGTTCCGGCCTGTGAGGTGGTACTCCATGAGGGTGTAAGTCCCTTGGGCGTTGAAGTGGGTGATGGTTTTGTTCCGGTTGTTTTTTGCACTGAACAGGGCGTGATGGAAGGTGTCGCTTCGCCTCAGGGTCCCGGCGTCGTTGTAGTGGTTGAGCTGCTTGAAGATGCCCTCCGGGCCGTCGTAGAGGCGGTCGCCCTTGGAGAAGACGGTGGTGGTGGTTTTTCCCCCATAGGCGTTGTGTGTCAAAGTGGTCCGGGTGGTCCGTGCCATTCCGTCCCCAGAGCCATCGTCGGCAAGGCTCTGGATGGCTTTGTCTTTTTTTGCTGCTTTACCGGCTTTTCCTTTGAGTTCTCCATCCTTCAGGTGTTCTTTGGCCAGCCGGTTGTTCTTGGCCGCTGCGCGTTTGATGTCGGCAAGGGCAAGGCCGAACTGGCCGGTTTTTTCGTAGGCGAGTCCGCGGAAATAGAGAATATCCGGATCGTTGGGACGAAGCTCCAGGGCACGGTCGAAGTCCACGATGGCCTTGTAGAAGAGCTTCAGGTTGTGCCAGGTGAGCCCGCGGTTGTAATACGCCTCAAAATAATCGGGGGAGGCTTTGATGGCTTTGGTGTAACTGGCGATGGCCTCCATGTACTGCCCCGCCTCGAAGTGGCGGTTTCCCGTATCTTTTTGGGCCACCGCCTCACCGGACGGTCGGGGGGAAACGGCGCTTTTGGCCCGGGCCGGTGCCGGAGCGACGAGGAGCGCGACGGTAAGAAGGGTGAGGAACAAATGCTTCATGATAACGTCTCGGATTGGTGACGGCTTCCCACGGGGCCCGGGGAGCCAATCGGGCGGTATGGTCGGGTTTTCCAGGTATCGGGCACTCCCCATAGCTTGCATGGGGGCCGAACCTTTCCAGTGCCTTGGGTCCTGCTGCCTGTTTTTGTTGTGATGCTCTTCTATAGATCGCGGGTGCGAATTCTGTCAAGGGTGGTCCGGGAAAAGGCCGGGACCGGTGTTCGGTGGCCCGTGGTGCAGGAAATAGTCTGCTGGTCTTTTGTATAAATCATTGACATTATAACTGTTTTCGATGTAAGGTAAAGCGATTTACAGCGGTTTTTTATTGACGGTGTGATGATGGCATTCGTCCCATGGCTCTTGAGCATGACAAACCGCGCCTACCCTGATCTCTTGTTACCTGTTCGAGTTTCTCACACCAATACGAAAAATACCACCCGCCTTATGCAATGGGCTGTGTTCACAGGTCCGGACCGGACCACACATCCCCATGAACAAGCGTGCAGCCACTGGCATTCATCGGACGATGCAGAGCAGAAATCCAGGACCGACTCCATGGGTACGGGCTTCTGCAAGGCCCTGGGGGATGCCCCTGCACCCATTAAGGACGAACGGGCTTGCCATGAAAAGAGCGTATCAACGAGACATACTGAAAGAAAAATCGCTGGAATGCCACCGGTTGGCCGGTGCCTTGAGGATGAAGGAGCACGCCCTTGCGAATTCCATCAACGCGGTGTTTTTCGCCGACGCCAAGGGCATGGTGTTTGAGGTCAACCCTGCGTTTCTGAAGCTCTGGGGGTACGACGACAGGCACGAGGTGCTGGGGTGTGGCGTGGAACGGTTTTTTCTCCTTAAAGGAGGGTTTGCCCAGTGGCGCGGCAGGGTGGGCGAGAAGGGGGGGGACCGGGAGATGACGGCGGTAAAGAAAAACGGCACGGTGTTTCCCGTGAAGGCGGCCATCAGTCTTTTTGAGCCGGCGGGTCGGCGGGGGCTGGGGGTGATGGGGGCCTGCGTGGCCCTCACCGAAAAAAGCCGGAGCGAAGAGTTCAAGCGACAGTCCCTGAAGCTTCTGGCCCTGGGCCACCTTTCGGCGGGACTGGCCCACGAACTTCGAAACCCCCTGGCGGTCATCAGCTCCTGTGCCCAGTTCAGCATCGAGAACCTCACCATCGAGCGTCCCCTGGCGGAGAACCTCCAAGTGATTTATCGCAACAGCCAGAAGGCGAGCCGGCTCATCGAGGAGCTGCTCTCCTTTGCCAAGCCGTCCAATCTGGACTGGAAGCGCTTGAGCCTCAACGCGATCCTGGGCCATGTGGTGAAGATGGCCCGGCTGGAGGCGAGCCAGGGGAGTATCCAGACCTGCCTCAAGGCAGACCCCAACCTGCCGAGGATCGTCGGGGACCGTGAAAAGCTGGAACAGGTTTTTTTAAACATCACCTTAAATGCTTTCCAGGCCGTCTCAACGCATGGGCGGGTGACCCTGACCACGCGGCACGTGAAAAAGGCCGAGATGGTGGAGGTCAACATCATCGACAACGGGCCGGGGATCCCCGAAGAGTACCGGGAGCAGGTGTTTGATCCGTTTTTTACCACCAAAGACAACGGCACGGGGCTGGGGCTGAGCATCTCCCATGCCATCATCAAACAGCATGGCGGGCAGATACGCATCACCGGAGGCAGACGAAACGGCACCGACATGTCCATTTTGCTGCCCATTGCAAGCCGCAACGGGGATGGGCCGGACGGGGATTGGGAGGCTGGATGAACAACTCGACAGAGGCGATGCAGAAAAAGATCATGGTGGTGGACGATGACCAGGATTTTCGCTGGGCCATCTCCAATGTGCTCTCCCTGGCTCGCTACGACGTGAGGCAGGCCCCCAACGGGGATGATGCCCTCAAGCTTTTAAACGACGACATGGCGGACCTGGTGCTCCTGGACCAGCGGATGCCCGGTCGGGACGGCATCGCCGTGGCCGAGTGCCTCTATCGGCAGTACCCTTCCCTTCCCATCATCATGGTGACGGCCTACTCCGAGGTGAAAACTGCGGTCCGGGCCATGAAGATCGGGGTGTGCGACTACGTGACCAAGCCGGTCAACAACAACGACCTGCTTTTTCTGATTGAGGAGGCCCTTCAGAATTCGGATTTCCTGGACAGGGGGCTGCCCGGTGACGGGCCCTGCGCGGGGGAGAACCCCTTGTTTGAAAAAATGGGCCGGAGCCATGCCGTGCAGATCCTGGCGTGGAAGGTGGAGAAGGTGGCGGCCAGCGATTTGACGGTGCTCATCGAAGGGGAGAGCGGGGTGGGCAAGGAGCTGGTGGCCCAGACCATCCATGCCCTGAGCCCGGTGAAAAAGGGCCCTTTTGTGGCGGTCAACTGCGGGGCCATCCCCGAGACCCTCATCGAAAGCGAGCTCTTCGGGTACATGAAGGGGGCCTTTACCGGAGCCCAGGAGAACAAACCGGGGTTTTTCGAGTTGGCCCAGGACGGCACCCTGTTCTTAGATGAGGTGGGCTGCCTTCCTTACGGGGCCCAGCAGAAACTCCTGCGAACGGTCCAGGAACGCTGCGTCCAGCGGCTTGGGGCGAAACGGGCCCTGCCCGTGCGGATACGGATCGTCGCGGCCACGAACCAGGCCCTGGATCAGGACCGCCACACCGAGAGGTTTCGCTCGGACCTGTATTACCGGCTGAAGGAGTTTTACATCCGGGTCCCCGCCCTGCGTGAGCGCAAAGAGGACATCCCCTACCTTGCGAAACGGTTTTTCAACAGGAATCGCAAACGACCCTACGGGCAAAACGTCATGGGGTTTTCCGATGGGGCCATGGAGGCCCTGCTTTCCCATGACTGGCCCGGAAACGTTCGCGAATTGAAAAACATTGTGCGCCAGGCCTCGTTGATATGCGAAGGGCAGTTCATTGAACCGGGATGCCTGGCCCTCCATGCCGAACACGAGGTGATGGCCCCGGCCTCCTTTCCCGCTCCTGCGGCGGATTTGGGGGGGCGGTCCCTCACCGAAGCCATCAAGCATGTCTCGGGCCTGTGGGAGAGGCAGATTATCCGGGAAACCCTGAAGCAGAGCCGGGGCAACAAGCGGGAAGCTGCCCGGCGGTTAAAGATTGATTACAAGACCCTGTACCGCAAGCTGAAGGCCTATGGCCTCGGGCGAACGCATTAACCTGCACCCCAGGCGGGTGCGCCCGATACGGGCCTGAAACCATGCCGGTATCCGTTTTACCGGGGCAGGGCTTCCCGCCGGCGTTTCTGTTTTCACCGTATTCTGATCTCAATGCATCACCCTTTCATCAGCTTTCCTTAACTCCCTTTCAACAAATTCTCACCGGCATCCATGGTCCCCTTGGAGATTATGGCACCAATGCCCCAGTAGAGACACCGATGCCACGGTTGTGCCCGGGATTTCCCCGGGCTGCGGGGGGCCCGGAAACAGTGGGTCTGGCCCCGTGGTCTTTCCGAAACCCCGGGAGACCCTGCGGCCTGGCGGGAAACAGACGGGGCCGGGGTGGGGTACGGGTGCCCTGCCGCCTGTGGGATGCGATTGACTTATCATCCTGTATTTGTTTGTTTTTTAATGTTTGCGGCGAGTGGTACGTAAGTTGCATTATTTCTATCAATAAATCCCAAAATTTGAACAAAAATTTATTAAAAATAAAATGACAGCCATGAAAAATGAATGAAAAATCTCCCATGATATTGCTTGTTGAAGACTCAGATGAGTTGCTCTGGGTGGTCGCCAACATCCTCGATGCCGCAGGGTTTCATGTGGAAGCGGCCCTGAGCGGCGGCGAGGCCCTTGAGGAGTGGGGCCGTCATCCCGAGACCGAGCTGGTCATTTTGAATTATCGCCTTCCGGACATGAGCGGGTTGAGCGTGTTCCGGCGCCTCCGGGAGAGGGGCTACACCCGGCCCGTGATTGCCATCTCCGGGTTTGGGACCCGGGAGGTCAAAGAGGGGTTCATGGACAAAGGCGCCTTTGCTTTCCTTGAAAAACCCTTTGACATGCATGTGCTCATCGGCAAGTGCCGCATGGCCCTCAAGGGCCAGCGGGGCATGAACACCGAAGCGGTAAACCAGGCATGAGACCCCATGTGTTCCATGCCCTGTAGCATACCACGACGAATAATGGATTTCAGGGTCCGGCCCGCCACGGGGTTGGGGCCTGGATAGCGGGGCGGTAAGGGAGGCCGAAAGACGGCTCCTGCTGCCCCAAGGCAGGTCAGGCGGTTTGGTGGAGTTGAGACCGCATCATTTATTACCCTTAGGACAAAGGAGTGTAACCATGGCAGTCGAAAAAACCAATGCATCTTCAAGCCTTGTGGAAGTTGTGGACCGGATCCTTGACAAGGGTGTGGTCGTGGATGCCTGGGCCAGGGTTTCCCTGGTGGGCATCGAACTGTTGGCGGTGGAGGCCCGGGTGGTTCTTGCCGGTGTGGACACCTATCTTAAGTATGCCGAAGCCGTTGGTCTGACGGCTACGGCAACCACAACAGCCTAACATCAACGCGGAAGTGAGATTGGCAGGTATCCTTAGGGTCACCAACGGTGCGGTTGCCGCCCCTTTGGTCATGACGCGCACTTTAAGCATATCTGAAATCTCGGGGTGTGGATGGAGATGATGGGGCCGTATCGAGTCCATGGGAGATCGCGAAGGTGACATCGCCATGTCACAGACCATGACCGAACCGCTCGGCAGCGCCCCCGGCGCTTACCGGGACCATCAAAAAAACCGTCAATCAATCCGACAATACCCCGCGGACTGGCTTCTCCACCTCGGCTATTGTCCGATTTGTTGACGGTTTTTGAATACGAGAACATTGGGTGAAAAAGGGTGGGCGCATGGGCACCGGTGAGGAGTTAAGGCGACTGGCTGAGAGCATCATCGATTCCTATGAAGGGCGTGTCAACACCGTGTGTGCCTTGATGTCCCAGGCCCACGAGGTGCTGGTGACGTATCGCTCGGATTTGTCCGAGATGGTGGGTGAGGTCCGTTCCAACCTGGCGGTCTCCCAGAGCCTGAGGCGCAAGGACTTTGACGCCATGGTCGAAGAGGTCCTGGAGCGTCACCATTGCATTGAGGCAGAGGCCGCAGGCCACCTGACCCAGTTCCGCCTGGAAGAGGAGGCGGTGATCAGCCGCCTTCGCCATATCATCTGCAACGGATGCGCCACCCCCCTTGAAGAGGTTGAGTTCATCCGCGAAGAGATCCTGACCCGCCAGAAAGAGCGGGAGTTGAAAGTTATTGGCATTTTGAAGCGGTTTCAGGTGGAGCAGGTGGAGCTGAAGATGGGCCTGCGAACGCTCCTGGACAAGGGGGAGGCGGTGAAGGTGAAGGACTTGAAGACCATGCTCAAGGCGATCAGTGCCCAGCAGAGCGAGACAAACCAGACCCTTTTTGCCTTTCTGGATGATTTTGACCGGATGCGAAGCCGGGTCCAGGGCCAGTGGCAGCAGGTGGCCCGCTTGAGCAGTTGATGGGAGGAGCCCCGCGTTGAGCCGGGGGCGGGTGCCGGCTCGGCCGGATGTATTTAACAAAACACGAAAAGGGTGCCCTTTGCGGCAGCCTTTGTACCGGTAGCAAATGGAGAGTGCACCATGTCAACAACCCAGGACTTCAACCGGTTGGGGGAGGAGATCGCACAGGCGTATGAACACCGGCGTCTCCTTAAAGAGAAAATGCAGCGGGATTTTTCCGAGATCAAAAAGGGAACGGCCGAGCTCATCGGGTCCCTGTCGGAAAACCGCGCCGAAATGGGCCATACCTTGCGGGTGGGGCTGCAGCAGTTTACCACGGATCTCGGGTCACAGGGCGACAAGCGGCGGGAAGGAGCCATGGAGGAGACCCGGCAGCGCATGGCAGAGATCGAGGCGCTCCGGGCAGACATGAGGCAGATGGAGGCGGAGACCCGCAGCTTTCTCGAAGGGCTGGAGAGTGCCCACCGTGCCATGGGCGAGAGCCTGAAGTCCGAGTTGGCTGAGTTTTCAGCGACCTTTGGCTCCCAGGCCCGGGAGGCCATGGATAATCGCGTCGAAGAGGTGGAGACCCGGCGGGGCGATGTCGCCGTCATGCGCGGGGAGATCCGGTCCTTTATAGGCGGGCTCAACAAAACCCGCGCGGCCATGGAGAGTGCCCGCAAGTCCGGCATGAGGGCCTTTGAAGAGGATCGAAAGGCAGGGGTGCAGGATTTTTTGGACACGGTGCGGACAGAGCATCAGGAGATGGCCGCCGCCTGGCAGGGGGTGCTGGCGAAAATCACCTCCGTCCTTGAGCGCCATTCGACGCCCCCCTCCCAGGGGGGAACCGCCCGGCAGGAGACAGGCACCCAGGCAGACGGGGCGGGCGCTTCCCCTGCCGCCGCCCAGGGCGATTCGGGGGACGTGTCCAGGCTCAAGGCCGAGATCGCAGGGACCTTGAAGGGGCACCCGGATGGCCTGAAGATGACCCAGGTGGCTGAGATCCTGGGGATCGCGCAGTGGCGGATGCTCATACCCATCATGCGTGACCTTCAGGACACCGGCATGATCTGCAAGAAAGGTGCCCTCTATTTTTCCGAATAACCATCCCGGCATGTGTTTTGGCGGCGAGCCCCGAGAACCCACTTTATACGCCATCGTCATCCCCATGAGATGGTGCCTGTGCAAAGGAGAGTCCCATGTCCATAGCCCACCCCACCACCGTCCTTGAACCCCGCTCCATGTCCGATTTTGTGGAGACAGAGTACGTCAAAGATGTTGCGGCCCGGGCCATGGGCTACATCAACGCGGGGTTTCCCGTGCACCTGAGGGGCATCTCCGGCACCGGGAAGACCACCCTGGCCATCCACATCGCCGCCAAGCTGGGACGCCCCCTGATCCTCATCCACGGGGACGAGGAGTTCTCCACCTCAAACCTCATCGGCAGTGAAAACGGGTACAGCATCAGCAAGGTCCGAGACAATTTTATCCATTCGGTGCTGAAAACCGAGGAGAACATGAGCAAGCAGTGGGTGGACAACCGCCTCACCGTGGCCTGCAAGTACGGGTTCACCCTGATCTACGACGAGTTCACCCGCTCCCGCCCCGAAGCCAACAATGTGCTGCTCTCCGTACTCCAGGAGCGGATGCTCGATATCCCCACCACGGGCAACGGGGACAGCAACTACGTCAAGGTGCACCCGGATTTTACGGCAATTTTTACCAGCAACCCCGAAGAGTACGCCGGGGTCCATCGCAGCCAGGATGCCTTGAGGGATCGCATGGTGACCCTGGACCTCGACTATTTTGATGAGGAGACCGAGGTGGGGATCGTGCACTCCCGCTCGGGGGTCTCCTACGAGGACTCGAAGAAAATCGTGGGGATCGTGCGGGGCCTGAGGGATTCGGAGGTGTTTGAGTTTGCCCCCACCATCAGGGGGTGCCAGATGATCGCCAAGACCGCCAGGGTCCTGGGGGCCTCGGTGGACAAGAACGACTCGGCATTTCGCCAGATCTGCGTGGACATTCTCTCCTCGGAGACCACCCGCATCGGAAGCCGGGCCACCAAAGAGAAAGTGACCAAAGAGCTCTTTAAACTCATCGACCATCACTGCAACGGCAAGGCCAAAGGCAAACCCAAGGCCAAGGGCAACGGGAGACGATGATGGCTAAACATCGGCATGGAAAGGACATCTACCGGCGCGGCTACGGAAACATGCGGACCCCCATCAAACACAACATCGCAGCAAAGTTCCGGCCGGTTCAATCGAGTTACCTGGAGATGTTTATCCTGGACAAACACCGGAGCCGGTTGCGCCAGGAGCGGGCCAACCTGCTGCGGCGCATCCATGAAATCGAGGCCGAATTGTCCTGCCTGGATGCCAAGATCCTTGAGATGAGGGACGGGGTGGAAGAGGAGATGGACCAGATGTCCGACGAACCGGCCGCTCCGGGGGGCGAGACAGGAATTCGGACCATACCCTTGGGGTACTGAAGGCGCGGGCGACACGGAGGGCAACCGGCGATGGAGACGGGGTGAGGCATGAGACAGGAAGGAAAGTATGTGTACTGCATCATCGGAGAGAACGACGGACGGAATTTCGGGGCCACGGGCATCGGAGGCCGGGAGGACATCGTTTCGACCATCGGGTTCAAGGACATCAGCGCGGTGATCAGCAACACCCCCATGACCCGCTATGTGATCAGCCGGGAGAACCTGACCCACCATGAGACGGTGATCGAAACGGTGATGACAGAGTACACCATCCTGCCGGTTCGTTTCTGCACCATTGCCGAAAGCACCGAAGAGATCCGGACCCTTTTGCGGAAGCGCTACGCAGAGTTCAAAGGGCTGCTCAGGGACATGGACAACAAAATCGAGATGGGGGTCAAGGCGTACTGGAAAGAGATGCCGGAGGTGTTCCAGGAGATCGACCGGAGCGATGCGGACGTAATGGCCTTAAAAAAAAAGCTGGGGGAGGCAAGGGGCGACACGCAGGTCAAAGGGGCGCTGGGCAAGGCCGTGGAAAAGGCGCTGGCAGTCAAGAAAGCCGATGAGGGCTGGTCTCTTTTAAACCGGCTGCGGCGCATATCCGTGGAGGTGAAAGCCAAGGAGCCCCAGACAGATCCCATGGTGTGCAACCTGGCCTGCCTCATCGATCGGACCCGGGAACGGGAGTTTGACTATGTGGTGGAGGAGCTGGCCGACAAGTATGAGGGGCGCTATGCGTTTGCCTATGTGGGGCCGGCGCCCCCCTTTCATTTCGTCACGATTGAAATCAAAGCGTGATGGCCGTCCGGGCTGTGCCGGACACCGTGGCCATCAGGCATTATCAGCAAGGCACGGGGGTAGGCAATGAGCGACAAGAACAGATCCGACAGGGAGATGCATGGCCACGGGGATTTTGGTTTCGGAGGGCTCTTGAAAGGCCTGGGGAACCTCATCGACGCCGCCGCCAAGCTGGCCGAGACCGGCGAGGGGCTGAAACGATCGGGGGAATTTGACCTGAGCAGCCTGGATAAGATCAAGGGGCTCAAGGACATTCGAGGGGTTTACGGCATCAACGTGCGGACCCTGCAGGACGGCAGTCCCGTTGTTCAGTCCTTCGGCAACATCAAGAAAAGCCCCAAGGGCCCCGTTGTGGAGGAAGTCCGGGAGCCCATTGCGGATCTTTTTGAGGAGGAGGATAAGGTCCGGGTGGTGGTGGAGATGCCCGGGGTGGGGTCCGAGGAGATCACGGTGTCCTTGAGCGACGACATCCTGACGATCCATGCGGAGAGCAAGAACCGGGAGTACCACAAGGAAGTCCTGCTGTCGAAACCGGCTGAGGAAGGGCAGATGAGCTGGACGTACAAAAACGGGATTCTGGAAATTACCCTAACCATGACCTAAGAGGTCCTATGGACAAGACAAGCCTGACCCTGAAGGTAAAGGAGGCGGAATCCAAAGACGTGGGCCGCGGCATTGTGCGGTTTGACCCTGCGGATTTCACCGGCATCGGCGTGGAGGTGGGCGATATTGTTGAGATCAAGGGGAAACGCAAGACCGTGGCCAAGGTGATGCCGGCCTTTATGGAGGACCGCGGCCAGGGATGGGTGTGCCTGGACGGCATCGCGCGGGACAACGCCCAGGTGGGTCTGGATGAGAAGGTCAGCATCTTGCCCTGCGCGTGCAAGCCCGCACAAAAGCTCACGGTGAGTCCCCTGACCCCCTTGCGTTCCTACGACTCCACGTACATCGGCAGCCTGCTGGAAGGCATCCCCCTGGTGACGGGGGACACGGTGCGGGCCAAGCTGTTCGGCGCCCAGACCCGGGATTTCCAGGTGACGGGCACCAAACCCGACGGGGTGGTGATCATCCGCCCCGAGACGGCGGTGGTCATCCAGGAACCCCGGGAGAAAGGGGAGGTCAAATCGGCCCGGATCTCCTACGAAGATGTGGGCGGTTTAGGCAAGGAGATCCGCAGGATTCGGGAGATGATCGAGCTACCCTTGAAATACCCCCAGGTCTTTGACCGGTTGGGCATCGACCCTCCCAAGGGGGTGCTCCTGCACGGCCCCCCCGGCTGCGGGAAGACCATGATTGCCCGGGCCGTGGCCAATGAGACGGACGCTTTTTTCAGCCACCTGAGCGGGCCGGAGATCATGAACAAACTCTACGGGGAGAGCGAGGCCAACCTGAGGCGCATTTTTGACGAAGCCTCGGCCCATGCCCCCAGCATCATCTTTCTGGATGAGATCGACGCCATTGCCCCCAAGCGCGAGGAGATGGGCGGGGAAAAGCAGGTGGAGAAAAGGGTGGTGGCCCAGCTGCTGACCCTCATGGACGGCCTCTCTTCCCGGGGCCAGGTGATGGTCATCGGGGCCACCAACATTCCCAATGTCATCGACCCGGCCCTGCGGCGTCCCGGCCGGTTCGACCGGGAGATCGAGATCAGCATTCCGGACCGCAACGGCCGCCTGGAGATCCTCACCATCTACACCCAGGGGATGCCCCTGGCTGGCGACGTGGACCTGAAAAAGGTGTCGGAAATAACCCACGGCTACGTGGGCGCCGACCTGGAGGCTTTGTGCCGGGAGGCGGCCATGGCCTCCCTGCGCAACATTTTTCCCCGCATCGATTTTGAGCTGGAGGAGATTCCCATGGACACCCTGCTCAACCTGCAGGTGACCATGGATGATTTTACGGAAGCCATGAAAGGCATCGAGCCCTCGGCGATCCGTGAGGTGTTCACCGAGGTGCCCAACGTGACCTGGGGGGATGTGGGGGGCCTGGACGCGGTAAAATCCCTTCTCAAAGAGACCATTGAGTGGCCCCTGACCTACGCCTCGCTGTTCGAAAAGGCAAACACCTCCCCTGCCCGGGGCATCCTGCTCTACGGGCCTCCGGGAACGGGCAAGACCCTTCTGGCCAAGGCCGTGGCCTCGGAGTCCGGGGTCAATTTCATCTCGGTCAAGGGGCCGGAGCTCCTCTCCAAATGGGTGGGGGACAGCGAAAAGGGGGTGCGGGAGATCTTTCGCAAGGCCCGGCTCGCCTCCCCGTGCATTGTGTTTGTGGATGAAATTGACAGCCTGGTCCCGCGGCGGGGCATGCAAGGGGCCTCGGCGGTGACCGATCGCGTGATCAGCCAGTTTTTAACGGAGATGGACGGTATCGAAGAGCTCAAGGGCATCGTGGTACTGGCGGCCACCAACCGCCTGGACCTCATCGATGCGGCCCTGCTGCGCTCCGGCCGGTTTGATTTTCATCTGGAGCTGCCCCCGCCGGACGAGGCGGCCCGGCGGGCGATTTTTGGGGTGCACACCAAAGGAAAGCCCCTTGCCGAAGGCATCGACTTCGACATGCTGGTGTCGGCCACCGAAGGGATGGTGGGGGCGGACATCGAGTTTATCTGCAACGCCGCGGCCATGGATGCCATCAGGGCGTTTATCAAGGCGGGGGACAACCCGCCGGACCGGTTTGTGATTACCAGGGCGCATTTCGAACAGGCCGTTGAAACACGGCGGAGGGATCAGGGGGATGGACGGTAACGGACTCTACCTTTACGGGTTTATGCGGCCTTCGGTCCCCCTCCGGGTGGGGCCCTTCGGGCTGGACAATCGGGAGATCATCCTGAAGAGCGTCCGGGGCCTGTCCGTTGCGGTGAGTGAGGTGGGGGCCCAGGATTTTACCCGGATGCCCCAGCAGACCCTTTTGAGGTACGTGGCCCAGCATCAGAGGGCCCTGGAGGGGATGATGGCCCTGGGGCCTGTGGTCCCGGTGAAGTTCGGCACCCTGGTCGGGCATGCCGGGGCGGCTGAGGCCCTTCTGGCACGAGGAGAGGCCCGGATCCTTGAGGCCTTTGAAAAAACCCGCGGCAAAACGGAGCTGGATGTGGTGGCCCGGTTCAGCGATTTTGAACGGGAGCTAAGGGAGATCGGTACGGAAGAGGCCATCTCCCATTTCCGGCGCGAGGTGGTGCTGGCGTCCCAGGCAGCCCGGCAGAAGGCACGGATCACCCTGGGCAAGATGGTGAAGGCGGGGCTGGAACAGAAACGAAAGGGCCTTGCCGAGGCCATCGTCGAGGGCCTTCAAGGTGTCTCGGTGGCGTTGAAATCCCTTGAAATCCGGGATGAAGCCGTCATCGTGAGCCTTGCCGCCCTTCTGGAAGAGGGGGAGACGACCCGGTTTGAAGGAGCCCTTGAGGCCCTGGACCGGCGGTTCGAAGACCGGGTGACCTTCCGGCTCATCGGGCCCCTGCCCTGCAACAGCTTTTATACCCTCTCGGTGCAACAGATCGATTTTGACGAGGTGGACTGCGCCCGGAAATGCCTGGACCTTCCGGAACAAGCCACCGTCTCGGATATCCGGGAGGCCTATCGGCTTATGGTCCGGGGGTGTCACCCGGACAGCCGTCCCGGGGGCGAAGGGGACAGGAGCCGGTTTGAGTCCATCAGCAAATCCTACCGGCTGCTCCTCACCCTGTGCGGGGACGATCCGGTCTCCTTTGTCAAAGGGGACGGCAGCCAGTGGGTGACGATTCAGAGCCTGGAGAGTGCAGGCAGGGGGGGGCCATGAGAACCCTGATGCTGATTCCCATGATTCATTCCGACCCCGACCTGGGGGCTGCGGCAGAAAAGATCCGGCTCATGCGTGAAAAGCTTTACGGCCCGGCGCGGCTCGCCCGGCATGAAGAGGTGGTGGCGGCCTTCTGGCAGGGGGTGGGACACCGCCTGGGGGCCATGGATGCCACCAGCCTGAAGATATATCAGGATGGCATGGTGGAGGCCGGTGCCATCGGCGACGCCGTTGTCCGGGAGCTGGCCGCAAAGGGGAGCCCCAACTTTCAGTGCATCGCCCGCCTTATGGCTGGCGGTGCGGAGATACGCAAAACCGAGGACCTCGTGTTGATCCGGCGGGAGTACGAACTCACCATGGGCCTGGTGCGCGCCCGGTCCCTCTGGCAGAAGCTTTACCGCCTGGGGGTCTCCCGGCTCCAGAAGGGGCGGTTGCTGAAAAAGCGGGACCGGTTCATGGCGCACCAGATCAACACGACCCTTGAAGAAGGGGAGGCCGGGGTGCTGTTCGTGGGGGCGGCCCATCAGGTTCAGCCGTACCTGGATGCAGACATCCAGGTGGACCCGTTTAAAACGCCGGGGCTGGTCCGGGCGTACATGAAGGCGGTGAAGCGTCGCGGGGGAGAGGAAGAGCTTCTTCGCCTGGGAGAGGAACTGATCGCGTAAAAAAAAGGTGACCATGGGCCAATACATCTATGCCGTGGCCGATACAGGCGACGAACGGACCTTGGAGATCGGCGGCATCGCCGAGGCCGGGGGCAATGTGTCCATCATCTGCCACCGGGACATCGGGGCCGTGGTGAGCCCCTCCCCGGTGACCGACTATGCCGTGAGCCGGAAAAACACCATGGCTCATCAGACGGTGATGGAGACCGTCATGGCGACGGCGCCCATTCTGCCGGTGAAGTTCGGCACCGTGGGCGAAGACTCCGAGGTCATTCGGGAAAAGCTCCTTGCGGACCGCTACGACGAGCTGAAAGCCCACCTGGCCTACGTGGCCGACAAGGTGGAGCTGGGGCTCAAGGTGCTGTGGACCGATCCCGCCCAGGCGTATCGGGAAATTGTTGCAGAGGACAGGCAGATCCAGAAGCTCAGGGATCGCCTCAATGCCCAGAAAGGGGGCGCGCGAAAAGATCAGATTCGTTTGGGAGAGATGGTGGCAGGGGCCCTGGCCCGAAAGCGGGATGCCTTAGATACGCGCATCGGTTCTTTTTTCGACGGGCTCTGGGTGGAGCACAAGAAGAACCCGCCCATGGGGGACCGGATGATCACCCACAGCGTGTTCCTGGTGGCCCGGGACAGGGAGGGGGATTTTGATGCGGCGGTAAACCGGCTGGGCGAGAGCACCGACGGGCAGATGAAGATCAAGTACGTGGGGCCGGTGCCTCCGAACCATTTTATCGAACTGGTTGTCAGGTGGTAGACCCATGGCGTTTATCTTGGATGACATCTTGCTGGCCCCCGTGAAAATGACCGTGTGGGTGGCCGAAAAATTACGGGACTCGGCGTTGCAGGAGATGACCGACGAGGCGGGCATCTACGAAGAGCTGCTCCACCTGCAGATGCAGTTTGAGATGGATGAGATCGATGAGGCAGAGTTTGAGCGCAGGGAACAGGATGTGATGGAGCGGCTGGATCGCGCACGGCAGTTAAAAAAAGAGATGGACGGGCCCTGACGGTGCCGTCCCCTTCGTCAACCTTTGACAACAAGGGACACAACCCATGGCGATTTCATTTACAGATGCAATTCAAAAAGCCCGTGAGGAGCTCAACATGCTCATCGGTCTCGAGATCGAATCCACGGTGAGCGCCGAGCCCAACGCCGACGGATGGCGCGTAACGCTTGAGGCGATCGAGAAGAAGGCGATCCCCGACAGCCTGGACATCCTGGCGGTGTACGAGACCATGCTCGACGACAAGGGCAAGGTGTCGGAGTTCAAACGGGTGCGGATGCGCAAGCGCATCGACACCGACGACCCGGAGGAATAACTCCATGGCCCTTGAACCGTCGAGAGAAAGCAGCGGAAGTCTGGCCGATGTGGTGGACAGGATCCTGGACAAGGGGCTGGTGATCAACGCGGACATTGCCGTGTCCGTGGCCGGGGTGGAGCTCTTGGGCATCAGGATCCGGGCGGCTTTGGCCTCCTTTGAGACCGCGGCAAAATACGGCCTGGAGTTCCCGTCGGGCACGGAGCTCCAGACCCCCGCCTGGGACGAGGCACTCTCCGCCAAAGAGCACTGTCCCCAGTGTGAAAAGGTGCTCCCCGCCGAAGAGCTCATCACCACAGGGTGTCCCTGGTGCGGCTGGATCAGCGCCAAGGCGAGGCAGTCCAACCCCGGCCTCACCACCTCGGTGTAACCCGTGTGGACAACCCTTATGGAAAAGGTCCGCCGGGGCCGGCAGGAGAAGCGGGCGCACCGGCAGGGGAGCGGCTACTGGACCCGTTGCCCCTCCTGCGGCAAGGACGTGGTGAAAAAGGAGCTTTTGAAAAAAGGCTGCTATGTCTGCGGCGCAGGCCCTGAAACGGATCGGGCCCCGGTACCCTACAAAATCCCGTGCCCCCGGTGCGGACGTCCCGTGGTGCGTGAGGCCATGGAGCGCACCGGGTGCTATCTTTGCGGGTTTCGTCCCGAAGGGACGGGCAAAGGCAGGACCCATGGCCATTGATATCGATGAAAACAACCTGAAGCACGGGGTGCTGGGCCTGGTGGTGGCCCTGGTGGAGGTGATCCAGGACGCCTTGAGGCTCCAGGCCATGAAGCGGGTGGAAGGGGGAAGCCTCACGGAGGAGGAGGTGGACCGTCTGGGCCAGGCCTTGATGGATCTTGACGAGGCCCTGGCCGAGATCAAGGCCCAGCAGGGGATCTCCGAGGCGGTGAAAAACGTGCGGGACGGGCTGGATGAGATGGTGGACGACGTTTTGGAGCAGATGATCAACCCGAGCCGGTGGAGTAAGGCAGAGTAGCCCATGGACCCAATGATCAGAGAGCGTGTCTTAAAAGAGCTCCGGTGTGTCCTCGATGCGCACCGGCAGGAGATCCGGCAGCTTGTGCGGGAGGCCGTTGCCCCCGAACTGCAGCGGATCATCCGGGAAGAGATTCACCGGGAGCTGGGTGCGGTCCCTGCAGCCGAGGTCGTGCCTGCGCCTGTGGAGGAGGCCCCCCGGGTGACACCGCCTTCGGAGCCATCCCCGGTGGCTGTGGCCCCGGAGGAGCCGGCAGCGGAGGAGGCGGCAGCGGAGGAGGCGCCGTCTTCCCCCCCGGCTATCGATGAGGGGCGGTATGTCTACGGGGTGGTCCGGGGGGAGAAAGACCTGGTGTTCGGCCCCATGGGCATCGACGGGGAGGAGGTCCGCATCATCTGGGAGGAGGGGCTCGGGGCCGTGGTCCATGACTGCGCGGCAACCCCCTACGAGTCGGCCGACGAGGAGGTCGTGAAGCAGTGGCTCCTTGCTCACCAGGGCGTCATTGAGCGGGCCTTGCGGGAGTTCAGCGTGGTGATCCCCACCTCCTTTGACACCATCCTTGCCGGTGAAAAGGGCCGGGGAGCCGATGAGACCGTGGCGGCCTGGCTCCGGGACGGCCGGGAGGATTTTACGGCCATGCTGGAACGCTTTTCCGGCCAGGCGGAATACGGGGTGCAGGTGTTCTGGGACGCCCCGGCCATGATGGAGACCCTTGCCCGGGAGAGCGAAAGCGTCCGGGAGATGACCGCCAGTCTGGAGGACAAGCCCAAAGGGGCGGCCTACCTGCATCGTCAGAAGATTGAGTCGGTGCTGAAAAAAGAGCTCGAAACCAAAGCCGATCACTACTTTCGTGAGTTTTTCAACGACATCAAAGAGTGCGTGACCGAGGTCAAGGTCGAGAAGACCAAAAAGGCCGAAGACCCTGCCCGGCAGATGATCATGAACCTGTCCTGCCTGCTTCCCCGGGAGGAGAGCGGCTCCCTGGGCCGGGAGCTGGAACGGATCAATGAGATGGCCTGGTTTTTCGTGAAATTCACAGGGCCCTGGCCGCCCTACAGCTTTACGTGAGCCCATGGAGCCGGAAAACCATACCAAAGCCACCCTGGTGGATCTTCTGGACCGCATCCTGGACAAAGGGCTGGTGATCCATGCCGACCTTATTGTTTCGGTGGCCGGTATTCCCCTCATCGGCCTGAACCTGAAGGCGGCCCTGGCCGGCATGGAGACCATGGTCAAGTACGGGATGATGAAGGCCTGGGATGAGCGCATGCGGGCCCAGGAGAGCGAGGCCCGGAGCCAGAAGGGCACCTTTCTTTCCAACGGCGAGGAGGTGCTCCTGACGGCCCACGGGGGATGGTACTGCCGTCACGGGCTGCATCCGGCCTGGCGGTACGGCCACCTCTACCTGACCCCCGAAAGGCTGTGCGTGTACCAGCATCCCTTTGAGCGCATGCTCTTTGAGGTGCCCCTGACGGGCATCGTTCGGTTCCTGATGCCGGAAGACACCCCTTCCGAGGATGGCAAGGTCCGTGAGCTTCACCTGGTGATGGCTGACGGGCACATCGAAAAGCTCAGGTGCACAGAGGCCTCACAGCTCCTGGCCTGCCTTGACGAGTTGCAGGTCGGGGAAGGCGTCACCCTCGACAACACCGTCTGGAAAACCCTCTGGCGAGATTCCCGGGGCGAGGGCCCCCTGCCTTCCATGGATACCGTCTGTAAGTCATCATAACGAAAGAGGCTTCCATTGTTAATGAAACTATTCAGATCCAAAAAGCGGCCTCCGGCGGCAAGGTGTGCCACCTTGAAAGCAGGTTGCGGATGCGCTTTGCCCCTCGTTCCTCGGGTCAAATCACATCCGCCTTTAAAGTAGAATTCATTCAAGAAGAATTTTTAAAACCTGTTTGTTAAACTTTTTAAAAGTGTAGCCCCCGGCAGGGCCGCCGGAGGCTTTTCTTTCCGGTTTTTAACCATCGAAGGATCCCCATGAACCGAGCCATCGGCATTGATCTGGGAACGTCCAACACGGTGGCCGCCGTGGTGGAAAACGGTCGGGCCCGTATCCTGCCCAACGGGGAGGGGGAGCGGCTGACACCGTCGGTGTATGCGGAGACAGGTGACGGCAGGCGGCTTGTGGGGATGCCGGCTAAGCAGCGGCTGGCCACCGGCTCCGGCGATGCCGTTGCCAGTGTCAAGCGGCTCATGGGAAGCGGCAGGTCCGTGATGGTCCGGGGGGCACCCCGGTCTCCCCGGGAGATCTCGGCGGCCATTTTAAGGCAGGTCAAGGCCGATGCCGAACGGGAGCTGGGCGGCCCCGTGGCCCGGGCGGTGATTACGGTTCCAGCGTACTTTCATCACGCAGCCCGGGAGGCGACCCGGGAGGCGGGGCGCATGGCGGGCTTTGAGGTGCTCAGGATCATAAGCGAGCCCACGGCCGCGGCCCTGGCCTACGGCCTTCATCGTCAGGACCTCTCCACGGTGCTGGTGTGGGATTTAGGGGGAGGGACCTTTGATGTTTCGATCCTGGAGCTCTCCGAAGGCTTTTTTGAAGTGAGGGCGGTCTGCGGGGACAACCGACTCGGAGGAGACGATTGGGACCGGCGCTTTGCCGACCATGTGGCATCCCGGGTCAAGGCAGAATGCGGCGTTGATATTCTTGGCAATGCCCAGGCGCTGGCCCAGGTGGGGATGGTCTGCGAGGGGGTGAAAAAGCAGCTCTCGGAAAAGCCGGTAGCCAGGCTTTCCCTTTCTGCCCTGGAGATTCCGTTGGGTGAGGGGGCGTCCTTTGAAGAGGTCATGGCGCGCTCCGTCTTTGAAGAGGCCACGGCAGACCTTGCCGGGCGCTTGCTTCCCCCCACCCGCCAGGCCCTTTCCGATGCCGGGCTCTCGGTTGGCGGCATTGACCGGGTGCTTTTGGTGGGCGGAGCCACCCGGATGCCGGGTATCCGGGCCCTTGCAGAATCCTTTTTTCAGCAGCAACCTTATCTCAAGTTAAACCCCGACGAGGTGGTGGCCATCGGCGCCGCGGTGCAGGCCGGGATCCTGACTGGTCAGATCAAGGATGTGGTGCTGGTGGATGTCACCCCCCTCTCGTTGGGGATCGAGTCCCAGGGCGGGCTCTTTGCACGGATCATCCCCCGGAACACCACCATTCCCACCTCGGCGCAGGAGCTGTTCACCACGGCCCGGGACGACCAGGCCAGCATGGATCTCCATGTGCTGCAGGGGGAGCGGGAGATGGCGTCGGACAACATCAGCTTGGGGTCCTTTCAACTCTCCGGGATCCCGCCCCTGCCCAGGGGGCAGGCCCACGTGGAGGTCAGTTTTTCCATTGACGCGGACGGCATCGTCACGGTGTCCGCCGAAAGTCTCCAGACGGAAGAAAAGGCCGCCATTTCCATTGATGCCATGCATGCCTTAAAGGCCGAGGAGGTGAGCCAGGCCCTTGCCGATGCCGACACCTGTGCCCAAGGGGACCTGGAGAGGCGCGAGCAGATCGAGGCGTCCACCCGGGCAGAGACCCTGATCCGGTCCGTGGAGGCGCTGGTCGACGACCCCGCGGCCTCCCTGCCCGAGGACCTGGGCAGGGCGCTTGCCGCCCATGTCGCCTTGTGCCGGGAGGTCCTGGCCCAGGGAAGTGCCCTTGAGATCAGGAGCCGATGCGCGGCGCTTAAGGCCTTTCTTACCACCTTAACCCCCGATGCAAAGGGAGCCCTCCATGAGACCCCGGTTGAGCACCATGCCCCGTTTGGCCAAAGCGGCCCCGGCCCTCGGCCCCGATGAGACCCTGATCCTCAAGGACCAGGGGGGCTACAGGGCTCATCCCGGTGCGGGATGGAAGGTGGTGGAGTGCCTGCTCACCGACAAGCGGCTGATCCTCTGGCAGCTCCGGAAGATTGTCCTTGAGGTCCCCCTATCATCCATTTCGGACCTTCGCACGGGGACCTTTTACTATGTGCTGCGCAAGCGCCCTGCCCTGGGGGTGTGGTTTCACCCTGCGGGAGCTCAGCGTCCCCGGGTTGCCTGGATCATTGTCAACGGAGCCCGGATCTGGAAGGCCCGGCTGTTTCAGATGTCTCTGCTCAAGGTGGATGAGGCCCTTGTTGCAAGTCTTGCCGAGAAGCTCGACGACAGCTGCAGGGCCATTCTCATGCATCTCTGGGAGAGGGGGCACGCCAGGATCGTCGAGCTGGCCGAGGTGTGCGGTACGGACAACCACATGGACGTGCTGATGCACGTCAAGGATGCCATCAACCCCATGGCCGTCAAGACCATGGGCTGCCCGATCCTCTCCTTTGAGCGCAAGCGGGTGGACCCCGGCACCGGAGAGACGGTCCTTTTCAGCTGGTGGCTTGCCGGCAGCCCGCAAAGGGGTACCGCCCAGAGGGAGCGCCTGCTGGATCTTTTTGATGAGGGGGGACATTATCAGGTGATTTTAGATGTCAAAGGGGTGGAACGACGCGACCTCCACGTGGGGGTTGCGGGCAGGGAGCTGACCGTCGAATCCAGGCATGCCTCCTCCCGGTGGGTGGAGCGGTTTGAGCTGCCCGAAAAGGTCGTGTTCGACGCCCACCGGGTGAGCCTTAAAAACACCCTGCTTGAGATCTGCCTCCGGAAAGCCGGGGACGGCTCCTGATCCCTTGTTGGCCCGGCCGCCCATGGCCGGGGTCGTCATGAACCTGAGCAGAGGATGCCTTTTTCAATCAAACCCGAATACCTTCATAATTTCGATCTGAAGCTTCTTTTCTTCGGCGGAAAAGGCGGTGTGGGCAAGACCACCTTGTCTGCGGCTGCCGCCATCTCCCTTGCCGAAGCCCGCCCAACCTCCAGGGTCCTTCTGCTCTCCACGGATCCTGCCCACTCCCTCTCCGATTCCCTGGACATGGATGTCACCCATGACATGACCCCGGTGCCCTTGAACGGGCAGGGGAACCTGTTTGCTCGCCAGCTTTGTGCGGAGACACTGGCAAACCGATTCAGGGAGCGCCACGGAGAGATCCTGGAGACCATCGCCGAGAGGGGAACCTATTTTGACCGGGAGGACATCTCCGGGTTTTTCGCCCTGTCCATGCCCGGCCTGGACGAGGTGATGGCCGTCCTAGAGGTGGCAACTCTCCTGGCTGAGGGTGCATGTGACCTCCTTATTCTGGACACGGCCCCCACGGGACATACCTTGCGCCTTCTGGCCCTTCCGGAGCACATGCGAACGTGGATCCGGGTGATGGACCTGATGCTGCACAAGCATCGCTACATGGCATCGGCCTTTTCCGGGAAAAAGTACGCCAAGGACCGGTGTGACCGTTTCCTTGAGACCCTGGGCCGGGATATCGATGCGGTGGGGGCGCTTTTCAGGGATGGCCGGCGTACCCGCTTTGTGCCGGTGATGACCCCGGAGCTGATGAGCTTTCGTGAGACCGAGCGGTTGGTGCAACGCCTTGAAGTCGCCCATATCCCGCTTCGGGAGATCCTCGTGAACCGGGTGGATCCGCCAGGCAAAGGGGGGAGCCGACCCGGAATCTTTGGAGAGATCAAGGCGCGGTTCCGTCGGTATGGCCTGGTCCTGGTGGCAAAAGAAGGGGCAGAGGTGAAGGGGATCCCCGCCCTGAAAGCCGTGGGGACCCGTGTGGGAGGTGAGGTGTGTGAACCTTGGCCTGAGGCACCTGTCCCCTGGGATAAAAACAAGGCCCCGGGCGGTGCCACGGGGCCGATCCTTTCGGGGCTCTGTGACTCTGCGGTGTGTCGGTTTCTCCGTTACGGTGTGGCCGCCGATCTGGAGGTCATTGTGGTGGGGGGCAAGGGAGGCGTGGGGAAAACCACGGTGGCGGCGTCCCTTGCCGTTCAGCTGGCCGATTGCTTCAAGGGAAAACGTGTTTTGATTGTCTCAACGGACCCGGCCCACTCTTTGTCCGATGCCTATCACACACCCATCGGTGATCGGGTCACTCGGATAACGGAAAACCTCTCGGCGTATGAGATCAATGCCGATGGGTTGTTTGAGCGTTTCAAGGAGGGGTACCGCAAGGAGATCCAGGCGCTTTTCAAGCGGTTTGCTGGACGCGGCATGGATATCGCCTTTGACCGGGAGGTGATGGCAGAGCTTTTATCCCTGGCCCCTTCGGGACTCGATGAGATCATGGCCCTGGATGCGGTGATGGATGCCAGGGGGGACGGGGCCCATGACATCCTGGTCCTGGACGGCTCGCCCACCGGTCACCTGTTGCGATTCCTGGAGATGCCCGGCCTGGTGAGGGCATGGCTCAAGGCCTTTTTTGCGGTGTTGAGGAAATACCACGGGGCGGTGAAGCTGACGGCTACCATCGAACGGGTCCTTGACCTGTCCCGGCGTGTCCGGAGGATGCAGGGGGTGCTTCAGGACAGGGACAAGACCGCCTTTGTCTGCGTGACCCTGCCTGAGAGCATGGTCCTTGCCGAGACGGATCGCCTGGTGGCATCCGTGGCCCAGGCGGGGATCTCCTGTCGGCATCTCGTGGTCAACCGGGTGACTCGACAAGGGGAGCTGGAGGCCGCCTGCGCCCGGTTTCCCCGGCTGGAGGTCACCGAAATTTCCGAGGCGCAAAATGACCGGTAGCTTGTGACGTCTCCGGGTTAAAGGGCTTGCCCCGCCGCATCCGCTATTCCAGGACTTTGTCGGGAAAGGGGGTCTCATCCTTCGGAGTCTCGTCGGACGTGGGATACCAGGCTCTTTTCAACCACAAAGCGGCATTCACCAGACCGATAAGGACGGGCACTTCCACCAGGGGGCCGATAACAGCGGCGAAGGCCTGTCCTGAATCGAGTCCGAAGACAGCAACGGCAACGGCGATGGCCAGCTCGAAGTTATTGGAGGCGGCCGTAAAGGATAAGGTGGTCGCCTGCCCGTACGTGGCTTTTGCTTTCACAGAGAGCCAGAACGATACGAAGAACATGATCACGAAATAGATGCACAGGGGAATAGCCACGCGTACCACGTCCATGGGGAGCTGGACGATATACTCACCCTTGAGGGAGAACATGACGAAGATTGTGAAGAGCAGCGCCACAAGGGTCAGGGGGCTGATCCTGGGGATGAACTCGTTCTCGTAGCGGTCCGCCCCGATGATTTTGAGGCCAATGAACCGGGAGAGCATTCCGGCGATGAAGGGGATGCCCAGGTAGATGAAGACGCTTTCGGCGATCTGGCCCATGGAGATGTTGACGGCCATGCCTTCATACCCCAGGACGCCTGGGAGGACAGTGATGAAGAGCCAGGCATATACCGGGAAGAAGAGCACCTGAAAAACCGAATTAAAGGCCACGAGACCCGCACAGTACTCGGTGTCTCCCCCGGCCAGGTCATTCCATACAATGACCATGGCGATGCAGCGGGCCAGCCCGATAAGGATGAGCCCCACCATGTACTCCTGGTGCCCGGACAAGAAGGCCATGGCGAGGAGAAACATGAGAATGGGGCCAATGACCCAGTTCTGGACAAGGGAGAGGGCAAGGACCCTGGTGTTTCTGAATACCAGGCCCAGCTTTTCGTATTTCACCTTGGCCAGGGGCGGGTACATCATGAGAATGAGGCCTACGGCAATGGGGATGTTGGTGGTTCCGACGGAAAATCGGGTGATGATGTTTTGAACCTCGGGGACAAGGTATCCCCCTCCGATCCCCACGGCCATGGCCAGGAAGATCCAAAAGGTGAGGTATCGGTCAAGAAAAGAGAGTCGTTTGATGGTGGACTCAGACATGGGACATACTCCATATGTTTCAAACAAGGGTTTTGAGAAGCTCGGGGACAACGCCCGAGTTTTGGTCCGGGAAGCCTTTCCTTATCTTCCGGCTACGGCCTCCGTAAGCCAGGCCGTCAGGGTGGCCTTGGACGGCACCTTGCCCACGGCTTTGACCTCCCGGTTGATGATGAGGGCAGGGGTTCCCATGACCCCGTAGGATGCAATTTCCTTCAGGTCCCGGACATGGTCGAGGTCGGCCTCGATACCGGTCTCGGTCATCACGGTGATGACCCATCGTTCCAGGCGTTCGCATCGGGGGCATCCCGGGCCCAGGACCTTGATCTCAACCAGCCCTGCGGGCAGGGCGTCGTCTTCCGGTGCGCCGATGTGCCGGAGGTAGGCCCGGTGAAAGGCTTTCTCATAGGTGGAGGCGGCAGACGGGGCGATGTAGTTTTTGGCGGAAAGTTCCTTAAGGAGGATTTTTCCCGCGGTCGTGTCGGGTTTGCCGTCAAATAGTTCCGCTGCCTCGGCAAGGGCCTCTTTGAGGCCCCGGATGCCGATGGTGTTTTTGCCGACGCGTAGTTTCGTGATGTGATCCATTCTGGTTACCCGTGTTCTGTTATTCATTTTGTGTAGGGTGACGTTCCTGGGGGCCGAAGGGACGGAGCCTGTGCTATGGGATGACGAGGTTGAAGAGGTACCCCACCAAGAGAATGCCGGTGCCCACCACCCCGATGAAGGTGGCGATCAATCGCGGTTTCAGAACCTTCCTGAGGATGATGATCTCGGGAAGGGAGAGGGCGATGACCGACATCATGAAGGCCAGAACGGTTCCCAGGGCCGCGCCTTTGCCGAGGAGGGCCTGGACAATGGGGATGATGCCGGCGGCGTTGGAGTACATGGGAATGCCGAGAAGAACCGACAGGGGCACGGACCACCAGGCCGACTTGCCCATGAACCCGGCCATGACCCCTTCGGGGACGTAGCCGTGGATGCCGGCCCCCACGGCGATGCCCAGGATGACATAGAGCCAGACTTTTCCAAGGATCTCTCCCACGGCCTCAACGCCGGAGCGGATCCGGTCTGCCCAGGTCATGTCGGCTTCGACAACCGGTCCAGACCCTGCCTGGATGTCATGGACCCAGGACTCCAGGTGGCCTTCCATGTTGAGTTTGCCGATGACCCACCCGGCGGTCATGGCGATGGCCAGGCCGGTGCCAAGGTAAAGGGCCGCCACCTTCCATCCGAAGAGGCCGTACAGGAGAACCAGGGCGATTTCGTTGATCATGGGAGCGGCAATGAGAAAGGAGAAGGTGGCCCCCAGGGGGACGCCGGTGGTGACGAAGCCCAGGAAAAGGGGGACGGCCGAGCAGGAGCAGAAAGGGGTGACGATGCCCAGTAGGGCGGCCAGGATGTTTCCGGTGAAGGCCCCTTTTCCTGCCAGCATGGCCCGGGTTTTTTCCGGGGTAAAAAACGATCGGACAATGCCCACGGCAAAGACCACCAGGGTGAGGAGCATAAGCACCTTGGGCACTTCGTAGATGAAGAAGGCAAGGGCGCTTCCCAGGTGGCTTTCCCCGTCAAAGCCCGTGAGGGCGGAGAGAAACGTCGTGGCGGCCTCGGCCAGGGGGGCCAGGTTGAGGTAAACCACAAACCAGAGGGCGATGCCCAGGGCGCTGGCCGTGATCATGGAACGTGTTTTTGATTTTTCTTCCCCGGGGGCGGAAGCGGTGTCACGGCCGGTTGCCTCTTTTTTGCATGGGCACGGCGTGCCTGTCAGGAGTTGGTGGGTCATGGCTGATCTCCTTCTTGTTTCTTGAAACTATATATCGCCATTTAGCGATTTATTTAGGTGGATGTTTGCCGGTGGGGAGAAAGGCACAGGCCAGTCACCCGTCATGTGGCTATGTTTTTGTATAAATCGTTATTTGTGAATATAGCTATTTGGTTGAGGCTGTCAAGGTGTTTGAATCTGTGTGAGGGCTTTTTTTGGCGTCGTCTTCTGGGGTTGACCCGATGACACAAACAAAAAAACCCCGAAGGCATTTGCCTTCGGGGTTTTCATATATCGGGTCTGTCCGAACGGACAGTTGTTTTTGGCTCCCCAGCACGGATTTGAACCGCGGACCCAGTGGTTAACAGCCACTTGCTCTGCCGACTGAGCTACTGGGGATCAGTCATAGGACTCGGACTATTTAGTGTGATTTACCGGTGGTGTCAATAGAAAAAATGCACTCTGCTCTTCTTTAGCTGTTCAGGACCTTTCGCACCTTGGCTGCAAGGGCCTCAGACGTAAAGGGTTTCTGGATGAAAAAGGTGCCGTGGTCCAGGACGCCGCGGCGGCTGATGGCGTTGTCCGTGTACCCGGAGACGTAGAGTACTTTCAAGTCGGGTGCGGCGGCCACCAGCCGGTCGGCCACCTCTTTGCCGCTCATGCCGGGCATGATGACATCGGTGACGAGGATGTGGATGGGCCCTTTGTGGGCATGGTAGCGCTTGATGGCCTCCTCCCCGCTTTCCGCCTCCAGGACGGTATACCCCTTGCCGGCCAGGATACGCCGCTCGGTTCGACGGACGCTTGCCTCGTCTTCCACCAGCAGGATGGTCTCGGTCCCCCGGGTGGGGACGGGGGGCTCCGGCGGAGGGACACGGCAGCTCACCGACTCTTCGTCCACCCGCGGCAGGTAGACCTTGAAGCATGTCCCTTTGCCCGGTTCGCTGTGGACCCAGATGTTTCCCCGGCTCTGCTTGACGATGCCGTAGACGGTGGAGAGCCCCAGGCCCGTGCCTTTGCCGTTTTCCTTTGTGGTGAAAAAGGGGTCGAAGATATGGGACCGGGTCTCTTCGTCCATGCCTTCTCCGGTGTCGCTCAAGGCAAGCATCACCAGGGGACCTGTCTTGCCGGCAAGACCCGTTGTGGCGTCGTCGCCAACGGTAACGTTGCGGGTCTCAATGGTGAGCCTGCCTCCGTTGGGCATGGCATCCCGGGCGTTGACGGCCAGGTTGGCGATGATCTGCTCGATTTTTCCCTCATCGGCCCGGGTGTTTCCAAGGGCGGGGTCGAGGCACTTCACAAGCTCGATGTCTTCCCCGATGACCCGGGAGAGCATTTTTTCCATGCGGGTGACCACCGTGTTCAGGTTCAGGCAGGTGAGCCTCATGGGCTGCCTGCGGCCGAAGGCCAGGAGTTGGCGGGTCAGGCGGGCGCATCGCTCCGCCGCCTCCTGAATTTCACGGATGTCTTCGTGCATGGGCTCGTGGGGGGAGAGGTCGCTGAGCAACAGGCCGCTCACGGCCAGGATGGGGGTCAGGGCGTTGTTGAAGTCGTGTGCCACCCCGCCGGCCAGGCGGCCGATGGCTTCCATTTTCATGGCCTGGTGGAGCTGCTCTTCGAGTTTTTTGTGCTTGGTGATGTCCTGGAAGGTGCCCGTCAGTTTCTCCACGGTGCCCGCAGGGCTGACGGCGCGGCCTGTGACGCGGACCTGGAGGGGCCTGCCCCCGGTGCTGGTGACGTGGAGTTCGAGGTCAAAGGGGGTGGCGTTTTCCCGGCAGGAGGCAAGGGCCTTTTCCAGGGTGGGCCTGGAGGCGTTGTCGTAAAAGGACAGGGCCTCGGACAGAGTAACGGGTTTTCCTTCGGGGAGCTCGTGGATGCGGTAGGTCTCCCGGGTCCAGCGCATGGTCCGGGTGGACAGGTCCAGTTCCCAGCCGCCGACCTTGGCCATGGCCCCCACCTCGTTGAGCAGGGTTTCACTCTCCCGCAGGGCCTCTTCCACGCGGTTTTTGGCAAGGGCGATGCCGATGCTGGTTCCCAGCCCTTCGAAAAAATGGATCATCTCCCGGTTGAAACAGCGGGGCCGCGAGTCCCCCAGGTGGAGAAGGCCCAGGATCTGCTGGTCCGCCTTGAGGGGAATAAGGGCCACCGATTGAAATCCCAGGGTGCTGCAGAGGTTTCGGGGGCAGGCTTCAGCCATGGCCGATGGGACGGATTGTCCCCAGGTTTCGGTGCTGTTGGTCCAGAAACTTCCCCCCCGGGTGAACCATGGGGCGGCGGGGTCTATGCGGCCGGAGAGAACCCGGCCGCACATGCCGTCCAGGAGGGCAACCCCCTTGTCGTCGCGCATGGGGTTTCCCCTGGCGTCCCGTCGGCACAGAAGGGTCTCGGCCTGCACGAAATTGGAGGGAAACCCTGTGGTGTGGCCATAGGGGCCTTCATCACCGTCCCTCAACCGGATGCCCATGGCCTCCAGGTTCGTGCCGTGCCGGATGATGGAGAGGATGTCGCCCAACAGCTCCGGTGAACGCTCCTTGCGGTTGAGGAGTTCCAGCACATCCCTGGCCAGCCGGTCCCGGCTCCTGGCCCGCCTGGCTTCGAGCATGGTGCCCACCCGTCGGGCCAGGTTGTCGATGAGTTCTCTCTCCTCTTTCAGGAAGGGGCCTTCGTCTCGCACTGGGCAGGCCTTGAGGAGGAAGACCTCCACCCGTCCCACCCGTTCTCCGGAGATGAGGATATCGGCGGCAAGGGTCCAGGGGGTTTCCCGGAAGCCCTTGCTGGTGAACCGTTGCCGGTGGCA
The DNA here is from genome assembly GCF_900101345.1 of Desulfoluna spongiiphila. GTDB lineage: Bacteria > Desulfobacterota > Desulfobacteria > Desulfobacterales > Desulfolunaceae > Desulfoluna > Desulfoluna spongiiphila. The sequence continues at coordinate 124,805 of NZ_FMUX01000003.1, read as the reverse complement.
GGTGATGCGGGCGCAGGTGAGTTCCGGGTAGAACCAGCCCGTGGGGATGAGGGATGCCACCTCCTGAAGCACCTCGGTGACCGGTGCGGTGGAGTCTGCCACGAGGCGGGAGACCTCATAGAGGCAGTGGAGCTCTTTGACCCGCTCGGTGAGGGCCCGGGTCTTCATCATCAGGGCCGTTTCCGACTCTTTGAGTTTGCCGATGTCGTGGCTCGAACCCACGATGCCGATGGGGGTGCCCCCGTCGGACCGTACCACGGCAAAGGTGGCCGACGCCCAGGTCGCGGAACCGTCTTTTCTGGTGAATTCAATCTCCATGGTGATGGCGAGTTTCCTGTGGGGGTCGGCGAGGTTCTGGGGGGTGATGGTGGTGTTGTACGCCTCCATGACCCGGCGGTAGGAGTCCGGGGTCATCTGTTTTGACAGGGGCAGGCCCTTGACCTCCTCCCCGGTGTACCCCCGGGTGTGCCTGGTGCTGATCCAGATGGGGGTCAGGTTCATGTCCATGAGCCAGATCACGTCCCGCATGTTGTCCAGGACCATACGGAGGCGGAGCTCTTTTTCGATGGTGTGGAGGGCAAAGGCGATGTCTCCGCCGGCTTCCTCCAGAAGGCTCAACTCCTCCAGGTCACTTGCCAGTTGGCGGGGCATGGCAAGGGTCATGAGGCCGTACACCCTGCCGGCGTGCTCCAGTCGGATGGTGATGGCCGCGTGGTTGTGGTTTTTTTTCGCCAGGGGGCAATCGGAGCAGTCGGCGTGGGGGAGCCGGGTGAGGATGGGGGCGGGTTGCGACAGGGCTTTTTCATAGCATCGGGCCAGCGATCCGCTCTTGAGTTGGTCCAGAAACGGTGAAAAAGCGTTTCCAAGGCCTGTTTCCGCGGCGGTTTCCAATTTCCCGGACGCATCCAAAAGGGTGATAAAGGCAAAATGAAACCCGCGGGTCTGGATGAATTTCTGGCAGGCGTTGCGGATGAGGCGGGCGGGTTTTTTTTCCCGTACGATGAGCTGGTTGACGTGGCGGATGCCCTGGAGCACCGAGTTCAGGTGGCTGAGCTGGAGGGTGCGGGCCTCCACCATCTCCTCCAGTTGCCTGCGGTGGGTGTCAAGTTCCAAAAGGATTCGCACTTTTCCGATGAGGATGGCCGGGGCAAAGGGTTTGACAATGTAATCGATGCAGCCGGCCTCATAGCCCTTGAAGGCCTGGTGCTCATCGGCGGTGGAGGCTGTGTTGAAGATGATGGGCAGCACCCGTGTGCGCTCCTCGCCCCTGAGTATTTCCGCCAGCTCGTATCCGTCCATGCCGGGCATCTTCACATCGAGGATGGCCACGGCAAAGTCGTTGTCGAGGGTGGCCACAAGGGCCTTGTTTCCGCTGGTGGCCTCGATGATCTCCACATCCAGGCAGGCCAGGGTTTTCCGCAGGGCATACAGGTTCTCCTGCCTGTCATCGACGATGAGGATTTTCTGCTTGTGCGCGGAGGCGCGGAGTCCTGAAAGGGTTGCGTCGTGGGTGTCCGTGATGTGTGTCATCGAGAGTCCCTTAAAACATTGCCCGTGAGTTTAGAGTGTTTGTAGATCTGAGTCTTATCGCTGACGGGGACGTAGGCCCCGTGTGCCTCGGTAAAGGTGAGGTTCTCCCGGGTGCCGAGGCAGAGGAACCCCCCGTGCACCAGGCTTTCGGAAAAAAGGTTCAGGGCCCTATTTTGAAGGGCCCGGTTGAAGTAGATGAGGACGTTGCGGCAGAAGACCAGGTGGACCTCACCGAAGGAGGTGTCCGTGGCCAGGTTGTGGTTGGCAAAGGTGATGTGGCGGGCAAGGTCCGGGGCCATGGTGGCGTGGCCGCGGTGGGTGCGGCAGTACTCGGTCAGGGGGCGTTTTCCCCCGGCCTGTCGGTGCCTGTGGTCGGCCTCCTTTATCCTGGCGGCGTCGTAGGTCCCTTCCCTGGCCCGCGCCAGGTTGGCTTCATTGAAGTCTGTGGCGTAGATGGTGGTCCTTTTGAGGATACCTGTCTCTTTGAGCACGATGGCCAGGGAGTAGACCTCTTCCCCGGTGGCGCAGCCCGCATGCCATACCTTGATGTGGGGCCAGGTTCGGAGCAGGGGAGCCACCTGTTCCCGGACGGCCCGGTAGACAAAGGGGTCTCGAAACATCTCGGTGACCGGGATGGAGACGTACTGCACCAGCCTTGAAAAGAGGCCTTCGTCTCGCAGGACCCGTTCGGTCATCTGGGAGACCGAGCAGAGGCCTGAGGATGAGAGGAACTGACGGACCCTGCGGCTGATGGACGCCGGGGCAAAGGAGCGGAAGTCGTATCCGTACCGTTGGTAGATGGCCTCAAGGAGCAGGGTGATCTCGATTCGTTCCACACCGTCAGGGGTCATCCGGTTCCTCCTATCTGTGGAGCCACACGCGCATCATGGAGATGAGGCGGTGCGGGTCCACCGGTTTGGGCATGTAGTCACTGGCACCGCAGGCAAGGCATTTTCTCCGGTCCTCTTTCATGGCCTTGGCCGTGAGGGCGATGATGGGCAGGTTTCTGAAGGCATCCCGGGCCCGGATCTCTTTGATGGTCTCGAATCCGTCCATGACCGGCATCATGACGTCCATGAGCACCAGGTGAATGTCCGGCTCCCCGTCAAGGACATGCAAGGCCCGTTCGCCGTTGTCCGCCTTGAGGGGGACCATGCCGCGTTCATGCAGGAGCCTGGAAAGGGCAAAGGTTGTTCGCATGTCGTCATCGACGATGAGCACCTTCTTGCCCTTCAGGAGGGCGTCGGTGTCGTGGAGGCTCGTGATGATCTGTTTCTGTTTTTCCGGCAGGCGGCTCACCACCTGGTGGAGGAAGAGGGAGACCTCGTCCAGGAGCCTCTCCTGGGAGCGGACGTCTTTTAAGATGATGGCGTCGGCGTGCTCCCGGATGCCCATCTCCTGCTCGGCGGTGAGGTCCCGGGCGGTGTAGATGATCACCGGTGAGAGGGGCACCCCCTCGCCGTGGAGGGTCCGAAGGAGATCCAGGCCGTCCATGTCCGGCAGGCCGAGGTCCAGGATGATGCAGTCAAACCGGTCGGATCGCAGGGCCGCCATGGCCTCGGTGGCCGATGTGGCTTCGGTGATGCGCACGTCCTCGCTTCCGATGAGGCCCACGACACTTTGGCGGGTCTCCCGGTTGTCGTCCACCACCAGCACATGTTTGGGCCGCTGGACCGCGATCTCTTCGAGGGTGGAAAAGGCGCTCTCCAGGACCTCTCGACTCATGGGTTTGGTGGCGTGGCCCACGGCCCCTAAACGGAAGGACTCCGTGGAGGCCTCTTCGGCGGAGATGATGTGCACCGGGATGTGCCGGGTGCGAAGGTCCTCTTTCAGGGCGGTGAGCACCGCCCACCCGTCCATGCCCGGCAGGGTGAGGTCCAGGAGCACCGCGCTGGGCAGGTGGGTGCTCAGCAGGTCGAGCCCCGCCTCCCCGGAAGGGGCGGCCAGGCACTTGAACCCCTTTTCCCGGCATGTGGTGCAGAGGTGGCGGGCAAAAACAGGGTCGTCTTCGATGATCAGGATGGTTTTGTCCTCCGGTGCCAGGGCGTCCCGGTCATCCCGGACCGGGGCCGTATCCATGGCTGGAGCGGTGGACGGGGTCTTCGTGGGGCTTGGGTGGTGAGCCGGGGTCGTCGGCGGGACAAAGGGAATATAGAGGGTGAAGGTGGAGCCCTTTCCCGGCTGGCTGGTCAGTTGGATTTCGCCCCCCAGCAGGGTGGCCAGCTCCCGGGAGATGGAGAGGCCGAGTCCCGTGCCCCCGTAACGGCGTGTGGTGGTGCCGTCGGCCTGCTGAAAGGCCTCGAAGATGATCCGCTGCCTGTCCCCTTCGATGCCGATGCCGGTGTCGGTAACGGACACGGCAAGGGTGGTCTCGGCAGAGAGCCCGCGGCGAAGGAGGCGCACATCGGGCGGGCAGGGCCCCACCGTGAGGGAGACCCCCCCGGACGCCGTGAACTTCACGGCATTGGCCACGAGGTTCTTGATGATCTGATCAAGGCGCTTCCGGTCCGTGACGATGCTTGCGGGAGCGTCCTTCTGGACGGTTGTTACGAGGTCCAGGCCCTTTTCCTCGGCCATGTGCCGGAATCCCGCCTGGATGGTCGCCGTGAACTCTTTGAGGGGCACGGTGACGGGGGCGAGCTCCATGCGACCTGCTTCGATTTTCGACAGGTCGAGGATCTCGTTGATGAGGTTCAGAAGATCCGTTCCGCTGGCGTGGATTACCGTTGCCGACTCCACCTGTTCGGGGGTCAGGGTGTTCTCTTTGTTTTCGGCAAGGGAGCGGGCCAGGAGCAGGAGGCTGTTCAGGGGTGTGCGGAGTTCATGGGACATGTTGGCCAGAAACTCCGATTTGTAGGTGCTGGCCTGGGCGAGCTCTTCGGCTTTTTCTTCGGTCTCCTGTTTCACGGCGAGCATCTCCCGGGTCTGGCCCTGGAGGAGCTCGTTTTTTCCTTCCAGCTCTTCGTTGATGGCCCGAAGTTCCTCCTGCTGTTCCTTGAGCTTTTCCTCGGAACGCATCAGGGTGGTCGCCTGCTCTTCAAGCTCTTCGTTGGACTGCCGCAGTTCCTCCTGCTGGGCCCTTAGCTCCTCCGAGAGTTTTTTCGATTCCTCCAGGGAGAGGGCCAGCCGCGTCCGGCCCTGGGTGTTTTCCACGGCCAGGGCAATGCTCCCGGACACCAGGTCCAGGAATTGTGACTGGGAATCCGAAAAGGCGGTGAGTGTTCCCAGCTCCAGCACCGCCTTGACCTCGTTGTTGTGGACCACGGGCTTGATGCAGACAGTGGTGGGGGCGGTGGCGCCGAGGCCCGATTCGATGGTGATGTAATCCGCCGGAACGCAGGTGAGGATGATCTCCTCTTTTTCCAGGGCGGCCTGGCCGATGAGTCCTTCGCCCGGGCGGTACGAGGAGGCCAGGTGCTTTCGCCGTTTGTGGGCGTAGCTGGCCACCAGTTGAAGGGTGCCTGACTCGTCGGCCAGGTAGATGAGGCCGGTGACCGCGCCCAGGTATTTGCAGAGATAGGTGATGATCTGGCGGCAGAGGGCCTCGGGTTCGAGTTCCCCCTGCATGAGGTGGGAGAGCTGGGCCTGACCGGTTTTCAATGTGTTTTGGTCCTCTAAGGCCTGTTCCGCTTTTTTCCGGTCGGTGATGTCCCAGAAGCTCTCGATGATGCCCCCGAAAGAGCCGTCCGGTTTCTCTAAACGAAGGGCATTGAGGATGTAACAGGCTTCGGTGCCGTCGGGGCGCTTTTTGATCACCTCGTTGTGGATGTGGGTGGCCGCTCCGGCTTTCATCTGGATGAGGGGGCACGCGTCGGTGTGGCACAAAGGCCCGCCGAATGATTCGTAGCATTTCACCGGGCCGGGTCCCCCTGCGGAGGCGTCGGTGAGGGCCATGAGGGTGTCGTTGGTACGCAACTGGTTGAAGTCGGAGTCCACGAGACGCTTGCCGTCGACCCCCACATGGAAGAGGGTGTCCAGTTCGGCGTGGGTGCGCAGCATCTCATGTTCGGTTTTTCGGTAGGCGCCAAGGGCCAGGGAAAAGGCGATGAGGTATCCCGCAAACCGCAGGAGGTGCCAGAACCACCAGCCCGCATTCCAGGCGGAGGTGACGTAGAACAGCATGCCGGAGATGCCGAACAGCAGGGCAAGCAGGAGGAAGAGGAGCTCCTCGCGTTGCCTGGTGCGGCTGTAGTCAAGCGCGAAGTTGAGGGCAGCCAGGAGGGTGAGAAGGCCCCCTGCAAGGCTCATGATGTCCACAAGGGGGATGATCCCTTCGGCCCTTTCCGGGGAGGGCAGGCTCTGGGGCCAGGTGGTTGCCATGGCGCTGATGGCCACCGCGGCCATCAGGGTGGCGTTTGCCGCCACCAGGGCGGTGCTTCGGGAGATGTCCCGGGCGGGAAACCAGACCAGGGAGAAGAAGAGGCCCCCGGTGAAGACGGAGAGGCTGCGGAACCAGGCGAAGGCAAGGCTCTCCGGCACACAGCTGTGGAAGAGATCGAACACGGCCATGGCGATAAGGGCCAGGGAGATCCACAGCCTTCGCGTGGTGGTGGCGCTCCTCTGGCTGAAGAGGATCAGGGCCACCAGGACCAGGCCTAGGGTGGCCCCGGCCACTTCCAGGGTGGAGTGAAGGGGCAGGGAGACAAGGCGCCAGTCCGGGTAGCGGATGCCGATGAGCAGAGTGCCGAACAGGGGGATCGCGCCACCGAGGCCCAGGGCCGTGGCCAGTCCCGGGGCGTGGGGCTGGTGTTGTGTGATGGGCAGTTCCCGTGTGGAACGGGCCATGGGATACCTCCTGGAGGCGACGATGGGCACCCGCCGGACCGGGGTGTGGGTGGGATGGTGCAACGGGACCCGGCGCAGCATACGGGCTGGTGCTGGTTTTGAAAACCCACGCGACATGGCAGGTGTCGGGCCATGCAAGGGTGTTTTGGCGGTGTGGTGTTCGGGTGAGTCTCTGCAGAGGGGGGGGGCGTGAAAGGCGTTTCACCCTTTATACCATATCGGGTCCCTTCAAGAAATAATCATTGCGGGGTATCCGGATGTTTTTTCAAGGTGTTATCTTTTTGGGGAGGCTGCGGGGCATTGCTGCGCCCGGGCGGGCACACAAAAAAACCCCGAAGGCATGGCCTTCGAGGCTTTTTATATCGGCTCTGTCCGAAAGGACAGTTTCTTTTTGGCTCCCCAGCACGGATTTGAACCGCGGACCCAGTGGTTAACAGCCACTTGCTCTGCCGACTGAGCTACTGGGGATCAGTCAAAAGACTCGGACTATTTAGCCCGATTCCCGGGCGGTGTCAATTAAAAAAGGGCGCTCGGACCCTGTTTTTTTTGACCCTGCCGACGGCTGCAAGCCGGCGGCAGGGGTATCTGCCCAGATTTGTACTACGATTCGATCTTCTTGATCCGAAGGGCCAACTCGTTCAGCTGGGCCGTGCCCGCCTCGGACGGAGCGTCGGTGAGCATGCAGGAGGCCTTCTGGGTCTTGGGAAAAGCGATGACGTCCCGGATGGAAGGCATGCCGCACAGAATCATCACCAGTCGGTCCAGGCCGAAGGCGATGCCGCCGTGGGGAGGCGCACCGGATTCCAGGGCGTCGAGGAGGAACCCGAATTTCTCTTCGTACTCTTCCTTGTCCATGCCAAGGGCCGAGAACATGCGCTCCTGGATGGCCCGGTCGTGGATACGGATGCTGCCTCCGCCGATCTCGGAACCGTTGAGAACAAGGTCGTAGGCCCTGGAGCGCAGCTTCAAGGGGTCGGTCTCGATGTGCTGGTAGTCTTCCTCCAGGGGCGCGGTGAAGGGGTGGTGCAGGGACTGGTAGCGCTTTTCGGTCTCGTCGTATTCGAAGAGGGGGAAGTGGGTGACCCACACAAAGCGGAACTCGTCCTTGTTGATGAGGCCCAGTTTTTCGGCCAGGTGGTTTCGCAGGTTGCCGAGGGACTCGTTGACCACCTTGGGCTGGTCGGCCACAAAGAAGATCAGGTCGCCGGGCTCCATACCAATGCGTTCGGCAAGGGCTTTCTTCTCGTCGTCGGTGAAAAATTTTGCGATGGGGGACTGCCACTCGTTTTCCTTTACCTTGATCCAGGCCAGGCCCTTGGCTCGGTAGATGGAGACGAATTTGGTCAGGTCGTCGATCTCTTTTCGGGAGAAGTCGATGCAGCCTTTGGCATTCAACGCTTTGACCATGCCGCCTTTTTTGACCACGTCGGCAAAGACCTTGAAGCCGGAGGTCTCGACGATGGAGGAGACATCCTTGAGCTCCATGTCGAAGCGGAGGTCGGGCTTGTCCAGGCCGTAGCGGTCCATGGCATCTGCATAGAGCAGGTGCTCAAAGGGGGCCTTGACGTCCACGCCGAGGACATCTTTGAAGACCTTTGAGACCATGCCTTCGGCAATGGCCATGATCTCCTCTTCCCCCACAAAGCTCAGCTCCATATCGATCTGGGTGAACTCGGGCTGGCGGTCGGCGCGCAGGTCCTCGTCACGGAAGCACTTGACGATCTGGTAGTAGCGGTCAAAGCCGCTCATCATCAGGAGCTGCTTGAAGAGCTGGGGCGACTGGGGCAGGGCGTAGAAGAGGCCCTGGTTGACGCGGCTGGGCACCAGGTAATCCCTGGCGCCTTCCGGGGTGCTCTTGGTGAGAAAGGGGGTCTCGATGTCCAGGAACCCCTTGCTGTTGAGGTAGCCTCGAACCGCCTGGGTCGCCTGGTGTCTGGCGATGATGTTTTTCTGGTACCTGGGGCGCCTCAAGTCGATGTGACGGTTTTTAAGGCGGATGTTTTCTCCCACCTCGATGTCGTCTTCAACGGCAAAGGGCGGAGTGACGGCGCGGTTCAGAATACGCAGCTCGTCCACGTTCACCTCAATGGCGCCGGTGACCATCTTGTCGTTGATCATGTCGTCGGGACGCGCGGCCACGGTGCCCCGGATGCCGAGGACGAATTCGCTCCTGACGGCGTGGGCTTTTTCATGGACCTCGGTGTTCACCTCGGGGCTGAAGACCACCTGGGCGATGCCGGTTCGGTCTCTCAAGTCCACGAAAATGACGCCGCCATGGTCCCTTCGGGTCTGTACCCAGCCCATAAGGACCACTTCCTGTCCCACTTGGGCGGTGGTTAAGTCGCAGCAGTTGTGGGTTCGTCTCATATCACCAAGTAGATCTGTCAATGCCCTGACTCCTTTGTTCTTTCTGATATCGTTAGTTGAATCGTTCGACCAGTGTCTCCACCAGCCCATCCAGGGGAAGATCCCACTGCTCTTTGGTGGCCATGTTCCTCAGGGCGGCCACGCCCCTGTCCAGCTCATCGTCGCCCAGCATGAGGACATGGGCGGCTTTCAGTTTATCGGCCCGTTTCATGTGGCTTTTGAGGCTGCGCCCTGCAAAATCGGTCTCGCAGAAGACGCCCCTGGCAGCCAGCTGCATGGCCCAGGACGCGGCTTTTTCCGTGGCCTTTTCGCCCAGGGGGGCGATGTAGAGGGTTGGTCCGTCCGCTTCGATGGTCTGCTGCATGGCAACGATCTCCGCCAGGCGGTCAAAGCCGATGGCAAAACCGATGGCGGGCATCTCAGGCCCGCCCAGGGCCTTGACCAGTCCGTCGTAGCGTCCGCCGCCGGCCACGGCGTTCTGGGCGCCCAGGGAGGTGGTGAGCACCTCAAAGGCCGTGCGGGTGTAGTAGTCGAGGCCGCGCACGAGGCGGGTGTCCACCTCGAACTCCACCCCGTTTTCCGTGAGAACGCTTTTGACGGTCTCAAAGTGGTCGCGGCAGTCGTCGCAGAGGTGGTCGAGGATGGAGGGCGCTCCTGCCACGGCTTCCCGGCAGGAGGGGACCTTGCAGTCCAGGACCCTCAACGGGTTTTTTTCGCTTCGCCTGAGGCAGTTCTCGCAGAGGCTGTCCTTCTTGGCATCGAGGAGTTCCTTTAACGCCTTCTGGAAATTCGGTCGGCAGCAGGGGCAGCCCAGGGAGTTGATGTGGGCTTTGACGTCCCTGGCCTTGAGCTTTTCCAGGAGGGTGGCCAGCATGAAGATGAGCTGGGCATCCAGATACGGGGAGTCGATCCCGAACACCTCGGCGTCGATCTGGTAAAACTGGCGATAGCGACCTTTCTGGGGACGCTCCCTGCGGAACATCGGGCCGATGGTGTAGAATTTCCGGATGGGGTCCTTGGCGTACATCTTATGCTGAATGTAGGACCGGACCACCGATGCGGTGGCTTCGGGGCGCAGGGTCACGTGGCCCCGTTTGCCGTCCTCGAAGGTGTACATCTCTTTTTCCACAATATCGGTGGTGTCGCCGATGCTTCGGGAGAAGAGCTCCGATTTTTCCACGATGGGGAGGCGGAGTTCCTGAAATCCGAAGTTTTCAAACGTCTCTTTGGCTGCGCGCTCAATGGTCTGCCAGACCTCGATTTCGCCGGGCAGAACATCCTTGAATCCTTTGATAAGCTGTATCATGTGCTGTGCTTAAACCGCCTTCGTACCTGCATCTTGAAGTTCAAAAGAAAAGGCCGTGCCCTGTTGTGGCTCTTCAGGGTGGGGCCGGTGCCCCCTCCTGTGTGCACAAGAGGCCGCCTTTTTAAAGATCATGGAAGTCACGGAACAGGCAGGTAAGGCGCCCGGGGGCAGCGATCAGGCCGTGGGGCGGTGTCCGGATGATTCCCAATGATTTTTCAAGTGGTTGCGCCGTCCCGTGTGCATGGTGGGGTGCAAATCAACCCCTACTTGTAGCGCAACAGGTAATTGTCGGTCAATACTTAATGTTTTTCAATAGATGGCGTTCCCGGGAAATGAATTGAGTTTTTCACAGAGCTGCAGTATGCATGAACATTGTTGGTTCAGCCGGAAGTTCTGTGGTTGGACAGGTTTGGGCCTCGCATCCGGGATGCGAAAAAAGGCGCCGCGGGCAAACGCCCTGTGCGCCCCAAAGGAAAGAAGGGGGAGTTGACGTGAAAGCAAGATGCGCTGTCGTAGGGTGCGGACGAGTTGGAACCAGCCTGGTGATCCACCTGAATCGTGTGGGATACCCCCTGTGCGGGGTGGCGAGCCGAAGCCTGAAATCGGCGGCCAAGGCGGCCGAAATGCTCCCCGGAACCCCGTACTCAACGGATCCGGCCGAGGTGACCCGGGGCGCCGACCTGGTGTTTCTCACCACGCCGGACGACACCATTGCCGAGGTGGCCGAAGCCATCGCCGAAGCAGGCGGTTTCAAGGAAGGGGCCACGGTCCTTCACTGCAGCGGCTCATTGCCGTCCACCATCATGGCCACAGTCCGGGAAGCCGGGGCCTTCATCGGTTCCATGCATCCCCTGCAGAGCTTTGCCGGGGCCGACCTTACGACCAACCCCTTTGAGGGCATCATCATGTCCGTTGAAGGGGACGAGCCGTGTGTGGCGCTTGCCCTTGCCCTGGCCGCCGACTTGGGGGCCAGGGGCCTTACCATCGAGACCCACGCCAAGACCATGTACCACGCCGCCGCCGTGGTGGCCTCCAACTGCTTTGTCACCGTCCAGGACATGGCCTGGCAGTTCATCAGCGATGCCGGGGTCTCCGAAGAGGATGCCTGGAGCGTGCTGGGGCCCCTCATCGAAGGGACCATGGCCAACATCAAGAAGGTCGGTCCCGTGGCCGCCCTCACCGGCCCCATCGCCCGGGGCGACGTGGACACCATCGGCACCCACCTTGAGAAAATTGCCGAGATGAAGCCGGGCCTTGCCGCCCTCTACAAGGCCCTTTGCCTCCACACCGTAGATATCGCATCGCGCAAGAACACCCTGAGCGCCGAGGCCGAAGAGGCCCTGGTGCAACGGTTGACCTCCTGAATAAAGGGAGAGTGCATGCCGTTTAATGGGTGACGCCGGGGGCGGCGCAAAAGCAGCCTCCGGCAGCAAGGTGGGCCACCTTGAGGGCGGATTGCGCATATGCTTTTCGTTTAGGGGGGAGTGAGGTGGTTGTTTGTTCGGCTTTTCAAGGGGCTGGCTTTCGGCGGTGACGCGGAAGACGGCGTGACCCCTCAGGTTGGCCCGGGAAGGCATGGCTGAAGGGGTGCAACTCAGGAAAACGGGCAGGTGGGCAGGGATGGTGCGGCGCCCGGGGGCGCCGTTACAGTTTGCTCAGGTATCTGTATATCGTTGGCTCCGAACACCCAAGCTGCTTGGCCACCGTTCGTACCGCTCCTTTTAATTTGAAGATCCCCTTCTGGTTTAAGATATCCACAATGTCAATACGGTCATCCTGCACCAACCGGTCTATGGATGTGTTGTGCTGGGTGAGGTAATTCTTGATGACGGTGTCCGCCTCTTCGATGGCAGAGCCGTAAAATGTCTCACCGGCATTGCTGACAAGGGAATCCACGGACTCGTAGGCGTTGTTGCTTTCAATCAGCATGTCCGGGTGGCAGAGCTTCAGGATCTGATCGCTGATGTTTTTGTAGCGCCGGTCATCAAAGTTGATGCAGAGCATGCCCACGATGTTTTTGTCGTCATCTTTGATGAACATGGTGGAGGACCTCAGGATCCGATGATCCTTCGACACCCCGTTGTAGTTGAGCTTGAAGTTTTTGTCCTTGTAGTTCTCGTTGGAGATCACCTCAAGGCCGAAATTGGTCAGGGGCCCTCCGACGGCCCGCTGGCTGATGTGCCCGTTGGCGATGGCTACGATGGAGTTGATGTGATCCTCCGCGTCGTGGAGGACCACTTCGAAATCGGGCCCCAGGGCTTTTCCGAGAAATTCCACGATGAGGCTGTACTGGCTTTTTAAGGCATCGTTCATGGTTGTGTGTCTTTCAATATATTTGGGGCGCGTATCCGGTCACTGCGGCAGGGGGTCTGGAGAATAAAATAACGTGTTGCGGCAACCGTTTCAGTTGTCTGGGTGATGCGGCATGGCAACGGCGCGAGACGCCGGGCCCACGGGGAGCCTCAATCCGCCATGCTGTATCCCTTATGTTTCCTGTGCGCCGGGCAGGACCTTGATATGGCCTGTCTCCGGCAGGGCCCCCCCGCCCTCAGGTTTTGTCGGAATCGCACGTAGTAAGAGTCTATGTCACTCTTTTGTTATTATACCACCGTCGGTAAGGATGCAATGCGTAACTGGGCAAAAAGCCGGGGAAGACACCGGAAAATATAGGCACTTTGGCGTTAACAGTGTTAACCGGATACCCCGGCAAAGGTGAAAGACGGATGTGCCCTGCCCGCGGTGAGGCAACCCGGAAAGCAGGCGGGCGCTGCTGCGGGCAAAGGCCGGGTGTGTGTTGCAGGCAAGGGGTGCCTTCATTTCCAGCTTAAAAAAAATCCCGTAATTCACACAAAGGAATTACGGGATTTGATTTTTACTGCTCTGGCTGGGCTTGGGGCTTATCCGATGCCTCCGTAAGCGATGCCCAGGATATAAACGATGATGGTGGACCCGCAGAAACCGTATTTTGTCATGGGTTCGAACCAGCCGCCGATGGTTTTATCCCGTCCGGTCTGGGCCTGCTCCCGGGCAAAGCCGGGGCCGCATACCCAGAAGAACATGATGCCGGCCAGCAGAGCCCCCAGGGGGATCAGGTAGATGGAGACAATGTCCATCCAGGTGCTGAGGGTGTCGCCGTTTTCGAGGATCAGGCCCACGCTGCCGCTGATCAGGGCGATGATGGCGATGGCGGTGATCCGCGAAACGTGCAGCCGCTGCTGCAGGGCTTCCACCGGTGTTTCAAACAGGTTCATCAGTGAGCTGACCCCTGCAAACAACACCGCCACAAAAAAGACAATGGAGAAGAGGTAGCCGAAGGGCATCATCTTAAACACGTTGGGCATGGTGATGAACATGAGGGGGGGACCGGCGGTGACATCGAGCTTAAAGGCAAACACAGCCGGGATGATCACCACGGCGGAAAGAAGGGCCGCAATGGTCCCGAACACGGCCACGTATTTTGCGCAGCTGATGACATCTTCGCTTTTTTTCAGGTAACTGCCGTAGACCACCGTGCCCGAGCCTGCCAGGGACAGGGAGAAAAAGGCCTGTCCAAGGGCGTATACCCAGGTTTTGGGGTTGCCGAGGAGCTCCCATTTGGGCAGGAAGAGGTATTTGTATCCCTCCCGTGAGCCGGGGAGGGTAAACACCTTGACGGCAAGGATAATAAAGAGAATGTAAAAGGCGGGCATCATCACCTTGTTGCATTTTTCAATGCCGTTTGAGATGCCCATGAGCATGACGGCAAAGGTGATGGCAAGGCCCAGGAAGTGCCAGCTGATGCTGCCCATGGGGCCGGCGATTTCTCCGAAGTACGCCCCGCTGTTCGAGGCATGGATGACATCCCCCGTGAAAGCGCCGTAGGTAAACCGCAGGATCCATCCCACCACAACGGCGTAGCCGGTGGCAATTCCGAGGGATCCCAGGACGGGGATTATCCCGACCATTTCACCGTTTTTCAGGCCTTTGCGCTCAAATGCTTTTTTAAAGGCGCCCATGGGGCCTGTTCCCATGGCGCGGCCAAAGGACATCTCGCCGATTATGCCGAAAAGTCCGATGAGGAAAATAAAAAGACAGTAGGGGATGAGGAAGGCGGCTCCGCCAAATTGCCCGAGCCGATAGGGAAACAACCATATGTTTGCCATCCCGACTGCAGAACCGATGCAGGCGAGGATGAATCCAACTCTCGAATCAAAGTTATCCCTGTCATCGGGATTCGTATTGACCTTGTTTTGTTCAGACACAGCTTCACTCCTTAACAAATTCACCAAAAAATTCAGAGAGAGAGCTTCCTTAAAACAGCAACGCCGCTGTTTGTCAGGAAAAAAATCTGCGTTAGACATGCGCGTGCAAAAAAAAATTACTGCACTGATGTTTCTTTCATAAACAATGGGTAGGGTTGGTGCACGTTCGTATGTGAAATCCTCAGGGCGACGGGCTGACTTTTGCCTGGGACCATCAAAAATACCTGCAGCCGGGATGGCTGCAGGTATGTGGAGGCGGGGCTATTTTACAGGTTCAAGGTGAGCCTGGAAGTGACGCAGTACGGGGGGCTCCCAGGTGATGCGGAAGCCTTTGACCTGCTCGGCTCGTTTTTTAATGGCGATGAGGGCGTCGGCCATGATGTCGATGTGGGCCTGGGTGTAGACGCGTCGGGCGATGGCGAAGCGGGTGAATTCGAAGTTGGCTTCGAGCTGCTTGCCGGTGTCGGGGTCGTTGCCCAGCATGTAGGACCCGATATCGCAGGTACGGATGCCGGCTTCAATGTAGAGCTCAATGGCAAGGGCCTGGCCCGGGAACTCGTTGTAGGGGATGTGGGGGAACATCGCCTTGGCGTCCACGAAGACGCCGTGGCCACCCACGGGAGACTGGTAAGCGATGCCGGCATCGTCGAGGCGGGAAGCGAGGTACTCCATCTGACCGATGCGGTATTTCAGGTAGTCTTCGTCGAGGCCTTCATAGAGACCGATGGCCAGGGCTTCGAGGTCACGTCCGGACAGTCCGCCGTAGGTGGTGAAGCCTTCAAAGGAGATGGTTCGTCCCTTGCACGCGGTGAACAGCTCTTCGTCTTCCTTCACGCCGTAGAGGCCGCCCATGTTGACGATGGTGTCTTTTTTGGCGCTCATGGTGAAGGTGTCGGCGTAGCTGAACATCTCGTTGATGATGGCTTTGATGGATTTGTCGGCGTAGCCTTCTTCACGCTGCTTGATGAAGTACGCGTTTTCTGCGTAACGGGCGGCGTCGATGTTGAGCTTGATGCCGTATTTCTTACACACGGCTGCGGTCTCTTTGACGTTGGCCATGGAGACAGGCTGGCCGCCGGCGGAGTTGTTGGTGACGGTCATGATGACCAGGGCCACGTTTTCGGGGCCGTATTCCTTAATTAAGGATTCCAGCCGTTCAACATCCATGTTGCCTTTAAAAGGAGCCCTTTTGGCAGGGTCGTTGGCCACGGGGACCACACAGTCCACGGCGCGTGCTCCGGAAAGCTCAACATGGGCACGGGTGGTGTCAAAGTGCATGTTGGAGATGGAGTACTGGCCTTTTCCCATCATCACACCGAAGAGCACTTTTTCTGCGGCGCGGCCCTGGTGCACGGGCTGAATGTACTTGTATCCGGTGATGTCCTGGGCGGCATCCAGAAGCTTGTAGTAGCTTGAGCTTCCTGCATACGCCTCATCGCCTCGCATGACACCGGCCCACTGCTCCTGGCTCATGGCGTTTGTGCCGCTGTCGGTGAGGAGGTCGATGTAGACATCTTCGCCCCGCAAGTTGAAGGTGTTGTATTTCGCTTCCGCGATTTTCTGCACCCTCTCTTCTCGGGTGAGCATTTTGATGGTTTCAACCATTTTGATTCGAAAGGGTTCAGCTACATATTTGATTGCCATGATAAAAGCCTCCAAAATTTTTGATTTTATATGAATCGTAGGTGATAGGGATGTTTCGTCCGTTAGCCCATGGCTGCGATGGCTTCAATTTCAACCAGAGCATCCTTGGGCAGTCGTGCCACTTCAACAGCCGAGCGGGCCGGGTACTTGCCTTCCCCGAACATCTCCTGATAGACGGCATTCATTTCGCTGAAATCGTCCATGCTGGATAAGAAGACGGTGGTTTTCACCACATGGTCCAGCGTCATGTTTTTGCATGCGAGGATCTCGACAAGGTTTTTAAGGGATTGTTTCGTCTGGGAGGCGACGCCTCCTTCGGGAAACGCCCCTGTTTCCGGGTTCACCGGAAGCTGGCCTGAAACGAAAACCAGGCCTGTGGTGGCGATGCCTTGGGAGTAGGGCCCGATGGCCGCCGGTGCTTTTTTTGTGAACAGTGTCTCTTTCATGATCTATTCCTTAACTCGTGATTTCAACCATGACCGCCGTTGATTGATAGAGTTCTATAGTGAAAAAAAATTATTGTCAAAGAAATTCTTTATTATTATGAAAAATTCCATTCCGCCCGGGTTGGTTTTATTTTAACCTATTTTAATTGTTGGTTTAACTTAAAATGTTTGACGGGGCAGGGGTGTGTGTCTTGGTGTGATAGACTTTTATTAAAGGGGGGCAAGGACTGCCATGGGGCCTCAGGGGAAGGCGGATTTGGGCTGCGGGGCTTCGGCGACAAAAAATCCCCCGTTGACTGGTCAACGGGGGATTTTCTGTTTTGTTCGGGTGGAAAACAAAGGGCCATGGCTCTCTGCCGGAGGTAGGGGGCCGACACAAGATACATGCAAAAAAAAATGCCGCTGCCCTTTTCTCCGAGGGACAAGGGGGAAAGGGCAGCGGCAGACAGCTTTCAAGGTGGCTCACCTTGCCGCCGGAGGCATCGCTTGTGTCTGTGTTGCTTAGATGGTGTGGATCTCAAGCTCCTTGTCCAGGCGACCGGAGAGCCCTTTGAGGCGATCGGCCCCGGAGATGACGGCCACGCTTTTGAGGTCGGCTTTCGGGGGGAAGTAGCGTGCGGCGGCCCCTCGGACTTTTTCGGCGTTCAGGGCAAGAAGACCTTCCTTGTAGTCCCTGCGGGTGTCATCGGAGAGGCCCACGAGCTCGCGGAAAAACCCTTTGCGCGCGGCAGCCGCCGGGGTTTCGGGGCGGTCGATGGCGGCGCAGGCCTGGAGGATCGCTTCCTTGACGTCTTCGTCGGTGTAGTCGGTACCCGTAATGAAGCGGGCGGCGTTGTCGTAGGCGGACAGGGTCTTGGCCACGTGGGGGTCCCGATAGGATCCCATGCTGAAGGTGCCCTCTTCGCTGCTGTAGGCGGCAAAGGCGCCGTACGCTCCGCCCTTTTCCCGGATCTCCCGGTGCAGGTACAGGGAGCGCAGGAGCCGGGCGATGATGGACAGGGCCGGTGCGTCCTCGTGTCCCATGGAGGCCACGGGAAAGGAGGAGGCCACAAAGGAGACGGCGCTGTTGGTGGCCCACCCTTCGTGAACCGGGGCACAGGATGCCGGCACCGAGGCAAAGGTGAGGGGAGAGGAGCCGTTGGGCAGGGCCTGGGTAAGGGCGCGCTGGTCCGCTTCGGCCAAGGCCAGGGTGGCCTCATCCCCGGCCAGGGCGCAGCGCAGGTTGCCCCGGTTGAGAAAGGTGTCCCCGATGCGGGCCAGCTGATCTCCGATGCGTGCCAGGAGCTCCTCGGAGGCGTCTCCGCGTACCAGGTCGTCGGTGAGGGCCTTTATGTAGCGGATCTGTCCGACACCGTTCCACAGCTCGGAGAGGGCCAATGAGTCGGTGAAGTTCCGGTTGGCAAGGGAGATGGCCAGGCTGTGGCCGTTTTGGACCACCGCGGCTTCCAGGGAGGCCCGGTATTCCAGGAGCAGGTTCCGAAGCCGCTTCAGGTCGGTGAACCGGTATCGCGTCAGGGTTTCGGTGAGCAGGTCGAACATGGCTCCCCGATTCCTTGCCAGGCATTTGCTGTTGATGGCGATAAGGGGCAGGGATGAGCGGTTCTCGTCGTAGCGCCTCCGGGATGCAGGGGAGAGTCCCATGCCGCCGGTGTGGGCGGCAATGGCCCGGGCCAGCTCCTCGTAGTTCTTGTCTGCCGTGCCCACCTTCATGATGGAGGAGCAGAAGAAGGGGACCAGGGGAATCAGGTCCGCATCGAGGCTGCCTGCCTCCAGCACCCCGGTGTAGTATAAGAGGGTGTTGGTGGCGCAGGGGTAGGTGAAGAGGCGATTGCTCCCACGGTCTGCCGGGGCAACGGAGTCGATGGTGGCCGGAATATCCGACAGCTCCAGGGTGGGCAGGCAGGAGATATCTTCTTCGGCCTCCTGGAGGTCTTTCAATGCCTGGGCATCCGATTTGATTTTGGTTTTTTCATCGTCGGTGAGATTGCCTGCGATGGCACGAAGGGTTGACTCCTCTTTCTCGGCCTGCCGGGCGGCAAGGCTGCTGTCCGGGGCCAGGGTAAAGCGGACCCGGTGGGGGTTCTCCAGCAGGCGTTCGCGGATGAGGGATTCAAAGTACCCGCCTTGTTTGACCGCCGCCTTGATGGCCTCCAAGTCCTCGTCCAGGAGAAGGAGCTTTTCGGGGTCACCGCCGTGGAACCAACACCCGGAGAGGCCCAGCAGGATTTTGATGCCGTAGGGGTAAGGGGTATTGGAGATCTCGCGTCGCCGGATCTCCATCTGGTGGATGGCCGAATCGATGAGTTCTGTGTCGATGCCTTCATCGGCGATGCGCCCAAGGGATTTAAAGACCAGGGCTTCGATGGCATCGGCGTCTTCGGCCCGGGTCTCCTTGAGGCCGCAGCCAAAGGAGGCGTCCCGGGCATCGGAGTCAAAGCCCGTGGCGTCGCAGAGGGAGGAGCCGAGGTTGGCGTCGATGAGGGCCTTGCGCAAGGGGGCGGCCGCGTTGCCCAGGAGGATCTGGGAGAGGAGGCTGAAGGCCAGGGTCTCCCGGGTATTTAAGATGTCGGTCACCAGCCAGACCAGGCTCACCTGGGCCCGGTTGTCGCGTCCCTCTTCCTCATCGGCCGGGTAGTACTCGACGACCTTTCGGGGGGAGGTCCAGCGCGTCTGGGGCTGAACCGTGGTTCTGGGGTCGATTTTTTCAAAGCGGGTGAGTACTTTTTCACTGATAACTTTCAGGTGGTCAACCAGAGGGATGTCACCGTAGGTAAAGAAGTAGGCATTGCTGGGGTGGTAGTGACGGGCATGGAAGGCTTTGAGTTCTTCCCAGCTGAGGTCGGGGATCGCATCGGGGTCTCCGCCGGAGTTGTTGGCGTAGGTGGTTTCCGGCATGAGCGCTTTGTTGAGGGCTCGCCCTAAAACCTGGTGCGGTGAACTCATGGCGCCTTTCATCTCATTGTAGACCACGCCCTTGAAAGCCAGTGCCTCTTCGGCACCCTCTTTTCCTGCCTCGAACTCAAGGCGGTGGCCTTCCTGTTTGAAGCTCAGCTCGTCGATGCGGGGAAAGAAGGCCGCATCCAGGTAGACATCC
This sequence comes from Desulfoluna spongiiphila, assembly GCF_900101345.1. Lineage (GTDB taxonomy): Bacteria > Desulfobacterota > Desulfobacteria > Desulfobacterales > Desulfolunaceae > Desulfoluna > Desulfoluna spongiiphila. The sequence goes on along the minus strand of NZ_FMUX01000003.1, from coordinate 105,392 downwards.
ATGAGGTTGTAGAAGTCTTTGCGGTTCTGACTGGCAAAGGGGTACATGGTCCAGTCCGACGCAGTGAAGGCGTTCATGAAGGTGTTGAGGCTGCGTTTGATCATGGAGAAAAAGGGGTCACGCACCGGGTAGCGCGCAGACCCGCAAAGGGCCGTGTGCTCCAGGATGTGGGCCACGCCGGTGGAGTCCTTGGGCACGGTTTTAAAAGCCACGGCAAAGGTGTTCTCCCGGTCCTGGGCACTGATATGGATGTGGGATGCCCCGCTGGCATCGTGCCTCAGCTCATAGTAAAAGGCGTGGATGTCGGCGATGGGGCATGCTTTGACGACCGTAAAGCCGTGGAGACTCTGGCCCGGTCGGATGGGGGCGTTGCAGGGGTCGGTGTGTGTCATGGTCTGATTCATCCCAAAATCTATGGTTCTGCGCATACCGGGTGCATTGTACAGGCTGGTTGAGCAGGCGTTGCGGAACTCTTGTACGTCGCCTTGCAGGGCGCTGGGTCCCGGTGTCGGCCAGCTGGGTGCCTCGGCTCTCAAGGCGGGACGCTGTGTCCGCCCCGGGGCCTGTGCGTGCGATCCGGTCGGGCGCGTGAAGGTGCGCTGCGATCTACGTAAGATGAGCATCCCAACCCTGTTTGTCGAGGGCTGTGGCAAAGAGTTCGTTTTTTTGTTCGGATGAAACAGTGGGAAGGAATGGAGATGTCCTCCCTGACAGGTTGTGGACAGCGCACCGGGCACCCGGGCGCAAAGGGAGTGTATCGCCTTTGCGCAAAGGCGTAAGGGCCTTGGAGATACCCGTCATACAACGCAAGAGGGCACGGAAACGTGCCTGGCGTATGTCCAAGGGCCCGGGGTATCCACAACCTGTAAGGGAGAACGATCCTGAATCGGGCAAGAGCAAATGAAATGGGTGCGGGACCCGGAAAGCAACGGCATCGTACGGACGCACACGGTGGTCGACCCGGCCGTATTGCATGGCATCGGGTGGTTGACCTGTGCGGGCAATCATGCCGGTGTGCACGGAGTCGTTTCCATGTCCCTGAAGCATGTACCGGGCGTCACTTGGAAGAAGGACGTCAGAGGGTCGGTGCCCGGTATGAAGCTTCCGGCTCTTTAGGCGGCGATATACACACCACGGGTTTTGCGCTTGATTCGGCCGATTTTGTTCAGACGGAAAATGATGTTGCGAAGCTTCTTGTCTTCAAAACCGGTTTTTGCCTGAATTTTAGCGAAATCGGCACCATTGCGGGAGCTCTTGATGACCTTGAGAACTGTACCGGATGCAGTCATTTCAGAGCGATCACCCTTTTCTTTACCAGCGCTGGCCACATAGCCGCGGCCGGAGGTCTGGCGAATCAGCTTTTCAAGGCGGTCAATCTGAGCAGAAAGCTTTTCGATGTCCTGGCGAGACGGGATATCGTAGCTTTTGATGATGGTCTTGAAAAGAGAGTCAATGCTTACCGGCTTTGTGCGTACGCGACGACGGCTGGCGGGTGCTTCGTGGGTTTGTTCTTCCTGAATGGGATTGGGGGTTTCTGCAGACATATGTCCTCCTTGTACTGTTTTGTTTCTTTTTATTTACGTTTATGTGTAACCAGAAGGATGCCTTATGTAAACACGACCGACCCGCACACCCCTGCACGCGCATTTCCCCCCTCTCGTCAGCACGCACGCTTAGGAGCTCCATGACAAACATGGTTTATGCTTGTAGGCAAAACAGAAATCGATCAAGAGACATCCTCTAGATAAGGATTACCCGTTAGATAACTTAATTGTTTATGAGAGTCAAGCAATCTTCAAAGGAAAAAAAGAACCTTTTAGTAAAAATCATGAAAACGGGGGGACGCCACGGCGGAAAAAGCACAAATCGTGTTGAAAGGGTGAGCTTTTCATGGTATTTTCAAATCGCCGAAAATAAAATGGATTGGTGAGGCGGACCATGAAAATTTTGGTGCCGTTTCAGCCCTTTCCATACCCTGCGACAGGCACTGTAACGAAAACGACCCCACGGGAAAAAAATTAGGTCGTAGTTGCAGTTTTTTGTTTATGTGACGTTGTTTTCTAAGGCTTTGCTTTTTTAGGGATTTGAGAAGTATGAATCAGACCGGACAGAAATCCTCGATGTCTAATGAGAATATAACATATTGGAACAAAATAAAAAAACACTTTTGTTCTCTTTTAGAAAAAATTAAGAGGTTGCAGGGGAATCCTCACTACATTGCCATGGGGATGGCTATCGGCGTGTTTGTCGGGGTAACTCCCACCATTCCTTTTCATACGGCTTTAGCAATCCTTTTGGCTTTTGCCCTTCGCGGCAGCAAGCCGGCGGCAGCAATCGGCGTCTGGATTGCCAATCCCTTGACTATTCCCTTGTTTTATTACAGCGGCTATAAGGTTGGGGTGGGGCTATTCGGCGGGAACCGTGGGGGTGGCCCGGATATCGACCTGATGATTCGTATGATGGAGAGTACGATTCCCCTGGCTGAAAAACTGGCGCTGATCAGGGGGTTTTTGTCTCACCACCTCGGGGTGGCGTGCATGATGCTCGCCGGCAGTGTGGTGCTGGCTGTGATTCCTACCATCGCGACCTATTTTCTGACGCGAAAGTTGGTTGCGGGTACTTATACAGGTGTAAAAGTGATCAGTAAATCAAGATACAAGAATGATGTAAATCGCCAATGCGGCGAGGAGAGTGATGATGACATCGCCTAGAATTACCCTGGCTGCGTGGGATATGCATGCGAAAAAAAAGTTTGGGCAGAATTTTTTGAACGACCCCTCGGTTCCGGAGCTCATTGCCGAGCGCGCGGGAATTTCTGCCGAGGACCTGGTGGTGGAGATCGGACCGGGCCTTGGGGCGCTGACCGTTCCCCTTGCCAGGCGGGCTGCCCGTGTGTGCGCCATCGAAAAGGACAGCCAGATCCTTCCCGTTCTCAGATCCGAGCTGCTTGCCTCGGGCACCGACAACGTGGAGATATTAAATGAAGATATCCTCAACGTCAGCCTGACGGAGATCGCCGAGGCCCATGGGGGTCCCATTATTGTGGCGGGGAACCTGCCGTACAATATTTCGTCGCAGATTCTTGTGCAGATGATTCGGGAGCGTCGCTGGGTCAAAAAGGCTCTGTTTATGTTTCAAAAAGAGCTGGCCGAGCGCATCACGGCCCCCGAGGGGACCCGGAACTTTGGCCGTATGGCGGCCATGCTGGGGTATTGCGCCACGATTCGGACCCTGGTGAGGGTGGACGCCTCCAAGTTTTTTCCGCGGCCCAAGGTGGACTCCGAGGTGATCGAGGTGACCTTTCTTACGGACCCGCCCCATGTGGCCACCGACGAAGCGCTGTTGTTTGCCGTGATCAAGGCGGCCTTCGGCAAGCGTCGCAAGAACCTTCGCAACGCCCTCTCCAACAGCGAGCTCCCCTTGTCTCCTGTGCAGGCCGAGGAGGTGTTAAACGGGGCGGAGATTGCGGTGAATCGTCGGGCCGAGTCCCTGACGGTGGAAGAGTTCGTCAGGCTGGCCAATGAGCTGGCCGGGTTCCTGGCGGCGTCTTCCGGTTCTGAAGGGTAGGTGGGCTTTTAAACTCAAAAGGCTCCGGGGCAGCGGCTCCGGGGCCTTTTTTATTGGTCTTTCCAATTTTCGGGCATAAAAAAAGGGCTCCCTTTGCAAGGAACCCTTGTTCTTTTTTTTGTGGCGGGAGTGACGAGACTCGAACTCGCGGCCTCCAGCGTGACAGGCTGGCGTTCTAACCAAACTGAACTACACCCCCGCATGTGGTGGGCGATGCAGGGTTCGAACCTGCGACTTCAACCTTGTAAGGGTCGCACTCTACCAACTGAGTTAATCGCCCGTTGCCGTGAAGGCTTTCGCCCTCAGGAACGAAGCCTTTTTAGCAATAATCATCGGGTCACGTCAAGGGAATAAAGTGACCCGATGTTATTTTTTTTTATGGGGCCTCAACACGGATTGGGGCTGGTGAAGAGGCTGGTTCCCTCGGGCGTGATAAGGGCTTCATTTAACACCTCATCCAGATGGTCGGCCGGGACCACCTTCATTTGCTTGAGAATGGAGGCCGGAATCTCTTCCAGATCCTTTTCGTTCTCTTTGGGGATGATCACCTTTTTCAGGCCGCCCCGGTGGGCCGCAAGGATCTTCTCCTTCAGGCCGCCGATGGGCAGGACCCGGCCCCTGAGGGTGATTTCGCCTGTCATGGCCACCTCTTTGTCCACCGGGTATTTGGTAAAGGCGGAGACAAGGGCCGTGCACATGGTGATGCCTGCAGAAGGGCCGTCTTTGGGGATGGCGCCTTCAGGCACGTGGATGTGAATGTCCACCTTGCTGTAGAAGTCGTCGTCGAGCTTTAAGGCGGCGGATTTCGATCGCACGTAGCTGACGGCGGCCCGGGCCGACTCTTTCATGACATCCCCGAGCTTGCCGGTGACGGTGAGTTGTCCCTTGCCGGGCATCAGGGCTGTCTCGATGCAGAGCAGCTCGCCCCCCACCTGGGTCCAGGCCAGGCCTGTGACGATGCCGATCTGGTCCTTCTCTTCTCCCTGGCCGTATCGGAACCGAATGGGGCCGAGGTGTTTTTCCACCTTTTTCGGGACGATCTTCACCGGCTTTTTGGCCTTTTTCTTAACCACCTCCAGGGCGCTTTTCCTGCACACGCCGGAGATCTCCCGTTCCAGGTTACGGACGCCGGCTTCCCGGGTGTAGTTGCGGATGATGTCAAAGACCGCCTGGCGGGTAAACTCGATCTCATCAATCTTCAGGCCGTTCATCTTGGTCTGCTTGGGGATGAGGTGGTCCTTGGCGATCATGTACTTTTCATGCTCGGTGTAGCCGGGGATGCGGATCACCTCCATCCTGTCCTGGAGGGGCAGGGGGATGTCGGACAGGGTGTTGGCCGTGGTGATGAAAAGGATGTCCGACAGGTCGTAATCCACATCAAGGAAGTGGTCGTTGAAGGTGTTGTTCTGTTCGGGATCCAGCACCTCCAGAAGGGCCGACGAGGGATCTCCCCTGAAGTCCGTGCTCATCTTGTCCACCTCGTCGAGGCAGAACACGGGGTTGTTGACGCCGGCTTTTTTCAGGTTCTGGATGATTTTGCCGGGCATGGCCCCCACGTAGGTGCGGCGGTGCCCGCGGATTTCCGCTTCATCGCGCACGCCCCCTAAGGAGATGCGGATAAAACGCCGACCCGTGGCCCGGGCCACGGAACGCGCCAGTGAGGTCTTACCCACCCCGGGAGGGCCCACCAGGCAGAGGATGGGGCCCCGCACCTTGTTGACCAGGGATTGCACGGCCAGGTACTCCAGGATGCGCTCCTTGGGCTTTTCCAGGCCGAAATGGTCCTTGTTGAGGATGGCTTCGGCGTCGTTTAAGTCGCTTTTGGTTTTGCTCCGGTTGTACCAGGGCAGGTCGAGCATCCAGTCGATGTAGTTTCGTACCACGCTGGCCTCGGCGCTCATGGGCGACATCAGCTTCAGCTTTTTGAACTCCTGCTTCACCTTGAAGGCCGCCTCTTTGGAGAGGCGCTTGCCCTTGATGCGCTGTTCGAGCTCCTGGAGCTCGTCATCGGCGCTGTCGTCGGCGCCCATCTCTTTTTTGATGGCCCGCATCTGCTCGGTGAGGTAGTAGTTTTTCTGGGTCTGCTCGATCTGGTTTTTGACCCGGCCGCGAATTTTCTGACCCATCTCGAAGATTTCACCTTCCCGCTTGATGAGGCCCAGAAGGATGTCCATGCGCTTGCTGATGTCCACTGCTTCCAGAAGGGTCTGCTTGTCGGCGACCTTGAAGGGGAGGTGGGAGGCGACGGTGTCGGCGAGTTTTCCGGAGTCCTCGATGGCGGCGACTTTTCCGATGAGCTCTTTGGAGATGCTCTTGTTGAGTTTGGTGTACTCTTCAAAGGCGTCGATGACGGCCCGGGACAGGGCTTCGCCTTCGGCTTCCGTCACCGGGTTTTCGGGCATGGGCTCGGCATCCACCGAGAGAAATTCTTCACCGGGGATAAAAGAGACGATGCGGCCTCGGGCTTTGCCCTCCACCAGGGCCTTGACGGTGCCGTCGGGCAGTTTGAGAAGCTGAAGGATGGTGCCCACGGTTCCGACACTGCTGATATCCTGCTCTTCGGGGTTGTCCACCCCGGCGATGAGCTGGGTCGACAGGAAAATGGTTTTGTTTTTTCCCATGGCCTCAGCCAGTGCGTTGACGGATTTGGTCCGCCCCACAAAAAGGGGGACCACCATTCCGGGGAAAACCACGATGTCCCGCAGGGGAAGAATCGGAAGCGTCACACGGCTGGAACTGGAATCGTCGTTTTTAAATATCTTCGGTATATTGATCATCGGAGCTTCTTCACCATCATCTGATAAGGTATTGGTCGAGGAGGAAGGGTCAGCGGCCTGAAGGGCATTCGGGGATGGTCCGACAGGGAGATCGCCGATCAAACCGGGGCCCTTCCGCACCGCGGGGGTGCGGAAGGGCTGTCAACCGGATTGCGCCGGCCGAAGGGGCTGGGGGAACGAGCACGCACGGGAAACTGTTTTTTGCCGGTCCGGCGCGTCAGGTTTCGCCGTGGTGTGTTTCCGTGTCCCTTAGGCCTGCTGCTGCGGTGTTTCGTAGAGAATGATGGGGTCCTCTTTTTCGAGGATCACATCTTCATTGATCACGCACTCGCTGATGTTTTCCATGGAAGGAATTTCGTACATGATGTCAAGCATGGAGCGCTCGAGGATGGCCCGAAGCCCGCGGGCACCGGATTTGCGCTCCACCGCTTCGTGGGCGATGGCTTTCACCGCATCATCGGTGAATCGCAGCTTCACGTCCTCGAACTCGAACAGCTTCTGGAACTGCTTGACCAGTGCGTTTTTGGGTTCCGTGAGAATCTTGATCAGTGAGTCTTCGCCCAGCTCGTTCAAGGTGGCGATCACGGGAAGGCGCCCGAGAAATTCAGGAATAAGCCCGAATTTGATGAGGTCTTCCGGTCGAACCATGGTCAGGAGTTCACCCAGGCTCTTGTCGGTCCGGCTGGTTACCGTGGCGCCAAAGCCCAGCGCTTTTTCGCCGGTACGCCTCTGGACCAGTTTCTCCAGGCCGGTAAAGGTGCCGCCGCAGATGAACAGGATGTTGTTGGTGTTGATCTTGACAAAGTCCTGCTGCGGGTGCTTCCGCCCTCCCTTGGGGGGGACGCTGGCCGTGGTTCCCTCAATGATCTTGAGGAGGGCCTGCTGCACCCCTTCCCCGGAGACATCCCGGGTAATGGAGGGGTTGTCGGAACGCTGGGCGATCTTATCGATTTCGTCGATGTAGACAATGCCGCGTTCGGCCCGTTCCACGTCGTAATCCGCGTTCTGGAGCAGGGAGAGGATGATGTTCTCCACGTCTTCGCCCACGTAGCCGGCCTCGGTGAGGCTGGTGGCGTCGGCGATGGTGAAGGGCACATCAAGAAAGCGCGCCAGGGTCTGAGCCAGAAGGGTTTTTCCTGAACCGGTGGGCCCGATCAGAAGGATGTTACTCTTCTGGAGCTCCACGTCCGATGAGCTCATGGCCGAATCCAGCCGCTTGTAGTGGTTCCGGACGGCTACGGAGAGGACCTTCTTGGCCCGATCCTGCTCGATGACATACTCATCGAGGCGCTCTTTGATCTCCTTGGGGGTCAGCAGCACTTCGGGGCTCTGGGGCTCCTTGATGCCTTCATCCTCAATGATCTCGCTGCAGAGCTGGATGCATTCGTCGCAGATATACACTGCGGGACCGGCGATGAGCTTCTTGACTTCCTTCTGGTTTTTGCCGCAGAACGAGCAGAAAAGCTTATCATTTCCGTCCGACTGTTTTGTCATGGATTACTCCTCCGATTTTACAAGGTTCGCCAGATCTTCCCTGTTCTTGACGACATGATCGATGAGGCCGTACTCCTTGGCTTCCAGGCCGGACATGAAGAAATCCCTGTCGGTATCCGCCTGGACTTTGTCGTAAGGCTGCCCTGTGTGGGTAACCAGAATGTTGTTGAGCTCTTCGCGCATGCGAAGAATCTCCCGGGCGTGGATTTCGATATCCGCCGCCTGGCCCTGGGCCCCACCCAATGGCTGGTGAATCATGATACGGGAGTTGGGAAGGCTGTATCGTTTTTTCTCGGCCCCTGCACACAGGAGCAGGGCTCCCATGCTGGCGGCCTGTCCGATACAGACGGTAGCAACCTCCGGTTTGATGTATTGCATGGTATCGTAAATAGCCATACCGGCTGTTACGGAACCCCCCGGGGAGTTGATGTACAGGTTGATGTCCTTGTCAGGATCTTCCGACTCCAGGAAGAGTAGCTGCGCCACCAGCAGGTTGGCGACTTCATCGTTGATGGCGGTGCCTAAGATAACGATCCGGTCTTTGAGAAGTCGTGAATAGATGTCGTACGACCTTTCACCTCTGCTTGTCTGCTCAACTACCATGGGGATAAGTGGCACGAGTGTCTCCTCCTTGGTGAAGGCTGCCCGCCAGGGGCAGCCTTTGGTTTTAATTCGGCGTTACGCTTCGTCCGCTTCCGCGGCATCGGCGTCTTCGAGCGTTGGTTCCACTTCGTCAACGTCGCTACTTTCAATAATAAGACGCGCTGCCTTTTTTTCAAGCAGGGTGAGCTTCAAAACCTCGATTTTATCGGGGTTGGCCTGGTAAAAAGCGTGGATGGCGTCCACGGGCTGGCCCACCATGGCCGCCATGTCGGCGTATCCTGCTTCGAGCTCTTCGTCGGAGAGTTCCATCTCTTCCTGCTGGACGATGGCGGCCAGAAGGAGGTGACGGCGCACCTGCTTGTCGGCCAGTTCGCGGTACTGATCGCGAAGCTCTTCACGGCTTTTGCCCAGCTGCTCGATGTTCATGCCGTTCATCTGGAAGGCACGCTCGGCTTCGGCCAGGATGGCGTCGAGTTCGTACTCGACCATGATGCCGGGCACGTCGAACTCATGGCGCTCGATGAGGGTGGAGAAGACCTGCTCGTTGAGCTCCTGCTCCATCCTTTTTTCGTAATTTTCGCTGAGGTTCTTGATGATCTCCTCTTTGAGGGCGTCCATGGAGTCGAAGGGCCCCATGGTCTTGGCGAACTCATCGGTGAGCTCGGGGAGCACCTCGACAAGGATCTGGTTGAGCTTGACCTTGAAGGTGAGGGTGTTGCCCGCCAGGTTGGAGTTCACGTAGGAGTCGGCGTAGGTGATCTCGAACTCTTTTTCGTCCCCTGCGTTCATGCCCACGAGCTGCTCGTCGAACTGGTTGCTCATGGCTGCAGCACCGACTTTCATCTGCTGGTTTTCCACGAGGGGGGTGTTTTCGAAGGACTCGCCGTCTTTGAAGCCTTCGTAGGTCAGCACGGCGTAGTCGCCGTCGGCTACGGGACGGGCCTCTTCGATGGGCTCACGCTTGGCGCCGTTTCGGCGAAGCATCTGGAGCTGGGCTTCAACCTCTTCGTCGGTGGCCTTGTAGAGGGTCTTGGTGAGCTTCATCTCTTTGAAGTTGATCTCGCCGAGTTCAGGGCGGAGTTCAACGGATGCCGTGAATTTGAAGTCGGCGGCGGGGTCGAGCTCAGGAGCCTCCACCAGCTCGGGCTGGCCGATGATGTTGTACTCTTTTTCACGGATCGCTTCCATGAGGGCGGACTGGATCAGTTTGGAGACGACGTCGCCGCTGATATCATTCTTATACATGCGCTCCAGAACGGAACGGGGGGCCTTGCCGGGGCGAAAGCCCTTGACTTTGGCAGTTTTTTTCAGCTGGTTGTATGCTGCATCCAGTTCGCCGACAACGGTTTCATTCGGCACTTCGATATGCAGGGTCTTCTTGACGCTGCTGACGTCTTCTACAGTAAAATTCATTGTGATCCTTTCCACTTCGGCACCCTTTTGGCCCGCCTGGGATCAGGCGGGCGACATGCGCCTTGATTGCTGCTGACGTTACCCCACCCTTTGGTCGGCAAAAGGTGAATACCCGTATGGGCCGCGCGAGGGTGCAGCCCTGATTCATAATGTCATCATCCCACGGCGTCCGCCGGGTTCCGGCAAGGCCCCTGAGGGATGTTTTTTCCTGTTCAAATGCCGCTTTATCTTTTATAGTTTTCAGCGGCGTTGAACGCCTGAAAGGGCCTTGGAATCAAGATTTTGGGCGATTCCAGGGGACCCTGGGTTAAATCTGTGTATTAAAGCCAAATTTTTCGGGCAATGTCAAATACTATTGGTGATGGGCGGGATGAGAAGGGGCTTCGGGTTTCATCCTCCCCGTGCAGCGCCGCCAAAGGGGTGAAGGAATGCTGAAAAATGGAAGGGGGCCGCAGGCCGTGGCCTTGGTTTCCGCCTGTGTCATGGTTTTGATGCTTGCCGGGGCAGGCTATGGCGCCACAAGGCCCGTGGTGGTCCTGGATCCCGGCCACGGCGGTGAGGATGCCGGTGTGACCGGCTCCTACGGAACGCGTGAGAAGGATGTGGCCCTGGCCCTGGCCCTGGAGTTGAAGCGGCAGCTGGGGCTCTCCTGCGATGTTCGCCTGACACGTGAGTCGGACCGCGGGGTGTCCGTGATGCGCCGGGTCGAACTGGCCAACAGCTTCCACGGAGACCTGTTTGTCTCCCTGCATGCCGGGGGCGGACTCTCCCGGGATGCAAACCGCATCGCCCTTTTTGTTCAGCGGGAACCCAAGGGGCGGGCGACGGCCCCGGGTCGTGTGGAGGGGTGGGACGGAGGCCATCGGCCTCATATTCCGGAGAGCCAGGCCCTTGCCACGGTGTTGCAGCGGCCCCTGGCCCTTCTTGCCGGGTACGACGGGGTGGACTACTCCGGGGTTCCCCTGGGGGTGGCAAAGGGCGCCGGGATGCCCGCGGTGCTCATTGAGGTGGGCAACCTGACGAATCCCCGCGAGGAGGGACGGCTCGAAAGTCCCGAACACCTCAGGCGGGTGGCATCGGCGGTGGCAGCCGGAATCGAAGCCTTTCTCCAGCGTTGACTCTATGGGCGGTTTTAGCCCTTGCATGGCCCCGGCAACTGTGTTAGTTTCGCTGTCGATTATCCGGGGCGTAGCGCAGCCTGGTAGCGCGCCTGCTTTGGGAGCAGGATGTCGCAGGTTCGAATCCTGCCGCCCCGACCAGATTTTTTGAAGCCACCGCTGACCACAGGGGTGGCTTTTTTTATGGCCGATCCGGGCAGGGGCCCATGGGCTGCCCTCTGGGTGCAGGTGCCCTGGCCTCAGGACGCCCCCCCCGCCTTTTCAATGGTGAAGTGCCGGTCAAGGCGCATGGTGGTAAACAGGCCGTAGATGTCTTCGGCGATGTTGATCACCTTAAGGGTGGCGCCGTGCTGATCCAGGGTGTTGTGGGTGGCGATGATGACGCCGATCCCCACGGAATCCACCATTTCCACTCCTTTTAAGTCGATGGTCAGTTCTTCCAGGTCTTCGGCAATCTCTCCGTTTAACTCCGATCGAAACTCGCCGGCCATGGAGGCGACAATGTCTCGTCCCGGTCGAATGGTCACGCTGTTCTCGTCTCGAATTATTTCACTCATGCTCCACCTATGCGTCGTTAAAAAAGGGATGGATGGTGTGGCGTCAATGGCTGTTTTGGTTGTCGTCCGGCCATGGCCAAGGAGCCTGTAGAGCCGGGCGGCGGCATGCACGCCGTGACACCCTTTGATCGGGTGGCCTCGGGACATGGTTGGGCGTCGGTGAGAAAGGGCAGGGTGTTGGTGACCCTTTCGCTGAGGTGTCGGTTCCGGTGAGGCGAGGACGGTTTAACGGTTTTTCATTTCGGGAATGGGCCGATGCCCGGTTGGTGTGAGGCGGTTTCCAGGGAAAGGGCGCAGCCTCGGCAGTGAGCGTGTATGTACTTTTATTTTTTACCATACCGCCTGGGAAATCTCAAATAAAATATGGGTTCAACATCTTGTGCTTATGAGGAATTCTGGCCGGGCTGCGAACCGTAAGAGGGTGTAAAACCCATTGACACCCCGCCCGGGCCTGGTCAATAGTTGGCACGTAAAGGGCACGGGGTGCCGTACGGCACTGTTCCCGGGCGGAGGGCCCGCTGACAGGACCGGTATACATGGGGACATGGGGCAGCTTCTGGCTGCTGGCGTTCCGCATCTGAGTGAGGAGACAAACGGGTGGTATCTGTAAACGACATCGCCATGTGGCGGGGGGAGTCAAGTTCCCGGGTGTGGACGGATCTTTTCTGGGCCTGCGCCGGTGCATTTTTGCTGACCTTTGCCTTTCCCAGGCCCGCCCTGGGGCTGCTGGCATGGGTGGGGCTGGTTCCCCTGATTGTAATCTCCCTGACATCGGCGCCGATACGGGCCTTTCGGGTGGGGTATCTCACCGGCGTCCTCCATTTTCTGGCCCTGCTTCGCTGGGTGATCGGCACCATTCATCAGTACGGAGGCGTTCCGTGGATTGCAGGTGTCGCCGCCCTTCTCCTGCTTTGCCTTTACCTGGGTGCGTACCTGGGGGCCTTTGCCTGGGGGCTCTCCCGCTGGCGCCGGGGCGGTTTTTTCTCCCTTCTTTTTGCTCCGGTGCTCTGGGTTGCCCTGGAGTACCTCCGAACCATGGCCCTTACCGGCTTTCCCTGGGGCCTTCTCGGGTACACCCAGCAGAATTCCCTGGCCCTTATCCAGGTGGTGGATGTCACCGGGGTGTACGGGCTCTCCTTTCTCGTGGTGCTGGTAAACACCGCCCTGGCCCTGTGTGTGGTGCCCCTGGCGGATCGGGAGAGCGGGCGATGCGGGTGGGGAGCGCCAGTGCTGGGGATGGCTGTGGCCGCTGCCTGCGTGGGGGCGGCTTTTGTTTACGGCACCCATCGCATGGCCCAGGTGGATGAGGCGCAAGGCAAGGCAACGACCTTGAAGGTGGGGGTGGTCCAGGGAAACATCGACCAGGCGGTGAAGTGGGACGGGGCCTATCAGTTTGCAACCCTTGAGACCTATCGGCGGCTCTCGGCGGAGGCCTTGAAGCAGAAGCCCGACCTGGTGGTGTGGCCCGAAACGGCCACGCCCTTTTATTACCTCAACCCCGTGGACGGGGTCCTGACCCGGGAGGTGAACCGGGGGCTGGCGCAAGGGGACGCGGACTGGATCCTCGGCGCACCGGCGGCAGAGCGCGCAGGCCAGGGCTGGCGCTATTTTAATCGGGCCTATGCCGTCACCTCCGAGGGAGCGGTCATCGGAAGTTACGACAAGGTACACCTCGTTCCCTTCGGGGAGTACATTCCGTTTCAGGACCTTCTTTTTTTTGTGAAGCGGCTGGTGGCCTCCGCCGGTAATTTTTCTGCCGGGACCAAGGGAGACACCATCAAGGGGTGGGACTGGCAGGTGGGGGTACAGATCTGCTTTGAGTCCATTTTTCCGGAACTCTCCGTGGCGTCGGTGCGATCAGGGGCGGGCCTTCTCGTGAATCTTACCAACGACGCCTGGTTCGGGCGGTCCGGAGCGCCCTTTCAGCATTTTCAGATGGCCCGTTTCCGGGCAGTGGAGACCCGCAGAGCCCTGGCCCGCAGCGCCAACACCGGCATCAGCGGGTTTGTGGACCCTGTGGGCCGCGTCACGGGGGCGACCCCGCTGTATGAAGAGGCCTGGCGCGTTGCCTCTCTTCCGGTGATGTCCCTCACCAGTTTGTATGTGCGCTTCGGGGATCTGTTTGCCTGGGTGTGCGCGGGCCTGGCCCTTCTCATGGGGCCTGTCATCGGGGGCGTCAGGCGCCGGAACCCCTGAAAAACGAGGGGCTTTTCGGGCATTGGGCTTGTGCCCGGGACCCTTGGGGACAGGCCCCTCGAAAAAACGGTTTCACTGTGTGGGGATCAATGGTAGATAGGGTGATGAGGCCGGGTGTATCCCGGCTGAGGAACCCTGTTTTCTTGCAGGCGAATCCCGCTTTTGACTGGGGTTTCCCGCAGTTGCAGGGATCACGACTTTGACGGCAAGCCTTTAAGGAGAAATAACATGTCAATTGAGTTGAAGCAGGCATTTCGAGAGTTCAGTACTCGCCTGGGACAGCTGGGAGGTTGTCTTTGACCTGCCTGGCAAAGAATTCCGACTGAAAGAACTTGAAGCCCAGGTGTCCCACAAGGACTTCTGGAACAATCCCGACGCCACCACCGACGTTCTTAAGGAACGCTCCTGCCTGACAACCCTTTTTTCCAATTGGAACGAGCTTACAAAGGACATCGAAGACGGTGAACTCCTGCTGGAGCTTGCCATGGAAGAGGGGGACGAGGAGACCCTTGAGGAGGTCGCGCGCCAGGCCGAAGGGATTGACAAGCGATTGAAGAGCCTCTCTGTTGAGATGATGCTCGATGGAAAAGATGACGATCGAAACGCCATCGTATCCATCAACCCCGGCGCAGGGGGCACCGACTCCCAGGACTGGGCCGAGATGCTGCTGCGTATGTACACGAGATGGTGCGAGCACAAGGGGTTCAAGGTGACCATGGTGGACTACCAGCCCGGTGACGAAGCCGGCATCAAGGGGGCCACCTTTACGGTGACAGGAACCAATGCCTTCGGTTACCTGAAGGTGGAGAGCGGTGTGCACCGGCTGGTGCGGATCTCTCCCTTTAACGCCAACGGCAAGCGCCAGACTTCCTTTTCGTCTGTTTTTGTCTGTCCCGAGGTGGACAACGAAATCGTCATCGACGTTCAGGAGAAAGACCTGCGGGTGGATGTCTTCCGAGCCAGCGGTGCCGGTGGTCAGCACGTCAACAAGACGAGCAGCGCCGTGCGCATCACCCATATCCCCACGGGGATCGTGGTGCAGTGTCAGCAGGAGTCCTCCCAGCATCGCAACCGCGAGATCGCCATGAGCGTGCTGCGGTCCCGCCTCTACCAGGTGGAGATGCAGAAGGTGGAGTCCGAGATGCAGGAGATGCACGACAACAAAGACGAGATCTCCTGGGGCAGCCAGATCCGCTCGTATGTGATGCACCCTTACCAGATGGTGAAAGACCACCGCACCGAAGAGGAGTCCGGCAACATCAAGGCCGTCATGGACGGCGCCCTGGATCCCTTTATCGAATCGGCCCTGATGGCGAGGCGCAAGCGATGAGCCTGAACGTGGATGCCATTTTAAAGGCCCACTACGGCAACGGGCCGGAAGCCCTTGATGTGCTTTTGGCCCACAGCCGTTGCGTGGCGGAAAAAGCTCTTTCCGTCGCCCATCGGGTGGCCCACCTGGAACCGGACCTTGGGTTTATTGCCGAGGCGGCCATGCTCCACGACATCGGCATGATCCACACCTGGGCGCCGGGGATCGGGTGCCGGGGGGAGGCCCCCTATATCCGCCACGGCGTCATTGGTGCCGAGATGCTTCTGAAAGAGGGGCTCCCCGGCCATGCCCGCGTCTGCGAGCGCCATACCGGGGCCGGACTCACCGCCGAAGAGATCATCGACGCCGATCTTCCCCTGCCCCACCGGGACCTGCAGCCCGAAACCCTGGAAGAGAAAATCATCTGCTACGCCGATAAATTTTTTTCCAAGAACCCCGACACCCTGACCGTGGAAAAATCCATGGACAAGGTGCGACGCCTCATGGCCCGTTACGGCGACAACCAGCTCAAGCGGTTTGACGCCATGGCCAGTCTCTTCGACTAAGGTCCGGCGCAAAAATAAAACAGACAAAAAGCGTAACTATTCAGCTCAAAAAAAAAGCCTCCGGCGGCAAGGTGTGCCACCTTGAAAGCTGGTTGCAAATGTGCTTTCCCCTTCGTTCCTCAGGGAAAATCACATTCGCCTTTCATTCAAGGCATGGTGAGGGCATTGTGTTAATTAGCTGTTTGTCAAACTTTTCAAAAGTTTGGCCCCCGGCAGGGCCGCCGGAGGCGTTTTTGACCTGGCTGCCTCCGGCGGCAAGGTGAGTCACCTTGAAAGCTGGTTTTCGCAGCCCTTTAACCCTCGTTCCTCGGGTTGAATCACTGCGGTATTCTCATAGGATTCGTACATTTATTTTTTGCGTGTGCCCTAACCTGATACGAAGGCGCTTCCCAATGAATTCAGACCCAAAAGAAACCGGAGAATTCGGGCTCATTGAGACCCTGGTGAAACGGCGGCCCCCCAGATCGAGCTTGTACCGGCCCTGCCGCGTGGCCGCAGGGGACGATGCAGCCCTCCTGGCCTGGCTTGCCCAACCGGTGATCACCACGGACACCCAGCGGGAAGGGGTGCACTTCAGGCGTGACTGGCAAACCCCCTTTGAGATCGGGTACAAGGCCGTTTCCGTCACCTTAAGCGATCTGGCTGCCTCCTTTGCAAAGCCCGTGGCCCTGTTTGTGAACCTGGGGCTTCCGCCCAAACTCCCCGGAGCCGTGGCCGAAGAGCTCTACGACGGCCTGGGCGCAGCCCTGAAGCGGTATGGGTGCGACCTGGGCGGGGGAAACACCTCCCAGTCGTCCGAACTCTCCCTGGACCTGTTTGCCGTTGGAGAGGGGCAGGGGCGCATGCCCCGCCGATCCGACGCCCAGCCCGGGGACCTCCTGTGCGTCACCGGCCCTTTGGGCCTTGCCAGGGCCGGGCTGCGATGCCTGGAAACGGAAGAGACCCGGTTCCCGGAGCTTCTGAAAGCCTTTAAGGAGCCCGAAGCCCGGTTCGATGCCGCCGAGGTGCTTAGAAAACACCGGGTGCGCTGCGCCATGGACATCAGCGACGGCCTTGCCGGGGATGCCGGGCACCTGGCCCGGGAGTCCGGGGTGAGCTTGGAGTTTCACCTGACAGAGGAGATGGCAGGCGGGGCCCTGGCCGCCTGGTGCGGGGCCACAGGCGAGGACCCCCTCTCGTACATGGCCTCCGGGGGGGAAGAGTACGAGTTGCTTTTTGCCTGCAACCCGGATACCCTTGCGGCCATTGAAGCCGAGTTACCCGGCGTGATGTGCGTGGGCCGCGTGATGGCCCGGTCCGGTTCGCCCCTTTCGGGCCTCCCGGAGGATGCATCCTCTTTTGAACACCGATGAGCAAAGCAACAGCGATATGCGTATTATAGACAGTCATTGTCACCTGGATGACAAGAGTTACCAGGATGACCTGAATGAGGTGGTGGCCCGGGCAGAGGCCGCCGACGTGATCAGGGCCATGGTGGTGGGGGTCTCCGAAGCAAGCTCCAAACGTTGCGCGGCCCTTGCCGACAGTTCCGATTTTTTCTATGCCTCCGTGGGCATCCATCCCCACGACGCCGCCGATACCGACGAGGCCGTCCTGGCCCGTCTGGCCGAGCTGGCCAAAAGCGAAAAAGTCAAAGCCTGGGGCGAATGCGGCCTGGACTTTAACCGCATGTACTCCCCCAGAGACGTGCAGGAGACATGGTTTGTCCGCCAGCTTGAGGTGGCGCAATCCCTCGACCTTCCCCTGATTTTCCACGAGCGGGACACCGACGGTCGGTTTCTGGAGATGCTCTCCACCCACCGATTCGACGGCCTGCGCGGCGTGGTCCACTGCTTCAGCGGTTCCACCCGGGAGATGGAAGCCTACCTGGACATGGGGCTCCATATCGGCGTCACCGGCATCGTCACCATCCAGAAACGGGGGGAACACCTCCGGGAACAGGTCCTTGCCATTCCCCGCGAACGTCTCCTCGTGGAGACCGACGCCCCCTACCTCACCCCCGCACCCCACAAAAACAAGGTCAGGCGAAACGAGCCCGCCTTCGTCCGCGAGGTGCTCTTCAAGCTTGCAGCGGTTCGTGGCGACGACGTGGAACTCCTTGCCGACACCGTCTGGAACAACACCACAGCTCTGTTTGATTTTTCGTGAAAAAAACAGCCTCCGGCGGCAAGGTGGGGGCACCTTGAAACCCTATGGCGAATGCTTGGAGGCCGCCGTTATGCAGGTGCTTTCGGGGCATTCGCGTGAAGGGTGAAATTCGGCCAGCGTCTCTGCAGGAGATGCCCATTTCAGCGTTTTGAAAAACGATTATGGGCTTTCCTGATTCGTTTGATTTTACCGAAATGATTCCAGTTGCGAAGGCAGCAACGCCTTTTAGGTAAAACACCTCGAAAGCTGGGCGCGAATTTTTCCTGTCTTCGCCTGTGATGGATACGGGTATCCCGAGGGGGCAACGCAGGAGCTTTCCCTTCGCTAAAGAGAACACAAAAAAGCCCTGATGATTTTTGCAGATCATCAGGGCTTTTTGCGTGTCGTACCGTGAATTCACCAAAGCCGATGCAACTCACGTGCAAATGTGATTTTTCCCGAGGAACGAGGGACAAAGCGCAAGGGCAATCAGCTTTCGAGGTGGCTCACCTCGCCGCCGGAGGCAGCCAAGTTAAAGATACCTCCGGCGGCCCTGCCGGGGGCTAAACTTTTGCCTGATCTTATAACGACGGGTTTAACAAATAGGTTTTAAACGCAGATTCAGTTTAATCTGAATCAAAGGCGAATGTGATTTTCCCTGAGGAACGAAGGGGAAAACGCATTCGTAACCTGCTTTCAAGGTGGCACACCTTGCCGCCGGAGGCACGCTTTTACGTTTTTTCGTACACGGTGCCGTTTTTGACGATAAGGGTGAGATCGTTTAAGGCGGCGAGGTCTTTTACCGGGTTTTTTGCCATGGTGATGACGTCGGCGCGTTTGCCCGGCGCAAGGGTTCCGGCCTCGTTTTCCATGCCCAGGATGTGCGCGTTGTTTAAGGTGGCGCAGGTGAGGGCTTCGGCGTTGGTAAAGCCCAGGCGGGCCATGCATTGGAGCTCGCGAACGATGGTGCCGTGGTAGTTTAAGGGGACCCCTGCGTCGGTGCCGCAGCCTATGCGGATACCGGCCTCTTTCATGCGCATGAGGTTTTGCCTGCCGTGGGTGAGGATGGGAAGGTACTGGTGGGGGTTGAAGGTGTAATCGCCGCGTGTGTAGAGCTCGGAAAAAGGGTATTTTTGCATGGTCTCCAGCATGGCCAGGTTGGTGTGGTGGATGGCGGGCTCCACGTCCGCTTCGGTGACGGAGGCCAGGTAGGCCTCCCGGATGGGGGCTTCCAGGTAGGCCCTTCGGGAGAGGAGGCCTTTGGGGATGGGTTCGGCGAGATCCAGGAGGGTGTAGAGGTTGGCCAGGATGGTGGTGGGGACCACGGAGACCTTTTTATCGACCATTTTCTGCAGGGTGGTTTCGTCCAGGGGGCCGTCGGAGACGGTGTGTTCCAGGGAGTGGATGGGGTAGGCAAGGGCCCGGCGCACGCCGAACCGGCGCATGGCGTGGCCTGCCACGGGTTTGCCGGCGGCATCGGCCAGGCGGAAAATGGCGGGCAGTGCATCGTCGCTGTAGCGGTTGATGGAGGGTTTGCCGGCGATGAGGGAGGTGTTGTCCAGGGTGATCTTGACAAAGTCGGCATTTCGGCAGTTGGCCTCAAAGGCCGAGGCCAGCTCTTCCTCCTTGAACGCCACGGTGGGGGCGCCCGTGAAGAGGCTGCCCATGGCCGCGAGCCAGGAGACATCGGAGGGGGTGATGTCGGGATGGCCCCCGTCCACGTTGAATATGGCGTTGCAGGTGATCACATCGGGTCCGGCCAGCTCGCCTTTTTCCACCTCGCGGACCAGTGTGTGCAGGAGCGGGGGCATGGCGCCCATGTCCCGGACCCGGGTGACCCCGGAGGCGAGTTGGTTTTCGAAATTTCGCCTGAGCTGTCGCCAGGTGGCCGGCCCCAGCAGGGGGGAGAAGCTTGCGGCCGAGGGGAGGGTCATGTGGCAGTGGGCGTCCATCAGGCCGGGGAGGAGGTACTCTCCGGCCAGGTCGATGCGTCGGGCCTCCATGCCGGAAAAGGGCTTGTCCGGACCGGCATAAACAATGCGCCCGTCCTCAATCAGCAGGGACCAGCCCGGGGTGACGCGGCCGTCGGGCAGGGAGACAAGCCGCCCGTTGCCAAAAAGGGTCCGGGGAGGCAACGGTTCCCCGGTGGCGTCAGGGATGATCACGGGTTTTCGCCCGGCACACCCGGTTGCTGCCATGGAACCTGCAATGGCGGCGGCAGATGTGCTTTTTAAGAAATCTCTTCGTGATAATCTGTTGATGAACGGCGATTTAGCCATGGCGGATTCCACCTTCTCAAGGGTGTTCAGAGATAGGACCCCGGATAATTATGGCTGAAACACCGAGGTGGCCCCCTTGTATCCGTAGGCAACGGTGGTGGCTCTGGCGTGTTCGTCTTCGATGAGGATGGCGCCGTTGACCGGAATGGAGCTGTGGCTCAGGCTGCGACCGCTGGAGGTGATGCCTGCAACGGAGAGGGTGTATCGGTGAGAAAAACAGCTGGGGGTGCGGATATACGTCCCGTCGTAGGCCTGGCGTTCGGCCTCCCCCACACGGACCGTGGATCCGGCCAGTGCGCTGTCGGTCATGGTCCGGGCCATGGCCAGGAGTTCAGGGGGCATTTCGGTGACGGGGCCGTCGCCCTCGCGGGTGAGGACCCGGGTGATACGGAGCCGGTTCGCAACCCGGTCGTATTCGTCCCGGGTGTAGGAGAGGCTCCCTGATACCGGGTAGTTTTCGAAGGTGACCTGGCTGTGGAGGGGACGGGCGTCATCCGAGGCGGAGCGGCTCTCCGTTTCCATGACGACGGTGGTGCCGTCAACGGAGATGACTTTTGTGGTGGTCAGGGAGACGTTTTTATCGCCGCCCAGGGTTTCCTGGAGGACCGTAATCCACTGTCCTTTTTTCAGGCCCATACGGCGATTTTTGGATCGTCCCAGTTCCCGGGCTTCGGGAAAGGCCATGGCGTCAACCATGTCGTAAATCACCTGCCGCTTTTTCATGGAAACCTCGGGCATGAGATTCATGAGGGTGGTGCAGGAGGTCACAAGAAAAAGGGCCGGTACGAAAAAGGCAAGCGTGCGCATCTTCATGGTATGGGCTCCCCTCTGGGTGTGCGGACGGATTTTTTGTGTGTGGCAAACGGTCAGGGCTGTGATGATTCGAAGGTACCAGAGAACAGCAGGAGAATCAACGGCTTCCATGGGGAGGGACCATCGGGGGGAGCCGGTGTGAAAGGGCCTTGGGAGGACGCATCATGGGGCTGTGCGTCCCTTTGTCCTGGCGTCAGTGCGCCTTGCCCGACTGCGCATCAAGGGTGTCGATCATGTCCAGGCAGCTCTGGCGGAATTCGGTGTAGTCGGCAAGGGACATGTCCCCGGTGAGAATCCATTCCAGGGCGTAGTTGAACCCCAGGTAGTCGTAGGTGTAAATGCCGTAACCCTCGCGCAGGGCGTCGATGCTCTTTCGGCACATGAAGGCAAGGCAGATGGGGCTTTTGCAGGTAGGCAGGACGCAGCCGGTGTCGGTGTGGTACTCGCAGGGGCTCACCAGGCTGGAGTTTTTTACACCCTCGGGCTTGCCGTAGAGGCGTTCCCGTTCTTCCCTCAGCAGGTCAAAGCTGGGATGGTCCAGGTCGTAGACCTTGTAGTATTTGTCCTTGCAGCAGGCAGCAAAGGGCTGGTTGCCGTTTCGCTCCAATTCGGGCAGGACGCATCCCTTCAGGCAAAAATCAAAGATCCCGAAAAAACGGTTCAGGATCGTTTCCATCTCCAGGTACCGGGCCAGGTTGTCCTGTGCACTCTCCATCCATTCCTCCTTGCAGTCGTCACAACCCGTCTCTTTTAGCGCAATCCCGGCCTGCTGGCAAGGGCAGCCGGTGACGCCCGCAGGGCGAATGCCTTCAGGGGGCTCTGCAAAAACAAATCATCCAAGGGCGATGCTTTCTATGATTAAAGCCGGGTTAATCACAGATCCACAGAGGGCTCAGGACAAAACAAAAGCAATGCCTCCGGCGGCGAGGTGTGCCACCTCGAAAGCAGATTGCGAATGCGTTTTGTCCCTCGTTCCTCGGGCCAAATCACATCCGCCTTTAAAAAGTTTATTCAAAAAGAGCCATTAAGACCTGTTTGTCAAACTTTTTAAAAGTTTGGCCCCGGCAGGGCCGCCGGAGGCGTTTTTGCGTTTAAAGGGGCGCGGCCAGGGTGAGCCAGAAGGGGATGGCGAGCAGGCAGACGGCGTAGCAGACCAGCATGGCGCCCCCGATTATCTCTGTGCGGCCGTTGTAGGCACGGGCCTGGAGGATGAGATTGGTGGCCGGTGCGGCGGAGGCCTGGATCATGAAGAGGGAGGCGATCAGGTGGCTGTGGTCCGCCAGGTTGAAGGCAGAGATGCACCCCCAGGTGGCAAGGGGGATGAGGGCGAATTTGATGCTCGTCAGGCCAAGGAGGCGGTGCCAGGGGGGCAGGCTCTTCAGGCGCACCTCCCCCAGGGTTGCTCCGAGGATGAAGGTGGCAAGGGGGATGGTGGCGCTGCCCAGAAGGCTTGTTGCATCCAAGGCAAGGGAGGGCACATGGGGCGAGAGCCCAGAAAGGGCGATGGTGATCCCGGCCAGGCTGGCCACAAGGGGCGGGTTGACCATCTCCTTGAGGCGGATTTTGCCCTTGCCCCCCACCAGCCGTACACCGAAGCTCCAGTGAATGGGGGTGTTTCCGATGACAAAGAGAAAGCAGTAGGCGGCGAAGGTGTCAAAGGTCGTCGGAAAAAGGGCCTGGCCCACGGGCAGGACCAGGTAGGCGGAGTTCTGGATGCCGCACATGGCGATGAGCTCCGGGTGGTGGCGTGTGGTGCGTCCGAAGAGGAGCCATCCGAAAAAAAGGCCCCCTAGGTTCATGGCCATGGAGGCCAGGGGAAGGACCCACCACAGGGGGGTGGAGGCCGTGTCGAGTCGCGTGATCAGCGAGGTGAGGATCAGGCAGGGGAGCAGGACATGGATGGTGATGCGGGACAGGGTGTCGATGTCTTCGGAACGAATGACCCTGCGCCTCACGAGGAACCCTGCAAACAGGGCAACGACCACGATGCGAAGCATGGAGAAAAAAACGGTCTGGAATCCGGCGGCAAACAAAGGGGGTATCATGGGGCTCCTTGGTCGGCGTGGTTGTCTGGCAAATCCCTGCATGTTGTTATGGATGAGGGCAACCCTACCGCGCATCTCGTCGATGGTCAACCAAAGGGCGCGGTGGCCACGATAAAGACCACTGAACGGATAGTGCTGGAACGATTCTGGTCTTCTCCCGATTAAAATTAACGGTGGGGTGTGTCACCTTGAAGGCTGCTTGCGAATGCGCTTTCCCCCCTGTTTCTCGGGGAAAATCACATTCGTTTTCATTCAGGCTATGTAGGAGAAATGTTGGCAGATTGCTGTTTGTCAAACTTTTCGCAAGTTTGGCCCCCGGAAGGGCCGCCGGAGGCTATTTTGAACGGAATGGTTACATAGGGTTTAACTATTCGCCCGTGACGTCCGATACGTTTTTCTAGACGTGTATTTTCTATGACATGAGGCCCCCAATGTTATTTTAACCCACCATGGTGAGGACATGACCGTGCGATCCGGCTCCTTTTATTTTTGTGTGTGTGCATGGCTGCTTTTTACCAGCGCCCCTTTCCTCTCGGCGGAGGCCTCCCATACCGGGAGCATCAAGGTCATGGGCACAGGAAAGGGGAACGCCCTTGCGTCCATTGCTCTGGATGCCTGTGCGGGTGAGGTGGTGACCGTCACCTCGGTGGACCCCAACTTTGGTTCGGACGGTGCCTTTCGGTACACGGGGGTCCCCCTCCAGGCGATTCTCAAGCGGGCAGGGGTGTCGGGCATGAAGGGCATTACGCTGGTGGGCCGCGATCAATACACGGTGTATCTGCCTGCCGGACTTGCGGCAAACCCAGACGTGATCATTGCCTCAGAGCGGGACGGAAACCCCCTCAGCCAGTACCTCGGAGGGCCCCTGAAGCTTCTGTTTCCCCCGGATTTGAAGATGCATCAGAGTGCCTACTGCTGGTACGTGGAGACGCTGATTCCGGATTACGTGGACAATCCCGGGGTGACGGTTACCGTCGGTGGCAGGACAACACGGTATGCCCTCTCCGATCTGGATGCCCTTCGCCCGGAGCACAAGACCCTTTATCTCTCCATTCCCTTGGGGTACCGCTGGGACCTGCCGAAGCTGAAACAGCCGTGCCGGGTGACGGCCATTCCTTTGGGGGCGCTTTTTGACGGAGAGGACGTCACCGGGAAAAAACTCACCCTGACCCCCTTTTCGGGGCGCCCCATGACCTTGCCCGTGGCGCCCATCCTCTCCTGTGAGGTGATGCTGGTTTACCGCATCAACGATCAGCCGATCCACCCGGCGCTGGGCGGCCCTTTTTCCGTCTACTTTCCCGTCATGAGCTGCGGGGAGCTCGAAGGCATTGCCCCGGAGACGGCCTCACTCTTTTTTTTACATGAAATCTCCGTGGATTAGGAGCAGTTTATGGCGTTTCACATGCGGTTGCAGACCAAGCTTCTGGTCGTGGTGAGTGTGCTTGTTCTGGGGGTGGTGCTTGTCACCTCGGGCCTGGTGACCTATTCCCAGAAGAAACGGGCCACCGAGTCCACCTACCGGCTCATGGAACGGGATGCGAGGTACCTGTCCCGTCGCATCAGCCACAACATTTACAACTCCAACTGGCGGACGATTCAAATTACCCTGGACATGGCCCTGCAGTCCAACGGGGACATGCTGTACTACGCCATCCACGACAAGGACGACCGGATCTTGTTCTCGTCGGATACGAAAAGCGTGGGGACCTGGCAGCCGGGGTGCATTGCTGAGGCGCCGCAATCCGAGGAGTCGGTGCGCTATCGCTCCAACGAGTTTACCGTGCGGGAGCTGCCCCTTTCAGAGCCCGTCGCTTACAAGGGAGCCCCCCGGGGTGCCAAAGGGGAGGTGGTGTTTGACACCTGCATGAAGGTGAGCTACATCGGGCGGCCCATCGGCTGCCTGAGGGTGGGCTACTCGACCCGGGAGCTGTCGGCCCATATCCAAAAGAGCGCCACGGATGTCCTGGCGGGGGGGGCGGCCATCCTGCTGACCGTCATTCCGGGGCTCCTGATCCTGATCCGCATCAGCATTGCCCCGCTGGGCCGTCTCAACCGAAATCTCCTGCTGCTGAGGAAACGGGCGGAGACGGAATCCATCGGTAAAGTGCTGGGGAGCGTGGACATTGATGAGATCTCAGATGGCTCCACCACCACGGAAATTCGCGAACTCTCTCTCTCCTTCGGGGCCCTCAGCGGGATGCTGGTGGAGAACTGGCAGCAGCTGGAGGCCCAGCAGTACAACCTGGAGATGAACGTGACGCGGCGTACCGGGGCCCTGCGCAAGGCCAACCGGGCGCTGCTAAGAGAGATCGCGGAGAAGAAAGAAGCCGAAGAGAAACTGCGGGTAAAAAACTCCCTGATGGAGGCTCTGCACGACACCACCCTGGACCTGATGCGTCACCTGGAGTTCAACGAACTCCTGGAGCTTCTTCTCAGGCGGGCCGGCGGGCTCATGTCCATGGAGAGCGGGTATTATTTTGAGTACAGGGAGTCCACCCGTCAGCTTTATCCCATTGTCACCTCCGGACGTTTTGAGGAGGTACCCAAGCTGCCCACCCGCATCGGGGAGGGGCTGGTGGGGCGCGTGTGGGAGACGGATCGTCCCCTGTACGTGGAAGACTACAAAACATGGAGCGGGCGGGTCAAGGGCCACCCCGGCCTGGAGTCCCTGGGGGCGTCTGTGGCCGTGCCCATACGCCTGGAAGGCAACGTGGGAGGGGTCATGGGCCTTGCCCAGTTCGGCGACGAGTTTGAGATGGAAGAGACAGCCATGGGGGTCCTTGCCCGCTTTGCGGAGCTGGCCTCCATCGCCTTGAACAATGCCATGATGCACAGCAAGCTCCAGGGGGAACTCGACGAGAGGCGCCGCGTGGAAAAGGAGAAGGACCGGTTGTTCCAGCACCTCCTCCAGGCCCAGAAGCTGGAGGCCATCGGAACCCTGGCCGGCGGCATTGCCCACGATATCAACAACCTTCTCATGGCTGTCCAGGGCAACATCTCCCTGATCATGAGCCTGACCAGCCCCGGGGACATTGTCCACAAGCGCGGCGGAAAAATCGAGGAGCTGGTGGCCAGCGGCTCCGCCCTTACCAGCCAGCTCCTGGGTTTTGCCCGGGGGGGGCGGTACCATGTGCGGCCGGAGAGCGTGAACACCGTGGTGAAAAGCAGCCTCTCCATGTTCGGGCGGACCCGAAAAGGGATCATGATCTCGGAATCCCTGGCCGAGTGGCTTCCCAATGTGGAGATCGACCGGACCCAGATGGAGCAGGTGCTCCTGAACCTCTACTTGAACGCCTCCCACGCCATGCCGGACGGGGGACGCATCCGCATCGAAACGGGGATGACGGACCTGGACGACAAACTGGCCGCCGCCTTTAACCTTAAATCCGGGGCCTACGTGACGGTTGCGGTCTCCGACACCGGTGTGGGCATGGACAAGAGCACCCAGAGCAAGATCTTCGATCCCTTTTTCACCACCCGGGAGATGGGGCGGGGCACGGGCCTGGGCCTGGCGTCGGCGTACGGCATCGTCAAGAACCACAAAGGGGCCATCACCGTGACAAGCGAGAAGGGCCGGGGGGCCTGTTTCACCATCCATCTGCCCGCCACCGCCAAACCCTGCTGGGAGGATGAAGCTTCGCCCCTTGCGATACACAGCGGCGAAGGGACGGTGCTGGTGGTGGACGATGAACCGGAAATCCGGGAGGTGGTAAAGACCATGCTCAAGGGCTTGGGATACCTCTGCCTGGAGGCGGAGAACAGCAGTCAGTGCGTCTCGGTCTATCGGGAAAAGGCCCGGGATATCGACCTGGTGCTCCTGGACGTGGTGATGCCCGATGCCGGAGGAGATATTGCCTATCAGGCCATGAAAAAGATCAACCCCGAGGTGCGGGTGATCCTCTGCAGCGGGTACAGCCTGGAAGGGCGCGCGGAAAAAATGATTGAGGCGGGGTGCAACGGGTTTATCCAGAAGCCCTTTACCATGGAGGTCCTCTCCACGGAGATCCACCGGGTGATGGAAGGGTAAGCAGGGGGCGCGAATGCTCCCGACCTTCGGTTCTCAGGTCCATCACATTCGCTGACGGGTTGTGTAGCGATGATATGTGAATACAAAAGCCCGCAGGGTATAAAACCCTTCGGGCTTTTGCGTTGTAACTCTTGTTGGGCCTTTGGTTAAATCTTAAAGCGTCCCACCAGGCCGTTTAAGGCCTCGGCCATGGCTTTAAGTTCCCGGGCGCTCTCTTCGACCTTGTGACTGCCGTCGGAGATCTCGCTGGAGGCGTTGTTGAGGTTGCCCATGTCCCGGTTGATGGCGTCGGCGGCTGTGGCGCACTGGCCCACGTTGTCGTTGACTTCTCCCACACCGGCTGAGGCCTGGCCGATGTTTGCGGAAATTTCGCTGGTGGCGACGGACTGCTCTTCCACGGCTGCTGCGATGCCCCCCACGATGTCATTGACGTTTTTGATGACTCCCAGGATGGCGTTGATCTTCTCCACGGAGACGTTGGTTTTTTCCTGGACGCTGTGGATGTTTCCCCGGATCTCAAGGGTTGCCGCAGCGGTCTGCCCGGCCAGGTCCTTGATCTCGCCTGCCACCACGGCAAAACCTTTTCCGGCCTCTCCGGCCCGGGCCGCCTCGATGGTGGCGTTCAAGGCCAGGAGGTTGGTCTGTTCTGAGATCTCGGTGATGGTGTCCGTGACCTTGCCGATTTCGTCCACGGCGTTGCCCAGGCTGTTCATGAGCTCCGCCGTTTCCATGGCATCGGAGAGGGCTCCGTCGGATACGGACCGGGCGTTTTCTGAGTTGGCGGCAATTTCGCCGATGGTGGCGGTCATCTCTTCGGCGGAGGCGGCCACGTTGTTGATGTTGGCCGTGGATTGCTCCATGGCCGA
This sequence comes from Desulfoluna spongiiphila, assembly GCF_900101345.1. Taxonomy (GTDB): domain Bacteria; phylum Desulfobacterota; class Desulfobacteria; order Desulfobacterales; family Desulfolunaceae; genus Desulfoluna; species Desulfoluna spongiiphila. Next base: position 77,635 of record NZ_FMUX01000003.1, on the reverse strand, counting down.
AGCAATGGTGGCAAGGTTCATGGCCATGTTTCCGGCCTCTTCCCCCACCTGGGAAGCGAGGCTGTGGGTTTCGTCGGAAGATGCGGACAGGGAGCCCGAGATGGTGAGGAGCTCTCCGGAGGAGCTGTCCACGGAGACGGCATTTCCCTTGACGTCCCCGATGATGGTCTGAAGGTCGGCCATGAAGGTGTTGAACCAGCCGGAAAGTTCCCCCACCTCATCTTTGGACTGGACCTCCAGGCGCTGGGTGAGGTCTCCGTCGCCTTTGGCGATCTCTTCGAGCAGGGAGGCGCTCCGGCGCAGGGGCTTGGCAATGGAGCCCGCCACCCAGATCACCACAGCGGTGAGGAGAACAAAGGCAGCCACCCCGATGCCCACGATGAGCCAGCCGATGGCGTTGGCTTCGGCCATGACCTGGGCCATGGGGATGTTGACCAGAAAGGACCAGGGCGTGTCCTGGCCTTCAAAGGGAATGGGGGCGAAGATGCGGACGATGTCGGTGTTGAGGTCCCGGGACATCGCCTCGAACTCAAAGGGTTGCCCGTTTTGGATGGCTTTTTTTGCGGCCATCCAGTTTTCAGACGAGCCGGAGCTTTTACCGTGCTTGGCCTGGTTGATCTGGTGGGCCACGTAGGTGCCGTCGTTGGCGATGACCGAGGTGTAGCCGGAGCCGAAGGGGTTCAGTCCTTTGATGAGTTCTGAAAAGATGGAGAGTTTTACGTCCACCCCGCAGACGCCGACGGCCTTGCCCTCAAATTCGATGGGCACGCACAGGCTGATGATGGCCTCCTTGCTGCCCTGGACCTCATAGAGGTACGGCGGGGTCATGGTTTCACGGCCGGTGCGCAAGGGAACGAGGTAGTAGTCTCCTTCGCCTTCTTTGTCGTAATTGACCAGGGGAGTGACGGCCAGGGTGTCTCCGTTGCGGTACCAGTAGGGGACGAAGCGGCCTGTGGCGTCGTGGCCTTCCTTGTTTTCGAAGGCGGCGTCCAGGTCATCCAGGGCATTGGGTTCCCAGGCGGTCCAGACAGCCAGGAGCTCCGGGTTGTTCTCCAGCACCTCGGTCATGATCTGGTTGAGGGCCTCTCGGGGGTTGAAGCTGCCCGCTTTTTTAAAGGCCTCCATGGTCTCGGAGAGGGCCCTTACCGTGTTGAAGGAGGCGTCGACCTTTCCGGAAATGACAGCGCTGTACCGGGCGGCGATCTCCTGGCCCTGGGCGATGGCTGCGTGATGGGCAGAGCTGCGTACTTTCAAGGTTACAGCTGTGATGGTGATGAAGTAGGAAAGAAAAGCAATGGTGGAAATGGCAAGGATCAGCTTGCCGCGAAGTTTTATGTCCCTGAACATCCGCAGAACTCCAGTTTGATGTTGTTAAAGAGGTTGATACCTATACACATCGGATGAAGGGGCGACTGAGTTTAGGGAGATCACATAAAATATTTGATAAAATTGATCGCCACCAGCCAGGGAACCATGGCCGTTTTTTTTATTCAATGGCAAGTCGGTATCTGAAAATGCGGGCCTTTTCAGGCACAGGAGGGGTTTTCAGGTGACCGGGGGCTTTTTTTTAAGGTTGAAACTTGGCGGGTGTTTATCATAAGTAAGTATTCGATATGGCTTGAGTTAAGGTGTCGACCGGTGAACCCGGACGAGAACAACCTCAAAATACAGGATCAAGGGGAGTGTTATGGGTTTTGTCAGAAGGACTGCAATTCGATGGATAGCCGCTGCTGTCATGGCGGCATGTGTGCTTGGCTTCTGGCAAACCGGTTTTGCAGGCAATGAGACGCGGGACTCTTTGTTCCACGGCACCGAAGCGCTGATCGTCAAGGCCAAAGAGAAGCGGGCCTACCTCTTTGCCCCGGAAGCCTTTGGTGAGGCCATGGAAGCTTATCAGGACGCCCTGAACGACTTCAACAAGGGCCGGAACCTGAACGGGATCCGCAAGGAACTCAAGAAGGCGGAGTCTTACCTGTCCCGTGCCATGACCGTCAGCGTGACGGCTGAGGTGACCTTTGAAACCGTGATGAAAGCCAGAGAGGATGCCGCCGCCATCGGGTCAGAAAAATACAGCAGCAAATTGATGTCCAAGGCGGAATCTGAATTCCAACGGGCGGTGAGGAGTCTTGAAGACGGCGACGTGGACAAGGCCCGGGGGCAGGCAGCAGAAGCCGAGGCACTGTTCAGGAGCGCGGAGCTCGACACCATCAAGCACGCCCTCCTTGGAAAAACCCGGGAAAAGATTGCCCGCTACGAGGATCTGGGGCGAAAGAACAATGCCACGAAGACCTTTGATAAAGCCCGGCGCCTGGTGGTGCTGGCTGAGAAAAAACTGGACCAGAACCGCTACAACAACGCGGAAGCCGTTGCCCTGGTGAAGGATGCCGAGTACGAACTGGCCCACACCGAGCATATCCACACCCGGGTGGGCAAACTCGTGGAGGCGGAGTACAGCTTTGAGGACGTGATCATCGACATGGAGATGCAGCTTGTCAAGATCGCCCAGGGGCTGGACATGACCCTTACCTTTGACCGGGGCGTCAGTGGCGCCACCTGGCAGCTCCTGGACGGGGTGCAGGCCATGAAGGCATCAAACGATGCCAAGGACCGCGAAATTGCGGAGCTGAAGGCCAAGGTCACGGATCTTGAGACCTCGGTGGCCAGTTTGAGCAAGCTTGAGCAGGACCTGATGGCACGCAAGCATGAAGCCGAGGAGGCCCTGAAACGCCAGAAGGAGGCCGAGCGCCTTGAGGACATGAAGATCTCCAGAATCCGCGACGCCTTTACCCCGGAGGAGGGGAAGGTGCTCATGGACGGAGACAAGATCATCATCCGTCTTTACGGGCTTTCCTTTTCCAGCGGAAAATCGGCGATCGACTACAAGTATTTCGGACTCCTGGCCAAGGTGCGGGACACCTTCAAGGAGTTTCCGGGGTGCCGGGTGGTCATCGAGGGGCACACCGACTCCCTGGGCAGCGATAAAGTCAATAAAAGGCTATCCAAAGAGCGTGCAGACTCGGTGCGTCATTACCTCATCGCCAACTCCGTGGTGACCGACGACCAGATCAGCGCCGTGGGATACGGGGAGGACAAACCCGTGGCCTCCAACGAAACCCGCCAGGGACGCGCCAACAACCGGCGTATTGACGTGGTGATCGTGCCTGACAGGGGATGATCCCGGGAACACAGGCCATGATGATAAGGGGCGGTTATCCGCCCCTTTTTTGTGTGGATTTGACCTTTGGTGAAAAATAGCCTATTCAGTTCGCCTTCGGCGGCAGGGCCACCGGAGGCTGTTTGGGGCTGAATCGTTACAACGACACATGGGGCACAGGGTATGGGGATGTTTGAGAAACTGAAGCAGTTGTTGAAGAAAAAAGAGACCGAAAAAGCGCATGGGGATCCGTGCCCAGAGCCCTCCGTGGAGGAGAACGCCCCCGTTGACCCTCCGGCTGCTGCGCCCCCGGTTCCCCCTGTGACACCCGATAAGAAGACAACGCCCCGGTCTTCCGGAAAGGCGAAGGCAGCCCCCAAAAAGGGAAAACACGGGATTTCCGTGCTCTCCACAGACGAGGACCTGGCGTCTCTGTTCCAGGAAGAGGGCCCCCACGATATCCCCGCACCGCCCAAACCGAAGCCCGCGCCCCGACAGACCCGGCCGGCCCCTCCGCCGAAGAAAAAACAGAAAAACCGAAACCGCAACGGGATCCTGGTTCTTTCCGATGAGAAGGACCTTTTTGGCCTCATGGCTGAAGAGGCCGAAAGGGAAGGGGACCGCATTGTGCCATCGGCCCTGAAGCGGGAGGCTTCCGAGGAGGTTGCCCCCGCGAAAAAGGTGCAGCGGGATCGCCACGGGTTGCCCATCCTGGAACAGGGCCAGATTCCCGCCTCAGAGGAGAGTGACGAGTTCGCCGAGCTGCTGGCCTCTTCCCTGTCTGAGAAGAGCGGGGAGGTGCTCTTAAGCGAAAAAGTGGACAAGCTTGAGCAGGCCCGCACCCTCACCGTCAAAGAGCGGCTCAAGCGCTACCCGGCTCCCCAGGGCCAGCTGGACCTTCACGGCTACACCGCGGCCAAGGCCGATCAAACTGCCGAACACTACGTGCGGCGCGCCTTCTCCGTGGGCACCTACACCCTTCGCCTCATTGTGGGAAAAGGGCTCCACTCCGAACACGGAGCCGTCCTTCCCGACACCATTGCCGATCGGATGACAACCCTGAAACAGGAGGGCATTGTCCTTGCCTGGGCCTGGGAAAAGGGCAAAAAATCCAAAAGCGGCTCCATCCTCGTGTACCTCAACAACTACGACTCCTCCCGCCACGGCCGGTAAAACAGGGCCCGACTCGCGAACGCTCCAGGCCTTCGTTTATCAGGTAGGTTCCACTGGCGACAGGGGGTATCGACTATCCAAGAGTTGTCATGTTTTCATGGGGTCGCGTGCATTCTTGCAACCTGGCGACCATGTCCCACCTTTCTTCTTTTCAATGTGGCCCGAGTCCCCTGATTTTCATTGTTTTTTTAGCTGAAAGTAACAATGTTCCTCTTGGGGTTGCCTTTGGTTGTCAGTCATGAGGCTTTGGGAAAGCATGAACCAAAGGCCTTTTCGGGTGTGTTGTGATTATTCTGAGTAAAAAACTGTAAACAATGTTTGCGAACGGGAGTAGGTATTCATATAATGCATCACGTTCTATCCCGACATGATTATCTACCGTTTAAGGCCGGAGGCTTCATGCCATGAATCAACCGATTCTGAGACGACCCCTTCTCGTTGCGATGATGGCCGCAGGGTTTTATTTGATGACGGGCAGGTGCGTAGAGGCCCTGACCCCCCTGTCCGACGAGGGGTTGGCGCAGACCCACGCGGCCAACGGGATTCGACTGGCTTTTGAGGATGTTATGGTCCACCACAACAGCGCAGGCATGGGATACGTTGCCTATGACAACCGGGACTCCCTGGGACAGGGACAGGGTAGCTACGGGAGCCTGGGCCTCAGCGATGTGTCCCTGGCGCTTCGTGCCCACGGTACCGTGGACATGGAGGCAAAAGCCTTTGCCTATCCAGAGAATTCCGGCCCCTATTTCGCCACGGACGTCTGGAAGGAAGATGACTTCGTGCATGTCTCCAAAACCCATACCCTGGACAAGGAGCCACAGGTCAATGATGCTCACCGGCAGGTGGTGGTGCTGGAGGCCGTGGGGCTTGGGGGGGCCTTTTTGACCGTTGGCCCTGACGGCACCCCGGTGGAAGGCAACCTGGAGGTTCGGTACGGCACCGAGAGTGACCTGTTTGCCCTGGGTACCCTGGGGCTCTCCAGCCTGCAGCTCATTGATCAGCGCATGATCCTGTATGCCATGCCCGAGATCGACGGGTATTGCTCGGGTGAGGGGGTTGCCATGGAGATCGGAACCCGTCTCTCCGTCGATTCGGTGGCCATTGGAGCCCCCCGGGAGGAGGGCCTGACATTTTTCCAGATGAAAGGGTTTCATCTGAGGGAGAGCTTCGAAGAGCTGGACCCTGCATACGACCATCTGGGGCATTACAAAAAAAACAGCATCGACGATATGTACGCGAACAGCACGGGAGACTCAGGCGGGTACGGGCCCGGGGACAGGGAGGCACTTGAGGCTGACTATGAGGACATGACCCGCACCTGGGGGAGCACGGACGTCCCTGCCGAGCGGTCCGTCAACAACATGTACGACGGGCGTTTTATGATCGGGAACCTTCGCCAGGTGGGGTTTACCGATTATGTGGCCGGCAACAAGGGCATCCCGTTCCATGAAAACCACAGGGATCAACTGACCGATGACTTGAGAGACGACGGGTGGGATAACCAGGAGTACAGCATCGCCTTTCCCATTCACTATGTGGATGACGAGGACCGCGTGGATTATTCCGAGATTGTCGAACGCCCCATGACCCTTTCTTTTAAGACAAGAACCAGCGACGACTCCCCGGATGAGTCGTCCTGCATGGTGCTCAACATGCCTCTTCACGGAGCCATCCGGGTGGAGGAGACGATGGGCTACAACTCCAGCGGCGATAACAGCTACCTGGGGGGGAACTCCATGGGGCCCCTCATCGTGGAAGGGCTTCGGGTGAAAAAGCTGTATATCGAGTTTCCGGGGCGGAACACCACCTATGAGCTGGAGACCGCCGTCAACGAGAGCCTATCAAACCCGAACCCCCACCTGTACACCTACCGGGCCGGGGAGCTTCCCGTGGCCCAGGCCATTCCCGCAGGGCAGAAGGAGTACAACCCCATGGGGAGGGGGGTGGCATCGTTCATGGACCGGTTGGGACCGGAGCCGGGTCCGGTGGGGTCGGGGTGGGATCAGTACCGCACCCGCATCGGCGAGAACGTGTATGACGGGGACAGGCTGGTGAAAGACACCTCGTTCTGGCAGATCCGGGAACCCTATCCCATCAACAGCGATTACACGGTGTATCGGAATTGAGTCGGAACGGGCGCAGGTGGCGCAGGAAAGGGGCGAGCATGGGACAGTATGTGGCGGAAAGAGCGTTTGTGACAGCTTCAAAGATGGCGGGGCGCCTCCTTGCAGGGGTGTTTTTTTCTGTGTGCTTTTTTTCGGCAGATCCTGTGGGGGCCATGGAGCCCCTGGACGATGCGGCCCTTGCCCTGGTGGATGCCCAGGCCGGGCCGGTGACGATCTCTATTGAACAGGACACGGTGCGCCTTTTTTTCGATACCTATATCGAGACCTATGCGGAGATCGACCAGGTCCGCATGGGCTATTACTACAAGGACAAAACAGACCTGGTGACGCGAAAAGGGATGAACCCCGGGGTGCATGGTGGCCCGGGCATGGAGGACTTTGACCCGCGGATCAATCAGAAGTGGAAGAAAAATGAGATAGTGGACGGGCACAGGACCTTTAAAGTCGATTACAGAATGTACGGCGGAGAAAAGACGCCCGAGCGCTATGCCATGGAGTATCAGCTTTTTAAGGACGGGGCCTTGGAAACGGAGTATGTGCCGTGGACCGATGACGACCTTTTCATGGCCAAATACAAAGTCTCCACAGGGCAGAAATTGTGGGTGGACGGCGTTCAGGCCGACAACAATGCCAATTTGATCGGCGTCCCCCTGTTTCAATTCTCGGAAAAAACGTATCAGAATCGAAATTACCTGGACTGGGACGTCAGCCTGGACAATCTGCGCCTGGGGGCCAGCCCGGATAACCCGGCCATCATCAACGGTCTGGTGATTCGCATGAAATACGACGACATCAATGACCCCGACCGCCGCCTCACCGATATCATCATCGGCACCAACGATCTGCAGGCCGATCTCATGGTGGATTTCAGACGGGCCACGGGGCTGTTCAGTCCGAAAAACGCCTACCGATCGAGGCAGGTGGGCAGTATCCTGGGGATCCCCATGCTCCAGGGCTCCAGCGACCTTGCCAAGGAGTTCAACAGCACCCCGGTGCCGGTGATCCTTCAGCGGGACTCCATGCTGATGCTCGTGGACCACTACTACTTCGGGCGGGATTATCGCGTTCCCGACGGCGAAGCCTATATGGCAGCGGTTCCCGACAACCCCACCAACAGCAATACCCACAGCGGGATGTTCCTGCGCATTGGCCTTGATCGGGAGAGCCCCCATTTCGGGTACCAGATCATCACAGGCTATAATGAGCTGGTTGCCACGAGTTTTCAGTACCGTGGGGAGCACATCAACGAGTCCCTCTACAAGTGGTGGCATGGGGAGCCCCACGCCGAGGCGACCTACACCTATCCCGCGTATCTGCCCCAGGACGGCTTGTATACGGACAACTCAAGCAATTTCAATTACCACCCATAGTGATCTCCGGTCGTCTCCTTGACCCGGATATTTTATGGGAAAATGATGGGCTGAAAAGAGTGTAACTATTCAGCTTATGCCTCCGGCGGCCCTGCCGGGGGCTAAACTTTTAAAAAGTTTAACAAACAGGTTTTAAAGATGCCTCCGGCGGCCCTGCCGGGAGCCAAACTTTAGAAAAGTTTGACAAACAGGTTTGAAAAAACAGATTCAGTTTAATCTGAACCAAAGGCGAATGTGATTTTTCCTGAGGAACGAAGGGGAAAGCGCATTCGCAAGCAGATTTCGAGGTGGCTCACCTCGCCGCCGGAGGCAGGCTTTTCCATGTACTTTAACCATAGAAGACATGGATGCCCATGGCCTGGAAAATGATGACCACTTCTTTTGCCGGAGGCATGTCTGTATCCGTCCCCTCCTCCTCTTCCTTCCCTTTTTTCCGCAGATGATGCATATTTTTTAGTGGTGATACCGGTACCCTGTCTATGCCGGGTTGCGAGGTGTCTCCGCGTATGCGTTGCCGTTTATCCAGCATGAAAGGGAACCCCATGAAAAAATGGCTGATCGGGATTGCCGCGGTTTTGGGCCTGCCCCTTGTGGCCGTGGCGCTGCTCTGGGTGTGTCGAAACCCCATTATTACCTATGGGCTGACCCACAGTGCAGAGGCACTGGTGGGTGCCGAGGTGTCTTTGGAAGGGGTGAAGGCCGGTCCCTTTGGCTTGACCCTTGCGTGGGAGCGCCTGGTGGTGGCCGACCCTGATAATCCCTGGAAAAATGTGGTGGAGACGGGATCCTGTCGCCTGACCTTGGCCGGTCCCCCGCTTTTGAAAGGGTGTGTCGTGGTGGAGAGCCTGACGGCAAACGGGGTGAGCGTGGGCAAAGGGCGCCGGGTGAAGGCACGGGTCGTGGACGCATCGCCCCGACCGGAGAGCACACCGGAATCCCTGTCACTCTGGCTGCGCAGGAAACTGGAAACAGATGCAAAGGAGCTCCCGGCCTTGTCCCTTGGTGACCGGGGAAGCCCGGAGATCGTGCGAGAGGTGATGGCGGGGGTGGACTTTCAGACCCCCGGGCTCGTGGACAGGGCCCGGGCGGATATCAAGGCACGGGTTACCCGGTGGCAGTGGCGCTTAAGGGCCCATGATTTCAAGGGGCCCCTGCGGGCAGTGGGAGAGTCCCTTGACGGGGAGGATCCCACCAAAGCAGAGAGCACGGAGGCCCTGGCGGCACTGAGTGAAAAGGGGGAGGGCCTTAAGCGTGATTTAAAGCGTATGAAAAGGGAGCTCCGAGCCGAGAGGGGCGCTGCCGAGGCAGAGGTGGCACGCCTTCGACGGTGGGCTTCTGCGTATCGCGGCTGGGTGGCTCAGGACGTCGAAGGGGCGGTGGCCCTGGTCCACACCAAGGCCCCGGACTTGAAGGATGTGGGAGGGACCCTTTTTTCTTATCACCAGGCCGAGATGCTGATTCCCATGGTGACGCGTTTGGAAAGCCTTGGGGCTCTGATCTGTGCCCTGCAGGAGGATGGGGCAGAATCCGGGGAGCCCCCCCGCCCCTGGCCGAGGCTGTGGGTCCGGCATGCCGATCTGGAAATCAACGCCGGGTCGTATCTGTTGCAGGGGACCGTCACCGGATTGTCCAGTCGGGAATCCAAAACGGGGGACCCCTTCACGTTTCATCTGCAAGGGGAGCCACCCCTTCAGGCAGGGCGCATGGAGGTAAAGGGGGACGTCAGCTGCCGTTCCGACGTTTACCGTCAAGGGGTGACGGTCCGTGCCAGGGGGATTCCCCAGGGTGAGATGGTCCTTGCACCGGGGGTGCACCTTACCGGTGGAGAGGTTGATGTAACGGTGGCATACCGCGCCCGGGGCGAGGAGGTCCGTGTGGAGAGCCTTCTGGCCGTAACCGGGGGGGAGGTCACAGGAGACAGTGGTGATCTTCGCTGGTTTCAGCAGGCCCTCAAGGGAGCCCTGGGTCGGGTACCGGCCCTTGAGGTGGACTCGGTGGTGACCTTTGTAGGCGGAGAGGGGCGCTGGGACCTGGTGAGCAATGTGGACGCCTACCTTGCGATACGTTTTGATGAGGCCGTGGCCAGGGAAACCAAGCGGTTGACCCAGGGCCTGAAGGCAGAGGTGGAGAGGCACCTCAGTCGCCATGGCATGGTGCTGGAGGAAGAGCTTGCCGTTGCGGAGCAGCGAATCCTGTCACCCCTTGAGTTATTGGAGGAGAGCCTGAGGCGGGAGGAGCTGGCCGTGGACAGGTTTCTTGCCGGGGTGGACAAAGAGCGAGCCAAAAGGCAGCAGGTGATTGAGGAGAAAGGCATGGATGCCTTGATGAAATGGAAATATTAATCCGGCGGTAACTATTCAGCTCAAAAAAAACAGCCTCCGGCGGCAAGGTGTGCCACCTTGAAGCAGGTTGCGGAAGCGTTTTGCCCCTCGTTCCTCGGGTCAAATCACATCCGCATTTAAAGTAAAAATTCACCCAAAAAGATTTTTTAAGACCTGTTTGTTAAACTTTTTAAAAGTTTAGCCCCCGGCAGGGCCGCCGGAGGCATAAGCTGAATAGTTACGGCTTTTTTTTGTTTTATTTTGTGTCGATTCTTACCGCGTACAGTCTTTCATGACATTCCAGGACATTCGGCTGACATGGATGTCGCCGTGGTCGTAGAGGGTGTTGTGCGTGCCGTTTTTCAGGGTGCAGAGGGTGACGGTCACGCCGTCGTCGCAGGTGCTGGTGGTCGTGCACCAGCTGGCCCCGTGGTAGCGGGTCTCGGCGGTCCCTTCGGTGCAGCCGTTTTTTATAATCCAGTCGGCAAAGCTCGCCTCGGCCCCGATGTAGGGGGCGCCTTCCAGGGGGATGGTTCCGCCGCCGTAGGCGATGGTGGTGTCCTGGGTGCCGTGGAAGTGAATGACCGGGATGGGATAGTGCGGTGTGATGTCGGGCACGAGGACCGGCATGGAGGAGACGGAGATCGCGGCAAAGAGATCCGAGGCTTCCCGGCCCAGCCTGTGGGCCATGCCCCCTCCGTTGGCGTGGCCGTGGGCGTAGATTCGCCTGCCGTCGATTGAACAGCGTGTTGTGAGGTGGGCGACGACGTGGCGGGCAAAGCCCACATCGTCCACGGCGTTGTTTTCAGCCAGGCCGCAGCAGGCCGGACCGGCGTTCCACCCGAGGAGTCCGGGGGTTCCCATGCCTTCCGGGTAGGCCACAAGAAAACGCTCGCTGTCCGCAAGGGATGGGAAGCCGTCTTTTTCCGCCTGGCCCGCGGGGGTGTCCCGGTATCCGTGGAAGGAGAGCAGCAGGGGAAGGGGGGGCTCTGCCCGGTAATCGGTGGGAACGTGCAGGTAGAAAGCCCGCGTCTTTCCTCCATACGAGAGCTTGAGTTCCCAGTTTCCGGGGCCCAGGGGGCCTCCGGGATCTGCGGTGTATTCATCGCATCCCGCCAAGGGGAGCACGCTGATCAGAAGCAGGCATACCATCCAGGGTCGAAGGGGCATGGGGCACTCTCCATCGTGTCTGTGACTGTTTGTCGGGCATGGTGCTCAAAGGGCTTGGTAAGGGGTGTAAACCTGTGGGGAGATGTCGGAATCACCGGCCTTCAAATTAGCATGCGTGTTCGGGTTGTGTCAAAACGTGTTCGGCAAGGTATGCTCCCTTTGCGGAGCGGCGTCGCAGTCATGGGTAGAATGGTTATTCTAAATGGTGTATGTTGTGCTGATGGCGTGAACAATGATGGCAACAGGCGTAGGCGAAGCGACGCATGGCCCTGGGGCCGTCATGGTACAGGAACCGAGAAGTGGGCGGGCGGCATGATGGCTGCCCTCCGGGAGGCAGCAAGGGTATGCAGAAACGACCGGTGGAGGTGGATGCAGGGGAGATGGCGGAGATTCTGGACCGCTATCTGGACGCCGACGGGCAGGTAAATTATGCCGTGAAGATCGTGGGGCATCCGGGGATCGGCAAGTCATCCATCGTGAAGCAGGCGGCGGAGCGCAAAAACCGATATTTTATCGATACCCGGCTAGCCTTCAAGGAGAACATCGATTTAGGGGGGTACCCGGTTCCGGATCACGAGAACCGGCGCATGGTCTATTATCGTCCCCGGTTCATTCCCCCCGAGGAGGTCCCGGAAGGGTTTGACGGCATCGTCTGGTTTCTGGACGAAGCGAACCGGGCCCATCCCACGGTGATCCAGACCCTGTTTCAGGTGATCACCGAGGGGCGGTGCGGGGAGCACCTGCTGCCGGAAAAGACGGTCATCGTCATTGCGGGGAACCTGGGTGAAGAGGACCACACCCACATCACCGATTTTGACGACAGCGCCCTGGACGGTCGCCTCGGCATCTTTCACCTGAAGCCTGCGGCGGAACACTGGCTGGACTGGGCGCGCAAAAGCGGGATCCATCCGACGGTGGTCCGATATATCTCCCGCTTTCCCGAGCGGCTCTGGGATGCAGCAGCCATTCACCCCAACCCCCGGGGCTGGCACCAGGCTTCCCAGGCCCTCCGACTCTCTTATGGTCTGGGTGATGAGGCCACTCTTTACACAGCCCTTTCCGGCCACCGGCGCGGGTCCGTGGAAAAGGTCCTGGCCTCCCTGGTGGGGGAGCTGGCCGCTTCGGATTTCGTAACCCAGATCCTCACCCCCAGGCAGCTCACCACCCATGAGATTCTCTCCGGTGACGAAGGGGCCTTTGTCCGGTTCAGGGCGGGAGAGGTACCCGTGGAGGACCTGCTCTGGGCCGTGTCCGGGGCGGTGACACGCATACGGGAGAAAAAGATGGCAGGGGACGAGGGGCTGCTGGTGCCTTTGGGGTTTTTGGTGAAGTATGTGGCGGCGTCCCGATCCGATGCCCGCGTCAGCTTTTTTCTCATGCTCTTGCGGGAGTGCGGGGTCTTTTCACAGATTCCCGATGCGGTGCGATCTGTTTGTGAGGGCGGTGAGCGGGAAGAGGTTCTCTCCCTTTTGACCGATGTGGTCTTCGACGGGGAGAAGATACCGGCATGAACCCTTGGGAATCGTCTCTGAAAGCGCTCTGGAAGCGCAGTCGGTTTACCTCCTATTTTTATCAGATGGTCACCTTCGCCGAGGAAAAGAGTCTTTCCACCCTTGCCCTCACCGTGCGGGCAGGCCGGGTGACCCTGTTGTACAACCGTGAGTTCTCCCTTGGGCTTACCGAAGAAGAGCGCATCGGGCTTCTGGTCCATGAGATGATGCACGGGGTGTTCGGGCACGACCACCGGGGCTTTCGGGATGAACACCCGTACCTTCAGAACATGGCCCAGGACATGGTGATCAATTCGTGGATGGACGACCACAGCGCGACCTTTTTTTCCGCGGGGGAACAAGGGCTTACACTCCCTTCGGGCCTGCCTCGGATTCCTCGGGAGTTTTACGAGAAAACCGGTGAGCTTGACCCGGCGTGGGAGAGTGTCTATCGGTTTTTGAAGACGGATGAACCGGCTATTCTGGGGGATTTTGCCGAGGGGCTTAAGGAAAACTTCCGGTCCAGTGGGAGCAGCGAGCAACCGGAACATCCCGAACCCTCCCGGATGCCGGCTGCAGATGAGGGGCAGACATGTGACGGGGACTGGTGCCTCTCCCCGGGACAGGGCCAGCAGCTTCCCACGGGGATCCACCGCATGGAGGACGCCTCGGCCGCCGTGAGGATCCAAAAAAACGTCCGTGAGGCCCTGGTGCTTTCCGGCCAGGATTTCAAGGCCCGTGATGAGCGGCTCGTTCAGGAGATCAGCGCACTGATTCAGAGGGTGGCAAAGGTGGACACCTCCCCTTTAAAACGGAAGATTCGCACCATTGTGGACCGGGGCACGCCGTCCCGGGAGTGGGAGTACAGCTCCGCCCGGTTCAACAGGCGTTATTTTACCGAAGGGATCTACTCTGCGGGACGGCACTACGTGGATAAGAAGCTGTTGACCGTGGTGGTTGATCTCTCTGCGTCCATGGTGACCCGGCCTGAGCATATTGAGGAGGCCTTTGGTGCGGTGGAGGCCCTTTTGGACGGGTACCGGATCAACCTGCTCTGCATTGACGAAACCCTTTTCGTCCCGGAAAAACAGGGGGAGCGCTTTGTCAAAGGGGGCAACGATACCCGGCTGTGTAGCTACCGGCGGGGCGACTGGCGCCTGATCCGATCGGGGAACAGCGGGACCACGTTTTTTGCATCCCTTTTCAACCGCTACCTGGCGCATCACCGGGAGATGGTGGTGGTGATCACCGACGGAGAGATTTACGACCTGGAGCGACTCGTCCCTTACCCCCGAACCCTCTGGCTTCTTCCTTCCAATGCCCAGGGGTTTCACGCTCCCTTTGGCGAAGTCATCCGGCTGGAGCGACAGTGAATTGAGAAAAGGGGACAGGCAAAATAAGATGAAAACCCGACACATGAGGCAAGGCGCATGGCAGTGACGATTGGCAAGGATGTAGATGCGGAAACGATTGTCGAGATGGGAGCCGTCGGTGACGGGTTTTCGGTGGCTCAAGGGCTTGCCCGCCTTGTTGTGCTGGGCGACGGCCAGGCCATTTACAAAGCCGGGTTGCGTTGGGAAGGCTTTGATGTCGATAAAGGCCTGACGGCCGTCATCGGGTTGCGGGATGCGGAGAGTCTGTATCGGTGCGGTTGGATGTGGCAAGGCTTTGATTATGAACGCGGCATGGAGGCTCTTTTTTCATGGGCCGGCCCCCGGCATATCTACCTTGCCGGCCTTAACTGGAAAACTTTCGATGCGGTAAGGGGCCTTGAAGCCCTCACCAGGGCCGGGGACCCGGAGCAGATCTGTTACGCCGGGTACCACTGGAAACGGTTTGATTACGGACAGGGAATGAGATCCCTCCTTGAGATGCGATCACCCGAACATCTTTACAAAGCCGGGACCCGCTGGCCCCTCTTTGATTATGCCGCCGCGTGGGAGGTCATGGAAAAACAGGTGGCTGAAGGCGAAAAATGGCGTGATGAGGCATTTGAGAACTCTGCCTGGAAGCAGGCCTTGCGGTGCATCTGGCTGCGCAAGCTGAATCACGCATCTAAGGTGCCCATGCCCGAGGGTGCCCTGAAAGTAAAGCGACAGGGCGGGAGCTGGTCCCTTTAACGAATGTCTGTGTAGGGGTGTAAAGGGGACAGGCAAAACAAAGTTGACAAACGTACTGTTGTGTATCATAAAGTAACATCTCGATGTGTTTCCATTTCATAATCGCTATACTTGTACAATCAATTCACATTATCCACCCCTTGAACTGAGCATCCTGCACGACGATGCCATGATCCGATGAAGGAGGTCCCAATGCCTCGAAGTCTGAGAATGGTAGTATCCGAAGAGAGCACTGCGTATCATATCATTTCGCGAACGGCCCTGGACGGTTTGCCCTTTGGGGATGTAGAAAAAGAGACACTCGTTGATATCATTCGAAAATTCAGTGCTGTCTATTTCGTCGATATCCTCGGCTATGCCATCATGGGCAACCATTTTCACCTGTTGGTGATGATGCACCCGGAGATGGCGGCGTCAGGTGAAGAGATCAGGCATCGTTTTGGACTTCTGTATGGAGAAAAAAGCCGTTTTCCTGAAGGGAAGATGTCTCATTTTCGAAGCAAATGGTGCAATTTGTCTGAGTTTATCAAAGAGATCAAGCAGACCTTTTCTCGGTATTACAACAAACGATACGACCGAAAGGGCACCCTGTGGGGCGAGCGTTTTAAAAGCGTGATCCTGGAACGGGGAGAGGCCGTTGTAAACTGCCTCTCTTATATTGATTTAAACCCTGTTCGCGCGGGAATTGTCAAAAGACCGGAGGATTACAGGTGGTGCTCCATCGGGCACCATGTACAGACGGGGAACAGGGACGGCTTTCTTTCCCTTGATTTTGGGCTTGTGGACTTTGGTGTGTTGGACGCTGAAGAGCGGTTTGTCAGGTATCGTGAATACATGTATCATGCCGGAGCCATTGAAAAAGAGGGAAAGGCCAACATCTCCAAGAGCATTTTGGCTGAGGAAGAGGCCCATGGCTTTAAACTCAACCGAGCCACTCTTTTCAGAGGGAGGATACGTCATTTTACCGAGTCCGGGGTTATCGGTTCTCGTGTTTTTGTGGAAGCGACGTGTCGGCGATTTAAGGAGCAAACCCCTCGAAAAAGGGCACGTATACCCAGAGAGTTCGAGGGGCTCGGTGGTTTGTTTCTGCTAAAGCGAGTGAGTCAATCCTGAAAAGTGAGATTTTCGGTTGCACCCATCCGTTAGCGCTCAGACAAAAAATAAATGTACAAGTCACACATGAATGCCGCTGTGCTTTAACCCGAGGGACGAAGGGGAAAGCGCTGCGGTAACCAGCTTTCAAGGTGGCTCATCTTGCCGCCGGAGGCAGCTAAGTTAAAGATGCCTCCGGCGGCCCTGCCGGGGGCTAAGCTTTTAAAAAGTTTAATAAACAGGCTTTAAAAAATAGATTCAGACCAATCAAAATCAATAGCGAATGTGATTTTTCCTGAGGAACGAAGGGGAAAGCGCATTCGCAACCTGCTTTCGAGGTGGCACACCTCGCCGCCGGAGGCATTGTTTTTGTCTGTTATATTTTTGTCCCGTCCCTTACACGATGATCTTCCAGCACCGATGAATGGTTTTCCGTTTGCTGATGTAATCTTCAGGAATGGTTTGCTCCGTGATCTCTTCGAAGCTGGAGATCGGAAGAACGTCCAGTTTTGACGTGAAATTCTGATGGTTGGTCGAGAAGAAAATCGTGCTGTTCGGGCGCATGATGGAGACGACGGCATTCAGCAGCCACGTGTGGTCTTTGACGATATCAAATGCTTCCCCAGTGGTCATGGTGGTGGAGTAGGATGGTGGGTCCACCACGGCGAGATCAAAGGTTCGTCCCTCTTTCTTTGCTTTTTTAAGAAAATCAGGGGTGTGCTTCTGGATGACCTGATTGTTTTCAGAGGAGAGCCCGTTGAGCTCTAGGTTTTCCCTGACCCAGTTGACCGCAGTTTCGGAGCGGTCCACGCTGGTGGTGGTGGCTGCACCGCCTTTGGCGGCGTAACAGGTAAAGGCCCCTGTGTAGCAGTAGAGGTTCAGGAAATCTTTTCCGCGGGCCATTTCTTGGACCATAAGTCGTGTGTTTCGGTGGTCGGAAAAGAGGCCGGTGTCCACATAGTCGCAGGGGTTGACGTAAAACTTCAGGTCCCTTTCCCCCATAATGATTTTGGTGTCGGTGTGGTCGATACGTTCGTATCGTTTGCCGTTTTGCCTTCCTGCTTTGCGTTGTTTCAGGTGGACCCTTTCCATGGGAACGTCAAATGTCTCGGCCAGGGCTTTTCCCATCATGGGGAGCCACTCGGGTGTTGATTGAGCCCTGGTGTACTCTCCCACAACCAGATGTCCTGCGTACCAGTCAACCACGGCCCTGATTTCCGGAATATCCCAATCATAGACCCGGAACACCTCGATTCCCTGTTTGGCGAAACGTTTTTTCAGGTGTTTGTGGTTCTTTTTTGCTCTGTTGGCAAGCATTTCTCCTTGCCGGCGATATTTTTCTTCAAGAATTGGATCCATTGGTTGCCTCATATATATAAAACCTGAACAGGTATGTTGGTTTAGCGCGTTTTTCTGTGGCCTGCCGTGTTATGAATAATCAGAATGTTAAAACGCCTGTTTTATAACAGAATGATGCAGCAGGGTCCATGCCTTCGGGATCGTATGTCCGTTGCATGGTTTTTTTCTGATAATAAAGTTGCCTGACCCCTTTTTTCCACTTCATTTATTTCGAACCGACCGATTCAAGTACTCCACACATTTTTAATATATTTGCCTGACCCTTTTTCTTTTCTTCCTCCGCCTTCGGAAAATTATGTGGCGTCTTTGTACTGGCGGAACAGGGCCTGGGTATCGCCATGGCGATGGCAGGCCACCATGTGGCCGCCTCCGATATCTGTGAGGCTGGGTTCGGTCTTCAGGCAGGTGGCGATGGCAAAGGGGCAGCGGGTATGGAACCGGCAGCCGGAGGGCGGGTCGAGGGGGCTGGGAACATCGCCTTTCAAAAGGACCCGTTGCCGGGTTTTGTCGGGCTTGGTGTCGGGGATGCCGGAGAGAAGGGCCCATGTGTAGGGGTGGCGGGTGTTTTCAAAGAGAGTCTCTGTGGTGGCAAGCTCAACGATCTTGCCCAGGTACATCACGGCAATGCGATCGGCCATGTACTTCACAACAAGAAGGTGGTGGGTGACAAAGAGGTAGGTCAGGCCCATTTTTTTTCTCAACCCCTGCAGCAGGTTGAGGATCTGGGCCTGCACCGATACGTCCAAAGCGCTCGTGGGTTCGTCCAGGACGAGGCATTCCGGGTTGGTGGCGATGGCCCTGGCAATGGCGATGCGCTGTCTCTGTCCCCCTGAGAATTCGTGGGGGTATCGGTAGAGGTGGGAACGGTCCAGGCCCACAAGTTTCAGAAGCGTCACCACCCGGTCTTCCAGTTCAAGGGATGTCAGGGACTCCCCTTCGATGATGGGTTCTGCGATGATGTGCTTTACCAGCATGCGGGGGTTCATGGAGGTGGTGGGGTCTTGAAAAACCATCTGAAGCCGGTGGCGGAGGTTCTTTTTTTTGAGTTGCCTGGCAGAAAGGAGTGCGATGTCCACCGGCGTTTCCTGACCCTTGGGCAGGAAGAAGATGGCGCCGGAGGTGGCGTCGTGTAGCCGGATCACGGCTTTTGCGGTGGTGGTTTTTCCGCACCCGGATTCGCCCACGATGCCCAGGCACTCTCCCCGCTTGATGGCAAGGGAGACACCGTCCAGCGCCTTGACGGAGTTCACCTCCCGCCTGAGCACCCCGCCCAGGACAGGGTAATGCTTTTTGACGTCCACAAGTTCCAGGATGGTCTCTTCAGACATCGTTTTCCCCCTTATCTCCATACAGGTGGCAGGCCACCTTGTGATTTGTCCCAATGGCTTTCAGCTCGGGCACCTCGGTCTTGCAGACCCCCATCACGTGGGGGCATCGGGGGTGGAACCGGCACCCGGGAGGGGGATCAACGAGGTTGGGCACCGCACCGTCAATGGTTTTTAACTCTCCCTCCTGATGGAAGCGGGGAACCGAGTCCATCAGGGCCACGGTATAGGGGTGTTTGGGCCCTGCGAAGAGGTCTGAGACATCGGCCTCCTCGCAGAGGGTGCCAGCGTACATCACCCCCACGCGGTCACAGCTTTCAGCCACCACGCCCAGGTCGTGGGTAATCATGAGAATAGAGGTGATCTCGGTTTCCTTCAGCTCCTGCAACAGGTCGAGGATCTGGGCCTGGACCGTGACGTCCAGGTTGGAGGTGGCCTCATCGGCGATGAGAAGGTCCGGCTTGCAGGCCAGGGCAATGGCAATGACGATGCGCTGCTTCATCCCCCCGGAGAGGTTGTGGGGATAGTTTTGCGCCACCTCCTCGGGGTGGGCGATTCCCAGGCGGCCGATGATGGCTGTGGCGCGTCGGAATGCCTCCTTTTTGATCCGTGACTCCCAGCGTTTCAGCAGGGGGATTTTTCGTGAGATTCGAAGCAGAGCAGCATCGGGGTTTGATGCGGTGCGTGCATAAAGTGTGTGTTGCAGCCTTCGGGTTCCCAGGAACACCCGGGTGTCGGGGTCTGCCAGATCCTTGAGGATTTTTTCAGCCATGGAGCGCCTGCGGTGGAAGAGAAAACTCTCCGCCACCTGGTCCCCCACCCGCATGATGGGGTTCAGGGCTGCGTTGGGCTCCTGAAAGATCATGGAGATGCGGTCTCCCCTCAGCCCCTGCATCCAGGCTTCCGTTTGGGAGAGCAGCTCCACGGGTTTTTCGCCTTGCCTCTGCCTGCCGTAAAACAGCACCCTGCCATCCACAATCCGGCCGGGCTCCTGGATGATGCGCATCATGGAGCGAACCGTCACGCTTTTTCCGCAGCCCGACTCCCCCACGAGGCCGAAGGTGATGCCGCGGTCCACGCAAAGGCTCACCCTGTCCAGGGCTTTGACCACCCCTTCATAGGTGTAAAAATGGGTGGTCAGGTCCCTTGTTTCGATGAGGGCCGTCATGGTCATCTCCTCCGCAGCTTGGGGTCAAAGGCGTCCCTCAGGGCATCCCCGATGAGGTTCCAGGCCAGAACAAAGAGAATGATGCAGGCGCCGGGGATGGCCACGGTGTACCAGAAACGCAACGGGTCCTCCGCCGGGCCGACGATGTAGTTGCGTGCCAGGGCCACCATCTGCCCCCAGTCCGCATACCCTTTTGGGGCCCCCAGCCCCACAAAGCTCATGAAGGAGGCGGAGATGACCATGGAGCCCATATCCATGGAGGCCATGATGAGCACCGGATAGATGGCGTTGGGGAGAATGTGTTGTGTGATGATTTTTGCGTCGGAGCGCCCCATAAGGCGGGCTGCCTGCACAAAATCCCGGTCCCGCAAGGTGAGGACTTCGGACCGGATGACCCGGACATACCAGCGCCACTCCACAAGGGCCAGGGCGATCATGATGTTTTCAAGCCCCCGGCCGAAGGCCACCACGATGGTCATGGCCAGCACCAGGAGCGGCACGGACCAGACAATGTCCACGATGCGCATGAGGACCTCGTCGAACCAGCCCCCGTAATACCCCGAGACCACCCCCAGTGAGATTCCGATGAATCCCGCGATTCCCACCACGAAGAGACCGATTTTAAAAGCGGTTCGCGTGCCCCATACCACCCCGTAATAGATATCGTACTGGCCGGAGGTGGTGCCGAAGAGGTGATGGGCGTCGGGTGGTTTGGGCGTGGGGGAGAACCCTGTGTGGGGCATCTGATACGGCGCATGGGCATATTTAGGCGGTGCCAGATACGGCGCGGCCACGGCCACGGTCACAAAGAAGAAGAGCAGGGCAAAGCCCATGACGGCAGAAGGGTTTCGGAAAATCCGGTGCAGGGTGAAGGTAAATTCGCGCCACCTCGGGTGCCTGGTTTGTGTCGGATCGATTGCGGAGTCCATGATGTGTGCCTTCGGCTAGCTGTGAGGTCTTTATGTGAGCCGGATCCTCGGGTCAATCCTGGCGTAGAGGATGTCGATGACAAGGTTGGAGACCACGAAGACAACCCCCATGAACATGCAGACGCTCATGAGCACCGGCATGTCGAGCTGGGTGGCGGATTCGGCCAGCCACCACCCCATGCCCTGGCGGCTGAAGACCACCTCCACGGCAATGGAGCCCTCCATGGCCAGGGCCACGAGTTGTCCCGCCACGGTGATGACGGGAATCAGGGCATTTGGCCTGGCGTGGCCCCGGGTGACGGTGTGGCTGTCGGCCCCTTTGGCCCGGGCGGTGATGATGTAGTCCTTGCCCATCTCTTCGATCATGCCGGATCGCATCACCCGCATGAGAAGGGCCACAACCACGATGATCTGGGTGATGACCGGCAGGACGAGGTGGGCCAGGGCGTCGCCGGTGATCCAGAGCTCGCCGTTCAGGATACCGTCCACGGAGTACATGCCGGTGTAGCGGATAAAGTCCGGATGGTTGGCCACCCAGAGGGCGGTGTGGGTGGAGGTGATGCCCGGCTGGAAGAGGTCCAGGTAGCCGTAGAACACCATGAGCAGGACCAGGGCAAAGAGAAAGGTGGGCAGGGACCAGCCGATGATGGCGACGATGCGGGTCCCGTGGTCAAGCCAGGTGTCCCGGTGCTCCCCCGAGAGGGTCCCGAGCCAGATGCCGATAAGGATCACCAGGGGGGAGGCAAACAGGTTCAGTTCCAGGGTCACGGCAAAGTAGCCCCAGAACGCTTCTGTGACGGGCCGGGCTGCCACCAGGGACCAGCCCAGGTTGCCCGAGGCCACCTCTTTGACCCAGCGCGCGTACTGCACGGGAAAGGGATCGGTGAGCCCGAATTGCTCAACGATCCTGGGGATGTCTTCGGCCTGCTGGGGGCTCGTGACGTAGGCTGCGGCCCGCCTCTCCGGGCTGAAGGTCATGAGCAGTCCGAAGATGAGAACGGACACCCCGAAGAGCACAAACACCAGGAAAATCAGGCGACGCGTAATGTAAGCTGTCAAGGATGGCCCCCCTTCACCATGGGTTCTTGCGATTTATTTTGAGAGCCGTTTGAGATCTTCCCAGGCCGCATCCAGCATGGGGTGCGGGACAAACCCTTTGACATTGTCCCGGTACACGAAGTTGTCAATTTTCTGGTAGACCATGCATCCGATGGCCTCTTCGTACCAGAGGTTCTGGAGGCGTGCATAAATGACCCGACGTTTTTCAGGGTCCACCTCAAAGCGGCCCTCCTTGCAGAGGCGGTCCACCATCTCGTTTTCATAGGCCATGAACTTGCCGTAGACCCCTTGGGAACTCATGAAGGTAAAGAGGAAGTTGTCGGGATCGGGGTAGTCGGCGCCCCAGCCGATGATGAAGATGGGGTATTTGTATTTGCGGTAGGCCACGGTGTAGTCTTTCCAGTCCACGTTGCGCACCTCTATCTGGAACTTGGGGCTCAGACTCATGATGTTTTCCGCCAGCATGTGGGCTGCGGCTTCCCGCTGGGCGTTGCCGGTGTTGTGGGTGATGACCATCTTGAACCCCTTTTCCCACAGCTCGCCCCCCCAGGCCTTTTTCATCTCCTCTTTGGCTTTCTCCAGATTGAAATTGTAGACGGGGACGCGGATGGTGTAGGGCATGCCGCTGGCGTTGGGGCTGGTGGGCATGACCACGCGGTCGTTCCAGACGTCCTTGGCGTAGGTGTCGCGATCAAAGGCGTGGAGGAAGGCACGGCGCACGTGGATGTCGGCAAAGAAATCAGGGG
Organism: Desulfoluna spongiiphila; assembly: GCF_900101345.1. Classification (GTDB taxonomy): domain Bacteria; phylum Desulfobacterota; class Desulfobacteria; order Desulfobacterales; family Desulfolunaceae; genus Desulfoluna; species Desulfoluna spongiiphila. Next base: position 55,030 of record NZ_FMUX01000003.1, on the reverse strand, counting down.
GGATCCCCTCTCCGTCAAGTTTACCGCTGCCGATGTTGGGGTTGGCCTCGGGGTTCACCTGTCGGCAGAAGAGGGCGGCCGCAACCGAGAGCTGGGGCACGGCGTGTACCACCACGCCTTTCATTGACTGCACCTCGGGCAGGTACTGGGTGTCCACCTGGACGCGGTCGGCGTCGCCGTTTTGAAGGGCCAGCTTCCTTGAACTCCACTCTTTGTTGTAGCGAAAAATGGCGGTTTTCAGGGCGGGCCGTTCTCCCCAGTAGCCGTCAAAACGCTCGAAGATGAAGGCCTTGGAAGGCTCCCACTTCAACATGGCGTAGGCACCGGTGCCGTTGGCAATGTGGTGCAGGGGCTCGGACCCGAAGGCGGGGTTGTTGTAGGCGGCCGCGTTTTCAAGGGTGCCGTCCCAGCCGCCGTTTTCCACGGTCCACTCTTTGTCCAGGATGGCACCGCAGTTGGAGTAGGCCAGAAGCGCCAGCAGGGGGGGGAAGGGCCGGGGCAGGGTCAGGATAACCGTGTCTCCGGACACGGAAATGCTCGCATCGATCTTTTCAAAAATTCCAGGCTTCAGGGTGCCACCCTTTTCCCGGGTACTGGTTTCACCCACAAGGGCCTCAAGCAGCATCCACATGGGGCCCCCGTCCTGGTCCACAACCATGTGGCGCTTGAAGGAGTAGGCCACATCCTCGGGGGTGAGCTGCCCGCCTTCGTGGAAGGTGACGCCTTTGCGTATTTTAAAGGTGTAGGTCTTGCCGCCGTCTGAGATGCCCCCGTTTTCTGTGGACGGGACCTCTTCGGCCAGGACGGGTACGAAGGCATCGGTGGCGGAGCCGTCAAAGGCGATGAGCGGCTCATAAATGTTCATGATGCGCTGATGGGAGATATTGTCGTAGGAGCAGGCGGGGTCAAGGGTACGAACCGTGCCGTAATCTTCAAAGACAAAGGTGTCCGGGTTTTTAACTTCAGGTTTGACCACTTTTATTTTTGTGGGTTCCTGGGCTTCCTCGTTGGGAGGACTGCATGCGGTGACATAAAAAAGGGCAAAGAGGAAAAACAGGATGCGTTTCAACACGCTTGATCGGGTCATGGACTTTTCCTTTGTGCAGGTGACGGGTGCCCGGGACGGGACGCCTGGCCGTGTTATGTACTTCTTTTTTATGGTTTAGCAGATTGAACGAAGGGCGATATCGTGAGCTTTGTTATACGCTATCACAAAGTGAATTGGGCTTCAAAGGCGAAGTTTGGTTTCCTTGGAATGATCGATTTTTTACTCGGGCCTTGCCCGGTCATTTCCTTTGGAATACAACGAAAAGGATTCCTCCCTCGGTATGATTTTTATCTAAAGAGAGCGATTGCGGATGACTGGGAGGGGAGCATGGCATGGTGTGATCATGCTCCGGGTATGATGTGCTTGATCGGGAGCCCTCCTTCTTCAGGCGCGCCGTCCGTGTCGCTGTTTGGAATGGGATGCGTAATCCGGGTGGTGAGGTTTGCCTCGGTGCCCGTATCCGGCAGATATGAAGGATGTGAGTATGGACGAGATGGTTCCCCTTTTAAAACGCCTGATTCAGTTTCGCTCCGTGGCCGACAGACCCGATGAGATCACGGCCTGTGCCGATTTTATCCAAGGCCGGCTGACGGAGGCGGGGCTTGCCGTGAATCGCATGGATGTTCACGGTACCCCCTCCCTGTGGGTGACCCCCGAAACTGACCGCGCCCCGGTGCTTTTCATGGCCCACTTCGACGTCGTGCCAGCAGGTGAGGACCTGTTTGTCCCCCGGGAGGAGGGGGACCGGCTTTACGGCCGGGGGGCCGTTGACGACAAATACGCCGTGGCCCTGTGCATGGTGCTTTTACGGGCATGGCTCCGCCGCTTGAAAGCCGAGGGCAAAGGCCAGGAGTCTCTGCCCTTTGGCGTGCTGTTGACCGGCGATGAGGAGACCGGGGGGTATAATGGTGCCGGGGAAGCACTGAAGCGTATGTCGTGTGACTACTGCGTGGCCCTGGATGGCGGAAGTCCCGAAAGGCTGGTGGTCAGGGAAAAAGGGATCGTCCGTCTCAACCTTACCGCCCGAGGCAAAGGGGCCCACGGAGCCCGTCCCTGGCTGGGAGAAAATGCCATTGATACCCTGTTGGACGATCTGGTGAGGGTGCGTCGTCATTTTGCCCAGACCCGGGAAGACCACTGGCATCGAACGGTGAATATCGGGTGCATCCAAGGGGGCAGTGCCGTCAACCAGGTACCCGGTGACGCCAGGGCAAAGCTTGATATCCGCTACACCGAGGCCGACGACCCCCATGCTCTCATCGAGACGATCCGTGCCGATGTGACCTCCGAGGTGGAGGTGGTCTCCGTGGACACCCTGTTTAACGGCGGGGAGGGGCCGGTAACCCGGTACCTGGCAGCGCTGGCCGGGGACATTGAACAGGTGGCCGAGCATGCCTCAAGCGACGCCCGGTTCCTGAACCGGTCCGGTACCCCCGGCGTGATCTGGGGCCCCCAGGGAAACATGAGTCAGCACACCGATGAAGAGCATGTGGAGATCTCGAGCCTGTTTACCCTGTATGGGCATCTGGACCGGTTCGTGACCGCGGTGTTTTACAAAGAGGTGAGCCTGACAGATTAGGGTCGGTACAAAATAAAACAGACAAAAGCGGTGCCTTCGTACCTGTTCAGCTCCGAAAAGCTGCCTTCTATGGCTAAAGTCGGATGAACGACAGGGGCAAGAGGGCTCAGAGTAAAAACCAAAAAGATGCCTCCGGCGGCAAGGTGTGCCACCTTGAAAGCAGGTTGCGAATGCGCTTTTCCCTTCGTTCCTCAGGAAAAATCA
>NZ_FMUX01000003.1:0-51894 GCF_900101345.1 Desulfoluna spongiiphila | reverse complement strand
GGTTTGACGTAAAATCGTGATGTTGTTTAAAGTCTTTTTGTCAAACTTTTCAAAGGTTTGGCCTCCGGCAGGGCCGCCGGAGGCATCTTTAACCGAACTGCCTCCGGCGGCAAGGTGAGCCCCTTGAATTCTGGTGTCATACAGTCAAATGGCAGCGGTATGTGTATGGGGATAGTGAGGCTGTGTTTTACGGATGCCCAAAGGGCCGGCCAGGGCAGGAAGCCTGGCCGGCCGGTTCGGAGGGAGGGCCTTTCCATGTCGGCATCCATGTAAAAAGGCCCTTGTGGTGCGGAAAGCTGGTGACGCCGACAGGGACGCGGCGATGGTTATTCATGTATTGCACCTGTCTGGGGTGCGTACGCATTCGGGAACGCTGTTCTTTTTCTTTGCCTGGGCACCCATAATTTTACTTGGGGCGTGGAAACGCTTTGCTTGTCCCTTGAGGTAAGCACAGCCCGTAAGGTATGCGCCGGAGGAATCCGAAAGAGGCAAGGGGGGATGTATCCAGACCCCTGCGGCTCGCAGGGGAATGGAGACTGAATGCCTGGTTCCCGGATTCCTCCGGCACAGCGAAGATTCGGATGTGGAAAGGTGGATCCTGTCTTGTGGGCTCCGAATACTCTGTCTATGAAGTATTCCAAATATCATGCCAGCGTTTCACTTCCTGTATTATTAAGATGTTGTGGCCGTGGGGGAGATTGTGGTAAACGATATATCGTGAATAGATTACGATATATCGTTTAAGTACGGAATGGAGGGGACGTGTCTGACCGATTTCGAGAAGTCGCCCGACGGATTTTCAGCAGCCTGGACCTTGAGTCCGCCTTGTTTGATGCGTATGCCTACCTCAAAGGGATCATGCCCCTGGACGGCGCCTTTATTACCTCCTATGACCACGGTCAGAAAAAAGCGCGGGTCATCGCCCTTGCCTGTGCCGAAGGGGGAGTCGGACTGGATGAGATGATTTCGATTTCAGACGGCACCTGGGAGATGATGGGCGTCTGGCACGAGGAGTCCCGTCAAAACCCCACGCCGTGGATTCGTGACCACACCCACCCCATCAACAAGGAGTTCATCCGGCTGGTGAAGCACTGGCTCCCCTCGGTGAGGACCCGCCCCGAAGGAAGCCAGAATCTTTGCTGCACCATCTCCTGCGCTCTGAAGAGCCAGGGGGAGATCATGGGCAACCTGATCCTTGCCGCGGCAGGGGAGTCCCTCTACAACGACAGCCATGTCGAGGTGATGAAAGACATCTGCGAGCCCTTTGGCATGGCATTGGCCAATGCCATGCGTTTCAAGGACCTGGTTCGTGACCATCAGGCCCTTCAGCGTGATACCCGGCAGATGACCGGTGACGTCATGATCGGGGCCCACGGGGGGTTAAGCAAGGTGCGGCGCCTCATTGAGCAGGTGGCCCCCACGGAGAGCCCGGTCCTGCTTTTAGGGGAGACCGGCACGGGCAAAGAGGTGGTGGCCGGAGAGATCCACAAGCTCTCTCCCCGTTGCAAAGGCCCGCTTATCCGATTGAACTGCGGTGCCATTCCCGAGTCTCTCATGGATTCCGAGCTGTTCGGGCACCAGAAGGGGGCCTTTACAGGGGCCTTTGAAACCTCGGTGGGTCGGTTTGAACGGGCATCCGGAGGGACCCTGTTCCTCGATGAGATCGGAGAACTGCCCATGGCCGCCCAGGTCAAGCTGCTCAGGGTCCTCCAGAGCGGAGAGTTCGAACGGGTGGGCGGCACCCGGGTGATGCAGGCGGATGTCCGCATCATTGCCGCCACCCACCGGAACCTGGAGGCCATGGTGGCGGAAGGAACCTTTCGTTCGGATCTCTGGTTCCGGCTCCACGTTTTTCCCTTGAGCATCCCACCCTTGCGCAAGCGAACCGAGGACATCCCCGCCATGGTGGACCACTTTATCCTTCACAAGACCCGGGAGATGAACCTCTCTTATCGCCCCTGCCTTGCCGAGGGCGCCCTGGCAGCCCTCATGGATTATCCCTGGCCCGGCAATGTCCGCGAGCTGCAAAACCTTGTGGAACGGGCCCTCATCCTTTCCGGGGGGCGCCCCTTGCGCTTCGAAACCCTTTTGGATCGCCCCGCCCCCAGGGCGGAGACAAAAGTCTGGGAGGTGACGGAGCCCCTTTCCGGTACCTTCGACGACATGGCCGCATCCTGGATTCGAAAAGCCCTGGTCCTCTCCCACGGAAAGGTATCTGGTCCCAACGGCGCGGCAGATCGCCTGGGGCTCCACCCCAATACCCTGCGGAGCAAAATGAAAAAGTACGGAATCCGCCTGCATCGCCGGGTCAATGTGAACTAAAAGAGAGATGTAACTATTCAGTTTAAAAAAAGTCTCCGTCGGCAAGGTGTGCCACCTTGAAAGCTGGTTACGAATGAGCTTTGCCCCTCGTTCCTCGGGTCAAATCACATCCGCATTTGTGTCGGCGTAAACTTGAAAAATGGCCTTGAAGCCAGTTTGTTGAACTTTTCAAAAGCTTAGCCCCCGGCAGGGCCGCCGGAGGCATAAGCTGAATGGTTACAGAGAGAAAAAAGAAAAAGGGGTCAGGCAAATACGAAAGAAAGGGTGTACCCTGTTCCTGTTTGGCCGTATCCTTTCCCAATTTCCCAATTTCCCAATTTGAGAGCATGATGCCAACAGAATCCTTAATTACGATTTTGACGTTTACCGCACCCCACGACGCCCACCTGGCAAAGGCCCAGCTTGAGTCCTGCGGCATCGAGGCCTTTGTGTTTGATGACAACCTGGTGGGGATCCAGCCCTGGTACTCCCAGGCCGTGGGAGGGGTCAAGCTGCGGGTGTTTGCCTCGGACCGAAAGGAGGCCCTGGCGGTTTTGGGCTACCGGGACCCCCTGGCCGAAGAGGACGAGCGGTGCCCCCGCTGTGAAAGTTTTGACGTGGACTACGAGCGCAACATCGGTTGGGGGAAGCGGGTGGGGTGGGGGCTTTTGCTTCTCGTGCTCCTGGGGCTTCCCTGGTTTTTCCGGCGCAGGCGCTGGGCCTGTAACGTGTGTGGTCACACCTGGACGCGGCCCCTTGGATGGAAAACAGGGAAATAAACGCTGGGGGAGGGGCCCGGTATCGTAAAATTCCAGTCCGTGTTTTTCGTTTTCAATGTTTACTCGATTTCGCTTTATTTTGATCTGTTTCTCTATTTTTTGCCCGGGCGATCGTTCAGGGCTTGATATATTCTCCAGAAGGTGTAGAAGAAGTGCCTTACCTGTGGCGCCATGCGCTGCGGGGACAACTCGGATGAAAACAGCAGGAGAGATCTTCCGGCGCGTTGTAGCGAGTGCGATGCGATGCGGAAGGCACCGAAGAAGTAAATCTTTCAGGTAAAAAGGACTGCTGTTGGACGAGCCTCTGGAGAGTCTCAATATTCGGGGGCTCTGCACAACCCCTGGTTGTGCGGAGCCGCTTCTATTGAGCGCCGAAGGAGCAAGCTGTCGGACCGTATCGTACGGACCGTGGTGAAACTCTCAGGTACAAGGGACAGAGTGGCATGGCAGATCAGACCCTCCGGTATCGCTTCCGGCATGGTTTTGTGGTCTGTCGTGAAAACTGAAACAACCTCAGTTGGTAGTGCCTCTTTTTTACGCCTTTCTCTTAGCAGACCGATCCATTCATCCACATTATTCATCTTATTTTCATCATTGAAACGGCATCGACATGCCGTGATCATGCCCCTGCGCCTGTTTTGATTGTGCGCACACGGGCTGGAAAGGAATGATTCTGTGGAAAATTTTGCACAACTTTTGAGAACGATTGATTCGTTTGTCTGGGGGCCTCCCCTTTTGATCCTCTTGGTGGGAACCGGTATCTACCTCACCGTGGGCCTTGGCCTGCTGCAGATGACCAAATTGCCCCTTGCGATCAAATATCTTTTCAGCAAAGAGCATGGGGAGGGAGCCGAAGGGGATGTTTCGAGCTTCGCCTCTCTCTGCACGGCCCTTTCCGCCACCATCGGTACGGGAAACATCGTGGGGGTGGCCACGGCCGTCAAGGCCGGTGGACCCGGAGCGATCTTCTGGATGTGGGTGGCGGCATTTTTCGGCATGGCCACCAAGTACGCGGAAGGGCTCCTGGCTGTAAAATACCGGGTGGTGGACGAGAATGGACAGATGTCCGGCGGCCCCATGTACTATATTGAACGGGGCCTCGGAAACAAGTTCCTTGCCAAGATGTTTGCCCTCTTCGGCATCGGCGTGGCTTTTTTCGGCATCGGTACCTTTGCCCAGGTCAACGCCATCAAGGACGCGGCCCAGCTGACCTTTCATATTCCTGTTGAGGCCACGGCCGTGATCCTTACCGTGCTGGTGGCCCTTGTCACCGTCGGGGGGATCAAGCGCATCGCCCAGGTGGCCTCGGCCATCGTGCCGTTTATGGCGATTTTTTTCATCCTGGCCTCGACCGTGGTTCTGCTCCTGAACCTTTCCAGCATCCCTGCGGCGGTTTCCCTGGTGATCCAGAGCGCCTTCAACCCCGAGGCCGCCTTCGGGGGCGCAGCCGGTGTCACCATGATCATGGTGATGCGAAGCGGGATCGCCCGCGGGGTCTTCTCCAACGAGTCGGGCCTGGGCAGCGCGCCCATTGCCGCGGCCGCCGCGAAGACCAACTCCTGCGTGCGCCAGGGCCTCATCGCCATGACGGGTACCTTCATCGACTCCATCGTCATCTGCACCTTGACCGGATTGGTCCTGGTGATGACCGGCACCTGGAACGATCCTTCCCTTGCCGGGGCCGCCATGACCAACACCGCCTTCAACATCGGCATGGGCAGCGGCATCGGACAGTACGTGGTCACCGTGGGCCTGATGTTTTTCGCCTTCACCACCATCCTCGGCTGGAACTACTACGGGGAGCGCTGCACAGAGTACCTCTTCGGCATCAAGGGCATCAAACCCTACAAGCTGATCTATATCGTCCTCGTGGCCTCGGGCTCGTTTCTTCACCTCAACCTCATCTGGACCCTGGCCGATATTGTCAACGGCCTCATGGCCATCCCCAACCTCATCGGCCTCCTGGGCCTGAGCAAGGTGGTCTTTTCCGAAACCCGAAAATTTTTTAACGGCCTGTCCGTGGCAGCCAAGGCCGAGAAAGCCTTCCAGGCGTAGGATCGGGTAAGAAAGCGCCTTCTATGGTCAAAGCCGGATCAAAAAGCGTGCCTCCGGCGGCGAGGTGAGCCACCTCAAAAGCTGATTGCCCTTGCGTTTTGTCCCTCGTGCCTCGGGCCAAATCGCAAGGGCCTTCGACTCGGGCTTCGTCCGATATGAATGTTTGATGTATGCGAACCGGCCCGCATGCTTCGGAGGCATAAGATACGCTACCGAAGCGTGTAGATTATCGCTTCAGCTGGCAGATCTCCGGCGGTCAAACGGTCACCTATCACCTGTTTTCCCATGATCTGTTTTTCCTGCCTTTATCATTTCGAGCTTTGCCTTTCGGGGCAGTTTTTTGATGCGGTATTCGAGGCGGGAGGCTTCGGAGCGGTCTTTGGCCGAGGTCTGGTAGACCATGGTGACGGGAAGGCGGGCCCGGGTGTACCGGGCACCGACGCCTGCATTGTGTTCGTCAAGGCGCCTTTGGGGGTCGGTGGTGATGCCGGTATACAAGGTGCCGTCCGCGCATTCAAGGATGTAGAGGGTCCATGGTTTCATGGGGGCACTGTAGATGATCGCAGGGGATGGTGCCAGCCTTAAGCGGGCCCGGATCGCGAAAAACAAAAGCAACCACTCAGTCCACCTGTTCAAAATCGCCTCCGGCGGCCTAAACGTTTGCCTGATCTTATTACGACGGGTTTAACAAACAGGCCGCAATGGTTCTTTTTGAATGAAGTTTGGGTCTTGGTTATCATTTGGGCCGCGACCTTCAAAAAAGCCGAGGAAAATCGACCGAAACGGAGCGCCGCACTCCGGTGCGGCTTTTTAGTCCGTCGTTACCCGTGCCGCACAGGAGTGCGGCGCTCCAGGGGACAAGGGTGTTCGGGGGGGGGGATGCAAATAGGCCGATGACCCAAACGATGATCAAGGCCGAAGTTTGTTTGACAGGCGGATGTGATTTTCCCCGAGGAACGAGGGGAAAAACGCATTCGCAACCTGCTTTCAAGGTGGCACACCTTGCCGCCGGAGGCTGCTTTTTAGGAACTGAATGGTTACAAAATAGATTCAGGCTACTCGGCATTAAAGGCGAATGTGATCTTTCCCGAGGAATCCGCCTGAGCCCGTGTCTTTGCGTCACCATTCGACCCATGACAATGGGCCACGGCTCAATGAACAAGCTGTGAAAATCATTCTGGCAGCCTGATGTAGGTTGGGCCGAATCGTTGCAAATAAAAAAGCCCTGCCGATGAGTCGGCAGGGCTTTTTTTTGTGTTGAATCCGGGTCGCGGTGGGTGGCTCGTGGGGACGAACCACCGATGAGTCCGAGAATCTCAGGCCTTAAAGACCACTTGACACAGACACACCGCCATATTTTTCTACTCACTACTCACTACTCACTACTCACTACTCACTAACCCACAAACACCGCCAAATTGTCCTTTCGTGCGTCAGCGTGCTGGATTACGGTCTGGACCATGTCGCCGGACTTGAGGCTCAGGCCACTGGCCGGGAGCATCACCTCCATCATGTAGTCCAGCAGGAGGACCTGGAAGCTGTGGCGGCGTTTGTCAAGGACCAGGCCTTCCACCCGCTCGCCGATTTTGCTTTCCAGATACTTGAGGATCCAGTAGCGGCGCCTGTTGGACTGGATGCGCCCGATACTGCCCATGGGGATGTCGAGGTGCTGGGAGACTTCGGCCACGTCATCTTCGGTGTACGGCTCCTCAAGGCCCAGGACGGATCGTATCTGCCGCTGGGAGACGAGGTCGTAGTAGCGACGGATGGGGCTGCTGGCCGTGGTGTAGGCGTCCAGGCCAAGGCCGGAGTGGTGGCCTGCCTTCTGGCTGATATAGGCCCGTGAGAGCTGCTTTCTCTGCATGCAGTTGAGGTACAAAGAGGGCTCTTCCCCTTTGAACAGGCGCTCTTTGGGGTCGGGCTGGAGCCGGAAGAAGGTCGGCAGGCTGTGGCGGGCCAGAAAGCTTGCCATGAGCCAGTTGGACATGATCATCAACTCGGCCACCATCATGCGGGAGGGGCTCTCCCGGTCCACCGTGGAGATGACGGGGTTGCCCTCTTCATCGAGATGGACATTGACCTCGGGCAGGCTCAGGTGCACGGCTCCGCTGTCGAGGCGCTTCTTGCGAAATGCCTGGCCGATCTTGATGAGGGTGGAGAGGTCCTCGTCTCCTTCCTTTGCCAGGGTGTTGGCCCCGGTGTAGGTGAGCTGGCGGCGCACGGTAACGATGGTGGGGACCACCTCGAAGTCTTCCACGGCGTGGAATCGGTTCAGGGTGATCATCACGCTGATACAGGGGCGCACCGCGCCTTCCACCAGGCTGCAGAGGTTGTCCGAGAGATCCGAGGGGAGCATGGGGATCTTCTGGTCCGGCATGTAGATGGAGCTGCCGCGGGACAGGGCCCTTCGGTCGATGAGGCTGCCACGTTTCACCGATTCGGCCACATCGACGATATGGACCCCCAGAAGGGTCTTCCGGTCGTCCAGGCGCTCGATGGTGACGGCGTCGTCGTAGTCAGTGGTGTACCTGCCGTCGATGGTGATGGTGGACAGGTGGGTGAGGTCACGCCGGCCGTTAAAGCTGACGGGGGCTTCCTCCACCAGTTTTTTTGCCTCCTGGAGCACCTCGTCGGAGAAGTTTCTCGGCACCTCCATGCGGATGAGGTCGATGTTTTCGTTTTCGTCAAACACCTCAAGCTTCACCAGGATGCGAAAGACCGTCTCGTGGGAGTTGATGTTCGCCTCGGAGAGGACCGCCTTGGCCATGTCGAAGTGGCGGCTCTCGCGCTCATCAATGTACCACCCTTTCAGGCAGGTGATGATCTCCATGGCATGGTCGCAGGGGCCGGGCTTTTTGTCGCCCAGAAGGCCCTTGAGCCAGGCTGCGCCTTCGGTGATCACCTTGTTACGCCGCTCCTCTTCCCGTTTCTTGGCGAGCATCTGCTCCACCTGCTCCGGGGTGTAGGGGAGGAAACGGTCGTGGTCGAACTTGAACCAGGTCCGGTTTTCGAAAAACGCCCGGATGATGGCTGATTTGTGGTCGGAGGTTACGGCTTCGGAGAAGCAGTATTCCGCCATGGTTGTGAGGTCGATCCACTCCCCTTCTTCGTTGAGCAGTTCCCACAGCTCTTTGAGATCGATCTCCTGTTTCAGGGATTCACGACGGGCGACGGTGGCCTTGAGGGCTTCCACCATGGTGGAGCGGCTGGCCGATTCAGAAAGGGCATCGTCCGAGGTCAGGGATATGCGGGAGGCGGAAAGGCTCACCTCTTTATCGCTTTCGGTGATGAGTCGCAGGCGTTTGCCCTTGACGTCGGCCACCGCGGCGCATATCAGCTTCTGCTGATCTATGTATTCGATGATGGTTCCAGATTTCATATCTAATCAGAATACCAACGGCACTGTTGAAAGTCAATTCAAGGGATATAAAACAACAGGGACAAGTCTCCCGGGAAACAGCAGGGGAGAGCCAACCAGCCGAGTCCCGGTGCGGGAAGTAATGACAAAATGGCTCTTTCCATGCAATGCAGGGGCTTGCCGGAAGGAATAAGGGATGGCCGGAGGAGAAAAGGGGTGGTAATATCCCGGAAGTGGGGCCGGACACCAAACACCGGCGATTGCCCGTGGGGGCGGAGCAGGGACGCGGCCTCCTTGTGCCTTTGCAACCAGCCATGGAGCCAACCCCAAGGGATGCCGAACCCTGAAGTGAAGAGAGCCCAAGGAGGGACCGTGACACAGATCGAACTGGACGTGAGCCGACACTGCATCGCAAGTGAGGTGAAGAGGCTCCACAACCGCCGTATCTCCGATTATTTCAAGGGGCGCGGAGACAAAGATTTTCTAGAACCCGAGATCGCGCTTCTGGCCCGTGCCTTAGAAGAGCTGGACCTTCCCGCCCTCAGGGGCCGTCACCCGCGCCTTGCCGGCGGGGAAGCTGTGGCCGTGGTACTTTCAGGGGGCGAGGGCATGCCCCTGGCCCTCACCGTGGAAGGCGAACCCCTGGATCTTGAGGGGTTTGGTCGGGGGTAAGGGCTCAGGCACAACATAAATGCACACGTCACACATGAATGCCGCCGTGCTTTGACCCGCGGGACGAGGGGTAAAGCACGGCGACAACCAGCTTTCAAGGTGGGCCATCTTGTCGTCGGAGGCAGCCAAGTTAAAACTGCCTCCGGCGGCCCTGCCGGGGGCTAAACTTTTAAAAAGTTTAACAAACAGGCTTTAAAAAAATAGATTCAGGCCAATCAAAATCAAAGGCGAATGTGATTTTCCCTGAGGAACGAAGGGGAAAGCGCATTCGCAACTTGCTTTCAAGGTGGCACACCTTGCCGCCGGAGGCACCTTTTTTTGTCCGGCCCCTTATAAAAACACCTGTCAAAGGGGGTGCTCCGGGTTGTCGTCCCGGCGCGCCGGATATCAGCGGTTGTGACTCGGGTCACTGGTGAAAATCGGGATACGGGCTATACTTTAGTGTATGTACATGCCGGTGCCACTCGTCATTTCGGGCATGGGGTGCTTTCTGAAGGCGGGCCCATGGCATGGATGGTGAGGGGAATTCGGGATGGGTGTGGGTAAAGGAGGGGTATGGAGACGGTAAAGAACTGGCCGGCCATGGTGGCGGCCCTGGCCACGGCCTGCGTGGCAACCCTGGTGGTGGGGCTTTTTTCATTCTCACCCCTCTACCAGAACATGCGTCACGCAGCCTTTGACGCCGCCCTTCGCATGGTCACAGACGACGGGATGGCCGATGCCGATATCGTCATGGTGGCCATTGACGACGCCTCCATTCGGAATTTTTCCGAAGCGTACAACGTGAACTGGCCCTGGCCCCGTGAGTTTTACGGGCTGGTGGCCCGTTACCTGGCCGAAGCCGGTGCCCGCACCGTGGTCTTTGACATGCTTTTCACCGAAGGGGAAGTGGACCGACTGGATGTGGACGCCGAGACCTCGGAGCAGGCCTTTGCCCAGGCCATCGAAGAGACCGGCATCGTGGTGCTGGGCTCGGTGGTGTCCACAAACGGGGATGGCCGGTTGCCTGAAACCGAGGCCATGGTCTTTGAAAACAGCGAAAACCTCCAGCTGCCTGCGTATCACAGTATCACCCAGCCCATTGCCTCCCTGGGCGAGCATGCCGCAACGGGGGTGGTGAACTTTCTGTCCGACGACGACGGCACCGTGCGGCGCATGCCCCTGTTTTTTCGGGTGGGAGATCTCCTGTATCCCCAGCTTGCCTTTGCCGCTTACCTGTCGGTCACCGGAGACGAGGTGGTTCGCTATGACCCCCGGAAAAGGGAGCTGGTGACCCGGGATCGCACCTTTTCCCTGGACGCCGGTGGCAATCACACCGTGTTCTGGTACGGAAAAGGGGGCAGCGGCGGGGTGTATCGGTACGACAGCTTTTACGATACCCTGCGTTCAGCTGTTCAGGCCATGGGCGGGGAGACGCCGGTGATCCCCCCTGACGCGTACCGAGGAAAATCCGTGGTGGTATGCGCCACGGCCCCGGGCCTCACCGACCTGAAGACCACCCCCTTTACGGCCCTGGCGCCATATCCCGGCGGGGAGATCCAGGCCACGCTCCTGGACAATTATTTAAACGAGCACGGGATTCGCGGTTTGGGGTTCGGCTGGCTGGTGCTCTTCTCTTTTGCGGGCAGCTTCCTTGCGGCCGTGGCCTTTACTTCGCGCTCCTTTTCCGTTGCGGTTCTTACCAGCGGTGTGTTGCTGCTGGTCCCCCTGGGGGGCAGCTGGCTTCTTTTTCGGACAGGCGCCGTTGCCGCGGATTTTCTCTTTCCCATGGCTTCTCTGGGGCTCTCGGCATCCGGTGCCGCGGTTTATCGCATGGTCACGGAAGGGGCGGCAAGGCGCCAGATTCGAACGGTGTTTTCCCGCTACCTCCATGAAGACGTCATCAACCAGCTCATGAAGGACCCCGAAAAGGTCTCCTTAGACGGGGTGGAGTGCAACGGCACCGTTTTGTTTACCGATCTCCAGGGCTTTACCACTTTTTCCGAAGACAAGACGCCCAAGCAGCTTATCAAGGTGCTCAACGATTACTTTCAGGTGGTGACGGACATTGTGCTGGACCAGGGAGGGCTGCTGGACAAATACACCGGGGACGGGATCATGGCGGTGTTCGGGGCCCCGGTGGATCGCAAGGATCACGCCCGGGCCGCCTGCGAGGTGATCCTGGCCTTTCGTCGGGAAAAGGTGAACGAGATGATTCCCTCGGACCGGGGCAACATTCTCACCCGCATCGGCATCAGCAGCGGCCCGGTGGTGGTGGGGAACCTGGGCAGCACGCGGCGCATGGATTTTACCGCCATCGGGGACACCGTAAACCTTTCGGCCCGGTTGGAGGGCGTGAACAAGGCCTACGGCACCACCAACATGCTCTCGGAGCAGACCTGGGAGCAGGTGAAGGACGACTACTGTTTTCGGGAGCTCGACTGCATCCGGGTCAAAGGCAAGAACAAGCCCATCCGGGTCTTTACCCTGGTGGATCGCCTCGAAAATGTTTCGGCCCATGTGCTGGCGGTGGAGGAGGCGTTCAAAGAGGCCCTCTCCTTCTACCGACTGAAACAGTGGGACGATGCCATCGCCCGTTTTGAGGCGGTGCTGGCCCTTGCCCCCGGGGACAATCCCAGCGTCGCTTACATCGAGCGATGCCGGCTTCTCAAGCATACCCCCGAGCTGGTGGACGGGGACGGGGTGTTTACATTTAAGACCAAGTAAGGTCATGGAGGGACCATGAAAACGATTCAATGCATCACGGTGATGCTGGTGCTGCTGTTTTGCGGCGCGGCCTTTGCCGAAACCATCCAGGTGTCGTCTGCCTCCCTGCGGCAGAAGCCCGGCTCGTTCTATCCGGTGGTGAAGACCCTGAGCAAAGGGGACGAGGTAACGGTCCTTAAAACCCGGGGCATGTGGCGTCAGGCCAGGACCCCGGGCGGTGTCTCCGGCTGGCTGTCGGAAAACGCCTTCAAAGCCCAGGGCCGCTCCATTGATTACGGTCTCATGGCCCAGGACACCTCAGGGCGGCGCATGGCAACGGTCATGGTCACCGCCGCGGTGAAGGGCTTTTTTGAAAACACGGTGCGCACCGGCAACCTGAACCAGGCCCTTTTTGAGGCCCCCTTTGTGCGCTACGTGACCCCCGAGGGGTACGGGGCCTTTAAGCGGGAGACCTTCAGCGGGCGTCGTTCCCACGGGTATTTTCTTTCGAAAACCGCCGTGGCTTCTAAGGGACCCTTTTTTATCAGCGAGCAGATGGTGGCGGTGAGCGCCTACATCACGGGGCGTCTCACCGCACCGGGGCTGGTGAATGACAAGTCCCTTGTGGCCTACGTGAACAACGTGGCCCAGCTGGTGGTGGAGAGCTCGGAATTCTACGATTTTCCCATCAGTGTCCATGTGGTGGACACCGAAGCGATCTTTGCCAACGCCACACCCATGGGGGTGATCCTTGTATCCAAAGGGATGCTCCGCACCATCCGGAGTGAAAATGAGCTGGCCTGCCTTCTGGCCCACGAGCTCTCCCACGTGACCCTTCATCACGGTGCCATCGAAACCGAGGCGAGAAAATCCAAGATCCACGCCGAAGACGCCTTTGCGGAAATGGACGATGAACTTGGGAAAGACGAGGTGGAGCAGGAACTGGACGATCTGGCCGCGGACATGTATGAACACGCCATCCGGGGCAGGAAAGAGGTCTACGAAATGGAGGCCGACGCCCGGGGGATCGTCTATGCCAAACGCGCCGGCTACGACCCTTCCGGCATGGCCACCCTTCTCACCCGCCTCAGGCGGATCCAGGCCGATGTGCCCTGGGACGAAGAGCCCTCCCACTGGCTCCCCAATTCCATGGGCCGCAGAATCAAGGCCCTGCCCAGGAAAGCGCCCTCAGGGGACTACGTCAACTTCGGAAGCCGGTACAACCGGATGGTGCGTTAAAAGAATGCTTTCTGTGGTTTAAGTGGGCAGGGAAAACCTGCCTCCGGCGGCAAGGTGGGGGCACCTTGAAACCCTGTGGCGAATGCATGGAGGCAGCCCTTCTGCAAACGTTCTCGGAGCATTCGCGTGATGTGTGACATGTGGCAACCGGCTTGGCAGGAGAGGCCCATTTCATTCTTCTGGAAACACCATGAAGGGCATTTGGGATTCGCTTGACGTTAACCGGAAATGCCCCCCTCTGGACCCTAAGTCCGTGAACGGCGTTGCCCTCAGACTATTTGAATACATTGGGCCGTGGTTGATCCCTTGGATCATCCACGGCCCGTTTTGTTTTAGCCCGGATATTTCATGAGAAAACGGACAACCCACAATAATATAGACTTATTACAAATGTTTATTTCAATAAAAACTATACATTTCAAAAATACAAAATGTAATCCACGGTTATCTGCTCGATATTCTCACCCTTCGGGCGAGCCGAGTGCACCCATCTTCTGCGTTATCAGATCCTTGAGGTAAACCACTACATCTGCAGCTCTGATGCCTTGAATATGGGTGCACTCGATTCGTGAAATATCCGGGTTAGGGGGCATGAGCGAAGCGAATTCATTGAACGAAGAACCAGGCACCATGGTTGAGCGGCCACCGGCTTCGTTTTTTGGGCGTCTTTGGTGCCATTGCGTGGTGTTGGTTCTGGTGCGTGGAACGCACCCGACGGTATCCGGTGCCTCCAATGCAATGGGAGATGCCCTCAGCCTCGTTGCTCAAACGCTTTGGATATGGCAAGGCGGCACGCCGAGCGACACCCTGTAGGGTGCACTCCGTGCACCATGGTTGAATGGCCACCGGCTTCGTCTTTTGGCGGGGTTAGGCCTTTATGATTCGTTTTGAATGACGTTTGGGCGGTGACCTTCAAAAATAACCGAGAAAGATTGACTGAAATGGAGCGCCGCACTCTAGTGCGGCTTTTTAGGCCGTCGTTACCCGTGCCGCACAGGAGTGCGGCGCTCCAGGGGACAAGGGGGTCCGGGGGGGAATATAAATACGCCGATGGGCCAAGCGATGATCAAGGCCGATGTTGACCTCGAAGCCGACTTGGTTTCCTCTCTCCCAGGCTCCGCCTCGGAGCGAGGAGATACTCATATAGTGACTGATGTTGATGGCGGGCGGAACCCGCTGTGAACGCCATTGCGATTTGCCCTGAGGAACGAAGGGCGAAGCGCAATGGCAACCAGCTTTCGAGGCGGCTCACCTCGCCGCCGGAGGCTCGTTTTTTACAACGTCCTTAAAAAAGCAATACCTCGCGGAACTGGCCGCGCATGCAGTGGTTGGAGCTCATGGCGGAGGCGTAGGCCCCGGCGTTGATCAGGGCCAGGGTGTCTTCCTCTTCCACGGGAGGCAGGGGAAGCCCTTCGGCGAAGACGTCCAGGGCTTCGTTGATGTTGCCCGCCACGGTGACGGGAAGGTCGGGGCCCTTTCGGAGGCGGGTGACCACCGGTTCGAAGGGGAGGCTGTAGAAGGCGGGTTCCACGGCGATGTTGAATCCGCCGTCCACACCGATGTAGCGGGTGGACCGACGTGTTTCCACGGTGTTGGCCGTGAGGAGGAGCAGGCCTGCATCTTTGACGACGTAATCTCCGGGTTCCACCTCGATGGTGAGGCCGGACTTCCCGAAGACCCGTTTGATGACGGCTGCCCATGCCTTCAGGTCCAGGGGCGTGTCGTCTTTTGTATGGGGGACGCCGAGGCCGCCGCCCAGGTTGATGGCCCTGAGGCCCGGGATCTTTTCGGCAAAGGTTTTGGCTTCGGCAAGGATCTGTTCCCACACGGGCAGCTGGTCGTTTAAGTACCCGCAGCCGGTGTGAAGATGAAGGGTGGTGACGGCGAGTTTGTGTCTGGCCGCGGTGTCCAGGGCCTCGTCGAACTGCTCCTTGTAGATGCCGAATTTGGTGGTGGCCTCACCGCTGTAGTGGAGCAGCTCGTTGTCTCCGTAGCCCACGCCCATGGCGGGGTTGATGCGCAGGCCGATGTCGCGACCCTTGGCCCGTGGGCCCAGGCGGCGCAGGGTGCTGACGGCATCGCAGTTCAGGTGCAGGTTTTTGAATCGGGCCAGGGTGTCCAGGTCGCTGTTGGAGACGGCCGTGGCCGTGTAGGAGATATCGGACTCCTTAAAGCCGCAGCCCATGGCGTGCATCACCTCTTCGGGGGAGCAGGCGTCGATACCGCAGAGGGATTCCCCTGCCATGAGGGTGAGGATCGGGGCGAACCGGTTGGCCTTCATGGCGTAGTGGAGTCGGTACGGGCGCCCGGTTGTCTCAAGGGCCTCCCGGATGCTGGCCAGGTTGTCCCGGATGCGGTCGGCGCTGTAGAGGAAGGTGGGGGTTCCGAAGCGGCGGGCCAGGGATTGCACCTTTTCTCCGGCAAATCGGAGATGCCCCTTGTCGTAGCGGAGCCGGTCGCGTTCCCACCAGAAGGGGGCGTGTTCGGAATCAGGCATGGGCGTATGCTTTCTGGCACGTAGCCTGGCGTTTCAAGCCGCTCAGGTAGGCGTTACCCTCTTCGCTTAAGGTTTCCAACTTTCCTGTGATCCATTTGCGGCAGTTGTCGGCCTCACAGAGACAGGGGAACTGCCTGTAGAGGACATCCTCCGTGGAGGTGTAATCCATGGTGAGGGCCTCGCCTTCGGTGATGTCCTTTAAGGCCCACATGGTGAGGGTTTTCATGTCCAGGGCCACGTTGGGATCGCAGGCGTGCAGAAGGTAACCCACAAAGTGGGGGTCGTGAAGGTGCTTGGTGGGGCTGATTTGAAGGGTGTGAAGCCGTACCTCATCCAACACCTCGCCGGTGAAGCGGGCCATCATCTCCCCTTTTTTAAAGGCCCGTCTGGTGAACAGGCCGAAGCCTTTTTTGTCACCGTCGGTGGAGACGAAAAAATCCTCCCGCGTGGGGTATCCTTTGGGTTGGTCTGTGGTATCGGGGTATATATCCATGAATCCTCCTGAAAACTCGGTCAGGGGTGCAAGCCTGTTTTCATCGTTAAGTTTTAGGTAAACAGTGCCATCTGACTGGCCTTTGTCTTTTTTGGTGCGTCATCTGTCTCGGTGAGCGGTGTGGGCTTCGGAGCGTCCTGACCCGGCACATAGGGGGCGTGCTCAGCGCAAAATCCTGTCCCATCCTTTGCCACGGAGACGGCAACCGTCAGGGTCATCTCTTTCTCCTGGGCAGTGACCACAGGCAATCCCCAGGCCCCGTGGGTGTGTTTGATCGTTTTTCCGGCCGCCAGCCTCTCCTTTACAAAACGCACATGGTCTTCATACCGGGAGTGTGCGATGAGGCGTGACAGGGCCGGAGCGCCCTTGGCCCTTTGGTCGAACAGCGGTGAAAACCCGCTGTCGATTTCATAGGAGACGCTGTGTCGACCGGTGGCAAGGGCCGCCTGCATGGTTGTCCCTGTTCCTGAAAAGGGGTCCAGCACGGTGTCTCCCATGGCGGAATACATGAGAATGAGACGCAAAGGAAGCTCCAGGGGGTAGGCAGCGCTTCTCTGCCTTAAAGCCTTGTCGCCGATTTCCTGACGCACGCCGGAAACATCGCTCCATGTGTCCGAATACCATCTGTTTCGCTCTTCCCAAAACATGGCCGAGGCCTTTCGCAGCTCCTTTTCCGGGCCGTTTTTAAAGACCCGTTTGCCGCCCTTTCGGAAGAGCAGGATGTATTCATGTTCCTGGGTGACATATGCACCTGCAGGAAGCATGCCGGAACCCATGAATTTGTTGGGTGCGGTGCTCACCTTGCGCCAGAGGATCTCGGGCAGGGGGGTGAACCCGCGTTTGAGCATGGCCATGGTGATGCGGGAATGGTTGGGGTAGATGGCAAACTCTCCGCCGATGGTGCGGGTGGCATCGCCCATGTTGATGGCAACGAATCCGCCTCTTCTCACCACCCGGGCAAGCTCATCCCAGACCTTGTCCAGAATGCCGTGCATGGCCTCAAAGGCCTCCATGCCGCGTCCCATTTCAAGGGCCGTTGCAATGGCCGGATCCGCTTTCGAGAGGGCCTCGTCCCACATGGCGATCATGGGGTACGGGGGGGAGGTGACCACCAGGTCGACGCTGTCGTCCCGGGTCTCTTCCATGGCCGTGGCGTTTTGAACATGGAGGGTGTGCGTGGATTTCATGGTGCTGTATTGCCTTTGTTTCAAGCCCGTGGGGCATGGGATCTGTGGGGTTTTTGGGGGCACGGGGAGATGGATGCGCCTGGGGCCGATCATGTGTCGGTCCTTTTTCCGGTCTTGGGCGGCCTTTAATCCGTACCCCTGGTCTCTTTTGGGGACTGTTTGTGTCTCTTGTCGGGTGCGAGGTGTTTCATGTGTCTCATAAACAGAGGTACCTGTATCAGGTTGCCGCCTTTGCCGCAACGCCTGACCAAGGAAGGGGATAGTCCATGGGCGCCTCCGGAGGGCGCCCATGGACGGTTGGGCCTGTTGCGCGTGCACCCATAAAGGCCATGGGCCCATGGGAGGCCGCCTGTGGGTGCTGCTGCGTTTATGAGGGGGGCGGAAAGAGCCCCTTGATCAATCCTTCTTGCTTGCCTTGACGAATTCCACGATCTCTTCGGGGTCGTCGGTGAGCTTGATGATGTCGAGGTCTCCTTCGCTGATGGTTCCCGCTTCCAGCATGCGGGCCTTGATCCAGTCGATGAGCCCGCCCCAGTATTCGGTGCCGAACAGGACCAGGGGCAGGGGCATGACGCGCTGGGTCTGGATGAGGGTAACCGCCTCGAAGAGTTCGTCCATGGTACCGAAACCGCCGGGCATGATCACATAGGCGGATGCGTATTTAACGAACATCACTTTTCGGATGAAAAAGTAGTTGAATTCAACATTTATGTTGGAGTAGGGGTTGGGCTTCTGCTCAAAGGGCAGGTTGATGTTGAGTCCCACGGATTTTCCGCCTGCCTCGGTGGCGCCGCGGTTGGCCGCTTCCATGATGCCCCCGCCGCCGCCGGTGATGACGTTGAACCCGTTTTCCACCATGAGGGCCGCAATTTCACGCGCTTTTTCGTAGTAGGGCGTCCCCGGCTTGGTGCGGGCCGACCCGAAGATGCTCACGGCAGGCCCCAGGTCGTGGAGTCTGTCCACCCCTTCCACAAATTCGCCGATGATGCGGAACAGTCTCCAGGATTCTTCAAGTTTGAACTCTTCGATCACGTACTGATGCTTCATGGTATAACTCCTCATGTGGTGTAACGCAGCGTCCGCTCAACAAGGCATTCCTGAATAGGGTGCCGGGCCGTGGGCCCTTGGTTGACGTGCAGACAGGCGATGGGGGTTCCGGCAACCTGCCGGGGTCGTGTCAGACCCGTCAGGTTTTTCCCTGCCAGCCCACGGAGACCTCTCCGTCGGCGACAATGACCGGAATTTTTCGTCCGCCCCCTGAAATGGAGAGCATTTTGTCCATCATCTCCTCGGATTTCAGGACGTCGATATAGACCACCTCGTCGCCCTTTTCTCTCAGGGCGTCGACAGCGGCCCGTGTAAAGGGGCATTTGTCTTTTCCGTATATGGTGACCGACTGTTTCATGGGACCAGCCTCCTGTGGTCTAAAGGCGCATTCAGCGAATATGCGGGTAATCACAACCCCTTGGGATTGTTTTTAATCTGAAATAATATCAGCGTTTTCAGATTGACACAAGGGGATGCTGTGTGCTAATAATGTCCGGTATTTTCGTTGGGCCGGGAGACCGGACTGTTACGCATCAATTCCTGAAGGTAAGTCATATCAAAGCAATTTCAAGAAAAACAACGGTAAAAAGTGAATTGGGCATTCATGCCCGGCCTGCTGCCATGATTGCCAAGGCCGCAGCCGAGGCCGTGGGAGAGGTGTGGTTGGTCCGTGATGGCGAAAAGGCCGACGCCACAAGCATCATCGACATCCTGACCCTGGGCTGTGCCCGCGGCGTCGAGGTGGAGATCGAAGTGGAAGACGCGTCTGACAGGTCTGTCCTTGATCGAATTTTCGAACTCATCGAAACCGATGAGTGATTCCCCGCCCCGGCCGTTCCGGCCCGGGGGAGATACGCATCAGGCGTGGTCCGCGGTGATACACTATTCTAAAATCTAACGCATAACGTTCCCGTCGAAGGGGCCTTGAAACAATCTGTCGTTTTCCGCTTATGTTGGCGGCCGGCATGTTGTATAACACCATCAGGCTTGTTCGATTCTTGCAAGGCCCGGGGCCGACCCACGGTGCGCGGGCGATACACCAGGAGCCGTAAGGCTCGGTTAATACGCGTGAACCGGCACCATGACGCGTGCGCGGTCACGATAAATAAAAGAAGAGCAGATCTTTACCCATGGTAGACAAAGGTTCAGATACAGTATTAAAGGGCATCAGCGGATCACCGGGGATCTGCATCGGACAGGCATATCTCGTGGATCGGGAAGGCGTGGACGTTGTGGAGAAGTACACCGTCCTTCCCGAGAGCATCCGAGAAGAGGTGAATCGATTCAAAACGGCGGTGAAAAAGTCCGAGGACGAGCTGATCGAAGTGATTGAAGAGCTCCCCGAAGAGCTTCACCATCACCTGACGATCCTGGAATCCCACCTTGCCCTGTTTAAGGACAAGATGCTTTACGAGCGGGCCATCAACGCCATCCGGGAGGAGGCCATCAACGCGGAGTGGGCCTTGAAAAAGGTCGCCGCCAGGGCCAAGGCGATGTTTCAGGACATTGCCGACCCCTACCTCCAGGGGCGGGTGGATGACATTGTCCAGGTCTCCGACCGCATCATGATGAACCTTGTGGGGGCCGATGCCGTCAATATCGGCAACATCGACAAGCGCGTGGTTCTCGTGGCCAAGGACCTGACCCCGGCGGACACCAGCCGTATCCAGCTGGAGCGCGTCAAGGGCTTCGTCACCGATCGCGGAGGAAAAACCTCCCATACCAGCATCATCGCACGGACACTGGAGCTTCCTTCCGTCATGGGCCTGGGCAACGTATCGGCCCTGATCAAGAATGACGACATCATCATCGTGGACGGCAACGACGGGCTGGTCATTATCGACCCCTCGGACGAGACCCTCCTTGAGTACGAAGAAAAGAAGCAGCGTTACGAGACGCGCCGGGCCAACATCAAGCGCCGGAGCAAGATTCCCGCCACCACCGTGGACGGGGTCACCATCAAGCTCATGGGCAACATTGAGCTGGCCGAGGAGATCGTCTCGGTGATGGATTACGGCGGCGAGGGCATCGGCCTGTTCCGAACCGAATTTCAGTACCTGAGCCGTTCCCACTTCCCCACGGAAGAGGAACTCTACGAGCAGTATCGAGAGGTGGCAGAGCTTATTTTTCCCGAGCCCGTGGTTATCCGGACCCTGGATATCAACGGCGACAAGGCCCTGGCCTACGCCCGGGAGAACGACGAAGAGAATCCGGCCTTGGGGCTTCGGGCCATCCGTTTCTGCCTCCAGCGTCCCGACGTTTTCATGACCCAGCTCCGTGGCATCCTGCGGGCGGCGGCATTCGGCAACGTGCGGGTAATGTTCCCCATGATCTCCGGTGTGGAAGAGGTTCTCGAAGCCAAAAAGATGCTCAAGGAAGCGGCCGCACAGCTTGAGGCGGAAGGGATTCCCTACAGCGAGAATTTTGAGATCGGTATCATGATCGAGGTTCCCTCGGCCGTGGTGATGGCTGAGCGTCTTGCCGATGAGGTGGATTTTTTCAGCATCGGTACCAATGACCTCACGCAATACACCCTGGCCATCGACCGCGGCAACCGTAAGGTGGCCCATCTCTACAACTCCCTTCACCCCGCGGTCCTGCGCTTGATCAAGCAGGTGGTGGAGGTGGGCAAGAAGCACGACGTGAAGGTGTGTATCTGCGGCGAGATGGCCTCGGAGCCCGCCAATATGCCTGTGCTTTTGGGGCTGGAGCTTGACGAACTTTCCATGACCCCCCAGTCCCTGCCTGTGGTCAAAGAGATGATCCGGGGCCTCAGTTTCTCCGAGTCCCGGAAGTTTGCCGACAGGGTTCTGGACGAAACAACCGTCGGCGGGGTGGCGACCATGATGGATGCCTTTGTCTACCCCGAAGAGAACGAGAACGGAACCGCCTCGGCGTAATGCCTCCGGCTGCCAATGCGGCCGGGTGAACCGAGTATGGAAAACCGGTGCCGCCGTGCGGTCACCGGTTTTTTTCGACCGCATGGCCAAGGGCGATGCGGGATCAGCCACTGTGAGTGGGCAAGGATAACGATATGGCAGAAAAGAGTACCCGAACCATCGCCAACAACAAAAAGGCACGGTTCAACTATGAAATCACCGACCAGTACGAGGCCGGCCTGGTGCTGGTGGGCTCGGAGGTAAAATCCCTGCGGGACGGGGCTGTGAACCTGAAAGAAGCCTATTGCAAGATAGCTCAAAATGGAGAGCTTTTTGTTTACCAGATGAGCATCTCCCAGTACCCCTTCTCCTTTCATTCCAACCACGACCCCTTGCGTCCGAGAAAGCTTTTGCTGAACAAAAAAGAGATCCGAAAGATCTCTGACATGATGAATATCAAAGGGTGCTCCCTGATCCCCTTGAGCCTTTATATCAAAGGGAACCGCATCAAGATGAAGGTGGGGGTCGGTCGCGGCAAGAAGCTCTACGACAAGCGCCAGACCATGAAAGAGCGGGACGCCAAGCTTGAGGTGAACCGCATGAACAAGCAGAAGGATTATTCGGATTAACCGCTCGGGTCGCAACCATCCCACGGTTTCGGTGGCCCGGATGACAATCGGATCGCCCATGGCCATTGACAGGCCGGTCCGGATGCATTACTTTACGATTGGTTTGAGCCACCCACCTCGTTTCGGCTCAGGCAGGTCACATCTCTTGTGAAGCCAATTTATGGGGGCGTCCTGGGTTCGACTGGGATATGAGAGCTGTTTGACTGCACTCCGAGGATGATCGTTGGCCTCGTAAATAATCGATCAAAACATAATTGCTGACGACTACGCATATGCGGTAGCTGCTTAATTGCAGTGAACCCGCAACACTGTCTCCCACGGGAGGCACGTCACCTGGCTTTCTCACTTAGGGTCAACGTGGCGCAACTTTAATGTGATAGGGACCGGAAGCCTGGTATTCCACCACCTGGCGGCGTCCGGAACTGAAATTAATGTCATAAGGGGACGATCGGAGGACCGAGCCAGCAGGTAAAATCCGACCGTATTGATATGCTGACTATGAGTGTAGAGGTCTTACGGGGAATTATTTCAGGACGCGGGTTCGATTCCCGCCGCCTCCACCAGTTATAAAGCCTGTTAAATCAGGTGGTTAAGATAGTCTAAAAGCACCGTTTTTAAGCAATGTGGCGTAAAATGTGGAAGTTTTACGAGGGCCACGCTTAAGAGAGGTGCTTTTTTGCGTACATGTCTTCGAATTTCCCACCGTCATCCTTCCTCAGCGCCGGTATAAACCGGGCATACACCGTGTAAACCATCGTGAGATCTGAGTGGCCCAAGGTTTTGGCCACCCATCCGGGCTGTTCCCCTGCTGCCAGGGCCCAGGAGGCGAAGGTGTGCCGTATCTCGTACATCCGGCGGTGGGCCATGTCTGCGCGCTGTTCGGCCCTCTCCCAAAGCTGGCGCATCTTGTCCTGGTTGATTGGCCTGCCTGCCATGTTGAGGAACACATACTCACTCTTTAAGTGGGCGGTGAGCTTCTTCTGGCGCTCCAGGATCTCCCTCATGGCCGGGCGAAGCTCGATGCTTCGGCGGCTGCTCTCCGTCTTCAGGTCTTCCTTTTCAAGCCCCTTCACCCGGCTCAGCTCGACCTCCATGTAGGTGTCGCCGATGGCCGACCATTTCAGGGCCACCTGTTCCGATGGCCGGAGGCCCGTGGTGACGGCAAACTCAAAATAGGGCTTGTACCAGGAACGGATAAAACCCATCAGCTCCTGCCACTCGTCCAGGGTAAAGGGGTTCACCCTGGATTTTTTCCGCTTGGGCATCTTCAAAGCGATGAACGGATCCGGCATGGCCCATTCATACTCTGCAAAGGCATCGGCCGTGATGGCCCGGAGCGGGATGAAGACGTTGTTCAAGGTGCTGGCCGCAAGCGGCTTACCGTATCGGTTTTGCATGCCGGTGAGATGCGCCAGGAACCGCTTCATGGTCATGATCTTGAACTCTGCAAAGGGCATCTCCCCGAAGTAGGGCAGGAGATAGAAGTCTGCAATCTTCTGATAGTCGCGGATCTTTCCCACGGTCATGCCCGGCTTCATCTCCTTCATCCACTTCTCAAAGTAGCTGCCGAAGGTGATCTCCTCGGGCGTTGTGTTCAGCGTGCGCCCTTCCAGAAGGGTGAAGTGGTCCCTTTTCTTGCTGTACGGAAAGGTGTAGGCGAACTCGAACTCCCCTCCCTCAATCTCCACATGGATCTTGTCCAGGAAGAGTCTCAGCTTCTTGCGGTTCTCTTTGGTGTCGGCAAGCCCGGAGGGCTCCCTCACCCGTTCGTTTTTGTAAAAGAAATAGACGTAGAGTTTCCCGCCTCGTTCGTAGACGGACCCTTTCTTGTTCTGATTCAGCTTGTCCCGCTTCCAGTCCTTTTTCTTCTGGTTGGGGAAGTCGATCAAAACGGCTTCGTTTCCTGTCATGTTGTATCCTTTCGTGCCACCTCCTTTCATCTGTATCAGCAAGACGATACAACACGGGGAAGGGCGATGCCAATTACATATTGATGAGGCAGCCTTCAGGCCTGGGAATGTTTTTGGTCCGTTTCTTGGGCGGTTCAGGTTTCGCATGAAGGCGCGCCTTGATCGCAGGCCAGTAAAAGAGCAGCACTCCGGATATGCGGATGACTTCCACGCCCTGCTCAAATTTGCCGTCGCAGTTCCAGTTCAGGATGGTCTTGTGACTTATCCGAAACACCTCGGCCAGCTCTTCTGCCGTCAGGTAATCTCTCTTCAGCTCTGCAACCAGTTTTTCGTTGATTCGCGCCATCACGCTCTCCCTTAATCTCTCACGCACATGGGATCCCGGAGCAGTTCCTCCAGGGCCTCGTTCATCGCTTTCTTTGTTTTATGCTTGCTCACCAGCTTCCAGCCGCCGGTGTGGCTGAGTTCTTTGATCGCCTTGTCGTAGTCCAGCGTCCTGAAGATCCGAAAGCCAGCATTAAGGAGCTTGACCCGGCAGGAGCCGGTGAGGTTCAGGGGCTCTTCGGGTCCGGCCTCCTGGTTCATCATGGACAGCGCCATGTTCGGGAGCCGTTCAAGCTCCGTCTTCAGGTCCCGAAGGGCCAGGACCAGGGCCGCGGATTCATCCGGTTGGCATTCGGTCAGGTTCACCTTTCGGATTTCGTCCGTCAGCTTCTCCACCCGGGCGGTGGCCCCGGCTGCTTTGGATTTCTTCGCCTTGGGTGGCTTCGGTTCATCCGTCTCGTTTGTTCTGATGCCCGTGGCCTGATTGAATGCCGCCTCCATGGCCTCCGGAGTCTCCATCCGGGAAATGGCGATGAGTGCCCGTTTTGAGATGTCTACGCGTAGACATTTTTCCCGGATCGTCTCCGGCAGCTTGTTCAGGCCCAGGGTTTCGGTGATGTTGTTGCGGGACTTGCCCACAACCCGGGCCAGGTCCTGGTGGGTGTATCGGAACTCCTTCTGCATCCGGGCGTAGGCTTCGGCCTCTTCCATGGGCGTGAGGTCCTGCCGGAACATGTTTTCGATGAGGCCGATTTCAGCAGGGCTCCCCGTGGTGACGTAGCAGGGCACCGTGGCCTTGCCTGCCATCTTGGACGCCCTCCATCGCCTCTCACCGCCCCCGATGAAATATTGGTCCTTTTCAACGAAAATGCATAAGGGGGTGATGACGCCCTGGTGCCGGATCGACTCGGCCAGGGCCTCCATCTCCTCCTGATTGAACACCTGCCGGGGCTGGTACGGGTTCGGCTTCAGGGCACCCACCGGAACGTTGAGGAAGCTGCCCTGGGGCAGAAGCTCATGGGATGAGGTGCCGGTCTCTCCGCCGAACCCGGCGGCGATCTTCACCTTTTTGTTGGCTCCGAGCTTTTTCATAAGGCCAGGTACTCCTCGGTGAGGGCGGCATAGTCTTCGGCCCCGATCCCCCTGGGCGCGAATTGAAAAATGCTCTGCTCCTCGATGGCCGCCTGGAGCAGGGGCTCCGTTTTACGGATCTTTGTCCGGAGCATGATCTCCCGGTATTGGGACAATTCGCCTTCTGCCCATTCATTGGTGCGGGTGGTGGTGCTGCGGTACATGGTGACAAACAGGCGCACGGTCTTTCCGGCAAGGCCGATTTCGGCGATCTTGTTATGGATGTTGGCGATCCCGCCGATGGAAAAGCTTCCGTAGTCGCAGGGGATCAACACATGGGTGGCCGCCACCAGGGCGTTGATGGTGAGAAGCCCCAGGGAAGGGGAGCAGTCCAGGAGCACGTGGTCATAGTCCAGTCCCTGGAGTGCCTTGGCCAGCCGGGACTCGGAGAACAGCTCCGGGATCAACAGATCTTCGGCACGCTTCAACGTCTCGTCCGCCGGGAGCAGATCCACACAGCCGCCCAGGACATCCTTCACCACCGCTTCGGGGATCCCCGCCTCCTGGTGGAGTACATGGCTTGTTGTGTAGGCACAGCCCGAAGCAAACACTCCGGCGGCGCTGGTGAGGTTTGCCTGGGGATCCAGATCCACAAGGAGAACCCGTTTTCCTGCCTGTGCGAGCCCGGCGGCCAGGTTGATGGCGGTGGTGGTTTTGCCCACGCCTCCTTTTTGGTTTGCGATGCAGGTTATGTTCATTTGCGTCTTGGCCTCATATATAGGGATGCTTACTTTTTCTTGCATCGTTATGACTGAGAATATAGGCTGACTCGTTAATGAGTCAGTGGATTGAATTATCAATATAAAAGGGAAACCAAATGTTGTCTTTTGAGGAACATCAAGAGTTAGGTTCAGACCTTCAAGACGTCTACAACCTTTTAGTAAAATCAAGCACTACCCTGAGCCGTAAGTACCCGAAAAGCAGCGAACAGGCCAAAATGGCGACTGAAGCAAATGAGCTTGTTTTAAAGATACGTTCGCTTATGGATAATGTTGCTTTCAAAGAGTATCCCCAAAAAGAAAAAGAAGTTGTTAATCGGCTTTATTTCCCTGGGAAAAGCAATCCTGATCAATAAGCCGTTTCAAACCTTCGTAAGCCCAGTCCCTGATCGCGTCGATCTCTTTCAGGAGTTCATGGAAAAGGTCTCGGGCCGGGCTTGCCGGGCGATATCCAAAGTCTATGGTAAGGCAGCGACGGTTTTCTACGCTTAGTGTGCTGGTTTCAAGGACCAGCTTGCAGGTAGGTGAAAAGTGAAAGCTGTCTCCATGCATCACGCTGGCAGTCACAAATTCGCCGGTAACGATACATTTGAAGTAGGCGTCATCCAACTCATCAGGACTTCCCAGTGTGGACGTGTTCAGCCATTTGTCTTTCAGCTCCGCTCGAAGAAATTCATTTTTAAAACCTGAATTTGCAACGTAGGATGTCTTTTCTGTTCCCACCATCTCCCTGAGAATTTTGACAAAAACTGTTTTTCCCCAACCCTTCCCGGAAAGAACCAGAGCCTTCCCCCAGCAGGATTGCGGCGCAAGGCATGAGCCTGCAAACTCTTGGAGCTGTTTTACGGCTTCGTCGTTTCCATTTGTCACTTCATTTAAAAAGTTGATCCATGCCGGGCAATTGTACTCTGTTGTCGTCTGTTTCATTTATTCACCTTATTGGTTGATATGTGTTGAAAAGTAGGTAATGCGATCAGCCGTTATTTATCGTTGTTTGATTCGGATATTTTGGGTTGTTCCACATGGCTTAACGATTCAATGGGGACACTCTTGGCCTTCCCCACCAGCCAGACGAGTTTGCGTATCCCGCCCATGTTGGCGATGGCTCTAATTGTGTATTCGTTCCCGTCGTGGGGGCCTCCGACGGTGGGGTGGTAATGGACTTTTTGGTTTATTCTGTAATCAGGCATTGTTCTCTGATCCTTATGTTTAGATTGGTTGTTTTTGTATTTGTTGTAGATGGTTTAGAGAGCCTTTTTCGATTAAGACGCTGATTAAAACAACAATCAATTTCAAAGCAATCATGGAGCATCTTGCTCTATATGTCAATATGATTAACGTAGTGGCTCTATGTGTGTTCTATGGAGGGGTGTTTTTTTTGTGTTTGATAAGTGCACAAAATTTCCAAATAACATTGAAATCTGTACCGCACAGATCCAATCGCATTATCGTCAGAGTTTTTTAAAAGAGAGCTGTTTCGGCTCTAAGGTGGGGTTAGGTCCGAGTGGTAGTTTTTGGCGTGGATAATTATGATTTTTAGGTTGCTGCGTTTCGGTAGTAATAAAGTGGGGCTTGATAACTTGGTTGATATGTTTTAATAGGGTGATTTATGTTGGTCTGTGTGTTTGGGGGAATAGTGCATTATTTTAAACGTTTGTACTTTTTCCAAATGCGTGGTAGTTGCTTTTAAAATTACTATTATTGGATGACAGGAAATATAGATGAGCATTGTGGGGGAGCATGAAAAATAAATTATTGTTTTCTTTTTTAGTGCTGTTTTATATTGCACTTTTGTCTCTAATTATCGGGAGGGTATACCATACCGTCTCCGCATACGATTTGGTGAAATTAGTCGCTCTGTTAGGTGTTTTGTTCGCGTCTTTGACATATCTGGTTATTGCTCAATTCAAAAAAAGGCGAGGTGAAAATGAGTGATAGATTTGCGCGAAAATATATTTTTATACTTGTCTCTGCGCTTTCTATTGCAGGTTGTAAAGCTAATGACGTGTCCCATCAAGAATTGCCAACGTGGGGCACTATGCCTGTGCCGATGACAACGCCCTTCAGAACTTCAAATATCTCAGCGCATACGTATGAATATATATATTCATATGATGACGTTTCTGGAGGCTATGGGGCATATACGTACGTTTTGCTTGGATGTGAAGGGGGCGACCAAGAGGCAGGTATGTTGTATGAAGCTCTGATCAAACAAATTGAAGAGTGCTCTTCCGAGAAAAGTGAGCTTGATCATCTCCAAAAAAATAAACTGAATATTTTTTTAATTCCCAAAAGGGAAGGTGTGTTAGGTGATGTAGAAGTTAACTATAAACTTTCAAAGAAAATTTTAACCTCGTTTGCAGTCCATTCATCGGGGGAGTTTTCAGAGCCAGGTCCGTACTTAATAACTACTTCAAAAAAGATTAGCGAATACAATAATGACGAGGAGATTGGTCTATTCTATGTCGATCTAACAGGGATGAATATTAAGGCGATTAATGAAATAGTTAGTGTGTATAAACACAAGCTAATTGATAATGATATAAATAGTGTTGAAAAGTTGGAATCATTCAAAATATCAATTTTAAACTTAGCTTTAGATATTGAAGATAGTATCGGTTTCGCTAAAGTCGCCTATGCCAATTTTCGAAAAATTTTCGATTCAAATTGAGGGCTTGGTCAATAATATCAATGCCACGTCGCTGTGTCGGCCGCTTGGAGTGTGGTGAGTCCTGTATATTTGATTTTGGGTATAAATGTTCAAACAAAGCGATGTGTTTTTTTAGGGTATGGTTTGTTTGACTTTATTAACGCATTATAAATCCTTAACCGTGCCGAACAAACAGTTTCAAGGTTAACCCCTGTAATGTCTCCGTAACAATTATTTCTGCAATTGCTGTATACTTCTTCGAGGTTGAGGCACCCATTGGCCTTCATTCGATACAGATCTGGTGTCGGAGCCCAAAAGAGAAAGCCGATGATCCCTGCATCTTTTTCTTTTGCGCTGTTGCTCAGGTAGTTTGCATGAAGGGGGGCTGCGTCGTTCATGACGTGACCAAGGCTGAAGTGTCCGAGTTCATGGCCAATTCCCAAGATTAAATCGATGTCAGGTTGGTGGGGGTTGTATAGGATGATGTTATCGGCTTTGTAACGGAGTGCACAGGCATTGAGGACCGAGTTGTCTTCAAGTACAATGATGTTGTGCTTCCCGGCCAGTTGAATTAGGTCATTTTTTGAAAACGGCTTTCGGTTGAACCCTTGCCACTTTTTTTCTAAATCAAAAATTGCATTGTAAACCAAACTCACTAAAAACCCCGTTTTGCTAATTGCGCCTTGATATTCTTTTCCATCTCTTCGAAAAAACTACAAGCTTCGTTATAAAACCCTTCCTCTGTAAGTTCTCCTTTTAAAAATTTTGCTATCAGTTCGGGTTTTTCATTGCTGTCTCGACCTCCGTGGAAAGACATGAAACCCGTGATATTGTGTTTTTCAGCGGCGATTCGTGCAATGGCCCAGGCTCGCTCTTCAAGGGGAAGCATCATCACTTCATTGTATTTGGGAAAAGGCTCATTGGGTTCCTGGGGGGCTCCAAGGTTGAGCATTTTTTCATAGGTGAGTCCGAAAATCTTGGCGATCTCCTCCTGGAGATCCAGTGAGGCTCTTCTTCGGCCCTTCACAATATCGTTAATGTGTTTGGTCGATTTTCCCGTCACCCGAGCGATTCTGGCTTGGGATCCTCTGCCTTCCTTATTTAGCAGCTCGATAAAGATCTGGAGCCATTTGTCGTAGATTGAAGTTTTCATAAAAAGCAATGTAGCAACATGCTCCATTTTTTCAATCTCCCGAATTGTTCTATCTATGAGTTGACAATATAGAACATATTGCTCTATAAGATTTGTCTATGAAACAATATATCCTCGCACAAAAGATAGGGGTGGTTCCCAAGCATCTGAGCGATATTAAGAATGGTCGCAGGAGAGTAACGCCCTCACTTGCATTGAAAATCGAGCAAGTAACCGGGATTGATCGGCGCAAATGGTTGTGGCCGGATGAGTTTGGTTGCCCCTGGGAAGAGCTTAAAAAAATATGATGTGTCGTTATGACGCTTCATCTTTTGAGCCCAGCCTAGGGCCGCAGCATAGCCACTTTATAGAACCGAGTGCGCCATGTGGATACAGAAAAGCTAATGGGAGGTTTTGGGAATGGTTTTAGGTGACACGGAGCGTGATGAGATCACCAACGAAGCCAATGCAGCGGTGAAGCACCGGTGCTTGAAGTCGGAGGTGGTCAAGCGGATCGCTGAGCGGATGTCTCTTTCGGAGGCGACCATTTACGACTACCTGGCAGGCCGCATCAAGATGAACCTTCGCCTTTTAAAGGCGGTGGTGGCGGTGACGGAAGATCCGTTTTTGATGAGGTATCTGGAGCCGGAAGGCATGAGCCTGGTCACGAAGGAGGATGTCTTCTGTCCCACGGACAACTGGGACAAGGAGTCCTTTGACGTGGTGTCGGCTATTTCGACGCTTCGGGAGAAGGCCCAGGAGTTGATGACCAACGGGAAGCCCACCAAGAATGCCCAGCTTGAACTGCTGGCAAGTTTTAAGCAGTGCCGCAGGGAGCTGGACGAGCTGGAGGCGCTGATTTTGGGGAGGGTAAGCAAGGAGAAGGCCGCTTGACTGAGAAGCGGTGGATTTCATTTGAACAAGAGGCAAAAGAAAAGGCCCCGACAGCTGGCACTGTCGAGGCCCTAAAAACTGAAATAAACCAAGAAATATGTAACACACGATTTTACTCTGAACAAGAGAAAAGTTGTGTTGTTGGAAAGGCTTAATTGATATGGGTATCGCCCTGGATAAGTTGACCGAAGCCCAAAGGGCCGACATTGCAAAATCGCTGTTCTGTGTGGACGAAAAAGCATCAACCGAGGCGGAACTTCGGGGCCTGTGCCCCATTCATGAGGAGACGAATCCCTCCTTCAGTTACAATGTGAAAAAAGACGTTTACCATTGCCTTGGGTGTCAGGCAAGCGGCGACCTGGTGAAGCTGTACAGCCTGTGCCGTGGCCTGGACGCCAAGGATGGTTTTAAGGCCTTTTTGAATGAATACGGCATTGAGACCGACCGCAACGCGTCTGCCGGATCCCCGACGCCCCATCAATCCAAACCCCAGCCAAAAGTTAAAATTAGGGTAGAGCCCGAAGTGGACGCCCTTGATTACACCACCATGCGGGAAGCCTGGGCCAAGTTTCCGCCCCTTCCCGATTCCTGGGTGGAGCGCCTGGCCCAGACCCGTATGTGGACCCGGGAGGCCATCGAGGCCCTGGGCCTTCGCATGCAGACCCACCGGCAGGACAGCAAGACGGGGGAGCTGGTTCCCATCAAGAACCCGGACTGGCGGAAGATCGCTTTCCCCATCCATGAAGACGGGGAGCTGGTGAACATCATCCTCTACAAGCCCGGGGCGACCGAATACAAGATGGTCTCCTGGGCCAAGGGCTTCGGCCAGACCCGGCTGTTTCCCCCGGCCCCCCTTAAGGAAGGGCCCGTCCTCTACGTGGAGGGCATCACCGACGTGGTGTGCGCGCTCTCCATGGGTTTCAACCCCATTGCCAACACCACCAAACCGAAGAGGTGGGCGCAGGCTCACCTGAACCAGCTCCTGGACCGGGACATCATCGTGGCCCGGGACTGCGACCAGCCGGGCATGACCTACGGGGACGTCTCCTGTCAAAACCTCTACACCGTGAGCCGGAGCCTGAAGCTCATCAACTGGCCCGGTTTCATGGGGCGGCGCGACGACGGCCAGTGGCCGGAGAAGCACGGGGAGGACCTCACCGACTTTTTTGCCAAGCACGGCCAGACTCCCGATGACCTGCAAAACCTCAT
This sequence comes from Desulfoluna spongiiphila, assembly GCF_900101345.1. GTDB lineage: Bacteria > Desulfobacterota > Desulfobacteria > Desulfobacterales > Desulfolunaceae > Desulfoluna > Desulfoluna spongiiphila. The sequence goes on along the minus strand of NZ_FMUX01000003.1, from coordinate 20,104 downwards.
CGACCATGCCGAGCCCTACATCATGAAGGACTCCGGGGAGATCTCCTGCGCCCGGGAGTTCTTTTCCTATGGGGTAGGGGATCGGCTCTCCTTCAAGCCCAGGCTCCTGGCCGAGCGGATCCTCCAGGACCTTTCGCTCCTGAACGACCCGGAGACTGGCCTTCTGTACAAGTGGGCCAAGACCCACTGGGTGGTCTTCAAAGAGGACCACGTCAAGAAGCGGTGCATCAAGCTGCTCGGGGAGGAGTCCAAGGCCAACCGGGTGAGCGATGCGGCCCTTCAGGCGCGGATGCTCAGCACCATTCCCCACGGCAGGGCGGTGAACGACCAGGACGACTGGGTGTGCCTTGAAAGCAGCATGCTTAATTTAGAAACCCTTAAAACACGCCCTCACCACGTAAGCTTTTATAGTACATGCTGCCTCCCCATCGACTATGACGGCCACACCAAGGCCCAGCCGGAGCGGTGGTTTCAATTTCTGGAGGAGACGATCCAGACTCCGGCGGTCATCGACCAGCTCCAGGAGTTCTTCGGGTATTGCCTGACGCGGGACACCCGTTACGCCAAGGCGCTTTTTCTCTTTGGGCCGGGGGCGGACGGTAAGTCCACGGTGATCAAGATCCTGCGGCACATGGTGGGCCTTCAGAACTGCTCCTCCATCGGCTTTGCAGACCTTGAGGACCAGTTCCTTCGGTCCAGCCTCTACAACAAGCTGCTGAACATCAGCACGGAGGTAGGGGCCAAGGCCCTGGACAGCCCCTTTTTCAAGGCCATCGTCACCGGGGATCCCATCACGGCGGCCTTCAAGCACCAGGACGCCTTTGACTTTACGCCCTATTGCAAACTGATCTTCGCGGCCAACAAGAAACCCCGCGTCCTGGACAACTCGGACGGCTTCTTCAGGCGCGTGTTGCCCATCCAGTTCAAGCGGCAATTCCTGGGCAAAGACGCCGACACACAGCTTGAAGAGAAGCTGCTGGAGGAACTCTCCGAGATCTTCGCATGGTCCCTTGAGGGCCTCCATTGCCTGCGCAAGCAGGGGGGCTTCTCCCACAGCAAGGAAACCGATGATCTCCTCATGGAGTACAAGTTCAGCAACAACCCGATCCTGAGCTATGCCGAGGACCGGTGCGACGTGGGAAAGACCGCAGGATACACCGCCAAGGATGTCCTGTTCAGGGATTACAACGAGTGGGCCAGGGGCCGTAATTTTGCCCCCATGAGCTACGACAACTTCTTTCGGGAGCTGTACCTGGCGATTGATTGCCTGGCCCAGTATCGGGCCCGTGAGGGGCAGAAGAGGGTGCAGTGCGTCAAGAACATCAGCCTGAAGATTATCTCCTGATGTCCCCCGCCCCCTTGAGTCCGGAAGGGCCGCCGATTCCCCGAGAAAATGGTCAGGGGTTGGTCAGGGGGTGGTCAGGGGGTGGTCAGCCCTGACCGCAAGACCCCTGACCAGATATCACCAATGAAGTCGGGCTGATAGGTGGGGTGGTCAGCCCGGTCAACCCTAAACACAACCTATTGCGTATGCATGCGTTAAGAGGCCCCTTAAAAAAGTTTTTGTTTTCTAAAAAAAAGGGCTGACCTCCCTGACCAAATAAAAGAATTCAGGGGCTTAACCCCTGACCGCCCCGCCTGACCGGGGGTGACCGGGTTGACCGGTGAGGGAAGGGGGGCCGGAGAGGCCCAAGCGGCTTGGGTCCTTCTCAGGCTTTGCCCCATGCGGGTACGAATGAGCGCGATAGTTCTTCGCACTTAAATTTTAAAACGAGCTGGAAAAATGGAAACCACTGAAAACACAGCAACGGCTATCAACCCCGGCACACCGGCAACCTTCACGGCAGCAGACGCCCTGGCGGCCTTTGGGCCTGAGTTCCTGGATGCCGGGTTTTGCCAGGACTGGGTTCTGCGGCGGCTTCATCCCGCCGGTGTCTTTTGTCCCGGATGCGGGGCGGCAATCGAAGGTGACAATCGGCTGCAACGTTTCTGGAACGGCCTTCGCCTGACCTGCCCGGCTTGCGGGAAATTCTTTACAGCGCTTACGGGTACGTTTCTGGCCCGGAGTCAACAGAGCTTCACGGAGCTGGTGCTTTTGGCCTTCCTCCTTGAGGCCGGGTTCTCGAACACAGAAACAGCACGGCTCGTCCGGAACCATCCCAATACGGTTCGTATGTGGCGACTGAAGTTTGAAACACTCAAAGAAGTTGAAAGTCTGATTCATGCACATTGAATTTTTAGAAGTCGAGACGCTCGTTCCGTACGTCCGGAACCTGAAGAACCACCCCAAGGGCCAGGTTGAAAAGATCTGCTCTTCCATCGAGACCTTCGGGTTTCGCATCCCGCTCCTGGTGGATGATGACCTGGTTATCATTTCTGGTGAGGGAAGGCTTTTGGCTGCTCAGCAGCTTGGAATGGCCACCGTCCCCTGCATCCGCGTGGCGGACCTGACCCCGGAGCAGATCCAGGCCTTCCGCATTGCGGACAACAAAGTGGCGGAGTCCGATTTCAATCTGGACGAGATCGCCCTGGAGCTGAAGGAACTGGCGGATCTCGACTTTGACCTTGAAGCCACCGGGTTCGACTGCTCGGAGATTGATCACCTCATCGGGGATCTTCTCCTGGAGTCCGGCCAGACGGATCCCGATGCCGTGCCCGAGGTGGACGAGGCTGCGGATTCCCGTTGCCAGGCCGGGGACCTCTGGATTCTGGGGGAGCATCGGCTTCTCTGCGGGGATGCCGTGGAACATGAAGATTTCTTAACGCTCATGGATGGCGAGTCGGCCAACATGGTGTTCACCGATCCACCGTATAACGTGGATTACACAGGCGGCACCGAGAAGAAGTTGAAAATCGAAAACGACAACCTGAACAACCAGAAATTTTATGACCTTCTCTTCGGTGCGTTTACCAACATGTGTGAGCACACCGTTCCTGGTGGCGGCATCTACGTTTGCCATTCGGACGCGGAGTGGAAAAATTTCAGGGAGGCCCTGGCCAACTCCGGCTGGCTCCAGAAGCAGTGCCTCATCTGGGTAAAGAACGGCTTTGTGCTCGGCAGGCAGGATTATCACAGCAGGCATGAGCCCATCCTTTACGGATGGAAGCCGGGCGCGGCCCATCGGTGGTTCGGGGGAAGAAAACAACAGAGCGTCACTGAGAGTGACTCCCTGATGACAATCGAAAAAGAGGAAGACGGCCAGTCCATTTTAACGTTCACGGATGGAATCCAGCACATCGTGGTTCGGGTTCCTGATTATGAGCTTCTTTTCCAGGGGGATGATGCGCTCACCTCCATATGGAACGTTGCCAAACCGCTGAAGAGCAGCGACCACCCCACCATGAAGCCGGTGGCCCTCATCGAACGGGCCATTCGCAACTCATCAAAGCGGGGGGAGATTGTCCTGGATTGCTTCGGCGGCTCCGGTTCAACCCTCATAGCATGTGAACGTACCGGCAGACGATGCCGCACCATGGAACTGGGAACCCATTACTGCCAGGTCATTGTAAAGCGTTGGGAAGAATTCACCGGAAAAAAAGCTGAGGTTGTACGGATTTGACGGAACAAAAAGACACGCGAGATATCAACGACATTGCAGGGGAGCTGAGCGACCGGGATTTCAAGGTGCTGCTTAAAGCAAAGCAGCAGGCCCAGCTCCGGGTGGCGCAGGAGCCCACCGCCGAAAATGTCCGTACCTTAAACCAGATCAACAAAGCTTTGCATGACCTCGGCCAACAGAAAAAAGGGCCGGAAGAGATGTCTACTCCAACACTACCAAACCCGTTAGCCGTGACAGAATATCTGAACGACAAGGGTTGGAAGGTTTCAAAATCAAGTGTCTACGGGCATTTGAAAGAGGGGAAATTAAAAGCGGTGGACGGGGTATTCCACATCAAGGACGTGGAAAAATACGCAGCCCTTCACCTGAAAAGACAGGACGGCACCAGCCCGGCCGAAGAGGCGGGCCAGCTCCAGAAAGAAAAGCTGGAAGCTGAAACCAGAAAGGCAAAAGCCCAGGCCAAGCACTGGGAGATGAAGACCCTGGTGGAGTCCGGCCAGTACATCGACCGGGATCTGTTCAACGGGGAGCTGGCCGCACGGGCCTCCATCTTCCGAAACGACCTGGAAACTTTTTTCAGATCTAAGGCAGGAGAGATGGTTAAGCGGATGGATGGCTGTACGGACAAAACCTCAGATTTGGTGGATTATTGCCTTGATCAGGCGGAGGATTTCTTCGGGCGGTATTCAGAGCCGAAGAAATGGCAGGTTCCACGGGTTGAGATGAAGGAGGATGTTCAAGAGATTGAGGAGGACGAGGCATGACAACGATGGACACAATCACATTTACCGAAGGGGAGCGCCAGATCTTCAAGGCCAAAGAGAAGCTCACCGTTTCTCAGTGGGCAGAAAAATACCGGCGGGTAACCAAGGGGTCGGCACCAGGGCAGTGGACCAATGAGCTCACCCCTTACCTGGTGGAGCCCATGGACGCCTGGAACAGGCCCTGGGTGCAGAAAATCTTTTTGTGCTTTGCCCCGCAGACGGGAAAAACCCAAGTGGCGATCAACTGCATGGAGTATGCGGTGGACCAGGACCCCGGCCCGGCCATGTATGTGATGCCCGATGAAAAGTCCGTCAAGAAGATCAACCGGCGGCAGATCATCCCCTCCCTAAAGGCCTCTCCGAGAACAGCGGATCTTTTGAGCAAAAAGGCGGACGATGTTTCGACCTACTCCATCAGCTTTACCAACGGCATGGACATCCTCATGGCCTGGGCCACCTCTCCTGCCGTGCTGGCCTCAGAGTCCATCCGGTATCTCTTCTTTGATGAGCCGGGAAAGTACCCGGAGTTCTCCGGCAAAGAAGCGGATCCGTTTAGCCTGGGCGAGGTGAGGACCAACGTCTACCCCTTTACCAAGAAGATCCTCTACTTCTCTACCCCTGCTGACCATGACGATGGGTTCGACAGGCTCATGAAGGAGGAAGTGGAGCTCTGGTATTTTTACGAGGCCCTTTGCCCTATTTGCGGGACCTTCCAAAAGATGGAATTCGGAAGCATTCACTGGCCCAAGGGCTCCCAAGCGGATCCGCGAACCGTCGTCAGGAAGAAGTCGGCCCGGTACACCTGCACAAAGTGCGGCATGGATTGGGACGACACCGATCGGGACCGGGCTGTCAAAAACGGGCGATGGGTGCCGGAAAAAGAGATACCCCGGGCTGTCTCCGTGGGCTACCACCTCCCCTCCTGGTACTCACCCTTTGTGAGTTTTTCCGAAGTGGCTGCTGCCTTCCTCAAAGGGCTTAAGGAACCGCGTAAAATGATGGCCTTCGACACCCAGTACAAGGCCGTTTCCCATAAGCCGATTATGTCCACTGCCGATGAAGATGAATTGCTTTCCCATAAGACAGACATCCCACCTGGCCTCGTGCCCAAAGAAGCCATAGCACTCACCTGCGGCATCGACATGCAGAAGAGCAACTTTTATTTTGTGGTCAGGGCCTGGGACAAGGACCTCACCAGTTGGCTCATCCAGTACGGGACCCTCTCCGATTGGGATGCCGTTGAAGATCTTGTCTTTAACACACGGTATCCAGTTCAAGACTCGCAAGAGACCATGGGGATCTTTCGGGCTGCCCTCGATACCGGTGGCGGCATAAACAGCGATGATACTTGGTCCCGAACGGAAGAGGCCTACGAATGGCTGAGGGACAACAGCCGGGGCGTGATTTTTGGGATCAAGGGCTCATCAAAAGGGCAACTTCAAAATGTGCATATGAAGGTCATGGACAAGCTGCCTCGAAGCAGCAAGCCCATCCCAGGAGGCCTGGAGCTTAGATTCTTGGACACACAGAATCTGAAGGAGCTGCTACACGTCCGCCTTGGCAATAAAGAAGCCGATCCTAAAACAGGACGAAAAGCCGACAAGCAAAGATTCTACCTGCATTCCGAGACAGACGTAAACTACGCTAAGCAGTTCCTCGCTGAAGAGAAGCGCCGGGACAAGAAGACCAGAAAGGTGAGCTGGCAACAGATCGGCGGACGAGCGAACCATTTACTGGACTGCGAGGTGTACGCGGCAGCTTGCGCCGATTCGTCCTGGATGCCGAGCATCCGGTTCCTATCAAAGGTCGAAGAAAAGAAAAAAGCCGCCCCCAAACCAAAACCGGCCCCAAAACAAGAGGCCCAGGACGTCCGACAAAGAATCACAGGAAATCGAAACCGGCCCAGTTGGTACAACAAGAGGTAGTGTAAAATGATTGAACGAACGGTGAATGTAATGGAAGCGGCTGAGATGATCCCCTGCTCACGATCTCACGTCTACAAGCTATTGGAGGTTGGTGAGATCGAGGGTTACTATACGGGGAATCGAAGGGGGCTGCGGGTGATTGAGGGAAGTGTGGAGGCGTTTGTGGAGAGGCGGAAGGAGGAGGCTGGGGTGGGGGTTTAGAGGGATGTCTACACGTAGACATTTTTTAAATAACAGCTTGTTCCTCCAGAGGTTATGGCCATTCGAAGGCATTGCAATTATCACAAATTAGGGCTATCAAACACTGGTGTAAAATGAAACCAGCTGCCCTTACCGATGAGGGCTTGGTAAGTCTGACTTATTATGTTTTCGTAAAAAAATCAAAAATATTTATTGGATAAGGCATAGCCGATCTATGAATTTTGAAAAATTAGAAGCTGATATTTTTTCCCTTGTAACGAATCTTGATGAAACAACATTTATTTATGATCTTCTACGGGTATACGGACTGCCGAAAGCATCCATTACCCGTCTAAAGAAGGGTAGTTATAATCTTTCAAAGACATCCGGTGAAATACTCTGGAAAAAAAATATTTTTTTCAAAAAAGAAATCGACAAAGACCTTCACGGACTTATCTATGAGTTAAGAAGTGATTCTTCAATTCTCAGGCATACACCTCGTTTTATAGTCGTAACAAATTTCAAGACGTTGCTGGCTTTAGATACCAAAACTGACGATACACTTGATATTCCGATAATTGACCTTGTAAAACATTGTGATTTTTTTCTTCCGTGGGCAGGAATGGAAAAGGCACAGGTCCAAAGTGAAAACCCGGCAGACATAAAAGCCGCTGAACGAATGGGGCGACTCTATGATGTGATTTTAGAGGATAACCCCACAGAGTACGAAAATGACAGACATGCGTTAAATATTTTTCTTTCTCGTTTGCTGTTTTGTTTTTTTGCGGAAGACACTGGTATTTTCGAGGATGGTCAGTTCATAAATGCTGTGGCCTCTCATACTTCAGAAGATGGTAGTGACTTACAGGATTATCTTCAAAAATTATTTAAGGTGCTAAGTGTTTCCGATCGAAAAGGCTACCCTCACTTTTTGGCAGCGTTTCCATATGTTAATGGTGGGCTTTTCGCTGGTGAGTATCTCGTACCAAAGCTTAGCGTAAAATCGAGGCGTATTATTATTGAGTGCGGTGCGTTAAATTGGAAAGACATCAACCCTGATATTTTCGGTTCCATGATTCAAGCCGTTGTGCATAGTGATCAGCGAGGGGGGCTTGGGATGCACTACACATCGGTGTCGAATGTCATGAAAGTCATTGAACCGTTATTTCTTAATGATCTTTACGATGCATTGGAGAAAGCAGGAACCAGTAAGAAAAAGCTGGAATCCATTTTGGACCGCCTCTACAATTTGCGTATTTTTGATCCTGCGTGTGGTTCAGGCAATTTTTTGATTATCGCTTATAAAGAGCTTTGTAAGCTAGAGATTGAAATATTTAAACGATTAGAAGAAAAACAACTATTATTTCGGTTTGAAGGTAATATCAGGCCATCCCAATTTTACGGGATTGAACTAGATGACTTCGCCCATGAAACTGCGAAGCTCTCACTATGGCTTGCTGAGCACCAAATGAACCTTGCGTTTAAGGATGTGTTTGGTGAAGCTCGGCCAACACTTCCGTTACATGATGGAGGTAATATTGTTTGTGGTAATGCAACTCGGCTGGACTGGGAAGATGTATGCCCAGTGGATGATAATTCCGAAACATATGTTTTAGGAAATCCTCCATACGTGGGATTTAAAATGCAAAATGCATCCCAGAAGTCCGATATGGCGATGGTTTTTGATGGAATAAAAAATTACAAAAAGCTCGATTATATTGCCTGTTGGTTTATGCTTGGCGCGAGATATATCCAAAATAAAAGTGCAAAATTATCTTTTGTGTCAACGAATTCAATTAATCAGGGAGAACAGGTCGAGATTCTTTGGCCAAATCTATTTGATTTGAAAATTGAAATATTTTTTACTTATTTATCATTTAAATGGTCAAATAACGCAAAGAATAATGCCGGTGTTATATGCGTAATTATAGGCCTTAGAAAACCAACCGAGGGAATAAAGCTTATATTTGATGGGGCCGTAAAAAAACAAGTTAAACAAATTAATGCTTATTTAATTGATGGCGAACAAATTTTTGTAAAGAAAAGAAAAACGCCGATTTCTGACTTTCCTAAAATATCGGATGGTAGTGGTGCTTTGGATGGCGGCAATTTAGTGCTGAACGACCAAGAAAAAAATAATTTAATAAAAAAGTACCCTGAATCGAAACAGTTGGTAAGACAATTGATGGGGTCTAGTGACTTCATTAAAGGAAATTTAAAATGGTGTCTATGGATAGAAGACGTAGACTTATCTTTGGCGTTGAGTATTTCAGATATCAAGGAGAGGATAGACAAAGTTCGGTATTGTCGTCAAACAGGTGGCACTCGTGGGCAGAATTGTATTAATACACCTCACCGCTTTGCCTGGATAAATAGACCAAAGAAAAGTCAATTAATTATACCTACTGTCTCTTCGGAAAGACGTTCATATATACCAATTAGTTATATAGATATAGATATAGTTGTTAGTAACTCTGCGAGTGTTGTTCATGATCCTGAGCCCTACCTTTTTGCCATTTTATCTTCCCGTATTCATATGAATTGGGTTCGTGTTGTTGCTGGCCGCCTTAAAACTGATTACCGATATACCTCAGCTCTCTGCTACAATACGTTTCCCTTTCCAGCTATCACAGAGAAGCAAAGAGGTATTCTCGAAGATCATGCGTTTAAAGTTTTAGATGAACGTGAATTATATACTGAAAAAACTATGGCTGAGCTTTATGATCCTGACAAAATGCCCGATGGTTTACGACAAGCTCATCATGAAATGGACCTTGCTGTAGAGAAGTGCTATCGGGCACGTCCCTTTAACAGTGACGATGAACGTTTGGAGTACCTTTTTAGTCTTTATCAGAAAATGACAGATTCCGAATAAATCATAGGGAGCTCCGTAATGCCGAATCTTGTTGATGTTAATTATGCTCAGACGGGCCAGAGTCTTTCTACAAATCATTTGGGAATGCGTGAGATGCAGGAGCGTGCCTTTGCATCGAGAAATGCACAATACCTTCTACTCAAAGCACCTCCTGCATCGGGTAAATCCCGTGCTCTGATGTTTTTGGGGTTGGACAAACTCTACAATCAGGGGCTGACGAAAATCATTGTCGCAGTACCTGAACGTTCAATTGGTGGATCTTTTGGGCGCACGAATCTTACCTTACATGGTTTTTTTGCCGATTGGGAATTTAATTCTGACAACAACCTCTGCACACCAGGTGGTGAGGCGAGCAAGGTTGGGGCCTTTAAAAAATTTATTGATGATTCCAATGAGACGATTTTAATTTGCACCCATGCAACCCTTCGGTTTGCCTTTGAGGCCGTGGATGAAACGGTTTTTGATGACACACTTTTGGCAATTGATGAGTTTCATCATGTTTCTGCAGATGTGGATAACCGGCTGGGTGAAGTGATGCGTTCAATCATGAATAATACCACGGCTCATATCATTGCAATGACGGGTTCGTATTTTCGAGGGGATAGTGTCCCAGTTCTGACGCCCGAGGATGAAGCGAGATTTTCGAAGGTTACCTACAACTACTATGAACAACTTAATGGCTATAGTTATTTAAAAACACTTGGAATTGGTTACCATTTTTACCAAGGGCGGTATTTAAGCGCAATTAAAGAGGTCCTTGATAACGATAAGAAAACCATTTTGTATATACCAAATGTTAACGCCGCAGAGTCAACCAAAGATAAATATAATGAAGTGGACACAATCCTTGATGTGATTGGCAATGTTTCCCACCAAGACCCTGATACTGGAGTGATTTTTGTAAAGCGACATTCCGACGACAAAATGATTAAGATTGCAGATTTGGTTAATGATAACCCTAAAGATCGAGATAAAATTGTCGCGTATTTGCGTCAAATTGAAAACGTTGATGATTTGGACCTGATTATTGCTTTGGGGATGGCAAAAGAAGGGTTTGATTGGCCTTTTTGTGAGCATGCATTGGCAATCGGATATCGTGGTTCGTTAACTGAGATCATCCAGATTATCGGTCGGGCCACAAGGGATAGTAGTAATAAAACTCATGCCCAGTTTACAAATCTCATAGCCCAACCCGATGCAGCTGATGGACAGGTAAAGGTTTCAGTAAATAACATGCTGAAAGCCATTACAGCTTCATTGTTGATGGAGCAGGTGCTTGCACCAAATTTTAAGTTCAAAACAAAACGGTTCGATGGGGATAAAGGCGATGAGGGCACTATAAAAATCAGAGGATTCAAGGAGCCTAGTTCTAAACGGGTCAAAGAGATTGTTGCTTCCGATTTAAACGATCTGAAAGCAGCTATTTTACAGGATCCGACACTGCTTCAAGCATTGCCAGGTGAATTCATTGATCCCGAAGTAATCAACAAGGTTTTGATCCCGAAACTGATACAGACCAAGTACCCTGAACTCAATGCTGAAGAAGTCGAAGAGGTTCGTCAGCACGTTGTTGTGGATTCGGCAATAAAAACAGGAGAGGTTAAGGAGGTTGGTAATCGGCGGTTTGTCCGGATGGCCGGAAAATTTGTCAACATCGAAGAGCTTCATATCGATTTAATTGATAGCATTAACCCTTTCCAAAAAGCTTTTGAAATTCTTTCAAAGTCTGTTACATCAAGCCTTCTTAAAGTTATACAGGAAACGATTAATGCGAACCGTATCGAAATGACAGATGAAGAGGCTGTCATTCTTTATCGTGATAAAATTGGGCCTTTTATGAAACAAAAAGGAAGGGAACCAAACATCCATTCAACAGATCCTCTTGAAAAAAGGATGGCCGAAGCAGTGGTCTACCTGAAACATAAAAAAAGGCAGCAGGCAAGTGGAAAAAGTTAATGATTGATTTTGAAAAAGAGATGGATGCTATTTTACAAGGTGATCCTCTGGGGATATTGCAGATAAAGCCTAAAGTATCTTCTGCAATAACAGCTGATGAACGATTGATTTCCTCATTTGAAGAAATTAACGATTTTATACGTGAACATGGCTGTGAACCAGAAGCGAGCCGAGATATCCGAGAGCGTAGCCTTTATAGCCGCTTAAAAGGACTACGAGAATCCCCAGAGAAGGCCATCTCTCTTAAATCACTTGATACCTTTGGTTTGTTAAGTAGTGTCATTGCAAAGGCTGAGAAAGAGATAAAAACAATAGATGATGTGCTGGGTGATGATGCACTCGGTTTGTTAGGTGGTGATGATACGGTCGGGGTCGATGATTCAGATATCTTTAACCTTCGAAATGTGCCTGAAACCATTGAGATGCCAGATAAGATTGCCAGGCGGAAACGATGCAAAGATTTTGCTGACTTTGAGTCGCTTTTCAAACAGTGCCATGGGGATTTAAAATCAGGGAAAAAAGAGTTTCGGAAGTTCACCGGTGAGCAGCAAATCACGCCAGGTCTTTTTTTTATTCTGAATGGTGTGATGGTGTATGTTTCTGAGGTTGGAAGAAGAGAGATGAAGCGGGGCAAAACCAATGCCCGATTGAGATGTATTTTTGAGAATGGCACCGAGTCCAACATGTTGCTTCGCTCTTTGGCTACAGAACTTTATAAAGATGAAAATGGCCGGAGAGTGGTTGACCCCTATAGTGATCTTTTCACCGAAATAGACCAGGTGAATGAGAGCGATGATGCAACCGGGTATATTTATGTTCTCAAATCTTTAAGTGATGATCCACAAATTAGGGGGGTCGAAAACCTCTACAAAATAGGTTTTTCAAGTCAGCCTGTCGAGAACCGTATCAAGAATGCAGCAAAAGAGCCAACTTATCTGATGGCTGATGTGGCAATAGTCACTGAGTTTCAGACATACAATTTAAATCCTCAAAAAATGGAATTGTTGTTACACACATTTTTTGCCGAAGCGTGTTTGAATCTGGATGTTTTTGATGGTGAAGGAAGGAGATATGCACCGCGTGAGTGGTTTGTCGTCCCATTACATGTCATTGAAACGGCGGCTCAACTTTTGGTCAATGGGGAAATTATCAATTACAGGTATGATAGTTTGAACCATGTGATTGTTGAAAAATAAATGATGTATCTTAAGTGCAAAGAAGGTTCACATCTATATGTTTGATATAGATGTGAAATGTCATTCCAAGTGCTTGTGAGATCCTCCTTTCGCATGTAAAGAATTAATTTTTATATATTTCGGGGTGAGATTTAATAAGTGATTCTATCACTTTATTAAATGTTTGTTGGGTATTTTCGCGTTGACCTAAGGGGGCAGCATCAGGACAATATTGACTAAATCGTTTAAACATTCTTTCATAGTTCCTTTGTTTTACGTGATCTCTCAATAGTACTATTACTACCTCAGCTGTATAAATAGCTTCATCGCGGCTTGAGTGAATCGAGATCGAAGAGGAAATCGCATCAATACTAGCAGCTAAATGAGTTAGGCCTTGTTCGCTTAGTGAGTTCCATGCATAATAAGGTGAATAAATAAGGGTTGAAATTAATGATGCCATATAAAACGCTAATTCTGTATTACTTGTCTCGTTTGTAGGAGAGACAAATCCTTTCAGGTCGTGATACAAATACCATTTATATTCATCAATAATTGAATAATCGAGTGGATTTGTGAGAGGTTGAAAGATATTATGAGGTAAAATTGATGCGTTGTTCTTTTGAGTGGTTGTACCGTTGAAATGCCCTATAGACTCAGCATCAGTAAAAATTCTGCAGCCTTTGCCACTAGCTTCTGCCTTCGCTGCTTTGGTGATAGCTTCGCCTAATATGAATTCACCAAATGACTCTTTATTATTATTTGGAAATATTATTTCACCATAACTTAACCCTCCACGGCACAACACCCCTCCTCTCGTTGTTTTCCACATAAGGTCCGATGCTGCACATAATAATTCCTCAGTATTTTCTGACCATACAAAGGCACAATCTGATAACTGAGAGACACGTATATCATCATATCGATGCTGGATATCTCTAAGGCATTCTCTAAAACGGGTTAATACCCAAGCTGCAATATGTTGGTTTTTACCAGAAAATGTTGCGTTATTTTCAATTGCGTAATTTCCGTTTTTTACACTTATTGAACTTAAATCAATAAGACCTTGGGTCAGTGAGCTCATACCCAATATATCGATAAAAAAAACGCCTGCTTCTTTGGTTTTAAATTTCAAAATAACACTCCTAATAATATAAATTAAAGTTGCAGAGTGGCACTTGCCTTAAACTTTTTCTGCCATTTATAGGATGATAGCAAAGCATAATTCTTATAACTGATCAAGAAAGTAAAAAAACAATACCCCCCTAACCCCACCATCCCCTTTTCTGTAGCTTTCCAAAATAAAGTGTCTTTCTTGTCGTTCTCGTCTTTCTTGTCTTCCTCTTAGCGGACACCCACCATTATCCTATGCCATATTCCCCCCATGGCTATTTTTACTCTACAAGAACTCGACGAACAGATCGCAGCTTTTAAGCTGGCTCTCCAGGCTCTGGCTGTGAATCAGTCTTACAAGTTGGACAGGCGGGAGTTTGTCCGGGCTGACATCGAAGAGATCCGGAAGACCTTGGTGTTTCTGGACCAGGAGCGGAGCAAGCTGCTTTCCGGGGCCGGTCCGAAGTTTGTCACGGGGAGGATCGTTCGATGACTCCTTTATTATATGGGCCGGACAATCGGCCCCTTTCGTCCTCGTCGTCCGTTGCGGCCAATACCTCCTACGGCGTGCATCGGAAGGCGGGGGGCCATTCCGGGACGTTGGCCAACTGGATGACGTTCCGGATGAACCGGGATTCTGAGCCTTATGAGCGCAGCACCATTGCGTCTCGGGCTCAGGACCTGGTGGCCAATGATCCCCATGCGGCCAACATCGTGGACAGCATGGGGGTGAGCGTGGTGGGGACGGGGCTTCGGCCCCAGTCCCGGCCCAATTGGAAGCTGCTGGGGTGGAGTGAAGAGCAGGCAGAAACCTTTCAGACCCAGGCGGAGTGGGCGTTTTCCATTTGGGAGACCGAAGCGGATGCCGCCGGGCGGCTTCCCTTTTGGGCGATTCAGTTTCTTTCGGTTCAGTCCCTGGTGGTGAACGGGGAGTTCCTGCGGATCCCGGTGATGAAAGACAAGCCGGGCCGGACGTTTTCTTTGGCGTTGCAGTGTGTGAACCCCCTTCGGATGTATACGCCCTCGGACTTGACCCAGGACACCAGCATTCGGGACGGGGTGACCCTGGGCGAGTTTGGGGAGCCCTCTTCGTATTGGATAGCCAACCCGGACAACGCCTACACCTCCTACAGCCTTCCCTCGGCCAGCTTCGCCCAGGTGCCTGCCTGGGTGGGGCATCGGCCCGGGGTATTCCACTCCTTTATACAGAAGGAGGATGAGCAGGTGAGGGGGATATCCCTTTTGGCACCGGGGATGAAGTTCTTCCGGGATCTGAACGACTACCTTGATTTTGAGCTGGTGGGCGCCATTGTGGCGGCCAGCTTTCCTGTCTTTATCAAAACCCCCAATGCCGAAGAGTCCGCCCCTCCTTTAAACGGTGATGCCGTTGCCGCCGGTGAGCTGACACGCCACCAGGATGTGGCGGCAGGGACCATGATCTACGGTAACCCCGGCGAAGAACCCCACGTGTTGGAGTCCAAGCGGCCTGGCAACACCTTTCCCGAATTTGTGGAGCGGATCCTCCGGGGCATCGGTGCCACCGTGGGCATGCCCTACGAGGTGGTGGCCAAGGATTTTTCAAAGACCAACTACTCCAGCGCGCGTGCGGCCCTTTTGGAAGCCTGGCGTGTGTTCGGGTTTTACCAGAAGTGGCTGGTGGACAGCTTTTGCCAGAAGGTCTGGGAGATGGTCCTGGAAGAGGCGTGGCTTCGGGGGATGATTACCCTGCCTGCCGGATCCCCGGACTGGTACGAAGCGCGTCACGCTTACACGCGCGCCATGTGGATCCCGCCCGAACGTGATGACGTTGATCCCCTTAAAACCGCCCGGGCCAACCAGATCAACCGCGAGAGCGGGAACGGGACCCTGGCCAAAATTGCCGCACGGCAGGGCATGGACGTGGATTCATACATTGAGCAGCTGGCTCGGGAGAAACGGAAGCTCAAAGCCGCCGGGCTGTTGCCGGAAGAACCCGCGACGCCTGAAACCAAGAAGGACAAGAAGGCCAAGGCCGACGCGGCAGATGCCTTGATTGAAGAGACAGAACAGGAAGAGGAGGCAGCCAATGCCTGAACGACTGCATGGACGGCCCTGGGCCATCACCATGGATGCCTATGAGGCCATTGTGGCCCTGGTGGAATCCGGCAAGATCGATGCCTCCATGTTTGGAGATGCGGACGGGGAGGGCACGGACCTTGAGGTCATCGATTCGGTGGCAGTGATCCGTGTGTCCGGAGTCCTTCAGAAGGAGCGGACCAGGTACTACTTCTGGCTGGAGCGGGAGAGCACCTATGCGCAGATCCGCGAGCAGGTGGAGGCGGCCCTTGGGGACTCTGGGGTGAAGGCGATCTGCTTCAAGGTGGGGTCCCCCGGTGGGGATGTGGACGGGGTGAAAGAGCTTTCCGATTTTCTCCACCGGGCGGCCCTGGAAAAACCCATTTACGCCTACGCAGACGGCCAGATGTGCAGCGCGGCCTATTGGCTTGCCTCGGTGGCAAAAGAGATTGCCGCGCCCTCCACGGCCCAGGTGGGCAGCATCGGGGTTCGGGCCATGCACGTGGACCGGTCCAAGGCCCAGGAGAAGGGCGGATACAAGGTGACGTACCTTACCGCCGGGAAATACAAGGCCATGGGCAACCCTTCGGAGCCCCTGGACGAGGAGTCCACCGCTTACCTGCTGCATCCGTTGAACCAGATCTACACCATTTTTATTGATGACGTCGCCCGGAACCGTGGCGTGTCCACAGACAAAGCCCTCGCCATGGCCGATGGAAAAGTGTTCCTGGCGCAGGAGGCCCTGGATATTGGCCTTATTGATCGCGTGGAGGAGAGCTTTGACACCTTTTTAACCAGAATCAAAGAGAAAGAGGAGGTCTTCGTCATGGAGTACGGAGAGTTTCAGGCAAAACATCCCGATTTGTACACCAAAGCAGTCAGCGAAGGCAGGGAGGCTGCCCAACAAGCCGCCACGGACCAGGTGAAAGCGGAATCCGAGCGGATTATGGGCATCGTCTCTGCCGTCGTGGGCGAAGAGCAGGGCTCAAAACTCACCGCCCTGGTGATCAGTGGGGCCACCGTGGCCCAGATCGAGGCCTTTGGCCAGGTGCTGGGCACGCCCGGGGCAACCACCGAAGAGGAAGAGCCCGGCGAGGACGGCAAAGACAAGGCGAGCCGCCAGGCGATCCTGGACGGGCTTCAGTCGGCGCATTCCGATGGGGTGAGGCCCGAAGCCGGAGCCGACAACCTGACCACCGTGGATGTGGACAAGCAGGCTTCCGCCCTGGCTGCCCTGGTGTAGCCGGAAAACCCCTTTTAAACGTGAGGAGAGAAGAGCGATGCAGCAGATGATTAAGCACGGGGATGTGATCAAGGATCGTGCCTTTTTGGGTGACCATCCCGTTATCACGATGTCCGGCATATTGAAGCAGGGCAGGGCGTATGTGGCCGGTGAGGTTTTGGGGCAGGTGACGGCGGATAAGAAGCTGACCGGGCTGGCCCCGGCGGCATCCGACGGCACCCAGGCGGCCATGGCCATCCTGGCCGGAGACGTGGACGCCACGGCAAGCGATGAGCCGTGCGTCATCGTGGCTCACGCGGAGGCCGTGGCAGAGGGCCTTGTCTGGCCGGAGGGCATCACGGCGGTACAGAAGGCGGCGGCGGTGGCCCAGCTTCAGGCCGTGGGCATTTACGTAAAATAGGCCCCTTTGGGGGCATGGATCATAAGGGATAGAGGAACATATGGAAATTGCATGGAGAGTACTGACACGGGCGGTGGAGCAGCTGAAGACCCCGCCCCGGATGCTTCAGGACCTGATCTTTAAAGAGAGGAACACCAACGAAGCAGACACCATTGACGTGGACATCACGGTGGGGGGCCGGAAGCTGGCCCCCTTTGTGACGGACGTGGAGGGCGGCAAGATTGTGTCCGGGTCTACCCGGTCCCAGCGTTCGGTGAAGACCCCGCGCATCCGTTTGAAGGATCCCCTCACCGCCAAGAAGCTTCGCGGCGAGCGCGGCGCAGGGCAGCCGTTCTATGCCTCCGGGCCGAAGTCGGTGGAGGAAGCGGAGCAGTCCAAAATCATGAAGTCCATGAAGGAGCTGAAGGACAAGGTCCTCACCACCCTGGAGTGGATGTGCGCCCAGGCCCTTACCGGCAAGATCATCGTGGAGCAGGACAACGTGGCCTTTGAGGTGGATTACCAGATCCCCGAGGACCACAAGGTGGTGCTTACCGGCGAATCCAAATGGATGGGTGCCGATGCTGACCCCTTGAACGACATGCAGTCCTGGAACGACATGATCGTGGACAAGCTTGGGCGCGGGGCCGCCATCATGATCTGCGGCACCGAGGCGGCCAAGTGGCTCCGGAAGAAGGTGCCCAAGGATGAGTGGATGGACCGGACAAAGAACGTTCAGGTGGGGGGGCTGGTCTGGGAGATGTCCTCCAACTATATGGGCAACCTGGGCGGCATCGATATCTACCGGTACGGCTCCTCCTTCGACGATGCTTCCGGAGCGGCCCAGAAGCTCATCGAGGCGGACAAGGTCTACATGGTGGCCACCGATGCCCGGATCAGCATCGAGTTCGGCAACATCCTGGACCTGGACGCCAACGTGGTGGGCGAGTTCTTCGCCAAGAACTGGAAAGAGAAAGACCCCTCCGTGCTGTGGAACCTGGTGGAGTCCCGGCCCCTGCCGGTTCTCTGGGAGCCGGAAGCGGTTGTGGAAGCGGACGTTCTGTAAACCCTTTTATCCCATTTACAGGCCTCCGGCAGCGTTGCCGGAGGCCATCAAAGGAGCACTCTGTGGCGAGCAAAAAAATCAAACTCAAAGAAATATCCCTGCTGAAAACCGTGAAGCATGAGGGTGAATACCATCCTCCCGGTGAAGTGATGACAGTACCTGAAGACATTGCAGATGAGCTGATCGATCTGGAAGCGGCGGTACCTGTGATGGCTGTGGCAGCGGTAAAGGAGCGTGAGCTCCTCGACGCGGACGAATAAGGCGGCAACATGTCTACGCGTAGACATTCCCCCGAAAGGGCTTGAACGAGATGGACGCAACAACCTGGAAGGCCCTTGAGGTCTGCTCGAAGATCATGACCAACCACGGCACTTGGGTGGGGCTTGTTACCCTTGCCCTGGGGTTGTTTGCCGGGAACGGCTGGCAGCTTCGGATCCAGGAGCGGCTGAAGAGCAGCTTTCGGAAAGAGCTGTTCGGCAAGATGGAGACGGGCAAGCAGATCAATGACGCCCTGGATGGCCTGCTCATCGATCTGGATTGCGAGCGTGCCACGGTTTTTCAGTACCACAACGGCAACCAGAATGCGGTGGGGGTTCACTTTGACCGGTGCAGCAACACCCATGAGCGCGTCCAGGTGGGGGCCTCGCCCCTCATGACGACCTTGCAGAGCCTGCCCAACTCCTTTTTTGCGAGCTGGAACACCGAGATGATGAAGATGAAGGAGATCCACTGCCCGGACCTTGAGACCGTTCGGGAGCGGGATTTCGGGCTTTACCAGTTCCTGGCGGAGCAGGGTGTCCGCTCCTTTTATCTGGTGGGGATCTTCTCCTTTGACGGGGACCCGGTGGGCTTTGTGGGGATCCACTATTGCAGGCAGCCCCGGGACCTGTCCCCGGCTGAGCTGGACCGGCTTCGGGCCACCTCCCTGAAGATCTGCGGCCTGGTGTTGGCCGGGAAGGGGGATGCGTGAGGCTCTCTCTGCTTCGCACGGAAACCTGCGACCAGGGGACCTTCGGGGTGATCATGGCACCGGACGGCAACGTCTACCGCACCCTGGAGCTGCCCTGGCGGGACAACAGGCCGAATCTCTCCTGCATCCCTGCCGGGATCTATGAGGTGCGGTGGGTGTATTCGCCGAAGTTTCGGTGGTGCTACCAGGTGATGGACGTGCCGGGCCGGACTCACATTAAGATGCATTCGGCCAACTACGGCGGGGACGTGACCCAGGGGTTCCGGACACACCTTCTGGGGTGCGTGGCCCTGGGGATGTACACCGGGACCTTGGGGGACCAAAGGGCGGTGCTCTGCTCCCGCATGGCGGTGTCTGCCTTCAACCGGGCCCTTAAGCGAGAGCCTTTTACACTGACGATCAAGGAGCTTTACAGATGATTGAACTTTTAACGGGCTCGGCCTTTGGGCTTATCGGCTCTGTGGTTACCAACCTTTTCGGCTTGTTCAAGCAGCGGCAGGTGGACAAGCAGGAGGTGACCCTCCGGCGCATCGATCTGGAGGCCATGGACAAGGAGTATGAGTTCCGGGACCGATCGGCCACGCGGGAGGCGGAGACGGCCCTTACCCTGTCGGCGGA
This sequence comes from Desulfoluna spongiiphila, assembly GCF_900101345.1. Taxonomy (GTDB): domain Bacteria; phylum Desulfobacterota; class Desulfobacteria; order Desulfobacterales; family Desulfolunaceae; genus Desulfoluna; species Desulfoluna spongiiphila. The sequence continues at coordinate 228 of NZ_FMUX01000003.1, read as the reverse complement.
CGTTTTGATGAAGGAGAGCTTCGGCCACGACGCGGCCAGCTACTCCAAAGGCGTGAAGCCCGGGGCCGTGGGATCCTTCCTCCTGGTGCTGGTGGACTTTATCCGGGGGCTTACCCGGTCCGGTCTCACCATCTACCTGATCTGGCAGGTGCACGCCACCCGCACGGAGGTCCAGGGCGTGCTGGACGGCATCGGGGCTGCGGCCCTGGATGCGGGGACGGCCCTGTC
>NZ_FMUX01000006.1 GCF_900101345.1 Desulfoluna spongiiphila | reverse complement strand
GCAGAAACTGAGGCAGAACTAATCAAAAAGTCTCTTCAGGCCCGACAAGACGAAATAGATCGAATCCCCATTGAAGGAAAATTTGGACAAGCAAAGAGACGATACTGTCTTGGCCGTGTCATGACAAAATTAGCAAAGACCAGTGAAACTGCCATCTCACTATGCTTTTTAGTTATGAATCTTGAAAAATGGCTGAAAGCCATTTTGTTGTGCCTGTTTTTCAAAGAGCCAATTCGGTGGTGGCCGTTTAGAGTGTCACGTTTTGCATCTGCAGCTGACTAACCCCATGTCCTGAAATTAATCGCGCAAAATTGTTCAGCAACCCCTACCTATTACTTCTATTACCTGATTTGCCTACCACCTAATTCCCATGGATAAAATCGTCCTCTTCCCCCTGATCATCAGCGCCCTGCTCCTTGCCACCCGCTCGCCCCGGGAAGTGTTCATCCTCTCCTTCCTGCCGGCCCTTACCTTCTTTCCCGCCTACTTCAACGTCAAGGTGGTCAGCGGGGTGCCCGAGCTCTACTTCTGGTCCGCCGCCCTGGTCCCCATCCTCGGAGCCTGGGCCATGAACGGGTTTGACGGGTACGATTACCACTGGATGGACCTGTTTATCTTTGCCTATGTCTTTGCCATCTTCTTTGCCCAGTGGAGCAACAGCACCTACAAGATCTCCCAGAAGATCGTCTTCAACAACCTCATGGGAATCTGCGTTCCCTACATGCTGGTACGAAGCTTTGCCGTGGACCGAACGGCCCTTGTCTCCCTGATCCGGGCCATGACCGTGGTGGGGGCCGTTGTGGCTTTTTTCAACGCCCTTGAATTCCGCATGTTCATCAACCATTTTGACGAGCACTTAAGGCGCCTCTGGCCCACCTACGTGGTCTGGGATACCGGCATGGTCATGAGCCGCTGGGGCTTCAAAAGGGCCCTTGGCCCCTTTTCCCATCCCATCGTGGCCGGCTATGTCTTTGCCCTCATCGCCCCCCTGGCCATCTGGTGCCAGAACCAGGGCCACTACCCCACCCGGCGCAAGGGGCAGATCATCGTGGGCCTCAACATTTTAGGGATTTTCGTTTCCATCTCACGGGCCCCCATCATCGGCTTTCTCCTTGGCCTTGCCGTCATCTACTACGGCTGGAACAAAAACCGAGCCACCATCTTGACGGTGGTCTCCGTTGCCGGGGTGCTCATGCTCATGGTCATCGTGCCGAAGTTCATCGATTACATCTCCGTCACCCGCGCCACGGCCACCACCGAAGCCCAGCGAAACGTCGCCTACCGGAAAGAGATGTGGGAGGCTTACAGCGAGGTGGTCATGGAGCGCCCCTACGCAGGCTGGGGCCGCTTCAACGTCCCGTCGGTCAAAGGGATGAAGTCCATTGACGCCGAGTACCTGGGCGTGGCCCTGGCCTCGGGGGTCATCGCCCTCTCCTTCTACCTGGTCTTTCTCTTCGGCATGCTCATCCGCATGATCATCTACGCCCAGAAAACGGCCTGGGACGACCCCTGGGGTCGCCTGGCCTGGTGCCTCATCGCCGGATGGGTCTGCGCCATCTTCTCCCAGGCCACCGTCTACTCCGGGGCCCAGAGCGTCCAGTACCTCTACATGCTGGCCGGTATCGGCCAGATCCTCATCCTCACCCGGCCCCAGACAGCCGACACGGAAAGCGCCATGCATGCCGTGCCCCCGGCACCCCGTTTCGGCTTTGCCCGGGTTCTCTAAAAAAACAGCCTTCTATGGTTAAAGTCCGATGAACCGCAGGGTCAAAAGGGCTCAGAAAAAAACAAAAGCGATGCCTCCGGCGGCGAGGTGTGCCACCCCGAAATCACATTCGCCATTGATACAGATAAAACCGAATCTGTTTTTAAAACCTGTTTATTAAACCCGTCGTTTTAAGATCAGGCAAAAGTTTAGCCTCCGGCGGGTCGCTTTTTTGAAAAAAAGCTCCGCAAAAAACGTTTCTAATGCGAAAAAGTGGAAATTATTTCGGCGGAGCCTGGAAAGGATTGCTTAAGACCTGTTTGTCAAACTTTTTAAAAGTTTGGCCCCCGGCAGGGTCGCCGGAGGCTTGTTTGAGCTGAATAGTTACCAAAAAACATACGGTTCCGGTACTCTCCACACCCCCGCAGGTCTTGATCTGAAAGGCACTTTTATGAGTCAGAGCCCCCGTCGACCCATCCATCCCCCCATCCTCATTCCCCTTCTTCTCTATCTCCTGCTGATCTCCGCCTGCGCCACCAAACCCCTTGAAGTGGCCGACGACACAACCTTTTCCCGCAACAGCTTCCGCACGGAGATCCCCTTTGCCGACCCCGAGGTGATCCGGCTCCACGAGGCCAACCTCACCCACGAGTACATCATCGGCTCCGGGGACCTTCTCACCGTGGACATCTGGAACCGCCCCAAACTGTCCGGCGAACACGTGGTGGGGCCTTACGGGAACATCACCCTCCCCATGCTGGGGGAGTTCAAAATCGGGGGAATGAACAGGAAAAAAGCCTCGAAGATCATCACGGGCCTCTACCGGGAGTACTATGAAGAGCCCATCGCCACGGTTAAGATCATCAAATACATGAACAACCGGGTCTATGTCCTCGGAAGGGTTGCAAATCCCGGTGTCATTCACTTCAGCGGCCAGGCCACCCTCTTGGAAGCCCTGGCCATGGCCGGGGGCCTTCCCACCCGGGACAAAACCATCTTTCTCTCCAAATGCTACATCGTCCGGGGCAAGAACCAGATCATCTGGATCGATCTGTTGAAGCTCCTCCAGCGGGCCAACCTCAAGCTGAACATCAGCCTGGCAAACAACGACATCATCTATATCCCCGAATCCATGGACGCCGCCGTCTTTGTCATGGGAGAAGTTGAAAACCCGGGCTCCTACCAGATCCAGACCACGGGCCTCTCCATTCTGGACGCCATCAACCTGGCGGGCGGGCCCACCGAGGACGCCCAGACCAACAAGATCCGTCTCATCCGAGAGATGGAAGAACAAGAGGGGGTGAAAACCATCGACATGGAGTTGATGCTTGCCACGGGCAATCTCTCCGACAATTTTCTGCTCCTGGACAACGACATCATCTATATCCCCAAAAAAGGAATCGCCACCTTCAACTATTACCTGCGCCAGATCGATCCGTTCCTGCGCACCTTCATAAGCGGCACCATCATCCACGATACCCTGACAGACTGATCACCGCATCCCATGCCCCGGACACACCGAGACCGCCCCTGCCATGGACATCCCGGAAAACAAACCTGTCCCCACCTTTCCCGCCAAACCCATCGACCCCGTGGGGAGCCTCCTCAACCACCTGCCTATGGTGTGCCTTATCGTCCTGTCCATCCTGGCCCTGGGCGTGCCGGCCGTCTGGTTCAAGGTCAAGCCGGTCTATTACAGCGAGGCGGTCCTTAAAATCGAGCCGGTAATCCCCAAGATCCTCTACGGCAAGGAAGAGGCCTCCATCACCCCCTACTACGACGACTACGTGCGGACCCAGATCAACATCGTCAAAAGCTACGCCGTCCTCTCCATGGCCATCGAAGAGGTCGAAAAGACAGGCTCAAACTGGAAATACCCGGACGAAACCATGCAGCAGGCCGTGGATCGACTGGCCATGCGCCTGGCCATCAAGCAGCTCCGGGACACCCAGCTCTTCTCCCTGTCCATGTTCAGCCGGAGGGGAAGGGGGCTTGCCGAGATCCTCAACGCCGTCTCCGCAGCCTACATCGAACACACCCGGCTGGAGCGGTTCAACAAGGACGGCTCCAGGCTGGGGTTTCTCAAAGGACGCCGGGAGGAGCAGGAGAAGGTCCTGGCGGAAAAATACGCGGTGCTGGAGAGCATCTCCGCCAAGTATGCCGTGGGAATCACCGACGAGAAGAACATCTACGTCTACCTCCAGGCCGTGGTGGACCTCACCCAGCAGCTGGTGAAGGCCAAAACACGGCGCATTGAGACCCAGACCCGGCTCCGGGAGCTGAAAAACCAGATGGTGAAGCTCCAGCAGCTCGACATCGAAGCCGATGTGGACGATTGGGTGGAAAAGGACTGGGCCACGCGGGACAACCGTATCCAGCTCTCCCGAAAGCTTCAGGACATGCGCCTGACCCTGTCCGGGGTCAACGAAAACCACCCGGACCGAAAGGAGTACGAAGAGAACCTCACCCGGCTCTACGAGGTCCAGGAGAACCTGCTCAAGCGGGCCGGCGAGGTGGGAGAAAAGGTGATCCGGGGCAAGCTCTTGTCCGACCAGCGGAAAAAAATCCTGGAAGAAGAGATGCTCTTTGCCTCGGCCCTGAGTGCGGAACAGCGACTCATCGAGGAACTCACCGCCGCCGAGCACAAGGCCACGGACGTCAACACCCAGATGATGAAGGCCTCGACCCTCAGGCGGGAGATCGACCGCCTCCAGGACGCCCTGCTCCGCATTGAAGAGCGCATCGACCAGATTGAGGTGGAATCCCGCTCCCCTGGCCGGGCCAGCATCCTCACCCAGGCCAAGAGCCCGGAAACTCCAGACACGGGCAAACGGGTCAAAATGGCGGCCGTGGTTATTATCATGGGTTTCTTTTCCGGCATCGGCTACGCCGTGGCCAAGGACAAACTCGACCCGCGCCTCAAAAGCATTCAGGATATCCAGCGGGTCCTGGGCTTTCCCGCCACCGGCCACATCATGGACGCCAAGCAGGACCAGGGCGCGGCGCAGGACCGCCACAGGATGTGCCTGGACTCCCCCTTTTCAAGGGTCTCAGAGCAATTCAAAGAGATCGCCTTTTCCATCGCCAAGGAGAACACGCAGCACAATTCCCGGGTCTACAACGGGCTCTCCCTAAACGGAAATCAGGGGGTCTCCACCTTTCTCCTCAACACCCTCACCGCCCTTCCCGGCATGGCCAAACGCAAGATCTTTGTGGACCTCAACGTCTGGAACCCCGTGACCCGAGATCTCTTTGCCGAAGACGCACCCGGCCTGTGGGATGTACTGGAAGGCCACTGCGACTTAAACGACGCCATCATCAAAGACAGCGATTTTCCCTTTCACATCCTCCCCTTCGGCAACTGGCCGGGCATCGACAAAAGCATCTTCCAGGAAATCGGCATGGCCCCCATGATCGAAAGCCTCCGATGCGACTACGACTACGTTCTTCTGGACTCCTCTCCTTTGTGGCTCTCCACGGACGCCCGGTTCCTCACCCACTTGTCGGATGTCACCATCCTGGTGGTGGAGGCAGGGGCCGTGGTGGAAAGAGAGCTCGCCCGGGCCGTCCACACCCTCGATCGGCTGGAGGTAAAAGCCATCTCCGTGGTGCTGAACCGCGTCTCCTTCCAACGGGGCCGATACTACCGGGAGGCCATGGACAACTACTACAGCCAGGTGCAAAGCGCATTTCAAGGGGCGGGGCAAGGGACATAAAAAGAAATGCCTCCGGCGGCCCTGCCGGGGCTAAACTTTTAAAAAATTTAACAAACAGGTTTTAAAAATTCTTTTTAAATGCATCCGCAACCTGCTTTCAAGGTGGCACACCTTGCCGCCGGAGTTATTCCGGTTAAATACAAGCGAATCCCAAAAGCCCTTCATAGTGTTTCCAGAAGAATGAAACGGGCCTTTCCAGCAAACGGTTGCCACATCTCACACATCACGCGAATGCCTCGAGAACAATTGCATAATGGCTGCCTCCAGGCATTCGCCATAGGGTTTCAAGGTGCCCCCACCTTGCCGCCGGAGGCTATTTTGATCTGAACAATGACGAAACCCATGAACCTCATCGAAAAAATCCGCCTCAAATTTTTCATCCCGAGCGGCTTTCCCTACGCCCGTTACCTGAAAGACAAAGGGTTTCTCAGGCGCCAGGGCACGGGCTGCTTCATCGCCAAAAATGCCGGGATGCCCGACGGCTACCTCACCGCCATCGGGGACAATGTCTGGATCACCGACGGCTGCCAGCTCCTCTGCCATGACGCCTCGGTGATCATGCTCAACATCCGGGACGCCTCCCATTTAGACCGGGTGGCCCCCATCACCATCGGGGACCACGTCTTCCTCGGCAACCGCACCACCATCCTGCCGGGCATCACCGTGGGCAGCCACGTCATCGTCGGGGCAGGCTCCGTGGTTACCCGGGACATCCCCGACGGGGAAGTCTGGGCGGGAAACCCCGCCCGCCACATCTGCACCACCCAAAGCTACCGGGACCGGCTTGACGAGGCCACCGGGGATCTTCCCTGGTACCCTCTCCTTGAAGGCGCAGGCCGTCATGTCTTTGACCCGCACCTGGAGACCAAGCTCCGCAAGGCACGCATCGCCCATTTCTTCTCCGAGGAAGAGACGAGCCCATGACGCACCACACGACCCAACACGATGCCGAGCAGGCCCCCGGCAGACTCCGCATTGCCGTGGCAAGCCCCGGAGACCCCTACGACCGTCGCACCTGGTCCGGCTCCACTTACTTCATCGTCAAGGCCCTGGAACCCTTTGTCCGCTCCCTCACCTGGATCGGCCCCCTGACCATTCCGCACCAGGACTTAAAAAAACGCCTGGCCGCCGTGCGCCATCGCATCACCGGCCTTCGCACCTACCCGGAGCGAACCTTAAAGGCGTCCCAACACTTTGCCCGATGCATCGACAAGCGCCTGGATCAGGAAGCCTTCGACCTGCTCCTCGCCCCAGCGGCAAGCGTGGAGACGGCCCACATCGAAACCCGGATTCCCCTGGTGTACATCTCCGATGCCACCTTTGCCCTCATGCAGGAGGTCTACCCCATCTTTTCCTCCATGGGAGACGCCGCCGCCACAGAGCACCGGTTCGAACAGGCCGTCATCAACCGGGCCGACCTGCTGGTCTACCCGTCCCACTGGGCCGCACGCTCCGCCGTCACTACCTACGGGGCGGATCCGGACAAGGTCCGGGTGGCGCCCTTCGGCGCAAACCTGGACACCCCGCCGTCCCGGGAGGCCAGCCTCGGCAGGCGCGTCAAGGGCCGCCTTGAGCTGCTCTTCCTGGCCAAGGAGTGGGAACGAAAAGGAGGCGACATCGCCTTTCATACCCTTAAAAGCCTCATCGACAACGGCGTGGACGCCCGCCTCACGGTGTGCGGGACCGTTCCCCCCGCCTCCTTCCGCCACGAGCAGATGACCGTGATCCCCTACCTCAACAAAAACATCCCGGAAGAACGAGCCCGCTTCCAGGAAGTGCTGAATCGCTCCCACCTTCTCTTGCTGCCCACCCGGGCCGAGTGCTACGGGGTCGTCTTCTGCGAAGCCGCCGCCTACGGGCTGCCGGTCTTTGCCACGGATGTGGGGGGCGTGGGCACCATCGTCGAAAACGGGGTCAACGGCCACCTCCTCCCGCCCGACGCCGACGGGGCCGACTTCGCCTGCCTGATCCGGGACACCGCCCTGGACCCCACCACCTACATGCGCCTCAACACCGAAAGCAGGCGGCGCTATGAAGAGCACCTTAACTGGGACGCCTGGGGGCGCACCATGGTCCATGAGATCTCACGGGTCCTCAGGGTAAAACAGAGATAAGCGATGCCCTCTATGGTTAAGGTGGGTGGAAAAAGCTTGCCTCCGGCGGCGAGGTGAGCCACCTCGAAAGCAGGGTGCGAATGTGCTTTCCCCTTCGTTCCTCAGGGAAAATCACATTCGCCTATGGTTCAGATTAAACTGAATCTGTTTTTTTAAACCTGTTTATTAAACCCGTCGTTTTAAGATCAGGCAAAAGTTTAGCCCCCGGCAGGGCCGCCGGAGGCATAAGCTGAACAGTTACATTTATTTTAACGTATTCAGAGGGCCCCGCATCATTTTTTTGATACATGAAATAGGTGTCTCCTGCAGAGACGGTTGCCGAATGTCACACGTCGTGCGAATGCCACGAAGACGCCTGAACACCGACAGCTCCCATGCATTCGCCACCGGGTTTCAAGGTGCCCCCACCTTGCCGCCGGAGGCTTTTATTCTATGAACCCTCAATCCCCAAATAACGACAAAGAAAACATCGCAAAAACGGTCTCCCGGAACTCCCTTTTCACCATCGTCTACAACGTCTGGTATCTGGGGAGCCGCCTTGTGCTGACCCCACTCATCCTCTCGTACATCACCATCGAGGAGTACGGGCTCTGGGCGTACTGCTTTGTGGTGCTCTCCTACCTTGCTTTGACGGCCTTCGGGTTCAACAACACCTACATCCGGTATGCCGCCGATTACAGGTCCCGGGGGGAAAACGACAAGGTCAACCAGCTCCTCTCCACGGGTATTATCTCCATGGTGGGGATAGGGCTCCTGCTGTTTTTGCTCTTTCTTCCGGCGCTGCCCGTGCTGATCCCTGTCCTCGGCATCGATCCCGAGCTGAACAGGACGGCCCATCGCCTTTTTGTAGGCACCGCCGCCATCTTTGTCCTGAATTTCAGCCTGGCCGGGTACCAGTGCGTGCTGGAGGGCGAGCAGCAGATTGCATTGGTCCGGAAAATCCACCTCTTCGCCTCGGTGGTGGAGCTGGTGCTCCTGCTTCTTTTCTTCCGCATGGGCATGGGGGTGTTTTCCCTGCTCTGGGCCTACGCCATCCGCTTCGGGCTGATCATTCTGCTCACCATCTTCTTCGCCCACAGGGTGTTTCCCTTTCTCTCCCTGCGCTTTCGGCACCTGCGCGTGGAGGCTTTGAAAAAATTCGGAAACTTCGGCGGTAAAATGAGCGTTCTGGGGCTCCTCTCCCTTCTCATCAATTCGGTGGACCGCATCTTCATCACGCGGATCCTTCATCTGGAATCAGCGGGCCTCTACGAGATCGGGCGCAAGCTCCCCAACATCGGCATGATGCTCCCGTCGGCCGTGGCAGGCACCCTGATGCCCGCGGCCTCCCACCTGGAGGGCAGCGGGCTGCACCGGAAGCTCCGGGGCATGTACCTGCGCTCCACCCGTTACATCATGCTCCTGTCAGGGCTCCCTTATGCCTTTCTCATCTTTTTTGCCCCCCAGATCATCGAGGTGTGGGTGGGGCCGGGATACGACGCACCGGCCCGGGTCATGCAGATCCTGGCCCTGGGGACCCTCATCAACCTCTTCACCGGCTCCGGCACGGCCTGCGTGCGGGGCATGGGGCTCCCCGGCTATGAGATCCGGTACATGGTGATCTCTGCCGCGATGCTCCTGACCCTTACCCCGGTTTTCATTTACGCCGCAGGCCTTGAAGGCGCCGCCTGGGCCTACACCCTGGCACAGGCAACAGGGTCCCTCTACTTCCTGCACAGGGCCAACGGGCTCTTTGCCGTGCCCTGGAAAACCTTTATCGGCCAGACCGTGCCCCCGGTCCTGCTCATCTTTGCGGCAGGGCTGCCGGGCCTGTTTCTCTGCCGAAGCCTCTGGGCGGACGTTGCCACCTCCCGGTGGCCCGGGCTCTTTTTCCTGGCCCTCTTTGGATGCGCCCACCTGATCCTGGCCCTGCTCCTGCTGCTCATGGCGCGCAACCGCCTGTTCACCCCGGAAGAGAAGCACCGACTATCGGAAATCACCCCCCCGAAACCCATGATCCCCCTGTGGAGCAAATTGTGGAACCCCCAGTAAAAGAGACCCTGCGTAACCTCTTTCTCGGCGTTCTCAGTCGCCTGATCCGCCTGATGGCACCGGTGGGCCGTCTCCTCCCTCGCCACATCTACACCGCGCGGTTCATGGCCCGAATTCCCAGCGCCGATGCCACCACCCAGTGCGACGGCCCCGTTCGCATCATCGGCTCCGGGTGCATCACCCTGGGCAAGCGGTGCCGCATCGGAAGAGAATGCGAGTTCACCACCGAGGAGCAGGGGGAGATCATCCTGGAAGACAACATCCGCATCAACCGGGGCACCACCCTCACCAGCTATGCCCAGGTCCGCATCGGCACCTTTGCCATCATCGGTGAGTTCACCTCCATCCGGGACGCCAACCACGGCACGGAGATGGGCACCCCCATGCGCCTCCAGCCCCACACCGCAGCGCCCATCATCATCGGCAGGGACGTCTGGATCGGCCGGGGCTGCTGCATCCTGCCCGGGGTCACCATCGGCGACGGCGCCATCATCGGCGCCAACAGCGTGGTCACCAAGGACATCCCCTCCCACACCCTGGCAGCCGGGGCACCGGCCACCGTGCTCCGGGAAAGACAAAAAAGGCACCCATGAAAGACAAAATCGCATACCTGGCCCCTGAGATCCCGGCCCTTTCGGCCACCTTTGTCACCGGAGAGCTCCTGGAAATGGAGACCCAGGGATTTTCCGTGTTGCCTATCTCCGTCCATCGCCCCACGGCCCCGGCCACCGGACGGGAAGCGGAGCGACTGAGCCGCGTCACCTGCTACCTCTACGAGCAGTCGTGGGTGTCCCTTATCTGGTCCCATCTCAAGCGCATCGCGACCCGGCCCGTGAGGTACATCCGCTCGCTGAACCTGCTGGTCCGGGACCTGATCCGTGTGGGGCCCTTTTCCCGCACCGCTGCGGGGCTCTGCTACCGGTGGGCACGGGCCTCCCACCTGGCCGACATCCTTGATGCCAACCGGTGCGAGCACCTGCACACCCACTTTGCCCACATCCCCACGGACCTGGCCATGTATGCCTCGGCCATGGGCGGGGTGCCCTTCAGCTTCACGGCCCACGCCAACGACCTCTTCGAACGGGGCTGGCTCTTGAAAGAGAAGGTCCGGCGGGCCGCCTTTGCCGCCACCATCTCCGAATTCAACCTTCGCTACCTCATCTCACGCGGGGCACCGGAGGCCTCCATCCACGTGATGCGCTGCGGGGTAAACCCCACCCTCTTTGAAGCCCGGCCCCCCAAGGAACTGGCCACGCCTCCCCTTCTTGGCAGCATCGGACGCATGGTGGAGAAAAAGGGCTTTCACCAGCTCATCAAGGCATGCGCCATCCTCAAACGCCAGGGCATCGCCTTCCACCTGGAGATGGCCGGGCACGGCCCCATGAAAGAGGCCCTGCAGCAACGGGTCCTGGACCTGGGCCTTTCCGCCGAGGTCACCTTCAAGGGGCCCTTGGCCCATGCCGAGGTCCCGGGCTGGCTGGCGGGTCTTGACGCCTTTGTGCTTCCCTGCAGGCGGGACGATCAGGGCGACATGGACGGCATCCCCGTGGTGCTCATGGAGGCCATGGCCTCCGGGGTCCCGGTGGTCTCCACCGCCATCTCGGGAATCCCGGAGCTCATCGACGAAGGGACCACGGGCCTCCTCTGCGAGCCGGACAACGAAGACGACCTGGCCGAATCCCTGAAGCTTCTCCTGGCCCACCCCGATCTGCGCAGGAGCCTTTCTCAAAACGGTCGGGGTAAGGTGGAAGCGGAGTTCCACCAGGGCGCCAATACCGCCGCCCTGGCCCGCCTGATCCGCAGAGCCTCCTTCCCCCGCCCCTTTCCCCCCCAGCAAAAGAGGCCCATCGGCAACCCGCCCCGTTACATCGTGGTCTCCCCGGTCCGCGACGAGGAGGCCTACCTGCCCGCCACCATCGAAAGCATTGCGGCCCAGACCATTGCCCCCACGGAGTATATCCTGGTGGACGACGGGTCCACGGACAACACCCCTGAGATCATCCGGGAAGCGGCCAAAGAGTATCCCTTTATCCGGTATGTAAAACGCTCCAACCGCGGGGAGCGGCAGGTGGGTCCCGGCGTGGTGGAAGCCTTCTACGACGGATACGCGGCCATCGCCTCCACGGCCTACGATTTCATCTGCAAGATGGACGGCGACCTCACCGTCGGTTCCACCTACTTTGAAACCCTGTTCAACAAATTCCACAAGGACCCCTACCTGGGGGCGGCCAGCGGCAAGCTCTTCCTTGAACTGGAAGACGGACGGCTGGTGGAAGAGCGCATCACCGACGAAAGCGTCCTGGGCGGGGTCCTTTGCCTCAGCCGGAGCTGCTTTGAGGCCATCGGAGGGTTTACACGCCAGGTGATGTGGGACGGCATCACCTTCCACCGATGCCGCATGGAGGGCTATCGCACCCGCAGTTTCAACACCCCGGCCCTGCAGATCACCGACCACCGGATCATGGGATCATCCCACAAAAGCATCTACCATGGCCGTCTCCGCTGGGGCTGGGGGCAGTACTTCATGGGCACCCACCCCCTCTACATCCTCGTTGCCGGGCTTTACCGGGTCATTGAACGCCCCTTTGTGGTGGGCGGACTCCTCATCATCGCCGGGTATTTTCAAGGGTGGGTCACCCGGACCCGACAGTACAGCCACCCCGGCTTCAAGGCCTCCCTACGGGCCTGGCAGCTGGAACGGTTAAAGATGGGCAAGCGCCTGGAGGTGCTGCCGGAGCCCACCGGCCCGGTGCCCCAGGACGGCATCGACCAACGGGAGACCGCCGATGCGAACCCTCCCTCCTGAAACCGACGGGGAATCCCGCCCAACCGACGGGGAATCCCGCCCACTGGAGGAACCCGCCAGACGGGAGTTGATATTCCGAATGATCCTGCCCTTGCGGCTCTTTGGCGAGGTCTACTTTCTGGGGTTTCTCATGGGCCGCGACCTGGCCCACGGAGCGCCCCCGGAAAAGGGACGCATAAAGGGCCACATCACAGCCGCCGCCATCTTTCTCGTGCTTTTGTGCGTGGTGCTGTCGGGAAGTTTTTTTCTGCTCTATCTCATAAAATCCCTCATGGGTTTTGATCTCTTCACCCATGCCCATCTCATGGAATGACCCATGGCAAAAGAAACCGATCTGTCCATCATCGTCGTCTCCTTCAACACCTGTGAGCTTACCCGCCGGTGCCTGGCCTGTGTGCGGGACCATGGCGGAGAGGTCCGGCGGGAAGTCATCGTGGTGGATAACGCCTCCTCCGACGGTTCCGCCGACATGATCGAGGCCGAATTCCCGGAGGTCACCCTCATCCGGCTCCCCGTCAATGTGGGGTTTGCAGGCGGCAACAATCCCGGTATGAAGCGCGCCGTGGGCCGCTATATCCTGCTGCTCAACTCCGATGCCTTCATCGAAGACGGCGTCCTTGAAAAGACCCTGGCCTACATGGACGCCAATCCCCGGACGGGGATCCTCGGGTGCCGCCTCACCAACCCGGACGGTTCCCTGCAGCCTTCGGCCCGGAGCCTTCCGGGCCCCATCAACAAATGTATCCACATCTCAGGACTTGCCGCGCGGTTTCCCGCCTCCCGCATCTTCGGCAAGGTGGACTACACCTGGTGGGACCACAGCACCCCCCGCAAGGTGGGCTGGGTGGTGGGTGCCTTCTTTCTTATCCGCAGGCGAACCATGGAGACCATCGGCCTGCTGGACGACGGCTACTTTCTCTACTTTGAAGAGATCGACTACTGCCTGGCCGCCCAGAGGGCTTACTGGGACGTCGTCTTCTACCCCAACGCTTCGGTGGTGCACATCGGGGGACAAAGCACCCTGAAGACCCCGGGGCGCATCTCCACCCACGGACGGCAAAGCCTTTCCATCCGCATCGCCAGCGAATACAGGTATTACAAAAAATGCTACGGACTGCCCCGCCTGCTGGCCGCCATGGCCGTGGAGTACCTCTGGAACGCCCTCGTCCGCGTGAAACACACCCTTGCCCCCAAAAAGGAATCGCCGCAGAAAAAAGCCGACGCCGCGGCGATCATGGAGCTGATCCTCAACCAGCTGACAAACCCTCCCAAGCCGTGAACACGGCACCGCAACAAAAAAAACGGGTTCTCTGTGAGTTACCCGACCCAAACCAAAAAAAGTATGTCTAAGGAAAACACCATGAACCACACAACACGTTACGCCCTCCTGGGCCTCCTCTTCCTGGCCCTTTCCACCCCGGTCCAGGCCAAAGAGTCCCCCATCCAGTCCTTTGCCCGGCCCTTTGGCCTCGATATCGCAGCGCCCGTCATGAAGGCGGGCTCCGATGACCGCTCATCCCTCTTCCAGAGCGATGTCCTGCCTTCCATGAACTCCTGGATCAACACCAATCTGGGGGAAAACGTCTCCATCAACGACACCACCAGCATCGCCCTGGACCCCTCCAACCTGGCCATCTCCACCGCATCGGAGGCCCGGGTCTACTTCGTGGGCGAAGGAGCGGGGTACAAGAACACCCTGGGCTTCAACACCGAGGCCGGCGGGACGGGATCAGGGGACCCCAAGCTCATCTTCCCCGATGCCACCAGCCGGGTCTCCTCCTACGACCCTGGCCCGGGTAAATCCCAATCCCGAAGCCGCTGGTACCCTCTGTATCCCGGAGATTTCGTTGACATCGGAAACCTTGAGGCCAACTCCCAGCTCGATTTCTTCCTCATCGCCAACGGGGCCAGGGGCGGCACCATGACCTACTCCACCGATACCTCCATCAATCCCGATGGTATCGACCACGTGGTGGCCTATGCCATGCCCTCCAGCCCCTACCTCCTCGTGGGCTTTGAAGATCTCTACGGCGGCGGAGACCGGGACTTCAACGACCTCCTCTTTGCCGTGGATATCGGGGCAGCCAACGTGGCAGCCCTCACCTCCGTCCCCGAGCCCGCCACCCTCCTGACCCTGGTCTCCTTTCTGATCATCGGCTTTACCGTTCACCGGCAGAGGCGAACCGCCTAAAGCCCGACCGGCAGATCTCATGCCGTGCTCCGATGCGTGCCGCCTTATCCCGAAACCTTACCCGGAAAAAGGCATAAGGCGGCACGCATCCCATCAACCGCTTGGACTGTACCGTAAAGCCCTCACACGGAGGTGTCATGAAAAAAGGAAAAACATGGATCTCTGTTATTGGAGTCGTCCTCCTTCTGGTCATCCTGGTGGGTTTAGGAAGCGCCATGTGGCGCAGCCATGCCCGAGAAAAACGGGCCACGGACACCCTGGCCCGCGCCGAAGCACTCCTGTCTGAAAACAAGCCCATAGAAGCCCTTGCCCTCTTGCGCCGAGCCTTGCCCCAGGACTCTGATGCATTCACAGAAAAGAAGGCGGCCCTTGAAATCCAAGCCCACCTTCACATGCGCAACGTGCCGAGGCTCCTCCATCTGTACGACCGGCATCCCCACCTCTTCCTTCCCCACGAGGAGGCGGCCCTGTTTGCCTGCCGGGCCCTGCTCCAGACAGGCAACAAGGAACCTTTCCACATCCTGCGCAACAGCTGGAAGGGACGGGAAACCGATTCAGGGGCCTGGCTGGCACTGGATGTGGACGCCCTTCTCGTGGAGGGCAAACGGGACGCAGCCCTTGCCATGCTCAGCGAAAAACGCCCCGATGACGAGGCTGAAACCGTCCGCCTCATTCGCCTGGCCCTTCTCAACGCACCGGACCACCTTGAGGAGGCCTGGAGTTACCTGGAGGAGGCCTCTCTGCTGGCGCCCACCAACAGCGACATCCGTCTCTTTCGCGGGCAGATTCTGGAACAGCTCGGAAAACCGGCAGCAGCCCGGGTGGAGTACGTGGCCGCCCACCTCGCCGAACCGGACAACCCCCGGGTCAGAGACCAGCTGGCCGAGTTCTACAGGCGCCAGGGCAACCCCAACCTGGCCCTTGCCACCTGGGAAGCCGGATTGAGCCCAACGGCTCCGGGATACCTCTGGCTCAAGGCCATGTTCTGGAGCCGCATGGTCAAGCCCCTGGAGCGGGACTGGACCAAGGCGACCTACCCCGAGGAGCGACTCACGCCCCTGCTTGTCTGGCTCGGCCATCTGCCGGACACCAGCCTCTGGGACGAAGAGACCTTTTACCAGGTCCCAGATCGCACCCTGTTTCTCTCCACCCGACAGGAGCTTTTCTGGATACGGGTGGTGGATCACCTTGCCCGTAACCAGGAGACCCAGGCCCTTCTCCTTCTGGAGAGGAACCCCTTTAAAGCCCGTTCCTGGAACCCGGAAATGGAAGAGGCCCTTGTGGCGACCCTGCGATTCCGAAAATGGGGCGCCTTTCCACGGGAGCCCAAAGGGGACCTTACGGCAGGCAACTCCCACCCCCTCTTCAGGCAACTTATCCGGGAAGACGCCGAGCCCTCACCGGAACTTACAGCACTGCTGCAAAGCCCCGAGGCGTTCTCCGCCCTCTTCCTGGCCGGGGGATGGCTGGAGGCGGCCCTTCACCTGCACCGCATGCCCGAGATCCCTTCAGGGTTCCCGGACTGGGTTTCCTACGGCCTCACCCAGGCCATCCGCTACAACCGGAGCACGGAAGAGGCCCTCGCCTTTGCCCAGCGGCAGCCCCAGAGCCCGGCCCTCACCGTGTTGACAGGGGAACTGCTCTTGTCCGAAAACCGAATTGACCAAGGCATGGCGCGCCTGGCCGACGTTGCAAAGGCCCCCACGGAGGCAGGGTTCCGTGCAGCCTGGCTCACAACCATGGTCCACCTGGACCAGGGACAACCCGACAAGGCCAGGCAAGCCCTTGAGAACCATCCCGGCCTGCTCAAAAGCCTCACCGGCCGAGAGCTCATGGCCCGCATCGCCATTGCCGAAAACAAACCCGAAGAAGCCACCCGGCTCTACACCGAGGTACTGACGGAATCCACCGAGGCCAAGGTGTGGCTTGCCAGGCAGGCCTATGTGGCCAAACGCTGGGAGGAAGCGCGCAGGCTCACCACCGAGCTCAACGCGCAGTTTCCCGACAGCCTTCAATTCCGGGCCAACCTGGCGGCCATCGCCGATGCCGAAGCAAAGGCGACCCAAGAGGTTGCGCCATGAACCGAACCCGACGCCTGCCGGTCATGCCGCTGCTCCTGACCCTCTGCTTTGTCCTGATCTGGCTTCAGGACACGGGCTGGTCCCAATCCCTTTCCGACACCCTGCCCGTCCTTGCAGCCCTGCCCCTGTTTTACTGGCTGGGCAGGCCCTGGAATCTTGCAGCAGAGCCATCGCCTCCTTCCGCCCCCTTTCTGGTTACAGGCATCGCTCTCTTTGCCCTGGGCGTGATCACCGGCATCGCTCTTTTCCCCGCCCTGGGCTGGACAGCCTTTCTCTGGAGCTGGCTCTCCCCCCGCCTTGCCACGGAGGCCAGGGCCAGGGTGAGTAAGCTACTGCCCCTTCCCGTCATGGCCTTTCCGTGGCTTCTGCTGGACGGACGCCCCGTGGGGTGGTGGTTCCGCCTCACCGGTGCCGAAGCCACCGAAGGGGTCTTCACCCTCCTACGGCTGGATGTCCTCCGCCAGGGGACCCGGCTCCTCGTGGAAAACCTTCCTGTGGACGTGGCCCCGGCCTGCTCAGGCCTCAACACCCTGCAGGCCATGCTCATCGCCGGCATCGCCCTGGCCTTCCTCGAGTTGGGTGAAACGCGCCTGTACTGGGTATGCCTTCCCCTCCTCGCGGCCGCCGCCTGGATGGCCAACACCCTGCGCATCATCGCCATCACCAGCACCGCCCTGGTGTTCGACCCGGAAACTGCCATGGGCATCTTCCATACCCTGGGGGGATGGATGGTCCTTGTGGTGATGTTTCTCCTCTGCCTGGGGGCTTTTCGCCTCATGGCACCCCATGCCCCAACAGATACAGGGCCAGGCACCCAATGAACACACCCCCTGGTATCGCCGATCCCAACACGAACCGGGGTCTTCTGGCCCTGTTTGCACGGCTTCGCCTGGCAGAGGCCATGGTCTTTGCCTACTGCCTCTGGCACGCAAGGGACCTTCTCTCCGCCTGGCAGCGAAGTCCCCATGACCGTCTGGGCTGGCTTGCCCTGTTCATCTGGCTGGTCCCCGTCCTCTACCGGGGCCGTCACCTCCACCGAGGCCTGCCCGCCTGGTCGCCTCTCCTCCTTGGCCTGGGGCTGCTCCTCTCCTTCATCGGGGAGATGGGCTCCCTGAACCTTCTCAACCACCTGGGGCTGGCCACGGCCCTTGCGGGCCTGGCCCGAATCACACCCCGCCAGCTCCCCTGGGCCGCTGCCGCCATCAGCTGGATGCCCCTGTTCGGGTGGGTGGGCAGCCACTGGTTCCCCACCATGATCCTTCCCGTGCGCCTTGCCCTTGCAACGGCGGGCTGTGGCTTCTTTTTTCTGCACATCCCACCCCCATCGGAGGTCGCCTCGTGTCCAACCTGACCCGGCTTTTCCTTCTCCTGGGCGTTGTTGCCGCCCTTCTCTTCGGCCTGGCCGCCTCAAAACACGCCAGCAGGGAGCATCCCTCCCGCCTTGACACATTGCCCATAAACGGCTCCGGGTATGCGGGACGGGAACTCTCCCTGACCCCTGCAGAGCAGTCGGTCTTTGCAAACGCCCGGGTGGTCAAACGCCTCTACCACTTCGGCAGGTTTCCCTTTGTGCTCATGGCCATCGACGGGTCCAGGTACCGACACGCGGTCCACGATCCAACCTACTGCTTCCGCGGCATGGGCTGGGAGGTGGCACACCGCAACCCCATCCCCATTGAGGGGGGAGAGGCCCTGCTCCTCACCCTCACCAGGGACGGGGAAAAACGACGGGTCCTGTACTGGTTCACCAACGGGGCCTCGCGCCACAGCTCGGTGATCCGCTACTGGCTCCAGACGACCATAAGGCGCCTGACCTTCGGCCACTCCGGACCCGAACCCCTTTTTGTCGTGCTTCAGCCCGCCGGGGACTCAGCGCCCCCGTGGCACCGGGTCATCCACCACTTCGGCCCGATCCATGACCTGTAATAAACCCGTCACCCCACCCATCCCCCGACATGGTACACATCACAAAGCGCATCCTCACATTCAGCGAATGGCAGATTCTCAGTAAAATCATGGCCATTTCCATTATCAGCGTCGCCCTGCTGATCCTGGTCATTCTGGGGTATTTTATGCCCCTTGCTGAGCAGAAAATGCTCGCCGGGAAAAAAGAGGGGCTCAAAAACGTCGTGGATACCACCTACGGCATGTTTCAGGAGTATGCCGACCTCATCAGAGAGGGAAAAATCAGCAAGGCCGAGGCAAAAAAGCAGTTCGCCCGCCGCATCAGGCCCCTGCGATTCAGTGAAAACAGTTATTTCTGGATCAATGACATGGATTCCACCATGGTGATGCATCCCATCATGCCGGAACTTGAAGGGTTGAACCTCAACGATCGCAAAGATTCCAGGGGCAACCTCCTGTTTCAAGACTTCTTACGGATCAGCAAGGCACATGGTGCCGGCTATGTGGACTACATGTGGGCCAAGGCAGGAAAAGAAAAACCGGTTCCCAAGCTCTCCTATGTCAGGCTTTACGAGCCCTGGGGCTGGATCCTCGGCAGCGGCATCTACATCGATGATGTCTACGAAGACATCAACCAGCTGCGCCTCTTCCTGCTTACCAGTGTCGCCCTGTTCGCCACCCTGACCATCACCCTTGCCGTGTTCATCGGAACCGGCATCACCCGCCCCTTGAAAAAAGTCATCTCAGGACTTCAGGACATTGCCGGGGGCAAGGGGCGGGCCGGCCTGACCAAACGCATCGCCATCACCTCCATCGATGAGATCGGCCTTCTTTCCACGGAGTTCAACAGCCTGATGGACGCCATCAACAGCCTGGCGGTCTTTAAAAACGTCATTGAAGAAGACGACTCACTGGACGAGGTCTACCAGAGGCTTGGCGATCTGTTCACACAGATGATCGGCATCCCCCGCTGCTTTATTTTCCAGGTCATCAGCTCGAAAAGCAAACTGGAGCTGACCTACCCCGGCCGCTTTGACCAGGAAGGGATGATGTGCAATCAGCTGATCCTTGATGACAACACGCTCTGCAAGGCAAAACGCACCGGGCACGTGATCACCTCCACCCGTTTTCCCGCCATCTGCAGGCAGTTTAAGCCCGAAGCAAAAGAGCACCACTACTGCATTCCCATTATGGTGGGCGGCGCCACCGTGGCCGTTGTGCAGTGTCTCTTCCCGAAACAGGACAGCCAGACAGAGGTCAAGGCAAGGGAGACAAAACTTTTCAAGGCAGAGCAGTACATCAACGAATCCCTTGCGGTCATCGAGACCAAACGGCTGATGAACTCCCTGAAAGACGCGGCCCTCATCGACCCGCTCACCGGCCTGTACAACAGGCGCTACCTTCAGGAATACACGGAAAAAATCGTGGCGGGCGTTCTGAGGCGAGGCAAAAGCATCGGGCTGATCATGTGCGATCTCGATTACTTCAAGCAGGTCAACGACACCTATGGCCACCATGCAGGGGACCTTGTCCTGAAGGAGACCGCCAGGACCATTGCCCAAAATGTCCGTGACTCGGATATCGTGATCCGTTTTGGCGGGGAAGAGTTCCTGGTTGTCCTCCTTGACATCAACGACGGCGAAAGCATCGACATCGCGGAAAAAATCCGTTTAAAGGTCCAACAGGTCAAATTCAAACTTCCCGATGGCGTCATTCAAAAAACCATCAGCCTTGGTGCAAGCGAATTCCCGAAGGACACCGACACGTTGTGGAGTTG
This sequence comes from Desulfoluna spongiiphila, assembly GCF_900101345.1. GTDB lineage: Bacteria > Desulfobacterota > Desulfobacteria > Desulfobacterales > Desulfolunaceae > Desulfoluna > Desulfoluna spongiiphila. Next base: position 264,049 of record NZ_FMUX01000006.1, on the reverse strand, counting down.
CATCAAATATGCCGATGTGGCGCTCTACCGAGCCAAAGAAGAGGGCCGCAACAGGTGTGTCCGGTTTCTCACGGAGATGTGGACGGAAGATCAGATCTGACAACCCGCCCATGCAGTGGCGGGCTCAGGAGAGTGGGTATCGCCCATGAAGTTAACCGAAAAAATCATGCACATGACGCGCAGGCTCAGGCTCCTGGCCGACAAGGGGTACTACCCCAGCTACCTGAGACACCAGGGGGTACGCATCGGCAAAGACGCCGTGATCCTCTACCCGTCCTACATCGACGGACGGATGCCTTACCTCGTGGAAATCGGAGACAACGTGGTCATCAGCCTTCACGTCACCATCCTCACCCATGATGCCACCAGCGCCTGGGCCGGGGACCTCATCAAGGTGGGGCGGGTCACCATAAAAGATCATTCCTTCATCGGCGCCGGGAGCACCATTCTCTGCAACACCACCATCGGGCCCAACGCCATTGTCGGGGCAGGGTCCGTTGTGAGTCGGGACATCCCTCCTGACACGGTCTACGCGGGAAGCCCGGCCCGGTTTGTCTGCACCATGGAGGAGTTTACCCGGAAAAACAAAGACGCTGCCGCACACCGGCCCCTTGTGGAGGGCTGCCATTACCAGCACCCCTATATTCCCATCCAGAGAAAGGACGCCCTGAAAAAGAGCCTTGACGACGGATTCGGGTATTTCTGTGCGAGGTTGCCGAACGACAAAAGCTGAATTTCCCCTGTAAGGCTTTTCGATGCTTCACGACACCACATAAAAAGGAGGTTGAAGTGCCATGGGAGTCTACCGAATCATCTCAGTCACTATTTGCGCGTTCATTGCATTTCCCACACTCACTGTTGCTGCAAAAAAGATACAGCATGACGCAGAATACTATGTCGTACAAACACAGCATGCCGAACAATGGGCTGCAGAAGACGATGAACTGGACAAGAGGCTTAAAGCCCTGAGAGACAAATACGGCAACCCGCCGAACATCGTGCACATTATGTGGGATGATAATGGCATCGGTGAATTCGGGAACAAGCTTTTCAACAAGATTCGGGGCTACAACACACCGAAAATCAACGCCCTTGCAAAGGAAGGAGCAACCTTTGCCCGGATGTATACCGAACCGTCATGTACGCCTTCCAGGGCCGCGGCTCTTACCGGACGTCTTCCGATCCGTTGCGGAATGTTTAAGGTTTTGTTTCCCCCCGACGGGATGGGTTTACCCGGGGAGGAGGTGACCATTGCCGAAGTGTTGTCAAAGGCGGGATATGCGACGGCATTCTACGGCAAGGCACATCAGGGTGATATTAAGGAAAGCTATCCCCATAATCAGGGTTTTGACGAGGCCAATGCGTCCCTCTACAATCAAGCCGGCCCCACCTGGTGGAACGAATTAGGTGAAGCCGCAGGTGCAACGGTCGGGTGGAGCAAGGATACCTGGGACAAAGAGTATGCCCTGGATCAAAACTTCCGCCCTTACGACTACGTCATGGCCATTGAAGCAAAAAAAGGGGACAAAGTAGCAAAAGAGTGGGCTGTGCCGTCAATTGAAAGCTACAATCGGCTTCACTCTCACATCGAAAAGAAATCAATGGAATTTATCCAGAAGAATGCAAAATCAAAGGAGCCGTTTTATCTTGCATACTGGCCCAACCTGCCTGTCAGGCCCCCTGCAAAGCTACCTGGAGAAACATGGAGCACAAGTTCCGCAAACTGGTATGCCGAAGCCGTTGAGGACCTCGATAAATCTGTCGGGAAAGTGATCGATGAACTCAAGCGCCTTGGAATCGCAGAGAACACACTGGTAATTGCCATGGCTGACAATGGCCCGATGGAAGAGACGGCACCTGTAGGCCCCTGGAGTATTTTTCGGGGTGGGAAAGGGAGCTTTCTCGAAGGAGGCATCCGGGTAACGGCCTGGGCGTGGTGGCCCGGAGTCATCGAGCCCGACACAGTGATTGGAGACATCATCCATATCTCCGATTTGTTTACAACATTTGCGCGTCTTGGTGGAGGGATGAAGTACATCCCTACCGACAGGGTCATTGACGGAATTGATCAGACCGCGCTGTTAATAAATGGTGATACCCATGGGCGCCGGGACTACAACATTGTCTATTCAGGCCCCATGCTTGCTGCCATTACAAAACAACAGTTCAAACGCCACTTTATCGGGGACCGACCGGGACTTGTAGGCAAGGGTTTTTTCAACCTTTACTGGGACCCGAGGGAAGAGCATGGAATGATGCAGGAGTTGCTGTGGGCATGGGGCAATTTTGAACTGATGAAAGAACGTCATGAAAAGCTCATTGAAAAATACCCCAATACCCCTCCCCGCCATGGCGACCCCTTGGGTGGCATTGAACGTATCAGCAGGTAAAGCCGCGAAACATCTGCGGCCCCTTGAAAAGGCAGGATGCCATGTTTGACAACATCCGGGCGGACCTTGCCGCCCACAAGGGAAACTGGGGAGCCCAGGGGTTCTGGGCCATGGTCATCTACCGGTTCGGGAGGTGGCGGTACACCATCGGCAACCGCTGGCTTCGGATGCCCTTTTCCCTTCTCTACAAAATCGCCTTCAAGGCCGTGCAGGTGGTGGCGGGCATTGAGCTGCCCTGTGAGGTCAACGTGGGCAAGGGCTTCCGCATCGATCACTTCGGCGGGGTGGTGGTCAGCGGGTTTGCCTCCTTCGGAGACCACTGCGTCCTCCGCAACGGGGTAACCGTGGGGCTGCAGCGCACCGACGAACCCAAAGCCCCGACCATCGGAAGCCATGTGGACATCGGCGCCGGGGCCAAGGTCCTGGGGCCCATTACCATCGGCGACCATGTGGAGATCGGAGCCAACGCGGTGGTCATACAGGATGTCCCGCCCCACGCCATCGCCGTGGGAATCCCCGCGCGCGTCATCAAAAAAGGAGACACATCGTGACCCAGCCCCTCCCCAAAATCGGTGTGGTGATTATCGGCATCAACGTCTCCCGCTACATCGACGGGTGCATCCGCTCTGTGCTCTCCTGCGACTACCCCGGAGATCGGCTGGAGATCGTCTATGTGGACGGCGGCTCCGACGACGGAAGTCCGGAGCTTGCCGAAACCTTTGACAACGTCCAGGTCATCCGACTGGACCACCCCCACCCCACCCCGGGCCGCGGACGAAACGCCGGGTGGCGGGCGTTGTCCACGCCCCTTATTCAATTCATGGACGCGGACACCACCCTGGAGCCGGGATGGTTCAGGGCCGCCCTTCCCAACCTGGGGGACCGGACCCCTTGCGTCTGCGGTTTCAGGCGGGAACGCCACCCGAAACGAAACAGGTATCACCTCCTCACCGAGATGGAATGGGGCTACGAAGAGGGCCCCTGCCGCTACTTCGGGGGTGAGGTGCTCCTGTATCGGTATGCCCTGGAAGAGACCGGCGGCTTCGACGCCCACCTCGTGGCCGGAGAGGACCCCGAACTGAGCCGCCGGATCCGCAAAACCGGCTGGGAGATCCTGCGACTCCCGGTCCCCATGAGCACCCACGACATCAACATGAACACCTTCAGCCAGTACCTCAAACGGGCGTATCGAAGCGGCCACGCCTACGCCGAGATCGGCCTGAAGTTTGCCACCACCTCAGACCCCCTCTGGCTTCGGGAGCTCCTTCGGATCACGGTGCGGGGAGGCCTGCCCCCGGCACTCATCGGCGCAGGCCTGCTTGCCGGATATCCCCTTACCGGTCTCCTTCTGGCCCTGCTCGTTGCCGCCAAGCCCTTTTACGCCCTGAAACACACCGCCCGAACCTTTCGCTGCTCCACGGGCCAGGCCCTTGTCTATGCCGGTCACTCAGCCTTTGTGGTCTTTCCCCAGTTTGCGGGGGTGATCCGCTACCTCGCGGGCCGACTCCTCAGCCGCCCCCTGCACAACAGCTTAAGCTGACCCAGGGCCGCCGGAAAAGCCTCCCCGCCATTTACTGCTTACAATTTACTATTCACCCATTTTAAGGTCCCCATGCAACCAACCGACACCGTCCTTATTTTAGGCATTCCCCTGGACAACCTCACCATGGAGGAGACCGTCGACCGTATCCATGACATGGTGGCAGCCTACCGGAAAGACGGCAAGCCCAGGCTGGTCGCCACGGTCAATGTGGATTTCCTCGTCAACACCCTCAGCTGGTTTTCAACGGTCCCCAGGCACCCGGAGCTCCTGGGGATCCTTCAGCACGCCGACCTCGTCACAGCCGACGGCATGCCCCTGGTCTGGGCAAGCCGTCTGCTGGGCAACCCCCTCAAAGAGAGGGTCACTGGGGCGGACCTTGTCCCCAGGCTTGCCATTGCCGCCCCGGGCAGAAAACTCTCCCTCTATTTTCTCGGGGGACGAGGCGAGGTGGCCAGGCAGGCTGCGGAGACCCTGAAAAAGAAAAACCCCGGCATGCTCATTGCCGGGGTGGATGCCCCCTTTGTCCACGTTGAAGGGGAGAAGCTGGCCCAGGCCGATGAAGACGACGCAGAGGTCATCGACCGCATCAACGAGGCCAGCCCGGACGTTCTGCTGGTGGCCTTCGGAAACCCCAAGCAGGAGGCGTGGTTCCACCGCAACAGCCATCGCCTGAAGGCCGCCGTCACCATCGGCATCGGAGGCACCTTTGAGTTCATCACCGGCAGCGTGTCCCGGGCCCCCGTGTGGATGCAGAAGGCCGGGCTTGAATGGGTGTACCGCCTCACCCAGGACCCCAAGCGCCTGTGGAAACGGTACATCATCGGGTTGTTCAAATTCACCGTCATGGTGCTGCCCATCATTGTGCAGGACCGGTGGAGACGGTTCCGGGTCCGCACACTGAGGATCAAAACACCCGACACCCCTGCCTTTGAAGGGACCATGCCCCTTAAAAACGAACTCAACGTTGTCCCCCTACCGGACGAACTCGACGCCTCGGTGGTGGCCAAGCTGAAGCAGCAGCAGGAAGAGTGGCTGGCCCATGACAACGGACTGGTCCTTGATTTTCGCAATGTCCGGTTCATCGACTCCTCGGGCCTCGGATTTCTCCTGGGCCTCTGGAAAAAAGGGTCTGCGCGGTACGCGGGATTTCACATGGCGGGCGTGCAGCCCCCGGTCATGAAAACCCTCAAGCTCAACCGGGTGGCGTCCCTTCTCTCCGATCACATGGTGGAAGACCTGGACGAGATCGTGAACTCCCAGCAGGCCCCCTCCCTGAACCGCCCGTTCTACCATACCCTGACCGCAACGGAACAAGCCCGGGAGCTCCAGCTTTACGGAGCCCTGGACGCCGCACAGATGCAGGGGCTTGATGTGAAGCAGATTCTTAAATCCGTTGCCGCACGGCACCTCATCGTGGACCTGACCCACCTCAACTTCGTGGACAGCACCGGCCTGATCCTTCTGCTCAAAATTAAAAAAACCGTTGCGTCATCCGGTCACACCTGTCTTACTTGTGGAGCAAGCAGCCATGTTACCCAGATGCTCCGTGTCACACGATTGGACCACTTCTTCCCTTCTCTGCAGGATATTCAAACAGCCCGGGTCGCCCTGGATGACCTCGTCCTCCCCTGAGCCCGTCCCCGCCATGCCCGCACAAGGGAAGCCGACCGGTGAATGCAACTGTCCCCCGGGCAACCGGTCTGTTCGCGTGCCCCGCCACCCACAGCCTTTATGATAAGGAGGTGTCATGTCCATCATCACAATATCCAGGTCGTTCTGCAGCAAAGGAAACATCGTTGCGGAAAAAATCGCAGCCGCCATGGGATATGAATGCATCTCACGGGAGATTCTCCTGGAGGCCTCGGAGCAGTTCAATGTCCCTGAAATCAAGCTGGCCCGGGCCATCCACGACGGGCCCTCCGTGTACGACCGCTTTACCCACGGCAAGGAGTGCTACATTGCCTTTATCAAGGCGGCCCTGCTCAACCGCCTGAAAAAAGGGGACATCGTCTACCATGGCCTGGCCGGTCACTTTTTTGTCCAGGACATCCCCCACATCTTGAAAATACGGCTCCTTGCGGACATGCAGTCACGGATCGCCGATGAAATGGCCCGGGAAAACGTCACCGAGGAGATCGCGCGCAAACGGATCGCCAAAGATGACAAAGAGCGCTGCAACTGGAGTTCTCACCTCTACAAAATCGACACCCGGGACCCCGAACTCTACGATCTGAGCATCAACCTCCGGCATGTTTCGGTGGAAGACTGTGTCACCATCATCCGGAACACCATGGAACTGGAGTACTTCAAAGGCTCCGAAAAAACGAAAAAACTGCTTGAAAACCTGGCCCTCACCGCCACGGTAAAGGCCTCCCTCGTAAACCGATATTACAACGCCGAGGTGACGACCCGTCAGGGAAACGTGGTCATCAAGCTCCCCGATCCCGTGGCCAAGGTCGATAAGACAAAGGAAGAGATCAAATCCCTCCTTACCCAAATCCAGGGCATCAAGGATATCTATTTGGATGTAAAGTCCAATACCTTGTCACGGACAGCCATGCATAAATAAAGGCCGCAAGCAGGCGTCATGCCCCTTCGCCTGCATCACGGTTCACGGGCCATTTAAAAAAAACAGATATTTTCCATTGAAATTACCGTGTTCCGCGCCTATGATGCGCCCCTTGATATACAAGCAAACTCATTTCTGACCCTTGGAGACGCACAATGCCTATTGTTACCCTGTCCAGTTCATCACAAAAAAAACGCAGACTTATCGCGGAACGCATAGCCGAACGACTCGGCCACAGCTGCATGTCCAGGGAGGTCATCCTTGAGGCATCGGAACAGTTCAATGTCCCGGAGATCAAACTCGCCAAAGCCATCCACGACAGCCCCACAATCTTTGAACGCCTGTCCAACGGCAAGGAACGGTACATCGCCTTTTTCAAAGCGGCCCTTCTGAACAACCTGAAAAACGGCGGCATTGTCTACCACGGCATCGTCGGCCATTTTTTTGTCCAGAGGGTTCCCCATGTGCTCAAGGTGAGAATCATCGACAGCATGGAAAACAGGATTCAGGAGGAGATGGAGCGGGAAGACGTTCCCGAAAACGTGGCGAGAAAACGCGTGATGCAGGAAGACAGAGAGCGCTACAACTGGTGCTCGGCCCTTTACAAAATGGACACCCGGGACCCGGAGCTCTACAACATGGTCATCAACCTGGAGCGCATCTCCGTTGACGACTGCGTGGACATCATCTGCCACGCCCTGGACAAAGACTCCTTCAAAAAGACCGCCGACGCAGAAAAGCAGCTGAAGGACATGGCCCTTACCGCCACCGTCAAAGCCGCCATCGTCCAGAAATACAGCGACGCCACGGTGAGTTCCTACGACGGCAACGTGCTGATCCACATGGATCCGCCCGTTGCCCAGATCCCCAAAAAGAAACGGGACATCCGCGCCCTGACCTGCGGCATCGAAGGGATCAAGAAACTGGAACTGGACCTCAAGGCCAAGACGATTCCGCGGACGCCGATGCATAAATAACAGGAAAATAGGTCATAGGAAAAACAGGTTATAGGCTTATGACCTATGACCTATGACCTTTTTTTCTTGTTTTTCCTGTTTTTTAAGCACCATCGCCGTCCGAGCTGGCAGGTACGTGTAAATCCGGTGCTCGCCCTTGGCGTCGGGGAATGAAAAAAAACGCTGCTCCTCTTCGATGCGGCCCTGCCCGCCGAACCGGTGGGCATCGCTGCTCAGGTGCAGGCTGTAGTCGCCGGGAGAAACCGACACGGGATGGTCCACCCAGGATTGGGTGGGATGAAAATTGAAGATGTACACCATGGCTCCCCTTTCAAAGGCGAGCCATTTTTTTATGCGCGACATCCCCAGAAGCCGGATGGGGGACTCGCCGAACAGGCCCCCCACCGTTATAAGAGCTGTCATCTCGCGGTCAAAGTTGGCCAGAAGCGGGTATTTCAACTCCGAATTGTCCACGAGGCTCCACTGCCGCCGGGCATAGTGACCGGACCAGTTGTTGCCGTGGCGCGGAAAATCGATCCACTCCGGGTGGCCGAACTCGTTGCCCATGAAGTTGAGGTACCCCCCACTGGCCGTGGCAAAGGTGATGAGGCGGATCATTTTGTGAAGGGCCATGGCCCGTTCGATGAGCGGGTCGGTATCCTCTATTCCCATGTGATCGTACATGGCGGCCCCGGCCATGCGGAAAAAGTGGGTCTGATCCCCCACCAGGGCCTGGTCATGGGATTCTGCGTAGCTGATGGCGGGCTCCCTGTGCCGCCTGTTGGTCAGCTCGTACCAGATGGTGTCAAGGTCCCAGGACTCATCGGGCACCTCTTTGATGAGCTTTGTCCAGAGGTCCGGCAGCCCCATGGCAAACCGGTAGTCAAAGCCCGTTCCCCCGAGCTCCCGGGGCAGTGCCAGGCCAGGCATGCCGCTGACATCTTCAGCAACGGTGATAGCAGAGGGGCGAATGTCATGGATCAACCGGTTGGCAAGGGCGAGGTAGACCAGGGCCTCTTCATCCACCTCGTCACCGTAGTAATCGTCGTAGGTGGTAAAACACCGGTTCATGCCACGGTGGTGGTAAAGCATGCTGGTGACCCCGTCAAACCGGAACCCGTCCAGGCGGTACGTCTCCAGCCAGTAGCGGCAATTGGAGAGCAGAAACCGCACCACCCCCTCTTTCCCGTAATCAAAACAGCGAGAATCCCAACCTTCGTGGCGGCCCCTGTTCCCGTCATGGAAGTAAAGATGGGGGGTTCCGTCCTGGCGGCTCAAGCCCTCCACCTCGTTGCCCGCCGAATGGGAGTGAACCACATCGATAATCACCCGGATGCCCATGCCGTGGGCGGTATCCACCAGCCGCATAAAGGCTTCGGGGGTTCCGAACCGGGACGAGACGGCAAAGTAACTTGTCACGTGGTACCCGTAGGACCCGTAATAGGGGTGTTCGAGGATCCCCATCAACTGAATGGTGTTGTACCCTGCCCCCTTGATCCGGGGCAGGACATGGTCGGTGAAATGGTCGAACCCAGCCACCTCACCCCCTTCGCCGGCCATCCCCACATGGGCTTCGTAGATCAGCGGGGCCGTGCCCTCTTCCGTCATGACCCCGTGCCGCCACTCATAGGGTTCCGGTCGCCAGGCCTGGGCGTTGAAGACAAGGGTGTCAGGATCCTGGACCACCCGATGCGCGTGGGACGGAATACGGTCTCCCGAGCCCCCCTCCCAGTGGATCCGCAGCCGGAACAGGGTGCCGTGGGGCATCTCTTCCTCGGGGAGCGCAATCTCCCAGATGTCCGAGCCCTCCTGCCTCGTAAAGGCAAACTCGGGCCTCTCTTCCCAACCGGAAAATGTCCCGATCAGATAAATGGCCGTGGCGTTGGGTGCCCACTCCCCAATGCGCCAGGTGCCGTCTTCATACCTCGGCCCGCAGACAAGGTGGGTACCCGCCGCCTCCCGAAGGCTTCCGTGCCTTGCCAGGAGCTTCAGGGCAAGGCTCACCATCTCAAGGCGCCTCACCAGAACCGGTCCGTATGGTTTCAGCCAGGGGTCCAGGCTGATGAGGGTCGCGGCCAGCTCACCGGCATGGTCCAGACCCGTACAGCTGTATCCGCTTCCCGTCTCGCTACACAATAAAGGGCCGTTTAAGCATCGTCTCATAGAGGTCAATGTACCTGTTTGCCGTTACAGTGTGATTAAAGGTTCGCCGGCTCTCGTCCATGATGCGGATAATCTGGGACCGCTTGAAGGCCTCGGGCTTCCGCCAGAACCCCATGGCCTCGTCAATGGCCCAGCGCAGCCCGCCGGAATCATAGGAGCCAAAGAGAAATCCGTTGCCCATGCCCTCCTCGGAATCCAGGTGGGTAACGGTGTCGTGAATCCCCCCGGTATCACAGGCAACGGGCAGGGTGCCGTAGAGGGGACCGATCATCTGGGGCAGACCGCACGGTTCGAACTTCGAGGGCATGAACAGAAAATCCGAGGCCGCATAGGCCAACCGGGAGAGGGACTCTTCAAAGGGTACCAGCGCCACCCGGGAGTGAAGGTTAAAGGTGCGGATGATCCGCTCGAAATGGGGCTGAAACGCACCGTCGGCAACCATCACCACCTGCATGCCGTCGTGCCAGTAATGGGACAGGGTCTCGTAGAGGATCTCTGCAAGGAGACCGCACCCTTTCTGAAGGGGGTCCAGACGGGACGGCCAGAAAAAGAGAGGGGCGTTGTGATCCGGTTTCAACCCCACCCGCTCCTGGAGATGGATCTTGTTGGACCGCTTGCCCGCTTTATGGCTCTCGGCCGTATAGTTCCTGAAAAGGAACTCATCGGTTTCCGGGTCGCAGGTGTCGTCCGGCGCGTTTAAAATCCCGGCGGCGCACCCCGCGTGCCACTTGTTGGCCAGCTCCTGCCGAAGGGGGGGCGCCACCATCTCATGGCCTCCGCCGACGATCTCCTGGAAAAAGGTGGGGCTTACGGTGTTGACATAATGGGATGCAAAGACACCGCTCACCAGGTAATCCACGGGAATGGTGTCCCGGGAGGCCTCGTAGTTTCCCGGCGGCCGGGTAAAGTAAAGGTGCTGCCAGAACTCCGCCGTGTCGATGCCCCGGTCCTCGATGGTGGCCATCACCGTCTCCCGGCTGTGGACATTGTGAAGGGTAAACAGGCAGGGAATCCCTGCTCGCCTTGCCATGGCGGGAATCAGCCCGGTCATCCAGTCGTTGCAGTGGATCAGGTCCGGTTTCACCCTCGGGATCACGTGATTGATCACCTCCCGCTGAAACGCCAGGGAAATCTTCACGTCTTCCCCGTTGTACCCCGAATAGATCTGATCAAGGTAGAAAAAAGCCCGGTCTTCGGCCAGGTGGATCCGGTCGCTGGTGATGGAGTTCCGAATGCGATCCACCTCCTCATCAAAATCGTTTCGCAACTGGTCCCTGAATATGGCCCTGTAGTTGGGCAGGGTCACGTGGACATCTCCCCCTTGCTCATACAGCGCCCGGATAAGGGAGGAGGAGACATCCGCCAGCCCCCCGGCCTTGGCGTGCATTTTGTCCGCACCCTCCCCCATGCCTGCGGGAAGATACGTTATCTCAGGTGTTACAATGAGCACCCGGGGCGTTTTGTTCCGAGATGTGGGCATGTTGTTTCTCTCCGGCGGTGGCGGGGTGTGCCACCTCGAAAAAAGGGTTTGAAAATGCGTTAAGGGAATTGCCCTTCCGACAGCCCGGCCACACCGGTCCATCATGGGGCAAAATCAGGGTAAGGGCAAAGCTCCGTCCGGGGTCTCACCCCCTGCTGAGACGGGTCTTCACCCGGATCCATTCGCTGACACTCCAGGCCTGGGCATCGCAGCCACGAGGGAGATGCGGTGCATTGCCGTCCATGATCTCCGGCAGATGGCCGTAGCACCCGGAGAGGGTCTGGGGCAGGGATTCGTAAAGAAGGGAGAGGGCCGTTTTTCGCCCTCCGTCCCCAAACACACAAAACCAGGCTTCGCAAAAGAGGGGATAAAACCATCCCCAGGCCGTACCGTTGTGGTAGGCGGGTTTTCTCTCCCGCTCTTCGTCGCCCTGGTACACTCCCCGGTAGGGCCGAAGGGGGTCGTTGAGGAGCTCCCCTTCCCAGGTAAGGGGCAGCGGATACGTTACCTCGCGGTCGGCAAGGCTCCGCAGGCCCCCCGGCACCACCAGCTCCCTGCAGGCCTCCACCACCTTCCGTGCCTGGTCCGGATCCGCTACAAGGCCCAGGGTAACGGCCAGGAGCTGGTTGGGACGCAGGTGGTCGTCGGCTTCGGCATCTGCTGCCGGGATCGGTTCGTCGGCGTGCAGGCAATCACTTAAAGCTCCCCTGCCGGGTCGCGCAAAAAGCTCACGGACCGATGCCTGTACCTTGCGGGACAGGGACAGCCAGGTCTCCCGGCCCTTTGGATCCATCCGGCCAAGGCCCGTGAGGGTCCGGTACCAGAGGGCCTGGATTTCAATGCAGTAACCCGACCGGGGCGTACACGCCGGATGATCCGTGTCCATCCAGGTAAAATGGGCGGGGCTGAAGACAAGGCCGGATGCCGGATCCATGGCAATGCCGTTGGAGGTGCCTGCCACATAGTGCCTGACGATGGAAAAAAGAATCTCCCGCAGGGGACGTCCCCCCATATTGAGGTCAAAAAAGGCTTCGTTCCCAATGGCATCCGCCGCTTCAAAGGCCGCCACGGCAAACCACAGGGGGGCATCCGTGGTATCCCGGTTGCCCGTGTTGTCCCCTAAAATCATGTTGGGAAGAGTCCCCTTCTCCTCAAACCGCCCGAACTGGGAAAGAACGGCCGTGGCTTCATCGTGCAGCCCCGCGGCAAGGAGACCCCGCACGCAGATGAGGGAGTCCCGCCCCCAGTCCAGGAACCAGGGGAACCCGGCGATCACCGACATGTGTCCTTCCCGGTGCACCAGGTATGCGGCAAGGGAGCGGCCCATCAGGACGTCAGGCGATACCTCGATATCACCGTCATCCATCACCGGACCCGCCCCGGGGGAAAGGGGGAGCGCGGCCCGCCCCGTTTCCCGTAAGAGCACCTCGCCTTCCACCACGGTGCCATCGCCTTCGCACAGCATGGACTTCATGTACCCGGGACTGAACAGGTCCGTGGTGGCTTCCAGGCCCCGTTCCTGTTCCAGGGGCAGGTGGACCATGTAATCCCACATGGGGGATGCATGATAGCTCCCGTCGCTTAAGGTCAGTGCAAACCTGTGCCCTCCGGACAGATCAAAAAAGAACCCCTTCTTTTCCGAAACAATGCGCCCCGGCCACTGGGTCTCCGGGCCGGTATAGGCCTTGGTGGTGTGATGAAAACTGCGGTCCTCGATATCGGGTCTCAAAATCAGCCCCACAGGCTCTTTGGCATCCAGCATCCTGGCAAAGGGTGCTGCCGTCCGTCGAAAGCTGATGCGGGTACGGTTCTCCCCATCCACCCCTTCGATCCGCACCTCCACCTGGACCAGCTTGCCGTTGCCCACCGGCACCAGATAGGTCCAGTGGCCCACCATGCCCCTGCCCGTCCGGAACCGTTCCAGATACTCAAGGGCCAGGGGAAAGGAGAAGCCACCGTAGGTCACCCAGGCCCGGCACCGCGTCCAGATCACCCGGCGATCTTCGGGCCACACCGGGTTGAGGTTTGCCGCCAGAAGCGCATCGTACTTGCTCAGCAGGCTCTCCCGCTCAATGGCCACCCGCACCAGGGCGCCCCTGCCGTTGGGGCCGATGACCGCCGTAGGAAAAGGCCGCTCCCCCCGCCTGAAGAGAAGGGGCAGGCGCTTCGGCTCCCGGGCGGTGAGATAATGGAGAACGCCCCCGTCGTGGTGCACCCCGTCCGGGGAGAAAAGGGTCAACCGAAGCCGCCCTTTTTCCGTTTCTCCCCTGTCACGCCTCGGCATAAACAGGGCCGTCACCTTGCCTGCCGGAAGCCGGATACCGGTCTCGGCCCCGCAGGTTTCCCCTCCCACCTCACGCACCACCCGAAACGGATGGGGGCAACACACCAGCAGGAAATGATCGGGGGGGACCATCACCTCCCGGTCCAGGTCCATGGGCCAGCGCCACACCACGGTCCGCGTCTCCATGGAAAAGGGGTTCTCACGCCTCAGGTACCCTTCCGGATCCCGCGAAAAATGCCCCACGGCGTCCTCGATGGAAAACGTCGAGCAATCCGTCAGGCCATGGTAAAACGTGTGGACTTTCAGGCAGGCAGCGGCCAGGATTTTTCTGTGCAGGTGATCGGGCCACACCGACGGCGCCCGGCCATGGGCCGCGATCTGCTCCACCTCCCCTGCGTCCCGGGTCAGGCAGAGCACGGCCCCGGGCATCAGGTGAAGGGAGATGTCCCCGGCCATGACGGAGGGCACCACCCTGTCCCCGGTGAGCAGGTCCCAAAAAGGCCCTCGGGACGCGCCGTCTGCGGGCCAGGAGGCCACGGCCTGGGCCCTGCAATCCGTGTTGGCCACCACCCAGAGGCTCTTTCCCGTCCCTTCATGGTCCCGCCGCACCACCACCGCCTCTTCGGATTCGCAGTTCAACACCGTCAGCATCGTCCCTTCGTAGTAGCAGGGGTGGTGTTTCAAGATCGTGGAGAGGCGAGCCAGATGATCCACGAGATTCTCGCGATCGCCCCAGTTGAGACCCGAGGCCCCATGCACATCGATCTTCTCCGTTGCCAGCCACTCCACCCCGTTGGCAAACCCGAAGCTCCCGTTGCAGGAGAGAAGGGCGCACAAGGCGGTCCTGTGCCTGGCGTAGCAGGAAGAGACCGCGGCAAGGCGGTTGTTGTCGTGGGTCTCGGCAAAATTGACCAAAAGGCCGTCTTCCCGGGAGATCTCGGCAAGCTCCCTCAAATAGTTCTCAACGGCCCGTTTGTCTTCGTTTTGAAACAGCTCGGAATACCCCCAGTCGAATCCGCAGCGCCCCAGGATCTCCCGGGTGGCGTCAATGCCCCCGCCCAGCCCCTCCAGGAGAAAAATGGTGTGGGGATAGGCCGCCCGCACCGTGCGCACCACCTGAATCCAGATCCGTGGGGGGATCATGTACCCCGCATCGCATCGAAATCCGTCCACGCCCCGGTGGCACCAGGTCAGAAACGCTTCGGTGAGGTGGTCGGCGACCCCCGGGCTGGAGTGATCCAGCTCCGTCAGGTCCTCCCAGATTACCCCCCAGGCGCCGGGGGAGACAATCTCACCGTCGGCCCTGCGGAGCAGCCACTCCGGGTGCGCTTCATGGATCCAGGACGCCCAGCCCGTATGGTTGGCAGCCAGATCAAGGATCACCCGGGCACCCCGTTCATGGATGGCATCCGCAAGGTCCGTGAACTGCTCCACCGGTGTCCGCTTGCGGTCGAACTCGGCCAGGGAGGGCTCAACGCCCGTAAAGCTCAGGGCCGCGTATGGGCTGCCGAAGCGCCCCATTTTTCCAAAGGTGGTGGGCAAGGGATTCACTGGCAGGAGCTGGATCACGTTGCAGCCCAGCCTGCCCACAATAAAATCCAGGTGACGGGCAAAGGACCGGAAGGTCCCCGACGGAGGGATCACGGTGTGGCCTTCCCGTTCCAGCCGGTCCGTGGATTCGGTACTGGGTGCCGATGCTTCCCGCTCAAGGAGCATGGACGGGCCGAACTGCCGTAAAAAGGCGTTATAGATAATGGAGGAACAACAGGTAGCGGCTGGCTTGGCGTGGATTTTCACGTTGCCGCCCTCACCCCAGAGGATTCCGTTGCCCTGCTTCACACAGCAGGTGGCCTCGAAATACCCGGCTTCGGTCACCGGCAGGGTAAGGACAAAGCGCCCCGTGCCCGCCGGCAGCATGGGGATATCCCTCCAGGCGTTTTCCGGATAGGCTGGGCAGGCTTCTTCGATCTCAGGAGCGGTGAATCCGAGGTTGGTCCGCACCACGCCCTCCCCCCCTTCCACTTCCCCCAGGGTCAGGACAAAGGCAAGGCTCTCCCCTTCGTAGAGCACCAGGGAACTGCCGGGTGCCGGAATCTGGGTGAGGGGGCGTACCGATTTCGTTGTGCCGGATGGGTCCATAAAGCAGGCCTCAGATACGGATCGTTGGGTCAGGAGATCGACAGGTTGAAGGGGCACAGGCTCAAGGCCCGGCCCCTTGGCGACTCGACAGAGCAACAGACAGCGGTACCGGCTTCAAGGAATACGTGTGTCTGAAAGGGGCGGCCTTACAGGGCCGGGCTCACCCCCCAGATGTCCCGGGCGTACTCCAGGATGGTGCGATCGCTGGAAAAAGTGCCGGTGTTGGCGATGTTCTTCACCACATGTCCGGCCCACTTCCGGGTGTCGAGAAAACAGCGATCCACCTCCTGCTGAATCAACAGGTAAGACGACAGGTCGGCCAGGTGGTAGTAGGTATCCCGGCCGTAGAGCAGGTGCTCGAAAATCCAGGAGAAGAGGCCCGGGTCCTCGGGGCAGAAGAGGTTTCCGGAAAATGCGTCCAGGATGCGCTTGACGGAAGGATCGTTTTCGTAGATGTCCCAGGGGTTGTAATCCCGCCCCTCACGCAGGGCGCGGATCCCCGCCACATCGTGGCCGAAGATAAATATATTCTCACGGCCCACCTCGTTCATGATCTCGATGTTGGCCCCGTCACAGGTGCCCACGGTGAGGGCCCCGTTCATGGCAAACTTCATGTTCCCGGTTCCCGATGCTTCGGTGCCTGCCGTGGAGATCTGCTCGCTCAGGTCGGCCCCGGGGATGATCTTCTCGGCCACGCTCACCCTGTAATCCGGGACAAAGGCCACCCTCAGGAACCTGCGGGCTTTGGGGTGGGCGTTCACCACGGTGGCGATGCTGTTGATCAACTTGATAATCTGCTTGGCCACCTTGTAGCCGGGGGCGGCCTTGCCTGCAAACACGAAAGTGCGGGGCACCTCGGGGCAGATATCGTCTTCGGTGATCATCAGGTACTGATGGACAATGTGAAGGGCCTTCAAAAGCTGCCTTTTATACTCATGGATCCGTTTGGCGTGGACATCGAACAGGGAATCGGGGTCCACCCTCACATAGGCATCGCTCCAGATCCGCGCCGCCAGCCTCTCCTTGTTGGCCCGCTTGACGGCCATGAGTCGCTTCAGGAATTCTGAATCTTCCGCCGAGGCCTCCAGGGCCTTGAGTTTCCGGAGGTCCCGGATCCATCCGTCCCCGATGACCTCGGTGATCAGGGACGCAAGCCCCGGATTCGCCTTCAGCAGCCAGCGCCTCGGGGTCACCCCGTTGGTCTTGTTGTTGAATTTTTTCGGCCAGAGCCTGTAAAAATCGGGCAACAGGTGGTTCTTTAGCAATTCGGTGTGCAGGGCGGCCACCCCGTTTACCGAGTGACTCCCCACCATGGCCAGGTGAGACATGCGCACCTGCTTTTCTTCCCCCTCTTCTATAAGGGAGACGCTCCTCACCAGCTCCTCGTCTCCGGGCCACTGCAGGGTGATCTGCTCGAGAAAACGCCGGTTGATCTCATAAATGATCTGCAGGTGCCGGGGCACCACAAACTCCATGAGGCTCACCGGCCACTTTTCCAGGGCCTCGGGCAGCAGCGTATGGTTGGTGTACCCGAAGGTCCGCTCCGTGATGGACCAGGCCCGCTCCCATGGCAGGGCCTTTTCATCCACCAGGTACCGCATGAACTCGGCAATGGCCAGGGCCGGATGGGTGTCGTTGAGCTGGATGGCCACCTTGTCGGGGAAGATGTCAAAATTATCGAAGCTGCGCAGAAAGGTCTGGGCGATATCGCGAATCGCACAGGCCACGAAAAAATACTCCTGCACCAGGCGCAACAGCCGTCCGGCGTGAAAATAGTCCGACGGGTAGAGGACCTTGGAGATGTTCTCCGAGGAGATCTTGTTTTTCACCGCCTCGTGGTAATCCCCGTCGTTGAAGATCTCCACATCGAACTCCTCGGAGGATTTGGCGGAAAAGAGGCGCAGGGTGTTCACCGTCTGCCCCCCGTACCCCACGATGGGCATGTCAAAGGGAACCCCCACCACCATCTCCCAGTCCCGCCACATGGGGTTGTAATCCCCCTTTTTATCCCGGGTGTGGGCGATGCGGCCGAAAAACGGAACCAGGCACGCCTCTTCCGGCCGTGAGATCTGCCAGGGGTTGCCCCGTTTCAGCCAGTTGTCCGAGGTCTCCCGCTGGTAGCCCTTGCAGAACTGCTGCCGGAAATGCCCGAACTCGTAGTTGATCCCGTACCCGTAACCGGGAATTCCAAGGGTGGCCATGGAATCGAGGAAACAGGCGGCAAGCCGCCCCAACCCCCCGTTGCCAAGGGCCGCGTCCGCGGTGCACTCCTGAACCTCCTCCAGATCCACGCCCATCTCCTCCAGGGCGGTCTTGAAGGTGTCGTGCAACTCCAGGTTGCAGAGGTTGTTTCCAAGGGCTCGCCCCATGAGAAACTCCATGGAGAGATAGTACACCCGCTTTACGCCTCCTTGCCGGTACCGATTCTCGGTTTCAAAGAGCCGCTCGAAAAGCCGGTCCCGCACCGACAGGGAAACCGCCCAGTACAGATCGCGGATAGAGGCCTTCTTCCAATCCCGTCCCAGGGTATACCGCAGGTGATGGATCACCGATCCCTGAAGCGCTTCCTGGGTGTTCATAAGACGCATGCCGTCATAAAGTTTCATCGTGTCTGTCCATGGGGGTTCGGGCAAAGAAGCACGCACCCCTTCCATAAAAAATGGGGGTTAACATCTCGAGACCTTTGACATGGGGCCAACGCTCGAAGCGCTTTTAAAACTGCCTGTCACATCACGCGAAAACCGGCCGGAGACACGCAGGTCCTGTAACACCGGCTCGCCCGGCGGGGTAATGCAGGGAAAAAAAAGACACAAACAGGAAAAAACAAACGAATTGTCGGGGAAAAAGGCCGCACCCTAAAGATGGGCAGCCTGGGTATGTCATATCATCTGGGTTGGTTTTCCTGACATGACGCGTGCCGGTCTCACGTGGTCGACCTTTGGATGGTCAAGGGATCCGGGCTGTCTGGGAAAACCCTAGAACGGGTGGAATGCGCCGTTGCGCTGGAAGTCGTCGATACAAGTTGTCAGATTATCTCAAAATTTACCTTTTATTTCAACACAAGGCTTGGGCATCCCAAAAAAAATGTTTCTGTGCGCAGAAACATTTCTTGACACCCCTTCTGCTGCTGTGTATAACTCCGGCAACGATACTAAAAAAGTGCATACAAAAAACCACATCCCGGTGATGACCTTAACGTATGCACAAAACACGTTTGTTTTTTAAGGAAACCCATCGGCATGGCACACGTCAATCAGACATTCACTCTTTCCGCACCCTTCTGCTGGTGGTGGCGCACCCGTCTTAACGGTCTGCCCACGCACCCCTTGCCTTGCTGAACACCACTTTATATTGAATCCGACAGGGACCGTGAGCACACCTCACGGTCCTTTTTTTTTAAAGGGCCGAACGCAATGACGTTACCGGCCCTTTTTTTTATCCCGCACCCGGGGCTGCAAGACTGTCGGTAACGAGATCACCGTGCATCGTTCATTTTTTTCTAAGAAAACGCCATCACTTGAAGGAAAACACCATGTTTCTCACAGAATTCCCCTCACGCGACGCCTTTACCTCCCTGGGTGAGCGTGCCGACGTCATCCCCCTCTGCCGGGAAATCCTGGCCGACATGGAGACGCCGGTCTCCCTTCTCACACGCTTCTATACCCCGGATGCGCCCCTTTTTCTGCTGGAGAGCGTGGAAGGAGGCGAGCGATGGGGCCGGTTCAGCTTCCTCGGTGTTTCAGCGCGCATGGAGGTGCGGGTCTTCCACGAGCATGTGGAGACAACGGCCGGGGAAACCGTCACAAAAACAGCCCACCACGGCGCCCCCTTAACGGTCCTCCGGGAACTCATGGCCGGACTAAAGGCCGCAGAGCTCCCGGAGCTGCCCCGCTTCCAGGGCGGACTCACGGGATTCATGACCTATGAGATGGTCTCGTTCTTTGAAAACATCCCCCACGACCACCCGAAGGACAAACCCCTGGCCCACTTCATCCTGGCCGATGAGATGATCCTTTTTGACAACATCCGCAACACCATGGTGGCCATGGTGCTCTGCTTCAAAGAGGACAGCCCGGACATGGGGGCCCTCTACGAATCCGGCAAAAAGCGCCTGGACGCCCTGATGGATAAAGTGGAGCACGGCAACGGCAAAAACCCGGGCAAAAAACCCGAAGCACCCCTGGTGCCCCTGCCCGTCATCTCCGATGAGGACTTCCGGGCCAAGGTGGCAAAAACACGGGAGGCCATCTTCGAAGGCGAAATCATCCAGGCCGTCATCTCCCAGCCCTTTACCTGCAAGGCTCCTCCCTGCCCCGTGGAGCTCTACAGGGCCCAGCGCTACGTCAACCCCTCACCCTACCTCTACTTCATGAACCTGGGGGGCACCTGCCTGGTGGGCTCCTCTCCGGAGGTCATGGTACGCCTGGAACAGGGCACGGCAACCGTCCGTCCCATCGCCGGGACCCGCCCCCGGGGCACCACCCAGCAGGAGGACCGACGGCTGGCCGACGACCTTTTAAAAGACGAAAAAGAGCGGGCCGAACACCTCATGCTGGTGGACCTGGGCCGCAACGACCTGGGCCGCGTGGCCACCACCGGCACCGTCCAGGTCACGGACCTCATGGTGGTGGAGCGCTACTCCCACGTCATGCACCTCGTCTCCAACATCTGCTGCGACCTCAAACCGGGCCTCGACGCCTTCGACCTGGTGGAGGCCACCTTTCCGGCAGGCACCCTCTCCGGCGCCCCCAAGGTCCGGGCCATGGAGATCATCGCCGAGCTGGAAGAATCCCCCAGGGGGCCCTACGGTGGCGCCGTGGGCTACGTCTCCTTCAGCGGCAACATGGACCTTGCCATCACCATCCGCACCGCCGTCATCGAAGGGGACACCCTCACCGTCCGCGCCGGAGCCGGCATCGTGGCCGACTCCGACCCGGAAACCGAGAGACAGGAGACCGTCAACAAGGCCATGGCCATCGAAAAAGCCCTCATGCTTGCAACCAGGGGCTGAGGGTTCACGAATGCGCCCGCGGAGGGCAACCGTATGAACAGGAAACGCTCTTAACGTTTTTTCCGAACACAGGTGACACACCATGATTCTGATGATCGATAATTTTGATTCGTTTACTTACAACCTCGTTCAGTACCTGGAGATGGGGGGCGCCGAGGTGACGGTGTACCGCAACAACGCGGTGACCGTTGAGGAGATTGCAGCCCTCTCCCCTGCTGGGATCGTCATCTCCCCCGGACCTGGACGGCCCGTGTCCGCCGGGGTCTCCATGGACGCCATCCGGGCCTTTTCAGGGAAGGTACCGGTGCTGGGAGTCTGCCTTGGCCACCAGAGCATTGCCGAGGCCTTCGGGGGCACCATCATCCGCGCCAAGGCCGTGATGCACGGCAAGGTCTCGAAGGTTGCCACCGACGGCGAAGGCATCTTCTCCGGCATCGCATCCCCCATGAAAGCCATGCGCTACCACTCCCTGGCCGTGGAAGAGGCGAGCCTGCCCGATGAGCTCCTGGTCACAGCCCGCACCGATGACGGCGAAATCATGGGAATCCGGCACAAAACGCACCCCACCGAGGGGATCCAGTTTCACCCGGAATCCATCATGACCACCACGGGCAAACGGCTCATCCGCAATTTTATCAAATGCACCGGCTGAACCCCCCGTACGGCCTACGGCAAAGCGTTTGAACCAGTTGACAGACAGAGCATAAAAACCAATTTCCACGGGCACAGCCCGTAAGGGAATGTGACAAAACCGGACAACAAGGGTTGCCACATTCACGAACCTGGAGGAGTGAACATGTTCAGCGACATCCTGAAAAAAATCGTGGCAGGAGAAAACCTTTACGAGGCCACCATGGCCGACGCCATGGAAGAGATCCTTGCAGGGCGGGCCACCAACGCACAGATCGGTGCCCTCATGGCCGGACTCGCCGCCAAAGGCGAGACCTTTGAAGAGCTGGCCGGGGCCGCCCGGGCCATGCGGAAAAGTGCCACACGCATCCACGCGGGCGGCGCCTGCTTCGACACCTGCGGCACCGGCGGGGACGGCCTGTCCACCTTCAACATCTCCACGGTCACCGCCTTTGTGGTGGCCGCAGGGGGCGTCACCGTGGCAAAACACGGCAACCGCAGCGTCTCCAGCACCTGCGGCAGCGCCGATGTCCTGGAAGCCCTGGGCGTCGACCTGAGCGTCTCCCCGGACGTGGTGGAAGAGGCCATCGCCGAAGTGGGCATCGGCTTTCTCTTTGCACCCACCTTCCACGGCGCCATGCGATACGCGGCCCCCGCACGCAAAGAGACGGGCCTTCGAAGCATCTTCAACATGGTGGGGCCCCTCACCAACCCGGCCGGGGCCTCCCGCCAGCTTTTGGGGGTCTACGCCCCCCAGCTCACCGAGATGTTCGCAGAGGCCCTGCGCCTTTTGGGCAGCCGACGCGCCCTGGTGGTCCACGGCCACGACGGCTTGGATGAAATCAGCGTCTGCGCCCCCACCCGGGTCACCGAACTCAACAACGAGCTTATCCGCACCACGGACATCGACCCCACGGACTACTTCGGCGAGCTGGCGCCCCCCGAAGCCCTCAAAGGCGGCACCCCGGAAGTAAACGCCCGTATCGTCCGGGACATCCTCACAGGCGACGAGCGCGGACCCAAACGCAACGTCATCCTCATCAACGCCGGGGCCGCCCTCATGGCAGCCGACAAAGCCGACACCCTAAGGGACGGTATCTTCCTCGCCGAAGAGGCCATCGACTCCGGTAACGCCATGGCCAAACTGGAGGGCCTGGCGCGTTATACTACCGAAAACGCATAGGCGCAGAAAAAAACAAAAGCGATGCCTCCGGCGGCAAGGTGTACCACCTTGAAAGCAGGTAGCGAATGCGCTTTCCCCCTCGTTCCTCGGGGAAAATCACATTCGCCTTTAATTTTGATTGGCCCGAACCCGTTTATCAAATGTTATAAAGGCTTAGCCTCCGGCAGGAAAACCGAAGCCATAAGGAATTCAAAAATATGAGCGGATTTTTAGAGACCATCGTCACCCATGTGAAAGGCGTGGTGGCGCAGAGCAAGGCAACGGTTTCCATGGCGGACATGAGGCGCACCGCTGAAGCGCCCCGGGTGGTGCGGCCCTTCCGAAAGGCCCTGGAAGCAAAACCCGTGGCGGTAATCGCTGAGGTGAAGCGGGCCTCGCCCTCCAAGGGGGACATTGCCCTTGACCTTGACGCGGCAAAGACAGCCAGGCGTTACGAAGAAGGGGGCGCGGCGGCCTTGAGCGTGCTGACGGAAGGAAAATTTTTCAAAGGAAGTCTTGAAGACCTTAAGGCCGCCCGAAAAGCGATCACCCTTCCCGTACTGAGAAAAGAATTCATTGTGGACCCGTACCAACTCTACGAAACCGCCGCGGCTGGGGCCGACGCCGTGCTCCTCATCGCCCGGATCCTCGAGCCCTCGCAGCTGGGGGACTTCATGGCTCTGGCCTCGGAGCTCCGTTTAGAAGCCCTGGTGGAGGTCTTTGACGAGGCCGATATCAAAAAGGTGGCCCCCTTTGCCCCGCCCCTGGTGGGCATCAACAACCGCAACCTGAAAAGCTTTGACACAGACATCACCCGGGCCGGGCGATTGAGTGAATACCTGCCTTCCGGCACCACGGTGGTGGCAGCCTCGGGCATCAAAGACACCGAGGACATTCGGCGCCACCTGAAGGCGGGGATTTCATCGTTTCTCGTCGGGGAGAGCCTGGTAAGGGCCGAGGACTCCGTTGGGTTGCTCCGGTCGTGGTGTAACGTGAAGGATGAAGGGTAAAAGATCGACCGGAACGGAGCGCCGCACTCCGGCGCGGCTTTTCAGCCTGTCGTTACACGTGCCGCACAGGAGTGCGGCGCTCCAGGGGACAAAGGCCTGTTTGTCATTTTTTCTTTAAACTTGGCCGTCGAAGGCAATTTTGAACTGAACTGTTACAATGGAAAACACCATGCACACCCCTCGCATCAAAATCTGCGGCCTGACCGCCCCTTCCGAGGCGGCCTTTTGCGCGGAGGCCGGGGCCCATGCCGTGGGCCTGGTCTTTTTTCCGAAGAGCCCGCGCAACGTGAGTCCGCTGCAGGCACGGGAGATCACCCGGAAGTTGCCGCCCGAGGTGGCCTCGGTGGGGGTCTTTGTGGACGCATCCTTTGAAACCATCATGGCCGTTTCCGAAACGGCGGGGCTTTCGACGGTGCAGCTCCACGGCAACGAACCACCGGAGCTGGCGGCGGCCCTTCACGACCAGGGCCTTGCCGTGCTCAAGGCCTTTTACGTCACCGCCCCGCCGCTCATGGAACGCGCTTCGGCGTACCCGTCGGCCACGGCCCTGGTGGAATGGGGCAAGGGGGTTCTTCCCGGGGGAAACGCCCTGGCCTGGGGGGATGAGACCCCGCCCCTTCCCCGTCGCAGCCCCCTGGTCATTGCCGGGGGCCTGGGCCCTGACAGCGTAGCCGATATCATCCGGCGCTTCCGGCCCGACGGGGTGGATGTGAGCTCCGGCGTAGAGACGGAACCCGGAAAAAAATCCTTTGATAAAATACAAAAATTCATACGGATCGTGGGCCAATGCCAGGTCCCCGGTCCCATAAAGGAGCCTTTTACCCATGACGAACCAAAATCCCCCCAATAACCTGGGCCATTTCGGCCCCTTCGGCGGCATGTACGCCGGTGAAACCCTCATGAGCGCCCTTCTGGAACTGCGGGAGGGTTACGAAAAGGTCATCAAGGACGCGGCCTTCCAAAAAGAGCTGGACACCCTTCTTGCCACGTACGTGGGCCGCCCCACCCCCCTCTTTTTTGCGCGACGCCTCACAGAACACGCGGGAGGTGCCCGCATCTATTTAAAACGGGAAGACCTGGCCCACACCGGGGCCCACAAAATCAACAACACCGTGGGACAGGCCCTTCTGGCCAAGTGGATGGGTAAAAAACGGCTCATCGCCGAAACCGGAGCTGGCCAGCACGGGGTGGCAACGGCCACCACCGCGGCCCTCTTCGGCATGGACTGCACCGTCTTCATGGGGGAAGAGGACATCAGACGCCAGGCCCCCAACGTCCGCCGCATGGAATTGCTGGGGGCCGAAGTGGTCTCGGTCTCCTCGGGATCGGGGACCCTGAAAGACGCCATGAACGAGGCCATGCGCCACTGGTCCTCCACCGTGGAAGACACCTTTTACGTCATCGGCTCCGTGGCCGGTCCCCACCCCTACCCCAGCATGGTCCGGGATTTTCAGCGGATCATCGGCCTGGAGACCCGCAGCCAGATCCGGGAAGCCGAAGGGCGCCTGCCCGACCTCATCGTGGCCTGCATCGGGGGAGGCTCCAACGCCATGGGCATCTTTCACCCCTTTGTGGAGGAACCGGATGTGGCCCTCCTCGGCGTGGAAGCGGCAGGGGAAGGCATCGACACCGACAAACACGCGGCCACCCTGAGCAAAGGCACCGTGGGAGTCCTCCACGGTTCCAAGAGCTACGTGCTCCAGAATGACGACGGCCAGATCCTCGAAGCCCACTCCGTCTCCGCCGGACTGGACTACCCCGGGGTAGGGCCGGAGCACGCCCTGTTCAAGGAGACCGGACGGGTCACCTACGACTCGGCCACGGACGAGGAGGCGGTACGCGCCTTTAAAACCATGTGCAAACTGGAAGGGATCATCCCGGCCCTGGAGAGTTCCCATGCCCTGGCCATGGGCATCCGAAAGGCAGGGGAGATGAGCAAAGACAAGGTGGTGGTCATCAACCTGTCCGGCAGGGGAGACAAAGACATGGCCAGCGTGGCCGACTACGATGCGAAACGGGAGGGGATGTAATGAAACGGATTGACGATCGATTCAAGAAACTGAAAGAAAAAGGCGAAAAGGCCCTGGTGGGATTTGTCACGGCCTGTGACCCGGACTACGACACCTCCCTGGCCCTTATCAAAGAGATGTGCGAGGCAGGCCTCGATGTCCTGGAACTGGGGATTCCCTTTTCCGACCCCACGGCCGACGGCCCGGTGATCCAGCGTTCGTCCGAACGCGCCCTAAAAAACGGGGCCACGGTGAGGCGCATCTTAAAGCTGGTAGAAGCTATCCGGGGCTTTACGGACATCCCCGTGATCCTCTTCTCCTACACCAATCCCCTGCTCGCCTTCGGCTACGAAGCCTTTGCCCGAAGCGCAGCCAAGGCCGGTGCCGACGGGGTCCTTGTGGTGGACATGCCCCCCGAAGAGTCTGATGAGCTGAACCGCGCCCTTGAAGCACAAGCCCTGAGCCTCATCCGGCTCATGGCCCCCACCACGGACGGCCAGCGGGCCCCCATGGTCGCAGGCGCCGCCTCGGGCTTTCTCTACCTCATCTCCATGGTGGGAGTCACCGGCAGCGGCGGCCTCGACGCCGGAGCCGTGGAAGCCCTCTATGACCGTGTAAAGGCCCTGAGCCCCGTCCCCGTCTGCGTAGGCTTCGGCATCTCCACCCCGGACGACGTGGGTGCCATCGCCCGCTTTGCCGACGGCGTGGTCATCGGCAGCGCCTTTGAACGCCTCATCGAAACCAACTTGGAAAACCCGGAACTCCCCAACATCATCGGCGACCAGACCCGAGCTTATAAAGCCCGAACCAGATAAAAACAACAAGCAGCCTCCGGCGGGCAGGGGATAAATCCCCTGCACCCCAGGTTCGCAAATGCTCCGTCCCTTCGTTCCTCAGGGACGTCCCATTTGCTGACGGGCTTCACCCGTGTTGAATAGAGAGGGCAAAGACCAATAAACTGTTTCAGGGTATCTCTCGTTCCCAGGCTCTGCCTGGGAATGAGGCACGGAGGCTCTGTCTCCACGATTGAGATCGTTTCACCCTGTAATGTTTATCCATTACGCCGCTTTGCTTCACACCGGCAAGTCGGAACCCGGAAACAAAGAAAAGAAAACCATATTGCCATTGCACGTCGTCCCTCAGGAAAAAGTGCCATGCCATTTACGCGGACGTCCCCCGGCTCATTATGCACCCCCGACACCTATTCCCTACTCTCTATTCTCTATTCTCTATTGCCTATTACCTGTTACCTGTATTTCCTTCCCCCCATGCACCCTCACCCCTTCCCCGGGCTCTTTGAGCAGCGTGTGAATCGTCTCGGCGAGGGTGTCGGCATGGACGGGTCGGTATGCTGCGGGAAGCAAAAACGAAACGGGGGAGAGCAGCCGGGCGGCAAGGGATTCACCCAAGCGGGTCTCCCCCCGCGCGCCCGTTAGAAGCGAAGGCCGCAGGATATGGCAGGCGGGGTACCCGAGGGCCGTCACCCGTTTTTCCATCTCCCCTTTGGTGCGAAGGTAGTGTGATGAAGCCGTAGGGGATGCCCCCACGCTGGAAATCACCACCAGGGTCCGGGCACCACACCGGAGGGCATAGGCCGCGGCAGCCTCAGTGTAGAGGCAATCCACCTCAAAAAGCCTCTCCCTGCTTCCCGCCTTTTTCAAGGTGGTCCCCAGGGCGCAGACCATGGCATCGACCTCACAGGACGGATCCACGGCATCCAGCTTGTTGAAATCCGCCACAAGGGATGTCACCTTGCCATGGGCCTCAAGCTCGGGGACGGACCTCCGCCCCAGAAGCACAATCTGCCCGATGCCCGAATCGGCAACGGCTCGATTGAAAAACGATCCGCCCACAAGGCCCGTCGCCCCTGCCATCATGATCCGCATGCCCGGCATACGCCCTCCCCTTTTTTGGATTTTAAACGGGTTCACACAATGCGTGGCCCGTGCTACGCCTGCATAAAGGCCTTGAGCTCCTCCACGCCCTTGCGGGTCACAAGGCGAGCGGAGCGCTCCAGTTTTCTTGCGTTGTCTGCATAATACTCAAGGGCCTTCAATGCCCTTTCAATGACCTCGTCGTCACTCAGCCCCTCGGCAATGACGTCGCCGATACGCGGACGGCCACCGGCGTTGCCCCCGAAGACCAGGGTCCATCCCCCTTTTTTTCCGAAGATCCCCACATCCCTGAGGTAGCCTTCGCTGCAGTTAAAGGCGCACCCGGAGACCCCGACCTTTACTTTGCCGGGAAACACGCGGTCTGCCAAGGCCTTGCCCAGTTTTTCCGAAAGCGCCAGGGAATCCTGACAGGCATATTTGCAGCTTCGTCGGCCCGGACAGGACTGCAGGGTATGGGGGCCTGACTTAACGCCCACGGGCTTGGGCATGGCTCCCCCCAGCTCCGCCATAAGGGCCAGGGCCTCCTCTTTTTCAACGCCGTAGAGCTTCAACCTCTGGGAGGCTGTAACCTTGATGGTTTCCACATTGTATTTTTTTGCAACGGCTGCAATCTCTTCCAATCGATCCGGTGTGGTCATCCCCAGGGGAGACCCCGGAACAATGACACCGATTTTTGAATCACTCATAGTCTTTGTTCATCCTGCGTTGTGTCTGTTGTGTGTCTATCGGACCACCGGATAAAAACCCCGGCGGAATCATCCAAAGCCCGACTTTTACTACGTTACGTCCTCTGTGTATACAGCTAAAATCGTTACCATAACGTTTCCATCGGCACCACGTTGCAAAGGCCCGGCAGGCGGTGCGGCACAACGGCAAGGGGCCTTGCGTTTGCCTTGAAATATGTCTTGGGGCCGGGCCACGGCCCCTGCCCAATAAAAAAAGCACACATTTTCCTCATTTTACACAGCTTCAATTCAAGTTCCCAGCCGGAAAAACCGATATAGCCCTTGAGGATTCAATCTGACACCACCGGCTGTTCCCACACGGCCGGCATATCGTCATTCGAAACGTTTTTTGAGGCTTACCACGGTACAGCCGGGGGCCAAGACGGGGACTCTTTCAAGGGCAACCCGCCGGAGACATTCTTTTTGCTTAACTTATCTGGCTGTTCTTTACTAAGGCATCACCTTCGGGCATTCTGCCTGGGCTTCTTTTTTTTCCTGGCCTCCCTGACTCCGGCATCCGGAGGCACGCCCACCCTTCTTTTCCACCACCTCGATGAAACAGACGGCCTTCCCGACAACACGGTGTTCCAGCTCATGCAGGACCGCAACGAAGCCATGTGGTTCGGCACCCGAAACGGGGTGGCCTGCTACGACGGTGTCACCATGAGGGTCTTCCAGAATGAACCAGGCAACCCAAAGAGCCTCTCCCACAACGATGCGGGCGGCGTGGTTGAGGACCACGAGGGCGCCGTCTGGGTTCGCACCTGGGGCGGCGGCCTCAACCGCCTGGATCCCGACACGGGCAAGGTCAAGGTGTTCCGGCACGATCCGTCGGATCCCCGGAGCCTCAGCGAAGACCGGATCCAGATCCACTACGAAGATTCCCACGGAGTGCTCTGGGCAGGAAGTTTCAGCTCCGGCTTAAACCGCTTCGACAAAGGGGCCGCCAACTTTACCCGGTTCACGGCGGACAACGGCACCGGGGACATCAGCCACAACCGCATCTGGTCCATTGCCGAAGCCCGGGACCGAAGCCTCTGGGTCGGTACCGGCCAAGGGCTGAACCATTTCAACCGCACCGATGAGACCTTCACTGCCTACCGCCACGATCCCCGGGACCCCACCTCCCTTCCCCACGACGAAATCCGGACGCTGTACCCGGCCGGGGGTTCCGCCCTCTGGATAGGCACCCCCAAGGGGGTTTCCCTTTTTGACCCGGATCAAAACCGTTGCATCCCCTTTCCCGGCATGGACGGACTCCCCCCGGAGGTTGCCAACGGCACCGTCAACACCCTCTATGACGACGGCCACACGCTGTGGGTGGGCACCCAGAACCACGGCCTCCTCATTCTGGACCTCGAAACGGGCGAATCCACCCTGCACCAAAGCGTTCCGTACCTTGACGGATCCCTCTCCCACAACGACATCCGGTGGATCACCGAAGACCGTTCCGGGGTCATCTGGATCGGAACCCGCGGGGGCGGGGTCAACGCATTGAGCAAAGCCCTCTACCAGATGAAACTCTTTATGCCCGGCTACTCCGGCAACGCCGTCCCCATGTCCGTGCACGCCATCGCTTCGGACCGCGACGGGACCCTCTGGACGGGAAGCTGGTACACCGGACTCAAAAAAGCATTCCTCAGGCAGGGGCGATGCGAGGCAGCGGGAAACGCACCCCCTCCCCTGGGCCCGGGAAGCCTGGATATCAACGCCCTCTCCCTGGCTCCCGACGGATCCCTCTGGATCGGAACCTGGGGTGCCGGTCTCCTCTTCAGGGATCACCGCACCGGTCAATTCACCCCCTGGAACAGCCAGCCCCTTCAACGGGACACCCGTATCATCACCGCCCTCGGCACGAACACCCCCGGGGTCATCTGGGCCGGTACACGCAACCGCGGCCTGTTTCTCCATGACCTCAAAACGGGCAATGTGCGCCGCTTCGTCAAGGGGCCTGCCAACAAACAGGGCCTCAGCAGCAACACCGTCCACGCCCTCCTTGAAGGCGACGGGGACACCCTGTGGGTGGGCACCGACATCGGCCTGAACCGCATTAAACAAGACGGAAGGCGGGTCACCCAGTTTCACCACCGCAAAGAGGCGGCAGAGACCTTGTCCAGCAACATCGTCACCTGCCTCGCCCGAACCCCAAACGGGGCCATCTGGGTCGGAACCTACAACGGGCTCAACCGCCTGAATCCCGAAACTGAAACCATCCGGTCCTACTTCAAGGAAGACGGCCTCTCGGGCAATATCATCAAGAGCATCCTGTTCGACGGCAGCAGGCGCCTCTGGATCGCAACGGAAAAGGGCCTCTCCGCCCTGGACACCAAAACCGGGGCCATCTCCCGATTTCCCATGCCCCTTCGGTTTGTTCAAGGGGCGGCCCACCGATCCCCGGACGGAAAGCTGATCTTCGGTGGGGAAAACGGCTGCCTCCTGTTTGCCCCGGATGAAATTCCCTTGAGTCTGCCCACAGGCTCTGTTCACCTCACCGGGTTTCTTCTCAACGGCACCCCGGTTCGCCCCGGAAGCCCTGCAGGGAACCGCATCAACCTGCGTGCATCCCTGGACAAAACCCCGGGAATCAGGCTGAAGTACTGGGAGAACAACCTCAGCTTCTCCTTTGCCCTCCACGACTACAACAACCCCTCGCAAAACCGCTACCGTTACAAACTCGCAGGGTACGACACCGCGTGGGTGGAGGCCGGCAACACCACCACGGCACGGTACTCCCACCTCCCGCCGGGGACCTATCGGTTCAGGGTCATGGCATCCGGGAGCCACGGATCCTGGAACCGGGACCATGCGGGCATTGAGATCCGGATCACGCCGCCGTTCTGGCAGTGGACCTCCTTTCGCGCGGTGATCTTCCTGACCCTGGCCGGGCTTATCTGGCTACGGGTCGCAGCCACCCGAAATCGGACCCGACGGCTGACGCAGCTCGTGGCCCAAAGAACCCGGGAATTAGAAGAGCAGTCCCGGCGCCACGAACGCCTCTCCCTCACCGACCCCTTGACCGAACTGCTGAACCGACGGGGCATTCAGTCACGAAAAATCGAGATTCACTCCCGGGCCCGGCGGAACCAAAGCCCCTATGCCCTGGTCCTGGCCGACATAGATCACTTCAAGGGGATCAACGACACCTGCGGCCACGATTGCGGAGACTATATCCTTCAGCGGGTCAGCAGGCTCCTGGAGTCCAACCTCAGGGCCCACGACATCCTAGGCCGCTGGACCGGCCAGCAGTTCATCCTCCTGCTCCCGGACACCACCGGAGAAGACGCGGAAACCATGGCGGAACGGCTCCGAAACCGCATCGCCTCCTCCCTGTTTGAATGGAACGGGGCCTACCTCACCGTCACCCTGACCTTAGGGGTCACGGCCTGCCCCGCCTCGGAGACCTTTGAACACAATGTCAGCAGGGCAGACGCAGCCCTCTGCAAAGGCAAACACATGGGGAGAAACAGGGTAATCTTTGCACAGGCGGGATAAGGTCGGCAGCCGTCCAGGGTCAACGGCTTGCCCCCCGGCATCTGCAGCTCTGATGCATTGACTATGGGGGCACTCGGCCCGTGAAATATCCGGGCTATGCCCCTCGTTTGCGCCTCCGGCGACCCCGCCGCAAGGCCCCCGAACAATTGCCGATGCCCATTGATCTTCAAAAGTCAGCCAGATGACTGGATATACCCACAATGCCATGTTATTATAAAAAAAAGTGTAACTATTCAGCTTGCCTCCGGCGGGTCGCTTTTTTGAAAAAAAGCTCCGCAAAAAACGTTTCTAATGTAAAAAAATGGAAATTATTTCGGCGGAGCCTGGAAAGGTTTGCTTAAGACCTGTTTGTCAAACTTTTTAAAAGTTTGGCCACCGGCAGGGCCTCCGGAGGCTTGTTTGAGCTGAATAGTTGCAAAAGCCATCCCGCGCAAGGGGGCCTATCCTGCCCCCATAAAAAGACCATCGGCCCCGATCCGTCGACCGCCCCTTCCGAACCTCTTCTATCCACCGCCCCTGCACCCTTTCGACTCAAAACCCTTTGGTTCGATGCAACCGGCCACGCGCCATGTTTCACTGTTTTCCCCGAAAGACGCGTTAAATGTATTCGTTTCTCCGACCCGAAGAGATCCACCCAAGCCCACGAACGCCATTCGGCAGAGGTACCCATGAACACGCATAAACACGCCATGATCACCAAACTGGTTTCAGACCTCAGCATGTCCAGAAGGCATTTCCTCAAGGCATCTGCCGCCGGAGGCACCCTTCTGGCAGCCGGCATGGGGCTGAAACCCGAATTGACGGCCCTTGCGGAGGCTGGAGACACGCCCCCGGAAGAAAAAGGCACCTGGCATGCCGGCACCTGTCAGGGGTGCACCTCCTGGTGCGCCAAACAGGTCTATGTCGTGGGCGACCGCGCGGTGAAGGTCAGAGGAAACCCCCACTCCAAGGTCTGCGTGGGGGCCAGCTGTGTCCGGGCCCATATGGCGCTGCAGCAGGTCTATGATCCGGATCGGATCAAAACCCCCATGAAGCGCACCAACCCCAAGAAAGGCCGCCACGAAGACCCCGGGTTTGTCCCCATCTCCTGGGACGAGGCCCTGGACACCCTGGCCGACAAGATCATGGCCCTTCGCGATGCCGACGAAACGCACAAATACATGCTCATGCGCGGCCGCTACACCTACATGCGGGATATCCTCTACGACCGCATGACCAAAATCATCGGATCACCCAACAACATTTCCCACAGCGCCATCTGCGCCGAGGCGGAAAAATTCGGGTCCTATTACACGGAAGGGTACTGGAGCTACCGGCAATACGATGTCAAAAAAGCCCGGTATGTCCTGATCTGGGGAGCCGATCCCCTGGCCGCCAACCGCCAGGTGCCCTTTTACACCAGCGTGTGGGGGGATGTGATGGAGCGGGCCCGGGTGGCGGTGGTGGAGCCCCGGCTTTCGGCAACGGCGGGCAAGGCGGACGAATGGCTGCCCATCGTGCCCGGACAGGACAGCGCCCTGGCCCTGGCCATCGCCCACGTCATCCTCACCCGCGGGCTCTGGTCCAGGGAATTTGTGGGGGACTTCAAGGATGGCTCCAACCGGTTCGTTCCGGGGCAGACCGTGGATGAATCGACCTTTGACGAAGCATTCACCCACGGGGTGGTCGCCTGGTGGAACCTTGAGGTCAAAGACCGGAGCCCGGCGTGGGCGGCTGAAAAAACAGGCCTGCCGGTGGCGCAGATCCTCCGGGTGGCCGAGGATTTCGGCAAGGCGGCCCCCAGGGCCATCTCCTGGGTGGGGGGCGGGCCCTCCATGCAGGTCCGGGGCGGGTACGGCAGCATGGCCTGCCACGCCTTGAACGGGCTGGTGGGAGCCTGCGACAACGAGGGGGGCACCCTGGTCAGCAACAAGGAGTACACCCGAAAATTCCCGAAGCCCGACGCCTTCATGGACGACATCGCCAAAAAAGGAAAAAAACACGAAAAAATCGATCAAAGGGGCCGCTTGACGTTTCCCGCCCTGAAATCGGGCAAACCCGGTTCGGCCGTCCTCACCAACAACGCGGCGGACGGGATCCTCAACGAGGACCCCTATGAAATTAAGGTCGCCGTGGGCTACATGAACAACTTCACCTTCTCCTGCACCCAGCCCGACCGCTGGGAACGGGCCCTTGCCAAGATCCCCTTCGTGGCCCACCTCACCACCCACGCCTCGGAATTTTCCTGGTTCTCCGACCTCCTCCTGCCCAACACCCATCACCTCTTTGAAAAATACGGGTACGTGAAATCCATCGCCAACGGTTACCGGCATGTCACCCTGATGCAGCCGGTGATCAAGCGCATCGGGGACTACAAAACCGATGAAACCGAGGTGCCCTGGCTGCTGGCGGAAAAGCTCTCCCAACGGGGATTCGACAACCTGTTGCGTCACTACAAAGAGTACCGGGACCCGGAAACCGGCAAAGAGCCCACCACCGCCGACGAATTTTCCCTCTACGCCCTGAAGTACGCCACCCAGTCCCTGTGGGACCCGGCCCAATACAAGGGCGGAGACAAGTTCAACGGCTGGAAGGAATTTCTCGAGACCGGGGTCTGGAATTCCGATCCCTACCCCTACCGGAAGCGCTGGGGGAAGATGAAGACCGCCACGGAAAAATTCGAGTTTTACAGCGTCACCTTGAAAAACGCCCTTGAAAAGCACGCCAAAAAGCACAAGACCACCGTCGATGAGGTCCTTTCAGCCTGCAACTACGAAGCGCAAGGGGAGCACGCCTTTATCCCCCACCATGAAGACCCCTTCACCATCGGAGACGCCGACACCTACCCCTTTGTCTTCGTGGACCACAAATCGCGGCTGAACCGGGAGGGACGTTCGGCCAACTGTACCTGGTACTACGATTTCAAGGATCTGGACCCCGGTGATGAGCCCTGGCAGGACGTGGCCAAGATAAACCCCGCCGATGCCAAAAAAATTGGGATAAAATCAGGAGACACCATTCGCATAACCTCCCCCACCGGCACCATCGAGTGCACGGCCAAGCTGTGGGAGGGGATCCGGCCGGGCACCGTCGCCAAATGCTTCGGCCAGGGCCACTGGGCTTACGGCCGGGTGGCCGCGGGCGAGTTCGGGAAAACCCCCAGGGGCGGAAACAACAACGACCTGATCCCTGCGGAATACGACCGGTTGAGCGGCAGCACGGTCCGACATGCCGGCACCCGCGTGAAAATCGAACGCATAGAGGAGGGATAACGCCATGCCACAATACGCCATGGTCATCGACCTTCAACGATGTGTGGGATGTGGAGGCTGCAGCGTCGCCTGCCGAAACGAGAACAACGTGCCGGACGGGATCTACTGGTCCAACAAGATCACCGAAACCGTGGGCACCTTTCCCGATGTGCGGTTCCACTACCTCCCGACCCTGTGCAACCATTGCGAAAACGCCCCGTGCGTCCGAGGCTGCCCCACCGGTGCCATGCACAAGCTTTCCAACGGCATCACCATGCACGACCCGGACAAATGCATCGGCTGCAAGTACTGTGAATTCAATTGCCCGTACGGCGTCATCTATTTCAACTGGCGCAGCCCTCATCCTTCCTGGCGTGATGCCGAACCGCTCATCGAAGGCTGCACCTTCTCCCCATCGGAGGTGACGCAAAAGGCAGGGGGCAAGGCCATCCCCTATTACAACCCGGACCGGGAAGAGACCCTGCCCGGCATCCGCCCCAAGGGCGTGGTGGAAAAATGCACCTTCTGTGATCACCGCGTGGAAAAAAACCTCCTGCCCTACTGCGTGGAGGCCTGCCCGGCCGATGCGCGGATCTTCGGGGACATCAGCGACCCCAAAAGTAAGGTCAGCAAGCTGCTGGGAAAATTCCGTCCCTTCAGGCTGAGGGAGCACCTGGGGACAAACCCCCGGGTCTTTTACATCCGGGGATACAACCCGGCCCACTACGAGGCCTCCAAGGGGGGATACAAATGAACGGGAAAAAAGCAAGCTATGCAATCTGGCTGGGGGGGCTCGGGGCCTGTCTGCTGGCGGGCCTGTACACAACGATAACCCTTTTTCGGGAGGGGCACTGGCTTTTTGCCGCCAACGATGTGGTTGTCTGGTCCCTTCCCCTGGG
This sequence comes from Desulfoluna spongiiphila, assembly GCF_900101345.1. Lineage (GTDB taxonomy): Bacteria > Desulfobacterota > Desulfobacteria > Desulfobacterales > Desulfolunaceae > Desulfoluna > Desulfoluna spongiiphila. The sequence continues at coordinate 228,462 of NZ_FMUX01000006.1, read as the reverse complement.
CATGTACATCTTTCTGGCCCTCAGCAGCTCAGGCCTTGCCATGCTCTCCGCGTTGCCCACCCTGTTCGGCATGGAGCGCCTTGAACCCTTTTCAAAAAGGCTGGTGTTTCTCGCCCTGGCCACCCTCTGCGGGGCATTTGTTGCCATCGCCCTGGAAATCGGGAATATCGGGGGAATGATCTACTTCATCCTCTCCCCCAACATGGCCTCCCCCATCTGGTGGATGGGCGCCCTCTATACTGCCGAACTCCTGTTCCTCACCGTGAAGCTCGGATGCCTTTACACCGGGGACAGGCAAAACGCCCTGAGCAAAACCGCAGGATCCCTCTCCTTTCTCTGTGCCATGGCGGCCCCCATGGTCCTTGGAGCGGTCTTCGGGACCACCGAATCACGGGCGGTCTACTTCGGCCCCATGGTCTCCATCTTCTACCTGACCATGGCCCTTTTCAGCGGCACCGCACTGTTTCTCCTCCACAGCATGATATGCCACAGGCTGGAAACCGGCCGGTTTCCCTCACATCGCTCCCCTGTGGACGAAATGTTTTACCGCCTGTTCGCCTGGTCGGCAGGGGCGGCCATTGTCATCACCGGGGTAACATCCGCCGTTGGCATGTCGACTGTGATCCCGGAGTTCATGGCGCATCGCACCGTCAACACCCCCTTCGGGAGCCTGTTCGGATTTCCCCTGGAGGTCATCGTCGGCCTGATGGTCCCCTTTGCCCTGTTCATGAGCCCTGCGGTCCGCAAAACCGCCATTGGCACCCTCGCGGCGGCCCTCATCGCCTGGGCAGGGTCCCTGGTCATCCACATGAAGATGCTGATCAACGGCCAGCGTTTCCCCGTCGGCCCCAAGGCGGAGCAGTACCCGGAGGTTATCACCTACTTTCCAAGCCCCTGGGAGTGGCTGGTGGCCCTGTTTGCCCTTTCGGTAATGCTGCTTCTCTACACCCTGGGGGAGCGGTATCTCAACCTGGGCACCGATGGCGCGGCGACCCGTTGAAAGAAGTGACGGTTCAGCCATGCCTCCGGTGGCCCTGACGGGTGCCAAACTTTTGAAACGTTTGATAAACAGATTCCGGTCATTCGCAACCAGCTTTCGAGATGGCACACCTCGCCGCCGGAGTTATTCCGATTAAAGTTAAGCGAACCCCAAATGCCCTTCATTGTATTTCCAGAAGAATGAAACGGGCCTCTCCTGCAAAGACGGTTGCCCCATGTCACACATCACGCGAATGCCCCGAGAGCCATTGCATAACAGCGGCCTCCATGCATTCGCCATACGGAGTTACCATGAACACAGACGACATCATCCGTTTTGAGTCGGTACGCCAAGGGGTCTACCAGGGCCTCTCGGCCTGCTTTTGCCTGCCGGGCCCCCGGCTTGCCCCTGTCCCGGACACCCTGGTCTGCCTGTTGACGGCCCAGGAATCCGAAGCCGTGGGCCCCATGGCCCGCATGGCTTCCGCCATCGAATCGCCCACGGATTTTTCCAAGCTCCGGACCGAGTTCACCCGGCTGTTTGTGGGCCCCTACGGACGACTGGCCCCTCCCTGCGGGTCCGGCTACATGGACGGAGCCGACACCATGATGAGTGCCTCCGCCATGGATGCCGAGGCCAGGTACCGCAAGGCGGGCCTTGTGGTGGCTGACACCTTCAAAGAGGCCCCGGACCATATCGTCGCCGAGCTGGAGTTCCTCTGTTTTCTCGTCGAAAAGGAGATCGACGCCCTGGGTCCGGACACGGATGAGGTGCCCCAGGCACGTCTCCGTGAACAGAAAGAGTTCCTGGAACGTCACCTGGCCCGCTGGGTGCCCCCCTTTACCGAGAACATCACGCGCCATGCAACGTCCCCGTTTTATCTGAACCTTGCAACGGCTACCCGCATTATCATCCGGGAAAGCATGGACTACCTAAGCATCCCGGGCCTGTCGGAGCAGCCCACGCCAACAAGGTCCCGGCCATCTACGGCAACGCCCCCTCGCTCCAGAGGAGCCCGTACCATTTTCCTCAAAAACGAAAAAACAAAAGCAATGCCCCCGGCGGCGAGGTGAGCCACCTCGAAAGCAGGTAGCGAATGCGCTTGCCCCTTCGTTCCTCAGGGAAAATCACATTCGCCTTTGGTTCAGATTAAACTGAATCTGTTTTTTAAAACCTGTTTATCAAACTTTTCAAAAGTTTGGCTCCCGGCAGGGCCGCCGGAGGCATCTGTAACTCCGGCGGCGAGGTGAGCCACCTCGAAGGCAGTTCCGGATGTGCTTTAACTACCGTTCCTCGGGTTAAATCACAGCGGCACGCATGTGTGAATAGATGTCTGAGCCCTTACAAAACGAGCAACACAGACTCCGGAATCACCCGCCAGAGCCTGTCCGTCTTATACCGGCCCCTTATCAAAGGGCCTCTATTTACTTGCGTCCCATCATCAATTAGATATATATTTTCACTTTATGATCGTCTTTCGACGGCCATGGAGCCCACGCCTCTCATCATTTTTTCGTCCATAACTCACCCGATAAAATGCCGACGAAAGGCTCCGCCTTCAGTGGACTCCCCGGTCGTTTAAAATCCGAGCCATTACTCACCTGCCTTTGGGACAGGGACTCTTATAATAGTAAGGGCCCTGGAGACACGCCATGCAAGCCCATTTTTCACGATTCGCCATCATCGTTACCGTCCTTCTCGTATGCGTCTGCGCAGCCTGCGATGAAACCAACGACAGCCAGCCCCTCACCATTACCGGACACATCACCACCGACAAAACCGCCGCCGAAGGCGGGGGGGATATCTACGCCTCCGTCCTGAAAGGCGGGGGCCGGGAGATGATGTCCCGGGACCTGTCGGACTCCTTCGAGTCCATGACCCGCACAGCCCCCGACGGCAGTTTTTCCCTGGATCTCTCTGGGACCGGCCTGGCCCCCGGAGACACGGTGACCCTCATCGGCTTTCTCGACCGCAACGGAAACGGAGGCATTCCCACCCCGGACGCAGGGGATGCCATGGGATTTTTTATTGAAGAGGGGACCCTCACCCCGAGCTACACCCTGAAACCGGGGGTCAACAGCGGGGTCGACATCCGCATCAGCCGGGAGGTGTTCGACTTCGACAAGGAAATCTCAGGGACCATCACCGGTGGCTACACCGGCCCGGTCCATCTTTTTGCCTACGCAGGCGACATCAGGAGCCTTGATCTCTCAGCCCTGGATGTGGACAACATCATCGGCTACGCAAGCGTTGAAAAAAACGAGACGCCCCTGGACTACCGGCTGACGATCCTCCCCTACGGCCATGACCTGCCCATTGCCGATGTGACGGTCATGGCAATCTTTGACACCAACGAAAACGGCAGCCTTGATCCCGGCGAATCCGTGGCCTACCATTCACAGCACCCCAAAGGCCTGCCCACCCTCTTGACCCTGACCACGGCAGAACAGGACGGCATTTCCCTGGACTCCGACCGCGCCATGGTCCTTCCCGTCCCTGCGGGAGAGGCGATTTCCCTTTCGGGCCAAGTGGAACCCCCGGACGGCTACGACGCACACAGCGCCCCCCTGTTTGTCCTGGTGGCGGAAACGGATGATCCCAACATCCTTCTCACCCACCCCCTGTCCGTGACCCGGGCCTTCTACCGGCTGGATCCGGCAGCGGTGGATTTCAACCTGGACGTAAGCGCCACCGGCCTTGCCCCCGGAGACACCGTCATGGTCCTGGCCCTGTGGGACAAAAATTTCAAAGAGAACCCGGACACCCCGACCTACACCTCTTTTCCCGATGCCACCGACGGCGATCTTTTGGGGTATTACCAGGACAAAGACACCCTCACCGTGGCCCACCCCCTCCGCGCCGGGGTGAACGCCTTTGTCCCCCAGGCCGAGGGAAATATCCGGTTTGACGTCAACCGGCGAGTCATTGACCACAGTGCATCCCTGGCGTTCAAGGTTGAAAACGGAGGCGGGGTCACCGTCAACGCCGGAGACACCCTCCTTGTCATCTCCATAGAAAAAGAGGGGTTGAGGATTCTCCCACCCGCATTAACCGATCCCGACCGCATCGTTACCATGGCATCGGTGACCGCCACGGGAGATTCCGACCACACCTATGCCGTGCCGGTCATGGGGGCCCTCCTCGATGAGATCATCAAAACGCCCTTTGGTGTGGAGGAGGTGTATGTAATAGCCGTCCTGGACGCCAACCAAAACGGAAAACCCGATACCGGTGAAGCACTGGCATTCTACCCGGGGATCCTCGACCTCATCGACGGCACCAATACTCTGGATAGCCCTGTAAAATTCACCGTTTTCACCATTTAAGGGAACCGGCATCAAAAACCGAACTGAATCTTGCCTCCGGGTCCCTTTTCATTTGCCGCCACATGGGGTAAAACGTGTCCAGGCCGCTGGCAGCGGGCCTTGAATCACAAAAAAACCATGGGACCCACTGGCAATGCATCAAAACAACGAACTGGAACTGGCCTTTGAGTTTGTTCAAGGCACCCAACGCAACCTTTTCCTCACCGGAAAAGCGGGCACCGGCAAGACCACCTTTCTCCACCGGGTAAAGGAGGAAATTCCCAAGCGCATGGTGGTGGTGGCCCCCACCGGGGTGGCGGCCATCAACGCAGGCGGCACCACCATCCACTCCTTTTTCCAGATGCCCTTCGGGCCCCTGCCACCGGACACCACCCTCCAGAACCGCCGGTTCAGCAAAAAAAAGATCCACATCATCCAGTCCCTGGACCTTCTGGTCATCGATGAGATCAGCATGGTGCGCGCCGACCTCCTGGACGGTATCGACCAGGTGCTGAGGCGCTACCGGGACCGCACACAGCCTTTCGGCGGGGTGCAGCTCCTCATGATCGGGGATCTCCACCAGCTGGCCCCCATCATCAAGCCCGACGACTGGGAGCTCCTCTCCCCGTACTACGAAACAGGCTACTTTTTCAGCAGCCGGGCCTTCCAGGAGGCCTCGGTCCTCGGCCTGGAGCTCACCCACGTCTACCGGCAGAGCAACGAGGCCTTCATCAAGATCCTGAACGAGATCCGGGAAAACCGCCTCTCGGAAGCCTCCCGGGAACAGCTCAACACCCGGTACAAGCCCTCCGCCCTGCCGGGCCGCAAGGAGGGGTACATCACCCTGACCACCCACAATGCCAGCGCCGACCGCCTCAACGATGAGAAACTCGCCGCCATGGACTCCCCGGTGGTCACCTTTGACGCGGAGGTCACCGGCACCTTTCCCGAGTACGCCTACCCCGCCGATGAGCTGTTGCAGCTCAAAGAGGGGGCCCAGGTGATGTTTGTCAAAAACGACAGCTCATCGAAAAAAGAGTATTACAACGGCAAGATCGGCACCGTCACGGAAATCGACGACGAGGTGATCCATGTGCAGTGCGAAGGCCAGTCCCCCATCACGGTGAACCTGGAAAAGTGGGAAAACATCACCTATACGCTTAACGAAGAGACCAAGGAGATCGACGAAGAGGTGGTGGGAAGCTTTTCCCAGTACCCCCTGCGCCTTGCCTGGGCCATCACCATCCACAAGAGCCAGGGGCTCACCTTTGAAAAGGCCGTCATCGACGCTGGTGCCTCCTTTGCCCACGGGCAAACCTACGTGGCCCTCAGCCGGTGCAAAACCCTGGAAGGGATTGTCCTGAGCAGCAGGATCTCCCCGTCGGGCATCATCTGCGATGCGTCGGTGAACCAATTCACCCGGGCCATCGAAGAGAACCCGCCCACAAAACAGGACCTGTCCGAGGCCCGGCGCACCTGCCAGTTCACCCTCCTGGACGAGCTCTTCGGCTACCAGGCCCTGCACGAGAAAGTCAGCCACTGCCACACCACCCTTCACCACCACAAAAACGCGGTCCAGGGCACCCTCCTTGAGGCCCTCACGGAAATCCTCTCCACCACCCTGCCGGAGTTCACCCGCATCGCAGGGGCCTTTTCCAGGCAGGTGGCCTCCCTGATGGAAGACGACCTGGGCCTGGAAGAGAACGAGGTGATCCAGGACCGCATTCGAAAAGGGTGCGCCTACTTTTCCGAGCAGACCCGACACGCCATCTCCGAACGCCTCGACGAGGCCACCTTCGAAACCGACAACCAGTCGGTAAAAACCCTCATCGGCGATGCCCTGGTGGCCATCCGCGAAGAGCTCATCGTCAAAGAAACCTGCCTGAAGGGCTGCAAAGAAGGATTCAGGGTGGAGACCTTCCTGTCCATACGGACCCGGGCCTTTTTCAAAAGACAGAGCATCACCGCACGGGCCAAGGCCAAGGTCAAGAGCCTGTCCAGCGAGCACCCCAGGCTCCTGAACCAGCTCCGGGACTGGCGGAAACAACGGGCTGCCCGGGATGACATCAACCCGTCCCGCGTCGCCACCTTAAGCTCCCTTGTCACCATCTCCACCGAACACCCCGACACCATGGCACAGCTTCGGACCATCCAGGGCATGGGAGCCAAGCGGGTGAAGACATACGGTGCGGAGATCATCGAAATCGTGCGGGCCTACTCCGGGAAAGGGGAGAATAAAACAAGGACGGGCATCCAGCAGAGTCTGGATCTGGGGTAAAAAACGGGTGAGGCTGTAAAACTTCTGTGCTCAAAGTAGCGGAGAAATGCCTGCCTCCGGCGGCGAGGTGTGTCACCTCGAAAGCAGCTTGCGAATGCGCTTTCCCCTTCCTGCCTCAGGGGAACTCACATTCGCCTTTGATTCGAATTAAACTGAATCTGTTTTTTAAAACCTGTTTGACTATTTTTTTAGAAGGTTATCCATAGACAGGACCGGACCACCGGAGCCACACGGTGAGCAGGGGCCTTCATTTTATTGCAATAACCGTGACGACCCCGCCGTCTTCCGCGGCATCAACCCTGCCAAAGCCCGCCCCTTTGAGCTGCGCTTCCACCCACGCCTTTGACAGGCGACATTTTTCATACCAACTCGCCTTCAGCGTCCAGCCATCCTGGCCTTTGGTGTGGACCAGGTCATGCACCGTCACCGTTTCGGGGCCGTACTCCAGAAAACAGGTAAGGATGGTGCCCTCGTCGCTTTTCACCGGGATAAAGCGATCAAGGCCCGTCACCTCACCGGAGAGGTCCCGAAAGGTGAGGATCAGTGTACCGCCATCCTCCAGGGTCCCTGCCACCTTACCGAACAGGGCCGATACCGCCTCTTTGGATGGCAGGTGAAGCAGGGTGTCGGTCATGCACACCACCAGCTCCACCTTTTCCGTCAGGTACTCGTCAAAATGCATCAGGTCGCCTTCCACCGTCTCGATGGGCAACGAACCCGCGTGGTCCGCAAGCTCCCTTAAAAGGGGGCCGCTCAAATCAATGGCCGTCACCTTGAACCCCAGGCGGGCCAGGGGAATGGATTGAAACCCGCAGCCTGCTCCCAGGTCCAGGGCCGCGCCCGATCCCAAGGGGCGTATGCCGCGTGCATCGAAAAAATCGATGTTTCGCTCAACCCCTGAGGCGAACCCACCGAACATCCACGAGTAGACATCCGACAACACCACATCGTAATGGTCCTTCACCGTCGCCATACCGTTCTCCCATCGCCAAAAAGTGATACGATTCAGGGGGCGGCCTCATCCCAGCCAAAGGCCTTCCCCACCCCATTTCCCGCAGGCACGGCCCCCACTGGTTAACCAGAAGAAAGGCCGGGGATGTCTTTTCTTTCTCTTTTTGCTGAAATAACTTGAATTGTCATATGTATATCTATATTTAAATATTTTTATTAATTCAGCAGATCTTTCAGGAACCATGCGCATGAAGATTCAATGTCCGGCTTGTGCCAAAGCATACCGAATAAAAGACGAGATTGTTCACAAGGTACACAACAAAACCGCCAAATGCACCCAATGCGGGCAGTTGATCCCCATCGCACACTTCATCCTGGACAAAGAGGCCCTGGCGCCCTTTGCCACCGGTGAGGCGCTCAGGCAGGAGGTTGTCGGTAACCTTAAAAAGCTCTACCCCATGCCCCACATCCTGCTCAAGGCGCGCAAGCTCCTGGCCGGTGACGGCAACTTCGACGAGCTCGGCAGCCTCCTCAACACGGACCCAGCCCTTGCTAGCCGCGTCCTGAAGGTGGCCAACTCCGCCTACTACGGCATGAGCGGCAAGGTCTCATCCCTGCACATGGCGGCCACGGTCCTCGGCAGCGGCACCCTGATGCAGATCCTTCTTCTGGTGGGCAACGCCAAGGCCCTCGGCCAGTCCCTGAACGGTTACGGACTGGGCTCTGGTGAATTGTGGCGACACTCCCTTGCGGTGGCCGTGTGCTCCGGGCTCATCGAGAAAAAACTCCACGCCAGCGACGGGGAAGAAGCCTTTTTTGCAGGGCTCATGCACGACTCGGGAAAAATCATCCTCGACAGCTACGTGCTTGAGAGAAAGCCCCTGTTCACCCGTTATGAAGCCCTCACCCGCGAGCCCCTTTATGCCGTTGAAAAAAAGATCCTCGGCCTGACCCACGGGGACATCGGCTTTGAGCTGTGCCGCAAATGGAACCTGCCCGACCACATGGCAACGGCCATCCGGGACCATCATACCCCCGGCGCCTCAGGGGGCAACAAACTCGCCTATGTGATCCAGCTTGCAAACCACATGGCCGACCGGGCCCTGGGGTCCACCGCGAAAACCCCGCCCCTGCCCTCGGACGCCCTGACCTGCCTGCACATGACGGCCACCGAAGTCGAAGGCCTCATCACCGAGGCCCTGACGGCCGTTGAAACCATGGAAGAGGACACCTATTGATCCCCCCTGGCTTGCTCTCCGTCAGGACCTGCCGACGTTAAAACCGATTCCGGCTTTGATGGCGCTCGGCTTTTGGATGGCTTTTGCGGTGCCGTCTATCCCCTGGAACTGACGGTGACGTTCATCCCCTATGTCGTACACGCTCACCCGTTTGCTGTTGTCGGTATCGGGCCTGGTGCCAAAGGCCCGTTTCAACAGGCCGCTGTCCTTGTCGTTATCCACGGATTGCCGGGCCGCCCGGGTGTAAGAAAACATGGTGCCCCCTGCCATGGGATCGTCAATCAACAGGGACAGCCATGACAACTCACCAAGAGAAGATCCGGACATCGCGGTTCCGTGCCCGCTTGTCAACACGTCCTGTCACCATGTCAATCAGGGAATCCCGGGGAAGACGACCCTGCGAACCGGCTGAAGACGATGGGCTTTTTGTGCATGACATCCGATCCCTGCAGGTGTATACCTTATTCGACTATACGAGGAATAAGGAAATAAAGCCCCATGCCCGGCCAACCTTCCGCGACCGCGGTTTGCAAAAAGGCCCGGCTCCACCACAGGAAGACACATGAACATTACCTGCGCCCACTGCTCAAAAACCTATCGGATCAGCGACGATCTGGTTTACCAGATCACCCATATCCCCTTGATGTGCACCGCCTGCGGAAGTGCCATCGCCATCGAACCCCTGATCCTCTCCGAGGACGATCTCCATGCCCATCCCTCAGGGGCGGCCCTCAGGCAGGAGGTGGTGGAAAACCTCAAAAAGCTCTACCCCATGCCCCACATCCTCTTAAAGGCGCGAACACTGCTCTCCGGGCAAAAGAACTTCAAGGAGCTCGAACACCTGCTCAGCACGGATCCCGCCCTGGCCGGACGGGTCCTCAAAATCGCCAACTCGGCCTACTACGGCATGAGCGGCAAGGTCTCCTCTGTCCAGATGGCTGCCACCGTCCTCGGCACCGACACCCTCCTTCAGATCATCACCCTGGTGGGGTACTCAAAAATGCTTGGCCGCACCCTTGAAGGATACGGCCTGGACTCGGGAGAGCTCTGGAAGCACTCCCTGGCCGTGGCGATCTGCGCCAGACTCATTGAAGAGACCCTCCAGGCGAAAAACGGGGAAGACGCCTTTCTGGCCGGGTTGATGCATGACGCGGGAAAAATCATCCTGGACACCTATATCCAGGACAGGCAGCTCCTGTTCACAAGGTACGCCCACCTCACCCACGCCCCCATGACCGTGACAGAGCAAAAAATCCTGGAGTTTACCCACGCAGATATCGGCGGCGAGCTCTGCAGGAAGTGGAACCTCCCGGAAACCATGGCAACGGCCATCCAGTTCCACCACACCCCTGCGGACTCCGGCGGCAATCGCCTCGCCTACATCCTCAACCTCGCAGACCACATGGCTCAGGGGCTCTTTTCGGCCTCCGAAGCGGCGCCCCTGAAAGAGACCCTGGAGTTCCTTCCCATTCCGCAAATTGCCCTGAAGGACCTGATGCGCAAAGCCCAGGACGCCCTGGAGATCCTGGAAGAGGATACGTATTAGGGCGGGTGATATAGGTGATCATGGATGGTCAGGGTCGGCTTCTTGAAGGCCTTGAAAATAGCCTGCCAGGGTGTGTTCTCCGCAAGTGGGTGCAACCATGTCCGTGGTCATCACATGCATAAAAAACTCCACCGGGCCAAAGCGCGGGGCGCTTAAACAGATTCGTCCTGCAACCAGCACGAAGCGACGCACCCAGTCCGGCACGAAGGTCACCTTCGGGCTCTTGCCCACAGCAGCAAAGGCAAGGCCCGCGATTTCGTTTTGTGTGAGCACCTCCGGCCCCCCTACGTCAATCTCCCGAGCCGATTCTTTCAGCGCCCCCACGCACACCCGGGCCAGATCCTGCCCATGGATGGGGTTGGATTTGTATTGCCCGTCACCGAACAGGTAAACCCGCCCCCTGGCTGCCATGGCGTGAAACTCAGCCATATCGGAGAAAAAGCCGTTGGGCCGGATGATACAGAACTCAAGGCCCGAGCCCTTCAACGCCTCGACGAATTTTTCCTTGGCACGGCAGATCTGTAGCTGCGTCATGGACGCCCCGTTCAGCACGGACACATAGACAAACTTTTTCACCCCGCTTTGCTGTGCAGCCTCAAGGAGGTTCAGGTTGGCCTGATAATCCACATCCATGTAGGTGAGGCCGTCCTTCTGCTTGGTGATACCGACGGCAGAGACCACCATGTCCACGTTGTCGCAACACCCCTGAAGCGAAGCCCTGTCCGTGACCTCGGCACGGACGACTTCATCGGCCGGGCACCCCGAGGCCTCAAATTTTTCAACGTCGCGGACCACCACCCTGGTATGGTACTTCCGGTCCTGAAGCTCCCTTGCGATAAAACCGCCCAGGTAACCTGTTGCCCCTGCAAGTAAAATTCTGGCCATCGGGTGCCCCTTCCTCATTGTGTGGTTTTCATTTCAAACCCTGAATATCCCTATTTCTGTCGTATAGAGTTCACAGCGTCTCCCCGGATGGCGGCAGGTATACCCGGGCGACGGTATCAAAGGTGACGTAGTAGTAGTCCCTTCGCCACCCTGGCGCGGAAAAGATGACTCCCTGAAATAAGGTGTTCATGTTGACACGCGCCTTCTCTTCTCCGCTCTCGACATCCAGCACCACAGAAGCATCTCCCCTGCCGTATGCGTAGTCATTGGTGCAGAGCTCACCGGTGTCTGGAAAATAGATCATGTGGTTGGAGGCACCAAAACCCTCCTTTTCCCAGAGCAGGGTAAACGCGTTAGCCTCCGGCCCATGGCGCCAGGCCTTGATCACCGCATTGGCCGAATCATAGGCAACGAGGATCTTTTTGTCTTCGCAGTAAACGGGCGGATTGGTGACGGTCCCCAGAGGAAGCCCTGAAACGGGAAAGACCGTGGCATCGGAAGCATCGGCAAGGGAGACGCGGACCACATGGGTCATTCCGGGAGTCTCGGCGGCACCGAGCATGGAGATCCGATACCCGTGGTCACCGTTGTCCAGGAACCAGGCGTTCTTTTCGCTGATAACCGGGTCCCAGCCGAAACTTCGCCCGGTCTCCTTGACATAGTCGAAGACCCATTTCTCGTCGAAAACAGGTTTGTAGGCACGGGAACTCCAGGGGTACCGGAAGATGGAGCGGGTGCCCACCACATAGACCGTGTTGCCCCGGGCACTGATCCGGGCCACGGAGGGCTCGTACAGGGGGATGTGGTCACAGACGGGCTTCATGGTAATGGGGTCCAGGACGGTCAGATGGGACGCCTTTTCGGACATCTCTTTCATTACCAGGGTCCCGTTGTCTAAAATAACAAAGGAGTTGTAGGGATGGTTGTAAGGTAACCGGTATGAGGCCAACAGGTGACAATCCGCGTCCAGGCGATGGCACCATCTGCCAAACACCACGTAGAGATCGCCGTTTGCGTGGGCCGCAACCCCGCCCGGCCAGCCCGGACCCGCCTTAAGCCTGGGAGAACGCGTGATGGTCTCAAGGGTAACGGGATCCACCCGCTCCAACCGACTGTAGGAGGGCAACCCGAGGTACCGGTTCCTGGCAAGGGCGGTGGTCAGGAGATACACCTCTCCGGGCCTGCGCAGGATCACCATGTTGGCAAGACGGCTGAAACGCCGGGTAACCTTTACCCGGCTCCCCTCCCGGATATCGAGCCCCGGAAGGTTGCCCGGCACCTGAAGCCGTTCAGGACCGCCGTCTTCCCCGGGCCAGGGGGAGTGGAAATATCCCGACATGAACGGGTGCGGGGTTCCTGCAGGGGCGCTTTGTATCGTAACGCCCTCTTCGGCAGCGCGCCCGTTCAGCATCGGCAGAAACAACACGCCGTAAAGGCAAAGGGCAAGGAGAACGCGCACGTCGGAGCGCCTGAGAAGGACCACACCGGCATAACGGCGCGCAGCCAGCGGAAGCACCAGCAGCATGCCCAGGCCCAAAAGGGCCACACCTGCCGGATCGCTGTCCATAAACGAGGCAACCATCCCGGCGACACACCCGAGCGTGACCAACCATGATACGGCTTTCATCTGCCTCCCCTTCGTCGCTGACGGCGCACGAAAAGCCACCGATGATGGGACCGGAAGTGCCCAGAACAACCTCAAGGGCCACAAAAAAACGGATCCACGGAATTATTCCCCCAAAGACGCACCGAACCTATGGATATCTTATATACAAAACTCAGCCGACAGTGGAGAAGAATAAATGAGAAAAGGATAAAAAGTATTGAAGGGTTGTCGTCGTTTGCGATGACCGGGATAAAAATCAGGAACCACGAGGAAGGATAAAGGGAAAGAAAAAAAGTGGCGTCCCCAAGGGGATTTGAACCCCTGTCGCCGGCGTGAAAGGCCGGTGTCCTGGACCAGGCTAGACGATGGGGACGCAATCTTTTTTTCTTAAAGGTTGTGGCGGGAGTGACGAGACTCGAACTCGCGGCCTCCAGCGTGACAGGCTGGCGTTCTAACCAAACTGAACTACACCCCCGCAACCTTTAAGGGGTTGTCAGGTGGTGCCCAGGGGCGGAATCGAACCACCGACACGGGGATTTTCAGTCCCCTGCTCTACCGACTGAGCTACCTGGGCTCACCAAACGAGAACAGGTTCTAAAGAAATCCGGCGGATGTGTCAACCAAAAATTTCACGAAATGCAAAAGGGGCCTGTTTCCCAAGGTTCCCGACAGCCGCCCCCACATCACTTTGTGGTGGGTAACCCCACGGTATCGTAGGTGAGTTTGGACGGGTTGTTGCTCATGCCATTTTGAAAGGGATACTTGGACAAAGATGCCTGAAAAGCTGCCACCACGCCCCCGCTGGGAGCAATAAGCCACATGTTGTCTGCCATCCAGCGAATGTACATCCCCGACTCCTTGGGAGCGGTTTCATAGGGATCGGCCTTTAAGTTCACAATTTCAGGCAAGGCAGACGTTGTCCTCGTCGCGCTGAACTGGTTGCCCCACTCCAGGGCAAAGTTCAGTTTCCAGTCCCGCCAGCGAACGGCATTGAGTTCACCTGACGAGGAGAAATACAGAAACGATTCCCGGGGTCCGGTCTTGGCTTCTCCGGAAAAGTAGGGAAGGAAGTTGTACCCGTCGGGATGAATTTTCCATTTTTTGCCGTTGGCCTTGTGGCCCTTTTTCAATTTGGAGACAATATCGGGTTCACCGGCGGCGGCCAGCAAGGTCGGCATCCAATCCTCATGGGACATGATGGCGTTGATCTTTGTCCCCGGCTTGATGACGCCGGGCCAACGGCACACAATGGGGGCACGGAAGCCGCCCTCGTTTGTCGTCCCCTTCTCCCCGTTAAAGGGGTTGGTGGCCCCGTCCGGCCAGGCGACCTTCTGCGCACCGTTGTCCGTGGAATAAATAACAATGGTGTTCTCCGCAATGCCGAGTTCATCAAGCTTGTCCAGGAGTTTTCCGATGTGGGTGTCGTGCTCGGTCATCCCGTCGGCAAACACACTTACCCCTGTGATCCCGCGGTATTTTTCCTGGAGGCGTGTCCACACATGCATCCGCGTGGCATTGTGCCACACAAAAAAGGGCTTGCCCGCCTTGTGGGAACGATCGATAAAATCCAGGGAACCTGCCAGGAGCTCTTCATCAACGGTTTCCATGCGCTTTCGCGTCAGAGGCCCTGTGTCCTCAATCTTGCCGTCGGCCGTGGACTTAATCACCCCCCGCGGACCAAATTTCTCGTGAAATTCCTTCTCCTTGGGATAGTAATATGTTTCCGGCTCCTCTTCAGCATTCAAATGGTACAGGTTGCCGAAAAATTCATCGAACCCGTGGTTGGTGGGCAGGTGAACATCCTGGTCTCCCAGGTGGTTCTTACCGAACTGGCCCGTTGCGTAGCCCTTCTCTTTCAACAGGTCGGCAATGGTCGGCGCCCAGTTGGGAATCCCATGGGTGGATCCGGGCAGCCCGATGGAGAGAAGCCCCGTTCGAAAGGGGCATTGCCCAAGGATGAATGCGGCCCTGCCGGCGGTGCAGGATTGTTGGGCATAGTAGTCCGTAAACAGCGCGCCTTCATCCGCAATACGATCGATGTTCGGTGTCTGGTACCCCATAATGCCATGGCTGTAGGCGCTGATATTGGTTTGCCCTACATCGTCGCCCCAGATCACCAGGATATTGGGCGGTTTTTTCTCTTCGGCGAAGCCGTATCCCCCGACGATAAACACGAACAAGACGAGTACTGGAACGTATTTAATTTTCATCGACCGCCTCCATCGTATTCAGTTGTTTCAGCATCATGATGCCGACAGCAGAAAAGCCCAGTTCAAGAACCATATAGAGAAACAGCAACCAGTGAGGCATGCCGTCCACCACAAGGCTCAACGCCCTGCCCAGAGCCAACCCGGACATAAAGGCCACAAGGCTGTAAAGAGCTGGGCGGGTCAATGCGCTGTTGCGGGCCCCGATGACCCAAAAAACGACAAAGGCCCCGTAGAGCCCCATAACGGCACGAAAAATATGCGCCAGGTTCACGTCCTGGACCGTGATATTAAAAAGAAATTTCAGGCTGGCCTGGGGATTGAACCCATAGGACAGAGCAATGGGGGTCAGACCCGCTGCGGCCACAAGCAAGAAGATCTGTGCGCTGTTCATGTGCTGTGCCTCCTTACCGTCGTTAGTGAATATATTGAAATTGATGGGGTGGTCTCAAGAAAAAGTAAAAAGACCGTAAGGCTGTGCGAGACGTTTAGCCCAGGACACATAGCCGCGCCGGACGAACACCTGGCGGCACCGGCATCATAAGCAGCTGTCTTCAGGCCTTAATCATTTTTCGTATTCTTAATTGAGAGTGACCCGGGGGGGTGTTGCAGAAGAGAGCAAGGCATCGATAGAAGTACCTGGGGCCTATTGGACAACCTTAAGGCCACGCATTGGTTTTGTCAAGAAAATCAAATAGAAGCCCACGCAGCAGCGACATTATACAGACATCATCCATGAATTGCTGAGTCACCATCAGCGGCGGCAACAAAGCCATTGATCACAGAGCCAATCCCCTTGTATATTTAAATCTTTGAGCAACCTGCAACGTCTCTGCTGTTCCACAGGAGGTCACCATGACGCATCTCACCCGACTACTGTTCATGACTCTTTTTGGTGTGGCGACCCTTATGGGGTGTGCGGGAAATTCAGGGTCACCTGAGCCTGCGGCCCCCGCCATTTCCGAAAGCACCCAGGGACACCATGAATTTGATATTCACGGCAAGGTGGTTTTTACGGGCCTGGAAGGGGGATTCTTTGCCATTGAAGGAAACGACGGACACACATACGACCCGATCAACCTCCCGGCCCCATTTCAAAAAGACGGGCTCAAGGTAAAGATTACGGCCCGGAAAAGAACTGACATATCAAGCATCCACATGCGCGGAACAATCATAGAAATCATCGGTATCAGCACGGAGTAAAAACGACGAAAAAAAAGACACCGAAAGTCGAATTCGAAAGGGGACAGGTTCTTTATGTTGTGATCCCTCGAAGATGAATAGAATTGATTCGGCGATAAATCTTGGTCAGTCGAATTTAGGGGGGGGGGACAGGCTCTTAAAACCCAGATAAAACTGCCCCTCCCGCCCCCCCCTCCAAAATCCATAAGACCCAAGCCGGAGAAACCAGACGGGGCGGTGAAACCCCGGACTCCCGGCTCAAAACCTTAGAACCTGACAGCTGACACCTTGCCCTCAAGATGATCTGCCAGATCCTTTAATGTATCGACGTTACTGCCCACAAGGGTACTGGAGTTCAGCATCTCTGTTGCTGCCTGGTCTACCTCGCTGATGTCATGGGCAATTTCCCCCGAAACCGTAGCACTCTGGGACATACTGACCGTGATCTCTTCGGTCCCCATGGAGGCCTGGGCAATGTTATCCGCAATTTCTTTGCTTGTAACGGACTGCTCTTCGATGGAAGAGGCGATGGTTGTGACCAGCTCGTTGAGCTGATCTATAATATCGGAAATGCTCTGGATCTCATGAATGGCGTCTGCAGTGGCACCTTGAATACCATCAACCTGTCCCTTGATTTCAAGGGTGGCATCCGAGGTCTGTATCGCCAGCGCCTTGATCTCACTGGCAACCACAGAAAAGCCCTTACCGGCCTCTCCGGCCCGTGCGGCCTCAATGGTGGCATTCAATGCCAGAAGGTTTGTCTGCTGGGAAATTTCGTTGATAGCCTCGGTTACTTTGCTTATTTCATTGGCGGATTTACCCAGCGTATCTATCTTTGATGACGCATGTTTTGAGAGGGCCACGGCCTCGTCGTTGATATTCCTGGCCGTTGAGGTGTTCTGAGCAATTTCATTGATTGTGCTTGTCATCTCTTCAAGGGCTGCAGCAACCATGTTGATATTGGAAGAAGCCTGCTCCGTGGCTGCCGAAACCGACGTGATATTGACGTTCATCTCTTCTGCAGCCGCAGCCACCGTATTGGACCGGTCTGAGGTCTGAGCGGAGCCAGAAACCATTTGGGAAGAAATATCGGTCAACTCAGAGGCGGAAGTGGTCAGGGTATGAACCCCTGAATTGATATCGGTAAACAGCTCACGCAGGCTTACGGCCATGGTCTCCATGTCTTTGTAAACCCCTTGGATTTCGTGCTTGCCGTTCCGGTGAAACTCGACCAGCAAATCGCCATTGGCAATGCTGTGGGCCACCTCGGCAATCTGAGCGGGATCGCAACCAAGCTGTGAAAGGACACTTCGGGTCAAGAAAAACACGACGATTATCCCCACAAGAAGTGCGGCAAGGCTCAGAAGGGCAATAAATTTCTGTCCCTTAAGGTTCGACGCCTGGAGCCTTGGCCCGATCTGGTCTTGAACCCCCTTGATATCAAGCTTGATCTCCTCAATCAATGAAGCCACTGAAGGCCCGATACGGTCCAGCACTCCAGTTACGATTTTGTCCCGTTTTTCCTGCACCGCCTGTGCTCGGGCATGGCCTTCCATATATTTTTCAAGGCTCCCCCGGATGTTGGCCAGGGCCTCTTGTTGAGTGCCACTTGCCATGGTTTGCGCCAGGCGATTCAGGTCCTCCTGCATGGATTCAAATTCCGCCGTGACCTTCCGGGCATCGCTACTGGAATGGCTGATAAAAAACTGGGTCTCATACACTTTGGCTGCCAGCAAGTGCTTCATGGCATTGCCCGCATTATAAAGGGTTGTTGTCTCATTGCTTCGTTCAGAAGAACCCATAACGTCAGAAAGGAGGGCTTCCAGCCTCGGGCCATAAACATCCAGGGAGTCTTGCTTTAGGTGATCGTATTGTTCGGTCAACGAAACAACCTCTTCAAACGCCTGGCGGTATCGGATCACATCCTCTTCAATTTGATCAATTTTCGCTGCACGATCGGGGTGCTCGATATCCTTTCCCGCCCTTTCAAGAAAGGCGTACATTTTTTCGTAATATTTCTGAAACTCTTCTCTGTCGGATTCGTTTCCGTTGATAAGGTATCCTTTCACACTCATACGAGCCATGAGCATATTGGCTTGAATGCGTCCCGACAGGTTGGTATCGCGAGCCATGTCACGGTAACTCGTAAACCCCTGGGAGGAGGAGCTCAATTTGGAAATACCCAGCAATGAAGTAAAAACGAGCAGGATCAATATAGTCGCAAACCCCAAGATAAGTTTGGATCGGAGTGTCATTGTCTTAAAAATAGTCATCGTATCAAAATTTCCTTCAAAAGAAATGTCAGCAGCAACATCGTTACTGAATAAACACAAAGGATGGCAGCACAACCAGAAACAGGGAGAATACATCTTCCCTTTTACCTTTGATCAGCGCTCACTCAACACGCACACAGCGTGTAGTTCATGTAAGAACCATGCAAGGAATCTCCAACAATCATTGTGACCATACTGAGCCAGCAAACGCACTTGCATCCCCCTTCTGGATGCCCTTGCAGCAACTCAATACAAAAACTGAAGGTCTCGTCAGACCTATGGAAAAAAACAACACAGAAGGAGATCTCAATCATCCACGATGCAGCAACAATCCCATGGGGTGCATCGAAAACTCTTGTCGCGTGTCCCCAACGGGGCACCGCTTTCGTATCTCCTGGACAGCATGTGTTGGCCTGCGTTTCTCTCCTTTCCAAAAATCGTGCCAACCCTTGGTGCCGAAAAACCGAAAAGCCCTGAATCTGAAGGTTCCTTCGTAGCAAACAACAAAAAAGCAGCCCCTAACACCCTGGGTAAACAGAAAAAATGATTTAATGCCCAAACAAAACAACCCAACACCACGTAAAGCCGGCACCGCCCCACGCACTTACTTTTCCACTTTAAAGCTCATTTACAATACAGCCCGGACCTGTCTCAGGAGGGGCTGATACAGCCAAATCTGTATCAAAGCAAACGAAACACGTTCCCAAGAAGGGACAGGCTCTTTCTGTTTGCCAGAACACGCACCTCACCAGAAAAGATGCCACCAGGCGTACACAACTAATTTTTAGGAATTATTTTACAGGCAAGGATGCAGCAGAATAAATACAGGTAATAAAACACATGAACCAACGCTACGAAAACATACATAGGGACGCACGTCACCCCCGCATC
The DNA here is from genome assembly GCF_900101345.1 of Desulfoluna spongiiphila. GTDB lineage: Bacteria > Desulfobacterota > Desulfobacteria > Desulfobacterales > Desulfolunaceae > Desulfoluna > Desulfoluna spongiiphila. Next base: position 209,121 of record NZ_FMUX01000006.1, on the reverse strand, counting down.
CCAGAATTTCACCTGACATCTCACAAACCACTATCGCTTTTTTCAGGCATTTGCCAGTCGTCTCAAAGAGTACATACCGTCAAAGCCCTTGACACGTTTGGGAATTTTATCCCGAGATGATCGGCATTTCGCCTTAAACCCGCCATAGGTCGTTTCGACAAAGGCCCGAGAGCCAATAATTCCGGAATCCGTAAAGTATCGGGACCGTTGTCTGAGCAGCGTTATTCGAGACACCTCGAACCCTTGGGAACGCTCCTCGTCCAGAACTGTTTCAGGTATGCTTGCCTTGCCCTTCTTCTCTATCGCACCCGCATGGTATAAAAATTCCCGATAATTTCGAAGACGCGCCCCGTGATCCGAACAGGTATCCGGCAGCCCAAAATCCAGTGAAAGAAAGCCGTCTCTGTTACCATTTTGAACATGATACCCCATGGAGCACCAGCGATAGTCCTCCGGCCGCGCAACGATCCCGGCACGCACCGCATTGAGATCTATGTATGCGAGGCAATGTATCAGGGTCCCTCCATGCTGGACAATCACACTTTTAAAGCGCTCACCCCAGAGGGTTCCCTTTCGCTTTTTCCGCTTGTTGAAGAAACAGGAAAACGTTTGCTTGATATCTTTCACGTAGGCGGAAAGGCTGCAAAAACGATCACGGTAATCATCCAGTAAACCTTCCGGAAACTCTGTTCCCGCCCCGTAAAGAAGGCTGAATCGCCGCCGGACGTCCTCATCCGAAACCAAATCGCACGGGCTCACCTCCACGAGAAGATGAAAATGATTTCCCATCACGGCAAACCCATGCACATCGACGGCGTAAACGGATGAAAAGCGACGAATAATACGCATCAACTCATCCTTTTCCACCTCTCCGAACGGCAATCCGTCCAAGGCAGTCCGGCTGATCACATGGTATGCTGCTTTTTGTCCTGAATCCGTGACAACCATACGGGGAACACGTGGCATAGCACTTTCCTCCCAGGCTCTGTGTGACAGAATGTCATGATGTGTTTTACATGAACAGATTTACAATGGATATTGATATGTTAGTATATTTCACCGACTATCTCACAGGTGAATACAGATCGTCCAGAATAAAAAGTGGATAAAGAGCCTGTCCCCACCAAATCCCAAAAAGGGTTTTGATTTCCGGCGTGATATGGTAGCCTGTATCTGTTTAATTACAAGACGTTGTCGCACAACATGCATCCGACACCGAACGCACGTCAGCCACCTTTTACACCCCCACCATCAACTCACGACCACTTCTTCATGCCACGACAACCTCGTCTCCGCAGTTCGCAGTTAGCGAATTCGGTCCGGATCATACCGCAGCAATAGCAATCGCTTTCTAAAAACCGTTTCAAAATCAAAAAATCGCACCAACGATCACACAAGGTTGACATCCCAGCTTTTCATATCATCCATAGCCCGGATCGCCGGGAGGGATAGAAAATCACTCAGAAAACCGTGAATTACGTTTTGCATTTTTGGAATGCCTGATTTTTTCGACATACTGAACCCCAACAGCACCTCAATGTGTTTATCAGGCCGTTTTCTCATGAAATATCCAGGCCAAGCCATTCACTATGTTCTGCAGTGAGTCATTAACCGTATTCCATCCTTTATTAATTTACAGGAGAAAGGCCATGAACAGATTCATGATCGTGACGATTGCCATCCTCATGTCGTGTCTTATTGCCGGGGTGGCTTCTGCTGGATCGAAAAAAGGGAAAAAAATCATCCACGACGCGGAATATGCCATTCTGGAAGCACAAAACGGGGAACAATGGGCCGAAGACGACAAGGCCATTGAGAAAAAACTTGCAGACCTCCGCAAAAAAAACGGCGGCAAGCCGCCCAATATCGTTTACATCCTGCTTGATGATGTGGGCTTTGGCGAAATCGGCATGGATGAACTCAGTGTCATTCGCGGGTACAAAACGCCCCATATGTCAAAGCTGGCAAAGGAAGGGATGAGCCTCCAGAGAATGTACACAGAACCTTCCTGTACCCCGACTCGCGTCGCCATGATGACCGGTCGCTACCCCACACGGACCGGGACTACCGAGGCCAAGGCCACCCTTGCAGGGGATGGATTGAACGCCGAAGAAGTAACCATTGCTGAAGTATTAAAGGATGCGGGGTATTTCACCTCCCATGTGGGCAAATGGCACTTGGGTGATATCGAGCAGGCATACGCCAGCAACCAGGGGTTCATGCATGCCGAATTTCCCATCCATCAACAGGGACAGCTCGCCATTATGGGCAGGGAGATGGAAACGGCCGATATTATCCGCGGCGTTGACCCAAGCAGGCAGAAGCAGACGTTTACTCTGGACAAGCAGTTTGTCCCGGACCCTGCCCACATGGTAACCGGTGTGGAACTGCGAAATGGGAAACTCTATGAAGTCGAAATGAAACCCGGTGAAGCCTGGACCCAGAAAAAATACCGCGAGATGAACGAGCGCTACCAGAAACATGCCTTGTCCCAACTTCGCACCCTGGCCAGGCAGGACAAGCCCTTTTTCCTTAATTACTGGCCCCTCTTCCCCCTTTCATTTGTTCAGGAGTTTCGAAGCGAATACAACACCCTCAACGGCGGCACCATGGCGGACATCCTTGTGGAGGTCGATGAGTGGATCGGCGACATTGTCCGCGAAGTGGATACCCTGGGTATTGCCGAAAATACCGTCATCATCGTCATGGGCGACAACGGGCCCTTCCTCCAGTACCAGGGCCCCACCGGACAGAGTGACCGTATCTATCGCGGCGGAAAAACCGACCATCTGGAAGGGGGCGTACGCGTAAATGCCTGGGCCAAATGGAAAGGGGTGATTGAAGCAGGAAGTTTTGCCGAAGACATTATCCATGTCAGCGACCTGTTTACGACATTTGCCCGCCTGGGCAATGCCATGGAAGGCGTGCCAAGGGACAGGGTCATCGATGGGGTGGACCAGAGCGGGGTGTTGCTGTTGGGTGAAAGCCACGGTCGACGTGACTACGTCCACATTTATGAAGGCCCCGTGTTGAAATCGGTGGTTAAGAACAAGTACAAAATGCACATCCCCAACCCGGGAGATAATCCCATCAGAGCCAATATTTTCGATCTTTATCGTGATTCACGGGAGCAGAATCCCATTGATGCCATTAAATACGGCCCATGGGCAGGTGGCCAGTTCGCCGGCATGGTTAAGCGCCACATGGCCTTTAAACAAAAGTACCCGGACAGGCCCCCCGTTTTTGACATTCCATACAAAGGGATTGAAAACTTAAGGCCCGAGAGCAAAAAAATCGTCGAAATATTTATGCTGGGGCTGCCCCAGAAAAAATAGCTCCCCCAGTTATCCCTGCCTGCCACAAACACCCCTTGTTTGTGGCAGGCTTCTTCCCCATGGGACATGGGTATAGCCAGGCCGATCAGTCCCCTTTCTGCCGGTTTTGCTGTCGACGACAACAAGGCCTGGCAAAGACGCCACATGAAGTGCCAACGAATCTACGGGCGGTTCAAGTTTGAACCGGTATGACGCACCACCCCCACCACCTCAGGAATCATCAACACCCCTGCCCCCACCGTATAAGCAAACAAATCCATCACATCAAATGTCGACCCGATGACAACCCGCGCCACCTTGCAATCCTGAAGGCCGAGTACAGCCACCAGGTTCATGTACTGGCCCACCTCCACGGCCCAGGCAAAGAGCAGCACCCCGGCAACCAGTTTCGCCTTACCGCACACCAGAAACGCCCGGAAAAACAGATAGAGAAGAACCACCACCAGTACATCGCCCACAAAGGGACGTATAAAGGTATCCCGGACAAACAGGGCAATGAAAAGCTCTACCAGAAACACGCCTGCAAACATGAAAAAACAGGGCACGTCAAATCTCAATTTCACATCCATTTCTGCCACACCATCCTCACCACATGCCCTCTGCATGCTGTCCACATCCAAAAACAGGCACAAGCCACGTCTAACACGGTGCCTTGCATACAGCGCCAACCGCCACCGTCATGTACCATACCGATTGATTCGCGTCACCTCGTAAGACACATAACCATGGTCACGGGAAAAAAGGGGCGCCGGGCCCGGTCTGTCCCTAACGAAACCGAAACAATTAACCACTGGATTTATCAGATAAAAACTATTGACATGGTGAATCGTTGAAATTATGGTGGGGTGTAATAACTAGTTATTGGCTGCATGAAGTCGACCCGACAGGATGTCGGCAAACATCCTGTCAGGCCTAACCAGTACAACCTTTACCGGAGGTCGTCATGGCTAAACGATTTTTTACCCCACCCCCAACTCCATTTCAAGTCGATTTATCCTCAACCCGCGGAACCCCGCTCTCCCTTAACCTGCTCTACTGTCGCTGCAAATGCCCCACAACCACCGGCGTTCCTGATCAACGGGCGAAATGAGGCCCCGACGGGAATTCTGCACGCCTTGGGACTGCTTCGGCATGGACGCCACACCGTCCACGGCCTGTCCGAAGGGGTGTTTTTCCTCTTTTCAGGTGCCAGAGCGAGGCCGGACTTTTCCCTGAACAGGTAGGCCTCCCCCCAAAAAAAAATTTTCTTACTCGTGATGGGTTGCCTTATTATTATACAGGCAAATCAGCGAAACACCCGTGGTGCGCACTTTTCTATGGTGCCTGTGCCTTAGGACTCAGACATAAAAATAAATGCGCAAAAAACCGCTGGGTTTCAAGGTGGCTCACCTTGCCGCCGACAACCAAGTTAAAGATGCCTCCGGCGGCCCTGCCGGGGGCCAAACGTTTGAAAAGTTTGACCAACAGGCTTGGGCTGATTTTATGAAAATCTTCGAGGATGCTATCACCTCGAGGAACGAGTGGATAAAAGCATTCGCAACCTGGGATCCGGGGGATCATCCTCTGGCCTCCGGAGGCAGGCTTTTCCATGCACGTTGATCATATAAGGCATCGTTTTTGTATGGTTTCTTCTTGCCCCGTCCCTTACGGGAAAAACGAGCAGAAAACCGTGACGTACATTTTGCATTTTCGAAATATCAGGGCTATCGGTGCCTTCACACCATGGCCACTGCCGTTTCGTCGTAACGATCACGTGCGGACCGGCTCTGCTTACCACGAACTGTCCACCACACATAAGGAGCTCCCCATGCCCTCACCCACACCCCAGCCCGTGCCCGGGATGTTCTCAGGGTGCGAGATCTCTGAACTCTGTAACGCCATCAAAGACACTCACCGCCTCCTGCACTCCGTGGCACGATTCTATACGGAACTCTGCCACACCGAATCCCCAGGCGGAAACGGACTTCAAATCGATTTTAAAAAATGGGGGATCCGGACCATCACAGAGGATCTCCTGGCCCGGCAGCACGAATCCATTAATCGAATCACCGAAATTTACAGGGAAGAACGAGAAAAAATGATGAATAGAGGCTGACCCTTGCCTCTTGAGGCCCGCCGCACCATGGGAGCCCTTATCCCCGGTGCGGACCGGGCGGCTTTTCGGGATTGCGCCGCCCGATACCGGGTGCCGGACTCCACGATATCCTCCCGGAAGTAGTAACCTGCCTTAGCCCGGATATTTCACGAGTCGAGTGCACCCATATTCAAGGCATCAGAGCTGCAGATGTAGTGGTTTACCTCAAAGCTCTGATAACGCAGAAGATGGGTGCACTCGGCTCGCCCGAAGGGTGAGAAAATCAACCAGCAAACGTCGATTTACATTTTGCATTTTTAAAATAGCTGACATTTTGATTGTAACCACCTTAAATCATTCCTTTTTCATTTTGGTTGGTTGTTTTCTCATGAAATATGCGGGTTAGGCCGGATTCACCGGGAAGCCCGATCCATCAGATGAATCGAAAATCATCAAACGTCTCCGGGGTGCAGGGGAAAACAGCAGGATAAAAGACTCAATAAAAAGCAAAAACACGGATAGGCAATGACACACGTCATACGTCATAGCTCCCCCCACCCGTGGAAGAGACGGAGCCATACCCATGTGAGTTAAGGCCGTTGCGTAAAAAAATGCCCTGCGAAATCACACCGACAGGAACCGCAGGGGCCACCATGCATTGAACCCAAACCATTTTGGCCCACCTGTTCCCTGTGGAATCATAAAAAAGCTTCGAACTAAATATATATTCTTCGCTCCCGCCAACTCAAAAAGCGGCTAATATTATTCCTTTTTTTCAAGGCAAACGCCCGTGAAATGAAAATTATCCTATTGTGTTCAATAGATTCTATGTGGTATGAAATGCTTCCATGATCTATTGAGTTAAAAATAAATTTCGGAAACCATTCCCTCAAAAGACACGTCGCTTAGGCGAATCACCACGATTTGTTTTAACGCCGCAGGAACCAGATGATTGAATATAGAAATGTAAGAAAAGTATACGGAAACGGCCAGGACGCCGTCCCTGCCGTTCGGGACATCAGTTTGCAGATCAAGCCGGGAGAGGTTGTGGTCTTTCTGGGGCCCTCCGGGTGTGGCAAGACCACCTTGCTTCGCATGACCAACAAGCTGGAGGATATCTCCGGCGGGGACATCCTGGTAGACGGCCGCAGCATACGGGAGCTCAACCCCGTTCAGCTCAGGCGCAGCATGGGATACGTGATCCAGCAGATCGGCCTGTTCCCCAACAAGACCATCTATGAAAACATCGCCATGATCCCCCGGGTACTCAAGTGGGACAAATCGAAAATCGACGACCGGGTGGCCCACCTCTTAAAAATAGTCAAGCTCGACCCGGAGACCTACAGCGACAGATACCCCGCCGAACTCTCCGGCGGTCAGCAGCAGCGTGTGGGCGTGGCCCGCGCCCTGGCCGCAGACCCGGACATCCTCCTGATGGACGAGCCCTTCGGGGCCATCGACCCCATCAACCGGGACCAGATCCAGGATGAATTCATGCGGCTCCAGGCCCGCCTGAAAAAGACCATCGTCTTTGTCTCCCACGACATCCACGAAGCCATCAAGATGGCGGACCGCATCGCCATCTTCCGGGGCGGCCAGCTGGTGCAGTTCGACACCCCGGAGATGATCCTGACCCAGCCCAAAAACAAATTTGTCTCAGACTTTGTGGGAGCCGACCGCGCCCTGAAAGTTCTGGGCCTCATCCGGGCCCGGGACGCCATGAACACGTCCCCAAAAAATGTCATACCGGCCGAGATGAAGAGCCCGGAGGCCCTGGATCGCCTCATGGAGAAGAACCGAAAGGTGGGCATCGTCGTGGAAAACGGCAAGCCCGTAGGCTACGTGACACCGAAGCTGCTGAAATTCGAGACCGGACCGGTCACCGACGCGGCCGAACCCTTCCAGATCTTTGTGGAAGACGACGAACCGCTTCGGGAGGTCCTCTCCTCCATGCTCATGGACAGCATGGACTTTTACTGCGTGGTGGACGACAACGGCCACTTCAAGGGGACCATCACCTACCAGAACATCCAGGACAAGATCATGGAATTCTATGAAGACGACACCAATGAGTAGGGGGCCCCAGTGAGCATCATAGGATTTATCCAACAAAATCTGGACCAGGCCCTGACCTTGAGCCTGGAGCACCTCTTCCTGGTGTTTCTCTCCCTGTGCATCGCCATGGTCACCGGCATCCCCACGGGCATCGCCATCACCAAAAACGATGCCCTGGCCAAAAAGGTCCTCGAGGTGGCCAACATCCTGATGACCGTGCCCTCCATCGCCCTGTTCGGTATCATGCTTCCGATCCTGGCCCCTTACGGGCTGGGCCTGGGCAAGGTGCCGGCGGTGGTGGCCCTGGTTCTCTACAGCGAGCTGCCCATCATCCGAAACACCTACACCGCCATCAGGAATGTGGATTCAAGCCTTGTGGACGCAGGAAAAGGCATGGGCCTCACCCGCTGGCAGCTCCTCAAAGAGGTGGAGATTCCCCTGGCCGTGCCCGTTATCCTGGCCGGACTGCGCACCGCAGCCGTCATGAACATCGGCATCGCCGCCATCGCCGCCTACATCGGAGCAGGGGGCCTGGGGGTCTTTATCCAGCAGGGCATCTCCCGATCCTATGAAGAGATGATCATCACAGGCGCACTGGGCGTGTCCATCCTTGCCATCCTGGTTGATTCCGGCATGGCCCTCATCGAGCGCCGGCTCACATCCAAGGGCCTTAAAATCGAGGCATAAGCAGTCATGACTCTGGTAACAAAGATCTATCGTTTTGCACTTTTAGGCATCCTCTTTTTCTGCGGGGTCAAGGCCCAGCAGATCGGGCTCATGGAGTACCTTTCCGATCCCTTTGAGATGGAATATGTCATGGAGCTGGTCCGCCAGCACCTGGTGCTCGTGGGCAGCAGCATGCTCATGGCCACCGTCATCGGACTGGGCGCGGGCATCCTGCTCACCCGTGATCGCATGAAAAAACACACAGCCACGGTGATGTACATCCTGAGCCTGGGGCAAACCATCCCGTCCCTGGCCGTCATTGCCATCTCCCTGAGCTTTCTGGGCATCGGCACCAAACCGGCGATTTTCGCCCTCACCATCTACTCCATCCTGCCCATAGCCAGAAACACCCTGGCAGGGATCCAGGCCGTCCCCCCCGGCATCACCGATGCCGCCCGGGGCATCGGCCTCACGCCCTTTCAAATCCTTCTGGCGGTGGAGCTTCCCAACGCCGCCTCGGTGATCCTCACGGGCTTCAGGATTGCCCTGGTCATCAACGTGGGCAGCGCCCCCTTGGGATTTCTGGTGGGTGCCGGGGGCTTGGGCGACCTCATTTTTACCGGCATCGACATGATGATGCCCGTCAAACTCTTGGCCGGAGCCATCCCCACCACCCTGCTGGCCCTCGTGGGCGACTACGCCTGCGAACTGCTGGGACGCATGGTGATCCCCAAGGGGCTCAGGCTTCAAAACAGTTAAACACCCAACACAGGAGACACCCATGCAGATAGCCAAACGCGCATTTTTACGACTGGCCCTTGCGGCCTGCCTTACCCTGGCCTTCACCACCCAGGCCATGGCCGCAAAAGAGATCGTCTTAGGCGGAAAGAACTACACCGAGCAGTACCTGCTCACAGAGCTTGCCAAGCAGATCCTTGAAAGCAAGGGATTTCAGGTCACCGTCAAAAACGGAGTGAGCACCTCCATTGCCCGCCAGTCCCTGGAAAACGGCCTCACCGATCTCTACTTCGAGTACACGGGCACCGCCTACACCGTCTACCACAAGGGCACAGACCCTGAAGTGATCAACAACTCCCAGAAGTCCTATGACTACTGCAAGACAAAGGACGCCGAAAAAGGGTTGATCTGGCTTAAAAAAACGTCCTTCAACAACACCTACACCCTCATGATGCGGGCCGACGAGGCTGCCGCGGCCAACATCAAGACCATCTCCGACTTAGGGGACCGATACAAAAAAGATTCCAAGGCCTACACCCTGGCCGTGGGCACCGAATTCTGGGAGCGCCCGGACGGCATCAAAAAAATGATGAAAGTCTACGGTTTCAGGATTTCCGGATCCCGCATCAAAAAGATGGACGTGGGCATCACCTACCTTGCCCTTAAAAACAAGCAGGTGGACGTGGCCATGGGGTACTCCACGGACGGCCGCATCTCCGCCTTCAACCTCATCAACCTGGACGACGACATGCACTTCTTCCCCGTCTACAACCCGGCCCCGGTGGTTCGCAAGGACGTACTCACCAAGTACCCCGAAATCGAAACCCTGCTGGCCCCCCTGACGGATAAACTCACCGCCGACCAGATGCAAACCTTGAACGCGAAGGTCGACGTGGACCACCAGAGCGTCACCGACACCGCCTCAGCCTGGCTCAAAGCCAACAACCTGCTGTAGAAAAGGGGCTTCGGCCCTCAGACCTGTTGAACGCAAAAAAGCCCGGTGCGGCTTGGAAGCCACCGGGCTTTTTTTGCATCCTCATTTCGTCGCAACGCCTTTCTATTCTATCCGTTATTCCGGGGGTCTCAGGACTCCCCTATTTTTTTCGATTGTCCCTCACCTCGAAGGACTTCTTTTTGTCCCGCCTCAGGTCAAAAAGCCCGATGGCCTCCATCAGGTCGCTCAACCGCGCATAGCCATAGTTCCTGGGGTCAAAGGAGGCATGGTTGCTGATATGGGAGCCGACCTTGGAGAGGCTTGCCCAGCCGTCACCGTTCTCCGAGCCGGAAATGGCATCCCGGAGCAGGTTCATCAGTTTGGCGTCCCCCCGCAGCTCTTTGGCATCGACCCGGGTTGTTTTCACCGCCACCTCATCATCCACATAGAGAAAGGTGGAACACGCATTGATAAACACGGGTGGTGTTTTCCTCTCCCCGAACCCGATCACCGATTTTCCCTCGGAGATAATCCGCGTGGCAAGGGGCGTAAAATCACAATCAGAGGTCACAATGCAGAAGGTGTCCACCTGCTTGGTGTAGAGAATGTCCATGGCATCAATGGCAATGGCGATATCCGTGGCGTTCTTCCCCTTGGTGAGGTCGTACTGCTGGAAAGGCTGGATGGCATGGTCCTGAAGCACCGCCTCCCATCCCTTGAGGTTCCCTGTGGTCCAATTGCCGTAGGCCCGCCGGATGTTGACCTTCCCGTGCCGCGCAAGCTCCGAAAAAATCTTCTGAATGGACTTGGCCGGTGAATTGTCCGCGTCAATGAGCAGGGCAATGTTCTTTGTATCTGTCAAAATGGGCCCCCAATGAGTGGGTTAACGAATTCTATTCAACACCAAAGACCGCGAATGTTATTCCCGGCATGATGCTTACCGAAAGCAGTCTACCACAAGGAAAGGGACAGGTGGTGTGCAAAACGCCGGAAGATGCGGGTGCCTCACCCAACGCAAAGGAGAGCTTCCGGTGAATCAGGCCCATCCCCTCACGCACGGACTTGCCATTGGAGTTCCTCACAAACTTTCCTATCAGACAAAACCATTATGTTTACATATATCTTACACTCATATAAAAAGATATTGAAACACAACAAGCAGCCAAAAGCCCCATGCATTTCAACACCATTGTCTTCCACCATGACGACAAATAAGGAGATTCATGATGTCGGGCAGATCTTTTTCCTCTGCGTTTGATTTCCGGTTGGCGATCCTCGGTTTTCTTGTGGCCCTTTTCAGTGCGGGCATCGGCATCGGCGGGGGCACGCTCCTGGTATCCATCCTTATGGCCGCTTTCGGCTTTGAGTTTAAAAAGGCCGCAAGCACATCCCTGGCGACCATCATCCCCATCAGCTTCGTGGGTGCCGTCAACCACGTCGCCCTGCTTCCTGCGGCCCCTTCCCTTCGGCTTTACCTTCTCTTCATCCCGGCGTGCGTTCTTGGAACGCTGCTGGGCGGAAACATTGTGCGGGAGCATCGCACGGGCTGGCTGAAACTTGCCTTTGCCCTCTTCCTGCTTGTGGTAAGCTTGAGAATGCTGAAGATTTTCGACGTTCCCCTTCTGCTCTACAGTGGGATTCATACCCTTTTGCTGACACACGAGTCACTTCTTATCATCCCCGTCGGGATCCTCATCGGCATGATCGCCGTGCTCCTGGGAATCGGCTGCGGATTGCTCATCGTCCCCTTTTACGTCATCGTGATAAAACTCGATATGCACCAGGCCATCACCCTCTCGTTAACCACCATGTTCTTTCTCTCTGTTTCAGCCACCCTCATCCACAACAAGCTCAATACCTTTGACAAAACACCCATGAAAAGCCTGTTCGGACCAGCCCTGGCCGGAGCGGTGGCAGGCGCCATCATCTCAAGCCACCTTCCGGCATTCATCCTCAAGCAGCTTTTCGGTGGTTTTCTCTTTCTTATCTCCTGCAACTTCATCATTCAGGAGCTGAAAAGCTACCGTTCAAAGGCCAAAACGCCCCAATCCCTGTAGGATGAGACCATTCGCAAGCTGCTTTCAAGGAGGCAGACCTTGCCTGCAGAGTTCTTCCGGTCAAAGCCAAACGAACCAGAAAAACCCCGAATGGTATTCCTGAAAACAATGACATGGGCATCTGCAGCAGAGACGGTTGCCGGACGTCGCACGTCACGCGAATGCCCCGAGAACGACTGCACAGTGGTTGCCTCCATGCATTCGCCATCGGGTTTCAAGGTCCCCCCACCTTGCCGCCGGAGGCTTTTCCCATGCGCTTTGCACATAAAACGTACACTTCCGCAACCACCCCGACCTGAGCCCTAAATCAGCTTTTCATCCCGCAACCGCTTCACCACCTCCGTGGTCGAGAAGGTGCGGTCCATGGTGTAAAGGTGGATGCCGGGGGCACCGGCCTTGAGGAGGCCCCGGCACTGATCCGTAGCAAAGTCGATGCCCATGGCAAGGACGGCCTCTTTGTCGTCGGGATCCACGGTGGTAAGGCGGGTTTCCAGCTCTGGGGTGATGGTGGTTCCGCAGACCTTGGCGAGGATACGGGCCATCTTAACGCTGTAGACGGGCATGATGCCGGGAATGATGGGGACGGTGATGCCTGCGGCGCGGCACCGGTCCACGTAATCCGCGTAGTAGGCATTGTCGTAAAAATTCTGGGCCACCACGTACTCAGCACCGTTGTCCACCTTGGCTTTGAGGTACTCGATGTCTTTTGAAAGGCTTTCGGCCTCCTGATGGCCTTCCGGGTACCCGGCGCAGCCCAGGGTAAAGTCGTAGTGTTTTTTGATAAAGGCAATGAGGTCCGAGGCGTAGGAAAAGCTGTCGGGGTGTGGGGTGAACCCGTCCTGTCTGGGCTTGTCCCCACGGATGACAAAGAGGGTCTCGATGCCCATGTCCCGGTAGCGGTCCAGGACCTCGGTGATCTCGGAAGGCGCCATGCCGTAGCCGGCAAGGTAGGCCACGGTAGGAATGGACTTGTCCAGCATGGTCCGGACGGTCTGGTAGGATCCGTCCCGGTTGGAGCCCCCTGCCCCGAAGGTCACAGACATGTAATCGGGGGCCATGGAGAAGAGGTCATCCACGACGGCGCCGAATCCTTCTTCGGCTTTTTCGGTTCGTGGCGGGAAAAACTCCATGGAAAGGACGGGGGACGGGCTCTCGTAGAGGTGGGTGACGCGCATGGAATGGGCTCCTGGTGCAGGTAAATGGTAAGGGACAGTACATTAGCGAACCATACAAAAGCATGCCCTCTATGGTTAAAGATACCTCCGGCGGCAAGGTGAGCCACCTTGAAAGCAGGTTGCGAATGCGCTTTCCATCCAGGGCACATGGCTAAAAGCGTTCCAGACAACTGCTTGCCAAACGTTTCAAGAGCTTTATAAACAGGCAAAAAAACGCTGACCGTCGAGACGCTGCCGACAGACATCATTTACTGTGATACGAAATTTACTAATGACGCACAAGTAAGAATAAAAAAGAAATTTCAGGAGGCAGACTATAGGGGACGGATTCGCCGGGGAATGGAAAAAATGAATGGTGGCGGGATTGCTTCGCACGGTCAGTTCAAGGGCGCCGCACCGGAGTGCGGCGCTCCACATATATGGCATGGCTCCGGCGAATGTGACCGCCCTTGTGACGATCACATTCGGGAACCAGGCTGTCAGACCGAGAACCGTGCAGCCGTATCGCTGAGCTGGGCAGCCATGGCGTTCAGGCCATCGGCGCTCTGTCGGATCCGGTCGCTGCCCCCGGACATCTCACCGGCATCGGCGTTGACCAGAGAGATGTCCCGGGCAATCTCTTCGGCCACGGTGGAACTTTGGCTGACGTTGTCGTTCACTTCCCGGATGCCTTCGGTGGTCTGCTGGACATTGGCGGCTATTTCGCTGGTGGAGGCGGACTGCTGCTCCACGGCGGCGGCAATGGTGGCGACGATCTCATTCACCCCGTCGATGACCGAGGAAATCTCTTCAATCTCAGTGCTGGTGGCCGAAGCCGTCCCCTGCATCTCTTCGATGCGGGACCGAATGTCCAGGGTCGCCCCTGCGGTCTGGTTGGCCAGCTCCTTGATCTCGCTTGCCACCACGGCAAAGCCCTTGCCCGCCTCACCGGCCCGGGCCGCCTCAATGGTGGCGTTGAGGGCCAGCAGGTTTGTCTGCTCCGAGATATCGGTAATGGTCTCGGTGACCTTGCCGATGGCCTCGGCCGCGTTGCCGAGCTCCACCATGCGGGTGGCTGCGTGCCTGGATTTGTCCACGGCCTCGCCGGAGATGCTGCGGGCAGACTCCGTGTGGTCTGCGATGTCGCGGATGGTTGAGGTCATCTCCTCGGTGGCGCTGGCTACCTGGTTTGCATTGGTGGCGGCCTGCTCCATGGCGGCTGCCACGGAGACCATGTTGGCGCTCATCTTTTGGGCCGATGCCGCCACGGTGTTGGATTTTTCAAAGGTGTGCCCCGCGCCCCTGGACATCTGCTCGGAAACGGAGGAAAGATCCGTGGAGGAGGTCAAGAGGGTGCCTGTGCTCTGTTTCATCTCGGAGATCATGGCAGAAAAAGACCCGACCATGGTGTTGAGCACGCCTCCCAGCTGAGAGATCTCATCTTTGCTCCCGTCGCGGAAGGCGACGGCAAGGTTCCCCGTGGCCAGGATGTTCACCTTCTTTGCCATCTCCTTTAAAGGGCTTGCGATGTTTTTGACCACAAAAAGGCTGAAGGCCATGGTAAGCAGAAAAAACGCCGCTGCAATGGCCACCAGGGAGATCACGGCCTTCTGAATCACGGTGCTGCTGAGCATGGCGGAAAATTTTGTCTCATAGGCCTCGATATTATCGAGGTAGACGCCGGTACCGATCCAGTAGTCGGTACCCGAAATCATCTCGGAGTATCCCAGTTTCAGGGTATCTCCTGCTCCGGGCTTGTTCCACATGAACTCAACGAACCCGCCGCCTCGCCTGGCATTGGCGTAGAGCTCACCCACGGACCGGACCCCGTTTTTGTCCACCAGGTGCCCAAGGTCCTTGCCTTCAAGCTGGTGCTTGATGGGGTGCACGGCATTGCGGGTGCCCTTGTAGATAAAGTAGTATCCGGACTTATCCTCTTCAAACCTTACGGGGTAGATCATCCGCCGCATGGCATCGAGCTTTTCCTCCTCCCCGTCAATCCCCTCAAGGGCCTTTGACAGAGTAACCGCAACAGTATGCACCGAGGCCTTGAGCTTATCCTGCTGGGCCCTGTGCAGGATCTCCTTGGCCCCTTCAATGCCTACGTCCCGGGTGACGCCGATATAATGAAGCGCGGTTGCCGACAACGAGAGAAAGGAGACGGATACCATGATAAGAACAATATACATCTGGGTCTTGATCTTGAAACACCGTAACATGAATGGGGGATCCTCCACTGATTGAAGCAAAATATCGTACCAGTCAAAAAAATCGAGTGTACCTTGTCGCATGAACAACTCAGATTTTCAATGGTTGGATGACACGGCACAGAGCCATCCGGCACGGCCGCGTTCCGAACAGGTTGCCCTCTCCAGGGGCATGGGCCGGGAGATGAGGTACCCTTGCGCGTGGGTGCACCCTGCCCGCATCACGGCGTCGAGCTGTGCCGGCTCTTCAATGCCTTCGGCCACCACGGAGACCCCGAGTTTCTGAGAGATAGAAGCGATGGCCGAGATGATGGACAGGCCGTCCTGATCAATGCGTGTGATAAAGGAACGGTCAATTTTTAGGGTGTCGATGCGGTACCGATGCAGGTAGGCAAGGGACGAATAGCCCGTGCCGAAGTCATCGATGGCGATTCGGACCCCTGCCTCCCGGAGCCTGTTGAGGTTGGCCTCGGCCATGGGACGGCCTTCCATGAAATCGGTCTCGGTTATTTCCACCACCAGACGATCCGGAGAGGCCCCGTAACGGCCGAACACCTCCGTAATAAAAGGGCAAAGCTCCGGGTCACCCAGCTGACTCGCCGTCAGGTTGATGTTGAGGATGCGCCCAGGAAAGTCCGCACCCCAGGAGGCCAGGGTCTGGGCAGCGGCTTCCACCACCCAGCGCCTCAGGGCGGTGGAGAGTCCGGCCTCTTCCAGTACGGACAAAAACGCCGCCGGGGCCAGCACGCCTTTTTCCGGGTGGTTCCAGCGGATCAGGGCCTCGAAACGCTCCACAGGGCCTTCCGGCAGGGTCAGGATGGGCTGGTAGTAAAATTCAAACTCGCCCCGCACAAAGGCATCCCTTAATTCACGCTCGATCTCCAGGCGATGCACCGCCTTCTCATGGAGGGTACTGTCAAAGAGGGTGAAACGCCCCCTGCCGGAGGCCTTTGCCTCATACATGGCCAGATCCGCATCCCGGATCACCGTGTCCGGATCTGTGTAACCGGACAAGTCGAAGACCACGCCGATGCTGGCACCGATATGAAGCACCTGGCCGTCGATCTCAAAGGGCGAAGAGGCCGCATCCAGAAGCCGCCGGGAAATTCCCTCCACCTCGGAAGCGTCCCGGGTCTCCCGAAGCAAAACAGCAAACTCGTCACCGCCGATGCGCGCCACGGTGTCCCGGTCCCTCAGGCACTGCGTAAAACGGCGTGAGACAACCTGAAGCAGGGCATCCCCCACGGGATGCCCCAACGAGTCGTTGACGGACTTGAACCGGTCTAGGTCCAGGAGCATCACGCAGCAACGGTTGACCCTGCGGTTCTCTTTCAGAACGCCCTTGAGGCCCTCCACAAAGGCGAGGCGGTTGTCGATACCCGTCAGGGCGTCGTGGTAGGCCTGGTGGGTCAGCCGTTTTTCCGCCAGCTTGCGGTCGGTGATGTCCTCATAAATAAGAAAAATTCCCCCGGACTGGTTCTCCACATCCACCCGACAGCCCGCGATGGAGACGGAAAGGGGGGTTCCGTCCACCCGCATCCGAACCCCCTCTCCCTTGAACCGCCCCCTGGCATCGATGGTTTCCAAAAGGGCCCCGTAGGCCTCAGCTTCAGCCACAGGCACCGTGTTCATGGGCTCTGCCTGCCCTTCGAGATCGCAGGCCCTGTACCCGAAAAGATCGCAAAAGGCCTGGTTGGCCCGGACAATGGCATGGGCCTCATCCAGCAGCAGAATCCCTTGTGGGGAGTGGTCGAACAGCCCGCCCAAAAAACGCCCCTGCCTCAGGGAATCCGCCCGGCTGGTTTTAAGGCTCGCGGCCAGGGCGTCGCGTCCCCTTTTGACCTCCACCTGGGTACGCACCCTGGACTGGACGATCAGAGGGGTCACCGGCTTGTGCAGGTAATCGGCGCAACCCAGACGAAACCCTTTGGTTTCGTCTGCGGCGTCGGTGCAGGCCGTCACCATGATGACGGGAATGTGCCGGGTCGCCTCATGGACCTTGAGCCGTGAGAGCACTTCGTAGCCATCCATCCCGGGCATCATCACGTCAAGGAGAATCAGGTCGGGCCCGCTGCCTTCCTGGGCGATGCCGAGACCCTCTTCCCCGGAGGTGGCCGCCTGGATGATGTAATCCTCCATGAGAATCGTCCCAAGGACGTCGATATTGGACGGGATGTCGTCGATAATCAGAAGGGTCGGTTTCTCCATGTCACTCTCCTGTAATGGCCTTGGGGTACGTGGCCGAGCCCGCCGCAAAAATCTGGGTCAAAAGGCCCTTGGCATCTTTGAAGTTGTATTTCCGAAGGCACGCCACCAGCTGCTCCGCCTGCGCCCGGAATCCGGCATGGCTTAAGGGCTCCAAAAGCGCCTGGGCCTTTGCCCGGGCCATTATGTTCCTCGTTGTGATAAGCGCCTCAAGCTCACGCAGGGATTCCAAAGGCAGCCCACGGTGCGGCTCGGCCCCTTCAGGATGCCCCCCCGTCGAGACAAGGCAATCCCCCTCCCGTGCCAGATCAGCAAGACACCGTTCCAGGGTCGCCACCCCACCCCCGGCCTCCTCGAATTGCCCCCTTTTCACGGCAGTTTCCATGGCAGAAGCGGCCTCGGCCAGCTCACGGCAGTACAGATTGGCGGCGGCACCTTTCAGGGTGTGCAGCAATGCCTGCGCCTCATCCGGGGTCTCACCGGCCAGGGTGTCCGCGATGGTGGCCGGGCTTTTCCCGAAGGCCTCCACAAAGTCCATGACCAGCTCAGCCGCGCGGGTCGGGTCTCCCCCAAGGGCGGCTGCGAGGGCTTCAAATCCAGGCCTTTCATCGGGATTTACGTCCTCTTGGGAAACATCTCGGGCGTCCGCTATCAGCTGCCCTTCGAGGACCCGCAACAGCTCACCGGGGGCCACAGGCTTGGTGAGAAACCCCGAGGCACCGGATGCCATGGCTGCCCTGCGGGTACCGGGGTCGGCATCGGCAGTGAGCATCACCACCGGAAGGTCTCTCAGGCCCTCGGAAGACCGGATGGTCTCCGTGAGTTCGCACCCGTCCATGCCGGGCATCTGCATGTCCGCCAGTACCAGATCAAAGGAATTTTTTCCCAGGAGGTCCAGGGCCTCCTGGCCATTGGCCGTACATCGGACCTGAAAACGGGCCGCCCCGAGAATCTCCTCCGCCACTTTCCGGTTGAAGGGGTTGTCTTCAACCACCAGCACGCGCTGACGGTGCACCGCCTCTCCCGAGGTTTCCGAAGGAGCCTCAGGGGCCGACACAGGGGCCAGGGCCGAGACGATGGCGTTGTAAAGGGCCGACTGCTTCACAGGCTTGACCACATGCCCGGCGATATCGAGCCCCCGGTGCCAGGCTGCGTCCCGGTGGTTCAAGGGAGACAGAAGGATCACCCCGGGACGGTTCCCTTCTTCCATGGCCTGCAGGTGACGGATAAGCAGCGCCCCTTCTCCGGGAGGCAGGGTCACGTCCGCGAGGAGCAGCCGATAGGCGCCTCGGGCCTGGGTGAGGGCCTCGACGGCCTCCCGGACGGACCCTGCCAAATCGTGGGGAAAATCAAAATCATCCAAAAACCCTGAAAGGACCCTCCGTGCGGATCGGTTGTCCTCCACAACAAGGCACCGGGGCTTCATATCGACCCCGTAAAGAAAGGCTTCAGAGCTTTCATACGGCGCATTAAGGGGACAGCTCAGGGTAAACTCGCTGCCGCGGCCCGAGGTGGAGGCGACGGTGAGCGTCCCGTCCATCATGGCCGAGAGTTTGCGACAGATGGCAAGCCCCAGGCCGGTGCCGCCGTGATGGCGGGTGATGGAGCCGTCGGCCTGGGTAAAAGCGTCGAAAAGGGTGGGAAGTACCGCCTCGGGAATGCCTTCCCCGGTATCAAGCACGCAAAGGGACAGGTTTCCGCTCTCCAGGGTCTCCCGATGAAATCGCGCCGTCACCACCACCTCCCCTGCCTCGGTGAACCGGATGGCGTTGGCCGTAAGGTTGGTGATAATCTGGCCCAGGCGCGTGGGATCCCCCACCAGGGTCTGGGGCACGGAGGCGTCGATGTCACAGACCAGCTCCAGGGATTTTTCCTGGGCCTGCTGGCTCAAGGTATCCGTCACCCCTTCCATGAGATCCCGCAGCCGGAAAGGGATGGCCTCCAGCTCCAGCTTCCCCGCTTCCATCTTGGAGTAATCGAGGATCTCGTTGACCATAAGCAATAGGTTCCGGGAGGCTGCGGCGATGATGCGCAGGTTGTCCGGTGCCGTCGGGGAGTCGGGTTGCGCCAGGAGAACATCCGCCATGCCCATGATGGCGTTGATGGGGGTCCGGATCTCATGGCTGATGTTGGCCAGAAACGCCCCCTTTGCCTGGACCGATGCCTCCGCAGCCAAGCGGGCCTGGTTGAGCTCGCCGGTGCGCCTTGCGACCCGGCGCTCCAGCTCGGCCTCACGCACCTCGATGATTCGAAGCATCCAGTTCAAATCCCGCATGAGGGCGATGATCTCATTTTCATCCTCGGTTTCCGGAGGAAGGCGAAACCCAATGTATGTGCCCTGCTTCACCCGTGCGCAGAACCGGCTGATGCGCGTCACCTGGCGCTGGATAAGCCAGCGGAACCCGGGAAGCCAGGGCGCGGCAAGGGGCAGGCCGAAGGCGGTGAGAATCCCGACGGTCAGGGCGTGCTGAAATGCCGGCATGGCGTGGATGGTATTGGCCCGGGCAGCCAGCCACAGTGCCGCAAGGGGCAAAGTGGCGTACACATACAGGATAAGCTTGTATTTCAAGGCCAGTTTCATGTCCGCTCTCTTTCCAATCCGTAACGATTCAACGTATGCCTCCGGCGGCCCTGCCGGGGGCCAAACTTTTGAAAAGTTAGACAAACAGCTTAAAAAAACAGATCCAGTTTAATCTGAACCATAGGCGAATGTGATTTTCCCTGAGGAACGAAGGGGAAAGCGCATTCGCAACCTGGTTTCGAGGTGGCACACCTCGCCGCCGGAGGCATTGCTTTTGTTTTTTCCTGAGCCCTCTTGACCCTGTGATTCATCAGGCCGTAACCATAGAAGGCTGCGTTTTGGAGCTGAATCATTGCCCCAATCCTCTGGTTGTCACGCAAGCCTGAACCGGCCGACGACGCCCGTCAGCTCCCGGGAAAGTTCGATCAGGGCCCCGGCACTGCGATTCACCAGGCGGCTGCTGTCGGACATCTCCCCGGATGTCCGGCTCGACTCTGCAATGTCCCTTGAAATCCCCGCAAAGGTATCGGAGGCCCCGGCAATATTCCGGTTGATCTCGGAGATCCCTGCGGAGACATCCCCCACATGGGCCACGATGGCGTCGGTGAGTTCCCGCTGCTCTTCCAGGCTCCCTGCGGTGGCTCGCACGATGCCGTCCACCCGGTCCAGGCCGCCTGCCAGGCCGTCCACCGTTGTCAAGACCTCTGCCGCAGAACGGCTCACGGCCTCTGTTTTTTGCTGAATGAGCTCGGAGGCCCGGGATACCTGTGCTGCCAGCTCCTTGACTTCCGAGGCCACCACGGCAAAGCCTGCCCCTGCGCTTCCGGCCCGGGCTGCTTCGATGGTTGCGTTCAGGGCCAGCAAATTGGTCTGAGCCGCGATGTCGTGGATGCCTTCGGCGATGCCCCCGATCTCCCCTGTGGCCGCATCAAAGGCGCGAAAGGCTGTGCGTGCCTCGCCCAGGGCCGACACCGTATTTTCCGTGATGCCCCGGGCTTTTTCCGCCCTGACGGTCAACTGCTCGATGGACTCTTTCACCCCGGAGGAAGCACCGGAGATTTCCCCGGCACCCCGGGCAGACTCCCCAATGGCGCTGCCGATGGCAGCCATGGTAAGTGCCAGCCGTTCCGAAGCCGACGCTGTGGCGGACACCTTGTCGCTGACGGCCTCTGAATGGGAGGCCATGTCCTCGGACGTGGCGGCGAGATCTCCGGAGGAGGCGGTCAGGGCTTCGGAGGCCTCGGCGCATTTCTCGATGAGCCCGCTCAAGTGTTCGGCCATGCGATTCTGAGCCCGGACCAGATCCCCGATCTCATCGTGCCGGTCCGTCTCCATGCGGCCGGACAGATCGCCTGCCGCTATTTTTACGGAAAAAGCGCAAAGGGATGTAAGGGCCCCGGACAGACGCCGTGAATACAAAAAAGTGGTAAGGCACCCAAACCCCAGCACCGCAGCGCCCACAAACACAGAGGTGAACTCGATCTGACGGAGAACGGCTTCCACCTGGCGGGTCTCTTCAAACAGGGCCAGCAGACACACAGAGTCTGTTCCGCCCGCTGCCACGGGGACAAAGCGAAGGACTCCCCGGCTCTCGCCCAGAAGGGCTTGGCGGTGGACCTGTGGAAACGTGCCATGGATAGAAACCTCAGGTACCGATGAAAACCCACCGGCATCCGATGAGGCACGAAGGCGATACACCTCCCCTTCCCGCTCATAAAGGGCGCAGGCTCCCAGGCCACCTCGAAGAAGAGTGGCCATAAAGGCATCATCCAATGCCCGCCGGATCACCATGGTCCCCAGGAAACTCTCCTTATGGTAGACAGGGCTTGCAAAGGCCATCTCCAGTACACCGCTCCGGGTCTCCATGCCGCCTGCAACAGCTCCCTTTGCCATCTTATCAACCGTGACCTTTCGGCCAACCGGTCCCGGATCGCCGACCACGCAGTTGCCCTTCCGGTCGAACACCGCCACCCCGTCGTAGGAGAGCACCCGTTTCATAAAGCCGACCCTGGCCTGGAGGTTTTCGTATTTCTTCGTGAACCGGGCCGCCTTCATCAGGCGAATGATCTCCCGGTCTGCTGCCATGCGGCCAAGGTCGGCCTCCATGCCCGCGTACATCGCAGAGAGCCTCTTCCCCATGGCCGAAGCCCGGGAGGCGAGTTCGTTCTCCTGGGCATCCATCAATATGCGGCCGGAGTTGATGTGGATGGGGATGATGATGGAGGCCACAGCCAGAATCAAAATAGCGCAAAAAAAAAGGCTGAGCTTGCTTCCGATGTTCATGATCGTTCTCTCTTTCAAAACAATAGGCCCCCTTGCCGCATGGCACAGGGGCCGTTATGAACATGCCTCCGGCGGCCCTGCCGGGGACCAAACTTTTGAAACGTTTGACAAACAGGTTTTAAAAACAATACCGGCTGGCCCAATGCTGCCGATATGCCTAATGTGCCGGAACGTTTTTGCGGAGCTTTTTTTAAAAAGCGACCCGCCGGAGGCAAACTGACTAATTACAAAAAAATGAAACAAACGGGCATCAGAACCCGGCCTTGAGCCAGTCCATGGAAAAGCCTTTCTCCATGAGGGCCGTACCGTGGGGGCCCTTGGCAAAGGCCAGAAAACGGGTTGCGGCATCCGAGGCGTTGGTGCGGCTCACCAGGCTGCGCGGGGCAAGGAAGGGGTACCGGCCGTTCTTCTCGGACGCCCGGCACGGAGACACACCGTCCACGTCCAGATGCTTTGAGTTGGCATCGAAAAACATCCGCGGCACCATGGCAACGGCCATCTCGTTTGCCGCGATCTCATCGAGCTGGTTGTCCGTCACCTCCACGTACATCACCGCGTCTTCGAGACGCTCGGTGTTTTTCCTGATGCCCCTTTCCGCAAGGGCCTTGTCCAGCAAAGTGTCGTAGCTTGCCCCGCACCGCTGCTTGTACAAAAGGATCTCCATGTCCTTGCCGCCCACCTCTTTCCAGTTCGTGATGCGCCCGGCAAAAATCTCAAGGACCTGTCTCTCCGTCAGGCTGTTCACAGGGTTTGCCTTGCTCACAGCAACCGCATAGGCCATGGGGTCAAGGGGTGTCTCCACCAGGCCCGCGGCTTTTTCACCGTCGGTCAGAGGCCTTAAAAGCGTCCCGATATCGGCAGCGCCCGAGCGAACAGCGGCCACCCCCGCCTCCAGCCCGGCGCAGTCCTCGTTCATGGAAAACGCAAAAGGGGTCTCGCTGCGAAAGGGGTTGGGAAACCCCTCCTGGGTCTCATGGGTGACGACGACGCTGTTGAAGATACACCGACCGGTTACGGCCACTGTGAGATCCCGCCCGGGCCCGGCAAAAAGGCTTCCCGGAAATAACGAAGATGCCGCGATAAGAGCCCCCGCCCCTGCCGCCGACCGTTTCAAAAAATCGCGCCGTGAACATGTTGCCCCACATGTGCATGCTCTTGTCATGATACCTCTCCCTTTTACATTTTTTTACATTCATAAATCTTTTTGGCTTGCCAAACAAATACGCATGGCCGAGATAGATATGGAAGCCACAAACCTTTGTCAACAGCAAAATAAGGCAATGAAGCGTCAACCGGGTTTCACCATAAAATCAGCCGTCAACCGATCCATCAATAAAACAACATCATAGGAATCAAACGGCACACGACGTGGCCGCACTGATTTTTCAGCATGGACGCGTCTTGGCCGCCTATTCCGCAACACAACCGCATGATGAAGGGCGAATTATCCCGTTGCTCCGGAGGGGCTGGATCAATGCATTTAGATTTTGCCTCCGGCGGCCCTGCCGGGGGACAAACCTTTGAAAAGTTTGACAAACAGGCATTGAGTTCGATGTTGGTTCATTCAAATATGCTCGTATTTCCAATTATTTCGCCTGGTGTGCATACCTGCGCTTTTATTGCTCAGCCCCCTGGGGTTGAACAATAAAAGCGCAGGCAACCGAAATATTTTGCGGAGCTTTTTTCAAAAAGCGACCCGCCGGAGGCAGCTTGCAGTTAAATGCGTTTGACCTGGGCAGCCCTGCCGGGCGCCTTGACAAATGGCGACTGGCAGACTATGACCGTATTTTTTTTAGGCAAAACAAAATTTATTATGACAAACAAAAAATATAGAAGGATAGTCCGACTGATGATATCCCACGACACCCTCATGAGAAACCTCCCCGGCATGGTCTACCGAAGGGTCAACGACGGCAACTGGAGCATCGACTATGTCAGCGAAGGGGCTCGCAAGCTCTTTGGGGAGACGCCCTACCAAATGATCCTGACCCGGCGCGCCAAGCTGGCCAACCTGGTCCATGAGGCATGTGTCGACGAGGTCATCCGAGCCTCTGAGCAGGCCATGGCCGGGCACAAACCCTACCAGCTTATCTACCGCGTCAACTCCCTGACCGAGCGGGACAAGTGGGTCTGGGACCGGGGGGAAGGCATCTATAACGATGCGGGGTCCCTCATCGCAGCCGAGGGGTTCATCACCGATTTTACCGAGCACAAGGAGATGGAAGAGGAGCTGCGCGAAGAGATCCGCCGCCTGAAAGACCAGGTGGCGCTGAAAACAGGATTTCATGCCATGACGGGCGCATCCCCTGCCATGCAGGAACTCTACGCCATGATCGAAAAAGCAGCCGAAACCACGGCCCCGGTCATCGTCAACGGAGAGTCCGGCACCGGCAAAGAGCTGGTCTCCCGCACCATCCATGACATCGGCCCCAGAAAGGGAAAAAACTTTGTACCGGTCAACTGCGGCGCCATCCCGGAAAACCTCATGGAATCCGAGTTCTTCGGGCACTGCAAGGGTGCCTTTTCCGGGGCCCATTCCGACCGGGAAGGCCTGTTGGACAAGGCCGACGGCGGCACCCTCTTTCTGGATGAAATCGGTGAGATCGGGCTTTCCATGCAGACCAAGCTCCTTCGGGCCATTGAGGGCGGCGGATATACCCCGGTGGGGGGACGGCAGGTGAAGGTCCCGGATATCCGCATCGTCTCTGCCACCAACCGGGACCTTGCAGAGCTGGTTCGCCGCGGAAAGATGCGCGAGGATTTCTTCTACAGAATCCACGTGGTCCCCATCACGGTGCCGCCCTTGCGGGAGCGACGGGCCGATATCCCCCTTCTGGTGGACCGTTTCATCAAGGCCTGGCCCGGGGGAACAAAGCCCGGACCGTCTGAAATGTCCGCCATCATGGCCTACGACTGGCCGGGAAACATCCGGGAACTGGAAAACGTCCTCAGGCGCTACGCCACCCTGGGCCGCCTGGACCTGCCCACCGCCTGCCGGGCCCCGGCAAACTGCCCGGGCATGGAGCGGGGGCCCCTCAAGGCCCGCCTGGCCGCCCTGGAAAAGCAGATGATCGAAAAGGCGCTAAAGGACCACAACCACAATCGCACCCGCGCCGCGTCCGAGCTGGCCATTGACCGGCGCTCCCTCTATACCAAAATCAAGGCGTACAACATCTCGCCCGGTGAGTGACGGGAAGAAATCCCCCGCACCGGGGGTTTTCTTCACTCGCCCGTCAAAGGGCTCGCCTTCCGGGGCTTTCCGTGGGGAAGACGCGCAACGTCGGGAAGGTGGCTTCCCATTGCCAAAAAATCAGGCAAGCCAAAAAAATTACAGTTAATGAAAATAATTTACAGACCTTATGGCATTTGCACTCAGGTTGGCCCGCAATATGCTCTATCTCCCGGTACGCAAATGAACCCCATGGGCCTTTGCCGGCGTCACGAGCCGTCCCACAGGTCGGAGTCAACGCCGCCACGCCCTGCAACCGAAGGAGAATACCATGTCCGAACCAACCGAAATGCGGAACCTCATCATGATCGGCGACAAGCTGGCCCACACCGCAAGGGCCCTGGGGGTCCTGCCCCGGGCCATGGTCACCAGCCAGATCCCCCTCATCGAAGACTTTTTTCCCGGCATCGACCACCTGGAGTGCACCCGCTGCATCATGACCACCAAGCGGCGCATCCTCCACACCGCCGCCAAGCGGGGCGGAATACAAAAAATCCTGTTGGAAAAGGACACCGCCACCAGCGACTACTGGTGCGGGCTCAACCCCTCTGAGATGGAAAGCGAGCTCACCTCCGACGGCTACGAGGTGTCGGTGGTGGACTTTTCACAGGGGATTCACCACGGCATCCGCGACACAGGAAGGGTCTTGGAACGGGACAAGCTGGCGGAACGGCTGGTCAGGCACTACGACGCCCAGCTTGAGGAGGTCAACGCCCTCCTGCCCTTAGGGGGCAAAAAATGCGTTGCCGCCTTCGTCGGCTTCATGCACCCCATGACCCACGAAAACTTCCTGATCCCCCAGGCGTGCGACAGTTTTCTCAACCAAAAGGTCATGGAACCCCTGGGATTGGACAACGCCCTGGACGGCCTGGGCCCCTTGGATGAATTGCCTCCGGCCGAGATGCTGCAACGGCTCACCCAAACCGCCCCGGAGGTCATCGTGATCACCGGAAACGCCCAGGCAGGGCTCATGGCCATCCGGGACGCGACCGACGCCGACCCCGCCTTCCGGGAGGTTCCCGCCGTAAAAAACCACGCTATCCACGCCCTGCCCGCCTGTAGCGGCGGGGAGCCTGCGGACTATCCGCAGATCCTCGGCGCATGGGCCCACGCCCTTGGACACAAAGAGCGTGGAACGATTTGACCCGTAGCGACGGGACACAAAGCAATACCAGGAGATGAACGTGAAAAAGCAAATGTTGAAATTACCCGTGATGGTGTGCATGGCCCTCATGGCCACCCAGGCCCTGGCCGACGAACCGAACATCCCGGCCCCCCCCCAGGAGGCCCCGGCTGTCGCCACACGTATGGACAGCATGGTGGTCACCGCCACACGCACAAAAACCAGTGCCTTCAACGTGCCCGCCTCGGCCTCAGTGGTGGATGCGGACACCATCGAGCAGGACCGGCCCGACAACCTGGCCGACATCCTGGAGAGCATCCCCGGCGTGGACATATCAGGAGACGCGGCCCACGCCCAGCAACCGGCCTTAAGGGGCCTGCCCGAAAGCCAGACCATCATCAAGGTGGACGGGGCCCGTGAAAACTACGTGCAAAAAGCTGGGGACGCCCAGTCCACCATCCTGGTGGACCCGGATCTTTTAAAAGAGGTGGAGGTGGTCCGTGGACCGGCATCGGTGATGCACGGGGCCGGAGGCATCGGCGGGGTGATCTCCCTCACCACCAAGGACGCGGCCGACCTGTTGAAACCCGGTCGGAACGTCGGGGCCATTGTCAAGGGCGGGGTCAGCACCGCCGGAGACGAAACCCATGGCACCGCCGCAGCCTTCGGGCGGTACGGCAACCTCGATATCCTGGCCACCGGAACCCTGCGGGACTTGGGCGATGTGGAGACAAGCACCGAAGAAGAGGACAAGGAGACCGTCAAACGGGACGGCAAAATCAAAAACGCCATGGTCAAGGCCACCTACACGCCGTCGGATGCCCACACCTTTTCCCTCAACGCCACCCGCTTTGACCAGGACATCACCTATGACAAGGATGATTCCCGCTACCAGGCCGAGCAGGACAAACTGATCGGCTCCTGGCGCCTGACGCCCGACAGCCCCCTGGTAGACGCGAAAATCACCGCCCTCTGGTCCAAGCGCGACGAAACCGTGGAGAACAACATCACCGACAAGCTGGAGTTCACCTCCATGGGCATCGACGCCCAGAACATCATGGCATTCAACACCGGAAACCGCGTCTCCCACCGGCTCGTCTTCGGAGCGGACGCCTACAAGGATGAATACACGCCCAAGGCAGGGGATCCCGCCATGGCCTACACCAACCCTCCGGGCCACGGCGAGGACGCCGGGGCCTTCATCCAGGACGAAATCGCCGTGCCCGGCGGTGTCACCCTGATCCCGGCGCTGCGGTACACCTGGTACTCCCGCACCGGCGAGAACTCCGAGTCCCCGGACGGCACCGAAGACCGAGTCTCCCCCAAGATGACCGTAGACTGGAAGCCTGTGCCCTGGGCCGGATTCCACACCACCTACGCCGAGTCCTTTCGGGCACCCCTGGTCAGTGAAATGTTCACGGAGCTCGACAGCCCCCACCCCTTCAACCCCATGATCCGGGTCAAGGTCCTTGCCAACCCGGACCTGAAGCCGGAGCAGGCCGACACCTGGGAATGGGGCGCGCGTTTCGCCTTTGACGGGCTCCTCAGCGATAACGACGCCCTGCGCATCAAAGGGGTCTACTTCCAGGAAAAAATCGAGGACCTCATCGACGCTGAAATCCTCCAGACGCCCGCCCCGCCGGATTTCGAATTCGTCTCCACCATGGTAAACGTGGAATCCGTCAAACGGGAAGGCTACGAGCTGGAGATGGCCTACAAAATAAAGAACCTGTCCCTCCTCCTGGGGCACTCCAAAATCAAGGGCCGGGACGAGAAAACCAAAGAAAACGCAGGCGAGACCCCCGCCACCACCCTGGTGCGGGCCGACTACCTCATCAAGGCCCTGAACCTCAAGCTGGGCTGGCGCGCCCGATTCGTGGAGAGCTTTGAAAACGGCGACGACGAATACGAGGCCTATGAGGTCCACAGCCTCTCCTCCACCTTCAGGCCCTCCTGGTTCAAAAACCGGGACCTGGCCCTCTACCTCAACGTGGACAACCTCTTTGACGAATCCTACGACGCCTACCACTTCAAAAACAGCGGCCCCGGCGGCGCAAGGAGCATCAAGGCAGGGATGAGTATGATGTTTTAACAGGGGAAAGCATGTAACAAAGCAGCCTCCGGCGGCCCTGCCGGGGGCTGAACAGTTAAAAACTGTCTAACAAACAGGCTTCAAAAGTTCTTCTTGAATGAAGTTTGGGCCTCGGCCTTCAAAAAAACGAGAAAAATCGACCCAAACGGAGCGCCGCACTCCGGTGCGGCTTTTTGGTCCGTCGTTACCCGTGCCGCACAGGAGTGCGGCGCTCCAGGCGACAAGGGTGTTCGGAGGGTGATGCAAATAGGCCGATGACCCAAGCGATGATCAAGGCCGACGTTTGTTTGAAAGGCGGGTGTGGCTTGACCCGAGGAACGAGGGGAAAGCGCATTGTATCATTCGAACGAAGAAACCCTGATACAGGATATCGCCCCTTACCCTCGTTATTCAGCACGGGCGAAGCCCGTCAGGGAATGTGATGAGCCTGAGGAATCCGCACATGCCCATGCGAGGGTGTCACCAATAAGCCGACGTCACCGGACTACCGCGCGACAAGCGAAGGCGAAAGAGCATTCCCGAACCTGGGATCCAGGGGATTTATTCCCTGGCCACCGGAGGCAGTCCGATTAAAGCTGATAGTCAACAGGTTACGTGAATGAGTCCTGGTCTTTCAAGGCTTATGGGACAGCTCGTACAAACCACCAACTTATGTATCGGGCGAAGCCCGAGCCGAAGGCGTTTGCGCATTTTCCTGAGGAACGAAGGAAAATGCGCAAATGCAATAAGCTTTCGAGGTGGCTCACCTCGCCGCCGGAGGCCTGCTTTTTCCACTCACGTTAACCATAGAAGGCACGCTTTTACCACACAACCCTTCCGGTGAGCCGGAAGCCAGACAAGGTATGTCCATCATGAAGTTTAGTATTCCCCTGATTGTGCTCGTTCTTTTTGTGCTGACCATCTCCACAGCACGTGCGGAAAGCCCGGGCGTTGTTTTTTCCCACGCCTTAAGTTCCGGGGGGGTGCCAAAATACAAGGCGGGGTTCGAGCATTTTGATTACGTGAACCCGAACGCCCCCAAGGGTGGGACCCTGCGGGATTTTTCCCTGGGCAATTTCAACAGTTTCAACCCGTTTATCCTCAGAGGGGAATGTGCTGCCGGGGCGGAGCTGGTCTACGACAGCCTCATGGTGGCATCCGGCGACGAGGACGGGGTGTACTACGGACTGCTGGCAGAGGGGGTAGAGATGCCTGAAAACCGTTCCTGGATTATCTTCCACCTGAGAAAAGAAGCCCGCTTCCATGACGGAACCCCGGTGACGGCCACAGATGTGGTCTTCTCGTACAACGCCCTGATCAACAACTTCGGCAACACCCTGAAAAAGTACTACGAAGAGATCAAAAGGGTGGAGGCCCTGGGCCCCTACCGGGTGAAATTCGATTTCAAAGCCAGGGCAAGCCGCGAGCTTCCCGGCATCCTGGCCCAGCTCGCCGTCTTGCCGGAGCATGCCTGGCGCATGCGGGATTTTTTCGCCACCACCCTGGACCTTCCCTTGGGAAGCGGGCCTTACCGCATCGCCTCCTTCAAGCAGGGACGAAGCATCACCTACGAGCGCGTCAAGGACTACTGGGCCCGGGACCTTCCTGTCTGTCGCGGACAGTATAATTTCGACGTCATCACCTTCGATTACTTCCGGGACGGCACCGTGGCCCTTGAGGCCTTCAGAGCCGGGCTCTACGACTACCGTTTCGAAAACTCAGCCAAGACCTGGGCCACCATGTACAAAGGGCCGGCCTTTGCCCGGGGCGAGATCAAGTGCGCCACCCTACCCCACCGGCTTCCCCAGGGCATGGAAGGCTTGGTGTTCAACACCCGCAGGCCGGTGTTCAAGAATCCCCGGGTACGCTATGCCCTCCTCCTTGCCTTTGATTACGGATGGGCGAAAAAACGGCTCTACTATGGCGAACCCCGGCGCTTCACCAGCTACTTTTTTAATTCAGATTTTTCAGCGCCTCCCCTTCCCGGCCCGGAGGAGACGGCCCTTCTATCCCCGTTTAAGGACGAACTGCCCAAGGAGGTGTTCACCTCCCCCTACCGAATCCCGGAGTCGGACGGATCCGGGTTAATCCGGGAACGCCTCATCCGGGCTGCCCAGATACTCAAGGAAGAGGGGTGGCGCATCAAAGACAACCGGCTTGTCTACGGAAGGGAAAAGGGCCCCATAAAGCAGGGGAGCCCATTTCGGTTCCAGTTCCTCTCCGACTCGCCAGCCACGGACCGGCTCCTGCTGCCGTTTCAAAAGAACCTGTCCCGCCTGGGAATCGAGATGATCATCCACCGCAGTGACTCGGCCCAGTACACTCTGCGCATGCGAAACTACGATTACGACATGATCAACGCAGGCTTCGGCTGCATGCCCACCCCGGGGATGGAGATGAAACTCTACTGGCACTCGGAGAGCGCCGACCGGAAAGGGGCCCGGAACCTTGCCGGGGTCAAGAGCCCGGCCGTTGATTTCCTGGTGGAGAAAATCCTCTCCGCACCGGACCGCAACACACTCGTTTTCGCCATGCACGCCCTGGATCGGGTACTGCTTCAGGGAACCTACATGATCCCCTTCGGCACGGTGAGCCACTACCGGCTGGCCTACAGGGATAAATTTGACATGCCCAAGGTCATCCCCGGCAAGAAACCCGGGGTCGCCACCTGGTGGGTACGTCCGGGCAAAGACGCCGTTCAGGCAGGCCCCAAGGAGATATGATGGGCGGATACATTCTCAAGCGAATTTTCTATATGGTCCCCACCCTCCTGGGGATCCTCACCGTGAACTTTTTTGTGATCCAACTGGCACCGGGAGGACCGGTGGAGCAGGTGATTTCCAAAATGCAAGGGGACCGCCGGTCGGTGCTTGAACGCATCACCGGCCAGGACGGGGACCTGGTGAGCACGCCGGACACCTCCCTTAACCGGGTCAACCGGTACAAGGGGGCCAGCGGGGTCTCCCCTGAGATGATCCGGGAGATCGAAAAACAGTTCGGGTTCGACAAGCCCGTCCATGAACGCTACCTGAACATGCTGAAAAGCTACCTCTGCTTTGACTTTGGAGAGAGTTTTTTCAGGGACCGGAAGGTGGTGGACATCATCTTTGAAAAAATGCCCGTCTCCATCTCCCTGGGGCTCTGGAGCACCCTGTTGATCTACGGGATCTCCATTCCGTTAGGCATCCGAAAGGCCGTCAACCACGGCACCCGGTTCGACGTGTGGTCCAGCACCGTGGTGATCCTGATGAACTCCATCCCGGTGTTTCTCTTTGCGGTCCTTCTCATCACCGTGTTTGCAGGGGGCAGCTATCTCCAGTGGTTTCCCCTGCGCGGACTGGTCTCGCCGGGGTTTGATGCACTTCCCTTCTGGGGAAAAGTAACCGACTACCTCCACCACCTTTGCCTGCCCATCCTGGCCATGAGCATCGGGGGCATCGCAGGGCTCGCCCTTCTCACCAAAAACTCCTTTCTGGAAGAGATCAACAAGCTCTACGTGGTGACGGCCCGGGCCAAGGGGGTGACCGAAAAAAGGATCCTTCTGGGCCATGTGTTCCGAAACGCCATGATCATCGTCATCTCGGGCCTTCCCGCCACCTTTGTGAGTATCTTTTTCACCGGATCCATGATGATCGAGGTGATCTTCTCCTTAGACGGCATGGGGCTCCTGGGATTCGAGTCCACCATGCAGCGGGACTACCCGGTGATGTTCGCCAACCTCTACATCGGCCTTCTCATGGGCCTGGTCCTGAAGATCATCAGCGACATTACCTATGTGTGGGTGGACCCGCGCATCTCCTTTGACGAAAGCGAGGTATGACCATGGCATGGATCAACCTGTCCCCTATAGGCAAAAGGCGCGTCCGGGCTTTTCGGACAAACCGCCGGGCCTTTTACTCCTTTGTGCTCTTTTCCGTGCTGTTCGCCTTGAGCCTCATGGCCGAGGTCATCGCCAACGACTCGCCCCTCCTGGTGCGATTCCAGGGGCGCTGGTACCTCCCCGTGATTCACGACTACCCCGAAACGGATTTCGGAGGCGTCTTTGAAACCACGGCGGACTTCACCGATCCCCAGGTGCGGGACCTCATCAACGCCCAAGGATGGATGCTCCGGTCCCCCATCCGGTTCCACTACGACACGGTAAACTTTGAGCGCCCGGTCTTCCCGGCACCGCCCAACGGGGAGAACCTGCTGGGAACCGACGACCACGGCAGGGACATCTTCGTCCGGCTTCTCTACGGATTTCGCACCTCGGTGACCTTCGGCATGCTCCTCACCCTCTTCAGCTCGGCCATCGGCGTCACCGTGGGCGCCGTCCAGGGCTACTTCGGCGGAAAAATCGACATGCTGGGCCAGCGGCTCATGGAGATCTGGTCGGGAATGCCCCTGCTCTATATCCTCATCATCATCTCCAGCTTCATCGAGCCGGGGTTCTGGGTCATCCTGGGCATCATGCTCCTCTTCAGCTGGATGGGGCTTGTGGAAGTGGTCAGGGCCGAGTTCCTCCGCTGCAGGAACCTGGAATATGTACGGGCCGCCCGAGCCCTGGGCATCGGGGACCGCAAAATCATGTGGCGGCACGTCCTGCCCAACTCCCTGATCTCGGTGTTCAGCTTCCTGCCCTTTATCCTGAGCGGCTCCATCACCACCCTCACCTCCCTGGACTTCCTGGGCTTCGGCCTGCCCCCGGGCTCCCCGGCCCTGGGGGAACTCCTGGCCCAGGGAAAGGCCAACCAGCACGCACCATGGATCGGCCTCTCCGCCTTTGTGGTCCTGGCCCTCATGCTGAGCCTGCTCGTGTTTATCGGGGAGGGCGTGCGCGACGCCTTTAACCCAAGGCACCAGGCTCGGGGGTGAGCAGCAGGAAAAGAAGCAAAAGCGTGCCTCCGGCGGCCAGGGGATTTTTAGCCTAAGTGGCTTCGCCACCCCTGGACCCCAGGTTCGGGAATGCTCTTTCGCCTTCGTTCCTCAGGCTCATCACATTCCCTGACGGGCTTCGCCCGTGGATACCAACGTAGATGCCACCTTGAAGGCAGGTTTCGGATGCGCTTTGTCCCTCGTTCCTCGGGTCAAATCACATCCGCCCTTAAAAAAGACTTCATCTGAAATCATTTTTTAAGACCTGTTTGTTAAACTTTTTAAACGTTTAGCCCCCGGCAGGGCCGCCGGAGGTATAAACCGAAGAGCAACTATAATTCAGGAGAAATCATTGACCCTACCCCCAGTGTTAAACGTTGAAGACCTGCATATATCCTTTTCTGAAAACGGCATGGAAAAGGAGGTGGTGAAGGGGATCTCCTTTGCCGTCAACCGGGGGGAGATCGTTGCCATCGTGGGCGAGAGCGGGGCGGGCAAATCCGTGGCTGCCCAGTCTGTCTTGCGGCTGCTGCCTGTATCCGGAACCCGTATCCAAGGTGCAATTTCACTTGGGGATCGGAATATCCTGGAATTACCCGAAAAGGAGATGCGATCGATGCGGGGCAAAAGTGCCGGGATGATCTTTCAG
The DNA here is from genome assembly GCF_900101345.1 of Desulfoluna spongiiphila. GTDB lineage: Bacteria > Desulfobacterota > Desulfobacteria > Desulfobacterales > Desulfolunaceae > Desulfoluna > Desulfoluna spongiiphila. Next base: position 174,963 of record NZ_FMUX01000006.1, on the reverse strand, counting down.
GAGCCCATGACCGCCCTGAATCCCCTTCACACCATTGAGAAACAAATCACTGAAGGGATCCTGTCCCATGACAGTTCTGGCAGAAAGAAGGCAAGACAAAAAGCCATAGAGCTTTTAAGTGCCGTGGGCATTGACCATGCCGAAGAACGGCTCGGCCACCACCCCCACCAGCTATCGGGGGGACAGAGGCAGCGGGTGATGATCGCCATGGCCATCGCTTCCAACCCGGGACTTCTTATCGCCGACGAACCCACCACGGCCCTGGACGTCACGGTGCAGGCAAGGGTGCTGGCCTTGCTGTCCGAGCTCAAAGAGACACGCCACATGGGTATCCTGCTCATTACCCACGACCTTGGGGTGGTCCGGCACGTGGCAAACCGGGTGTACGTGATGCGCGGCGGTGAATTCGTCGAAACGGCAACCCCCGAAGAGCTTTTTGAAGCGCCCCGGCATCCCTACACCAAACAGCTTGTGACGGCCCATGCGACGCCAGCAGAACCCCGAAACATGGAAGGGGCTCCGGTGGTCCTCAAAGCTGACGACATCAGGGTCCATTTCCAAAAAGGGGACAGGTTTCTTTTCAAGAAGAGACGTGTCACCCGCGCCGTGGACGGGGTTTCCCTTGAGGTGAAGGCAGGTGAGAGTTTAGGGATCGTTGGGGAAAGCGGCTCCGGAAAATCCACCCTGGCCCTGGCCCTTCTGCGCCTGATCCGGTGCCGGGGCGGCATCGAATTCATGGGGCACAGGCTGGATACTCTGGGGCAGGCAGAGCTCAACCGCATCAGGCAAAACATTCAGGTGGTGTTCCAGGACCCCTTTGCCAGCCTATCCCCCCGCATGAGCGTGCGGGAGATCGTAGCCGAAGGGCTCAGCCACCATGCCAAGGAAACCCGTGGCGACCATCACCGCCTCATCGAAAAAGCCATCACCGAGGTGGGCCTGTCTCCATCAATCCTTGCCCGCTACCCCCACGAATTTTCGGGTGGAGAAAGGCAACGCATCGCCATCGCCAGGGCCCTGGTCCTCAACCCGGCCCTCATCATTCTGGACGAACCCACCTCGGCCCTGGACCGATCCATTCAATTCCAGGTCACCACCCTCCTGAAGTCTCTCCAGAAAACCCGAAATATCGCCTACCTCTTCATCTCCCACGATCTGCGTATTATCCGCTCCCTCTGCGACCGGGTAATGGTGATGAAAGATGGACAAATCGTGGAGTCCGGAAACACCCACCAGATATTTGAAACGCCAGCTCACCCCTACACGAAAGAGCTGCTGGCAGCCGCCCTTTCGTGAGGGGACAGGCTTTTTTTGCAACTCACAAAACCATTCAGCTCAAAATAGCCTCCGACGCCCTGCCGGAGGCCAACGAAACACGACCTTTCGAGCTAAAGCCTTCCTGCCGCACAGCCCCTCCCTTGCCATTTTTCCCCTCCTGCGGTACATCTCAAGGCATGGAAAAACCGTTTCACATCCGCGACCTTCTGGACACCCTGCACTTCCTTTCTATAGACGAAGAGAAGGCCGAAACCGCTGGCCACGCCGAGGTGGACGAGGCAAACCGCCGCCTTGTGGAGAGCCGTGCCGGTGATGACGACCGAAAACGCCTGGAGCGCTGGCTTGCGGCGCGAAGGCAGGCAGACGAGATGAAGAATAAACATCCCGGGGATCTCTTCGGTACGGCATCTGCCCTCCTTTCTGTTCTCCTGGTCTGTTTTGCCGTGACGGCGGGCTATGGCGGGGTGTTTTCATTTCTTGCCTATACGGGCACGGAGCCGGTGAACGTGCTGGTCTTTTTCGTGCTCTTCATCCTGATTCAGGGCATCCTCGCCGCAGGAAGCGCCCTGCCCCTGGCCTTCAGGATCAAGGCCCCGGAGAGCCTCAGCCCCTTCGGGGTGATGGTGGGCCATCTCCTCTCCCGGGCCATGGAAAAAGGATTGAAAAGACTCCCGGCTGAGCGTCGCAGCGAGACCCTGGGGCTGTGGCGGCGGCTCAGGGGAAACTCCCGGGCCTTCGGGCGGACACTTTTTTTCCTTCTTTTCTCACGGGTCCAACTCTTTGCCACGGTCTTTGCGGCCGGGGCCCTCACCGCATTTTGTACGCGGATCCTCTTTTTTGACACGGCCTTCGGGTGGCAGACCACCCTGGGGGAAAGCGCGGCCCCCCAGGTGGTGCATCGCCTGGCCGAAGGAATTGCCCTGCCCTGGTCCTGGTGTTTTCCCCAGGGTGTGGGCACCCCCACCCTTGAGGCCGTGGCCGGAAGCCGTATCCTTTTAAAGGAAGGAATCGAAGGGCTCTCCGGTGCCCACCTCACGGCCTGGTGGCCCTTCCTTGCCATGGGGCTGCTGGTGTATGGCCTGCTGCCCCGGATTTGCCTTCTCATCGCCTCCCGAAGGGGCCTTGGCAAAGCCGTGCACCGGGAACTCCTGGCCTGGCCCCAGGTCCGCCTCCTGCTTGATAGCGTTTCGGGACCGTCCCTTGCCACCCGGGTCACTGAAGCCCGCCGGGCCGAAGAGGCCGAGGCCGAGCTGAACAAACGCAAATCCGTCACCCCCCGGGACAACGGAGACCCCGGCCTCACCCCTGCCCGCCCCACGGTCCTCGTCCCCGAAGAGTTGCAAGACATGATCCCGGAACTTACCCACCATCTGGCCGCCCCCCTGATGGCCCCGGAAATCATCACCGTCTCCATGGAGGCCCCTGCCCAACACCCGAAGCCCCATGGCCGCCTCTACCTGGTTCAGGAGGCGTGGCAGGCGCCCATCCGCGAAACCCTGGACTGGATCGTGGACCTGAGGCAGTCGTGCCCGAAGCACACCCCCCTGACGATTCTTCTCACCGGAGAAATGGCCGAAGGAACCCTGGACGTACCTGAAGAGGGCCATGTGAATATCTGGAGGAAAGTCGTGGCGGCCCTGGCGCTGCCGGGTTTGAGGGTAGAGGTAATAAAGGCAGAGGATAGCTAACAGGTTCTATCATTTGAACGGAGGCCAGCTTTTAGACCATGACCCACACGACCATCCCAGAATTTGCCATCCTCGGGCATCCCAACGAGGGAAAATCGACCCTGGTCTCCACCCTCACCGAGGACGACACCGTGCGTGTGAGCCCGTTCCCCGGCGAGACCACGGCCAGCCGAACCTACACGGTCACCCTCAACGATGCCCCCCTCATCCGCTTTGTGGACACCCCGGGGTTTCAGGCGCCCAAAAAAACCCTGGCCTGGTTCCGGTCCTATACCGGGGCACCGGAGCGCATCCTTGATGCCTTTCTTGCCGAACATCAGGACGATCAGACCTTTACGGACGAATGCGAGCTCCTGGCACCCGTGGCAAAAGGGGCAGGGATCATCTACGTGGCGGATGGGTCCCGGCCCGTACGGCAAAACGACCTGGCGGAGATGGAGATCCTTCGCCTCACGGGCCTGCCCCGCATGGCGGTGATCAACTGCAAGGGGGGAAACGAAAAACACCTGGCCGCCTGGCGGGCGGAGTTCCGCAAGACCTTCAACGCCGTGCGGGTCTTCAACGCCCACACCGCAGCCATCAAAGACCGGCTCGACCTGTTGGCGGCCCTTATGACCGTGGACCCGGAATGGGAACCCGCTCTTTCCCATGTGGTCACGGCCCTGAACGAGGAGTGGGGCCACCGACTCAGGCGAAGCGTCGATGCCATGGCCGAGCTCCTTCGGTTTGCCCTGACCCACACGGTCTCCGTCACCCTGCGGGATGACACGAAAAAAGGAGAGACAGAAAAAAAACTGGCGGCGCGTTTTCAGGAAGATCTCCGAAAAAAAGAGGCCCGGACCCGGGAACAGATCCGCCGCACCTTCAGGCACAGCGTCTTTGATGTCACCATGCCCGAAGGCTCCGTCCTTCAACAGGACCTCTTTGACAAGCGCACCTTCAAACTTCTGGGACTCACCCAGAAGCAGCTGGCCACGGCAGCCGCCACGTGCGGGGGTGCGGCCGGTGCCGTCATCGACCTGGCCGCCGCCGGGCACAGCCTCGGCCTGTTTACTGTCCTGGGCTCCCTTGGCGGGGCGGCCTCGGCTTTTCTGGGGGAACGGCGCATTGCACGGGCAAAGGTCTCCGGCATCCCTTTAGGGGGCCAGGAGCTCACCTTAGGGCCCTGCAGGAACCTGCAGATGCTCTTTGTCCTGCTGGACCGGATCCTGCTCTACTTTACCCTTATCACCTCCCGGTCCCACGGCAAGCGGGATGATGCGGCCCTGGCCATCGAAGAGGCGGCCCTTTCCGACGGCGGCACCTCCCGCCACCTTTCGTCCTCGGACAAAAAAGCCTTCCAGGAACTCTTCAACGCCGCAGGCAAGCAGGACTCCGCCGGCATCGACAACGCCATGGCTGACATTCGGGCGGTCCTGTTTGCACGCATCAATTAAATAAACAGTGAATCGTGGGTGCACAGTGATGCCCCGCGATGGCCTGTCACCTGCTCCATTGCCTCCCCAGCCCCGTGCTGGTAAAGTAAACCCATTGATCCTTATTTTTATTAGACGGTCTCTTTTTTCCACACGCAAGGTTGCCATGAAACGATGTGTCCTCATACTCTCTGCTCTGCTGCTTCTCATACTCCCCACCCTTTGCGGGGCCGAGGATAAGGCGTGGTACATGGTCGATGAGATCCGCCTCAACGCCATCCGCGTGGAAGTGGGCGGCTGGGGCCTTTCCCCGCCCCCTCCGGAGGTGATCAACAAGCGCCTGGCCACCCTCCAGACCCTCATGGAAAGCGCCTCCAAATGTGTGGAAGACACGGAAAAAGAGCTGTCCCAGGTGGAGATAAAGGCTGCGGTCCTGGGGGACCCCGTTGCCTCCGATGATTCCGAACTGGCAAGGCGCCGAAGCACCCTGGAGGCCGACCGGAAAAACCTGGAGCAGCGGCTGGCCATCTGCCGGCTCCTCAACCTGAGCGCTCGCGAGCTCCAAAAACAGATCATCACCTGGCGACAGAAGAACTTCACCAGCGCCCTTCTCGACCGGCAGCAGCCGGTGTGGAAGGCGATTACGGCCCTTCCCGCCCTCATCGCCTCCCCCCAGAAACTCTACGAGTTCAAAACCACCACCCATCCGGACACCAACCTCATGCTGCTGGCCGGTTTTTTTCCCCTGCTCCTGCTGCTGCCCCTTATCCTCACCCTGGACAGGCGCATCAAGAGCTGGTCGGCGGAGGACCCCGAGCTGAAGCGGCACAAGGCGGCCCTCATGTTCACCCGGCGCCTGCCCGCCATTGCCCTGCTCACCTCCACGGCTTCGGGGTTTTACGCCGGTGGCATCCTCACCCTGGCCGCCCCGGTGGGGGCCCTGGCCATCGCCCTGGCCCTGAGCCCCCTTGTGGAGCGCTATTTCAGCAAGGAGACCCTGGGCGTTCCCGCCTCCTTTCCCTTGAGGGTCCTTATCACCGTGGCCCTTCTGGCCGAAGCCCTTGTCATTGCGGACATTGAGAGCCGGGTCCCCGAGGTGCTGGCCATTCTGGCCCGAAGCGTCCTGATGATCGCACTGCTGGGGGCATCCGTCCGCGTCCTCTGGACCCTCTCCCGCCACCCCCGGCTCGCCCTGCTCAAAAGCATCCGTTTTCCCCTGATCTTCTGCCTCGCCTTCGGCCCTGTGGCCGACTGGCTGGGGTACCGACACCTGGCGGGGTTTGCCACCGTCGGGGTGCTGGGCACCCTCACCGGCGGGCTGGTGACCTGGGCCATCATCCTGGGCGTCCACAAAATCCAGGATCTTTTGACCCAGGTCCCTGCGGAGCAGACAGCCCGCACACTGCGGCATGCCCTGGGCTACACCCCTGAAGAACAGATCAAGGGACTCAAGTTGATCACCCGCGGCCTCACCGTGATTATCTTTCTCGCCTACGGGATGCTTGTCACCAAAATCTGGGGAAAAACCGCCCTCCAGACCACCACCCTGGGGAATTTCTTCCTTGAAGGGTTCCGTGTGGGCAATACCGTCATCGTCCCCGTCAGGATCATCCTGGCCGTCTTCCTCTTCTTCCTGATCCTCAACCTCTCTCGGTGGCTCAAGCACCAGATGGGAGAGAAGTGGCTCACCCACACCAACTTCGACAAGGGCGAAAAGCAATCCATCGTCACCCTCACCGGGTACGTACTCACCGGCTTTGCTCTCTTCTACTCCCTGTCCATCGCCGGGCTGGAGTTCAAGAACCTGGCCATCATCGCAGGGGCCCTCTCCGTGGGCATCGGCTTTGGCCTCCAGAATATCGTCAACAACTTCGTCTCAGGCCTCATCCTCCTTTTTGAGCGGCCCGTCCGGCCCGGGGACTGGGTGGTGGTGGGAGAAACCGAAGGATATGTCAAACGGGTAAGCATCCGGTTCACCCACATCCAGACCTTTGATCGGGCCGATGTGCTGGTGCCCAACTCGGATCTCATCGCCAACCAGGTGACCAACTGGATGCTCGGAGACCCCTTCGGCCGGGTCATGGTCCATGTGGGCGTGGCCTACGGCACCGACACCCGAAAGGTCCACGACCTGATGATGCAGATCGCCGAGGACCATCCCATGGTCCTCACCAACGGACGCCTTGTTCCCAAACCCCGGGTGTTGTTCAAGGGCTTTGGGGACAGCGCCCTCGATTTTGAGTTGCGCTGCCATATCCGGGACATCGATTACCGCATGTCCGTCCGTAGCGAGCTGCTCTTTGCCATTGACGACGCCTTTCGAAAAGAGAACATCGAAATTCCCTTTCCCCAGCGCGTGCTTCACCGGGCCGCAGCCCCACGGGATGAAGTCAAAGAAGACGACAAGGCCGAGGATGACACAGCCGCCCCTGAGAAATCCCATTGATCGTATGCGCCATGGCTGCGATTCCTTGGAAAACCCCGTGAAATGCATTGATAAATTGAAACACGCCGCCACCCTGTGGTAGGATAAAAACTCACAACCCCCTTGTGATGTGATCTGCCCTCCGACAGTTCCCGGTTAGCCCCACCAGATCACCTGTTCATCCGGCTTCTTGCGCTATGGTCTGATACACCGCCTCCCCCGAGGCACCGGGCCGCCATAAGGCCCTGCACACCGCCACGCTCCTGGCCCCCGGCACGCTTCCCAAGGCACCCTATGTTCAAAGACCTGAAAATCATGCATCGCCTCGGCATCGGCTTCGGCACCATCCTGATCCTGATGATCAGCCTGGGTACCGTTGCCCTGCACCAGATGGGCCAGCTCTCCGATCTCACGCGGAAAATGTATCGGCACCCCTTTCAGGTGAGCAACACGGTCCAGCGGGTGGACTCCAACATCATCCGCCTCCACAACGCCATGAAGGATGTGGCCCTCTCCCGGATCCCCCAGGAGCTCCAGGTGGCCGTGCTCACCATGCAGGCCCTGGAAGAGGAGATCGAAGGGGATTTCAACGCCATCAAGCACCTCTATTTGGGTGAACACGCCATGGTGGACCACGCCTTTGCCCTTTATAAGGAGTGGCTTCCCATCCGCGATGAGATCATCGCCCTGGTGGAAGACGGCGAACCCTGGCGGGCGGCGGAGATCGCCAAGGGCCGATGCGCTGCCCACATGGAACTCATCTCCCAGAGCATGGCCCTGCTCAACGAATCCACCCAGTACGAAGCGGAACTCTTTTTCAACCACACCCGAAAGGTACGGCGCCAGGCCTTTATCCTCATGTACTGGGCCCTGGGCCTGGCCTTTACCGCCGGCCTCTACTTCACCTGGCTGGTGACCCGGTCGGTGGCCTCTCCGGTGCAGGAGATCGTGGAGGTCTCCGATGCCATCGCCAAGGGGGATCTCCACCGGCAGATCACCTACCACTCCGAAGACGAGGTGGGCCAGATGGCCGAAAGCTTGAGGCACATGCTCTCCGGGGTCATCGGCGAAGGGCAGTCCATCAAGCGGGGCATCCCCATTGTCCTGTGGACCGCCGACACCGAACTCAAGATGACCTACATCAACCGGGCGGCCGCCACCCTGGCCGAAGCGCTGACCGACATCACGGCCGAAGGCCTCGTGGGGGACTACCGGGTCGATGAAGTGATGAAAGATGAAGACGGACTCTGCGGCATCATGGCCAGGAAAAGCCTGCTCTACGGCATGCAAAACGACATGGAACTCTACTTTAAATGCCAGGACGACGTGCGCTGCCTCAGGTGCGTCACGTCCCAGCTCAAGGACCTCACGGGCCAGGTGGTGGGGGTCATGGGGGTGGGCATCGACATCACCCAGCGCATCAAGGCCGAAGAGCGCCTCATGGAGAGCGAGGCGCGCCTGGAAGAGGCCCAGCGTATCGCCCACCTCGGCCACTGGGAGTGCAACCTGGAGACCGGCCTTGCCACCTGGTCCCAGGAGTTTTATCGCATCTTCGGCCTGGAGCCCGCCACAGACCCCATCAGCCGCGATTTCCTCAAAAAAAGCGTCTCCTCCGAGCACTTTGAACTCATCGACCGTATCTTGAAATCCATCCTCCATGAGGGGCGCACGGTCTTTGAAGAGCAGATCACCCTCCCCGACGGATCGGCCCGGTGGGTCATCGGCAAGGGCCTGCTTGCACGGGACGAAGACGGCACCCCCCTTTCGGCCTTCGGCACCGTCCAGGACATCACCGACCAAAAGCAGGCGGAAGAGTCCCGGCTGGCCCTTGAGAGTGAGCTGCGCCAGTCCCAGAAGCTCCAGGCCATCGGCACCCTGGCCGGGGGCATCGCCCACGACTTCAACAACATCCTGGCCGCCATTCTCGGGTTTTCCGAGCTCCTCCAGGACGAGGTCGAAAAAGAGAGCCTGGAGCACCAGTACGTGGGTGAAATCCTCAAGGCAGCCCGCCGGGCCCGGGACCTGGTGAAACAGATCCTGAACTTCAGCCGACAGGCGGACCAGACCCTGACCCCTGTGTTTTTAGGGCCCGTCATCGGCGATGCGGTCAAGCTGCTCCGGGCCACCATCCCCAGCACCATCACCATCGACTTCACCCTAGACGAAGGGGCCCAAAAGCCCGTCATGGCCGACCCCACCCAGATTCACCAGATGGTGATGAACCTGGGTGCCAACGCGGCACACGCCATGAGGCAGCAGGGTCGGTGCATTGCCGTCTCCCTCACCGAAGGGCCCCTCCCCGCCGAGGTCATGAGCCGCCACCCGGATCTCAAAGCCGGGGAGTACCAGTGTTTCACCATCACAGACCAGGGCTGCGGCCTTGCCCCGGAAACCCGGCAGCGTATCTTCGAGCCCTTCTTCACCACCAAAGAGCCGGGGGAAGGCACCGGCATGGGGCTCTCCGTGGTCCACGGCATCGTCAAGGCCCTGAAAGGAACCATTGAGGTGGAGAGCGTCGTGGGCCAGGGGACCCGTTTTGCCATCTACCTGCCCACGGTGGATGCCGCCCCCCCCGGCTTTGGACGCCCCGGCCCAGCACACCCTGCCCACGGGAGGAGAACATATTCTCCTGGTGGATGATGAGGAGGCCATCCTCACCGCAACGGTCACGGCCCTTCAAGGCCTTGGGTACCGTGTCACACAAAGCCAGGCCGGAGACGAGGCCCTGGCCCTCTTTCAGGCAAACCCCGATGGATTCCACCTGGTCATCACGGACATGAACATGCCCAACTTAAACGGTGCCCAGCTCTCGGAAAACATCCTGGCCATCCGTCCGGGCATCCCCATTATCCTGCTGACAGGCTACAGCGACCAGATCGACGAGGCCCTGGCAAAAAAAATCGGGATCCAGAGCTACCTCCTCAAACCCCTGGCCCGAGACCAACTGGCCCATGCCGTGCGAGACGCCATGGAGCATGGACCGGGAACAGCCCCCCTTGCCATGAATGACCCAGAAAACAAAACCCCTTAACAGCCACCCCGCGGCACCGGGCACCAGGCCCCCCTGGTCAGACCAAAAATGTTCACTTTAGAATCCCGTCGCCCCCCAAAACCCCCTAAAAATCTTCAGACTCGAACTTTTTATGTTCGATAGTGAAAATTCTTCTTGCTTTTCATAGCGTGCATAGCCTATTGATTAAGTGCGTTGACGACGTTGTTCGAAAATGAACATGCTTCAGCACCGGACAACGCCTGAAACCCACCGAACAAACAGGTTCCGATACGGGCCACTGCTTCGAACCGGAACCGCCAAATCAAACCAACTGCTTCAGGAGGGCAACATGATCAAGATCGGCATCAACGGATTCGGACGCATCGGACGCCTTGTCTTCAGGGCAGCCACGAAACGCACTGACATGGAAATCGTGGCCATCAACGACCTCATCGATGTGGACTACATCGCCTACATGCTGAGATACGACTCCACCCACGGCCGCTTCGACGGCACCGTGGAGGTTGCAGACGGCAACCTGGTGGTCAACGGCAAAGCCATCCGGGTCACCTCGGAGCGCAACCCTGCCGACCTTGCCTGGTCCGACGTGGGTGCCGACTACGTGGTAGAAGCCACCGGCCTCTTCCTCACCGAGGAGACAGCCTCCGCCCACCTCAAGGCCGGTGCCAAGAAGGTGGTCCTCTCCGCCCCGTCCAAAGACGCCACCCCCATGTTCGTCATGGGCGTAAACCACACCGACTACGCAGGCCAGGCCATCGTCTCCAACGCCTCCTGCACCACCAACTGCCTGGCCCCCCTGGCCCACGTGGTCCACAACGCCTTCGGCATCAAAGAAGGCCTCATGACCACGGTCCACGCCACCACCGCCACCCAGATGACCGTGGACGGCCCCTCCCGCAAAGACTGGCGCGGCGGCCGCGGTGCCGGCCAGAACATCATCCCCAGCTCCACCGGCGCAGCCAAGGCCGTGGGCAAAGTCATCCCCGATCTTAACGGCAAACTCACCGGCATGGCCTTCCGCGTGCCCACCCCGGACGTCTCCGTGGTGGACCTCACCTGCCGCCTGGAAAAACCCGCCACCTACGATGAGATCAAAAAGGCCCTCAAAGAGGCCTCCGAAGGCGAACTCAAAGGCATCCTGGCCTACACCGAGGACGCCGTGGTCTCCACCGACTTCGTGGGCGAGCCCTGCACCTCCGTCTTCGACGCGGGGGCCGGCATTGCCTTAAACGACAACTTTGTCAAGCTCATCGCCTGGTACGACAACGAATGGGGATACTCCTGCAAGGTCCTGGATTTGCTCAAGCACATCGCCGGGTAGCAAAAGAGTGCTTCCGGCGACCCTGCCGGAGGCCAAAGGCATGCCCTTTTTTGGGGCCAGGGTGTGACACCCGGGCCCTGGGGGCAGCCTCGATGCATTCGAAGGCATTGGCTCACCGACTCTTTTGACTTAACGAGAAAGCGTCCCCTTTTTTCGGTGCAGCCGGCAACAGGGGATTCAACCGAAAAGTTTTTGCGGCGCTTTTCCAAGAAAAGCGATCCGCCGGAAGCTTAAGGCAGGAAACATGAACAAGCTTTTTATTGAAGAGATCGACTGCAAGGGAAAAACGGTGATTGTGCGGGTGGACTTCAACGTGCCCGTCAAAGGCGGCGCCGTGGAAAACGACAAGAGACTCCGGGCCGCCCTGCCCACCATCACCCGCCTTGCGGACAGCGGGGCCAAAGTGGTCCTCATGAGTCACCTGGGCCGTCCCAAGGGCCAGCGCGTAGAGGCCATGAGCCTTGCACCGGTGGCAGCGCGTCTCTCCGAGCTCCTCGGAAAACCCGTGGCCTTTGCCGAAGAGTGCATCGGCCCCAAAGCTCAAGGGGCGGTAAACGCCCTTGCGAACGGCGACGTGCTTCTCCTTGAAAACCTGCGATTCCACAAGGCCGAGACCGACAACGACGATGCCTTTGCAGCCGAGCTGGCAGCCCTGGCCGACCTCTACGTCAACGACGCCTTCGGCACCGCCCACCGCGCCCACGCCTCCACCGAGGGGATCACCCGGCACATGGGCACCTGCGCCTGCGGCTACCTTATTAAAAAGGAGCTCGATTTTCTGGGCAGCGCCCTCTCTGAGCCGAAGCGCCCCTTCACCGCCATCATCGGCGGGGCCAAGATCTCCGGTAAAATCGATGTCATCAAGGCCCTGCTGCCCAAGGTAGACACCCTGATCATCGGCGGCGGCATGGCCTGCACCTTCCTCAAGGCCACGGGTCGAGAGATCGGAAACTCCCTGTGCGAAGAGGAAAAGCTCCCCTTGGCCAAGGAGCTCCTTGAGCTGTGCAAGGGAAAGATCCTTCTCCCCAGCGACTACCTCGTCACGGACCGCCTGGACTTTGACAACCGGACATTGGGCGACTGCGCCTTTGTCGGAGAGGACGCCATCGTCGCCGGCCAGATGGCCGTGGACATCGGGCCGAAATCCGTGAAGGCCTTTTCCGAGGCCATCGCCGCCTCCAAAACCGTGGTGTGGAACGGCCCCATGGGCGTCTTTGAAATCGAAGCGTCGGCCAAGGGCACCTTTGCCGTGGCAGAGGCCCTGGTCACCGCCACAGAAAACGGCGGCACCACCATCGTCGGCGGAGGCGACTCCGCGGCGGCCATTGAAAAAGCGGGCCTGGCCGACAAGGTCTCCCACGTCTCCACCGGGGGCGGCGCCTCCCTGGAGTTCCTGGAAGGCAAAAAACTCCCCGGGGTGGAAGCCCTGGGCGCGCCGGCGGCTTGAATAAATACGGCAACGACACATGATCACAGCGTTTCACCCTGTCAGATGGCCTGAATAAGGATGAAACACGAAATCCGTTATCCGCGGGCGCAGTCCCGTGAACGCACATGCAACGCACCCGCGCCGTCCACCCGGCGGGCACCTGCGTGCAGCCATACGCCTTATAAAACCCGCTGCGGCGGAACAGGCGAGGGTGCCGAGCATATGCACACCAGGAGTATGTCATGAAACGTGAACAAATGATTCGGCAACTGGAGGACCCCTCACGGGTCTGGGACGTCATCATCATCGGCGGGGGAGCCACGGGCCTTGGGGCTGGCGTGGACGCAGCCTCCCGAGGGTACAGCACCCTGGTTCTGGAACAGGGTGACTTTGCAGAAGCCACCTCCAGCCGCAGCACCAAGCTGGTCCACGGCGGGGTACGCTACCTGCAGCAGGGCAACATCGCCCTGGTCATGGACGCCCTGAAAGAGCGCGGCATCATGCTGAAAAACGCCCCCCACCTTGTTTACAACCAGGCCTTTATCGTGCCCGACTACAGGTGGTGGGAGCGCCCCTTCTACGGCATCGGCCTGAAACTCTACGACATGCTTGCAGGCAAACTGGGCTTCGGCCCCTCCAAGCTCCTCTCCAAGGAAGAGACCTTAACGCGCATCCCCACCCTGAAAACCGACGGGCTCAAAGGGGGCGTGGTCTACCACGACGGCCAGTTTGACGACGCACGCCTTGCCGTGACCCTGGCTCGTACCATGGAGAGCCTCGGCCAGTTCCCCGTCAACCACATGGAAGTCACAGGCCTCCTGAAGAAAAAAGGCGGCGTGGTGGAAGGGGTCACCGCCAGGGATCGCCTCACCGGCACCGAGTACACCTTAAAAGCAAAATCCGTGGTCAACGCCGCCGGCATCTTCGTGGACAACATCCGCGCCATGGACAACGAAAACACCAATAAACTCATCGCTCCGAGCCAGGGCGTGCACCTGATCCTGGACAAATCCTTTGCCCCCGGGGACACCGCCGTCATGGTCCCCCACACCGACGACGGCCGCGTGATCTTCATGGTGCCCTGGCACGACCGCGTCATCGTGGGCACCACAGACACCCCCATCAAAGACCCGGTTATGGAGCCCACCCCCCTTGCCGAAGAGATCGATTTCCTCCTCAGCCACGCGGGCCGCTACCTCTCCAGGGTCCCCTCAAGGGGAGATGTCCTGAGCGTCTTCACCGGCATCCGCCCCCTGATTTCAGGGGACGACAGCGACGGTAAGACCTCGTCCCTTTCACGGGACCACCACCTCACCATCTCCCCCAACGGCCTGGTCACCATCGCCGGGGGCAAATGGACCACCTACCGCAAAATGGGTGAAGACACCATCGACCGGGCCGCCCAGATCGGCGGGCTTCCCCACCGCGACTCCCAGACCCGGGACCTCAAGCTCCACGGGTGGTGCGTGGGCGCCGACTTAAGCGACCCCTTCCACGTCTACGGCAGCTACGCAGGCGAAATCAAAGAGCTGGCCCAGGAGTCCCCCGAGCTGGCAGAGCCCCTGCACCCCTCCCTGCCCTACACCGGCCTGGAAGTGGCATGGGCCGCTCGGAACGAGTGGGCCTGCACCGTGGCCGACGTCCTCTCAAGGCGCACCCGGTCCCTTCTGCTGGGGGCCACCGCCAGCGTGGAGGCAGCTCCCAGGGTCGCCGCCATCATGGCAAAGGAGCTGGGCAAGGACCAGGCATGGATCGACGAACAGATTGAGGCGTACGGGAAACTGGCAGCCAACTACATGCCCAGGTAACGGGCCCGGGCAGGCCGGTGGTTGCCGGCCTGCCTGACCATCCCGTAACGCAATCCAGGGATGCCCGTAACACCATCCGGGTACCCTTGACACCCATGGAAACAACGTACGTACACATCCTCCCTGAAATGACCGCACCCGCCCGCTGCATGTCCCCATGCACCCTTAACGGGAGGGCGGGGGCGGTCATACCACCCGGCGGAGGAAAGCCTATGCAAGCCCAAGGAGAGAACATGCGCAGGACCAAGATTGTCTGCACCATCGGCCCCACCAGCGAGTCCCCGGACGTGCTTCGAAACCTCATTGACAGCGGCATGAACGTGGCGCGGCTCAACTTCTCCCACGGGAGCCACGACGAGCACATCAAAAAAATCCACACCATCCGCGAGCTGTCCCGGGAGATGGGCAAGCCCGTGGCCATCCTCCAGGACCTCTGCGGCCCCAAAATGCGCACCGGTAAAATCGAGGAACCCGGCATCGAGCTGGTCCCCGGTGCCGAGCTGATCCTCACCTCCGAGGAGATCATGGGCGTAGGAAACCGCGTCTCGGTCTCCTACAAGGACCTGCCCGACGAGATCAAGGCCGGGGACGTCATCCTCCTGGCCGACGGCCTCATGGAGCTCGTCGTCAAGGAGATCAAGGGCCAGGACATCACCTGCACCGTGGTCATCGGCGGCCTTCTCACCTCCAACAAGGGCATCAACCTGCCCACCAGCGTCCTTAAGATCCCGGCCCTCACCGAAAAGGACAAAGAGGACCTGGCCTTCGGCCTTGAAAACGACGTCGATTTTGTGGCCCTCTCCTTTGTAAAGACCGTGGACGACATCAACGAGATCAAAGAGCTCATCGCAGCCGCGGGCAAAGCCACCCCGGTCATCGCCAAGATCGAAAAGCACGAAGCCATCGCCAACATCGACGAAATCATGAAGGCCACCGGCGGCATCATGGTGGCCAGGGGCGACCTGGGCGTAGAGATTCCCTTAGAGGATGTCCCGGGCGTTCAGAAGATGCTCGTGGAAAAATCCGTGGCAGCGGGCAAGCCCGTCATCATCGCCACCCAGATGCTCCGCTCCATGGTGGACTCCCCCCGCCCCACCCGCGCCGAAGCCACCGACGTGGCCAACGCCGTGCTGGACGGCGCCGACGCCGTCATGCTCTCGGAAGAGACCGCCAACGGCAACTTCCCCGTGGAGACCGTCCGCTACATGAGCCGCATCGCCGCCAAGGCCGAGGAGACCTACCCCCACAAGCAGTTCATGAAAAGCGTCTGCAAAGAGCGCGTCTCCGATTCGGTCTCCTACGCCGCCTGCGTCCTGGCCGAAAAACTCAGCACGTCGGCCATTGTGGCCCCCACCACATCCGGGTTCACCGCCCGGCAGATCTCCCGGTTCCGCCCCGACTCCCCCATCATCGCCCTGTCCCCGGACGAAGCCGCCATGCGAAGGCTCTGTCTCTTCTGGGGCTGTTACCCCAGCCTGGTGAACAGCGCCGAAGGCATGGACGAGATGATCGAACAGGGAGCCAGCGAGGCCTTGCAGACCGGCCTTGTGGACAAGGGGGACACCATCGTCATCACCGCCGGATACCCCACCTGGGTCCCCGGCACCACCAACATGGTGAAGGTAAAAGTGGCGTAAATCGCTTTTCGGGGTAACTATTCAGCTTGTGCCTCCGGCGGCCCTGCCGGGACCTAAACTATTAAAAAGTTTAACAAGCAGGCCCCAGAGAAACGCCTTGAATGGATTTTATTTAAGAGGCGGATGTGATTTGGCCCGAAGAACGAGGGGCAAAACGCATCCTCAACCAGCTTTCAAGGTGACTCACCTTGCCGCCGTAGGCATCTTTTTAGGTGCTGAATGGTTACATTTTATTGTTAGAAACATTTGGTGGTGGGAGCCGGGGAAGCCTGCTCATGGGCTCCCCGGCATCTCCCGTCGCCGCTTAATATAAGATAAAGAAGGTATGACATGACTCAGATCACCAACGTGGTTGCACGCGAAATCCTGGATTCACGAGGAAACCCCACCGTTGAGGTGGACATCACCCTTCACTGCGGTGCCGTCGGCCGCGCTGCCGTTCCCTCCGGTGCATCCACCGGTACCCGGGAAGCCCTGGAACTCCGGGACAAAGACGCAGACCGTTACCTCGGAAAGGGCGTCCTCACCGCCGTTGAAAACGTCAACGCCATCATCGCCCCGGCCGTCATCGGCCTGGACGCCTCAGACCAGGTGGCCCTGGACCAGGCCCTCATCGACCTGGACGGCACCGAAAACAAATCCAAGCTGGGGGCCAACGCCCTTCTTGGGGTCTCCATGGCCGCGGCCCGCGCCGCAGCCGAGGCTTACAGCCTGCCCCTGTATCGCTACCTGGGCGGCATGGCGGCCTGCGAGCTGCCCATGCCCATGATGAACATCGTCAACGGCGGTTCCCACGCCACCAACAGCCTGGACATCCAGGAGTTCATGATCATCCCCGCCGGAGCAGACACCGTGGCTGAAGCGGTGCGCATGGGCGCCGAAGTGTTCCATCACCTCAAGGCCCTCCTCAAGGAAAAAGGACTCACCACGGGCGTGGGCGACGAGGGGGGCTTTGCACCCAACCTGGGATCCAACGAAGAGGCCCTGGCCCTGATCATCACCGCCGTGGAATCCGCCGGGTACGCCCCGGGAAAAGATGTGGTCCTGGCCCTGGACGCCGCTGCCAGTGAGTTCTACAAAGACGGTAAATACGTCCTTGAGGCCGAAGGCAAGGCCCTCACCTCCGAAGAGATGGTGGCTTACTACGAGCGCCTTGTGGCCACCTACCCCATCGTCTCCATCGAAGACGGCCTGGCCGAAGGCGACTGGGACGGATGGGCCCTCATGACCCAGCGCATGGGCGAGAAGATCCAGATCGTGGGCGACGACCTGTTCGTCACCAACCCTGCCATCCTTGCCAAGGGCATCGAGCTGGGGGTGGCCAACTCCATCCTCATCAAGCTCAACCAAATCGGCACCGTCACCGAGACCCTGCGTGCCATCGAGATGGCCCGTGCCGCCGGATACACCACCGTGATCTCCCACCGTTCCGGAGAGACCTCGGACACCTTCATCTCCGACCTTGCCGTGGGCATCTCAGGGGGCCAGATCAAGACCGGCTCCCTCTCCCGAAGCGACCGTGTGGCCAAGTACAACCAGCTCATGCGCATCGCCGAAGAACTCGGTGGGGCCGCCCGCCTTTCACGGCCGGCATTTGTAAAGTAACCCATTCATACGGAGCCTTTAAAAAGGAAGCCGCACAGCAGCCGTTGCATGGGCGCCACACCGGAACAACAAACCGATGTGACGCCCATCTTCCCGGACGGCCCTGGCAGACCCGATTTTAAAGGCCCCTGAGCAGCCTCCTGTGGCCAGGGGTGGCCCGATGGCGCGTGGACACCGATCCTCACCACCTGCCTGCGCCATCAGCCATCCCTTGCCAGGCCGCTGCCCACAGCATTGCAGACCGTTGCTGCCGCCACCGGATCTCCGATTTACCGGAAAACGGTGCGGTCCAACGCCCTGCCCCCTTTCACAGGGGAGAACGCCCGGCGCAGGGCTGTTTTCCCCTGCTGAAGGGACATTTTTAAGGGGATCGGATACGAATCGGTGCGGATTTGCCCGACCACCCGCCAGGAGCGTGCAGCCGGGCCATGACACCCGTCCGCCTGCTGCACGCCCGTCCCTTTTTCATACTTGACCGAAACGCTTCGGTATATTATACCTTTCCAAAGCCCGAAAACCTGCATTCTGATCCCCCGCTCCCCCCTCTGTCGTCCTCTCCAGGCTCCATATTTCATGGCTTTTCAAGATCCCACCCGCACCTCAATACGGATTTATAAATTTTTTGCGCAAATGTTCACTACCGAACATAAAAACGAATAGAAATTTTCACAATGAAAATGCCCCCTCTCCGGGCACACCCCTGAACACGGGTTACCCTCTTGGCATCCGTTTTTCCCAATAAATGCTAAGGACAATCCCTTTAATCCCAGGTTCCATCAGCCGTCCCATGGGGATCATTTTTCTTCAAGTTCCTTAATAAGTCACCAAACATCAACGATAAAATTTTCACTTTCGAATATTTTTAACTTGATTTATTTCGGTTTCGAATATACATCAAACAAACAGTGTTTCCCGCACAACGCTTCGTTTGACGGGAAACCGATGGGCCCGGCAATGGAGGCGGGCGAAATTCTTGACGTTCTTTAGAAGATGATTTTGGAGGGAAGAAGTATGTCTAGTTTTCTGGGAGAGTTGATTGGAACATTGATTTTGACACTGTTCGGGTGCGGCGTTGTTGGAGGCGTTGTACTGAACAAATCCAAAGCTCAGGACTCCGGGTGGATCGTTATCACCCTGGGATGGGGCTTTGCAGTAGCCTTTGCCGTTTACCTTGTGGGAAAATACTCCGGCGCCCATGTCAACCCGGCCGTAACCCTCGGCCTTGCCACCATCGGCCTTTTCCCCTGGGCCGATGTTCCCATGTACATCGCCGGTCAGATGATTGGTGCCTTCATCGGCGCCACCCTGGTCTATCTGCACTACTATCCCCATTGGGCTGAAACCGAAGACAAAGACGCCAAACTGGCTGTTTTCGCCACCGGTCCCGCCATCAACAACCCCATGGCCAACCTCTTCAGCGAAATCCTGGGCACCGCCATCCTCGTCTTCGGCCTGCTTGGCATCGGCGCCAACAAATTCTCCGAAGGCTTAAACCCCCTGATCGTGGGTTTCTTCATCGCCGCCATCGGCCTCTCCTTCGGCGGAACCACCGGGTACGCCATCAACCCCGCAAGGGACTTGGGCCCCCGCCTCGCCCACTTTTTCATGCCCATCGCAGGCAAGCGTGACTCCGACTGGACGTACGCCTGGATCCCCGTTGTCGGCCCCATCCTCGGCGGCGTATGCGGTGCCCTGCTTTACAAGGCCATCGTCATGTAAGAAGATTGGGGGCCGGCCCCGGCCCCCTGCTGCACACCGAACAAAGAGCGAACGAACAAAGTGAGCGGCTCCACTGTTTTACCGAACCTGCCCTGCAGCTGTCCGGTCCGCAGGGCCCTTCGGGGAGCCGCCGCCCACAACCCCCATACTGAGGAGTCAATCATGGAAAAAAAATACATCATCTCCATCGACCAGGGAACCACCAGCTCACGTGCCATCCTCTTCGACAAAGCAGGCGAGATCAAACTGGTGACGCAGAAAGAGTTCACCCAGATCTTCCCCCAGCCCGGCTGGGTAGAGCATGACGCCCTTGAAATCTGGTCTTCCGTTCAGTCCGTCCTGGCAGAGGCCCTGGCCAACAAGGACATCTCCGGCGACGAAATCGCGGCCATCGGCATCACCAACCAGCGTGAAACCACCGTGGTCTGGGACAAGAACACCGGCAACCCCATCTACAACGCCATTGTCTGGCAGTCCCGCCAGACCGCAGGCATCTGCGACGAGCTCAAGGCCAAGGGCCTGAGCGACACTGTCCGCGACAAGACCGGCCTCCTTATCGATGCCTACTTTTCCGGCACCAAGGTCAAGTGGATCCTCGACAACGTGGAAGGTGCCCGCGAGAAAGCCGAAAAAGGCGATCTCCTCTTCGGCACCATCGACACCTGGGTCACCTGGAAGCTCACCGGCGGAAAAGCCCACGTCACGGACTACTCCAACGCGTCCCGTACCCTGATGTACAACATCTACGACCTCGACTGGGACGAGGAGCTCCTTGAAGCCCTCACCGTTCCCGCGTCCATGCTTCCCGAGGTCAAGCCCTCCTCTGAAGTATACGGCACCACCGCCCCCAATGCCTTCTTCGGCTATGAAATTCCCATCGCCGGCATCGCAGGCGACCAGCAGGCAGCCCTCTTCGGCCAGGCCTGCTACGAAGAAGGGATGGCAAAGAACACTTACGGCACCGGCTGCTTCATGCTGATGAACACCGGCGAAAAAGCAGTAAAATCCGACAACGGCCTGCTCACCACCATCGCCTGGGGTGTCAACGGCAAGGTGGAATACGCCCTTGAAGGCAGCGTCTTTGTGGCGGGTTCTGCCATCCAGTGGCTCCGTGACGGCCTGCGCATGTTCGCCGACGCCAAGGACAGCCAGGCATACGCCGAACGCGTAAACTCCACCGAAGGCGTTTACGTGGTTCCCGCCTTCGTAGGCCTGGGCACCCCGTACTGGGACAGCGACGTGCGCGGCTGCGTCTTCGGCCTCACCCGAGGTTCATCCAAAGAGCACTTTGTACGCGCCACCCTGGAGTCCCTGGCCTACCAGACCAAGGACGTCCTCTCCGCCATGGAAGCCGACTCCGGCATCTCCATCAAGACCCTTCGCGTAGACGGCGGGGCAACGGGCAACGATTTCCTCCTTCAGTTCCAGAGCGACATCCTGGGCTCTGACGTGGAACGCCCCGTCATCGTGGAAACCACTGCCCTGGGTGCCGCCTACCTGGCCGGCCTTGCCGTGGGCTTCTGGAAAAACCGCGCTGAAATTGCCTCCCAGTGGAACAAGGACAAGACCTTTGAAGTAACCATGGACGACACCACCCGCGACGACCTCTACGCAGGCTGGCAGAAAGCCGTCAAGGCCTCCATGGCGTTCAAATAGAATACGCCTTGCCCCGCCCTGGTTGCCGCCCCGAAAAGACCGCTTGACATGGCCGGTCGCTTCGGGGTGGCATCCAACCGGGACCGCTGAACCTGTGGCGCCCGTATGGCGTGCCCCCCTTACCCGGTGCGCCGTATTTACGCCGGAATCCTGCCCTTGGAAACGTCGCTGCGCAGACATCTCCGGCCGCGCCGGACGCCACACCGCACGACCCGAAATACCCGTGAAAGGAGTGTCATGAGAACCCCCTTAATTGCCGGCAACTGGAAAATGAACAAAACCCTGGACGAGGCCCTGGCCTTTGCCCGTTACCTTGGGGAACACGCCCCGAAAAACGGGGTGGAAACCCTGATCTGCGCCCCCGCCCCCCTGCTCTACTCCCTGGCCGATGCCCTTGCCGGAACCCGCGTCGCCCTGGGTGCCCAGAACATGCACCACGAAGCCCAAGGGGCCTTCACCGGCGAGATCTCTGCGGCCATGATCAAAGACACGGGTGCCACCTACGTAATCCTCGGACACTCCGAGCGTCGCCAGCTCTTCGGAGAGACCGATGCCTCGGTCAACCGAAAAACAATCTGCGCCTTAAAAGAGGGACTGACCCCCATCCTCTGCTGCGGAGAGAGCCTTGAAGAGCGCGAAGCAGACCGCACCACAGAGGTCATCAAAGCCCAGGTCATCAGCGGGCTCCACGGCATCGCCGAAGCGGATGTCACCAAAGTGGTCATCGCCTACGAACCCATCTGGGCCATCGGCACCGGAAAAACCGCCAGCAGCGCCGACGCCAACGAGGTCTGTGCAGCCATTCGCGGCATCATTTCCGACCTGTACAGCGACAAGGCCGCTGAAAGCCTTCGCATCCTCTACGGCGGCAGCGTCAACACCGACACCGTCAAAGGGCTCATGGCCGAAGCCGACATCGACGGCGCCCTGGTGGGCGGCGCCAGCCTCGCCGCAGAAAGCTTTCACAGCCTGACCACCTTTTGACAGGAGCCGTACCCATGAACACTCCGGTGACACTTGTCATCTTAGACGGTTGGGGGCAGGGCAAACCCTGCCGGTACAACGCCGTCCACCATGCCAGCACCCCCAACATGGATCGTTTCATGGCCGAAAGCGCCCACACCACCCTTGCCGCAAGCGGCGAGGAGGTGGGCCTGCCCCCCGGCCAGATGGGCAACTCCGAAGTGGGACACCTCAACATCGGCTGCGGCCGCGTTGTCCGGCAGTCCCTTTCCCGCATCACCCATGCCATTGAGGACGGCTCGTTCTATGAAAATCCCGCCCTCCTTGCGGCCGTAAACCGCGCCAAGGAACCGGGAAAGGCCCTGCACCTCATGGGGCTCCTCTCCGACGGCGGGGTCCACAGCCACATGGACCATTTAAAGGGACTCCTGGAACTGGCCGCGCGACACGAGGTAGAGCAGGTCTTTGTCCACGCCATCCTGGACGGACGGGACACACCGCCCCAGAGCGCCCTCTCCTTCATCGAAGAGCTGGAGCAGACCTTCCACACCATGCGTACCGGCACCCTGGCCTCCCTGTGCGGCCGCTACTACGCCATGGACCGCGACAACCGCTGGGGAAGGACCCGTTACGCCTACGAGACCCTCACCGGCAACGAACCGGCACGCGCCGCAACGGCTGCCCACGCCGTGGAGGCATCCTACGCCAAGGGCGACACCGATGAATTCTTCGAGCCCCTTCTCATAGAAGGGACCGAAGGAGCCATCCGCGACGGCGACGCCGTGATCTTTTTCAACTTCCGGCCGGACCGGGCTCGCCAGCTCACCCACGCCTTTGTGGACGATGATTTTACCGGGTTCCCACGGGAAAAACGCGACACCCTCTTTGTCTGCATGACCGAATACGATGCCGACATCAAAGGGGTCCCCGTGGCATTTGGCCCCATCACCCCCAAGCGCCCTTTAGGGACCGTCGTGGCCGAGGCCGGACGCACCCAGTTGCGCATCGCCGAAACCGAAAAATACGCCCACGTCACCTTCTTTTTTAACGGAGGCGTCGAGGCCGAATCCCCCGGGGAGACGAGGATCCTCATCCCCTCGCCCAAGGTCGCCACCTACGACCTGAAGCCGGAAATGTCCGCAGCTGAGCTCACCGATGCCTTTGTGGCGCGCTTTTCCGCCACACCGGATGACTTGACGGTGCTCAACTTTGCCAACGCGGACATGGTGGGGCACACCGGCGACATGAAAGCGGCGGTCAAGGCCCTTGAAGCCGTCGATGAATGCCTCGGACGCGTGGTAACAGCCGCCACCGCCAACGGCGGAGCGGTTCTCATCACCGCCGACCACGGCAACGCGGAGACCATGGTGGACCCCATCACAGGAAACCCCATGACCGCCCACACCACCAACCCGGTGCCCCTCATCCTCCTGGGCTCCGACACCCCCTCTTTGCGGGACGAAGGCCGCCTCTGCGACATCGCCCCCACCATCCTGTCTCTCCTGGGGATACCCCAACCCGAGGAGATGACCGGCCAAAGCCTGTTGGCTTGATCCTGGGCCGGGGCGGACCCCACCGCCCCGGCACTCCCCCACCAAAATGACTACCCAGTAAAAAAAACACCCCACCCCATCAACATTATTTTTTACTAAAAACACCCACACAAGCCCGCACCATACCATCAAATACGCCCAACCACATCTTTACAAACCCTGCATTGATTGCACCTCCAGAACGCCAATTAAGAGATGATTCCATTGATTTTTGACTCAACATTAGGTAGTATAAAAAATCAAGAAAAACTACAGCTAAACAAGCAAATATTTTTAGCTTACCCGAGAAGTAAGCAACAACATATTTTTTAACTAAATACGAGGTATCTATTTTTTAAGAACACAGTAATGCGACGATGCCTTCGGGCCCTGCCGGACCCTGCGGCAACCGGAAATGGGAAAGGGAAAGACGTATGCGGAAAAAAAACAGACACGGATTCACCATCCTGGCCATGCTGCTCCTGCTGGCCACACTCCCCGGCCAGGCAGAGGCCGGAGAGATCGAAACATGGGCCAAGGCGTTTCAGCCCTCGGCCCTTTCACTGAGGGAACAGCAAGACGAGCTCGCCTGGTTTGCCCGGGCGGCGGCTCCGTACAAGGGCATGGAGATCAGGGCCTGCGCCGAAGGGATCCCCACCCACAAATGGGAGGCCGCGGTTCTGGCCAAAGCCTTCACCGACATCACCGGCATCAAGGTCCGGGTCGATATCATCGGCGAAGGTGAGGTGGTGAACCGGATGACCCGCCAGATGGAGACCAACGAGAAGCAATACGACATCTACGTCAACGACGCCGATCTCATCGGGACCCACCTCCGGGCGGACAGTGCCCTGGACTTCAAAGGCTTCATCGCAGGGGAAGGGGCCTCGGTCACCAACCCCCGCCTGGACCTTGACGACTTCCTGAACCTGGAGTTCGGCCAGGACTACGAAGGCCACCAGCTCCAGCTCCCGGACCAGCAGTTCGCCAACCTCTACTGGTTCCGCTACGACTGGTTTACCGACCCCACCTTCAAAAAAGAGTTCAAGTCGCGCTACGGCTACGAACTCGGGGTTCCCCTGAACTGGCAGGCCTACGAGGACATTGCCGAATTCTTCACCGGCAGGACCATCGACGGCAAAACAGTATACGGCCACATGGATTACGGTAAAAAATCACCGGGCCTGGGCTGGCGCTTCACCGACGCCTGGCTCTCCATGGCTGGGGCCGGTGACAAAGGTCTCCCCAACGGGCTTCCCGTGGATGAGTGGGGAATCCGGGTGGAAAACAAGGTCCCCGTGGGGGCCTCAGTGGCCCGGGGCGGAGCCACCAACGGCCCTGCCGCCGTCTATGCCATGGAAAAATACATCCACTGGATGAAGGCCTACGCCCCGCCGTACGGAGAGTACATGGATTTCTTTGTGGCGGGCATCGTTCCCTCCAAGGGCCGCATCGCCCAGAGCATCTTCCAGTACACCACCTGGCTGTCGGAAGATGCCTACACCAACCCGGAGAGCCGGGTGACAGACAGCCACGGCAACCCCCTGTGGCGCGTGGCCCCCTCCCCCCACGGCAAATACTGGGAAGAGGGCATGAAGGTGGGCTACCAGGACACCGGGAGCTGGACCCTTCTTAAACATTCCGTCACCGGCAAGCACCGGAAGGCGGCCTGGCTCTGGGCACAGTTCTGCGTCTCCAAATCGGTGTGCATGAAAAAGTTCCTCGAAAACAAAACCCCCATCCGCAAGAGCACCATCTTCTCTCCCAAGCTGGACCGCTATGAGGGCAAGTTCGGCGGGCTCATCACCTTTTACCGCTCCCCCGTGGAGAACCGCTGGACAGACACCGGCCCCAACGTCCCGCACTACCCGTCGCTCTCCGCCCAGTGGGCCAAAAACGTGGGCATGGCCGTGGCCGGGGAGATCACCGCCCAGCAGGCCATGGACAACATCGCCCACGACATGGAGGCCCTCATGGAGACCATGGAGCTTCCCCGGTACTCTCCGAAGCTCAACCCCAAAAAATCCCGCGACTACTGGCTGAAGCAACCCGGGGCACCCAAGCCCCCGGTGGAAGACCAAAAGGGCCAAACCATGCCCTACGACGCGCTCATCGAGACCTGGAAACACAAGGGATAAAAGGAGGCAGCCATGAAAATGATCTACAAACTGGGTGGGGGATTCGGCATTGTCCTGTTCCTGCTCCTCGGTGTCATCGGTATCTACCAGTACTGCGTTCGGTCCACGGTGGGAAGCGTCGACGACCTCATGAAGGTGGAGCTGAAAATCGCTGAACACGCAGCCGACGTCAAATCCCTGCTCATCGAAAGCCGGGAGCTCCAGGGCCGTTTCCTGACAAGCCGGGACGACGCCACCCTCACCAACTTAAACGCGGGCATCGCACAGCTCCAGGCCAAAGCCGATGCCATCCACTCCCTTGCCCGCAAGGCGGGATACAAAAAAAGCGCCGAAAAATCCCAGCGGGTAAAGGCCCTCTCCGAGCACTACCTGGCCTCCTTTTTGGAACTTGCCGCCGCCTGGGAACGCAAAGGGGCCGACGCCCACTCCGGTCTCCAGGGGGAACTCAACAAGGCGGGCGCCATCCTGGCGGAGAAGATGAAGGGCCATCAGGTGGAAAAACTCTACCTCTCCTTTCTGAGGCTCTGGATCTGTGAACGGGAGTTCAAACAGACCACCTTTGCCGATGCCAGGGAAAACCTCGTCACCAGCATCGATGCCTTTGAGGCCGCCCTGGCCCGATCCACCTGCAGCCCGGAGAGCAAGGATTACCAGGCCAGACAGCTGGCACTCTACAAAGGCGCCCTTGAACAGCTTGCCGATGACGAATACTTCTATGAAATCATGGTCACCACACGGGAGAACATCCAGGCATCTTTAAACGACGTCTATGTGCCCATGGCCGGCAAGCTCCTTCTGGCCATCCGAACCCATGAAAAAAGTTACCTGCTCTACGGGGAGCCCAAGGAAGCCGAGGCCACCGGTAACGCCGTCAAGGCCCTGGCCGAACAACTGGCAGGGGCGGGCATCACCCAGCGCCATGTGGCCGAGGCCACCGAACAGCTGGAAGCTTACAACCGCGCGTTTTCCGAGGTGATAAACGAAGAGAAGATCATCGAAGAGGCCGAAGCCACCATGGGTGTCTCCGCCCAGGAAATCGGAGAGGCCGTGGAGGGCATCTACCGGGAAGCCATGGATATCGCGGGCTCGCGCTCCGGAACCCTTGCCGACTCAGCGGGAACCCTGTCGCGCATCGCCATGCTCGTAGGGGCCATGGCGGTACTCATCGGCATGGTGCTGGCCATTTTCATCACCCGCTCCATCACCGGCCCCTTGCAGCAGGTCATCGCCATGGTGGCCGACATTGCCCAGGGCGACGGGGACCTGACAAGTCGCCTCTCCTATGAAGCCCGGGATGAGATCGGGGAACTGGCAACCCTTTTCAACGCCTTCCTCGAAAAACTCCAGGGAATGATCCGGGACATCGCCAACGGATCGGGGACCATCGGCTCGGCGTCCAGGGAGCTGCTCTCCATCTCCGGGGAGATGACCAAGGGAGCCGACGGCATGTCCCACCAGCTCCATTCCGTGGCAACAGCCGCCTCGGACATGAGCGGTAACATCGAGAGCATGGCCGAAGCCCTCAACGAAGCCTCGTCCACCGCCCACCTCGTGGCCTCGGCCACCGAGGAGATGACCGCCTCCATCTCCGAGATCGCCGGAAAAACGGAAAACGCCCGCACCATCTCGGAGACCGCCGTCAACGAAACCCATCAGGCCAAGGAGCTTATGGAAGCCCTGGGACAGGCCGCCAAAGAGATCGGCGAAGTCTCCCAGACCATTGACGACATCTCGGGACAGACCAACCTGCTGGCCCTGAACGCAACCATCGAGGCGGCCCGGGCAGGGGAAGCCGGCAAGGGCTTTGCCGTGGTGGCAAACGAGATCAAAACCCTGGCCCACGAAACAGGGGCGGCCACCACCCGGATCAACGAACAGATCGTAGGCATCCAGAACGCCGCCAAAAACACCACCGCCGGCATGAACGCCACCGCCGACACCATCCACAAAATCGACCGGATCATCCAGACCATCGGCACCACCATCGAAGAGCAGTCCGTGACGACCCGAGAGATCTCAGGCAACCTGGCCCAGTCCTCCCGTGCCATCGCCCTGGTCAACGACCAGGCCAGAGACGGTGCGCGCTTTGCCGAACAGATCGCCCGGGAGATCACCGAGGCCAGCAACACCGCCTCCGCCCTCGTCTCCAGCAGCGACGTGGTCAATACCCACGCAGAAGACGTCACCGGCCTGTCCGGGGGCCTGCAGGAGCAGGTGGGAAAATTCAGGATCTGAAAGAAGAGTACACCGCATAAAAAAAAGCCTCCGGCGGCCCTGCCGGGGGCTAAACTTTTAAAAAGTTTAACAAACAGGTTTTAAAAACAAATTCGAATCAATCTAAATCAAAGGCACGTGTTATTTTCTCTGTGGAATGAAGCGGATAACGCATTTAAAAACAGATTCCGATTAATCTAAATCAAAGGCGAATGTGTTTTTCCCTGAGGAACGAAGGGGAAAACACATTCGCAACCTGCTTTCAAGGTGGCACAC
Source organism: Desulfoluna spongiiphila (assembly GCF_900101345.1). Taxonomy (GTDB): domain Bacteria; phylum Desulfobacterota; class Desulfobacteria; order Desulfobacterales; family Desulfolunaceae; genus Desulfoluna; species Desulfoluna spongiiphila. Next base: position 146,846 of record NZ_FMUX01000006.1, on the reverse strand, counting down.
CTTGCCGCCGGAGGCATGCTTTCAGCTTTTTCCTTTTCCCAACCTTACCCAATGGCACGCGCCACCGCTTTGGCCGCATGGATGGCAGCGGTGTCGTAGAGGGGCACCGAGGTGTCCGAAGGGCCCACCAGCAAGCCGATCTCCGTACAGCCAAGGATCACGGCTTCGGCGCCTTTGGCTTTAAGCTCTCCGATGATCTCCACAAAGCGCTCTCTGGAAGAGGGGTTGATCTCTCCGCGACAGAGTTCCGTGTAGATCACGTTATGGACATCCCCACGGCCTCGGGCATCCGGGGTCACAACCTCAAGACCGAACCGGTCACTGAGCCTGCCTGTGTAAAAATCCTCTTCCATGGTAAAGCGGGTTCCCAGAAGCCCCACCTTAGAGATCCCATCGGCGGTCAGGGCTTCAGCCGTGGCATCGGCGATGTGAAGAAGAGGAATGGAGAGCTGCGCCTCCACGTCTTCGGCCACCTTGTGCATGGTGTTGGTGCAGATCATGAGAAAATCTGCGCCCCCGGCCTCCACCGAGGCTGCGGCGCGGCCGAGAAGCTCTGCGGCAGCGGCCCAGTCTCCGGCATCCTGGAGCGCTTCTACCTCCTCAAAATCGACGCTGTACAGACAGATCTTGGCCGAATGAAGGCCGCCCAAAGCCCCCTTGACCCCTTCGTTAATAACTTTGTAATAGCTGGCTGTGGATTCCCAGCTCATCCCACCCAGCAGTCCGATGGTTTTCATGGTCTCTTCCTTTATTCTGTTAGCACATAATGTCCGTTGATCCGGGTCACCGCCCCGCCGCCGAAAAGCACCCGAACCGTTTCGTCCGGCGCTGTTTTCTTTCAGAGATTCAAGATGTTGGGTCGATCCGTCGATCCATTTTATTCGATCACCACGGTCTCACCCTGCCACAACCCGTGGCGGATCAGGCAATACCCGAGGGCGGAGTTCCCGGATAAATGCGGTGTGGCAAAGGCATCTATTTTACTGAATCTCAGCTCTCTTATCGGATCATGATCTCCTTCTCCCCGTCCAATGAAGTCCCTATGGCACGCATGAAGCCGTACATAACAAAACAGAGGGACACTCCCTGCTGGAACGCTAAAATGGGTTTTTCCTGCAGAAGCATCAGGGTACCCATGCTTCCGTTCATCAGCATAAAAAAAAGCCACCCGATGTGCCTCTCCTTGGCCAGATAATAGCTCCCCATCAGAAACCCCACCATCACCCCGATCTCCAGCACCTGGGATACCGAGTTGAGGCCGTGGTAATCGTAGAGGCTGAAGCCCGCACCGAGTACCATGAACCCGTACGTGCAGACCGTGGCCACCCCATCAAGGGCCCCATGGTTTTTTCCGTTGTTCCGGTACACGCTGAACAAGCCCAGCGCCATGGAAGGAATGCCTCCGGCCTCAATGGATGCGGCAATCCAGTTGTGTTTGAGGATCAAAATGGTCACCCAGGCCGGGACCCCGAGAATGTAGATTCCCCAGCCCCAGAGTTTCAGCTGACGCTTCCTCGACTCACCACGCCCCTCGGCAAGGGAAAAACACATTTTATTGATGAGGTAAAACGAGCCTCCCCACAGCTGCAGCACCATATCCATGGTTCATCGGTTCCTTTCCATCGTGTCCGACCAGGTTCAGGCGGTCATGGTCTCTGGGGATTTCGTTGCCGGTTGTGATGACACGGAACAGTCCGGCCCGGGCTTCTTCTTGGCTTCTTTTCGGTTGAGCAGCAAAAGGTTCCCCCCAAGAATCAGGGCTACGCCGCTGAAGGCGAACCCGCTCCACTGATACCCTTCCCAGACCGTGGAGATCACCAGGGCCACCACCGGAAAGACCAGGGTGGCATAGGCAGCCCGGTCCGCGCCGATGCGGCCTATAAGGGAAAGGTAGCAGCCAAAGGCCACGATGGACCCGAAGACCGCCAGGTAAACCAGGGACCCCACATAGGCCGTGCTCATCTCAAAAGCAAAGGAGCGTCCCAGAAGGGCGGACAGGCCCAGCATGAGCAGGGCCCCGTACAGCATGCCGAAGGCATTGGTCTGCACCACGGGAAGCCCAGCTTTCTGGTTGCGGGCGGACAGGATATTGCCGATGGAGGCCAGGTAGGTGGCCGCAAAGCAGAGCAGCAACCCCTTGGCCCCGCTGTCTCCCAGGTGAAACGAGGTGAGCTCAGGCCGAAACACCAGCCCGATGCCCACAAGGCCCAAAGCGCCCCCCGCCACCACTTTGGCGTCCACGGGCGTCTTGAGAAACAAAGCCCCGTTCACCACGTTCATCACCATCACCGTGGAGAAAATCACCGCCGCAAGGCCGCTTGCGATATGAAGCTCCGCCAGATAAAAAAGCCAGTAGTTTAGGGCAAACAGGAAAAAACCCTGGGCGGCCATGGCCAGGTGCTCTCCCATGGTAAACCGCATGGGAAGACGCCGCACGGCGCACCACAGCAGAAGAAGCACCGCGGCCAGGGAAAACCGATAGGTCACAGACACCATGGGGTCGATGCGCCCCAGCTGGAAGGTAATGGCCAGCCAGGTGGAGCCCCAGATCAAAATCGTCATCACGTAAAACATCACATTTCGCATATCATCCATCACTTTGTTGGGTGTAAAAATCGAAATAAAAACGCCTCCGGCGGCCCTGCCGGGGGCCAACCTTTTGAAAAATTTGATAAACAGCTATTTAACGCGATACCCGCACCACGCCTTGAATGAAAGGGAAAAGCGCATTTGCAATCTGCTTTCGAGGTGGCACACCTCGCCGCCGGAGGCATGTTTTTGGTTTTTTGATTTTTCAGACCATTAAACCAGCTCCCGTGCAGCATCCCCCACGGCCTTAAGGGCCCACCGGGTCTCCGGGGTAAAGGCGGCGGCGTTTAAGCGCAGGTAGTGCTGGTAGGTATCGCCGATGGAGAAAAGGGCCCCGGGGGCCACGGTGATACCCATCGGTTCCACCGCGGCGTAGAGTTTCATGGAATCCACGGCCTGGGGCATCTCCACCCAGAGGGTAAACCCGCCCCAGGGACGTGTGACCCGGGTTCCTTCGGGGAAGGTCTCCCCCACCATCTCCCCCATGGCCGCCACCCGCTGGGCGCAGGTGCGCCCCAATCCCCGCAGGTGGTGTTCGTAGCCGCCGTTGGCCAGGAACTCGGCCACGGCCAGCTGGGGGGGCAGGGCCGTGGCCAGGGAGGAGACCATCTTCAGGCGCTGCATACGCTCCCGAAACCTGCCTGAGACCATCCATCCCACCCGGTACCCCGGGGCCAGGGTCTTGGAAAAGGAGGAGCAGAGGATCACCATGCCGCTCTTGTCGTAGGCCTTACAGACCCCGGGGCGACGGCCGTCAAAGGCGATGTCCCCATTGATGTCGTCTTCCACCAGGGGGACCTGATACCGCGCAAGAAGCGCCACCAGGTCTTTCTTCTTCTCCTCGGAGAGGGAGACCCCCAGGGGGTTGTTGAAGTTGGTCACCTGAAGGCAGGCGCTCACCCGGTTTCGGGACAGGGCGCGCTCCAGGGCATCCAGATGAATCCCATCCACGGGCGATGAAGGCACCTCAAGGACCTTGAGCCCCAGCTCCCGGAACAGCTGCAAAAAATTGAAGTAAACCGGGGCCCCGGTCACCACGGTGTCCCCGGGTCGGCACAGGACCTTCATGGCCAGGGAGACCCCTTCCGAGGCCCCCGAGGTGATAAGGATCTCATCGGCGGCAAGGGTTACCCCGGCTTTGAGCATGTGCCGGGCGATCTGGTGCCTCAGCTTGGGCAGACCGCTGCCCATGGCGTAGCCGGTGCCGTGGCCCTTTGCCCTGCGCACCTCGGCCGCCATGATCCGCCCCAGTTTTTCAGACGGCAGGATCGCAGGATCAGGGATGGCGGCCCCGAACTGCACCCGCTCGGGGTCGTTGACATCCCGCATGATACGGGAGACCATTTCGCCTGCCTCCACGGCCGCGGCGTTGAGAAGGGGTCGCCGCACATCCGGTTCCCTCGGAATGGCGGGAAGCCGTGCGCACACGTAGTAACCGGACTGGGGCCGCGCTTCGATGACCCGCCGGTCCTCCAGCAGGCCGTAGGCGGTCTTCACCGTGTTGATGCTCACCTTCAGCCGCTGGCTCATGGCGCGAATCGACGGCACCTTCTCCCCGGGCCTGAAGGTGCCCTCCCTCACCATGAGGGCCAGGCGCCCGGCCACCTCTTCGTAGAGAGGCTGTCCCCCCTTTTTCTCCGCAACGTTCGATTTCATGGCAATACCCTACCCCAGCTCCCTTGAAGGCCAAAAGATACAGTTGGTTTCATTTTTAATGGATACAGTTTTTCATATCATCTATCCAAAGGACACAGATAAATACAGACACCATCTTGACCGCCGGCCCGTTCTGATCCATCGTAAATGAGAAAAAGCATGCCTTCTATGGTTAAAGTGGGCAGGGAAAACCCGCCTCCGGCGGCCAGGGGATGATCCGCTGGACCCCAGGTTGCGAAAGCCCTCCCCCTTCGTTCCTCAGGGTGAGGGCTTCCGCGAAGGTTTCTGTTAAATTGAGCAAAACCTGTTTGTCAAACTTTTCAAAAGTTTGGCCCCCGGCAGGGCCGCCGGAGGCGTCTTTAACCTGGCTGCCTCCGGCGGCAAGGTGTGCCACCTTGAAAGCAGGTTGCGAATGCGCTGTCCCCTTCGTTCCTCAGGGAAAATCACATTCGCCTTTGATTCAGATTGAATTGAATCTACCGTCTAAAACCTATGTGTTAAACTTTTTAAACGTTTTGCCACCGACACGGCCTCCGAAGGCTCTTTCACTTTTAGGTACTGAGCAGTTACGAAAAAGGAAAAAACATGAACGAACACCTCTCCAACACGGCCTTCAGGCTGATGGCCCTGGCCTTTCGGGTCAAGGACCTCTTCAGCAGGCGCACGGATATCCTGGCGGAGTTTGAGATGATGGAAGGCATGCATGTGGTGGATTACGGGTGCGGACCGGGCTCATACCTTCGGGCCGCCTCCCGGCTGGTGGGAAAAACGGGGCTGGTGACGGCGGTGGACATCCACCCCCTGGCCATCCAGGCCGTGAACGAAAGGGCCTTTCGCTTGGGGCTCACCAACGTCATGGGGCTTCTCACCCGGGGGTATGACACCCCTTTGGATGACCACAGCGTCCATATTGTCTACGCCATGGACATGTTCCACATGGTCGACGATCCCACAGCCATGCTCACGGACATCCGTCGCATTCTGGTACCGGAAGGGGTCCTCTTCATGGACAGCGGCCATCAGCCCGACGAGACCGCCCGGAAAAAAATCACCGACTCGGGGCAGTTTACCATCCAGCGAACCACGGACCGCTATTTTCAGTGCCGCCCCGAACCCTGAGTGCAACAGCGTATTGTCATTGCGATTTCCCTTCCTCTGTGGCATATCTCATCCCAATTATCCAACCAGGCCAAGGGGTCCTGTCGCACCGCCCGGTCCCTCTGCGCCCAGACCACACAGGGAGTTGAAACAATGTCAGACGTGATGGTAACCCGCCTCGACGAATCCAGGGAGGCAACGGATTTTCTCACCCTCTTTACCGAATACACCCGCAGCTTAGGGACCGCCGGAATCCCGAGCGATGTTCCGATCCCCACAAACCTTGTGGAAGAGATCCGAAAGCGCTCCGACGTGGTGGTCTTCCTCGCCTATGAAGAGAAGCAACCCGCGGGCTTTGCCGTCACCATCGAAAGCTTTTCCACCTTCCGGGCCATGCCCTCCTTCAACATCCACGACATCGGGGTCAGCAGCCGGTTCCGCAGGCAGGGGGTGGGCAAAGATCTCCTCACTGCCGTCCGTGATGAGGCAAAAAAAAGGGGCTGTTGCAAGGTCACCCTGGAGGTCTACGAAAACAACACCAGGGCCTACAATCTCTACCGTTCCATGGGGTTCTCAGCCCTGTCGGGCAACGACGACTCCGAGCAGACCCTGTTTATGGCGAGCCCCCTGTAAGAAGAAAGGTCAGGGGCACATGAACCCGTTTGCCCCAGGAGGTGGCGGAGTGGTCGTGGCCTTTCCAGACCCTGTTCATGCAGGTCTCACCTTCCCGGTACCCTTTTTGGGCCAGAATATCCCTCACGCGACGATGATACGGGATGTACCTGGCATCCAACGCTTCGGTGCTGATATCAAAGTAGAAACGGTGACGGTCGGGATCCGGCAAGGACTCTGCCATGTAAGGAAGGGTGGAGCCCTCGTAGAGGGGCCAGTGGGATGAAAGGCACCCTGCCCCGTAAAACAGGTCCGGGTGCTCGCAGACCGCATACAGGGAGATGATTCCCCCGAGGCTGGAGCCCATGGCAAACCGAGCTTCGGGCCGGGTGATCAGGGGATAGGCCGATTCCATGTGGGGAATCAGCTCATCGGTGAGAAATTTCAGGTAGCGGTCCGAGGTGGGGCACTTGCCCCTTTGCCGGATAGACTCTCGCTCTGTTTCGGAGACAAACCGCTCCACGGGCTTTTTGGGGACGTACTCCCGCCATCGGTCCGGGGAGTTCCAGATATTGGCCAGGATCACCGGCGGGATCACCCCGGCTTCAATGAGTCCCCTGGCCGTATCGCACAAGCCCCACCCCATGAGGTTGCTCGCAGGCAGGCAGTTGTACTGCCCGTCCTGAAGGTAGATCACGGGATACCTGGCTCCTCCCCCCTTTTCATACCCCGGCGGCAGCCACACATCGATATGGCGCGGCGCCACAAACCGTGAATCAAACGTGTCGAGTCTCTCCAGCATCCTGCCCCATCCCCTGCTCACCCCATAAGCCAAAGCCCACGCACCCCATCAGACGCAATATGCGTCACAACGGGCAAAGGGCTAGGAGCCTCGAAATCCGATCCGAGGCCCTGGACCATCGTCATGATGGATGTTCAGATGTAAGATCCGAGAATAAAAAGGAGGTAGCAAAGAAGGGGACAGAACACAAGGGGATCACTATAAAAACAGGCAGTTTCCTTCAAGATCCACACCGCAAAAGGAAACTGTCAATCAACGAACAGGAACGAAAAGGCCTTCTGTGGTCAAAGCGTATAAAAAAAGCCTCCGACGGTCCTGCCGGGGGCCAAACGTTTAAAAAGTTTGACAAACAGGTCTTAAGCGAGCCTCTCCAGGCTCCGCCGAAATCATGTCGCCTTTTTCGTGCATTAGGAAAATTTCTTGCGAAGCTTTTTTCAAAGAAGCGACCCGCCGGAGGCAATACATAAATAGCAATCCGTTACCCGGATTTTTTTATTTCACCACAAGGTTGTTCACCACGCGCTTGACTCCGACGAGGCGGTCGGCCAGGCGAACGGCCTCATCACGCATGGCAGCGGTCTCCAGCACGCCGGTCAGGACCACCACCCCGTTGTTCACGTCCACATCGATGTGCAGGGCATCCACGTCCGGGGACCCGATGAGCTCCGACTTCACCTTGATACCCACCACCTTATCGTCAAAGGCCTGCCCGATGCTGGTGGGCCCCACCTGGAGCAGGTTGTTGACGCCACGGACCCCGGAGACCTTGCGGACCACAGCCTCCACATTGCGCACCACCCCATCGTTGTCCACCATACCGGTAAGGGTCACCACCCCTTCGATGGTGTCCACATCCACGGAGAAGGTTGGAACTTCTCTGCACTCGGCAAGAGCAGCCTTTACCCGGGCAGTAAGGGTGACATCGTCCACCTGGTTGCCAAAGGTGCGTTCGTCCGAGGCGCTTTTGTAGACGCCCGTTGCCCCGGTTCCCACCACCACCGGGGCGCACCCCGCACACAAAAGAAAAAGAGATACCGCAATCCATCGTATCGGCATACAGCCAACCCTCCAAAAACAAGACAATACCCGCCGACAGGATATCCGAAACGGACCTCCAACCAAAGCACCGGCAGGCAGTTCAAACGTTCCCATGCATACCATGGCGTCCCAGGGTCCCGCTGTGACGAAGGTCACGCCGAAGGGAACAACAGGCCATGACAGGCTGACGATAGCCGAATTTTCAAAAAGCGGCAACCGCCCGCGCTGGCGCAAACATCTTACTCGTCACCAAAGGCGCGGTTGTGCTGCTCCATAACCCGGATAAAGGTGGTGCGCTTGGAGAGTTCTTTAAGTTTTGCCGCCCCCACATAGGTGCAGGTGGACCGAAGCCCGCCCAGGATGTCCAGCAGGGTGTCTTCCACGGGCCCCCTGTAGGGCACGGTCACGGCTTTTCCTTCCGAGGCCCTGTAATCGGCCACCCCACCGCTGTGCTTCTCCATGGCGGCCCGGGAGCTCATGCCGTAAAAGGCCACCACCTTTTCCCCGTTTTCATCGAGGATCTCCCCGCCGGATTCGTCATGGCCTGCAAGCATTCCACCCAGCATGGTGAAATCGGTACCGGCCCCGAAGGCTTTGGCGATGTCCCCTGCGCAGGTGCAGCCGCCGTCGGCCACGATGAGCCCCTTGAGGCCATGGGCCGCGTCCGCACACTCGATGATAGCCGAGAGCTGCGGGTACCCCACCCCGGTTTTCACCCGGGTGGTGCAGACGGACCCCGGCCCGATGCCCACCTTGACAACATCGGCCCCGGAGAGAACCAGCTCTTCCACCATCTCCCCTGTCACCACGTTCCCGGCGATGATCACCTTGTCCGGAAAGAGGTCCCGGACCCTCTGGACCACCGCCACAAAATTTTCCGTGTACCCGTTGGCCACGTCGATGCAGATAAACTTTAAAAGCGGCAGTGCATGGACAATCTGCTTCAGCCGCTCAAGATCCGCGTCCATTGTGCCTGTGCTCACCATGATGTGGTCGTAGATCGAGTCGTCCTGACGCGCCAGGAACCGCTTGAGCTCCTCCGGCGAGTAGTACTTGTGAAGGGCCGTCACGGCGCCGTGCCGCGCCAGGGCCTCTGCCATGGCAAGGGTGCCCACCGTGTCCATATTCGCGGCGATAATCGGCACACCGGACCAGGTGGTCTGGCTGTGCCTGAACACATAGGTTCGGTTCATCTCCACCTGGGACCTGCTTTTCAGGGTGGATCGTTTGGGGCGGATCAGCACATCTTTGAACCCGAGTTTCACTTCGTTGTCGATACGCATGGGCGGACCTCATCTTTGTGCATGGGTTAAAAGGGATGTCACTATTCAGTGCCGGACTCCATTAAACATAAAAACAGAATTTTATGGCTAAAGCCCGGTGAGTCACAGAGTCACAGAGGGCTCAGAAAAAACCAAAAAGATGCCTCCGGCGGCAAGGTGTGCCACCTTGAAAGCTTGTTGCAAATGCGATTTCCCCTTCGTTCCTCAGGGAAAATCACGTCCGCCTCAAAAGCAAAAGTGACTCACTAATCATTTTTCAAGACCTGCTTGTTAAACCCGGTTTTATAAATCAGGCAAAAGTTTAGCCACCGGCAGGGCCGCCGGAGGCATCTTTAACCTGGCTACCTACGGCGGCAAGGATGGCCAGGCCACATAGCCCGGATATTTCACGAAGGGTGAGAAAAAAGGTCAGAAAACAATGAATGCTGGTTGCGGATGCGCCCCCAGTGTATCCAAAAAAAGCAGGCCTGCCAACCAAAGGGTTGGACCACAGCAACAGGGTTCCGTCCGAGTGATCAGGGCCATTGAAAAACGACTCCCATTGCTGACGAAACGTAAGGGAGAATTATTCAGCGCACAGGGTAAATCCCGGATTTGTCGGGACGTATGCCTGATTTTTTACTAAACGTTTCACTCCTGGCTGCCGATTATTATAAATGACGCAGCACGACAGAGTCACCTACCACGACCCCAAAGCCCACCTCCCGGCCTGAATCGCTTGAGTGCCTGGCGAACAGCACCGGTATGCGATACGTTTTTTAATGACGATGTAATGCGGAGAGACCACGTGAACAAATTCAGGCTGAATAGAAAGGGTATTGTCGCAAAAACTTCCATTTACAGCGGCGCCATTGTTTTTTCTGTCCTTGCGCTGGCATGTTTTGCGATCATCCGGTTTCAATCCGGCATGGTGGAGTTTGTCCTTTCAAAATATGTGGTTGAAATTCAAGAGACAACCAAAAGTCAGGGGGACCGGCAGAAAAAAGCCCTCCAGGACAGCTCCGGGGTCATCACCGGTATCCTCGGCGGAATCGCAGGACCGTTCATCAACGATATTAACAACGACGGGTGCAGCAAAGCCCTTGAAGCCTTTATGGGATTTTCCGATATAGAGGCCGTGCAGGTCATGGACGAAGACAATGAACCCTTTGCCGCCGCATGGAAATCGCCTGCTGTGGCCTCTGCCCTTACCCTCCCGGACGCTCTGGATTTAAGCAAAAGCCTGTCGCTTCAGGCCGATGTTGTTTTCGAAGACACCGTCATCGGAAACGTGACCGTCTACTACACAGATACCCGCCTCCTTTCAAAACTCACCAGGAGCCGTGAGCAGGCCCTGGCAAAAGTCGATCAATTTCGCACAACAACAGACGAACGCATCCATGCCTTTGTCTTCAAGCAGATACTTGCCGTCATGGCCATTATTCTTGTGCTGACAGCCACCATCAGCATCTGCCTTACCCGTGTCGTCATCAAACCCCTGAACAACGTCATCCACAATTTAAAGGAGATCGCAACGGGTGAAGGGGACCTTACGGTACGGCTGGACATCAGGAGCGAGGATGAACTCGGGGAGTTGGGTCACTGGTTTGATCTGTTTATCGAAAAGCTCCAGGCCATCGTCAAAAACATGGTAACGAGCGCTGAAAAGGTGAAGACATCGTCACTGGGCCTGTCCCGCCTGTCGGAAAAAATGAAAGGAAACGCCGATGCCCTCCTTGCCAATTCAAACACGGTAAGCGCCGCATCCGAAGAGATGAGTTCCAACATGTCCACCGTTGCGGCGGCAATGGAGCAGACCGCAACAAGCGTGGAGACCGTGGCGACCTCCACAGAATCCATGAACCGGGCCCTCCTTGATGTCTCCAGAAACACAGGCAACGCAGGCAACACCACCCGCGAAGCCGTATCCCTCATGGGCGACGCATCTGAAAAGGTGGAACACCTGGGCGATGCAGCCCAGAGAATCAACGCGGTCATTGATATCATCAACGATATCTCGGACCAGACCAACCTGCTGGCACTCAATGCGACCATTGAGGCTGCAAGGGCCGGAGAGGCCGGCAAAGGATTTGCCGTGGTTGCCGGCGAGATCAAGGAGCTGGCGGCCCAAACCGCCTCCGCCACCCGGGACATACGGGAACACATCGGTCAGATCCAGGCATCCACAACGGACACGGTTGTGGAGATATCCAGGATAAACGGGGTCATCGGCGAGGTGAACGATACCGTGGAATCCATTGCCCATGGGATCGACTCACAAGCCATGACCACCAAAGAGATCTCGGAGCATATTTCCCAAACCGCCTCGGGCATCCAGGAAGTCAATAAAAACGTGAACGAGAGCTCACTCGTCTCAGGAGACATCGCCAAAGAGATGGCGTCCGTGAACAGGGCCTCAGAAGAGATTTCAGCCAGCATCGCCCTGGTGAACACCAGCGCCGGAGAGCTGTCAACACTGTCGGAACACCTCCATGGCATGGTCGGTAAATTCAACGTGTAAAGCGCTGCAAACATAACCAACAGACATCAACGAGGGATCACCTATGAAACGTGCAACGGCTGCCATTTTATCCGCTTTCTGCATTCTCTGTTTCGGCATATCGGCACATGCCCAGACACAGGTACTGAATATCGCCTCCGATAACGACTGGCCCCCTTATGAGTGGGTGGACAAAGAGACCAAAGAGCTGAAAGGCTTTGCCCCTGAGGTTGTTACCCATGTCCTCAAAACCATGGACGTCCCCTTTGAGATCAAGCCCTACCCGTGGAAAAGGGCGGAAAGAAATGTCCTTGAAGGAAAATCAGACGCGTTGTTTCCTGCGAGCCGCAAGGCAAAAAGGGAAAAAACATGCCACTACCCGGGAATTGACCTTCTCAAGTCCGAGTACTGTTTCTTTATCCGGAAAGAGGACCAGGGAAAACTGACGTTCACGGACTTTTCCGATCTCAAGGGCCATAAGATAGGGGTCAGCAGCGGCTACTCCTACACCACCGAATTCTGGGAGTTCCTCAAGGCAAATAAAAACTATACCGAGGCAAAAACAGATGAGCTGAACCTGAAAAAACTGGTCAAAGGCAGGTTTGATTATTTCCCCGGAGAAGTCGGAAACGTGGCGGTGCTTGCAAAGCAGCTGGGCATAGAAGACAAAATCGTTCGCCTGCCCAAGCCCATCACCCAGAAGCCTTACTACATCATCTTCAACAAAGCCAAGGTGGATGAAGCCTTTGTGCACCAGTTCTCCGACGCGCTGGAGGCGTACAAAAAAAGCCAGGAATACCAGGCGATCTATACAAAGTACTTCAACTAACCCGGATTTCAGAAGACCCGGAGAATGTCGTCCCAGCAGGTGGTGTAGGACGGGGACTTGTGATTGAAGCGGGTGCGCCAGGCCTTGGGCTCGGAAAGGCCGGACGAGGCGTAGCCCAGGGTACGCTTGCCCATGGCGGTGTTCACGGCGTCCAGGGCCTTCATGAGGGAGGCGGACCGATCCCGGTCCACGGCGTCAAAGAGCAGGAGCTGCTGTTCGCTCTCCGGACTCAGCTCCCGCAGGTGGATGCCCAGCTTTTTAAAAGGGACGTTCTCCCTGTAGATCCCGTCAAAGGCCGAAAGGGCCCCCTTGATCATCTCCGACGCGTCGGAGGTGGGGGCGGGAAACCGCACGACGGCGGTGTTGTAATAAAAGGTGTCCCGCTGAAAGCGGTTGCTCATGGCAGACACCTCCATGAGCCCTGCCCGGAGTTCTTCTGTGCGCAGCTTCTCAGCGGCCCGCTCCGCATAGGTGGAGAGGGCCTCGCAAAGGGCCCTTCGATCGTCAATGCCCGCGGCAAAGGTGCGGGAGACCCCCACCCCTTTTTGGGCGGGCGGGTTCGTCTCCAGGGGGTAGCAGCTGATGCCGGAAAGTTCGTCCAGCAGGCGGGTGCCGTTGATCCCCATGCGTTTTTTGACCATGACCCGATCGGCGCGGGCCAGGTCCAGGGCCGTATCAATGCCCCGCATCTTCAAAAATTTTTCAAACCGCCGCCCCACGCCCCACACCTTGCCCACCGGCGTAGCAGCAAGGGCACGCTCACGCCACCTCTCATCGGTCACATCACAGACCCCGCCCAGACAAGGGTGCTTCTTGGCCATGCCCGCCGCCACCTTGGAAAGGGTCTTGGTGGGCCCCACCCCCACGGACACCGGAATGCCGGTGTTCCGCTTCACCGTCGTCACAATGGTCCCGCACAACCCCGGGACATCCTTCTCTCGAAAAGAGGACAGGTCCAGAAACGATTCGTCGATGGAGTAAACCTCAAGGTCGGGAACCAGCTCCCCCAGGGTGAGGATCACCCGCCGGGACATGTCCCCGTACAGGGCATAATTGGACGAAAAACAGGCCACATTGTGACGGCGTAAGGTCTCGGCCAGGGTGAAGACAGGGGCCCCCATACCGATGCCCAGAGCCTTGGCCTCGTTGGATCGGGCCACGGCGCACCCGTCGTTGTTGGAGAGCACCACCACGGGTCGCCCCTCCAGGGACGGGTTGAACATCCGCTCACAGGAGACATAAAAATTATTGCAGTCCACAAGGGCAAAACGTGACATGGGGTCCATCTCAAAAAAAGAAAAAGCAGCCTTCTATGGTTAAAGTGGGCAGGGAAAACCTGCCTCCGGCGGCCAGGGGATGATCCCCTGAACCCCAGGTTGCGAAAGCCCTCCCCCTTCGTTCCTCAGGGTGAGGGCTTCCGCGAAGGTTTCTGTTAAATTGAGCAAAACCTGTTTGTCAAACTTTTCAAAAGTTTGGCCCCCGGCAGGGCCGCCGGAGGTGTCTTTAACCTGGCTGCCTCCGGCGGCAAGGTGGGGGCACCTTGAAACCCTATGGCGAATGCATGGAGGTCTTGGTTGTGCGGACGCTTTCGGGGCATTCGCATGGAGGGTGAAATCCGGCGCCCGTCCTTGCAGGAGATGCCCTTGTCATTATTGGTGGCGGGTGCAGCCCGCGACGAACGCCCCTGCGCTTTTTCCTGAGGAACGAAGGGAATAGCGCAGGGGCTATCAGCTTTCGAGGTGGCTCACCTCGCCGCCGGAGGCTTATTTTTTCAGACGTTTCACCAGACCGACGCCAGGGTCTGCCGGATGGCATGAAAATCCGTCCAGGGGTGAAACGGCAGGGCATGGGCGTCCATATGCTCGGCAAGTTGCCGTCGGGCAAAGACCCGATCCGCTGTTTTGGCCATGTTGTAATCGGTGATGCCGTCGCCGATGGCAACAGCTTCCCCGTAGGCATAGGCGGCCATCACATCGGCCTTGGCCAGGAGCTCTGTCTCCCCCGGGTACTCGCTGACCACCTTTAAAAAGGACCCGTCGGTCTCCACGTCCGGGGCGTAGACCGCCGCCACCTTTTCGGCCAGATCACCCAGTTTTCGAAATACCAACCCTTTGAGCCCGCCGGAGATCACCACAAAGGGCACCTCCCGTTCCGCCAGCCAGTCGATGAGCTCTTCCAGGCCGGGCCGCATGGGCACGGTCTCGCAGTGATCCAGCATGGCCGGGTACTGGGACGAGGGGATGGTCTCCAGGATCTTGGTGAGCCCCTCCCGAAGGGTGATGCTGCCGTCCATGACCCCGGGAAGCCAGGTTTCCACTGCCTCGGGGGCAAAGGTCCTGCACACACTCACAAACCCGTCCTGCTCCGTGATGGTGCCGTCGAAATCACAAAAAACAATACGCTGTATCAAAAAACTGCCTCCGGTTGCGTTGCTTAAAAAAAGAGTAACTGCACATAGAAAACTGCTTTCTATGGTTAAAGTCTGATGAATCACAGGGCCAAGAGGGCTCAGAAAAAAACAAAAGCAATGCCTCCGGCGGCGAGGTGTGCCACCTCGAAAGCAGGTTGCGAATGCGCTTTCCCCTTCGTTCCTCAGGGAAAATCACATCCGCCTTATAAGGGGGTTCATTCAAAAAGATTTTTTCAGAGCTGTTTGGTAAACGGTCCAAAAGATCAGCCGCCGGAGCCATACGCTCAGTAGCAACGCCTCGATCTATAACCCATCGCCCATGACCTTCCCGCTCTACATCAAATGAACCACGCTGGTCACCACGCCCCACACCTGAAAATTGATCCCGGCCTTCATCTCCATGGGCGCATAGGCGTCGTTTTCCGCCTCCAGAAAGACCCTGTCCCCGCGCCGCCGGAACCGTTTCACCGTAAGGTCACCGTTTACCACGGCAATGATCACCTTCCGATCGGCAGGCTCTAAAGAGCGGTCCACAACCAGGATGTCGTCCGGCAGAATGCCTGCTCCGATCATGGAATCTCCGGTCACCCGGACAAAAAAGGTGGCTGCGGGGTGCTTGATCAAAAGGGCGTTGAGATCAATGGACCCTTCCACGTAATCGTCGGCCGGCGACGGAAACCCCGCCGTAACCTTCCCCATAAAAAGAGGCCGCTTACACACCACGGCCGTCTCTGCCTTATATATTGTCCTGACCTTTGTCACCATTTCACACACGGTTCCCGGTTCGTTGTATGTTCCCCTTCCGCATCCCTAATCACTTATGCCCTATTACCTATGACCTGAATCCCCTATCATCTTTTTCACCTCTCCCCCTTGCCCTCCTCTTCCCGGGTAAGGGCGGCAAGGATCAGGCCGACGAAGGAGCCGGTCTTGGATTCAAAGAGCCAGCCCATGTGGGTCCCGCATCCCCGGCACCCGGCAAGGCGCCATCGGTACCCGGCAAACCAGGAAAATTCGGCGGAAGAGTCCGAAGAAAACGCGCAGCCCGGAGCCGCGACAAAGCACCCGATCTCGTAGTAGAGGCCGTGGGGATTGGCAAACCCATGGGTATGGGAGCCCCCCACCTCCATGCGGTCGTTGTCCCGGGTGATGGGAAACCCGCAGGTGGCGCAGACGATAACCACCCCGCCACCGGAATGGTCCACCGCTTCGGTGGCGAGTCCCTTTTTGCGGGCAGGTGCCCCGGATTTTCCGGTGCATCCTCCCTTTTTTCTCGGGCAATCCCTTGCTTCGACCGGAACAAAACAACCTGTATCCGTGGGGCAGGACATCACCATGGAAAGGGTCCCGGTATGTTCAGACGAATGTGTGGACATCATGGGCCATTGGCTCCTCATCGTTTGAGATGCGTCTATTAAAAGCTTACCTTACCCCGGACCGGTCCGGCTTAAAAGTCAAAAAGCGAGGTATCGGCAAGATGGGACGGGACCACGTTGCCCATGCCATGGAAAATCTTTTCCACCCGACCGGGGTGGTGCTTGCGCCACCCTGCAAGGATCTCTTTGACCTCGCGCCGTTTCTCGTTCTCTCCGGCACCGCAGAGATCCCTGGGCGCTGTGTCGTACCCGGCAAGGCGAAGGTACCGAAGGACATCCCCCTCGGCCACAAAGGCCATGGGCCGCACCACGGTAAGGTCCCCTTTCCGGGTGACAAGCTTCGGGGGCATCCCCTTCATCATGCCGCCGTAAAAAAGATTGAGCAAAAGGGTCTCCACCATGTCATCCATGTGGTGGCCCAGGGCAAGGTGGGAGAACCCGTTGGCCGCCGCATGGGCATAAAGGGCGCCCCGCCTCAGCCGGGCGCAGAGCGCACACATGTTCTTTCCGTCCGGGCACTTCTCCTTCAGGGTCTTCCAGATATCCTGGCGAATCACCTCGAAGGGCAGATCCACAAAGGCCATATGCCGGTGCAGAAGCGCTTCCGGAAACCCGGGGAACCCGTGATCAAGAAACACCACCCCCATCTCAAAGCGCTCTTTGCACTGCCTCCGGTAAGAGACCATGAGATCCACCAGGGTCAGGGAGTCCTTGCCCCCGGAGAGGCAGAGCATGACGCGGTCCCCCTCCCCCACCATGCGGTACTCCCGGATGGCCCGGGCCACACGCCAGGTGAGGTGGCGCCGGAGCTTCTCCCTCTGCTTTCGCGGCTTTGCCTCATCCATGGACAGCGGTCGCCTCCCCGGAGGCCAGCAGGGCCTCGTCCACGGCCATGGGCTGACTCTGATGGTTGACCGCCATGAGGCGTCCCTCCTTACGATAAAGCAACACCCCTTCGAGGTACCCCACCTTGCCCCAGGTTTCGTGGGACAGCTTCAAGGCAAACTCCTTGACGGCAAAAAGGTTCCAGTCGTGGGTCACCGCAACGGTGAGCCCCGGGGTTTCCCCTGCAAGGTGCCCTTCGGCAAACTTCAGCATGACGGAGGCGGCATGGTCTGCCGGGGCCATCACCTCAGGAGAAAATGCCCCGTCGATCCAGCGCCTTATAAACCCGGTGAGGTCGTGTTTGAGAATCAGGCCCACGGTTTGTTCAAAGTCTTTCACATAAAAAGGAGAAAGGGCCTCTTCAAGGGTGTTGAAATGATCCGCCCGGCACCCGCTGCCGCGCTGCAGGAGGTATGCGGTCTCGATACACCTGCCGATGTAACTGGAACACGGGGTCACGGGCAGCTCAGCGCCGAGGCCGCACCCAAAAGCCAGGGCCGCACGCTTGCCCTCGTCCGTCAGGCCCATAAACGGCTCCAGGCGGGGGTCGTTGCTGTAATGACGCGCCGAGTGCCGCATCAAAAGTACCTGATGTGTCACCCCTTCATTCCGAAGTTGCCGGACCACATCAACCGTGACCTGGCCAAGAGCCTCTGCACCCATAATCTCTCCCTGCTCCTTAAATGGTTATCCTTGGGACTCGGCAAAAAAAACACTCATACATCCGCTGTGTTGGCCGTTTGAGCGACGATCCGGATCCACCGATAGGACATGCATATAACGTCAATGGCGCTCTCTGGTGTGTGTCTGTTTCATTTCGGGCATGGACCTTACACCCTCGAACCTTCCAGGTACCGGCGCTTGCCGAAGGGCCAAGCCCCCGTGCCGGATGTTCCCGTCGAGCATATGAATTTTAGAGCCGGAAATCAATTGCCAAGGAAGGGTCCCGCCCCGGAAATGGAAACCATGCCGAGGAGGGTGCCTTTGATTTTTTGTCCCCGACCGTCCCAAAAGCCCTGACGGCGGACAAACCCCTTGACAGGCAACCCTCAAACGATATAACCACACGTGGGTATGGGAAATCGGGATTATCGTGACCCCTGCAGGGAACCGCATTGTGCATGACAGGTTTCACAGGGAAGCTGAACGTTATGGTCTCCGTTTTCCCGGGGCAAAGCGATCTTTTGCACTCAATGCTTGACAAGGATAACATATCCGTATATCTAAAAAAACTTTGTGTAAGGACACCGACCACGGGGAATCGTAAAACACCACCCCGGCGGAACCGGCACACAGGATGTCGTGGTCTGCCTGTTTTGCAACACTCTATGCTGGTGTACCGTATGTGTTTGCGAGGAACTCACCCCGCCGGCGTCCGAACCAACCACACAGACCAAGGATATCGTCAGCTGAGCCATGAATTGTATCGACGCCATTGAAGGAACGGCCAAAAAGGTTATCTCCGACTTTTATGCCATGCATGAAGCCGGGGAGATGGATGACACCGAGTTTGCCCGAAGCACGCGGGTCCTCATCGACGGGACCCGAGAGTTTGTGGTGGACAACTGTGAAATCACGCCCAACCCGGAGCTCTTGAAGACCGTTCTTTTCGAATACGCACGGGACCTGTGGAAACGCTCCCTCAAAGCCAAGGAAGAGGCCAGAACAGCCGCTTCCGGCGACCAGGGATACGACGATTATTATTTTGACTATATTTTCAGGCACGGCACCTACCCCGATTAGGGGAAAGCTATGCCTTAAACTCACCATATGTATTATCAATGCCCGGTACAGGGGCATTCAAAGCAGCAAAAATTTCAGGAGTATGTTGGTATGACACTTACAAAAAACGACATTGTGATGCGCGTAAGCGAAATGGGATTTTCAAAACAGCGGTCCGTAGATATCATCGAAAACCTGCTGGTCATCATGAAGGACACCCTGGCCGTCGGCGAGGATGTGCTCATCTCCCGTTTCGGCAAATTCTGCATCAAAACCAAGGGTGAGCGAAAAGGACGCAACCCTGCCACCGGCGACGAAATGATCTTGCGTGACCGCAAGGTGGTGACCTTCAAGTGTTCCGGTAAACTCCGCGACAAAATCAACGGTGACGCGTAGCCCTGACCGCTGATATAAGCATACAAAAAAAGGCGACCCCGCAAAGGGTCGCCTTTTTTCGTTTGGTGCAACAGGTTTTCTAAAGGCCGGGGGCCTGTTTACGGCCCGCAGCCCTTAAGCAGCTCACATCATGTTTTTTCGCCGGCCCGCCGTCTCGAAAACTGCATGGTGTGCAGCCTCGCGTACTCCCCGTCCCTGGCAAGGAGGTCGTCGTGCCTTCCCTCCTCCACAATCTCTCCCTTGGAGACCACCAGGATCCGGTCGGCGTGCTGGATGGTGGAGAGGCGGTGGGCAATGACAAAGGTCGTCCGCCCCTTCATGAGGTTTTCCAGGGCATCCTGCACCACCTTCTCCGCCTCGGTGTCCAGGGCGCTGGTGGCTTCATCAAGCAGCAGGATGGGGGCATCCTTAAGCAGGGCCCGTGCAATGCAGAGACGCTGCTTCTCCCCTCCGGAAAGACGGCTCCCGAGCTCTCCGATACGGGTATCAAACCCGTCCGGCAGCGCCATGATAAACCGATAGGCATAGGCTGCCTTGGACGCCGCCACAATGTCCTCCCAGGTGGCGTCGCTGTTGCCGTAGGCGATATTATCCCGAATGGACTCGTTAAACAGGATGGCATCCTGGGTAACCATGGCGATCCTGCTACGCAGGGAAGCCAGGGTCACTTTCCTGATATCGGTGCCGTCGATGGCAATCCGGCCCCCGGTCACATCATAAAACCGCGGGATCAGGTTGATGAAGGTGGATTTCCCCCCCCCGCTCATGCCCACAAGGGCGATGACCTCGCCTGGCTCGGCGCAAAGATCGACACCTTTGAGCACCGGATCTTCCCCATAGGAAAAGGAGACGTTCTCAAAGGCCACGCGATGGGACCCCGGTGAGAGTTCCACCGCCCCGGGGGAATCGGTTATCTCCGGGTCCATTTCGATGATCTCGAACACCCTGTCCAGTGCCGCCAGCCCTTCCTGGACCGTGTTGTTGAGCTTACTGAGTTTTTTCAAGGGTTCATACAAAAGCATCACAGCCGTCAGAAAGGAGAGGAAGGTCCCGGTGGTGGAGGTTCCGTTGATGACCCCGTGGCCGCCGTACCAGACCACGGCCGCAATGCCGAGGCCGCCGCAGACGTCCGTCACCGGCGATGAGAGTGCCTTGGCCTTCACCTTTTTCATCTCAAAGCGGAACAGGTCCCAGGACTTTTTGTAAAACCGCTGTTTCTCGTACTCTTCCCGTCCGAAGGCCTTGATGATCTTGGCTCCGGCAAAGGTCTCATGGAGAAAGGTGTTGAGTTCCCCCACCGACTGCTGGGTTCCAGTGCTCACCTTGCGGACTCGTCGGCCCAGCTTCACGATGGGGTAAAAGGCCACGGGAACCACCACCAGGGCCACCAGGGCCAGCTTCCAGTCCCGATAGATGATCACCCCGGTGAGGCCGATGATGGTAAACACATGCTCAATGGCTGCCGTCACCGAGGTGGAGACCATGGACTGAATAAGGGTGACGTCGTTGGTGATACGGCTCATGAGGACCCCGGTCCGCTCCTTTTGAAAAAAGGAGAGGGACAGGTCCTGGATGGTGCCGTAGAGTTCGTTCCTGAGGGTGGTGATGATACTCTGGCCCACGTTGTTCATGAAGTACTCTTTGGCAAGAACCGCCACCCCGCGCACCAGGGAGACCCCCAGCACCACAAAGGTCACCACCTTGAGCATGACGCCGTTCTGGGCGATGAAGATATCGTCCAGGATATTCTTGATCAGAAAGGCCAGGGCCGCGGTGGAGCCCGAGATCAAGGCCATGCAGACCATGGAGATCCCCAGCTTCATCCAGTTGTTCCGGATAAGCCCTAAAATTTTGCGATGCCGTTGGCCGGCCGTCAATTCCTGAATAAATTTCATAGTGATAATGTATCTAACCTTAGGCCCGCCCCTTCCGGGCGGGCGGCATGCCGCATAAACTCAAGGCATGGATGGATCAACAGACAAGGAGACCCCGGAGGGTGCCCGGGGTGATGGATGACAGGAGCCTGCATGGCTGTAAAAAAACGTGGTGCGATGTCGCCTTATCCCTTGCCCAGGACCGGACAGGATGCCGGTGAGCCGTCCACCGCCACAATGGTCATGCCGTTTTCATTGGCATAGGCCACCATGGCCTCGCGGTCGAACACCACGGCGTGCCCCGCCTCCAAAACGAGCCCGGTGACCCCGGCCTCTTTCATGGTTTGAAGGGTTTGAAGGCCCACGGCCGGTACGTCGAAGCGCATGTCCTGGGTGGGTTTGCTCACCTTGACCAGCACCGCGTCCCCGGTGCCCAGGCCGCCTCCCCGCCGAATGGTGGCGTCGGTGCCGTCAATGGCCTCCACGGCCAGGACGGACCCGCCGCCCATGACAATGCACTGCCCCACATCGAGGCGCCCGATCTCCTTGGCGATATCCCAGCCGGTTCGCATGTCCTTGGCCTGGGATGCGGTGGGCCGTTTCCGGGTCCAGAGGCCGGCATCGGCAAGGATCTCAGGGATCAGAAACGTGGATGAACGCACGGCCAGGCCCTCTTTTTCCAGAAGCCGGGCAAAGGCGCTCAAGAGGGTATCGTCGTGGGTATGGCGCATGCGGGCGAGAAACGCCACGGCCTTGGTATCAGGACGGATATCCCGGAAAACATGGGTCTTGGTGACGCCCCCCACGAGGACAACCTCCGCCACCCCATGGGTCCGGAAAAATCGGATAAGTTTTTTCACCTGACCGATGTGGAGCCATTCGGTCTCTTCGCAGACCCCCTCCACATCGGCAGTCGCTTCGTTTTTTATCGCTGCGGCGTAAACCCGGTAGCCCTTCTCTTTTGCTGCGCGCGAAAACAGCAGGGGAAACTGACCGTTGCCCGCAATGATTCCCACCTTCATGGCGTGATTCCTTTCCGGTGCCCCGGCAGCCCTGCCGTCGCCGTATCTGCCGGGTGTCATCGTTAGCGGGTGATCCCTCGGCTGGAGTTCTGGATAAAATCGATGAAGGCCACGACTTCCGGGATCTGGTTCACCTCGGCGCGAACCCGCTCGATGGCTTCGTTTAAGGTCAGGCCGATACGGAAGAGAAGGCGGTACGCACGTTTCAGTTCGGTGATGGTTCCTTCGGAAAAATCGCTTCGCCGCATGCCCACCTTGTTGAGCCCGTGGAGGGTGGCGCGGTCACCGGCTGAGATCACATAGGGCGGAATATCCTTTACCACCACGGACTTGCCGCCGATATAGGCGTAAGCCCCCACGCGGACAAACTGATGGATGGCGGTGAACCCGCCGATATTGGAAAAGTCCCCGAGTTCGCAGTGGCCCGCCAGGGTGGAGTTGTTGGCAAGGATCACCCGGCGCCCGGTCTTGCAGTCATGGGCCACATGGCAGTAGGCCATGAGAAAGTTCTCGGCCCCCACCTCGGTAATGCCCCCGCCCACACCGGTACCCCGGTTGATGGTAACAAATTCACGGATCACGGTGCCCCGTCCCACCTTGAGGTAGGTCACCTCTCCCTTGTACTTCAGGTCCTGGGGAGCCGCTCCCACCGAGGCGTACTGGAAAATCCGGCAATCCGGCCCGATGCTGGTATGCTCGTCAATGACCACATGGGAGGCGATCTCCGTCCCGGCCCCGATGGAGGTGTTCCCCCTGACAATGGTGTAGGGACCGATGACGACATCTTCGGCAATCTCCGCCGAAGGGTCAATAATGGCTGTCGGGTGTATGTTTGTCATGGCACATCCTTATATTTCTGCACACCGGCACGGTGCGAAAACTGTCAATGTTCTTTTCTGGTTCTGGTATATCGCGGCACAACACACCAAAGGGAGACTCCCCAAAGTGTATACGTTACGCGACGAGCCCGCAACGGGAAGGGGCCCGAATCGTTGGGAAACCTGCCTAATCTTCGGACTCAAGGCGGGCCACCCGCTTTTCAAGGCGGTCAACCGTTCGCTTGAGATCGGGCAGTTTGGGCATGAGCCCCATGAGTCTGAGCCACAATTTGTGCGGCATGGCCGGGGTTCCCGACACCACTTCACCTTCACCCACTGATTTTACCACTCCGGCGTCAGGCCCCACAATGGTGTTGTCGCCGATATGGATATGCCCGGAGATCCCCGCCTTGCCGGCCAGGATCACGTGGTTGCCCACCGTGGTGCTCCCGGCGATGCCCACCTGGGCCACCAGAAGGGTGTCTTCTCCCACCTCCACGTTGTGGGCCACATGGACCAGATTGTCGGTTTTCACCCCCCGCTTGATCCAGGTCCGCCCGGCGGTGGCGCGATCGATGGCGTTTAAGGCGCCGATCTCCACGTCGTCGTCGATCTGGACAATCCCGGTATGGGGAATTTTGCGGTAGCTCGTTCCCTCCGGGGCAAAACCGTATCCGTCGCTGCCGATGACGCTGCCGGAGTGGATCACCACCCGGTTGCCTAAAATGCAGCCATGGCCGATGGTGACATTTGATTTAAGGGTCACGCCATCGCCCAGGCGGGCGCCCTCTTCCACCACAACGCCGGGGAAAATGCGGCACCCCGTTCCCAGGGAGACGTTGTCGCCGATCACCGCACCGGGGCCGATCTCAACCGGTCCGCCGAAGGTGACCTGTTCCCCGATGAAGGCCTGGGGGCTCACCTTGTGCGCCACCTCCCGGCCCGGGGCAAACAGCTCCATGAGCCGTATAAAGGCCACCCGGGGGTTGGCCACCACAATGAGGCTCTTGTCCGTGTCGCCCGGTGCTTCGGGAACGAGCACCGTGCCGGCGCCTGTCTCCGAGAGCCGTTTCAGGTAGCTTGCATCCCCTGCAAAGACAACCTGATCTTCTTTTGCGTCTTCAAAAGGCGCCGGAGCCGTGACAGTCCGGGTTCCGTCACCAATAACGGTGCCTCCCAGCATGTCGGCAATGTCTTGAACGGTCCGCTTCATCTTACCTCTTTTCGTATGCCTTATCATACAGGCCTATGAGCCTGCTTGTCATGTCCATGGATTTGGGGGCGTAGAGCACCTCTTTTTTTTCAACGATCAACAGGTAGCCCCCTTTTCGGCCGAGGCCGTCGATAAGTCCGGCCAGCTCCGTTCTGATCTTTTCCGTCTGCCTGCGGTTGATCTCCTCAAACAGACGGCTGTACTTCTGATCCGCCGCCTTGAACTCACCCAGGAGCGTCTCCAGTTCCTTGCGTTTTTCCCCCACGTCACGGGAGGTGGCCGAGAGCGCAAGGTTCTCCAGGTCACCCTGCAGAGCCCCGATGCGCTTTTTCAAGCGCCCCAGCTCTGCCGTGCGTTCCGCCTGCTTGGTTCGAAGGGCTTCGGCGGCCTCACGGCCCGCCCGGGATTCCTTCAGCACACGCTGGAAATCCACCACACCAATTTTCGCCACGTCGGCTGCCAGGGCGCTTCCCCCCCAAAAAGCCAGGAAAAGAGCCGCCATCAGGCACCTGGTAACGCATCGCATAAAAGCCCCCGTTTCATTCGGTGGTATCGTTCACATCGGCCGGTGCCGACGTATTCTTTAAAAAGCCGTGCCCATGGTAAACTCCCAGCGTCCCGAGTCTTCACCGGGTTCGGGGTCCAGGATGTAGCCCCTTTCAAAACGGATGGGGCCGATGGGCGAGTACCAGCGGAAGCCGAAGCCGTAGGTCTGGCGAAGGCTCGACAGGTCGATGTTCCCGTTCTCTTCGTAGACGTTACCCGCATCGGTGAAGATCAGGGCCACTAGGCCATCCACCCCGAACAGGGGCGCGATGAGTTCCGCGTTGAACTGCACGTATTTTTCGCCGCCGATGGATTTTCCGTCTTCATCTTCAAGGTGGACATCCTCGAAATCAAACCCGCGCAGGGAGTTGATGCCCCCTAAGTAAAACTTCTTGTAGTCCGGCAGGAAGCCGTCGCTGTTTTCATGGACGATCCCCCCTTCGCCGTGGAGCATGCCCACCAGCTTCCACAACACGGGAAAGAACCAGCTCGATTCCGCCGTGTACTTGGAGTAACTGATGTCGCCCCCCAGGGGCCCGCCGGTATGCTCCACCCGCAGGGTGTGGTTGAAACCCCGGGTGGTCTGGGCGTTGTAGCGCCGGTCCCTGGAGTCATAGTTCAGGCTGAAGGCGGCGCTGCTCAGGGTGTTCTCCCCTTCCATCTCCTTGATCTGATCCGAGGCCGTGGGGTCAATGTCATCAATGGTGTTTTTCTCGAAGGTGTAGGAGACATAGGCGCGGGTGTAATCAAAGACGGGATAACCCAGGGTCAACCCGCCACCCACGGTCTCTTTGTCGTAGGAGGTGTATTCGTCATCCCAGTTCTTCAATTCATACTTGGAGTAGAGGGGAATGTCAAAAAGCCAGGGCTCCACGAAGATCAGCGAATACTTGTTGCCGGTGCCGCCGAACTGCGCCTTCAAATCGATGGACTGATCCCGACCGAAGAGGTTGCGCTTGGAGATGGAGGTGGTGCCGAAAAGTTTGTCCTCGCTGCTGTACCCCATGCCGAAGGTGAAGGTCCCGGTGGGTTTTTCCTTAACGTCGATGGAAAGGTTCACCTTGTCCGGGTCGGTGGTGTCCAGGGTATTCACCTTGATGTCCCCGAAATACTCCAGGCGATAAAGGTTCCGAACGCTCTCCTTGAGCCGGACACCGCGGTAGAGTTCCTGCTCGTAAACCTTGAGCTGACGACGGATTACCTTGTCCCGGGTCACCGAGTTGCCGGTGATGATGATCTTGTCAAAGTAGACCAGGTTCCCTTTGGAAACCCGGTAGGTCACATCGGCCACCTTCTCTTCCCGGTTACGCCGGATATCGGGCACCACCGAGGCTCGGGCGTACCCTTCATCGCTGTAGGTGTCCGTCAGGGCCACCACATCGTTCTGGACCTTTTCCCGGTTGAGAAACTCATCCTCTTCCACGGTCAGCCGCTCAAGGAGCGCCTCTTTGGTGTCCAGGATATCCCCGTCCACATCCACCCGGCCCAGGGCGTAGCGAATCCCTTCATCGATCTTTACGGTGATGTAGATCCATTTGCCCTTGTACTCCACCACGGGATCCGCGATGCGGCAATCGATAAAACCGCTTTTCTGGTATTCGGCGTTGATCACCGCCATGTCGACGTTCAGGTCCGCCATTTCCAGGGTACCGGAGGAGGTCAGCCAGGAGAAGAAGCCCTTTTTCTTGGTCTTGATCATCTTCCGGATCTTTTTATCCGAGAAAAAATCGTTGCCCTCCACGGCGATCTCTTTGATCCAGATCTTCTCCCCTTCCTCTATGGTAAATTCGAGGTCGGCCTGGTTGTTCTCCACATCGATGAGCCGGTAGCTCACCTTGGTCTTGTAATAGTGCTTTTCGTTGTAGAGGCTTTCGATCTGCTTGATGGAGGTGTTTAAGGCGCCGGTGTTGAAAATCGCGCCTTTGGTAAGGGTGATGTTCTTTTTCACCTTCTCGTCGTCGAAGACATGGTTCCCCGAGACCAGAACGTTGCGGATGGTGGGCTTTTCCTTCACGCGGAAAATCACCGTGGCCGTGGCGTCGTCATGGTGCTCGGCCACCACCTTGATGTCTTCAAAGTAGCCCATGCGGTAAATGGCCTTCATATCCCGCGTAAGGGCGTCTTTTTTCAGCCGGTCGCCGGCCTTGACCCGAACGACCCGAAGGACGGCGTCTCCTTCGATGCGCCGGTTGCCCTCCACCTTCACGTCCGCCACGGTCTCGAAGCTGAAAATCCGGGAGCCGATCTTCACGGCCAGATCGCCAACGGTGGAAATGAGGGTTTCCACCCCCTTGCCTTCGCTGGAAAGGGGCATGGTGGCTGCGCTCTTAACGTCGAGCAGGGTGGCGTCCAACCGGAAGGTATCCCCTGCCTGGGTCAACGTACCCCAGACCACATGATCAATCTTTTCAGAGGCAGCCGACGCTGCCAGGCGGCCGGTATCCACGGATCCGTTCTCACCCACGGCATCCAGCAGGGGCCCGGCATCCACCATCTCCCCGCCATCCCGCTGAAGCTGGCCGGAAAGGGTTTCGGGAATCTGCCCGGAGAGGTACGAGAGGTCCGTTTCAGAGGCCACGTGAAAAGGGAGAACGGCGATTCGTTTTGCCGCCTCTTCAGCCCGGGCGGGATTGGCTCCGGCCATTACCACGATCACGATCATCAGAGAAGAGAGAAGAGATCTGGTCAGTCGAGTCATCATACTGTTATCCTTGTTATCAAGTCCGTTCAACGAGCTGTCCCCCTTCCAGGGTTACCTGGCGGTCCATGTACCCGGCCAACTCCAGGTTGTGGGTCACCACCACAACCGTCATGCCGGTTTCACGGTTCAAGTCATCGAGCAGCTCATGGATCTGGCTGCTGTTTTTTCCGTCCAGGTTACCGGTCGGCTCATCAGCCAGAAGAATCGCGGGCCGTCCCACCACCGCTCGTGCAATGGCCACGCGTTGTTGTTCTCCCCCGGACAGTTCCCCCGCCCGATGGTGAAGCCGACGAGAAAGGCCGACCCTGTCAAGGATCGCCTCGGCGTCCTTCAGGGGCCCTTCTCCCTTTTCCCCTCTGATCAACCGGGGCAACATCACATTTTCAAGTGCTGTAAACTCCGGCAGTAAATGATGAAACTGGAACACAAAGCCAATGGTTCGATTGCGAAAATCCGCAAGGTGTTTGTCGTCCGCGGCAAAGACATCCATGCCGTCGCAGACAAGCCGCCCCGCGTCGGGCCGGTCCAGGGCCCCCACGATGTGTAAAAGGGTTGATTTGCCGATGCCGGACGCGCCGGTAACGGCAATCCGCTCGCCCCCCATCATGGAGAAATGGACATCCCTTAGCACGTCCAGGTCCACCCCACCGGCACTGTACGACTTGGAAATGCCCTCCAGGGACAGGCAGGCGCCTCTCATTGAATCACCCATAACGTATCGCCTCCACCGTGTTCTGCCTGGAAGCCTGCCACGCCGGGTACAGGGTGGCCAGAAAACAGATGCCAAAGGCCGAAGCGGAGATGACCAGAACATCCATGGCCTCCAGCCGCACCGGCAGGGTTGAAAAAATGTAGACCTTGGGCAGGTCGATAAATTTGAAATGCTTCAGAAAAAAACAGAGTACCACCCCCAGCACCACGCCGATGGAGGTGCCCACCATGCCGATGAGGGTACCCTGGTACACAAAAATCCGCATGATGCTGCCGTCCGTGGCGCCCATGGCCTTTAAGATGGCAATATCCCGTGTCTTTTCCATCACCATCATGATCAGGCTGCTGGCGATGTTAAAGGCCGCCACCAGAACAATGAGGATGAGGATCACAAACATGGCCGCCTTCTCAAGCTTGAGCGCTGAAAAGAGGCTGGCGTTCATCTGCATCCAGTCCCGGGCCCAGAAAATGGGCCCCATCTGGGCAAGGATCCCTTCGCGGACCTGATGGGCGTCATAGGGAGCATCAATCCAGACATCCATGCCCGAGACCTTGTCCCCCAAACGAAAAACGGACTTGGCGTCATCGATATGGATGTAGGCAAAGGCGCTGTCGTATTCGTACATCCCGGAATCAAAGAGGCCCGCCACCCTGAACTGCCGCATGGAGGGCACGTGGCCCATGGGGGATATCATCCCCTTGGGAGAGATCAGGTAGATCATGTCCCCTTCTCCCACCCCTAAATTCAAGGCCAGCTCCTTGCCGAGCACCACCCCCGGTGCCGGGGGGCGTCCCCGGGAAGGGGCTTTGCGCGCGAGCTGTGTTTCGAGGCGCTCCGGGGGGAACCCCTCGATCTGGGTCACGCCGGCAGCGGGATCCACCCCGCGAAGCACGGCACCGGACACGCCGTAACCGGAGCGCAGCATCACCTGCCCGTAGACAAAAGGAGCGGCCACCGTCACCCCGTCCACCCCTTCGATCACATTCAGGAGGTGCGCCGGGTCGGCAATGCCGCCGCCACGTTTCATCACGGTAATATGGGATTGGAATCCCAGGATGCGGGCCTTGAAATCCTTTTCAGCCCCGGTCATCACGGCAATCACCACCACAAGGGCCATCACCCCCACGGCAACACCGGCAACCGAAAGCAAAGAAATAAGGGAAATAAAGGCTTGCCTGCGCTTGGCCTTTAGATAGCGCAAGGCAATGAGGAGTTCATACGATATGGAAAGGGGCGATCCGATTCGGCTCATTCAACCATCGTTTTACAGGAGGTATTAAAAAAACCGTCGGCAGGGCTCTGCCCCACCGACGGCATCATATCACGACTTTTCGATTCGCTTCATCAAGGGGAACAAAATCACCTCGCGAATGGAGGGGGAGTCGGTGAGCAGCATGGCAAGGCGGTCAATACCGATGCCCTCTCCTGCCGTGGGAGGCATCCCGTACTCCAGGGCTTCAATGTAATCACTGTCCATGTTGTGGGCCTCTTCGTTGCCCGCTTCCTTGTCCGCAACCTGCTGGAGGAACCGGCCCCGCTGGTCTTCGGGGTCGTTGAGCTCGGAGAAGCCGTTGGCGATCTCACGGCCTGCGATGAAGAGCTCAAAGCGGTCGGTGAGTTCCGGCTGGGTGTCGCTGCGACGGGACAGGGGCGACACCTCCACCGGATACCCGGTGATGAAGGTGGGCTGGATGAGGTTGGGTTCCACCAGCTCGTCGAAGAGCTTGGTGATCACCTTGCCCATGCGGTCCGCTTTGGTGATGTGAATGCCCTTGGCCTCGGCAAAGGCCAGGAGGCCCTGGTGATCGTCCAGGATCTCTTTGTCCACCCCGCCGATCTCCACCAGGGAGTCCATCATGGGAATGCGTCGCCACGCCTTGCTGAAATCGATGGTGTCGCCCTGGTACTCAATGACCGGAGACCCGGTGGTCTTTTCGGTCACAAAGGCAAACATCTCCTCGGTCAGGTCCATGAGGTCTTCGTAGTTGGCGTAGGCCTGGTAGAACTCGATCATGGTGAACTCCGGGTTGTGCCGGGTGGACACCCCTTCGTTCCTGAAGTTGCGGTTGATCTCGAACACGCGCTCGAATCCGCCCACCACCAGACGCTTCAGGTAAAGCTCCGGTGCGATGCGCAGGTAAAGGTCCATGTCCAGAGCGCGGTGATGGGTCACAAAGGGAGTGGCTTCCGCTCCGCCGGCAATGGGCTGCATCATGGGGGTTTCCACCTCAAGGTAGTCCCGTTCCAGGAGGAACTCACGCACGGCCTGGACCATGCGGCTTCGCCTTCGGAAGATCTCCTTGACGTCCTGGTTCATGATCAGGTCCACATACCGCTGGCGGTACCGTTTTTCAGGGTCTTTGAGGCCGTGGAATTTTTCGGGCAGCGGGCGCACGGACTTGCACACGAGGGAGAGGCAGGTGGGCTGAAGGGTCCACTCGCCGGTGCGGGTTTTAAAAAGGGTACCGGTGAGGCCGAGGAAATCGCCGATGTCCATCTTCTTAAAGAGGTCGTAGGCCTCATCCCCCACCTTGTCCTTGGCAACAAAGGCCTGCATCAGGCCGCTGCGGTCCCGAAACCGGACAAACGAGGACTTGCCCATGCGGTTGATGGCCATGATACGCCCGGCCACGGTAAAGACAGCCCCTTCTTCACCGGTATTCTCCGGCTCGGCTTCAATGAAGGCCTTGAGATCGGCAACGGTATGGGTCACCCGCAGGTCATTGGGGTAGAGGTTGACGCCCCGCCCTTTCAGCTCTTCATTTTTCGCTTTTCTCTGTTCAACGACGTCCTGTGCGCTTTCTTTGCTCATGCTTTTGCTGCTCACTTTATTGATGGCTCCGTAAAAAAACAGCCCTGCCCCGGCACATCCGGTGCCGGGGTTGCCCTTGCCAAATGGAAGGGAGAACCATTCGCAGCGTATTTTTTTACGGTCGCATCTTCATTGTTATGTTCAGAAGCCGCGGCTTCGGATATGTCCTGCTTTGAGCCCGTCAGGGTCCCCTGGCGCCCCCGGCCTTAAGGGCCGCACCTCATCCCCCACATCACAGGGACTTAAAAGGCCTCTTTGCCCCGGGTTTGATCAAAGGTCCCTAACCTAACCAATTTCGTTTGCCCCTGTCAACAGCGGTCCGGAAGTTGTCGTGACAGAAGGGAGCCCGACCCGGAGGGAAGGGAAAGGGTAAATTCCGCGCCCTCCCCGGGTCGACTCATGACCCGAATCCCTCCACCGCACTCATCCAGCAGCCTGTGAACGATGGAAAGCCCCAGGCCCGTCCCCTCCTTTTTGGTCGTAAAAAAGGGGTCAAAAATGTGCTTTGCGATCTCTGCGTCAATGCCCGCACCGTCATCCTTCACCGAGAGCACCACGCATTTCCGGTTTTCCCTGTACCCCGAAACAATCACAGAGCCTCCGTCGGAAACCGCCTCGGTGGCGTTGATCAAGAGGTTAAGCAGCACCTGGCGCAGATGGCCCAGGTCCATGCAAACCGTAAGGCCCTCCACCACGAGCACCTCCACCCCGACGTGGTGCCCATGGCGAGAATCCTGCTCCAGAAGGGCCACGGTCTCTTCCACAACCGAGGACACAAGGATGGGTACCGGGCTTCCCGCTCCGGGCCTGGCAAAAAGAAGAAACTCCGTCACCAGGCCCGACAGCCGCGCGGTCTCGCGCACAGCAATCCCCATGAGCTTTTCATGGTGGGGCTCCCACCCGGTCTCTCCTTTGAGCATCTGGATGGAACCGGACAGGGAAGCCAGGGGGTTTTTGATCTCATGGGCCAAACCGGCCGCCATCTCGCCGATGACGGCCATCTTCTCCACCCGTTTGACCTGCTCTTCCATCACCGCCAGATCCGCCCTGGCCCGCACCTCCTGCTCTGCGATGTACCCACTCACAAGGCAGGTCACAAGGCAGGCAAGAAACAGCACCGACGTCCTGTAAAAGACAACCTGACCGGTGAGCTCTTCAGCAAAGGGGCTGAACTCAAACCCCGGAGGCGTGATAAACCCGTAGTACTGAAAGTCCACCAGGGCTCCGAAGGCAATGCAGGCGATGCCGGCGGTGAGGTATCCGCCCACCCTGCCCAGGATGATGGTGCCGCAAATAATGACAATGGGATAAAGAAAAAGGAAGGGGCTGTAGAGAAGCCCGGTGAGGTAGGCAATGGCGGAGACAACAAGAACATCCCCGAAAACCTGAACGCCCCCGAAGGCCTCCTCATGCTTGAACCAGCGAAAGGCCCCCAGATACAACAGGTTCACGAGAAAAACAAACCCCGCCACCACATAAAGGGAGGTGAGGGGTTCGACAAAAAACGAGAGGTGCTCCCCGGCGCGGTAGACCAGGGTCGCCCCGAGGGTGAGCATGGCAAACAGGGACCGACTGAGCATCAGCCAGCGAAGCTTCCGAACAAACTCGGCGCCGCCCGCGCGGACCGATTGCCCCTTGGGCTCCGGCGGCTTCCCTCCGACGCCGACGTTTCCCCCCACCGGCTGCCTGGACATCAGCCCACAACGCTGGCCAGTTTAAAGATGGGAAGGTACATGGCAATCACCAGCCCCCCGATGACCGTCCCCAGAAAAACCAGCATGAACGGCTCAATGAGAGAGGTGAGGTTTTCCACGGCCTGATCCACTTCATCGTCGTAGAAATCCGCGATCTTTTCCAGCATGGTATCAAGGGCCCCGGTGGACTCCCCCACCGCGATCATGGAGCACACCATGGAAGGAAAAATCCCGCTCTCGATGAGGGGATCGGCCATGGTGCGGCCTTCTGAGATCCCGGCACGCACCTCGTAGATGGACTCTTCAATGACCACGTTGCCCGCGGTCTTGGCCACGATATCCAGGGCGTCCAGAATGGCAACCCCTGAATTGAGCATAGTCCCCATGGTGCGGGTAAACTTGGAGACCGCCACCTTGCGAATCAGGATCCCGAACACGGGCACCTTTAAAAAGGTTCGGTCAAGAACCCGCCGCCCTTTCACCGTCTTGCCGAACTGCTTGTAGGCGATGACCGCAAGGATGATCCCGCCCAGGATATAGAGGATTTTCCCGCGGACAAATTCGCTCATGTTGATGACAACCTGGGTGGGCAGGGGCAGGGCTGCCCCAAAATCTGAAAACATCGCACTAAAGGAGGGGATAACAAATACCAGGATCACGCCCACCACGATGACGGCGATGACCATGGTGACGATGGGGTAGGTCATGGCGCCTTTTACCTGGCGCTTGAGCTTCATCATCTTTTCCATGTAGTTGGACAGGCGCCTCAGGATGATATCAAGGATACCCCCTGCTTCTCCGGCCGCCACCATGTTGACAAACAGGTCGTCAAAAAGCTTCGGGTGCTTCTTAAGGGCCGCTGCAAAGGTCTGCCCCCCTTCCACATCCCCTTTGACCTCCTTGATCACCTTTTTAAAGGTGGGGTTCTCCTGTTGATTCAACAGGATCTCAAGGCACTGAATAATGGGAAGCCCCGCATCAATCATGGTGGAAAACTGCCGTGCAAAGACAATAATATCGTTTTCCATCACGTTGGGCTGAAGGAAGGTGATGTTCTCCAGGAGATCTTTGGGCTTCTGCTTGACCTTGGTCGGCGCTATGCGCATGCGTGTGAGGTTTGAACGGACCGCCTCTTCACTGCGGGCTTCCATTTCCCCTTTACGGGTTTCGTTTTTTCTGTTCTTCCCTTCCCAGAGATAAACAGGCATCGTCAACCTCCTACAAAAACTGGAGAGCGGGTTGGCATCATCATGTCCGGATGGGGACACGTTTGAAACGTCGAAACGACCTTGCGGTTGAGCGGACAGGGCAGGGTGCATCGCAGACAAGACCCTGCCATGCACCCGCAATTCCTGAGACACAAATTCAGGAAACAAAAACGCGGTTATGAATTCATTAATTGTTTTTACCCATTTTATCAATCAATTTCTGATTTGTCGCTGTTTTACAAGGGTTTGTAAAACATTCCCCGGGCCTGGGATTCCTGCTGGATTCGGCCGGAGCCCATGAGCGCTTCCAGTGCGTCGTCCACCAGCCCCCGGGGGACCGCCAGACTTTCCGCCAGATCCTCGGCCGTGCAGGGGCGCCTCTGCACCATCCCCAAAATCCGTGACGCCACGTCCGCGTCGCTTACTCCGGTTTCAGGCCGGTTGGTATACGCCCCGATAACCTCACCGGAACCCAATGCAGCCGTGATGGCCTCCAAACGGGCTTTATCCGCGGGCTTGACCCAGGACTCGGCCCCGGGGCGATCCAGGGTGTTCACCTGGACGCGGTGCGGAGCGATACGTTTCACCACCTCGGCAATCCGTGCCACCTCAAGATCGTCGTCGTTGAGCCCGGGCACAATGAACACCTCGATCCACAACTCACCGGAAAATTCCTGCCGGAACTGCATGAGGCCCTGGGCCATGGCCTCGGGGTCAAGGGAGGGGTGGGGACGGTTGAGGGCCCTGAACACCCCGTTACCCGATGCGTCAAAGGAGGCAATGACAAGGTCCGTTCGGGCCGCGTCGCGCCTCACATCCTTCCGGTCAAAAAGAGTACCGTTGGTGAGCAGCACCACGCGAACCCCGGGACAGCGTGATTTGATATGGTCGGCAATCTCACCCAGGTCCTCATGGAGAGTCGGCTCGCCTGCCCCGGAAAACGTCACCGCATCCGGGGGCTCATGGGTATCGAGGTACCGATCGATTTCCGCCATCACCGCCTCTTTCGGCACCAGGGCGGAGCGCTTGACCGTCAACTGCGTGGTGGCCCCGCTTTCACAATACACGCAGTTAAGGGAACAGGTCTTCGA
Organism: Desulfoluna spongiiphila; assembly: GCF_900101345.1. Lineage (GTDB taxonomy): Bacteria > Desulfobacterota > Desulfobacteria > Desulfobacterales > Desulfolunaceae > Desulfoluna > Desulfoluna spongiiphila. Next base: position 111,980 of record NZ_FMUX01000006.1, on the reverse strand, counting down.
AGGCACGAGGTCCACCCCCAGGGAAAGGCCGAGACGTCGGGAGGGTACGGGGCCAAAAAGATAGGTATACGGTTCTTCTGTCATGGAACGTCCTCACTTCCAGAAATAGTCTAAAAAGGGCCTCCGGTGCCCGGCAGCAGCCTTGACCTGACGGGGGCACTTGGTTATATCATGCTCATGCGCGTCGCGCCCCGCGAAGCTAAACAAATTTTTCACGCGATTTCAAGGCCGCCGATCAAACAACAGGGGGTGGCAACGCACAACGGCCCAGTAAAGGGCAAGTGCATTCTTACACACCCGGGGACAAGACGCAAAAATGATCATCGGGCAGGACCTGGCCACCGTCCGCCCCGGAGGCCTTCCTGCCTCAGCCGACATGACAACGGTGTCTTTTCGGTTCATTTCCCGGCCACCACAGACGTTCAGAAGGGGAGCCCGTGCCCGAAACCAACCCACCCAGCCGCGACGGCCTGACCGTCATCACCACCCACATCAACGCCGATTTTGACGGCATCTCCTCGGTGCTGGCCGCCCACAAGCTCTACCCCGGTTCCGTGGTGGTCCTGCCCAACGCCGGGGAGAAAAAAAACCTGAAAAACTTTTTCATCAGCTCCCTGCTCTACCTCTTCAACATGAAGCGAAGCACCGACATCGCCGGCAAACGGGTCAGCCGGGTGGTCCTCGTGGACACCCGGGATCTTTCCCGGCTGGGTGAGGTGGCCGCCATCATCACCGAGCAGACCCCTGAGATCCACATCTACGATCACCACCCGGACCAGCCCGGGTCCATGAAGGGGACCCTTGAAGTGATCCGTCCCGCAGGGGCCACCGCAAGCATCCTGACCTCCCTCATGCAGGAACGGGGCACCGAGCTCTCCAGGGAAGAGGCCACCATCGTCTGCCTGGGGATCTACGAGGACACCGGCTCCTTCACCTACGCCTCCACCACCCCGGAGGATTTTCAGGCCGCGGCCTGGCTCGTCTCACTGGGCGCCAACCTCGACATCGTCTCCAGCCTCATCGCAAAGGAGCTGGACCCGGCCCAGGTGGCCCTCATCAACGAGATGCTGAACCGGTCTGAGCGCCGGATGGTAAACGGGGTGGAGGTCACCCTGGTCTCCCTGGCCCTGGAAGAGTACGTCCCGGACCTGGCCACCCTGGTCCAGAAAATGATGCGCATGGAGAGCCTGGGAGTCCTGTTCGTCCTGGCCGGTATGGGCAACCGCATTCACGTGGTGGCCCGAAGCTGCCTGCCCGAGGTGGACTGCGGGGCCATCCTGGCTGACCTCGGGGGGGGCGGTCACCCCTTTGCCGCCTCCGCGTCCATCCGCAACATGCCCCTGGCCCAGGTGGAAGAAAAACTCGGCGCCCTCCTCGCCGCCCGCGTCAAACCCATCCGCACGGCCCGTCACCTCATGAGCGCCCCGGTCATCACCACGGCCCCGCTTTTGCCCCTGTCCGAGGCGTCACGGCTGCTCACCCGATACAGCATCAACGCCCTGGTGGTCACCACCTTTGACGACGAAAACGAACAGCTCCTGGGCTACATCACCCGCCAGGTCATTGAACGGGCCCTTTCCCACAACCTGGGTGCCTGCCCCGTCCAGGACTTCATGTTCTCCTCCGTGGCCACGGCCAGCCCGGACACCGACTTCAACACCCTGGTGGACCGCATCATCGGCGACAAACAGCGGCTCCTGCCCATTGTGGAAAATGACCGCGTGGTGGGGGTGGTCACCCGCACCGACCTTCTCAACCTCCTGGTCTACAGCAAGGAGCACGCCCGGCCCGAAGGCAGCGAGGTCAGCGCCCAGCCCCATTACCCGAAACAAAAACCCGTGGTCTCCCTCATGCGGGAGCGCCTCACCAAAGAGATGCTGGATCTCCTCGAGAAGATCGGACGCGTGGCCCACGGCATGGGCTTCGGGGTCTTTGTGGTGGGCGGGTTTGTGCGAGACCTGCTCCTGCGCCGGGAAAACGACGACATCGACATTGTCATCGAAGGCGACGGCATCACCTTTGCCAAGGCCTTTGCCGAGATGATGGGGGCCCGCATCAACACCTACACCAAATTCGGCACATCGGTGATCATCTTCCCCAACGGGTTCAAGGTGGACGTGGCCACCGCCCGCATGGAGTATTACCCCTTCCCGGCTGCCCTGCCCGAGGTGGAGACCAGCTCCATCAAACTCGACCTGTACCGCCGGGATTTCACCATCAACACCCTGGCCATCCGGCTGGACCCCGACGGGTTCGGCACCCTCACTGATTTTTTCAACGGCCAGCGGGACATCAAGGAAAAGCGCATCCGGATCCTGCACAACTTAAGCTTTGTGGAGGACCCCACCCGGGTTTTCCGGGCCATCAAGTTTGAGCAGCGCTTCGGCTTTACCATCGGCAAGGTGACCCGGGAGATGATCAAAAACGCCATCCACCTGGACGTGTTCCGGGAGCTGGGGGGGCTAAGGGTCTTCAACGAATTCAGGCAGATCCTGGAAGAAGAGAACCCTGTCCCGGCCATCCTGCGCATTTTCGACCTGGGCCTCATGGAGATCATCCATCCGGGCATCACCAGGCACAACGAGCTCATCGATCAGCTGGACGAAGCCAAAAAAGTCCTGGCCTGGCACGACCTCATGTACACCGACGAGCCCATTGAGCGCTGGGTCATCTACTTTTTGACCCTTTTGGCCCCCTGCGACCGGGAGGTCTCCGAGGTGGTGGCAAGGCGCCTCATGCTCCCCCCGAAACACCGCAAACTCCTTACGGAGGAACGGTTCCACGCCCGGGGAGCCTACATATGGCTTACCCACGGCCTGCCGGCCGCAAACAGCGACCTGCACCGGCAGCTCTCCCCCTTGAGAACCGAGTTGCTCCTGTACGTCATGGCCATCTCAAAGGACGAGGCCATTAAAAAAGCCATCTCCCATTACATGAGCCAGCTTCGTCACATCACCCTGTCCATAAAGGGCCGTGACCTCAAAACCCTGGGCCTCAAGCCCGGCCCCAGGTACAGCCAGATCCTTGCCGACACCCTGGCAGCCAAACTCGACGGGAAGCTCAAGGACAGGGACGACGAACTGGCCTTTGCCGCCGGTTACCTCGAAGGGTAACCCAAGGCGATTCACGTTTGATCTTTCGCCTTTTTTCCGGCATAGAGAAGGGGGCACGCGGTGGGCCTGCCCCGCCCAGATAAAAGAGAGACCATGCGACCTCACCAGCAAGGCCGCTTTATTGACTGCATTGATATCAGGTTTTCCGCACCCCTTGCGGGACCGCCCTTAAGGATGAACGCGATGAAAGAGACCGTACTGACAGGGATACAAACCTCCGGAACACCCCACCTCGGCAACTACGTCGGGGCCATCCGACCCGCCATCGAGGCGAGCCGCAGAACCGATGCCCGCTCCTTCTATTTTCTGGCGGACTACCACTCCATCATCAGCTCCCACGACCCGGCCAGGCTCAGGCAGTCCAGCATGGAAGTGGCGGCCGCATGGCTTGCCATGGGGCTGGACACCGACAACGCCGTGTTTTATCGTCAGTCGGACATCCCGGAAATCCCCGAGCTCACCTGGGTCCTTACCTGCATGACGGCCAAAGGGCTCATGAACCGTGCCCACTCCTACAAGGCAAAGGTCCAGGTCAACGAAGAAAACCGCACCGGCGATCCGGACAAAGGGATCACCATGGGGCTCTTCAGCTACCCCATCCTCATGGCCGCCGATATCCTTATGTTCAAGGCCCACAAAATTCCCGTTGGAAAAGACCAGATCCAGCACATTGAGATGGCCCGGGACATCGCCGCCCGCTTCAACCACCACTACGGTGATCACTTTGTGCTGCCTGAAGCCATGATCGATGACTCCGTGGCCGTTCTCTCAGGCCTCGACGGACGCAAAATGAGCAAGAGCTACAACAACACCATTCCCCTTTTTCTGCCGGAGAAAAAACTCCGTAAGCTCATCATGAAAATCAAGACCAACTCCCTGGAACCCGGCGAGCCCAAGGCAACTGAAGGGTGCACCCTCTTTGAAATCTTCCGGGCCTTTGCCACCGAAGCCGAAGTCGCTGATGTGAAAAAGCGCTATGAAGCGGGCATTGCCTGGGGCGAAATGAAGCAGTTCCTCTTTGAATACCTCAACGAGATCCTCTCCCCCTTCCGGGACACCTACGACCGGCTCATCGCCAACCCCGGAGACATCGAAGCCGAACTCATCAAGGGCAGGGACCGGGCGCGGGAATTCAGCGTCCCCTTCCTCAAAGAGATCCGGGAAGCCGTGGGATTCACCCCCCTGGGATAACCCGTAAAGGGAAATGGTCACCATGAACCGACTCTTCGGCACCCGTTACGCCGTCAAACTCGATGTCTTTGAGGGCCCCATGGACCTTCTGGTCCACCTGGTCATCAAAAACGATATGGATATCTTGGATATCCCCATCGCCATCATCACAGAGCAGTACATGGCCTACCTGGAGATGCTCCAAAGCCTGGATATCGAATTTGCCGGCGATTTTCTCCTCATGGCGTCCACCCTCACCCACATCAAATCGCGCATGCTCCTTCCCCCGTCCGGGGGGGAGGAGGATGAAGACCCGCGCATGGAGATTGCCCGGCCCCTCCTTGAATACCTGCGTATGAAGCGCGCCTCCGAGTGGCTGGGAGACCGGGAAATGCTCGGTACCGCAACCTTTGTCCGCCAGGAGCGTGAACCCGCGCCGGAAGCACCAGCAGGGGAAGACCGCCCCATGGAGGCCGACCTCATGGACCTGGTCAACGCCTTCAGGGAGCTCATGGCAGGGCGCTACCGGGACCACGCCGTGGATTTCTCCACGGAAAAGCTCAGCGTCCGCCAGCGCATTGAAGAGGTTGCCCAGCGGCTCGCCAGAAAAGGGTCCATCCTTTTTACCGACCTTTTTCACCCCAAAGAGTCCAAGGCCGAGCTGGTGGTCACCTTCCTCGCCATCCTGGAGATGGCCAAGCAGGGTCGCCTGCGGATCATGCAGCACGTCCAGAGCGGAATCATCCGCATTTTTGCCCCCATGCCGGGCTCCCCGGCCCACGAGGAGACCGCCCTCCATGCCCCAGCCCACCCTTAAACAGATTGTCGAAGGGCTTCTCTTCTCGGCACCCCACCCCCTTTCCACGGAGAAACTGCGCCGCCTTGTGCCGGAAACCGAAAAAGAGGGGGTCACTGCAACGGTGCGGGAGCTCATGGACGAGTATGCCGCCCGCGACGGCGGCATCCACCTTGTCCGCGTGGCCGGAGGCTACCAGTTCCGCACCGCGGCTCACCTGGCTCCCTGGACCACAAAACTTCACCAGGCCCCGTCCCTGAAGCTCTCCCGGGCCGCCCTGGAGACCCTTGCCGTCATCGCCTATCGGCAGCCGGTAATCCGAAGCGAGGTGGAATACTTACGGGGTGTCGACTCCGGCGGGATTATCCGCAGCCTTCTGGACATGCGGCTGATCCGGGTGGCCGGACGCAAGGAGATCCCCGGGCGTCCCCTCATCTACGCCACCACCCGTCATTTTCTCGAGCTCTTCGGCCTCAACAGCGTGGACGACCTGCCCTCCCCTGAAGAACTCGGCGCCCTGGATGCCCCTGCTGCCAATGAACCCGGCCAGGACAAAGACCCTGTCTCCTGACCGCCCCCCCACACACTCCATTTATCAAAACTTACAATAACAGTTATTATTCAGTTTCAGTACAGGCTCCCTCCCGAGAGAACCCGTTTCCAAAGTTTTCATTGACAGAACTTCCTCCGTCAACATAATCTTTTAGTCCCGTCAGACGTCCATTCACCGGGATTGTTTCTGCTCAGCACGCCACAGTGTCGAGCAGAAAAGGTTCCCCATGGGGTTACGCCGCCCCTGACCACGTCGCGGAGCCCACATTGCACTGGGCAGAGACATCAGACACAAACAAACGTGGCACATACTCTCTTGACATTCGGGTTAAAAAACATATGAGACTATCCAGCAAAAGCAGATATGCCGTCAGAGTACTTCTTGAACTCGCCCGCCATAAGGAGGGCGACCCCATTCAGGTGGGCGTTATTTCAAGGCTTCAGGACATCCCCGTAAAATTCCTGGAGCAGATTATTCGTGATCTCAAAAAAGACGGGTACATCACCAGCTTTCGAGGCCCCAAGGGAGGCTACAAGCTCATGGCAGACCCCGCAGCCATCACCTTCGGTGAGATTGTCCGAAAGTTCGAAGGGGAGAGCGATCTCGTGGAGTGCGTCACAGACCCCGAAGGGTGCAAGCTCTCCGACGAGTGCAGGGTCCGCAACGTCTGGGCCGATGCCACGCGCAACCTCTACGAATCCCTTGATGCCATCACCATCGCAAGCCTTCTGGAGACATCCGGGGGCAACCTCAATGACGCATGTGATACCTCCCATTTCAAGCGTGAAGAGTTTTATTAAACACCTTCCTCGCTCCTTCCCGACCAGAACCGTCCATGGCAGACCATGGACAGAACAAAAAAAACCCGGCCAAAACCGGGTTTTTTTGTCATGTTCAAGTAAGTCAGGGCGTGGCCCTCGGAAAACTCACCCCGCCGAGGGCTCAGGGTGTGCATAAAAATTCTGAATCCGTTTCAACTCGTCGTACACATCAAAAAAGATACCCACCAGCTCCGGATCAAACTGCCCCCCCTTTCTCGTTGCGAATGTAAGCCAGCAAAGATGACAAAAGTAAAAAATGCCGGCACCGAAGCGCCGACATGTTTAAGCCATCTTAAAACACGACGTGTTCACATCTCATCGGCAGGTTCGGGCATCAGAACTTGTAGCCCTTGTTGTCCGGGTCAAAATCATCGCTGCTGAGCCCCACATTCAGCTGAAGATCCCTGTAGTGGTATACCTCGTAGAGGTTGTCGTTCCAGTCGTAATTTTCAATTTTCACGAGGAGCTCCGTGTCCGCGTCGTAATAGCTGACGGAACGGCGGCAGTAGTAGTCCGGAATCACCAGGGCTTGCCCCGCCTTGATATCTTTCGGTGTGTCCACGCCTTTGTTCACCGAAAGGATCACGTACATGTCCTGATGGTATTCCGCCGCAATATCCCAGAGAGTCTCTCCTTCTCTCACCGTGTGGGTCACCCCCTTCACGGTCTCCGGGAAAAAAGCCTCCATGACCACCACGTCGCGGCCGTCCAGCGTTTGGCTGCCCCGATCAAACACCCGAACATCCCCTTGTTTGAGCCCTTTTTCCAGGTCGCGGAGGACCACCTCCGTGGTAAAACCTATACCAGCATGAAAAATCGGGTGATGCTGGCCCTCCATGGCCATCTTACCTGCGGGGTCGACATTGACCGTGACCAGCCCCAAAAATCCACCCTTATGGGCCTTGAGGCGATCCTCATTTTCACCTTTGACATAAAGGGCCTCCTGGCCCTTGTTGACTTTCCCGATCCATCGCATGTACACCCGGCCCGGCTCGGCGTACTTGAACAGAATCTGCTCTTCCGGGGCCAGGGTCCCCTCGAACCGTTCCCGCTTGACCAGAACCGCCGTGTAATCCGAAAGGGAGCGACTCGTCTCAAGGGATCGCTTTGCCCGTTCCAGAGGGTCTTCCACCCTGACGTCGGCACACAGCCCCCCCTTAAAAAAGAAAAGGGCCGCCAGAAAAACTGCAGCCCCACCCCACCCTGAACCGATTCCTGTGTCTCTTTTCATCCCGTCCTCCCTGTGATGGCACGTAACACCATGGCAATATGATGCGCTCCGACGGAGCACCAGCAAATCGTATGTTCACATTACGTAACATTATTTACAGACAGATTGCAACAGGTCCTGCACCGCCATAAAACACCTGAAAAACGGATAAAGCCCGTAGATCTCAGACGTCAGCTATACGGCGCCCAGATGATCTTTCACCAGGGCATTCACAGCAGAGGCATTAAATACAGGGGCCATGTGGTCCCCTGGGACACTCACCACCCGCACCTGTTTCAGGTGATCCCGCAAAATAGCCGAGATGGCGGTGGTGAGCTCCGGACTGTGCCGTCCGGTGGCCAGACACACGGGACACGCAATCTGCCGGTAGTCCGAAAGGGTCAGGGAGGTGGAGACCGTGGTGCGATAATCCAGGAGCATCTTGCCCACCCCCGTTGAAAGGGCCTTCCGGGCACCGGCCGGGAGCAGGCGAAAACCGTCCGTCCCTGTGAGGTGGTCGAAAAATTCCCGGGCGGCCCCTGCATCATCGCCAGCCCCATGGAGCACCTCGATGCGCTCAATGAGGGCCTTGCCGTCGTCATGAAGGGGGTGATCCGCCTCCCCTAGCACATGGTTGCTCATGGGTTCAAACAGCACAAGGCTCTTCACGGCCTCGGGAAACAGGACGGCATAACACAGGGCCACGGCTCCGCCGTAGGAGTGCCCCACCAGGTGGCAGGGACCTTGTGCCTTCAAATGATCGTACATCAACCCATGGACCCTTTCGGCTTCTGCCTCCATGGAGTGGGTTTCCGGGTCCTCGGGAAAAGGTGCCTCCCCATACCCCGTCAGGTCCACGGCAACAGGACGGTGCGTCGGTGTCAACTCATCAAAAAGACGGCGCCACTGGCGACGGGTGTTCATGGACCCGTGGAGAAGCACCACAGGGGTTCCGTGCCCATCGACATCGTGAGGGACAATGTGAAGCATCCGGCCTCCCAAGCTCAGGGTAAAAGAGTGAAATCGGCAGAAAAGCAGCCTCCGGCAGCCCTGCCGGGGACTAAACGTTTAAAAAGTTTAATAAACAGGTTTAAAAAAGCAGATTCAAGGTAATCTAAATCGCATTCGCAGCCTGCTTTCGCAGGTGGCACACCTCGCCCCCGAAGTTATTCCGGTTAGAGTCAAGCGAATCCCCAATGCCCTTCATCGTGTTTCCAGAAGAATGAAATAGGCCTCTCCTGCAAAAACGGTTACAACATGTCACACATCACGCGAATGCCCCGAGAACGCATGCATGACGACAGCCTCCATGCATTCGCCATAGGGTTTCAAGGTGCCCCCACCTTGCCGCCGGAGGCATGCTTTTGACTTTTTCCCTGAGCCCTTTGTGGCTCTGTGGCTCACCCAGCATTAGCCACAAAGAATTGTTTTCATGGCCAATTCACCCAGTTATAAAATCTTTTCATCCGCCGCAAAGGCCTCTTCGGCGTCGGTTTCACAATCCCGTGTCCGCCCGTCCTTTCGCGCGGCTGCCTGCTCGTCGTACCACTCCCCTGCGATGATGAGGGACATCACCTCGTTGGTGCCCGTCCAGATGGAGGCGAGCCGCAGGTCCCGGACAATTTTTTCCACGGGATAAATGGTGGTGTACCCGATGCCCCCCATCACCTGCATGGACTTTTCCGCCACGGTCTGGCAGGCCTCGGTGACAAATTTTTTGGACTCGGAGACCATGCGACGGATGCGGGCCGGTTCCACGGCCTCGTCCACGGCCCGGCAGGTGGCGTAAATCATGCTTCGACTGGCATCCAGGAGCATGGCGGCTTCGGCCACCTGAAAGCTCACGCCCTGGTAGCGGTTGATGGTCTTTCCGAAGGCCCGTCGTTTGGTGGTGTAGGCCGTGGCCACCTCAAGGGCGGGACGCGCGGCCCCGATGGTCATGGCAGCGGTCCCCAGGCGCTCTGGGATCATCATGGTGTTGAACACGGCAAACGCGCCGTTGAGGTGCCCCACAATGTTCTCTTTGGGGACCCTGACCCGGTCAAACACGATGCGTGCGGCACCGCCCCCCCGGCAGCCCATGAGCCCGTAGAGATACTCCACCGTCACCCCGGGCCCGCGATCCACGATAAAACAGGTAAGGGACTTGTGGGGCTTTGCCTCTTCGTCGGTGCGAGCGTAGACCAGAAAATAATCAGCCCCTTCCCCCCCGACGATAAAACGCTTCTGGCCACTGATGAGAAAATGATCGCCCTTGTCCTCCGCCGTGGTGTTGGTACCGAAAAAATCGGAGCCGCCCCGGGGCTCGGTGAGGCACTCGGCAGCAAAAAGCTCCCCTTTGAGGAGAGGTTTTACGTATTTTTCCTTCTGGGCGTCGGTGCCGTGCAGGATGATGGCATCGCACACCAGCTCCGCCCCCACCCCGAAGGTGCAGGCCATGATGTACCCCAGCACCCCCACCTCTTCCATCACCATGGCCGTGGTCACCCAGTCCAACCCCCGACCGCCCCATGCCCTGGGATAGCGGCACCCCATGAGATTACGCCGTCCCGCCTCCTGGAGAAACTCTTTGGGAAACTGCACCTTGTCGTTGTCCATGTCGATGAGCAGCTGCCTGGGCACCGCCTTGACAAACTCCCGCACCTCGTCCCTTAACGCCAGCGCCTCCGGGCTCAACAGGTAATCGAACATTGCCCCTCCCTTTGGATTGATTTCTTCGTTACCAACCAACCTGAACAGCTGTAGGATTGAAGCCTCCGGCGTCCCTGCCGGGGGCTAATTGTTTAAAAAGTTTAACAAACAGGTTTTAAAGCGCTCACTTCATCTCTTCAGCTCCTGCAAGCGAAGCTCCAGGGCATCTTTCATGGCCCTGATATCCTTTTCCATAAGATCCAGCTCCCGCTTGCGATCCTTGACCTCCTCGATCTTGAGCTCCGCATAGGCCAGGCTCTTTTCAATCTGCCCCACTTCATTGACCTCAGTGGTGGCAAGGCCAATGATCTCCGCGATCTCTTCCAGGGAACACCCAAACCGTTTGCCCCTTAAAATAAGCTTCAGGCGGGCCCTGTCCTTGGCTGTGTAGACTCGCTGGTTCCCCGGCGTACGGGAAGGGGAGATCAGCCCTTTTTCTTCGTAGTACCGAATGGTTGACGGGCTGAGCTCCAGACTTGAAGCCAGCTCCGATATGGTATATTGCCTGCGTTCCGATGCCATGTTCACCTCTCTTTAAAGTTAACTTTAAGTTAGCGAGACACCCCGCCATTGTCAAGGGATGTTTACCGCAGTAAACAGCGACCCGCGCCATCCTCTCAACCCCACTGCCTGTCAGGGCCCCACGGTTACCAACAGGGTTGCCGTTCCTGCCCACCTCGCAACGGACCGATGGAAAAAATGGACTGCACTCTCTTCCCCCACAGGTTTCACATTTTTGAAAGAGTGTGCCATAATGCCGCACACCAGAACCATCAGAAGCTCTCTATCGCTTCCGATCCAACCCGCAGGGCTTGCCTGCGTTACAGGAGACTTTCATGAGCATCAACCGATTTATGGACGAGGTTATTTCACGGGGAGCGGAAGCGGTTTTGCCCCACAACCTGGATGAAGAGTGGCTTGAGTGCCTCTTTATTGCAGCAAAGAATTTTCTCGCCATCGCGGTACGGGAAGAGGAGTTTGAAGAGGAGCCCTTCGGAGATGAAAACTCCATGATGCTCCTTTCTGCAGTCACCGAGTTGACCCAGGCCCAGAAAAGCTATGTGCCGGGCGAAACCGATGAGCAGGTGGACGAGGGCCTCTTTTTTGAGCATCTCTCCTGCTACTCGCTGTCTATTCTCTTTGAAGCCATCCGCCAGCAAAGCGAATTCACTTTTGACCTTCCGAGCACGGACTCCATCTTTGACAGGGACCGCCTCTACGCCATTGAGCAGGAGACACCGGTGATCACCGAAATCCTGAACGAGTTGGTCCTTGGAGAAAAAACCGAAGAGTCCACCCCTCCCGAAGACGCCTGATCCACCCGAACCGGCCAATAAAAAAGGGGAGCAGGCACGCGGCCTGCTCCCCTTTCTTTCGTGTTGTGTATCGCCCCGGATCAGCTGCGTCCGCGCCGTCCCATGGCCTGGCACTCGGCCAGGTAATTCTGCACCCGAATAAAGGGCGCGTAACGGGCGTCCTCCTCCTTGATATGGTCGGGCAGCCACGAAGCGACATAGGCCGTTGCATCGTCGGACACCTTTGCAGGGTCTTCGGAAAAAAGGCGACGAAACCCCATGAGCTTTTTGATGAACCGCTTGTGCTCGCGTTTGTGCTGGTTCAATTCGGGGTACTGCTTGCCCACCAGGATCCGCTCCTCCTCATTGAAGTGCATCCGGGCAAATTCCATGATGTCGGCAAGGGCTTCGCCAATGTTCTCGAAATCCTCTTCTTTCTTCCGTTTCACGGCGGCAAGCTCCTGGAGCTTTGCCGCTATCTCCATAAGGCGCTGATTGCGCTCGTCAATCAATGGAATATCTATTTTGCAGGAATCATCCCAAGCCAGTCCTTCCATAGGGTACCTGTCTCCTTTGCACCGATCAGTTTATGTGTGTGATATGTGGATCGGACGATCTGCCCGCAGCGTCTCCGCCGGGTCAGGTGCGGTATCATTCGTACGATTGTGTTTATGACGATCTGGTTACTGTTTAGGATATATAGCATCGAAATTGCGGGGGGGACAACCCATTTTCACAGCCCCGTTTCGAAGGTGTGTCCGGTAAGCGTCGCCGCCCCTTGCGATCACCTCTTCCAGAAAAGAGATCTGTGCTGAAATCTGGTCGGTATAGACGTTCCGATCCATCCCCCGGTAGGCCCTGAAATGCGTCTGAAAATGATCCAGTACACTCTTGCCGCCCTCGTCCACCAGCTCCTCAAGGGCTTTGCGGCAAAAGGCAGGAGAGTTTGCCACCAGATTTTTTTCTCCGAAAAAAGCCTCTTTGTCGGCGTCCCTCAGCTCCTGGGCAAGGAGCAGGATCTTCTCCCCGTACCGACCGTCTGCCATCTGCCCTGCAAGATCCGCCGCCTTCAGGAGCCCTCCCAGGTACCGCCGGGTGTCCGAGCGAAATGCGATGGTGCGGACATCGGCGTCAAGCTCCGTGCAGGCCAAAAGGCTCCGTGCAAACCCACAGGCTCCGTCGTCCCATCCACGCCCGGCAAGATAGGTCCCGAGCATCTCCATGCCACGCGGAACATGCACCTTGGTGAGCTCCGCCCCTGTGGTTTCGGGGTCCCCGACCCTTCGGATCAACCCCGCGTCATGGAACAAAGCCGCCACCAGGCAAAGAAGCCCCTCCTCGGCCGTGACGTGTTGTCCGTCCAGCACCGCCCCGTGGAGAAGACGGGCCATGGCCAGGGTCACCGTGACCACGTGGGTAAGGTTGTGGTAGGGGGTGTCGCAGGGATGGTACCCCGACCACAGGCCGCGGTAAAGGTTCCTCACATCCCCCCAGGCTTCCTCCAGAAAGGTCCCGTCCCCTTTGGGCCACGTCAGTCTGTAAAGCGCACGCACCTCGTTGCGAGCAGCCCCATGGGATGGCATGGTGACCAGATCCACTGTCATGGTGTGAGTCTCCCGTTCCTCGGCTGGATGCCTTTCACCTTTTCGAGCAGGCGCCCGGCATTTTCAACCCCCTCACCTGCCTTGAGGTGGGCCGGGTTCAATTCAAGGCTCTTCTGCCACTCGGAAATGGCACCGGTGAGATTTTCCTGCAGAAAGAGGCGAACCCCCTTGCGGTAATGGGTCTCTGCCTTCACGTTCAGGGCCCGGGTCAACCGCAGCAACAGCTCCCCTTTCCCGGGAAAGTCCGCGTCCACGGTTCCCAGCATGTCACGTGAGGCCATGAAAGCCCCCGTGTCATACAGCAGGGTCGCTTCGGCAAGCTTTCGTGTGTTGCTGCGCAGCCTCTCCTCGTCCCGATGCTGCTGCTGAATGGAGAGGATCTCTTGGATCCGGGGCTTTTCATTTTTATAATAGGCATCCACCCGGCGATACATGACCAGAGATTCGCCATAACGCCCCTTCTGAAACAGGGCTTCGGCCAGGTTGTGGGCGGCGGTGTTCTTCAGGTACAAGGCCTCCTGGTCCCCCGGGGCATAGCTGAGGATCTCTTCGGACACGGCCAGAAGTGGTTCCCAGGCCCCTGCCCTGTAATCCTTGCGCGCCCTTGAAATGGAGCGGCCGTAGCTGAACTGGGCGGCCACCAGAGAGGCTTCCACCCCGGGGAGCCAGAGCAAGGTGCCCTCCGTCAGGTCCCGGCTGTAAAGGGTCTCCACCAGGGAATCCAGCCGTACGTTTTTATACACCCGGCCGGCAATGTCGGCGGCGGACTCACCGCCCTGAACGGTGCAGGGTATCACCAGGCGCCGGGCAAGGGTCCCCCGAAGTTGCCCTTTGGCCCCTTTGTGTCCCGGCTCCATGCGCAAGACCATTAAAAGGTGCCGAATCCCTTCGGCTTCATCGCCGGCTGCAAGGGCCGCATCCGCTGCCGCGAGCTCGGCACCGATCTGCTCCTGCCGAAGGGCCTGAAGGGCCGAAAGCTTCTCCCGGGAGATCGCTGCGGAGGCCTCCCAGTACCGAATTGCGCCCACAATATCCCCACGGGACTCCAGGGCAAGGGCCCGCGTCTGCAGGGCATCGGGAAAGGGCACCTCGGCCCGGGGCCCCATGGGAACCGTGCAGCCTGCCAGAACCAACAGGCAGGCCGCCACCCCTAACACACGTCTCTTGCTCACCATGAGAGCGCCGCCTCCCTGAAGGTGTCAAGGTACCGGTCCAAAGGGACCTCGGCCCCACGGCCCCCTGCATCCATGCGCACCACGCTTAAATTGTCACAGAAAAAAGGGTTGCCCTCCTCCCCGGATATAAAAATTCCCTTCATCCCCAGGGAGACCATCACCGAGGCCATGACACTGTTGCCCACCCCGTCCGGGTATGCGGCAAACCGCACGGGCCCCGGGACGTTGCCGGCCAGAAGCCCGTGGGACGTGGTAATCGTCTCCTTGACCCGGAGGGTATAGCCCACCAGGGTCTCTTTAGAAGCCGGGGCTGTAAGCCCCTGCCCTCCTGGCGGAAGCAACGCGGGCTCCATTGCGTCCCCGGAAAGGCGCGCCACCTCCTCCCATGTCAGGGCGCCTTCGGTACCCACCGTCGAAGGTTCTATGAAAAGAAGACCGGTGAGCCCCAGATCAGAACTCCGTTCCCAAAAGGCTCTGAATCCCTCGGCATGGTACACCTCAAAGGCAAGGAGAACGGCCCCGCTGGAGACCGATCGCTCCATGCGGATAAAGCCAAGGAATTCGTCCGGGGAAAGGAGGGAATGCCCCAGGGATTGAAGCTGGAGAAGATCGGCCCTGAGGCGGGCCTCCAAGGCTTCGAAATCGGCCCCGCCAACCCACCGATACGTCAGGACAGGCACCACCTGATATCCCCCCGCCCGGATTCCCAGCTCATAGGCAGGCGTCGCCGGAACAAGCAAAGGGGTGTTTGCAGGGGTAAGGGCGGGAGGGTTAAGGGCTTCGATGGCAGGCAGCCCTGCGGGGCCGCCCCCGAAGTCTGATGCCACCGTGTCGAGGCTCTGCCCTGCTGAGGGCTGCACCACCACATACTCCCCGGCGCTGTGATGCCATGGGCGCTCCACACAGGAGCTTCCCGCCACAAGGAACACCAGCAGAAAAAAACAAAACCGCATGTCGGATTTAATGCCCATAATCCCGAATCCCCGTCACCCGATACACCTCCACCAGGCCGGAACGGCCCTTGACCTTCTGCGGCACCAGGGACTCCACTTCCAGCATGTCCCTGTGCCTCTCCATGACGCTGCTTCCCACAACAATCTCACCGCCCTCGGCAAGGGCGTTGATGTAGGCGGCGACATTGACCGTGTCCCCGATGACCGTGTACTCCATCTTTGCCTGGGAGCCGATGCTGCCCGCCACCACCACCCCGCTCTTGATGCTGATCCCCACCCGGGAGAGAAGGGGGTTCCGGCCCGACTCCCCGGCCTGCCGAAACGCCTGCTGCATCTCAACAGCAGCCCGGACACACCGTTCCGAATGGTTCTCGTAATTTACCGGCACGCCGAAGACAGCCAGCACCGCATCGCCGATGAACTTGTCCACATACCCGCCATGCTTGAGAATGATGGAGGTGGCGATTTCAAAGTAGTTGTTGAGCTCCTCCACCAGGGTCTCCGGGGCCCGGGTCTCGGTGTAGGCGGTGAACCCCCGGATGTCGGCAAAAAGGACCGTGGCCTGGTTTTTGCGCCCCTTGAGCCAGGTGGTTTCCGGGTTTCTCATGATCAGCTCCAACACGTCGGACCCCACGTATTTGCCGAAGGATTCCCGCATCATGGTCTGCTTGAAGAGCTCTTTGCCCATGCGGTTAAAGGCCGTGGCCAGACGCCCGAGTTCATCGTTTCTCCGGCTGTCCACCCGGTGGCTGTAGTTGCCCTTGGCAAACTCCTGGGTGGCCACCACAAGGCTGGAGATGGGCTTGGAAAAACGACGGCCGAACAAAACCGCCACCACCAGACCGATAAGGCTGATGATCATCGTACTGATCACGAGAAAGGCCCGCTCATCCAGGAAAAGCTGGTCGATGAAATCGATGGAGAGCCCCACGTGCACCTCGCCGAGGCGCTTCTCCTTGAAAATGATGGGCACGCTCATGTTCAGGACCGGCCCGACACCACCGGCGTCATGGGTAAAATAGGTCACCTCGCCCCGGGACTCCACCTGGCCGGTGGGGGGATAGCGCACCATGGTGTTGCCAATTTGTGACGGGTCGGTATGGGCCTTGATCACCTCGTTGGTATCCACGATGAGGGCGTAGAGGTGGCCGTCCACCCCTTCGGCGTTTTGGATCAGGGCATTCAGGGACAGGATGTTGTCTTCAAGGAGGGGGATCTTGGCGTTGCTGCCGAAGTAGCCGAGGCTCACCATGCCCAGCTTCACCGCGTGGTTGTAGAGCTTCTCCTTCTGGCGTTCCAGGATCACATAACTCAAGAGCCCGACGGTTAGAAGCATCACCACGGTCATGGTCACCGAGAGCTGCAACCAGATGGGCACCCGTGGGGCCGGCACATCCTCGGTGAGGGAATCGCCGATGCGCCTGATCAGCCCGCGGATGTTGTCGGACAGGGAGGTGACATGGATGCGGTAATGCTCGTTGACCGCAGAGACGATCTCCTCCTCCGTGGCATAGGAGAGTTCCACAATCACCTTGCCCAGGGGGACGGCAACCCCTTGCTGAAACAACCGGTCTCTCTGTACATCCAGGGCGGTCTCCAGCTCCGTGCGCGTGATCACTTCCCGGGTGGTCAACACCTCTCCGATGATCATATCATCGCGATTGCGCCGGGAAAAAAAATGGCTGGTCAACTTGCCCCATGAGCGAAGGGTCTTCAACATAAGGGTGGGCTCCGTCGTCCATCTTAAATTGGATAAAAACGCAACTCGGCGTTCACGTTCATGAGGCCGTCACTGAATAATAAACCGAATAGTAATACGATACCTCTTTGCGGTGCAAGGGCTAAGGAACAGGGATCATGCGACCCCGCCACCCTTTTTCCCTTCGGCATGCCGGGCCTCCAGCATGGCCAGAAGGCGGCCGTGGATCCCTTCAAAGCCACCGTTTGACATCACCATCAGAAGATCCCCTTTCCGAGCGTTGGCCCGGCAAAAATCAACAATGCCTCCGGCATCGGGAAAAAGGTGCGCGTCCTTGCCTGAGGCCCCGAGGGCCTTTACCAGCGCATCGGAAGAGAATCGTTCCCCTTCGGGAACCTTCTCCGGTTGGGGCGGGGTGCGCACGCACACAAGATCCGCCGCATCAAAGGCCGTGGCATAGGCAGCCTGGAACACATCGCGCATGCTGGAGTTGGTGCGGGGCTCAAAGATGGCCACGAGCCGCCGGTCCGGGTAAAAGGAACGCACCGCAGCCAAGGTACTGGCCACGGCCGTGGGGTGATGGGCAAAATCGTCCACCACCAGAATGCCCCCTTCTTCCCCCCGAATCTCCTGACGGCGCCTGACCCCCTTGAAGGAGGCAAGGGCGTCTGCCACCACGTGCCGATCCAGGCCCAGACGGTGACAGGCCGCGATGACGGCCACGGCGTTTTCCACGTTGTGGCCCCCGGGCATGGGCAGGGCATACTCCCCGTAAAGTTCCCCTTTGTGAAAGAGGCGAAAGCAGGTGGCCGGTGCCGTGTCCTTCAGAATCTCCGGACGCCAGAGGGATTCCCCCTTGAACCCGTAGGTCAGGACCTCACAGGGGGCTTCAGCCGTCACCCGGGCCACGTTTGAGCCAGGCCCGGCCACCACGGCGGCCTCGGGCCTGTGGCGGCCCATGAACCTCTGGAACGAGCCCATGACATCGCCAAGGTCGTCATAGATATCGGCGTGGTCGAACTCCACGCTGGTGAGGATCGTCACCTCGGGATCGTAGTGCATAAACTTGGGGCCCTTGTCAAAAAACGCGGTGTCGTACTCGTCCCCTTCCACCACCAGGAACTCGCCTTGGCCCACCTTGCAGTTGCGGGAAAAATTCTGGAGCACGCCCCCGATCATGAAGCTGGGGTCCTTGCCCGCATGATTCAGCACCCAGGCCATCATGGACGAGGTCGTGGTCTTGCCGTGGGTCCCGGCCACCACCACCGTACGCTTCCCCCGACCGAAAAAACCGGCCACGGCCTCGGGAAACGAGCAGTAAGGCAGGCCCCGTTCACCCAAAGCCAGTGCCTCCGGGTTGTCCTTGCGGATGGCGTTGCCCACCACCACCAGGTCGGCATCCCCTAAGTGCTCGGCCTTGTACCCCTCGAGCAGGGTAATCCCGTTGTCGGCGAGCAGGTCGCTCATGGGCGGGTAGATGCCGTTATCGGAACCGCTCACCTCAAGGCCAATCTCCTTGAGCATCAGGGCCAGGGCCCCCATGCCCGTGCCGCACACGGCAATGAGGTGCACGCGCCGTACCCCTTGGGGGATTGTATTCAACGAGGACTTCAGGTGATGTGGGGGTGTCTTCTGCATCATATCTCCAGGTTCGCGAATGCCCAGGGCTTGGCCCGGTAATTTTTATTTTTTGAATTGTAACTATTCAGCTCTTAAAAAGCGGCCTCCGGCGGCAAGGTGTGCCACCTTGAAAGCAGGTAGCGGATGCGTTTTGCCCCTCGTTCCTCGGGTCAAATCACATCCGCCTTTCAAACAAACGTCGGCCTTGATTATCGTTTGACCATCGGCCTATTTATATCACCCCACGAACCCCCTTGTCCCCCTGGAGTGCGGCACGGGTAACGACGGGCTAAAAAGCCGCACCGGAGTGCGGCGCTCCGTTTCGGTCGATCTTTCTCGTTTTTTTGAGAGTTCCGACACAAACTTCATCCAAAAAGAACCATGAAGGCCTGTTTGTAAAACGTTTGCATGATGTCTGCCTCCATGCATTCGCCATAGGGTTTCAAGGTGCCCCCACCTTGCCGCCGGAGGCATGCTTTTGGTTTTTTCCTTGCCTAACCGGCCAGCTCGGCCAGCACCTTGGTGGCTGTGGCGATGGTGGTATCAATGTCCTCATCGGTATGGGCGGCCGAGACAAAGGCTGCTTCGAACTGGGAGGGCGCAAGGTAGATGCCCTCTTCGAGCATGCGGTTGTAGTAGGCACTGAAGAGTTCAAGGTCCGAGGTCTTGGCGTCCTCGAAGTTGGCCACGGGACCTGCGGTGAAATAAAGGCCGAACATGGAACCCGCGGTGTCGGCGGTGCAGGGGACGCCCGCTTTGTCGGCGGCTCCTTTAAGGCCGTTGACCAGGCGGGTGGTTTTTGCGGAGAGGGCCTCGTAGAAGCCGGGCTCCCGGATGGCCTTTAAGGTCTCGATGCCTGCGGCCATGGCCAGGGGGTTGCCGGACAGGGTCCCGGCCTGGTAGACGGGACCGCTGGGGGCGATGTGAGCCATGATGTCGGCCCGGCCGCCGTAGGCGCCCACGGGGAGGCCTCCGCCGATAATCTTGCCCATGGTGGTCAAATCAGGGGTGATGCCGTACAGGGACTGGGCGCCGCCCAGGGCCACGCGGAAACCGGTCATAACCTCGTCCACGATGAGCAGGGCCCCGTGCTTTTCGGTCTCTTCCCTTAAGACCTTGAGAAAATCGTTCTTGGGCTTGATAAAGCCCATGTTGCCCGCGATGGGCTCCACGATGATACAGGCCACCTTGTCGCCCATGGAGGTCATCACCTCACGCACCTTGTCGATGTCGTTATAGGGAATGGAGAGGGTATGCTTAATGGTGTCCTCGGGCACGCCGGGGCTGCCCGCGATGTTGTAGGTAGCCACGCCGGAACCGGCGGCCACGAGAAAAGAGTCGGCGTGGCCGTGGTAGCAGCCGTCGAACTTGATGACCACGTCCCGGCCGGTAAAGCCCCGGGCAAGGCGGATGGCGCTCATGGTGGCCTCGGTGCCGGAGTTCACCATGCGCACCACGTCCACGGATGCCACGGTGTCGATGACCAGCTCTGCCAGGTCGATCTCCAGCTCGGTGGGGGCGCCGAAGCTGGTCCCTTTTTCGATGGCGTCTCTCAGGACGGCGTTCACCCGCTCCGGTGCATGGCCCAGGATCATGGGGCCCCAGGAGCCCACGTAGTCGAGATACCCGTTGCCGTCGGCATCATACACCCGGGCGCCCTTGGCGCGTTCAATAAAAAGGGGATCCCGTCCCACGGACTTGCAGGCCCTTACGGGGCTGTTCACACCACCGGGAATCACGGTCTGTGCCCGGTCAAAAAGCGCTTTTGATGTTGTATCCATACGCGTTCAAAGCTCCTTGTGTTATGATGCGATGGCAAAAATCAGTGCCCTGACTTTTTCAATGGGCCATCATGGAAACCAACTATGGGGTTAGAGCCACAGGCAAGAGGACGCCCGGCTCGTGCTTAAAAATAGACTCTCTTGACTTACCATCAACGGATTAAAATGCAACAGCCATTTTCAAATCGTGGTGGGACCGGCAAGGATACACCAGGAACGTGACATCATGAGCCAGATCAAAGCCGCCAAAGCCTTCGCAAAAATGCTCACCTACACCCTGGGGGTGGACCCGTATGAGTTCGGCCTCGTCCCCGACGAAGAGGGGTACGTCAAAATCAAGGAGTTCCTCAAGGCCGTCACCGAAGAAGAGGGGTGGCGCCACATCCGGGAAGGCCACATCAAAGAGGTATGCCTCACCGTCACCCCCTGCCCCGTGGAGGTATCGGAGAAAAAAATCCGCGCCGTGGACCGAAGCCGCCTGGCCCTGCCCCGTTACGAGGCCGAAATCCCCGGAGAGCTTTACGCCGCCATCCGAAGCAGGGCCTGGCCCAGGGTCCACGCACGGGGCATCGCCCCCACGGACGAGTCCCTGATCCGCCTGGCAACGGACAAGGCCTTTGCCAAACGACTCGGCAAGCGCATCGACCCGTCCCCTGTCATCCTCACCGTCCATGTCCCCATGGCCGAAGACGACGGCATTGTCTTCCAGAAAGCCGCCAATCATCTCTACCTGGCCCACGAACTCCCGGCCAAAGCCCTCTCCGGCCCGGGCCTCCCCAAACCCGACGAACCAAAAAAACAGGCCGCCAAAAAGAAACCCAAGCCCCAGGCTCAGCCCGCCCCGGGAAGCGTCCTCCTCGACACCGACGACCTGCCCGCCAACCCCCACAAACGAAAGAACGGCAAAAAAGACAAAGAGAGCTGGAAAGAGAACAAGAAACGATTTCGGAGGGAAAAGGGCCGGCTCGGCGACGAGGGCTGACGCGTGCATCTATGACGCTAATAACGGAAAAAGCCATGCCTCCGGCGGCGAGGTGAGCCACCTCGAAAGCAGGTTGCCAATGCGCTTTCCCCCTCGTTCCTCGGGGAAAATCACATTCGCCTTTGGTTTTGATTGGCCTGAATCAGTTTTTTAAAAGCCTGTTTGTCAAACTTTTTAAAAGTTTAGCCCCCGGCAGGGCCGCCGGAGGCATCTTTCACCGACCTGGGAAGCGAAGGTCGGGAGCATTCGCGACCCTGGGGTGCAGGGGATTTACTCCCTGCTTTAAGGCGTATTCTCCGCCTGAAAGGCTTGAAGCATCTTGCCGGTGGAGGCAAAGGGGGTGGAGCGTTCAAAGCGTTCCAGTTTAAGGGCCCCGGCCTCGCAGGCAAAGGTGCAGACACCGCAGCCGATGCACGCCTTGGGATCGGCCACGGCTTTTCCGGTGTCCTCATCCAGGGAAAGAGCCCCGAAAAAGCAGCGTTCCAGGCACTGGCCGCACATGACGCAGTCGTCGGTTGCCCTGGGCACAAAGTTGGAGGGAGAGATGGATTCGGGGTTGTCCCAGCGGGTCCGCCCCCTCACCTGGGAGCAGCAGCACTCGCAGCAGAGGCAGATGGTGGAGCTCTCTTTTTCCACGTTCTCGGTGTTGGGAACCAGCCCTAAACGAATCATCTCATCCATATAAGAAAGGGCCTGCTCCCGGGTCACGCGCTTTCCAAGGCCGATGCTCTCAAAATGAAGGGCGGTAAAGCCGATCATGATGCAGCTGCCGATGGGAAATTTATCCCGGCACTCCCGGTCTCCGGCCTTTTCCGCCCGGGTCCGGCAGGGGCAGGGCACCAGCACGAAGTCCTCCGTGGACAGGCTCGCAACAAAGCTGTGGGCCTCCTCCGAGGTCATGACCTTTTCTCCGCAGCGAATGGCCTCTTCCACGGGGATGGTTCTGAACACGGGGCTTCCCGCTTCGCTGGTTTCGTAGTAGCGGCCGTAGCCCTTGTCGATGAAAAAATCGCGATAAAGGGTGATGGCCTTCAGATCGTCTTCCCTTAAGTCGCTGTAAAAATGGTGGAGGTTCAAGAGAACGGGGATGGGAGGAAGGCAGAACATGGTCCCCATGCCCACCAGGGCGTTCTTTTTATGAGCCGAGTCTATGCGACGCCCCACCTCCTCCACGGAAAGGCCGGTGGCTTCGGCCACCTGCTCAAAGGTGACAAAGGCGGGGAGCACGTCCAGGTGCCGGACCACCTCCGCCTCTTCCGGGGTGTACACAAGCTTGAGGTATTCAAGAAACGAAGGGGTGAACTCGCCCTCGACCCGGGGAACCCTCATGGGATTCCGATTCATCCTCTCTGCAATGGTGATGTATGCATCCTTGCCCATGGAACCGCCTCCTTAGCATGGTTTATTCTGGAATGCACCGGCCCTTTGCTTAAGGGCGTTGCGGCACGACGCCACCAACGGTCCCACATCATACGTGAAAAATCAATACTTCACATGTAAAGCAGTCACCACCCAGGCCCGACTTGTGATATAACGGCCCAAGCCCGGCCACATACCCCCCTGCAACCTTCACGAGACTGGAATTCGCCATGAACCGACACACCCCGCTCATCGTACTGATGCTCCTTTTATTCACCGGCTGCGCCAACGGGCTCTTTTACCACCCTGACAACCGGCTCTACCAGACCCCGGACACCCCTTACGAAGAGGTCTCCTTTAAAAGCCTTGACGGCACCCGCCTGACGGGCTGGTTCATTGCCTCACCTGTAGCTAAGCCCTTGGGCACGGTCATTCATTTCCACGGCAACGCGGCCAACATCTCCAACCATTACGGCTTTGTCGAGTGGCTCCCCGACGCAGGGTTCAACCTCTTCCTCTTTGATTACAGGGGATACGGAGACTCCGAGGGCAAACCCGGAAGGCAGGGTGTGTTTGAGGACTCCGTGGCCGCCCTGAGGTACGTGGCCTCCCGGCGGGATGTGGACCCGTCCCGTCTCATCGCCTTTGGCCAGAGCCTGGGCGGTGCCAATGCCGTGGCCGCTGCGGCCGCGACCCCGGATGTCCCTTTAAAAGGGGTAATCGTAGACAGCTCGTTTTTTTCCTACCGGTCCATCGTCCGCGATAAAATCGATCTCATCCCCGTCATCAGGTGGCTGAAATGGCCCCTCTCCTTTGTCATGGCCACCAACGGCCACAGCCCCGGGCCTGTCATTGAACGCCTATCCCCTACCCCGGTGCTCATCATCCACGGCACCCGGGACCGGGTGATTCCTTACGACCACGGGCGTCGCCTGTATGACGCCGCCGGCTACCCCAAAACCATGTGGACTGTCAAAGGCGGGGTCCACACAGATGCCCTCATGACATGGCGAGACATCTACAGGAAAAAGCTTGCCGAGACGTTGCGAAATCTCGCAGGAGGAAAGCCAGCCCTTGAATAAATCTTTTTTTTTACATATATTGTCGTCGTAGCTTTACTCCCCCCTTGCCGCAAACCATTATAAACGTATTTTACTTGCGGCACGTTCACCTACCATTTCATTTCAGGAGAGAACCATGAAAAAGTGCATTATCACGTTGGGTATTCTGTTTATGTTGGTCGGTACCACTTACGGCAAAACTGTATCTGAAGATTGCGGATGTGGCCTTGGCAGGGTAGCAATCGGAGAAAAAGAAGGACTGGGCTGGAACCTTCTGGGCACCTTTCTGAACGGGCTTTGCGGCAACCAGACCTTCGGCATGTCATCCGGCACCCTGGAGTGCGGCGAAACCACGAAATTCGCCATCAATGAGCGCATCAACACCTTTGTAGCGGGCAACATGGACAGCCTTGCCATGGACATCGCCTCGGGTGGGGGCGAGTCCCTTAGCGCCCTTGCCGAAATCGCCCAGGTCGACCCTGCCCTCAGGGAGCCCCTGGCCTCTGAGCTCCAGGCCAGTTTCGATGCCATCTACCCCGACGCCGACGTCAGCTACACCCATGTCGCCAACGCCCTTCGTGAGGTGTTTGCACGCATTTGATCGGTAAGATCACGACGCACAACACGCACCGAGACGAAAAAACCCCCGGCGTTCCCGCCGGGGGCCCTCCCCCATCAAACACATCACATATGGCATGACCCGTGGGCCATGGTCAGCCCGCCGGTGCGTCCAGGGCCCGGCGCACCTGGTCCGCAAGTTCCCCCATGCTCACCGGTTTTTTCACAATGCCAAGCACCCCCAGCCCTTTGGAGGTGCGCTCCTGGGCGGCATCTTTCAGGCCAGTGCAGAGAAGGACCGGCAACGGCCATCCCATGTCGCGCACCCTTGCCACAAGCTGAAGACCCGTCATCCGGGGCATGGTCATATCAGTGAGCATCAGCTGCACCGACTCCGGATCCGCGGAGATAATTTCAAGGGCTTCCCGGCCGCTTGACGCCACCGACACCCGGTATCCAAGTCGCTCAAGCATCATCTGCTCCACCATGCACACCTCCTCTTCATCATCCACCACAAGGATGTGCTCATGGCCCACGGGCACAGGGGCCGTAACCGATACGCTCTCTTCGATGCAGGCCGTCTCCATGCAGGGGAGATGCACGGTGAAGGTCGTCCCCACCCCGAGGGTGCTGTCCACGTCAATCTCACCCCCGTGGTTCTCCACGATCCCGTGCACAACGGCCAATCCCAGGCCGGTGCCTTTTTCTTTGGGCTTGGTGGTAAAATACGGATCGAAAATACAATCCATGACACTGGGGTCGATCCCGCCGCCGGTATCCCGGATGGTGAGGCTGACACCGCACGACCCGTCGGGGCCCGCCTTGTCTCCCGGTGCCAGCTTCACCCAGATGCAGCCGCTCCTGCCCTCCATGGCGTGGTAGGCATTGGTCACCAGGTTCATCACCACCTGATGAATCTGGGTGGCATCCCCCATCACCGGCAGGATCTCTCCGGTGATATCCACCCGCAGGTCGATGGTTGCGGGCAGGCTGGCCCGGACCAGTTCCAGCACCTCGGTGAGGACCTCGGGGATCATCACGGGCTCGAAGACCTGGTCCCCCTTACGACTGAAGGCAAGGATCTGGTTCACAAGTTTTTTCGCCCGCAGGGAGCTTGCATGGATCTTGTTCAGGTAACGGCCGTGGGGGCTTGAGGCAGCCGTCTCCTCCTGCATCATCTGCACATACCCCATGATGGGAAACAGAATATTATTGAAATCATGGGCGATGCCACCTGCCAGGGTGCCGATGGCCTCCATCTTCTGGGACCGGATCAGGCTGATCTCCATGGCCTTCTTTTCCTGTTCGTTCTCCAGGCGCTCCATCTCGTTGGCAATGCCCTTGGCAAGGATGGCCACCACCTCCTGGGTCCGCTTGGGGATGGAAAACCGGGACTTAGACAGGGCGCACATGACCCCGATAATCTTTCCGTTGTGATCCCTCAATGGAAACCCCAGGTACCCTTCCGCCCCCACCTGCCGGAGCATGGTGTTGGCCGGGAACCGGTCCCGCACCCCCTCGGGATAGATGCAGACCCCTTCGTTCATGGACTCGAAACAGGGGGTCCCCAGCAGGTGATAGGTCATGGACTCCTTCATGTATCCGTCCTGCACCATGGCCAGGGTATGGACCATGTTGCCCTCCCTGATCTCCCCGATGATGGCGGTGTCGCACCCCAGAAAGGCGCAGAGCTGGCGAACCGCCCCGTCGAAAAAGTCCTGTTCCACGCGTCCTGCCAGGGTCTCCACCAGGGCTTTCATGGCGGTGTCCTCTTGCTTGGCGTCGGTGATGTCCGTTGCCATGCCGGCAATCTTGGAATCCAGGTCACCGGCTTCTTCGATGCTGAAGCCCCGAAACCGGATCCACCTCAGCCGTCCCTTGACGTCCCGCATGCGAAACTCGATGGCCTCCATCCCCTCCTGGCCGGACTGCAGTCGGACCAGGTAGGCAAAAAAAGATTCCCGGTCGTCCTCATGGATGGCTTCCCGGATAAGGGAGGGATTCCGACGCACCTTGGATGGAGACAGCCCGAGGACCTGTTCCACGGCAGGGCTGATCTCCTGGATCTCCCGGGTCGCCATGGACCCCACGCAGAACACCTCCTCCATGTGCCGGGTCAACCGGCGAAAGCGCAGCTCGCTTTGGGCCACCTGTTCGTCGGCGCGTCGCCTGTGAAAGGCGATGACGGCAAGGACACATGCCAGGAAAGAGATCCCCCCGATCCCCCCCAGGGCGATGCGGGTATAAAATCCGTAGGGGCCGCCCCATGGGGCGACATCCTGATAGCGGTCCACCCCGCTGGGAATGAGGGAAAGGGACATGCCCCTTGCTTTCATGGCCTCGGGGTCCACGACAAAACGATGGGGACTGTCCGCCTCCACGGGGACCTCAAAGGGCGGCGTGCCCGACAGGATCTCAAGGGCCATCTCCGCGGCCCGATGGCCCTGATCAAAATGGCTGATCAGCTTGCCGCCGATAACGCCCTGCCCCATGCCGTGGTACCAGAGATGGTACAGGGGAGAGGCCAGGTTTTCCGTGATCAGGGACAGGGCACGGCCAAAATCGATGCGATGTCCGGTCCTGTCCACAAAGGCCGACAGCAGCAGCACCGCATCCCGGTTACCGAAGGTTTGAAGCACCTCTGCCAGCTCTTCGAAACTCAGGTTTTCAAGGGAAAGCACAGAAAACTGAATGGATTTAAAACCCCGGGCCGCGGCATGGAAATGGTCCAGCACGCCCTTAACACTCACGGTGTTGTCGGAGATGGCGACGATGCGACGCACGTCCGGTTGCAACCGGGTCATCAGGGTAAGGGTCTCGGAGAGGGAGACCGACTCCACCACCCCCGTCACCAGAGGGTTCTCGTTTTGCTCCAAGGCAAGGCGCCGGTTGTTCACCCCGAAAAAAACAATGGGAATGTGCTTAAACAGGCCTTCCTGGTGGGCCAGAACGTAATGCAGGGCGTTATCGTCACCGGCCAGGATCAGGTCGTAGGCAGGAAGGCGGGAGAGCTTATAGGTAAGAAGGTTGTGAAAATGCGCCTGGATTTCAGGGGGATCGAATCGCTTTGTGTCAATGCATTCGATATCAAGGTGAACAGATCGGGGATCCAAAACGGAACGGATGCCTTCCACCTGCCTGAAAAAGGTCGGGTACCCCGGATGGTACGAGCTGAGGAACAGCACATTTTTGCCCCCCTGAACCGGCTTGCCGGCCCAGGCGGAAGGCACCTGCAACACCATGCACAGGCATCCTGCCGCAAGAAACACAAACGCGGCCTTCACCCACCCATGCAAACAGAAACACCCCCTTGAGGGCCCTGGATATGTCCTCACGCTACTCCCCCCAGCCAGCGGTCATTTTCCGGCCCGTAATCCCCCGGCCTCGGCCGGGATGCCGCCGTACGCATCTAAACACCTGCACATGATATCGTCCCGCCGCTGCGGTTTCTTTATTTTTTCATACCGCCCCGCACCCCGTGGCCCCGGCCAGCTGACACGGCCCGGGGCGAACCCATAGGGGTACATCCCCGGTTTACAGCACAAAAAAGACTACTTGCGTCTCTTTTTCTTCTTCCGGTTCTTTTCAAAGGCTTCCTGCTCGGCAATGAGCTCTTCGGCAGACAGTTCGTTGGAAAAGTGAAGGGTCGCTGCGTAATCGGTCTTTCCAACGCGCAGCACCTCGATCTCTTTGCCGAGGAACCCCTGGATCTCTTCCAGGCGGTCTTTCTCCTCTTTGCTGCAAAAGGACAAGGCCACCCCTTTGTTCATGCCGCGGCCCGTACGGCCCACCCGATGGACGTAGTTTTCCGCCACCTCGGGCAGATCGTAGTTGATCACCACGGTGACGTCCGGGATATCAATGCCCCGGGCACTCACATCGGTGGCGATGAGCATCCGGCAGGCCCCCTCCTTGAACGCCTTCATGGCTTCAAGGCGCTGGCCCTGGTCCTTCTCCCCGTGGATGGAGAGAGCTTCGATGCCCACACGGGCCATGGCCTTGGCCACCCGCTCGGCTCGCACCCGGGTGCGCACAAAAACCACCATTTTGCTCTCGGGGTTGTCCCGGACATAACGCTCCAGAAAAAACCGTTTGTCATCCATCTCCACAAACATCACGGCATGGGAGACATTTTTTGAGACAGGGTCCTCGGGGGACAGCTGGATGCGGATGGCGGAACTTTTCACCTGGGAGAAGGCCAGCTTTTTGATTTTTTCATTGATGGTGGCCGAGAAGAAAAGGGTCTGGTGCTTTCGGGTGATCTTCTTTTTTACAAAGCGGATGTCGTCGATGAAGCCCAGGTCCAGCATGCGGTCGGCCTCGTCCAGCACCAGGGTGTCGATGCGGTCCAGGCCGATGTACCCCTGGCTGATCAGATCGAACATCCGTCCGGGCGTGGCCACCAGCACATCAATACCGCCCTGGAGCTTTTTAATCTGGGCATCCTGCTCCACCCCGCCGTACAGGGCGAAGGTCTTTACCTTGGTGTGGCGGGAAAGGCTTTCGAACACCTCTCCGATCTGGGCGGCAAGCTCCCGTGTGGGCACCATGACGATACAGCGGATGCCGTAGGAGCGCTTGCTGCTCTTCCCACGCTGGATCCTGTCGATGAGGGGAATGGCAAAGGCGGCCGTCTTTCCCGTGCCTGTCTGGGCGATGGCCAGCACATCTTCCCCCTTCTGGATGGAGGGGATCGCCTTGAACTGGATGTCCGTCGGCCGTTTGAACCCGAGCTGGGCCAGGTTCTTTTTGATGTCGGCGGATATATAATATTGATCGAATTTCATTCGGTTTCCTTCGCGTCATGGTGGTCATGGGCAGCAACGCCCCCACGGCCACGGAATTCTTGGTATCCCGGGCATGTCGGGGTTCGGGCGGACAATACGCCCCGTTAGCGATGCCTGCGGCATGTGGCACGTGGGGGTTTTCCTGGCTTTCCCTTTCAACTAAGGGCGCGTTTCGGTTTTTGCCAAGGCCTAACCCACTTGTTTTTTGCCGTTTCGGTTCATCCACTTACATGCGAATCATGAAAATAGCAACACCCGATCCTGCAGGGGTCAGCCCCTACCCCACGGCCCGGGAACATTGTTTTATCTCTCTTGATAGCGACTAGTATTTGTGTTAATGAGTACCGGGACAGTCTGAAGCCACGTTTCGAGAGGTCTTTACCCTTTTAAAGCCCACGTCGAAACACCACGAAACGCATCGGATATAAGGTAGACAAACACCGCCCGATGCTTGGAAGCCCCACACCCAATAAACCGGAAGAGACCAGTGAGATGAAAAAAGTAGGAATCATTCGTTGTCGACAGACAGAAGATATGTGCCCCGGCACCACGGATTTCAGGATCGCCTCCCAGGGAACCCTTGCCTTTGAAGAGACAGGCCCCGTAGAGATTATAGGGTTTGTCAGCTGCGGAGGCTGCCCCGGAAAGCGGGCCATCGCCCGGGCCAAGCTGATGGTGGACCGAGGCGCCGAGGCCATTGTCTTTACCTCGTGCATCTCAAAGGGCAACCCCATCGGGTACCCCTGCCCCCATTATGCCAACATGCGGGACGCCATCATCAAAAAGATCGGACCGGACGTCAAGATCATCGAGTACACCCATTAAGGGCCGGAAGCCATGCCCGTCACCCGACATGGCCCCGAAGGCCCCCGGCAAGATGCCGGGGGCTTTTTTTCTCAGCCTACACTTTAAAGCGCCCCACCAGGTCGGACACCTCCATGGCAAGCCCGGAAAGGGCCTCGGCACTGTTGCTCACCCGGGCGCTGCTGGACGACGTCTCCCCTGAGATCCGGTTTATCTGGGAGATCTCATCAGCGATACTGTGTGACACCAGGGAACTCTGGGCCACGTTTTCGTTGACCTCCTGAATCCCCGTGGAAGCCTGGGCAACGTTCCCGGCGATCTCCTGGGTGGTGACGGCCTGCTCCTTGACGGCTTCGGCGATGGTGGTGACGATGCCGTTGACGTTGTCGATGACCCGGGTGATCTGGCTGATCTCCCCTGCGGTCTCGGACGTGGAATTCTGGATCCCTTCGATGTGGCTGCGGATCTCCTGGGTCGCCCCGGCGGTTTGGCTGGCCAGGTCCTTGATCTCAT
Organism: Desulfoluna spongiiphila; assembly: GCF_900101345.1. Classification (GTDB taxonomy): domain Bacteria; phylum Desulfobacterota; class Desulfobacteria; order Desulfobacterales; family Desulfolunaceae; genus Desulfoluna; species Desulfoluna spongiiphila. Next base: position 81,435 of record NZ_FMUX01000006.1, on the reverse strand, counting down.
TGGCCACCACCGCAAAACCGCGACCGGCCTCCCCGGCCCGGGCCGCTTCGATGGTGGCATTAAGGGACAACAGGTTGATCTTCGCTGAAATCTCCGTGATCACCTCGGTGACGTGACTGATCTCCTGGGCCGCGGTCCCCAGGGTGTCCATCTTACCGGCCGCGCTGTGGGCCTGGCTTACCGCTTCGCGGGTGATGCTGTGGGACTTATCGGAGTGATCCGAAATCTCGGAGATGGTCACCGTCATCTCCTCGGCCGCCGAGGCCACCATGTTCATGTTGGCAGAGGCCTGCTCGGTTGCCGCGGCGATGGACTGCATGGTGGCGCTCATCTCTTCCGATGAGGCCGAAGCCGTACCGGATTTGGTGGAGACCTCGTCGGCTCCTTCGCTCATCACGTGGGAGATCTGGGCAAGCTCGGTGGAGGAGCTGTTTAATTTTTCCGCGCTTTCAGACACCAGCCGGATGATCTCCTGCACCTTGTTGATAAAGGTGTTGAACCAGTGGGAGAGCTCGGCAAGTTCGTCGCGCCCCTTGACCTTGAGGCGTACCGTCAGGTCCCCTTCTCCGTCGGCAATATCCTTCATGCCCGCGGCAATATCGTTGATGGGTCGCGTGATGGAGCGGGCAATCAAAAACCCCACACAAACGATGGCGGCGATGCCGAACAACACCACGACACCGATGAGGGTCTTGAGCTGGCGAACGGAGGCAAAGGCCTCATGCCCGTCAATCTTGGAAATCATAATCCAGTCCAGGCCGTCGATGCCCAGCTTTCCGTAGGAGACCAGCTGCTGTTCCCCTTTGTATGTGTAGGTCCCTGCCCCACTCTCCTGGGCAGAGGCGTCGTCCAGACAGGCGAAAAAGGCTTGGTCACCGGCTTTGCCTGTCCGGGTGTCTGTTCGGAACACCGCCCCCTCCCTTGTGCGGGTGACGAGAAAGGATTCCCCGGTCTCCCCCATGCCCTCACGTCTTGTGGCGATGCTGTTGAGCTGGCCGTTGTCCAGCTTCAGGGCCACAAGCCCTGTGACCCGTGCCTCCTGGGTCATGTTGTCCACAACGGAAATGGGGGCAAGGATAAAGGCGATGGGTTGGTTGTCCGCCGGGGCATACGGCATAAAGTCCGTGGTGGCAACCCCTTCGAGCCCCTGGGAAAAAACCTGTCCGAGATGAGTCTCGGACAAGGGGCCCTCCAGCACGGACTTGCCGAGATCCGGAGCCTTCCGGGCCGAGTAGACAATGCGGCCGTTTGCCTGGATCAGCAACAGGTCATTGTACCCGTACTCCGTAACGGCAAGCTTCATGGACTCCCCGTAGCGGGTATCGTAGAAGTCGTAGCCCTCCATGTTGACGGTCCCGTCCTCGTCAAAGAGCATGGGGAACCGGTTGAGGGCTTCGGACAGGGCATAGTTCTTGGACAATACAGAGATATCGCCGAGGCAGCGGGTGTAGTACTCACGGACCTGGGCTTTTTTTATCTCCTGGACAATTTTCAATTTTTCAAAGGATTGCTCAGAAAGGGATTCACTTGACTTAAAAACGGAAACGGAACCGATCACGGCCAGGGGCACGATACCGACCATCAAAAAGGTAATGAGTATCTTGGTCCCAATCTTCAGTCTGTCCAAAATCATCCTGCATGTCCTTTCACTGCGTGGGCCCTTTCCCGGCGGTAGAACCGGATCGGGCCCTGTGAGTCCCCATGTTGCCCGGCGCATGCCCCCCGAAAGGAACGTCCGTAGCCATTCCTTTCGTCATACGCCCTGGGCCAGAAGGTTGAAATACCAGCCGAACACCACCGATAAAAACACGTTGGGCCCGGTAAAACGCAACCATGCCACCCCGCGGCACGTCCCCTTGGAACGCCACCTGACAGCAGGGGCATGGCGTGTTTTTCCGTCAGCCTTATAGTGATCAACAACAGTGACTACGTCTTTGTTGATTTTTACACACGCTATCAATGGTTCATTGCCATTGATGATACCCCATGAGCTCCTTATGTCAATGCTTACAAAGAAAGGCAAAAGAAAATTCAGCTGGTCACATTTAAGGAAAGAAATTGGGGAAAGGAGAATTCCTAATCACGGCAGGAAGCCCCCGGCGGGGTGCCGGGGGCTTTTTTTCATGGGGAAAAAATCAGAGGCGTTCCATGACGGCCTGGGTGAAATCCGTGGTGCCGTGGGTGCCGCCCAGGTCGCAGGTGGTGCGGTCCCCCTCTTCGATGACGGCGGTAACGGCCCGGCGAATGGCCTCGGCCTTGTCCTGCATGCCCAGGTACTCCAGCATCTGGATGGAGGCAAGGATCACGGAGGTGGGGTTGGCCAGATTCTTTCCGGCAATGTCCGGGGCACTGCCGTGAACGGCTTCGAAGAGGGCCGCGTTGTCGCCGATGTTGGCCCCGGGAGCCATGCCCAGTCCGCCGACGAGGCCTGCACACAGGTCGGAAATGATGTCCCCGAACAGGTTCGTGGTGACGATGACGTCAAACTCTTCCGGATTCATGACCAGCTTCATGCAGGTGGCGTCCACGATCATCTCGGCGGTCTCAATGTCCGGGTACGCCGCGCTGATTTCCCGGGCCACGTCCAGGAACAGGCCGGAGGTGGATTTCAGGATGTTTGCCTTGTGGACGATGGTGACCTTTTTGCGGTTCTCTTTTCGCGCCAGCTCATAAGCAAAGCGGACAATGCGCTCTGCCCCCTCCCGGGTCACGAGGCTCATGGCCTCGGCCGTGCACCCGTCTTCGGACACGGTCTGGCCCAGCCCGGAGTACATGCCCTGGGTGTTTTCCCGCACGGTGATGATGTCGATGTTTTCGTAGCGCGCCTGGGTCCCCTTAAAGGAGATCACCGGGCGCAGGTTGGCGTAGAGATTGAACCGCTTGCGAAGGGAGACGTTGATGGAGGTAAACCCTTTGCCGATGGGTGTTGTCAGCGGCCCTTTCAGGGTGACGCCGTTTTTTTCGATAAGATCCAGGGTGCGCTGGGGCAGGAGCTCGCCGTGTTTTTCCAGGGCGGCAAGGCCCGCGTCTGCGAACTCGTACTCAAAATCGCATCCGGCCTTGTCCAGAATCTGAAGGGCTGAATCGATGATATCGGGACCGATCCCGTCTCCGGGGATCACGGTAATTTTACGCTGTGCCATGAATGTTCCTTTCTTGATGCCCCCCTTTGCGGGGCGGCGTATGGGCAATGACGAATTCGCAAATACTCGTAAAACGTCATATAAACAATAAAATCAAATCGGGCGAGACTCTTTTACAGGAGATACCCTTCGATCTCAAGGCCCCGCAGCAGAAAACAAACACACCCGCCTCACATCGAGGCAAAAAGAGAAATCCGTCCCAGGGTCATTTTGCCATCATACACCCCATGGGCCCGATTTAAAACACGAGGCTTTTTCATTATTCTTTCAATGGGTTTCACCCCGACGCCCCACCCCCTGCCCCCTTTTTCATTCCATACTTGTCGAATGGAGTATCTTATGGTAATCCTCTTTCATTACCGCACACATTTCCCCATAAACGGGTAACGCCCTGAAAACATGGTGATATCACATCATTCATCCATGTCGTCGAATGGGGCAGCACCACGGGAGACCTGGCTGGGTCTTATGTAGCGATCACAAATTAAACAGCGTTTTCGACAGAAATCTTATTTCACAGTCACAAACACATACTCACCCAGAACAAAAGAGAAAATGCATGACACATAACGGCACACTCTCAGACAACACGGGCGAAGGCTTTGCCTCCCTGCCCTTAACACCGGGACAGATTTTCTACAGGATCCCCTACCTCTTCCTCCAGAAGGCCAAAGATCGCGTCCAGGACGCCTGGGAATCCGTGGCCCCGGTCATCGACACCTTGAAAAAAGAGGCGCGCCACCACGACATTAAAGGCGAGGAGGCGGCCTCCTTTACCTGCGAAGACGGCTCCCGCGTGGAGATCAGCACCACCGTCTCCGACCTCTGGATCAAGGCCGAGGCAGCCGACCCGGCCCCTGCGTCCCCGTTTCAGAAAATCGACACCCTCATCAAGGGACTGAAAAAGCCGGCCTACAAATACATCTGCGAAAAAACCAGGGTCCTGGCCTTCCCCCTGGTCTCCGGCACCTGGGGCGACACCGTCAAAGGGTTCATCGGCCTGGACGCCGGTTCCATCTCCATCAACATCGCCTTTGTCGATGAGGCCGGCGTGGTCTTTGAAACCGACTACACCCTCACCGAAGGGGACGTCATCAACAACATCAAAAAAGCATTTTCCCGCCTTTCGGCAAAGCTCCCCGCCAACATCGACATCCTGGGCTCCGGCGTCACCGGCAGCGGCCATGAGATCTCTTCTGCCCTTCTGGGCGCCGATGTCTACGAGACCGAACTGGATGCCCACGCCGAAGCCACCCTCCACCTGCTCCCCGACACCCAGGTCATCTTCGATATCGGCGGCCAGGATTCCAAGGTGATGTACATCGAAGACGGTGAGTTGGAAGAAGCGGGCATGAACAAAAAATGCGGCGCCGGCACCGGTTCCTTTCTGGATGCCCAGGCAGACCGCCTCGGTATTCCCATTGAAAAATTCGGGGAGACGGGCCTCAAGGCCAAAAAGCCCTACAGCTTCTCCAGCATGTGCACGGTCTTCGTGGGCCGGGACCTCATCGCCGAACAGGCCAAGGGCAACACCAAGGAGAACATCATCGCAGGGCTTCACCGCTCCCTTGCCATGAACTTCTACGCCACCCTCGGCATCAACAAGAAGCACCTGAAAACCCCCATCGCCTTCCAGGGAGGCGTGGCCTCCAACATCGGGGTAAAAAAATCCCTGGAGGACCTCCTCTGCGAGGCCCGGGGCGAAAAGTTAGAGCTCTACGTGCCCATGCACCACAAGGTCATGGGCGCCATCGGCATGGCCCTGTTTGCCCGGGACGAAGTGGAAGAAAGGGGGTCTTTCCGGGGTATTGAGACCATCCAGGGGATCACCTCCGAGTTCACCGAATGCACCCGCGCCCAGGAGCTGGGCTGCAACAAGACCATGCTCTGCGACCTGGTTCACCTGTCCAGGGGCGGGGAGGTGGTTCAAACCCTCTACGCCTGCGACGCCTACGCAGCCACCCCCATGGCCCCATCGGCCGAAAGGTCCGCCCAGTGAAAAAAATAGGATGGTTCTGCACATACACCCCCCTGGAGATTCTCCACGCGGCCGGTGCCCTTCCCGTGGGCATCAAATCCGATTCCGGTGCCGAGCATGAGGACGTGGTCCTGGGAGACTCCATCTGCTCCTACGTCCGCTCCAGCATGGGGGGCGCCCTCACCGGGGCCTACGACGCCCTCTCCGGTGTGGTCATCGCCCACTCCTGCGAGTGCATGCGGCGCCTGGCCGACGGCTGGCTCTACCGCCAGGACGAGATCAAGCCCGCCATGCTTCACCTCCTGGACGTACCCAAGGTGGTCACCAACGCCAGCGTCACCTTTTTTGCAGGGGGCCTGCGGCGCATGAAAGAGGATGTGGAGGCCCACGCGGGTCCCGTCACCGAGGAGGCCTTACGGGCCTCCATGGCCCTCTTCAACAAAACCCGGGACCTCTTCCGCACCGTGGACGCCATGAGAAAAGAGGAGGCCACGGCCGTCACCGGTCGTGAGGTGGAAGCCCTCATCACCGCCTCCTGGGACATGCCCAGGGAGGAACTCAACGACCGTCTGGAAGCTTTCATCGCCGAAAAAAAAGGCCAGACCGGCGACAAGGATGCCCCGCGCATCATGGTCATCGGCGGTCCGGGCAACGGGTCCCTCATCAAAACCATCGAGGCCACGGGCGGCGTGTCCGTTGTGGAGCACATGTGCACCGGCCTCAGGGCCTTCACCGGTGAGGCCGTCCCCCACGAAGACCCCTACCGGGAGCTCGCGAGCATCTACCTCTCCGGTACTCCCTGCCCCCGCATGCTCGGGGACAAGTCCCGGGAAGCCATCGACGAGATCCAGAGCCTTATCAAAGAGTACCGGGTGGACGGAGTCCTCTACTACTCCATGAAATTCTGCGCCAACATGCAGATGCAGTGGGCCCTTTTAAAAAACGACATCCCCGTGGACGTGCCCATGAAGGTCCTCGAAGGCGACATCAGCTCCGAGATCAACGAACGTGAGGTGCAGTCATTTATCAAGAGACTCAAAAAACGACGAAAGAGAAACCGATGAACCGAGCGGAGATGATACAAGAGAACACGGAGCAGCGAAAAATTCAGGTAAAAAACCTGCTCCGCGTCAACGGCCTGGAGGGAATCGAGCCCGGGGATGCCGTGAAGATGGCCTTTCCCAAGGCCTTTGACACCCTCTCCCCGTCCGCCAAGCGGGGGTACCTCAACACCGAGCAGTTTTTTAACGCCTACAACCTCGAGACCAACGGGGAGTTCGCCTACCACCCCGTGGCCTGGCGAAGCCTTTTTGTGCCCACTGAGATCATGTACGCCATGGGGCTGCTCCCCTTTACCACGGAGATGGTGGCCTCTCAGCTCGCCATGACCGGCGCGGCGCGGGAACGCATCGAAACCGCCGAGGCCCACAACTTTTCCGGGGACCTCTGCTCCTTTATGAAAACCGTTGCAGGGGGCGTCATCGAGGACATCTTCCCCACACCGGATGTGCTCATCACCTCCACCCACCTGTGCGACCCCTCGGCCAAATACGCCGAGCTGGCCGCCCACAAATACAAACGCCCGGAGTTTATCCTGGACATCCCCTACGGCCTCTACGACCTGGCCGCGAGTACGGACGAAAAGGACATCAAACGGGTGGAAGAGGGCGTTACCTACGTCTACGAACAGCTCCTTGAAATGGTGGCCTTCGTCACGGAGCACACCGGCCTCACCCTGGAGGAGGACACCCTCCGCCAGGTCATCCGGTGGACCAACGAAGCCCGCACCTGGCTCAACGAAGGCAACGACGTGGTTCTCCAGCAGCGCACCTCGGCGAAAAAAGGGGTCCGTGAGCTGGACTACGCCGCCAACCTCATGCAGACCTGGGGTACCGAGCGCATCGTGGACGTCTACAAGTCCCGCTGCAAGGAGTACAAGGGAAGCACGGCACCGGGTGAAGACGACAGCCGCCCCCGTATCGCCTGGTTCCACCTGCGGCCCTACTTCAAGACGCCTCTCATGACCTACCTGGACGAGCGCATCGACATCTCCGCCTCCCAGGTCAACTACGCCTTCTGGGAGCCCCTGGACCCGGCGGACCCCATCCGCTCCATTGCCCGGCGAACGGTCCTGCACCCGGCCTTCTCCTCGGTGACGGCCAGAACGGGCATCGCCATCGACGAGATCCCAGAGGACACTGAAGGCATCATCGCCTACTACCCGAAGTCGTGCCGGCACTTCCACGGTGGCTCCATCATGGAAAACGAGATGTTCAAAAAAGCGGGCATCCCCATCCTCACCATCGACGGAGACTGCATCGACGACCGCGGGGAAGATTTTCCCATCGTCAAGACCCGCGTGGACCGCTTCCTGAAATCCATCAAGAAGCACCCCCGCAGCAAGCGATAGCACGGTTCAAAAACGGCCTCCGGCGCCCCTGCCGGAGGCCAACATTTCGAGTTTTCGCCGTCGTTATTCCAGTTAAACTCAAGTGACTCCCAAAGCCCCTTCATCGTGTTTCCAGTAAAATGAAATAGGCCTCTCCCGCAAAAACGGTTGCATAATGACGACCTCCATGCATTCGCCATAGGGTTTCAAAGTGCCCCCACCTTGCCGCCGGAGGCCTGCTTTTTCCACCCACGTTCACCATAGAAGGCGCTTTTGGCCTTTTCCCCTGCACCCTACATCCCTACCCTTGCTTGACATTTTCGGGATCGGTCCCATCTTGTGGTGAAACCGCACGACTGCGGGTTACTTTCACGGATTTAATGGAGACTGTCCCCATGGTGTTACGTCTTTTTCTCTTGTTTACCCTGATCCCTGTCATCGAGCTGTGGCTCCTTATCAAGATCGGATCGTTCATGGGGCCCTTTGCCGCCATTGCCCTGGTCATCGGCACCGGCATTGCCGGGGCTTCCTTGGCCAAGATCCAGGGACTCCAGACCGTTCTCAAGATCAGGGAATGCATGGACCAGGGGATCATGCCCACGGAAGAGCTCATCGACGCCCTGATGATCCTCATTGCAGGGATCGTCCTTGTGACCCCGGGCCTTCTCACCGACTTCGCCGGGATCCTCCTTCTCATCCCCGCCTCCAGGGCCCGCATCAAGGCCTGGGCCAGGGACGCCTTCAACCGGCGCATCGACAACGGAAACATCCGCATCCACCGCAACTTCTGACCCTTTTTTGCGCCCCGGGCTCCCTGTGACAGGGGGCCCGCACACCCCATGGGAGTTCAGCGATGAACCGTAGCCCATGCATGCTGGGCCTTTTTTTAGGAACCCTTCTTTTTGCCGCCGGATGCCACGGCACCGGACGCGCATCCATGGAACCGCCACGTTACACCATCCTCTCCCCCGACGGGACCCGGGTGAGCCAAGACGTTCTTATGGACGAAGCGGCCCGGGCCGACGTGGTTCTGGTGGGAGAGACCCACGACAACCCTTCGGCCCACCACCTGGAATATGCCCTCTTAAAACGTCTCCTTGAAAAACGGGCCGAGGAAAAGTCCCCGCCCGGGGTGACCCTCTCCTTTGAGATGCTGGCCCGGGACCTCCAGGGCGTCACCGACGAATACCTCTCGGGCCTCATCACCGAGATGCATTTCATGGCCGCCTCCCGGCCCTGGGGCAACTATGTCCGCGCCTACCGACAAACCCTCAATCTGGCCAAAGAGAAGGGGGCTCCTGTCATTGCGGCCAACGCCCCGAGGCGCTACGTGAATCTGGTGGCCCGCAAGGGAAAAGAGGCTCTTGAACAACTCAGCCCCGAGGCCAAAACCTGGATCGCCCCCCTGCCCTATGAAGAAGCGTCACCTGCCTACCGCACCAAGCTGGCGGCCCTTGAGCGGCAGATCCTGCACGCATCCCAAAAAGACAATCCCCACGGCACAAAGGCCCCGGGCTCGCCCCCATCCACCATAAACACCGACGCCCAGGCCCTCTGGGACGCCACCATGGCCTGGTCCATTGCCGAGGCCCTGACGCACTACCCGGACAACTCCGTCATGCACATATCCGGTATCTTCCACTGCGAGGGCGGTCTTGGCATTCCCGAGCACCTGGCCCGCTACGCACCCTCGGCCACAATCCTCATCATCACCATCCGGCCCCCCGGCCATGACGACCCCATCCCCGCCTTTTCCTCGGATCGTCCCATCCCGGAGTACCTTGTGATCACAGAATAAAAAAAGCCCGCCATCCGACTCCTGCGGACAACGGGCTTTTTTTTATTGTACCGGCCCCCCTTCCGGGGGAAAAGGACGATCTATTTCCCCCTGCCGCCCCGGTCATCAAGGTATTCCCTGGACCACGCATTGAGGTCTTTTAAGATGGGGCTGAGCTTCCGGCCGATATCGGTGAGGGAGTATTCCACCACGGGCGGAACCTCCGGGTATATTTTCCTGCTGACGAGCCCGTTTTTCTCCAAGGCCCTCAGCTGCTGGGTCAGCATCTTCTGGGTTGCCGACGGCATGATCTTCCTGAGCTCTCCGAATCGCTTGGTCCCTTCGGTTGCCAGGGTCCAGACAATCAGCGGGACCCACTTTCCGGAGAGGAGCTCGAAGGCCACCTCCACCTCATTGACGTAGGAACTGCAACTTACTTTATGGGTCCTGTCTTCCGGCATTATGCGCCTCCTGCCTTCCGTTTCTTCGATGTGATCTATCGTACCACATTTTTCTTGTCATCATGTCATTGCCCAATCAGGCCGCAAAGGCCCCTGTCCGAGGCCACTGCACCACACGCATCCCGTGCCATAACACGAAATTGAACCAAACCGAAAGATAGTTCCCTTTTGGGAACCACGTCTCCAAAAGCATACTGAAACACGAAAAAGTGCCTACTTTACAGGGAATCCTTAAAAAGGTTTAGTGCCTCTCGTCGGGCAAAAGAGTGCCCCGTCAAGCAATCAGAGACACCCTTTCAATTAAGGAAAAAAACATGACCACTTTTATTGTCCCCAAAGACATATTCCACGGCCTGGGCTCCCTTGAAAACCTGAAAAACCTCGAAGGCACCAAAGCCGTCATCGTCACCGGCGGCAGCTCTGTCCGAAAAAACGGGGCCCTTGAAAAAACACGAACCTTTCTCACGGAAGCGGGTATCACACCTGCCGTATTTTCCGGTGTTGAAGCCGATCCGTCCATCGAAACGGTGCTGAAAGGCGCCGCCTTCTTCACCGAAGAGCAACCCGACATCATTGTCGGCCTGGGTGGGTGCTCCGCCATTGATGCCGCCAAGGCCATGTGGGTGTATTATGAGTACCCGGACTCCAAGCTGGAAGAACTGGCTGCACCCTTTGGTGTCAAAAAAATGCGCAACAAGGCCACATTTGTTGCCATTCCCTCCACAAGCGGCACGGGAACGGAAATCACGGGCCTTTCCGTGATCACGGACACCGACAAAGGGGTGAAGTACCCCCTCGTGTCCCACGAGCTGACCCCGGATGTGGCCATCATCGATGGCGAACTCTGCGCCAGCATGCCCAAGAGCGTCACCGCAAACACCGGTCTCGATGCCCTGAGCCACGGTGTGGAAGCGTACGTCTCCAACATTGCTGACCGTTACAACGACCCCTTGGCCAAGGAATCCATCAACCTTGTGTTCAAGAACCTTGCCAGGGCCGTGGCAGAGCCCGGGGACCTGGAGACCCGCCAGGCCATGCACGACGCCTCCTGCCTGGCAGGCATGGCTTTTACCAACGTCTGGCTGGGCATTGTCCACGCCATGTCCCATCAGGTGGGCGGCACCTTCGGGGTCGCCCACGGTTGCGGCAATGCCATCCTCATGCCCAACGTCATCCGCTTCAACGCCAAGGTCACCGACAAATACGGGGACCTGGCAGCCTTGCTCGGAAAATCCACGGCCGAGGAGTTCGCCCGGGAGGTCGCCGGATTGACCGCATCCGTCGGCGTGGCCGGTTCCTTTAAAGAGTGTGGCATCGATGAGGAAAAGTGGAACGCAAAACTGGATTCCATGACCGAACATGCCCTGAAGGATCCCTGCACCCTCTTCAACCCCAGAAAACCTACCTTTGACGAAATCAAGGCAATCTACCAGGCGTGCTACGACGGAACAGCCATCGTTTTCTAAATCCGAAACTGACTTCTGATCCTGTTGATTCAGGGCCAACGCATTTAAAAATTCAGTTGCCTCCGGCGGGTCGCTTTTTGAAAAAAGCTCCGCAAAAACTTTCCGGTTGACTGTCCGTTATGTTGAAACACTCGGCTCGCCAGAGGCTTTGATCCGGGCCTGGTCATTCGTAAGACCTGTTTGTCAAACTTTTTAAACGGTTGGCCGCCGGAGGCAACGTCTAAATGCGTTTGACCTGAGCTCTGGGGCCTTGAATATGGGTGTGATTGTTTATTTCAGAGTGGAAGAAAGCGGAATTTGGGGCCGAACCACACAAAAGGCCCGGTAGGTTTGGCCAGACCTGTACTCGAGCGAAATGATACCACCCCAAGTCATCATTCACCGGCAACCCCCTCTGCCGGAGACCGGGTCTCCCCCCCTGTTCATGGTGATCCCGAAGACGAATCCAGGCAACCGAGGACAGCGGCCAGCCATTGATATTGCACGCTTACCCGCCGGGGAGTATAGTTTTGGTATAAACGACAAAAATTCGGCTTGACATTTGATGCAGTGGGTATACCTTTGGCTAATGCCCGGATGATCCCCCAAAGACCATCAACCCGGTTGAAACGGCTGCAAAACGGCCATCCGGGCTCGATGCATTCGCCCTTCCGCAGCGCGCTGCGGAGTTTGACTCCGGGAGGCCCCGTCGCAGGGGTCCCCTTGAGAGCTTGCCGCCTTTTTCGGCGCCACAACATGTGGAGATCCATCCGTTGACAACCCCGATCATTCAATCATTGCTGGACACCGACCTGTACAAACTCACCATGATGCAGGGCGTTCTTCATCAGTTTCCCTGGGCGGAAGTGGAGTATGAATTCCGCTGCCGGAATTTAGGCATCGACTTTGCCCCCGTCATAGACGGAATAGACCGAGAACTGGACCACATCTGCAGCCTTCGCTTCACCGATGAAGAGCTCGACTTCCTTCAGAGCCTTCGCTTTATCAAGCGTGATTTCATCGAATTCCTCCGTCTCTTTCAGCTCAAGCGCGATTTCATCACCTCGGAAATGGAAGGGGACGATTATGTCCTGAGGATCAAGGGACCCTGGCTCCACACCATCTTGTATGAGGTGCCGGTCCTTGCCATCATCAACGAACTGTATTTCCGCAACCACCACCCGGACGCCGACCTCTCCGAGGGGCTCTCAAGGCTCCAGGCCAAGATCGACCTTGTCAAATCCGAAAACAGCAAGGGCATGGCCCTGAAGTTCTCAGATTTCGGCACGCGCCGCCGTTTTTCCAGGCAGTGGCACGAGACCATTGTCAAAACCCTGAAAGAGGCCATCCCAGACAACTTCATGGGTACCAGCAACGTCTACTTCGCCTGGAAATACGATCTCACACCCGTGGGGACCATGGCCCACGAGTGGCTCATGGCCTGCCAGGCCCTGGGGCCCCGGCTCGTGGACAGCCAGAAATTCGCCCTGGAGCACTGGGCCCAGGAGTACCGGGGAGACCTGGGCATCGCCCTCTCCGATGTGGCCGGTTTCAAGGCCTTCCTCAAAGATTTCGACATGTACTTTGCCAAACTCTTCGACGGATGCCGCCACGACAGCGGCGACCCCATCGCCTGGGGGGAGGATCTCATCACCCACTACCAGAGCCTGCGCATCGAGGCTGCCTCCAAGGTGGGGGTCTTCAGCGACGGCCTGAGTTTTCCCAGGGCCATTGAAATCGCCCGTCACTTCAAGGACCGCCTCATCACCTACTTCGGCATCGGCACCAACCTCACCAACGACGTGGTGGGCGAGCCCCTTCAGATCGTCATCAAGATGACCCGCTGCCAGGACACACCCGTGGCCAAGCTCTCCGACTCTCCGGGCAAGCAGATGTGCGACGACCAGGGCTACCTGGATTACATGAAGCGGGTGTTTGGAAAGAGCTGACGCAAACCGGGGGCCCGGCCCCCGGCCTCGGCCCTTTTATGTGCACAAAAAACGGCATGAGGAGACAAGACATGAAACGTATCCTGTTGATCATCGACCCCCAGAACTCATTTTGCGACCCCACCGGGGAGTTGTTTGTGGAAGGGGCGAGCCGGGACATGGAGCGCCTCACCGATTTTATCGAAATGAACGGCGACGCGTTCTCCCGCGTGGTGGTGACCTTAGACTCCCACAACCGCATGCACATTGCCCACCCCGCATGGTGGGCGGACCGCTCCGGCAACCCGCCGGCCCCCTTTACGGCCATCACCGCAGACGAGGTGCAAAGCGGGCACTGGCGGGCCTCCAACCCCGAGGACCAACCATGGAGCCAGACTTACATGGAGGCCTGCGGCACCCATGTGATCTGGCCTCCCCACTGCCTTTTGGGCACCTGGGGCCATGGGGTGTACCACCCCCTGGACACCATCTTGAGCAGGTGGGCCAACCGGCACACCGACCTTGTGATGCTCCCCAAGGGCGCCTCGCGGTACACGGAGCACTTCTCCATCTTCCAGCCCAAGGTGATGCGGGAGGGGGACCCCGCCTCCGTGTTCCACCGGTCCCTTCTGGACGATCTCTCTGGGTTCGATGAGATCTATGTCGCCGGAGAAGCCTCTTCCCACTGCGTGGCCGACAGCGTCCGGGACCTGGTCTCCGCCCGCCCCGTTCTGGCTGAACGTGTGGTCCTCTTAACCGACGCCATGAGCCCGGTTGCGGGTTTTGAACACTTAAGCGACGCTTTTTTCACCGATATGGCAACGGCCGGTGTTCGCACCGCCACCACCACCGAGGATATTGACTAAACGCATGAACCATAAGGACGAAATCATCAGGCTGGGCATCGATGTCCACGGGGTGGCCGACACCTTCCCCGATTTTTTTTCCAGATTGAGCCGGGAACTGGTGGCCCACGGGCATGAAGTGCATGTCATCACAGGAACCGAGCACACCCGCTCCCTGGAGCACTATCTCAAGGATCAGCTGGGGCTTGCCTGGACCCACCTCTTTTCCGTGACCACCCACCACAAAAAGGGGGGCACCGAGGTCACCTATATCGACGGCAACCCATACATGGACAACCGTATCTGGAATCGCTCCAAGGCAGAGTACTGCAGGCGAAACGGCATCCAGCTGCACATTGACGACTCCGATGTCTACGGCAAATATTTTTCTACGCCCTACGCCCGCATGGTGGACAGCCTCGCCCACGAAGAGGACCTTCTCCCCCTGTCAAAGGGAGGGGAATGGCACGCCACAAAGGCCGGGAGCGAGCCGAGCATCTACAGCGCCAAAACCACCTGCCCCCTGCCAACGGTCTCGGTGGAGATGGTCCTTGCCGCCTTTTCCGAAGGAGAAATACAGGTCCTGCTGCCCCCCAAACCGGGGCGCCCCGAGCTGCGGGCCCTTCCCTTCCTCCCCTTTACCCCGTCAGAGGGCGGAGACCTTGAGGTGTGCGCCACACGCATCCTCAACACCATGACCGGCCTGACACAGACCTGGATGGAGCAGCTCAAGACCTACGACGAGGCCCGCCATCTGGTCACCAGCTACTTTGCCCTGGTCCCTGAAAAAGCCGTGTCCCACCGAAAAGGGGACTGGTTCCCCTTGCGAAAACTCATCAACGGCAACACCCCGCCCATGTCTCCGTTCCATCGGGGGGTCCTCTTCGACTTCCACGAACGACTCAAGGGCAAAATCTCTTACACCCCCATCGCCTTTGCCCTCCTTGACGAACGGTTCACCTGGACGGAGCTTCGGTGCATTTACGAAGCGGTGCTGGAAAAACCCATCGATCCGGCAAACTTCAGAAAAATGATCCGAACCCACTACACCATCGAAAGCCTCAAGGAAAAAAAGGTCAAAGCCACGGCAGGAAGGCCCCCTGAGCTCCTCACCTATGGTGGCACCCGCGACGTCTACTAAAATACGGGTGACTACTCCGCATAGGCCTCCGGCGGGTCGCTTTATTGAAAAAAAGCTCCGCAAAAAACGTTCCTGATGCACCTGTGCTTCGTCTTGATCGCCCTGAAGGGCGAGCGAGACGAAGCACGGGTGTAAAAAAGTCGACATTGTTTCGGAGGATCCTGGAAAAGTTTGCTTTCTGAAACTCTGATGCCTTGAATATGGATGCACCCGACTCGTGAAATATCCGGGCTAACTCAATCCTGTATGTTGTAAGGTCAAATGAGCAGATTAAGCTCTGTGGGGATAAAAAAATGGAGGTCTTACCGAAGGGAACGCCAAGGGGGGTGCGCCCGAGGCGCAGGGGTATGCTGTGGTGGAAAGGCCGTGCAGCGAAGATCGCCAAGGGTATAAGGCTCCGGGCCGCACCGCAGCAGGACAGATGGGGGTAAGCATACGGAACCGGCCGCTGCATTCATCGTACCGGCACACCTGAAGCAACAGGGAACATGAAAAATTTTTCTTCTTTAGCAGCTTATTAGCATTCCCATGGGATCTGCCATTGGATTGCATATCCCATGGGCTGCCATGCTTTTCATGCCGTCAACGTACCACGAGATTAATTCACTGTCTCATATTCGTAGCTTGCTTTGACTTTTTTCAAGTTACGGAAATACTCTTTAGAACCCATGCGAAGCTTATCACTGCTTCGAGCCCTGTACTCCGTATTGGCTTTGATGAAGCATTTCTTGCATGCTGCCCGTAGCCCGTCTTTCCCACCTTTCTGCCGATAATACTCACTAATCGGCTTCTCCTCACCACACTTTGAACACAATTTTGTCGTCACCATTTCCAACCTCTTTCCTTCTACTTTCATTCCAACAACCCTAACCAAAAAACGGATATTACTAAATCACGAGATGACTGTACAGGTTTTTTTAACTTCCGGTAAAAAAAACGCCCATTAGAATGATCAGTATAAAGAAACACTTCAAAGAAACGACATAGCATTCACCCCCCCGCACACCGGATAACTACCATCCAAAACAAGACCCAACCCCCCGTCCTTCAAGCATTTCCATTGTCCTGTCCCATTGCGAGCCCGGAGTGAACAATTGGGAATGTCACCTTGGCGAAGGCAACAAAAAAGCCCTTTCACTGTTTCCAGTGAAAGGGCTTCTGATATCCCCCATGAGGGATTGAATTTTATGAAATATTTTCTATTACAAAGAGCGGAGAAGTAATAACTCCTCGTGCCAGATATCGCTGTCGGGTGTCTCAAGGACCATGGGGATTTCTTCGAACCGTGCATCGTTCATGATATAGCGAAACACCTCCAGCCCCAACATCCCCTTGCCCAGAGAAGCATGACGGTCAACCCTCTTGCCCAGCTCCGGCTTGGAATCGTTCAGGTGCATGCCCATAAGGCTCGAAAACCCCACCACCTCGTCAAAACGGGCAAAGGTGTCGTCGCAGGCCTCGGCCGTCCTTAAATCGTACCCGGAGGTAAAGGCGTGGCAGGTGTCGAGACACACCCCCACCCGCTCTTTGTCCTCCACCCCGTCGATGATGTCCCGCAGGTGCTCGAACCGGTACCCCAGGTTGGTTCCCTGCCCCGCGGTGTTCTCAATGACGGCGCAGACCCCGGGCACCTCTTTGTGGGCGAGGTTGATGGACTCGGCAATGCGTGCGATGCAGGCCGCTTCATCCATTTTCTTCAAGTGACTGCCGGGATGAAAATTCAACCGGTCCAGCCCCAGCTGGCGCACCCTGGCCATCTCATCCACAAAGGCATCCCGGGACTTGGCAAGGGCCTCGGCCTCCGGGTGCCCCAGGTTAATCAGGTAGCTGTCGTGGGGCAGGATGTGCCCCGGCAGGTAACCGTGTTCTTCGCAGTTGGCCTTAAAGGCGGCGATGCTCTTTTCCGTCAGGGGCTTGGCTTTCCACTGCCGCTGGTTCTTCGTAAACACGGCAAAGGCCGTGGCCCCGATGGCCGCAGCGTTCAACGGCGCGTTCTCCACGCCCCCTGCCGCACTCACGTGGGCTCCGATTCGTTTCATGGGTATATGACCTCCGATGGCCCTGCTCAAACGAGCAACGCTATATGATTTTGGTTAGGATGACCGCAAAACACGGCCAGTCACGATCTATACATGGACAGCCCCAGGCAAAGCCGTCTCTCCACCGCGCACCGTTCAAAAAGGCCTCCGGTGGCCCTGCCGGGGTTAAACTTTTAAAAAAATTTAACAAACAGGTTTTAGAATATAGATCAAAGGCGAATGTGATTTTCCCTGAGGAACGAAGGGGAAAACGCATTCGCAACCTGCTTTCAAGGTGGCACACCTCGCCACCGGAGGCATGCTTTTGACTTTTTACTTTTCACACAGAAGACACACTTTTTTTCCCCAGCTGTCCGCAACCGGCAACGAGGTCGCGCCCTTTGGAAGCGCGGATTCGCACGTAGGCCCCCTCGTGCACGAGAAGATCACGAAAGCGTTCCACGGCCTTTTGGCAGGTGGAGGGGAAAGGGGCCCCGGGGCCTGCATTGAAGCCGATGAGGTTGTAACGCACGGCAAGGGGGGAGAGGACCGCCACCAGGGCCCGGGCGTCTTCCGGGCTGTCGTTGACCCCTTCGATGACGATGTACTCGGCAAAGAGCGCCCCCTTTCGGGCAAAGGGATAACGGGACAGGGTCTCCACCAGGCTCTTGAGGGGTGTTTTGCGGTTCACCGGCATGAGACGGGAGCGGATCTCATCGGTTGCCCCGTTGACCGAAACGGCCAGATTGACCGCTGAAATGGGTGAGGCCCCCAGTTTTTCAATGCCTTCGGCGCTCCCCACCGTGGAGACGGTGATGCGCCTCAAGGGAATATCAAAACCCCGCTGGTCGCTCATGACACCGATGGCCTCGGACACGGCGCCAAAATTGTCCAGGGGCTCTCCCATGCCCATGAAGACGATGTTCCGAATGGGATACGAGAGCTTGTGGCGCGCCGCATAAAGCTGGTCCAGAATCTCCATGGGCGTCAGGTCCCGAACGAACCCCATCTTGGCAGTGGTGCAGAAGAGGCAGCCCCTTTTGCATCCCACCTGGGAGGAGACGCACAGGGTGTAATGGTTCAACATGGGAAGCACCACGGACTCCACCTCGTGACCGTCGAGGAGGCGGGTGGTAAATTTCACCACGCCGTCGGCCTCTTTAACGGTGACCAGACGGGGGTCCGGAAACACCAGGGCCTGTTTGACGGCTACGCCCAGCCCCTCCCGCTCCGGAAGGCGCGTCAGGGCGGAAACGTCCACAGCCCCGGACCGAACGGCCATGGAATATAGCTCCGCCGATGCATACCGGTCCAGCCCCAGGCGCGCCACCATGGCCTCTCGAAAACTATCGTACCCCAGGGCAAAAGGGTTGACCCCCTCGGAGGCCTTGTCTTGCAGGCGTTCCATCATAACCCTTCCAGCCCCTCACCCCGTTTGACCAGGGCCTTCAGATCATCCACGGTATGTTCCAGGGTGCCGCAGATATGGGCCAGTCGCTCCACAAAGGGATCTGCCTCTCCCAGGGCCTGAACCGACTCAGCGAGGCTCTCATGGAACAGAGCCTTTCTCTCCTCCACCCTTTTTAAAAGGGCCTTTCTCACGGCATGGCGTTTGCGCTCTCCGTCGATGAGCTCCCCCAACCGCTGGATGGAAAACTCCACCAGGGCGTCCCGGGGGGCACCGAACTGGCGCGAGGCCAGCTCCAGTGCATCCAGGGTCCGGCGGCTGATGACAAAGGTTTTTTGAACCCTGGGGACCTCTTTCATGGCATCGGCGGATAAACGCCCGGCAATGGCGTTTAAGGTCTCCACGTCCTCCACCAGATGGTCGAAGAGGGATTTCTGCTTGATGCCGAAGTGTTCGGCCACCACGGCCATGGACTCAATGGCCCGTGATGAGATGCGGAAAGTGGCCCGCACCGACTGCTTGCCCATGAGATCCCGCAGGGACGCTCCGCCGGGATGTGCCATCCTGTTTAATGGATCGTTCTTTTTATTCATATGACCTCCTGCCCTTTCTATACCAAAAATCAGCGCATCCGTCATTCTCATTACTTTTATTTTATTTTTTATTTTGATAATGACAAAAAAATATCATATTCTTTTGTTGACACAAATCAGATCATGACTATTTTTGTTTCAAACGAAAGAAACACCAAGAACGAACAACATGACATGCACAACACATCATAATGGAGGACACACCATGGAACTTGTCAGATTCAACCCCTTTGCAACCGCCCCTTCCGTCAACAGCCGCCTCAACCGTATGTTTGATGATTTTTTCTCCGACTCAGGGCGCCTTCTCTCCAACACGGCCAAAAACTGGAGCCCCGAGGTGGACATCTATGAAGAGGACGGCAAGGTGGTCGTCAAAGCCGACCTTCCCGGCATCGAGAAAAAAGACATCACCATCAGCGTGGAAGACGGCATCCTTACCCTGAAAGGTGAGCGCAAGGCCGAAGAGACGAGCGACGACAAAACCGTCTACCGCCGCGAGCGCTTCTACGGGAGCTTCGAAAGGGCGTTCCGCCTCTCCCCCAAAACCGACCCGGACACCATCGAGGCGGAGTTTAAAAACGGGGTGCTGCACATCACGATTCCCAGGGCCGTCCAGCCCGCCGGAAAAGAGATCACCATCCAGTAACCCAAGGGCGAAGGCCCACAGGTTCCACCTCCCAGGCGGGTGCCCCACGGGGCACTCGCCGCCTCCCGCGCAACCTGTGCCGACCCCATGCCAGGCAAGACACACGGCGCCATCCCCCACAAACCGGCGCCATTTGACACGTTCACTCGCAGAACGCAAAAAACCGGGCCTCCCGCAAGGGAGAACCCGGTTTTTTGTTGGGTAAAGCCTGCCTTCTATGGTTAAAGCGCATGGAAAAGTCTGCCTCCGGCGGCGAGGTGAGCCACCTCGAAAGCAGGTTGCGAATGCGCTTTCCCCTTCGTTCCTCAGGGAAAATCACATTCGCTATCGATTTTGACTTGCCTGAGCCTGTTTATTAAACTTTTTGTAACTATTCAGATTGCCTCCGGCGGGTCGCTTTTTTGAAAAAAAGCTCCGAAAAAAACTTTTCTAATGCACCCGCGCTTCGTTTTGATCGCCCTGAAGGGCGATCAAAACGAAGCGCGGGTGCGAAAAAGTGGAAATTATTTCGGCGGAGCCTGGAAAGACTTGCTTAAGACCTGTTTGTCAAACTTTTTAAAAGTTTGGCCCCCGGCAGGGCCGCCGGAGGCACAAGCTGAATCGTTACGCGGCTGTTTTATTTTTTTTCGGCTTTTTCGGTTTTTTCGGGCGCACCGTCACCTGCCGGGTGAGGGGGACTTTACATGTGGGGACAAAACCGGGCTCTACGTCTCTCTCCAGGGTCTGGCGGATCAGGCCCTCAATCGCCGCAAGGAGTGTCACCTCATCGGCACTGACAAGGGAGATGCCCATCCCTTGCAACCCGGCCCGACCCGTACGTCCGATGCGGTGGATATAGTTCTCGGGAACTTTTGGCAGATCGAAATTGACCACCTGGGGCAGCTCCCTGATATCGAGGCCGCGCGCGGCAAGGTCTGTGGCGATAAGAATCCGGACCTTTTTTGCCTTAAAGTCGACAAGGGCTCGGCTACGCTGCCCCTGGCTCTTGTCTCCATGAATGGCAACAGCCGAAAGACCGTCACCGCCCAACTCCCGAACCAGGCGGTCGGCCCCCTTTTTCGTACGGACAAAGACCAGCACCTGCTTCCAATCGTTATGGCGAACCAGGTGGCTGAGAAGCGCTCTCTTCTTGCCTTTGTCAACTTCATACGCCCACTGTTTGACGCTCTCCGCAGGGGCGTTTCGTGGGCTTACCTCTATCTGCACCGGTGTGCTGAGCAACGCGTCGCCCAACAAACGGATCTCGTCGGAAAAGGTGGCCGAGAAAAGGAGGGTCTGGCGCCCCTTCGGCAGCAGAGCGATAATCTTTTGGATATCCTTGGCAAACCCCATGTCGAGCATGCGATCTGCCTCATCAATCACCAGGGCCTCAACCTGCGAAAACTTCACGGCGTTCTTGCTGAAAAGATCCAGCAAACGCCCCGGCGTCGCCACCAGCACATCGGCACCCCTGCGCAGCTTCATCATCTGTGGGTTGATCTTCACTCCGCCGTAAACAACGCCTGAGGTAAGCGAAAGGTGCCTGCCATACTTGGCAATATCCACGGCCACCTGCACAGCCAGCTCACGGGTGGGCGTCAGCACCAGGCCACGGATGTGATTGGCTCTCACCCCGGGGCCGGTGGCGAGGCGCTGCAGCAGCGGCAACGTATAACTGGCCGTCTTGCCCGTTCCGGTTTGTGCTGCGGCCATGACATCCCTGCCGGATAAAATAGCGGGAATCGCCTCGGCCTGAATGGGAAAAGGAGCGGAATACCCCTCGTCGTCGATGGCACGACACAAGGGGGCAAAGAGTCCAAGGGAAGCAAATGACATGGGGCTTGTTTCTCGATAAAGGGGTTGATCGCCTTGATCTGCAGAACAAGATCCCTGCATATCAAAAGGAGAAAGTGATCGATTTTGAGCGCCACTATACCAGCCCCTGAAGCAGACTCAAGCAGATATCGGAAAGCGTGCTTGCCATGGTAAACAATCACCCCACCACCTCAAAATCGTCGAACTCACCCCCATAGGCCGTCGTGGTCACCCTCACCGCTTCAACTCGCGCCATGGGAGGGCCCATCCGGCACCAGGCCATGAACGCATCCACGGCGGCGGACTCGCCTTCGGCCAGGGCTTTCACCGTGCCGTCGGAAACATTGCGGACCCAGCCGGTGACCCCCAAACGCCTGGCCTCGGCCACGGTGTGATAGCGGAAGGCCACACCCTGGACCACCCCGCTGATCTTCAATGTCACACGTTTCATTCGTACCATGGGACCTCCATAGATCAAAAAAAGGGCTAAGGGCTAAGGGCTAAGGGCTAAGGGCTAAGGGCTAAGGGAAAATAGTCCGGGGCTTGGCTCTGTCAATAGGCAAGGATGGCTGCGGTCATGCGGATGGCTGAAATCAGGGTCTCTTCACCGTCTGTGACGCGCACGTCCCAGACGTGGTTGCGTCGGCCCAGATGAAAGGGCCTGCAGGTGCCGTACACCCAGCCCTCTTTGGCGCTTCGGATATGGCTGGCGCTGATCTCGGTGCCCACCACGCCGTGGGTATTCAGGTCCACACACAGGGCCGAGGCGATGCTGGCCAAGGATTCGCCCAGCACGCAGGTGGCGCCGCCGTGGAGCAACCCGGCAGGCTGCCTTGTTCGCTCGTCCACGGGCATGCGGCCTTTAAGCCAGTCATCGCCCATGGCCACCAGTTCAATCCCCAGGTGATGAAGCATGGCCACCTCCACAACGGGTTTCACCTCCTCAAGTGTCACTGCCTGATGCCAGATATGCATGGTCTCTCCCGATTTCGAATGAATTGGTGTGGCTGAAATCCCCTTGACACCCGCCTTGCGATTGGTAATAAAGGTCTGTTGCGGTTTTCCATCATGAATCGGTTTTCCTTTTTTTTCAACCATTAATGGGGATTCCGCCCTGCAACATGCCGGCCGGGTACCGGTGAGTCTTCGCCTTTCAGGAACCTGGTGCACCAAGGATTTCACGAGACAATGAGTCAGAGAATATGAGTCAGGACACGATTTACTCAAAAAAACTGCCCACGGTGCCACCCTTCGAATTCAACGAAAATGTGGCAGGGGTCTTTAACGACATGATCCACCGCTCCGTGCCCCTTTACCGGGAGACGGTCAGGCGCCAGGCCCAGCTTGCCGCCCGTTTTTACAAGGAGGGAACGGCGGTCATCGACCTGGGGTGCTCCAACGGCAACTTCGGCATGCGCCTGCTGCACGAAATGGGCAAGCGCCCCTTGCGCGTGGTGGCCGTGGACAACTCCGCCCCCATGCTCGAAATCTTTCAGGAGCGCCTGGACAACCACCCGGCAGGGGACCGCATCGAGCTGATCCGGACCAACATCCAGGACCTGGCCATGGAACCCGCCTCGGTGGTGGTACTGAACCTTACCCTGCAGTTTCTCCCCGTTGCCGAGCGGGACGCCCTCATCGCCCGGGCCCACGAGGCCCTGATCCCCGGCGGAATCCTGCTCATCACCGAAAAGGTGATCCACGAAGAGAAGGAACTCACGGACCTCCAGCAGGAATTCTACTACCGGTTCAAAGGGGAAAACGGCTACTCCAACCTCGAGATCAGCCAGAAGCGCGATGCCCTGGAAAACGTGCTGATTCCCGAAACAGTGGAAACCCATACGGCGCGTTTCAACGCCGCCGGATTCACCAAGGTGGACATCTGGCAGAAGTGGTTCCACTTCACCAGCTTTATCTGCTTGAAAGACGAGAAAGAGACGTAAGATGGACGCGCTGCTGCAAGACCTGACACGATTGAATTTAGAACCTGCACGGGAGGGGCTCACCGCCCTCATCGAGGAAAAAATGGCCCTGACCGGCCGCGACTTCGGCAATGAAAAAAAATTCCGGGACATCGTTGAGGGCCTGCCCGATATGTTCGGGGACGGCATCGACATTGCGGGCCGACGGGTCAGCGTGCTCCCCGGGGACGATCACGATCCGGCGGACATCGCCGCCCTCCTCCAGGGGCTCCGGGACCTGAAGCCTTGGCGCAAAGGTCCCTATGGCCTTTTCGGCATCGACATCGACACCGAATGGAACTCCGATGTCAAATGGGACCGCCTGGCACCCCACATCGCCCCCCTTGAAAGTCGCCGCGTGCTGGATATCGGGGCAAGCTCCGGATATTACATGTTCCGCATGGCCGAAGGCCAGCCCGAGATGGTCCTGGGCATCGACCCCCAGATCCTCTTCTACTTCCAGTACCTGACCCTCCAGAAATACCTGCAGATCCCGGGCCTCTACTTCATCCCCGCCAAGATGGAGGAGCTGCCCCCCCTGGGTCGGTACTTCGACACCATCTTCTGCATGGGGGTCATCTACCATCGCAAGTCCCCCATCGATACCCTCAAGGAAATCCACGACTGCATGCGCCCCGGAGGCGAGCTGGTCATGGAGACCCTCATCATCGAAGGGGACTCGGAAACGGCCCTGTTCCCCGTGGACCGCTACGCAAAAATGCGAAACGTCTTTTTCATTCCCACGGTTCCCTGCCTTGCCAACTGGCTGAGGCGGGCCGGGTTCACCAACATCCGCTGCGTGGACGTCTCCCCCACCACCCTTGCCGAACAGCGGAAAACAGACTGGGTCAACACTGAATCCCTGGAGATGTTCCTGGATCCCAACGACCCCACTAAAACCGTGGAAGGCTACCCCGCCCCGGTACGGGCCGTTGTACTTGCAGATGCAGGGTAACGGGACATGCCTCCGGCGGGCAGGGGATAAATCCCCTGCACCCCAGGTTTGCGAATGCTCCACCCCTCGTCCCTCGGGTTGCCACATTCGCTGACGGGAGCCAAGCTTTTGCCTTTATTTCACAACATGAAGGTTTGATAAACGATCTGAATCAGTCACCGGTGTCGTGGCACCTCAGACCACGGTCTATGTCACCAGCGAATGTGATCACCCTGAAAAACGAAGGGTGGGAACATTCGCAACCAGCTTTTAAGGCGGCACACCTTGCCGCCGGAGGCATTTTTTTGACGAACACAGGAGCCCCTATGGCCACAGCAGAAAAACAGGACGTGACCCTTAAAACCATGTGTGAAAACCTGGCGGCCTTTGCCGTGGACCGGGAGGACATCAAGCAGCTCCTGGCCACCCTGCCCGAAAACGATGACGTCAAAACCGTCACCGTGGAATACGAGCTCCAGCTCCTCAAAATCATCAGCGCGGGATGGGCCATCAGCGTCTACATGGATGGCAAAAAAGAAAAAGAATCCCTGGCAGAGCACTTCTGGCTCATCATCCGGGAATTCTCAAAAAACCTCTCCGAGACCCTGCACCTCACCACCGGGGCCGACGTGGACTACTTTGAGACCCTTAAAAAACGTCTCAACACGTACCTGGCCGCAATGGAAAAAACCGGGTCCGGCGAAGCGACCCAGGCCGTGGGCCCCGAATTCGCCCGCCTCTGCGGCAGCCCGGACAACGCCTTTGTGACCTTGAACGGCGCCCGCATCTTCCATCTTACCGTCACCGCCGTGCAGGAGTACGTGGGGTCGGTAAAGATTGTGACCGAATCGGCCTGACCGCCCCGCTCCCCTTTTCATCGTATTGGCGCTCCCCACACCGTTGGGGAGCTCACCGATGCGCCATGCTCTATTGGCCTGTGTCTTATGACCTATGACCTGCCTTATCCCTATCATCTAATTTTCCGAGGTATTATGTACGCCCGAGACCACGACCACCTCCTTGACCTGATGCGCGAAAACCCGGACGCCACCCCGTCCACCTTTTTAGGGGACAGCTCGTATGCCTCCTGGCTTTACGACCACAGCGATATCCGGCGCCTGAAATCCGCCATGCAGGGAGACCCCGACCCCGAAGCCCTGGAGCGGTGGGACCTCTCCCCCGGTCTATGGCGGGAACAGGTGGCCATGGCCCTTTCGGCCCTTACGCGAAAACGATAAGAACGCGGGATGGCGGGGCTGCCGCCCCGGCAAAACCCTTGACCCGGGCGGAGAGGTTTGACACAGTGCCCCAGGTCCGGCAAGGCTCCGGCCCGCCATACCACCGGTTCCTTCAGGTACCGACAGACGGCTGGGCAGCAGCATATGCCTGGCGTAATCCTGAAACAAAGATCATCCATCCGCAGCATAGAGACGAAAGAGAGACAAGATGTCGGCAGTAAGTCAAAAAATCGGAGCCTACTTTGTGGCCATGGCCGCCATGATGTGGGGGTTTGACGCGGTGGTGCTCACACCCCGCCTGTACAACCTGGACGTGGCCTACGTGGTCTTCATGCTCCACGCCCTGCCCTTCGCCGTCATGCAGCCCATCCTCTTCCGGGAATACGCCTGGTTGCGCAAAATGCGCCCCAGCGACCTCACCTTTCTCTTTCTCGTGGCCCTGTTCGGCGGGGCCATCGGCACCCTGGCCATTGTCAAGGCCCTCTTTCTGGTGGAATTCAAGCACCTCACCGTGGTGGCCCTGCTGCAGAAACTGCAGCCCGTCTTTGCCATTCTCCTGGCCCGGGTTGTGCTGAAGGAGCGTTTCAGCAGGCATTTTTTTCTCTGGAGCCTCGTGGCCATCATGGGCGGGTACTTTCTCACCTTCGAATTCCACGTCCCCACCCTGGCCCACAACGGCAAAATGCTGCCAGCCTCCCTGTTCGCCCTTTTGGCGGCCTTCTCCTTCGGCAGCGCCACGGTGTTCGGAAAACGGATCCTGGGGCTCCTTCCGTTTCAGACCGCCCTTTTTTTCCGATACGGCCTCACCACGCTGATCATGCTGATGATGGTCCTTTCAACAGGCGCCCTCTCCCAGATCGCCGTCACCACCCAGACCAACTGGCTCTTTTTCTGCATCATCGGCCTGACCACCGGAAGCGGGGCCATCCTGCTTTACTATTTCGGCCTTCGGCACATCTCCGCCGGCGTGGCCACCATCTGTGAGCTCCTCTTCCCCATCTCCAGCATCCTCTTCGACTACATCTTCAACGGCAACATCCTCTCCCCCATCCAGTGGGTAAGCGCCACGGCCATGCTGTTTGCCATTTACCGCATCGGTACGGCTCCCCCTGCCAAAACTCGCCCCACCCCGGCCTGAGCAAAGACTCCCTGCCCGGACCGTTCATGGGAAATTGCAACAATCTCACCCTTCGGGCGATCCAAGTACGCCCAATGTCTGCGTTATCAGAGCGCTGAGATAAAGCTCTGCACCTGAAGCTCTGATACCGTGAATGGGAAAGCGCTCCACAGGACCGCCTGAACCGTTGCATCCAAAGTGCGATAACCGCGACAGGCGTACTGTTTATTCAAACTGAATATCCTCGCAAAACCACAACCCTACTTACTACCTTTCCTCTCACCCACACCAAAAACAAACCCACCCAAAAATAAGTATTCAGCTATACCCGTGCCTCGCCGATATACACCACAGCGCACGGTAAAGGGCCGGCATATTCCATTTAAAATAGATTGATATAACAGGATGAATTTTGTTTTTCAGGGCTTTTCACCCTTATTCCGGAACCCCGGACACAATCAATCACCGGCTCGCCAATAACTCAAAAACAAAAAGTTAAAGACCCCAAACAGCACGCGGGTGTTTCGTTCAAGGAGAGATTCATTTATGCTGAAAAATATCAAGCTTGGGCCCAAACTTATCTCCATTTTTCTGCTGGTGGGCGTCATCCCCCTTCTCATCGTAACCTACGTTCTGACCGAACGATCAAGCACCGCCCTTTCAAGCCAGGCCTTCGGCCAGCTCACCAGCCTGCGGTCCGTCAAAAAGAAGCAGGTGGACTCCTACTGGACGGAAAAGCAAAACCACATGCAGACGCTGCTGGGTGTGGTGGACACCAATTACCAGGCAGCCCTTGGCAAGCTCAACAGCATCCAAGAGTTAAAATGCGCCTGGATTGAGTCGTATTTCAAAGGCGTCAACGAAGATATCGCCATCTTATCCACCAGCAATGACATCAGCCGGGCCCTTTTCAGCTTCATCTCCTACGGCATGAACCAGGGCGTGGATCCCCAGGCAGCGTTTCCCGTGGACAGCCGGGCCTACCAATCCATCCGAAACCGCGTGGCCGCCCCCCTTACCGAGTTCTCCCGCCACCGGGGGTACAGCGACCTTTTTCTCATCGATGCCCAAAACGGTCACGTTCTTTTCTCCGTGGAAAACGAGCCGGACCTGGGCACCAGCCTCCTCACTGGCCCCCACCGGGACGAGGGGCTCTCCCGGCTCTACCGCCAGGTGATAAAAAGCGAAAAGCCATCCATCAGCGACTTTGCCCCCTACACGCCCAGCAACGGGGCCCAGACCGCGTTCATGGGCGCCCCCATCCGCAACGCAGACGGGGACATCGCAGGGGTCGTGGCCCTTCAGATTCCCCACGGCGCCATCAACGCCATCGTGCAGAAACAAAGCGGCATGGGCAACACCGGAGAGACCTACCTCGTGGGCCGCAAAGGTGATGAGACATCCTTTCGCAGCGACATGCTCACCATGGGAGACGGGGCGTATGTCATCGGCGCCCCCATCGACACCCCGTACATCCGCTCAATCATGGAGGGACAAAGCGAACGCAACATCTACACCGATTCCAACGGCAACCTCGTCATGGTGGCGGCTGACCCCTTGAGTATCCCCGGCCTGACATGGGGATGCATCACCAAGATCAATCTGGAGGAGGCCATCACCCCAAGGACCGAGGAGGGCAATGACGACTTTTACGCCCGTTTCACAAAGGAGTACGGATATTATGACCTCTTTCTCATCCACCCGAAGGGCCACATCTTTTACTCTGTGACCCATGAAGCCGATTTTGACACCAACATCCTTACGGGCCCCTATGCGGACAGCGGCCTGGGACGCCTGACCCGGAAAGTCATTGATGAAAGCCGGTTCGCCATGGAGGATTTTTCGCCCTATGCCCCCAGCAACAACGAACCCGCCGGCTTCATCGCCCAGCCCGTGGTCCACGACGGCAAGGTGGAGATGGTGGTGGCCCTCCAGCTCTCCATCGACCGCCTCAACAGCATCATGCAGCAAAAAGAGGGGCTGGGACAAAGCGGCGAGACCTACCTGGTGGGCCGGGACTACCTCATGCGATCCGACTCCCGCCTGGCACCCGAGACCCACTCTGTCAAAGCATCCTTCGAAAACCCCATCCAGGGCCGCGTCAAAACCGAAGCGGTTACCCAGGCCCTCTCCGGGAACTCGGATACCCGCATCATTGAGGATTACAACGGCAACCCGGTCCTGTCCGCCTGGACCCCGGTATCCTTAGGGGACATCACCTGGACCATCATCGCGGAGATGGACGAATCCGAAGCCCTTGCAGCCGTCACCGGCATGAAACGCATGGCCCTTCTCATCGCAGCCGTGGCCACGGGCCTGGTCGTCCTGGCGGGCACCCTGCTGGCTCGCTCCATTGCGCGCCCCGTGGCTGGTGCCGCCTCCTATGCCGAGACCCTTGCGGCAGGCGACTTCAGCACCGCTTTGGAGATCGACAGAAACGACGAGGTCGGCCATCTCATCCAGGGTCTCAACGGCACCTCCGAGTCTCTCCGGACGATGATCGGACAGGTCATCGACGGTGTGGGCGTCCTCCAGACCACCGCCACAACCCTTGCTGAGATCTCGGATGAA
This sequence comes from Desulfoluna spongiiphila, assembly GCF_900101345.1. Lineage (GTDB taxonomy): Bacteria > Desulfobacterota > Desulfobacteria > Desulfobacterales > Desulfolunaceae > Desulfoluna > Desulfoluna spongiiphila. Next base: position 52,048 of record NZ_FMUX01000006.1, on the reverse strand, counting down.
ACCACACGGGATGCGGCCAGCACCAACGACAAATCCTCCACCGTTGCCGGGGCCGCCGAAGAGCTCAGCACCAGCCTCTCCCAGGTGGCCGCCGCCATGGAGCAGTCCACGGCCAACATCGGCTCTGTTGCCACGGCAACGGAGCAACTCAACAGCACCATCACCGAAGTGGCCAGGCGATCGGAAGAGGCCCGGTCCACTTCCGACGACGCCGTTGCCAGGGCCAAAAGCTCTTCTGTGCGCATCGGCGATCTTGCCACCGCCGCCGACAACATCAGCCAGGTTACCGATGTCATCGCTGAGATCTCCGAGCAGATCAACCTGCTGGCCCTCAACGCCACCATTGAGGCGGCCCGGGCAGGGGAATCCGGCAAGGGGTTTGCCGTGGTGGCCAACGAGATCAAGGACCTGGCAAGCCAGACCGCAGGGGCCACCCAGCAGATCAAAGAGCGCATCGACGAAGTCCAGGGGTCGTCCTCGGCCACCATCGCAGAGATCCAAGGGGTCACCCGGGTCATCGAAACGATCCATGAAACCGTGGGATCCATTGCCACGGCCATTGAAGAACAATCCATCGCCACCGGGGAAATCGCTGAAAACATCAACCAGGCCTCCCAGGGAATCGATGAGGTGAACGAAGGAATTGCAGGTTCCTCCCAGGCCGCCGAGGAGATCACCCGGGACATCGCGGGCGTCCATTCCGCGGCGGGCAACATCGACGCGGGCAGCCGAACGACACGGAAGCGCGTCTCCGACCTGGAGACCCTCACCGCTGAACTCACCCGCATGACCGCGCCCTTTAAAATCAGTTGATCCCCCTTCTGTGCTCCCCCGGCTGCCGTAAGGGCTGGGGGGCACACCTTTTTTCCACCCCGCCGGGCAACAAATCCCTTTACGTTCCGGGAGGATGCCCGCAGCCCGCCCCTATTTTTTCATTCCACTGTTCCGGCCCAGATGGTAAGAGTTGAAGAAAACCGCCCACACACCCCCGGAAAAGGAGAGAGCCATGCCCCGCGACCCCCTCAAGCACGCCGTGTTCGAGGCCATCGACGCTGAAAAAGAGACCATCATCGCACTGGGAGAGAGCCTCTATGCCCGACCGGAACTGGGCTACAGGGAGCATTTTGCCACGGAACAGGTGGCGGAACTCTTCACAGGGCTCGGCTTTGACGTGGAAAAAAACATCGCCGTCACCGGTGTTGCGGCGCGCCCGACACGTGTTTCCCCCGGCCCCGTAGTTTCTGTGCTGGGAGAGCTCGATGCCATCGTCTGCCCCGAACACCCCGACGCCGACCCCGATACCGGGGCCGTCCACGCCTGCGGCCACCACATCCAGGTGGCGGCCATGGCAGGGGTGGCCCTGGGCCTTTCCGCCGCAGGGGCCTTTGATCACCTTGACGGCACCGTCAACTTCATGGCCGTCCCCGCAGAAGAGTTCGTGGAGATGGCCTTCCGGGCCCGCCTGAAGCAGGAGGGAAAAATCACCTGGTACGGAGGCAAACAGGAGCTCATTGCCAAAGGATTTTTCGACACCACCGATATCGCCATGATGGCCCATGCCCTGGACCTGGGCCCCGGACCTGCCGCGGTCATCGGAGCCACGGGCAACGGGTTCATCGGCAAGGAGATCCGGTTCACGGGCAAAGAAGCCCACGCGGGTGCCGCCCCCCATGACGGGGTCAATGCCCTCAACGCCGCCATGCTGGCCATGATGAACATCCACGCCCAGCGGGAGACCTTCCGGGACGAGGACCACATCCGCGTCCACCCCATCCTCACCAAGGGAGGCGATGCCGTCAACGTCGTCCCCGCCGACGTGCGCATGGAGAGCTTTGTCAGGGGCCGCACCATCCAGGGCATGCAGGACGCTTCAAAAAAAGTGGACCGGGCCATCCAGGCCGGTGCCATGGCCGTGGGGGCCTCATCCACCATCCACAGCATGCCAGGCTACCTGCCCCTTCTCACGGTCCCCGAACTCGACGCCCTCTTTAAAGAAAACGCCCTGCCGTTCTGCGGGCCCCGCGTCATCGAAGGGGCCGAGTTCGCAGGCTCCTTTGACATGGGGGACCTCTCCCACCTCATCCCCTGCCTCCACCCCTTCACCGGAGGGGTCACAGGCAACATCCACACCCGGGAGTTCAGCGTCTCCGACCCGGAAGCCGCCTACCTCTTCCCCGCCAAAGCCCTGGCCGGCACCCTCATCGACCTGCTCCGGGACGGCGCAAAAAAGGGAAAAGCCATCATCGACGGCTTTTCCCCACGGTTGACCAAGGCGCAGTACCTGGGTTTTCTGGAAACGACACTGGAAACACGAACGGTGGATCAAGACCCCTTATGACGAAAAATCGTAACGATTTTGCCTATGCCTCCGGCGGCCCTTCCGGGGGCTAAACTTTTAAAAAATTCAGCAAATATGTTCCAAAAAATGCGCTTGAATGAATGCCTTTTTAAAGGCGGATGTGGTTTGCCCCGAGGAACGAATGGACAAAGCGCATCTGCTACCTGCTTTATAGGTGGCACACCTTGCCGCCGGAGGCTTTTTTGGGAGCTGAGTCGTTACTAAATATCTTTCCTTATACTTTCTACCACTATATATCGTTGTGCTGATTTGTCTAAAAACCGAAACTCATAAGCAGGCTTACTGGGTAAAAGATAGCAAAGGCTGAACAAGTAAAAATATGAATACACACCAAAAGACCCTCCTGGACGAATACATACCGCTTATTATTCCGAGCATTGAAATTTCCATAGACACGGAAGAGGGTGTGGGGCTTTCATACAGCCATTTTGAATGGTGCCGAACACAAGACGTTGAGAGAGACTCGGACTACATGCAGGTCTTCGGGGAGGGGGAAACCCTTGAGTTCACGGGGTACGCAGGAGGATCCGAGGTGGACCTGGAACCCTACCTGAAAGGCAGGACCTTCAGGCTGCCCGAAGTCAGCTTTGCCTTTGGGGACAAAACCCTTGTGGTATCCGAGGCAGCCATGTCGGTACTCACCCTTTCCAGAAAAATGGGCACGACCAAAGGGACTGCCGTGTTGGCGGACCCCACAGGCAAGACGCACCCGGGTTACCACTATATCTCATTTTGCAAACCGCTTCCTGTTGACCGCGCAATCAAGCGGTTTGAAAAAATGCCTGAATCCGAGAGGCCCTTTATCTATCTTGAACTCAAAGAGTTCGATGAAATGGTCATGGTCCATAAATCAGTCTGCAAAAAATGGAGCGACCTCGGCATCGACTGTTTTTTAAGCGATGTTCCCGACGCATATCACAACCTGAAATACCTCTGCTCTGATGAGTTCTCCTTTACCAGCCATGAGATGTGGTTTGACTCCCTGGATGACTGGCAGGAAAACAACTTCGACTACAGCAGCTTTTAAGGACCACAGCCATGGACGCCCACGAATATTCAAAAAAATTCGCAGACGGGGGAGTTGCTCGAAACGAAAAAACAGCAGACGCGGCGACGTACCTTGAGATGCTTTCCACGCGGGAACCCGGCACGGTCATTGCCGATCTCAACACCCTTGAGGCCTGTGTCGGGATGATTACCGGGCTGGACATCGACTCCGGTGATGCAGGGCTTTTCAAAGCCATGGGAACCTACCTGAAAACGTCCCCGGCCTTTCAAAGCGCCGATTACCTGGAGGATTACTTTGATCTTGATTTTGAATCCGCTGATCCAGCGTTTCAGGTTGACTACACAGGCTGCTATACCTTTGTTCCTGTGTCCATGCTGCCGGACGCACTTGCCGGTGAGCGTCACTGCGCCTTCACTCTGGCCCGGTTCTACTTTGAACACGTTTACACCAAAACCTTTCTTCGCCCCAACCTCAAAGGGATCTGCCTCCCGGAGCTGAAACTCAGCTCCGTGACGTTTAACGAATCCAGGATGACGGGGTCTGTTTTCTGTGGAGCGGTATTCAGCGACTGCCACTTTGATTCGGTCAGGCTCAATGAATCAACCCTTACGGACTGCACATTTACCGGCTGCCGTTTTGACAACGTTGACTTAAGCGACTGCCCCATGGGCGGAGCAACCTATAACAGCTGCACCTTCACAGGGGGATCCTTCAGGGACACCTGCCTTGAGGGGGTCACCTTTACCGATTGCAGGTTTGTCGCAACAGAGATGTGCGGCACGGATTTCGGAGCCACCGACCTGGGCGGCTGCCTGTTCGATACCTGCTGGGTTTCATATGCCCGCATGGACCGGGTTCAGGGCCTCACCCAACACCGGTTGGACACCTTTTTCGGGGACGACTCGACCATCGTGCCCACGCAGCTCAAGCGCCCCTCCTTCTGGCCCCGCCAGGGGGATATCACCACCTGGAAACGCTGGATAGACACAGGCGAAGTGATCGAGTCCACCGCATCCGTTTCATATGAGTAAAGGACTCCAGACAGGCCACGTGTGTCTTACCTCAAAAAGCCTTCTCTGGTTAAAGCCGGATGAACAACAGGGGCAAGAGGGCTCAGAGTAAAAACCAAAAAGGTGCCTCCGGCGGCAAGGTGTGCCACCTTGAAAGCAGGTTGCGTATGCGTTTTGTCCCTCGTTCCTCGGGCCAAATCACATACGCCTTTGGTTTGACGTAAAACCGTGATGCTGTTTAAAGCCTGTTTATCAAACTTTTCAAAAGTTTGGCCCCCGGCAGGGCCGCCGGAGGCTTCTTGAACTTGGCTGCCTCCGGCGGCGAGGTGTGCCACCTTGAGAGCAGGTTGCGAATACGTTTTTTGCGTGAGCCCCTACACCTTGAACCGCCCGACAATGCTGTTGACCTGTGCGGCCATCTCCCGAAGCTGTTCCGCATGGGAGCTCAGACGGGCGTTGGAGTCGGCGATGTCTCCGGCTTCCCTGTTGATCTGGGAAATGTCCTCCGTGATGGTCCGGGAGACGGACGAGCTCTGGGCCACATTCTCATTGATGGCGGCAATCCCCTGGGAGACAAAGGAGATATTGTTGGCGATGTCCTTTGTAGCCGTTGACTGTTCGTCCACCGACAGGGTGATTGTCGCCACGATCTCGTTGACGCGCTTGATGATCTGGGCAATCTGATCGATTTCCCCTGCGGTTTCCGATGTCGTGCCCTGCATGGTTTCGATCTGTTTTTTTATGCCCTCCGTGGCCTCGGCGGTCTGCCCGGCGAGCTCTTTGATCTCGTTGGCCACCACGGCAAACCCCTTTCCGGCCTCACCGGCTCGGGCCGCCTCTATGGTGGCGTTGAGGGCAAGGAGGTTGGTCTGCTCCGAAATTTCTGAAATGGTTTCCGTTACCTGCCCGATCTCCTGGGCGGCCGCCCGCAAATCCTCCATTTTTTCAGACGCGTTTTTCGACTGCAGCACCGCCTCATCGGAAATCCCCCTGGCTTTACCTGTGTTCTCAACGATCTCATGGATGGTCACGCTCATCTCTTCTGCGGCGGATGCCACCATGGACGTATTGGATGAGGACTCTTCAATGGCCACGACGATATTGGTGAGGTTCTCGCTCATGTCGCTTGCGGCAACCGACAGGGCATCGGCACGACCTGCCGTATTGTCCGCGCCGGAGGCGAGCTCGCTTGAAATCTCAATCAAGGTGTCTGACGAGTGGTCGACCTTTGTGCTGTTGGCCCCGATATCGGTGATGATGAGCTGAAGTTTTTCCATGAACAGGTTAAACCACCTGGCCATCTCACCCACTTCGTCTTTGCTGTCCACCATCAGGCGCATGGTCAGGTCGCCCTCCCCTTCGGCAATATCCCGGAGGCCTGCAACAACCTGCCGGACCGGCTTAGAGATGGAGTTAGTGACAAGAAAAATCACCGTGCCGATGAGCACGATGGTTGCTAGCGTCAACCCGAGCAGCACATTTCTCAAGGTATATATCCTGGCGTGCAGCTCGCCTTCGTCGATCACCGTTGCGATGGTCCACCCCGTGGTCGGCACCTTGGAAAAGAAGGCAATTTTTTTCTCGCCGTTGTCCGTGAAATCATAGATGCCGGAGCTGTGGCCCTTCATATACGCATCAAGCCCGCCAACACGCCCATCGTCAACCTCACTGAGCTTTTTCTTCATGACAAGGGAGGCATCCGGGTGGACGATGACGGTGCCGTCCTGGGCCAGCACAATCCCGTAGCTTTTCCCCGTCAGTCCCAACGCCTTGATGGTCTCAGACACAAAGTTCAACTGGATCCCCGCCCCCACAAGCCCCTGCGGAGCGCCCTTATCGTCCGTGATGGGTGCCACCATAAAAATCGTGGCTTTGCCCGTTGTTTTGGAGACCAGGGGCGGTGTGACCAGGGCCGGCCCCCCTGCCATCAGGGATTTAAAATATCCCCTGCTCGATACATTGCCGACAAAACTGGTGAGGGAGTGGTCCTCTTTGCTCTCCTGAATGGTATGGTACACGCCCTTGCTGTTCGCCGAGTAGATATCCGAATAGTCGTTCGGGTAGGCTTTCTTCAGATAGACATACCGATTGCGGTTCAAGGCATCGATCTCATCAAAACCCTTGTTGATGTTTTTTGCCTGGGGTGTCTGGGCAATGGACTCGGTCTCCAGAAGGTGCGTTTTAATCCACACATCCACCACCGTTGATTTTTCCGATACGGTTTTAAGGATATTGTCGGACAGGTCCACCCGTATCACATTGCTCATATAGATATAGGTTGTCCCCCCGAAAAGAAGCAGGCACAATAAAACGATGGGAAGAACAGCAAAACTGATCTTTTTGTTGAGTGTCGCATTGATCATGGCTCATTTACCTTTCATAAAGTCTCAGGTGCCCGCATTTTGGCGTAAACGACCCGGCAAAAAAAAACATACAGCCCAACCGGACCATTTTTCTCTTCGCCGCTTATCAGCACGCAAAAAAACAACGTCCTGTGGATATGTCCAAAGACCGTGCCATTGTGCGCTTTTTTTTGGCTAATGAGTAAAATCAGCCCTGTGTCTCCTCCAACAGCCAAGCAAACCCAAACACACGGCAGCGCCTGCTAACGAGCAAATACGGCTTTCACATGCGACAAGGGGGACTGCTGCAGATGCAGCACGGCATCACAAAACAATAAAAACGGAATAAATAACTTTTAATTCAGAAGAGATAAGCAGTTGATGCAAAAATGCATAGGGGATGCACCAGGGCATCACAAACAAGAGTCGAGCAAGGCGAGAAAAGCAATCAATATAACTACCGCGCAAGGAACATAAATAACAGAAAGGCTGGGGCCCAAAACTTTGACAGGAGCAATTTACCGCAGTGCTTTAACCCTCGGAACTCGGGTCACAGCGACATTCTTACGGAACTTGGACATTTATTTTTTGCGTAAGCATAGCCATGGAAAGCGGACCTGAATGGTGACGCCCCAACACACAAAAGCCGCATCCCCTTTTCGGGAGTGCGGCTTTTGTGTTGCAGAACAAGGCCCATGCCTTGCTGCTCAAAACGGATGGATCAAAGCATGAAAAGGCTTACCGGTCATCGGATGCTGCGGCGACCTGTTTTAAAAGACTGTCGGGAATATCCCACCCTTCGGGGCTGTCCTGGACCTTCCAGCGCCTGTGGAACCACCACCACTGGTTGGGCGCCTGCCGGATCCAGTCTTCGGCGATGCGGTTCAGGCGCTCGGTGTTGTGGCGTATGTTGAGGTCTTCATCCTCATACGGCGTCTCCAGTTCAAAGGCCGGAGAGACCCTGACATGGTGATGCCCTGCTTTGGCCTTGCGGTTGATCACCGCAGGGATGATGGTGGCTCCGGTTTCAAAGGCAAACCGTGCCGGGGCCGGTGTGGTTGCAGCCAGTTGCCCGAAAAAATCACACACGATGGAGCGATGCTGCGCAAGGTGCTGGTCGATGACCAGGGTAACGATTTTGTTTTCAGCCAGCAGCTCCTTGATGTAATTCTTGGTCCCTTTGCGGTTGATGATGATGACACCGGTGTTCTTCCGCACGCTTGAAATGAACTTTTCTGCGGATTTGCTCATCTCTTTGACCACCACCGCAATGGGCGCGCCCCTCATGGCCATGGAGCATCCCCCCAAGTCCACGTTGTCGATGTGCGTGGCAACCAGAAGAACCCCCTTGCCGCGGGCAAGGGCGGCATCCACATGCTCCCAGCCGTCGATCTGCACCAGTTTTTTGTTCTCGGCAACGGTCATATGGGGGATGCGGAGGATCTCCATGATATACATGGCAAAATTCGAGAACAGCTCCCGGATGATGATCCGCTGCTCCCGTTTGGTCAGGTCCCTTCCCATGGCACGGTTGATGTTGTGCAGGGCCTCTTTTCTTCGAATGGGAATAACATGGAACCAGATCCACCCGAAGGCACGGCCAAAGGCCATGGCAACGGACAATGGCAGGAATGACACGAATCGACTGAACAAATTTAACATGTGGTGTGCCTTTGTTTTAAATTTTCATCTTTAGCTGTTGCGTTCCCGCGGGCGCGGCCCGGACAGGACTCTTAAAAAAACAGGGGTATGGCCCCCTTGGCTACAGCTCGGCCAGGAGCATGCGAATGTGGTCCTTTTCGGCCCCGGCCACCGTATAAAAGATCTCGGCCCCCTCACCGTCCATGCTGTCGGCCAGGCCGCGATACATCTCATAGGCCGCAACCTCCACCTCCAGGGCCACCTCAAACAGGGCCCGCCACCCCAGTTCCCCTTCTTTCATGAGCTCAAACAAACGATTCAAGCTTTCCCCGCCCTCGGCAAGGGAACCGGGCAGGGTATTCACCAGGGTGATACAATCCGGTGCATGGGGATCCAGGCGCTTGAGGTAGGCATGGATCAGGTTCATGTGGGCAATCTCCACGGCGGCCAGTTTTCTCACCAGCCCCACGGGCCCGTCGGACCCCATGAGCTTTTCCAGCCGCTGGTAAAAACGCCAGGCCCCCTTTTCCAGATCCATGGCCGTCATGAGCATCCGCGGCAGGTCTCCGCTTTGACGGATCACCCGAATCTTTGGCCGCCCGTAGGCAAGGCGCCCCATGTAGGCATCAAGCCCCCCCATGAGGTTATAGACCTCGCCCTCCGGTGAAAAGTTCGCCTCGTAGATCAGCGCCACCGCCAGGGACTTGGCCCCACGCTCGCAGACAAAGACCGTGGTGCGTTTCGGGTCCAGCTCCGCTCCCCGCTCATTGATCGCAAGGGCCGGGATACACACCGAGCCGGGCATGTGCTCCTGCTCAAAATCATCCGCATGGCGCACATCCACCAGGGTCACGTCCCCTTCCCGGTGCCGATCCAGAAATGCATCCAACTCCTCGGGCCATAGCTGCTTCATCGTCTTTTCCTCAGGTATGCAGATCGCCTCCATAAAAATGAGGCCACAAAAAAACAATAAATTTACATCGTATCACTTGTTTTTTCAATGCACCCGTTAAAAAAACAATATTCCTTATTGCGCACCATGCTCACAGGTAATCCGGAACCGCCTCTGGATGGGCGGTGAGAAAGATCCCCCGCCGACGAACACACACCGGGGAATCCTCACAGCCCATTCCAAGTAAAACGGCGACACCGTATCTACACCCTTACAGAGCTTGTGACAATGCCCTTCCTTACATGCACCAGCTTTGGTGACCGGCCAGGTTTAAAGAGGCCTCCGGCAGCCCTGTCGGGAGCTAAACACTTAAAAAGTTTAATAAACAGGCTTAAAAAAAGGGTCAGTTTAATCTGAATCAATAGCGAATGTGATTTTCCCTGAGGAACGAAGGGAAAAGCGCATTCGCAACCTGCTTTCAAGGTGGCACACCTTGCCGCCGGAGGCATTGCTTTTGTTTTTTCCTGAGCCCCATTGACCCTCTGGTTCATCCGGCTTTGACCATAGAAGGCAGGCTTTTCTTCTGTGATTCCGACCCACCAAACCCCAGATGCTGAAAACTCAGATAAACTGGGTCATGAGCTGGGTGATTACCTCATCCACGTTCTGGGGCGTGATGGCGTACTGCCTGCAGGTCGCCTCCACCTGTTTCATATGGGCCGAGCCCTTCATGCCCCCGATGCCGTGGAACAGCCCCAGCCGTCGCCCCACCTGATAATGCATCTTCTCCACAGGGTCCATGGCAAGGAAGGCGCGAATCTTTCCGCACATGGCCTCGCGGTCCTCGGGAAAGCACCCCTCCACATCCTGGAACAGGTTCAGGATATGATCGCTTGCAAGGCTGCTGGTGATATCTCCCAAAGACTCCAGAAAAAGAAGGATCTCCTCGGCGGCTTCCACATCGGTGATCTTTTCAAAGCGCCCCTCTTTCCAGTCGGTAAAGAGCTCGGTGTGGCCGGGTATGGCCAGGGTCCGCAGCCGGATAAAATCCGGGTTGATCTGCGTCAGGGCATCGGCGGTCTCCAGGGCGTGGTCCCGGGACCACCGCCTGCCGCCCAGGCCGGGCATCACGTACTCGGAGAGTTCCATACCGGCTCGTTTCACCTTCTGGCCACCTTTGATGTGCATGGCTTTGGTGGAGCCTTTTTTCACCATCTTCAGCACGGCATCGGAGCCGGACTCCATGCCGATGTGAATCCGGTTCAGACCTGCTTCGGCCATGCGGGCCAGGTGCTCATCGCTGATCCGGGCCACGGTGTGGGACCGGGCATAGGAGGTGATCCGATACGCCCAGGGAAAGACAGACCGCATGTACTCAAGGACCCGGATCAGGTCCTCGGGCTTCACGATCAGGCTGTTGGCATCCTGGAGAAACACCGAGGTCATCCGTCCCCGGGCCCAGTTAACCGCGGCCTGGAAGGCATAGATCTCATTGCCCGCCACCGATGCCTGGACCGCTTCGATATCGGAGCGTGTCACCCGGCCGTTTTTCTCGATCACCCCATGTAGAGGGATCGCGTACTTTGCCACGGCGTCGATATCCCGGATCACATCCGCCACCGGCCTCAGGGAGAACGACTCTCCCTTGTACACCGGGCAGAAGGTGCATCGATTCCACGGGCAATTTCTCGACACCCGAATCAAAAGGCTCGCCGCCTCACTGGGAGGCCGGATGGGCCCCTGCTCAAATCCTTCGTACTCACAGGCTGTCTTCATCGTATCCTCGCTTTTCAGTCCAGAGTCGTCGTCAATATACCAAGGTAGACATCCCTGAGAAGAATGCAATGCGAAACGCTCAGATTTGCGCTGACCTCCGTTGATGTCGCCGGATACCGAGGCCCAAGGGGTAAGGGGGGGGGCTGGGTGTCGTCCCCATGGGTGACTCTATTTCCCATATTATGGTTATTAATTTAAACTATTGCATAATGTGGTATTGTATGTTTAAACAGACATCACCTGAAAATGTACACCGTCCCGGCTCCAACCAAGTCAACAGGTCGCCGACGGATGGGCGTTTCAGCCCCGCACAAAAAACACCGTTCAGTGAATGAACGCCAACACCGCGGAGCAACGCACAACTCGTGGGTTTCCAGGTACCCAGTCACACTGTGAACAGGCAATCCAAACCCAATCATTATCATTATGGAGAGTCACAATGTCTGATTTTACACCCATCACCGAAGCACTTATCGCCGGAGACATGGACACCCTCACCGGTCTGGTCAAGGCAGCCCTTGATCAGGGAACCTCCGCCAGCGACATCCTGAGCCAGGGCCTCATCAAGGGCATGGGCATCGTGGGAGAACGGATGGAAACCGGCGAGATGTTCATTCCGGAGGTCCTGATGTCGGCCCACTGCATGGGAACAGCCGTGGAGACCTTGAGTCCCCTGCTTGCCGAAGGAGAAGCCTCCTCGGCCGGCCGCGTGGTCATCGGAACCGTCAAGGGCGACCTCCACGACATCGGAAAAAACCTTGTGGTGATGATGATGGAGAGTGTGGGCTTTGAAGTGACCGACCTGGGGGTCGATGTGGACACGGACACCTTTTTAAAGGCCATCGAAGAGCACAAGCCCCAGATTGTAGGACTCTCGGCCCTTTTGACCACCACCATGCCCATGATGCGCGATACCGTGGAAAAAATCAGCGAAACCGTCGACCGAAGCGCCCTGAAAATCATGGTGGGCGGGGCCCCCGTGGACCAGGCCTTTGCCGATGAAATCGGCGCCGATGCCTACGCTTCGGATGCAGGTTCCGCCAGCAAGCTGGCCAAAGCCCTCCTCAACTGATCGGACGTTCGGGCCCCTTCACCTAAGGAAACCTGTACCAAGGAGAGACCATGTTTACCGTCATCGGAGAACGCATCAACACCACCCTTAAAAAGGTCAAGGCAGCCACGGCCGACCGTGACGCCGACTACATTCGTGAGGATGTAAAAAAACAGGAAGCGGCGGGCGCCACCTACATCGACGTCAACGCAGGGGCACGCATCGGCCATGAAGAAGAGGACATGAAATGGCTCCTGTCCGTGGTCCGGGAGGTCACCGACCTCCCCTTGTGCCTGGACAGCCCGGATCCGGCCATCCTGGAAATGGCCTACGGCATGGTAGACAGGCCCCCGCTCATCAACTCCATCAGCCTTGAAAAAGACCGGTTTGATCCCATGATCCGTTTTCTCAAAGGCAAGGAGTGCCGCATCATCGCCCTGTGTATGGACGACTCCGGCATGCCGAAAACCGTGGAGGATATTTTTTCACGGGCCAAAACACTGGTGGAAGAGCTCGAAGCCATCGGGGTCAAACGGGACGACATCTTCATCGACCCCTTGATCCAGCCCATGAGCGTGGCTGCGGAAAACGGCACCATGGCCATGGATGCGGTGGAGAAGATCATGACGGAACTCAAAGGTGTCCACACCACCGGCGGGCTCTCCAATATCTCCTACGGGCTGCCCCAGCGCAAGGTGGTCAACCGTATCTTCCTGGCCATGATGATGGTCCGCGGGTTCGATTCCGCCATCATGGACCCCCTGGACAAAGAGATCATGGCGGTGCTTACCACCGCCTCCATGCTCCAGGGCCATGACACCTTCTGCATGAACTACCTCAAGGCCGTGCGGGCAGGTGACATCGTCGCCTGATCCGCCCCGCCGAAGGGCCTGTGCCGGGCATGGGTCCTTCGGTGGTTCCCGCCCCATTGCCGCGGACACCCCCCTCACACTGACACGCCCCGGACTTTGCGTTCCGTACAAGGCTCGTTTTGACAAACAACCGGGGCCTGACATATGATCGCCCTTGGTAGGTCATTGCCCCGGGATACCGGGCGATACCATGGTTTGAATCAAATGATCGGGTACCCATGACGGACACACACGCCAAATCTCGCACATTAAAACTCATCTGGCCCCTCCTGCTTCTGGTGGTCATCATCGTGGTGGTAACCGGTGGGGCGGCAATCCACCTCTCCCGGTTTTATCACACCCCCCAGGGAGACCCGGACTTCACGATCATCTACACCATCAGCCGGGGGCAGAGCTTTAACACCACCGCACGCCAGCTGACACAGGCCGGTCTCTGCACCTCGGAAACAAAGCTGCGGTTCGTGGCCACCCTGTTGGGCCTTGACAAAAAAATCAAGGCCGGGGAGTACCGCCTGTCAGGGTCCATGACCCCCGAGGCGATCCTCACCGTTCTCACCAGCGGCAGGGTACACCTCCGCAGGATAACCATCCCGGAAGGCTACACGGTCAGGCAAATAGCTGAGGTGGTGGAAAAAAGCGGCCTGGGAAAAGCGGGTCACATCACGGACCTCTGCTTTTCCGAACCCTTTATCCGCCGGATGGACCTGCCTGATGGCGCCCCGTCCCTTGAAGGATACCTCTTCCCGGAAACCTATTTGTTTGAAAAGGCCACCACCGAAGAGGCCATCCTCACCGCCATGGTCGAGCGCTTCAAGGCCGTGTTTACCCAAGAGCTGCAACAGGACGGCAACGCCTTGGGGCTCACCCCCAACCAGGTGGTGACCCTTGCCTCCATCATCGAAAAAGAGACCGGTGCGCCCTTTGAGCGTCCCGTCATCTCCTCGGTCTTCCACAACCGCCTGAAAAAACGGATGCGCCTGGAGACCGACCCCACCGTCATCTACGGAATCAAAAACTTCAACGGCAACATCACCCGAAAAGATCTCCGGCGAAGGACCCCTTACAACACCTATGTGATCAAGGGGCTTCCCCCCGGTCCCATCGCAAGCCCGGGCCTTGCCGCCCTTACGGCCGCCGTTCGGCCCGACGACACCCCTTACCTCTACTTTGTCTCAAAGAAAGACGGCTCCCATCACTTCTCGCGCAACCTGAGAGAACACAACAAAGCCGTCCGTAAGTACCAGTTGAGACGGTAGGGCCAACCGAAGAAGAGAGATATGCCAGAACTTTCAGACATGACACTGGACGAACAGGTGGGCCAGCGGCTTCTCGTGGGCTTTGACGGCACCAACCTCACCGACGACCTGAAATACCTCATCGGCACCCTCAAGGTCGGCGGGGTGATTCTCTTTGCCCCGAACATCGAATCCCCGGCCCAGGTGGCCTCCCTGTGCGCTGACATGCAGGCCTACGCCGCAGACTGCGGCCTCCCGCCCCTGTTCATCTCCGTGGACCAGGAAGGGGGACCGGTGGCGCGCATGAAAGAGCCCCTTACCCTCTTTCCCGAAGGCACTCCAGCTTTAAAGACCCGTGAGGCGGCCAGGCATTTCGGCAGCACAACGGGAAAGGAACTCTTTGAGGTGGGATACAACATGGACATGGCCCCGGTGCTGGACGTTCAGCCCGAGGGGTTTTCCGGCATCATGGAAAAACGTGTCTTCCCCGGCTCACCACAGGAGGTGGGCGACTTAGGGGTCGAAGTCATGGAGACCCTGGAAGCGGAAGGGGTCCTTGCCGTGGTCAAGCACTTCCCGGGCATCGGACGCACCACCCTGGACTCCCACCTCACCCTGCCGGTCCTTGACACCCCCTTTACCGAGCTGGCCCGAACCGACCTCGTGCCCTTTGAGATCGCCTTTGGCGCAGGGGCCTCGGCCGTGATGCTCTCCCACATCAAGTACACCGACATCGATGCCCAATGGCCCGCCAGTCTCTCCCCAGAGGTGGTCAAAGGGGTCTTGAGGGGCCGCATGGGCTTCAACGGCGTGGTCATGACCGATGACCTCGACATGAAGGCCATCACCTGCGACATGGACACCGCCGCCCGCCAGATCTTCACCTCAGACGTGGACATCGCCCTGATCTGCCACCGAAGCGACCGCTACGAAACCCTGGCCGAAACCCTTAAAGCCATGGCCACACGGTTCCCCGGCGCCAACGCCCTTGCCCTGGGGCGCATCCTGGCCCTGAAGAAAAAAATGGCTGCACTGGCGGCCACCTGATGGCTGGCCTGGCCTATCGCCTCACCAAAGGCTACCTGACCTGGATCTCTCCGGCCACCCCCCGGGCCGTGAGGCTGAGAAACGCTCTGTGCTTTCTGCTCCTCATCGCCTGGGCTCCCTTTGGTGTCGCGGTTCTCTTTCTCTTTGACGCGCCGGGCTCTGAGTCCGACCCCATCGCCTGGATCATGGCCGGTTTTGTCTGGCTCTACCCCTTGCTCTTTCTCATCTCCCTGCCCCTCACCTGGCTGGCCCTGCGCGCCCAACATATCCACCGGGCCGCCAAACGCGCCACCCTCCCCCTGTGGTACGCCAAGGCCATGGTCATGACCGGCGTGGGATTCTACCTGGCCTTGAACAAATAGGCTCGCCAATGCGCCACCCCTTGCGTCTTGCGTTCAAGATGCCTCCGGCGGCCCTGCCGGGGCTAAACTTTTGGAAAATTTAGCGGACAGATTTTAAAGACATAATTCAAATTTACGTCAACGCAAATACGGATGTGATTTGACCCGAGGAACGAGGGGCAAAGCGCATTCGTAACCAGCTTTCAAGGTGGCACACCTTGCCGCCGGAGGCATTCTTTTTTGCTTTGATTTTTCCCTGCCCCCTCCCCCGAACGTGTAATGACCCCAAATCACCTCACGGAAAATTGTTGCCCCGCAGCATGGACTCCATCTTGAACTTCCACCAGCGGTAGGCTCCCCAGTCTCCGTACTGGGTCTCCAGAAACGACGGGATATCAGTCACCCCGTGGACGGCCTTCATGTACCCTCTTACCACCGAATCCACCGGGATCTCGCCATAGAAGCCAAGAAGGGTCATGAGGTGGATCCGGGCGTACTCCCCGAACCCCTTCAGGGCAGAGATCCGTTCTCTGGCTTCGGCCTGCCTCAGCGTGCCACCCGACAGGAGGGCTTCAAACCCGGGGGTTGCCACGAAATAATGTGCCAGGGCCTTGAGGTATGCTCCCCGGTAGCCCACGGGGGCAAGGGATTTAATCTCCTCAGCGCTGTAGCGGTTCACCTCGGCCGGGGAGGGGAAAGGGCACCTGCCCGACGGGGCCGGACCGGTAAAAGAATCACTGCAGATCTTTTCGGCCATCTTCCGGGTCAGGGCCCAGGAGCAGTTGGTTGTCAGCAGGGTCTTGACGGCGTTTTCCCAGACTGTGGGTGCGATAAGAAGCCGCCCGGCCCCTTCGGTAACCAGGTTTGCGTAGGCCTCTGAGGTCTGTTCGGCCAGGTGTTTTATGGCGGTCGTCTCCCTGTCCAGGGCCAGCATGGTGGTCAGGGCCCTTTTCACCGCGGCCCGTTCTTCCTCGGCGAGGGGACCGTCCCCCGTCACCTCAACGGCAAGGGTGTCCCCTGCCTGGGAAATCAGAAGGTCCACGGGCCGGGCCCCGGTATGAAGGACATACGTAAGCACGCAGGAGCCCTCCTCCCAGTGAAAGGGTCGGAGCTGGCGCCAGCCGTGGGTGAGGCAGAGGGTTTCAAGGAGGTAGTCTGTCGGGCAGTTCAGGTGCAGGGTCGTGGTGGTCATGGGCCTCCGAACAATGGGGTTAAGGGGCAGGGCCCCGGTTACGTCAAAACCGGTGCATCAAAGCAGACAATGCCGCCCGGGGCAAGCCCCTCAATGGCATCCAGGGAGACACTGGGCAGCCTGTGCATTCCACCGATTGATTTGCCAGGAAAACTATGATGTAAATGGTAACATAAAGCACCATCAAAGAAGACCGCACTGAAATCGCCCAAGCGGGTCGCAACACGCCAACCGGGCCACCGTGAGGACCGCCGGAGCCCTCGTTAAAGGGGATTTTCGTTATGGGTCAGACACATTCTCTTCACACCTTTGTCCACCGCACCCTGGTTATTCGCCTTGTGGCCTTGGGGGTCGGGCTCTCCCTGCTCATGGGCGCAGGGGTCCTTCTCGTGGAGCGGGACCGGGTCAGCCGGGAAGCCATTGCCGTGGCCGTGGATCGCCTCGCCCTTTTCTCCCGGCTCAACGAAGCCCTCCTGGCCGATCCTGACCAGCTGGATGCCGACGCCCTGCACCATGCCGCCCTTGACTTCAGGGCCACCCGAAGCCCGATACAGTCCGGGGCCTTTGCCTTCATCGGCATTTACGACCTGAAAGGTGCCAGGGTCATCGATTTTTACGATGAAACCCACGACAGCCTGAGCGCCGTCAAGGCAGCCCAGCAATCCTCATCCCTGCTGACACCCGACAGGGGGTCCCCCCGCTACGAAATTGTCCGCATCGCCGGTCGCCCCTACCTGCGGAGCGCCCTTCCCCTGTCCAACAGCAGCGGCCAGACCGTGGGGATCATCAACGGCTTTTTCGCCTTCTCCCCGGAGACCATCAAGGCCTTTCGCATGCGCGGACTCAGGGCCATGGCAGGTTCCATGCTCATAGTCCTTCTCACCACGGCCATGGTCTACCCGGTGATTTTAAAACTGGCCAAGCGCATCACCCGGTTTTCCGTTCGGCTCTTGGAAGCCAACCTCGATACCCTGGAGACCCTGGGCAGCGCCATTGCCCAGCGGGACAGTGACACAAACGCACACAACTACCGGGTCACCCTGTACGCGGCCCGCCTGGGCGAAGAGCTGGGCCTTCCCGCCCGGACCATGCGCACCCTCATCAAAGGAGCCTTTCTCCATGATGTCGGAAAAATCGGCATTCCGGATGAGGTTCTCCTGAAACCCGGCAAACTCGACGACGCCGAATACGAGATCATGAAGACCCATGTGGATCACGGATGCGATATCATTGAGCGCTCGACCTGGCTCCGCGACGCCCTGGAGGTGATCCGATCCCACCATGAAAAGGTGACGGGCAAGGGCTACCCCATGGGCCTTACAGGAGACGGCATTCCCATCACGGCCCGGGTTTTTGCCATTGCCGACGTGTTTGACGCCCTGACCTCCAAGCGGCCCTACAAGACAGCCTGGTCCTTTGACGAGGCCATGGAGATCCTCGAAGAAGGACGGGGCACCCACTTTGACCCTCAGCTCCTCGACACCTTCGGCCGCATTGCCAAACCCCTTTACGATCAATTTGGAGGCAAGGAGAAGATCTTTCGAGACGAACTCGACGAGATCCTCACCACCTATTTTCATGAAGGCATGGACAGCCTGGAATATTGACAGAACTGGAGACACACATGAAATGCCCGAAATGCACCACCACGGAATTGAAACAGACTGGATTCAACGCACCTTATGTTTGCGAAGCCTGCGGCGGCATGTGGCTTCTGCCGGGCAGCCGCACCGAGATACCCGGCATGACCGTGGAATCCGATGAAGAGGCCCCGGCAACAGACAACCCCGACAGCAAAACCGGCCTGTGCCCGTCCGGTCACGGCATCATGATCCGGGCAAGAATTGATCTCGACGAGCCCTTCTTCCTGGAAAAATGCACGGCCTGCGGCGGAATCTGGTTTGACAAAGGGGAGTGGCAGCGTATCGCCGAGACCAACCTCGCCGACAACCTCAGCGTCATCTGGTCCGCCTCCTGGCAGAGAAAACAGAGCCAAGAAAAAAACCGGGAGAGCTTCCTTGCCATGAACCGAAGCCTTCTGGGCGACCCCGTCTTCACGGCCCTCATGGACCTGGCCGACACCCTGAAAAGCCATCCGGAAAAAGACCGTGCCCTGGCCTTGCTGCAGCGGGAAATCATCCAGCCTTAATACAGCCCCGGTGCGGGGTGCCGTTTTTTTACGCGGCACCCTGCACCAGGGTATCCTCAATCACGATCTCAACGGCATCCACCGGGCAGACCGTATAGCAATCCCCACAGACATCGCATCGTGAAGGGTCGATGACGCATGACTCCCCGTCCCGGCCGATGGCCTTAAACGAGCACGCCTCCAGGCAGGCCCCGCAGCCGATGCACGCCTCGGTGATGCGCATGCCCTGGAACGGCACCTTCTGCCCCCCGAAACAAAACCGGGTACGCTCCAGTTTGTGGGAACGGTGCGCCATCTCAAAATCAAAATCATACGCCTCCCCCCAGGCCCGGTGCAGGCAAAAAGTCGTCATGGCCGGGTACCGCTCAATATCCTTGACCCCCAGCGTAAACATCTCGTTTTGCCCTGCCTTTGCCTTGAGCGTCTCAAAGGGTATTTCCCTGACCTCCCCTGTGGCGCGGATGGTATACCCGGGCTCGAAAATGGGCATGCCCTCATCGTCGTGTCGGATGCGGGTCGTGGGGTACATGCCGCAGATGGACACCATCCCCGTTTCATTCAGCTGCTTGTAAAAGGCCTTGGTGACCATGGTCCTGAAGTACAGGCCGTCGTCGTCAAAGGCAAACAGATGGGCGATCCGTGTCTGGGGGATGCCCTTGTCCACGGTGGCAAACACAAGGCTGCCGATCTGGTCGAACTTTCCATATATATCTGCGATATTCATCTTCATACATCCTTCTTAATACTAAGGGTTTTTGGTGTAACCGGGACCTTTTTCCCGGGGTATATCCTGACAAAAAACGGTCAATACAAAGCAATAGGGTGTTATCGACGACACCGTCCCAAAAGGCCGACAGCCCGTCGGGTGCACTCTGTGCACCGTGTCCGGGTCACCCAAGGTTTCGATTTTACCGAGGCGTTCGGGGCATGACAGGCTTTGATTTTGGTGCACGGAGTGCACCCTACGAATCGGCTGTTTGCAGGTCACGACCCAAAAGATGATCAGAGCCCGCCTAGCCAAGACCGCCGCCTATCGAAATAATCCCAAAACCAAAAACAGCAGAAAGCTGATCGTGCCACCGGTGAGGGCAAAGGGAATCTGGGCCCTGACATGATCCATCCCTCCCACCCCCGCCACCTTGGCCGACAAAATGGTGGTATCGGAGATGGGGGAGCAATGATCGCCAAAGACGGCTCCGGATCCGCAGGCCCCCAGGACCAGGGGAATATTGACGTCCATGGCTGCGGCCAGCGGGATGGAGATGGGCACAAGGATGGAGAGGGTCCCGCCCCCCGTTCCGCTCATAAAGGAGATCAGGGCCCCGCCGACAAACACCATGGCCGGTACAAGGGCCGGGTGAACGTGGTGCCCGAACCCGGCCAGGTACGCCCCGGTCCCCAACTGGTTCAGCAGGTTGCTCAAGGCAAAGGAGAGGGTGAGGACCAGGGCGATCTCAAGGTAGGAGGCCATCCCCTGGATGCACCATGCAATATATCCCTGGGTATCCACGACGCCCCGGACCGTATAAAAGACCCCGGTCACCGCCAGCGTCAGCAGAATGCCCGTAAAAATGGAGGTGGAGCCGTCACCTGTGAGGACCATGAGACCAAAGACACCGGCGATAAAAAGCCCCAGGGGCAGCAACATGTTCACGGCCCCCGACGCCGGAACGCCCTGGGATCTTTCGGGGTGGGACTCGGCCTCTGTTTGCCGGGCGACCGCCCCTTTCGAAACCACCTCTTTTCTGCCGACAATCGCAAGACCTGCAATCACAATGGAAACCATGGAGTACACCTGAAACGGCACGGCCTGAAGCACCAGGGTAAAGGGGTCACCGGATATCACCCCGCCGGAGACCTGGACCCCGATCAACGCGGCAAGAAAAGCGCCCGCCCCGGTGGCCGGAGACAAAAACGCAACGGATGCGGACGTGGAATCGATGATGTAGGACAACTTTTCCCGGTTCCCTTTGTGGGCGTCGAAAAGGGGACGTATGGCCACTCCCCGGACCACAATGGAGACGGTGGTGTCCACAAACAGAACCATGCCGAGCAGGTAGGCGAGCACCTCCGCCCCCAGAATGCTTTTGACCGCCCTTTGTTTCACCGTCAAAAGCCGCACAAAGCCCTTCACCCCTCCGGACTGCTCGATGACGTGGACCAGGGAGCCTGTCATCAGAACGAATAGAATCGCCTTTGCGCACCAGCTGTTTTCAAACACAGCCGCGATGCCGTTGATTCCGGCAAAGAGCGTGCCCTGGGCGGAGTCAAGGAGGATCCCCCCGGCAAACACCCCGGCAAAAAGGGCCAGGATGATGTTGCGGGAATAAAAGGTCAGAAGCAGGGTGAGGGTCACCGGTGCCAGGGAAACAATGCCAGGGTTCATGCGTGTCACCTATTCGTGTTGCCATGGGGCTATTGGCCTGAAGCAACAACCTTAAAGTTTGATATCAAACTAATTGATCAAAAAAAAGCTCCCGCACGTTTTCACGGGAGCATCCCCACGCTCTTTAGGAAAAATTGCCGTGGATCCGTTCCAGAAGCCGGACAACCTGCTCTTTTTCCTCCTGGGAGAACCCCCTGAAGGTGGTGGACATCAGCTTGGCCGATACGTACTCGAAGTCCGGCTTCAGCTCTTCCCCTTCCCGGGTGAGTGCGATAAGCGTCACGCGGCTGTCGGAGGGGTCTTTCCGTTTTTCCACATACCCGAGCTTGATAAGCTTATTGACCAAGGCGGTTATCGTGGACTTGTCCCGTCCCACCCTCTCGGCCAGCTCTTTCATGGAAAGGGGAGAGCTCCTGAAAAGGTTGACAAGGATTCCGCCGTGGGAGGGGGCAAGCCCCTCGATACCCAGTTCTTTGAGCTTCCACAGGATGAATGCGTTCGATTTCTCCCTGGTCTTGCCGATCAGGGCGATGATGTGGTCCGTTTTCACGCGTCCCTCCTTTGCATTGGATTGATGGGCTGCAACTTAGTTGGATATCAAACTTATGTCAAGACATTTTCGCCACCACCATGCCGGGCCCATGGAGCCACAGAGGACGCATCGCCGAATTGGCTCGCCAAAGCATTGCCTCCGAATTCCGGCAAGAGCCCGCCCGGGATACCGGCCAACGCAGCCACCCTGAATAATTTCGACGTAGTGCCCCGATCCAGCGCTTGCCCCTCGTTTTATAAAAAAAGCCCCCGCTGAGCCATGTTCAACGGAGGCTTTTTTATGGAACAGTATTTGACCAGCGATACCGCCGGGCAAAACGAATGCTTCGGACTAGCCGAGGACCTTGATCAGCTCCACGGTGAAGCACAAGGTGGCGTGGGGACCGATGGCATCCCCTGCGCCCTGGGCGCCGTAGCCGATGGATGCGGGAATCACCAGCTCGTATTTTGCCCCTTCCTTCATAAGCTGGAGGGCTTCCTGCCAGCCTTCGATGACACCGTTGACGGGGAAGGTCGCGGGCTGCTCACGCTTGTAGGAGCTGTCAAAGATAGAGCCGTCAAGGAGGCGTCCTTCGTAATGAACCGTTACCTGGTCCTTGGCGCTGGGGGACTTGCCGGTGCCCTCTTCCACCACGGTGTACTGGAGACCGGACTCGGTGACCACAACACCCTCTTTTTTGGCGTTTTCACCGAGAAAGGTTCGGCCTTCGGCACGGTTTTTCTCACCGATCTCGCCCTGGGCTTTCTGGGCCTCTTCCTGGAGCATCTGCTGGAAAGCCATCATCACCTGCTGCATCTCACCGGCAGGCATGGTGGGCTGCTCGCCTCTCATGGCGGCCTTGAAGGAGTCGCAAAAGATCTCCGGGTCAATGTCGAAGCCTTTGCGCTTGAAGTCACCGCCGATGCTCTGGGCAAGGATATAGCTCACTTTCTTGAAATCTACGACCATGGGTCTACCACCTTACTGTTTGTCATTAGGTTGCGGCCGAATCCTCCGACCGATGTATCGGGACCACACACAACCGCATCCGAAGAAAAAGCCCTTCGCCACCCGTTTTCAGGAAAGCGGCCACCCGTTCCGGGACACCATGCTGCATGTTGAACACATAAAAAGGGCTGAGATTGCTTTTTCGGCAACCTCAGCCTTTCCGTCGACTTTATCACACGTTTTTTCAGAAACCAAGATCGGCGTTGATGAGGATGACCTTCACACGGCCCTTGGGAAAGGACTTTTCGGTGATGGTCCAGGTGTTGCAGATCCGGGCCGGGCTTTTGCAGTCCTGGCAGACACCGGTCTTGGCGCAGGGGGTTTTCATGTCCAGGCGCATGGCGTTCACCGGGGCCACGTAGTTCTTGATCCGGTCCATGGCGGACTCCAGGTCGGGAACGATCTTGTTGCGCCCCACAAGAATGATGACCTCTTTGGGTCCGAAGGTCAGGGCGGCGATGCGGTTGCCGATCATGTCCAGATTGACAAGGTAGCCGTCTTCGGCAATGGCGTTTGTGCCCGTCACAAACATATCGGACAGCAGGGACTGCCTGCGGCGCTCAACAACCTCTTCCGGGGTGAGGTTTTTCTTGTCGTAGGTGTCCAGGACCTCCAGGTCGTCCCGATTTTTCAGCATCTCGTAAACACCGGTCTCCACGTGGGTAAGGGAGCCTCCCCAGGAGATGCTTTTGCAATCGGATTTGGCAAGGATCTCCTCTTCCACGATGGTTTTCGCATCTTCGGGGGCATCGGCAATAAACACCGTGAAATTGTTGGACTCAAGGCGTTCTTTCACGGATTCCAGCCGCAGCTTCCAGTAGGTATCGACGGGGTTTTTCATGGGTATCTCCTTTCAGTTTTCGGTGTCGGTGGCTCATCGCAAGGCGGGCTCCCCGTGCTGTTTATGCGTTCAGGGAACATCCCATTGCTATCAGGGAGACGCTCCCCCTGCAAGGGGAAGCCGAAGGTCTTTGCGCATACCGTCATATAACATGCGATTCTTTTATCTATCATTGATTGGTTGCGAGACCATTTTTACCACAACCTAAAAAGTGCTTGACCTCGTTTCAAGCCGTTGGGTAAGTATAGTTTCTTATGCTTTCGGCGCGGTTCACAGCAGTTTCAAGGGCCCAAAAGCATATCCGGTGTAATGGCAGTACCCTGGGTTCGGCAATGGCCGAGACCCGCAGAAGGTGAGGAGTGTGTTATGAGTAAGGACGTGAGGCGATATTCTGTGGAGGTGGCGGTATGACCCGTGATGCAAACCGCCCGTTACGTATCTGTATGATCAGTTACCGCAGCAATCCCCATTGCGGCGGCCAGGGTGTCTATGTGAGGAACCTCGCAAGGGCCCTCACCGATCTGGGCCACCATGTGGAAGTGGTGGCCGGGCCTCCGGACCCCCTCCTGGATTCTGCCGCCAAGCTCACCATGCTGGACTGCCTTGACCTGTACAATGCGGAAAACCCCTTCAGGACCCCCACCGTCCGGGAGCTGAAGAACCCCATTAACCTTCTGGAGTGGCTGAGCATCTCCACCATGGGCTACCCGGAACCCGAAACCTTCGGGTACAGGGCCTACAGCCACCTTAAAAACCGCGTCCACGAATTTGACATTATCCACGACAACCAGAGCCTCTCATACGGTCTCTGGGCCCTGAGCCGCCTGGTTCCCACCGTGGCAACCATCCACCACCCCATCACCCGGGACCGCCAGATCGCGGTACGCAGTGTACGAAGTTTCTGGAAAAAGGTGAAACACCTCCGGTGGTACTCCTTCATCGGCATGCAGAAACGGGTGGTCAGAAGGCTTCCCAAATTCATCACCGTCTCGGAGTTCTCCAAGACCGACATCCACGCCGAATTCGATGTCCCGGCAGAGCGGTTCCACGTGGTGCCCAACGGCATCAACACCGAACTCTTCTACCCCCTGCCCCACATCGAGCGGGAGCCGAACCGGCTCATCGTCACCAACAGCGCGGACCAGCCCCTCAAAGGACTCTACTACCTCCTTCAGGCCGTGCACGCCATCAGCAAGCAGCGGGAGATCCGCCTCACCGTCATCGGCACCCCCAAGGAGGGAGGCGGCATTGAAAAGCTGGTGAAAAAGCTGGACCTCGGCCACATCATCGACTTTACGGGCCGGGTCTCCAACGAGGAGTTCCGGGAGCATTACGCCAAGGCGTCCATCGCCGTGGTCCCTTCTGTCTACGAAGGGTTCGGCCTGCCCGTGGGCGAGGCCATGGCCAGCGGTATCCCGGTAATCAGCACCACGGGCGGTGCCCTGCCCGAGGTGGCAGGCGACGCGGCCATGATGGTTCCACCCGAAAACCCGGAGGCCCTTGCAGAGGCCATCTGCGAGCTGCTGGACAACCCCGAAAAGGCAAAAGAGCTGGGCGAGGCAGGCTACAAGCGCGTTCAGGAACAGTTTACATGGAAAAACGCCGCCGAGCAGACCGTGGCAGCATACAGGGAGGCCATCCGTGATCACCGTAAAATTTAACATACTGGACGTCAAACCCGGCTACCGAATCCTGGACATCGGCTGCGGCCCGGGTCGCCACATCAGCGCCGC
Source organism: Desulfoluna spongiiphila (assembly GCF_900101345.1). Classification (GTDB taxonomy): domain Bacteria; phylum Desulfobacterota; class Desulfobacteria; order Desulfobacterales; family Desulfolunaceae; genus Desulfoluna; species Desulfoluna spongiiphila. The sequence goes on along the minus strand of NZ_FMUX01000006.1, from coordinate 26,632 downwards.
CTACGAACACGAAAAGGTCACGGCCATCGGCGCCGACCTCTCCCACGAGGACCTGCAGCAGGGAGTCAAAAGACTCCAGTTCCACGACCACCTGGGCGCCCACAAAGGGGGTTCCTGGGCCTTTACCATGGCCGACATCACCAACCTCCCCTTTGCAGACGACAGCTTCGACATCGTCCTCTGCTCGGAGGTGATGGAACACATCCCCACCGATGATGTGGCCGCCAAAGAGATCCTGAGGGTCTTGAAGCCCGGCCACAACCTGGTGGTGACCGTCCCCCGATTCTGGCCCGAAAAGATCTGCTGGCTCCTCTCCGACGAGTACTTCAACGCCAACATGGGCCATGTGCGCATCTACAAGAAAAAGCCCCTGGTAAAGCTCATCGAAAAGCAGGGCGCCACCTACTGGAACGCCCACCACGCCCACAGCATCCACGCCCCCTACTGGTGGCTGAAATGCCTCGTGGGGCCCACCCGCACCGACCACTGGGCCGTCAACCTGTACAAACGCTTTCTGGAGTGGGACATCCTCTCCCAGCCCAAACTCACCAAGTTCATGGACAGGCTCCTGAACCCGGTCATGGGCAAGAGCCTGGTGCTCTACTTCACCAAGGACAAATAAGGGCCGACGAAAAAATAAAAACTATAGGTAACTGTTCAGCTCAAAAAAACAGCCTCCGGCGGCAAGGTGTGCCACCTTGAAAGCAGGTTGCGGATGCGTTTTGCCCCTCGTTCCTCGGGTCAAATCACATCCGCCTTTAAAGTAAAATTCACTCAAGAAGAGTTTTAAAACCTGTTTATTCAGCTTTTCTGAAGCTTACCGGAGGCATAAGCTGAATAGTTACAACCATAGATAAGAAAACACAAAGGGCGTGATTCATGGGAATCACGCCCTTTTTTTATGCCCGTAATCTTGACTGTGTTTACCCCAACTCCAGGGAGGTCAGGCCGTAAATACCTGAAAGGGGCAGGGACGGCGGATCGCCGGAGTACATGCGCACGGTCTTTTTGACGGGCTCCAGACCGAAGGCTTCGGCCAGCTCCATGGCGTTGGGGTTGGCATCGGGGATGTCCATATAGACGGGGCCTTCGCCGCCGTAGGCTTTCAGGGCAGTGTAGAGCCTGTGGGCATGGGCGGGGTTCAGGGCGAAAAGGGGCCCGATACGAAAGCCATCCCATGCCTGGCGCAGAACGCCGTATCCGGCAAGGTGACCGTCCTGGAGAATCCCCAGGGCAATGACGCCGGGCCGGGTGATCCAGGAGGCGAGGAAGGCCTCGCGATTGGAGAAGAAAAAGGTGGTATCAAAGGCCACGACGCGATCAAAGGGAATATCGGTGAGGGGAAGCAGGTAGGGATCGGCCTGGAGCACGCCCCCGGCCCCGCCGCGATAGCGGATTACATGGTGGGCGGTTTGAAAGCCCATTTTCTGGTACTTGGCCTCACAGGAGGTGGCGGTGTTCAGGCCTATGGTGCAATCCTGAAGGGTATCCATGCCCTGGCGCCACACCACCCGCCCCACGCCCATGCCCCGGCAATCCGGCCGGACCAGGTAAAAGCCAAGGAACCCCACCCGCGTCGCATACCGCACGGAGGAGAGTATCGCCACCGGCTCGCCGTCCACTTCGGCGATCCAGAATCCTTCGGGATCACATGCGTAAAAGCACGTCCCGTCGTGAATTCCCGGGTTCCATCCTTCCTGGCCCGCCCATGAAATAGCAATGCCCAGGTCTTCCTGATCCATCCGGCGTATGGTTGCCTGTTCCTGCGTCATCATGCTCCCTCCGCTCTCATCAACGAACCCGCATACCCACCAGGTCCGTTCCATGCTCGAAGCGGCGTGAAAACAGCCACGCTTCCATTGCCTTTCAGTCTATCTCATTTCACCGCAGATGATCAATCGCATTATACAAAACGCTTGAACAGCGGGACTCCCGAAGAAACTCCAGGGAGCCGACGAAAATCAATGTATACCCGAGGAGCTCCACCCCTTCTTCCGCCGCATTTTTCACCACCGCCAGGTACCCGTCCCCCATGATGGCTCTCCAGAGGACCTGTCTCCCGAAAATGCGGGAAAACACAAACACGGTGATAAACCCTCCGGCCATAAGCCCGAAGCTCGGCCGCCCTGAAAAGTCATGGAGGGCGGCCTTCAGGGCGTCCCGATCTTGAAACGCACGGACAATGGCCAGGGCCCCTGTTAAAAGCACAAGCACCTGCCAGGCACCGTCGAAAAGGTACCGGTCCAGACAAAAATCAAACTCGCGAATGCCAGCGATGGCTGCCGCCCCCACCAGAAGCGTGGTGACCGGGGCCTTGGAGGTGTCCTGGCGGCCTGCCGCCCAGGTGCACACCATGGTAAAAAAAAGGGCCATGACCTGGAGAGACTCCAGCACGGAGTCCTCGCCAAAAAGGTAACTGGGCAGTGTGTGAAGGGCTTCCCAGGTAATACAAAGGGCCATGGATCCTGCGATGAAGGCATAAAAGAAATAGCAGGCGGCGGTGCCTGCAATGGATTTAAAAGACGTGTTGGGTTCCATACCGAAAGACTCACAATCATCAGGATTATCCTGGTTTGCCACAACGCACCGCCAGAGGGAACGAGGCATCACAGGACGTAAAAACAGGGAGGGGGCCCGAATGGCTCCCCCTCCCTGCACACCAAGGAGACTTACCTTCCGAAAGGGTGTTCATGCCTTCCGAAATCTGGTGACGGGGCCCAAAACGCAGCCCCGCCAAAATCAATTGTTCTTCAAAGGGCCGACCCCTTACATCACCACAGGCTTTCCCGTTGCGTAATCCAGCACGGCCAGGGCATCCATGTAGGCGTAAAGGGCCTGGTAGTAGTTGGAATCGGCGCTGGTGAGGTAACTGCGGGCGTCAATGACGTCGGTGGACGTGGCCACCTGCTGATCGTACTGAACCCGGGTGATCCGCCAGTTCTCCCGGGCCTGGGCCCGGGATTTTTCTGCGGTGGTGATGTTCTTTAGTGCCACGGAACGATCCAGCAGAGCGTTTTGCACATCCTGGCGCACCGCGGCCTCGGCATCGGCCAGGGAGGCCTCCACCGACCTTCTGAGGTGGGCCTGTTCGGCGGCTCCCGCCCCGGTCTTGCCCCAGTTCCACAGGGTCCACGAGGCCTGAAGGGTCACGCTGGCCGAATCCGTATGGGTAAACTCGTTCTCATCGGCAAAGGGAGCGTCCCCGCTTTTGGCGTAGCGCCCCACCAGGTCCACCCTGGGGTAATACCCGCTCTTGGCCGCCGTCTCCCCCACGGAGGCCTGCCGGATCCCCAGGCGCAGGAGGGCCACCAGCGGCCTGCGCATAACGGCAAGGATTTCGAGTTCCTCACTGCTCTGGGCCCAGACCGGGGGGGCATGCATGTCGGCAAGGTCAAGGGGCCCGGACGGGTCCCGGTGAAGAAGCCGGTTGATGGCGATGCGGGCCTTCTCGGTCTCCGATTCGGCCAGGTTCCGATTCTGGATGGCCTCAGCCAGGGCCACCTCGGCCTTCAGCAAATCATTTAACGGAATCAGACCCTGGTCGTGGTTTAGCACAGCCACGCGTCTGTGGGATGTGAGGGAGATCACCTCGTCTTCCGCCACGGCCAGGAGCCGCTTGGCCAAAAGCAGGCGATGGCATGCCTGCCGCACGTTGAGGCTCAACTGCTGAAGGGTCTCTAAGCGATTCAGCTCTTCGGAGTCCACCCCGAGCCGTGCCAGCTCATGGGCTGATTTCAAGGAGTACCCTGCAAACAGGGGCTGGACCACCTGGACATCCCAACCGGACTCCTCCTTGTAACCCGCGGGGTAAGTACCCAGGGCGCTTTTCTGTACGGGTTCCCGGTTGTGGTTCGTCCAGTAATACCCGGCGGAAAGGGTGGGCAACCGATCGGCCCGGGCACCGGTGAGGACCTCCCGGGAAGCGGCCAGTTCGGCGTCGGCACCGGCAACGGCCGGGTTGCTGCGCAGGGCCTCGGCCACGGCCTCCTCAATGGTCACCCGCTCCGTGGCCCCGGCCCGTGCGCCCAAACACAGCACAGCACACACCGCGGCAACAACACCCCATGCAACCTGACGTTTCATCATCATGATGCCACCTCCCCCGGCATCTCGTCGGTCCGGATTTTGAAAAATAACGTGTAGAGCACCGGAATCACCACCAGGGTAAGCACCGTTGCAAAGGCCAGCCCCACCATGATGGTCACCGCCATGGAGACGAACATCACATCAAAGATCAGGGGGATCATACCGAAAATCGTGGTAACGGAAGCCATCATCACCGGTCGCATGCGGTTCACCGAGGCTTCTTTGACGGCGGCCAGGGGGTCTTTGCCGCCCCGGATGTCCTCATCGATAAGGTCGATGAGCACCACGGCGTTTTTGATCATCATGCCGATGAGGCTGTAAGCCCCCAGCACGGCAAGGAACCCGAAGGGCTGCCCGAAGATCAGCAGCCCCGCTGCCATGCCCACCAGGGCAAGGGGCAGGATAGTAATGATCATCAGGGGCTGGCGGATCCCGTTGAACAGCCCCACCAGGATCATCACCATGGCCACGAGGCTCACAGGCAGGAAGGCGTTGAGTCCTTCGTTGCTCTCCGTGGAAAGCTCGTACTCCCCTTCCCACTCCCGGGTGTACCCGGCGGGCAAGGGAATGGCCTCCACCCGGGGCCGGATCTTCTGAAGCAGGGTATCGGAGGTCATGGTACCCGCAGGGTCACACTGAGCACGGATCACGCGGCGGCGGTTGTACCTGCGGATAACGGGATCTTCCCAGAAAAAGTCGCTGCCCTCGGTGACCTGGGCCACGGGAACCCCGGCGTCTGAGATACCCCAGACGGGCAAGGCCGAAAAATCGGTCTGATCCGGAGAGGAATACACCACCTTCACCGGGATGAGTTCGTCATGCTCCCGGTAGCTGGTCACGGTCACCCCATCGGTTCCCCCCAGGAGGTCCCGGGCAAGATCCGTTCGTTCCACCCCGGCGCGCCGCCCCTTGTTCTGGGCATAAAGGGCTTCCCAGACCAGGGACCGCTCCCGCCAGTCGTCGGTGATGTTAATGGCGTTGGGGGTGTCTGCCATCACCGCACGGGCCTGCTCGGCAAGCGAGCGCAGCACCGCAGGGTCGGGCCCGGTAAATCGTGCCTCCACGCGGTAATCCGCCTTGGGCCCGCTGATGTACTTGGTGATGTGGGGCTCGCCTCCGGGAAGGTTGATAGCAAACCACTCCGCCAGCTCGTCCATCATCGCGCTGATCTTTCGGTAATCGTCCACGTTGATGATAAGCTGACCGTAGTTGGCCATCTTGGGTTCGGGGTTGACGGCGTTCATGAACCGGGGGGGACCCTGGCCCACGCAGGTGGCCACACCGGTGACGCCCTCCATGTTCAGCACAAAGGATTCGGCGATTTTAAGGTCCTCGGACACCATGTCGATGCGTGAGCCTTCAGGCCGCCGGTAGTCCACCACAAACTGGGCGGTGTCGGCATCGGCGAAGAACCGCTTCTCCACCATCCCCATGCCGGCCCCTGCAAGGACCAGCAGCCCCACCATCAGGCCCAGGGTAACCAGGCGATGGCGAAGGGCCTTGTTCAGAAGCCGCTTATACAGACGATACGGGGCTCCGGCATGGAGATCCTCGCCCCCTTTTCCTTCGGGAACCGTTAAAAACCGGTAGCAGAACACCGGAGTCTGGGACATGGCAAGGAGCCAGCTGAACATCAGGGCAATGGCCACCACCTGAAAGAGGCTGGCACAGAACTCCCCGGTGTTGGTGGGAGCCATGTAGTTGGGGAAAAAGGCCAGACAGGCGATGACCGTGGCGCCTAAAAGAGGCACGGCACTCTGTCGGGTGGGCTCGGCAATGGCGTCGAGGCGCGTCATCCCCTTTTGAAGGTTCACCAGCCCGGCGTCGGCCACCACGATGGCGTTGTCCACGATCATGCCCATCACAAGAATGAGGGCGGCCAGGGAGATCTTCTGTACGTCGATGCCCCAGACCAGCATCACCAGAAAGGTTCCCATGATGGACAGGACCAGGTTGGCGGCGATGATCAGCCCGCTTCGCAGCCCCATGGTCACGAGGAGCACCCCGATGACAATGGCCACGGACTCGGCCAGGTTAATCATAAACCCCTTGATCTTATCTTTGACAAAGTCGGACTGGTAGTAAACCTTGTTGAGCTCAATGCCCACGGGAAGGCCCGCCATGAGCTCCCCCAGACGCGCGTTCACGGCCTCGCCCATGGTCACCACGTTGGCTCCGTCCGCAGCCGAGGCGGCAATGCCGATGGCTGCTTTTCCGTTGAACCGCATCATGGGCTCGGCCGGATCCAGATACTCCCGGGTAATGGTGGCCAGGTCTTTCAACAGCACCTGCTCGTCCCCCTCACCCTGGATCACCAGCGCCCCGATCTCATCCACCGAGGCAAAGGCCCCAGACGGCTGGATCCGCACCCGGAGGCTTCCCACGTCCATGGCACCTGCCGGGGCCATGGTGTTCTGGGCTTGAAGCATGGACGCAATGCGAGTCGGCGAGATACCCAGGGAAGCGCACTTGGCCCGGGAGACATCCACGGTCACCACCTCCGGCTGGATCCCGTAAAAGGTGATGCGCTCCACATCGGGCACCAGCATGAGCTCGCGGCGGATGTAATCGGCGTACTCCTTGAGCTCGGCCAGGGAGTACCCGTCGGCGGACAGAGCCATGAACAGCCCGTACACATCCCCGTAGTCGTCCATCACCTCCGAGGGCAGGGCGCCGTCGGGAAGCTGGCTCTGGACGGCCGTCACCTTGCGCCTCAACATGTCCCAGAGCTGCTGGAGATCGTCGGATCGGATCCACTCATTTAAATCCACGTAGACCAGGGAGAGACCGGCGCGGGATTCCGATCGCACCTTGTACACTTCATCGGTGCCCTGCACCGCCTCCTCAATAGGCCGGGTCACCTGCTGCTCCACCTCATGGGGAGAGGCCCCGGGGTACACCGTCATGACCATGGCCGTTTTCACGGTGAAAACCGGATCTTCAAGCTTGCCCAGGCGAAAATAGCCCCAGATGCCCCCCAGAAGCAGGAGCACCATGGCAAAGATCACGGTGGTCTGATTACGCAACGAAAAATCGGGCAACGTCATCCCTTCTTTCCTTTTTTTAGATCAAAGCGTGCCTCCGGCGGTTTCGCCGGGGGCCAAACTTTTGAAAAGTTTGACACACTGTGTTTAAGTATCGTGATTACAGATTCATTTGTGTTGCGTTTCCCCATGAAATGTCCGGGTTACAATTCACCGCCCACATTGGTGGGGCTCGCCTCCGGCATCACCTTCACCTTGCGCCCGTTTGTAAGTCCCCGGGCCCCTGCTGCGATCACCTGCATCCCCTCTTCAAGGGGGCCGTCGATACGTAGCCCCGACACACTGGCGCCAAGCAGCTCCACCGTGACCTGCCGTGCCGCCATCTCCTTTTCATCCACCACCCAGACAAAGGTGCCCTCCTGCACGGTGTTGACCACCGCGGTCTCCGGCACGCAAAACCCCACCTCACGATTCAGGGCGGTGAGGGTTACCTCCGAGGCCATGCCCGGCCTGATACGGTGGTCCCGGTTGCCGTCAAGGGTAAGGTAAAGGGGGTAGGATCGGTTGGAAGGGTTGGGATTTTTGGAGAGTTCCTTCACCGTTGCAGCCAGGGTCTCACCGGGCAGAGCATCGAAGCGACAGACGATGGCCCCGATCTGCCGGACAATGGGGAGCATCCCCTCGGGGATGGATACCTCCACCTCCATGTGGTCGAGGTCCACGAGGGAAATCACGGGTTGCCCCTGGGCCACCGTCTCATGGTTGTCGATGAATTTTTCATGGACATACCCGTCAAAGGGGGCGATGAGGACCGTGTCGTCCAGGCTGTTCTTCGCCTCTTCCAGGCGTTTTTCTGCCGCATCCACGCTGGCCTTGGCCACTTCATAGGTGGCGATGATGCTGTCAAAGGTGGCCTGGGCCGCAGCGCTCTCCGCGCTCAAGGTCTTGTAGCGCTTGTACTGAAGCGCCGCCTCTTTCAGCTGGGCCCTGGACACGGCCAGATTGGCGGACAGGGTGGCAACGGCCACTTCAAAATCCCGTGGGTCGATGCGGGCCACAACCTCTCCCTTGCGGACTTTTTCACCGCGGTCCACGGCAAGGGCCACCACTGGGCCCCCCACACGAAAAGAGAGCTCCACATCCCGCAGGGAGCGTACCGCCCCGGGAAACCGCCATGAGGCGTTCTCACCGGACCTGCTCAGCGTTACCGCCTTGATGGGGCGAATCAATGCGTTCTCCTTCATCCTGTTGGCCTCGCTCTCCGAGCATCCGGTCAGGGCCAAGGCCAAAAGCAGCACCATCATAGGCAGCACCGCTGCCCGTATGTTTATCTTTCCTCGTCGTTTCATCATTCCATCATTCCTGTATTTTGTTGTGAAGGGGCTCTGCATGGTTGACCCGCCCCCCGGGAAAGGAAGGGCTGACGCCCGTTGTCCGTCAGCCTTTTGCCTGCCAGAACGAGACGTGCACGTGCCCCAGGTCCTCAAGGGCCCAGACCAGCAGGTCCCGTTGGGTTGCTATGGCTTCGGGGTCCTGCACCTGGGACCATTCGATGGCTACGGCCCAGTCGTTTTCAATTCGCTCGTTCCGATAAAGCCTGCAGGCATGTCCGGCCACCCTGCAAAATGTGCTGAACAGGGCAGAGACCTTGTGATCGCTGCCCAGCTCCGTCAACCTCACCGTGATCTCTTCCCTGCAATCCATAGGTCGTCTCCATCTCCCCGGGCGAACGAACCGGTCCGCCGCTCATCTTTATTTTTTTGGTTGAACGTCCGGGGAAGCGCCCCTCCCGGCTACGCTGTCGACCGCCCTGAAAATGGGGGGGGGGATCATTGCAGTCGAAGCATGGCCTCAGGAGTCGGCGCGTCCCCGGACTCGCCACCGGATGTCGCCCGTGGGCGATCAGGGGATTGTTTCCAAGCCTTCCCCTTCCGGCATGGTTACCCCCTTCTTTTGCCAAAACCATGCCATGATTTTTTTATGTATATTTTCAGACTATTGCTAAAGCCACAAACCACAAAATGTCATATGCAACATTTTAACATGTTGCATATGACACCTTTCTTCGATACATATCTTATATGGCACTTCTTCAGCGAGCCTCCCCTGCGGGTGCACGTCACGGCGGCTATCCCAACGCCGCCAAGGGCTGAAGACCACCTGTTACCCATCTGGAGAGAGCCCATGCCCCGAACCGACGACATCAGTTTTTTTCACCAGGGCACCCTGGCCATCTGCGGCAGCATCGACATCGGCGAAGCCCTTGATGAATGCTTAGGCTTCCTGCAACGCTACATGCCGGCCGAAAACATCACAATGGACTACCTGGACCCCTCCATCCCCGGCATCTGTTCCGTGGCCCAGGCGGGCTTTCCCATGATGTCCCCGGGGACCGTGGTGGAGATCACGGAACGCGAGGTGGCCTTCATCGAATCCCAATTGAGCCAGACCTCCCTGAGCAACCGACCTGCCGACAATCCGGTGGCCCAGCGGGTGGCAGAACACATGGGCATCACGTCCGTCTTCTCCTCTGCCGTGCTTCACCTCATGACCAAAAACCAGCGCCTGGGGGTGGTGGCGGTGAGTGCCCTGAAGGAGAGCCAGTTCACGGAAGAGCACGCCCGGCTCCTCTCCCTGCTCCACGACCCCTTTGCCGTGGCCATGAGCAACGCCTTGAGGTACCAGGAGGTGCTTCGCCTCCAGGAGATGCTCAAAGACGACAACCGGTTTTTAACCAGTGAACTCCACCGCATGAGCGGAGACACCATCATCGGGGAACATTTCGGACTGCAGGATGTGATGGAAAAAGTGCGGCAGGTGGCACCCCTGGACAGCCAGGTGCTTCTGCTTGGGGAAACGGGGGTGGGAAAAGAGGTCATCGCCAACGCGATTCACTACAACTCGTCCAGGGCAAGGGGCCCCATTATCAAGGTCAACTGCGGGGCCATCCCGGAGAGCCTGCTGGACAGCGAGCTTTTCGGTCATGAAAAAGGAGCCTTTACGGGTGCCCTTTCACGGAAACGGGGACGGTTTGAGCGGGCCCATGGGGGGACCCTTTTTTTAGATGAGATCGGCGAGCTGCCCCACGCCGCCCAGGTAAGGCTGCTGAGGGTGCTTCAGACCAAAGAGTTTGAACGGGTGGGGGGAACCGAACAGATCACGGCGGATGTGCGGATCATCGCCGCCACCCACCGAGAGCTGGAGGCCATGGTCAAAGCGAACACCTTCAGGAAAGACCTCTGGTTCAGGCTCAACGTCTTTCCGCTGACCATCCCTCCGCTGCGGGAAAGGAAAGCCGACATTCCGGCCCTTGTGAACCACTTCATCGAAAAAAAGAGCCGCGAGATGAAGCTGCCCTACCTCCCGGTGCCTGCCCCCGGCGCCCTGGAAAGGCTTCAGCGGTATCACTGGCCAGGCAACGTCCGGGAGCTTGAAAACATTGTGGAGCGGGAGATCATCCGCAACTATTCCGGAGACCGGGACACCCCGCTGCAGTTTGCCGAGGTGGCAGCGCCCGAGGCCCTCACCCACGAGCCCGTTGCAGCGTCTCTTGAAGGGCCCGTCACCCTGGATGCGGTGATCAGCAGGCACCTGACCCGGATGATGGAGCAGACCGGCGGAAAAATCCAAGGGGACGTCGGGGCCGCCGCCCTGCTGGGCATCCACCCCAGCACCCTGCGCCACAGGCTGCGAAAACTGGGGATCCCCTTCGGGCGGGGTGCATCCTGAAAAAAACAGTCCACCCCGATCGGCAAAAAAAAAGCGAATGCGATGTGACCCGAGGACCAAGGGGCAAAACGCATTCGCAATCAGTTTTCAAGGTGGCACACTTGCAGACTTACGCGTCGGCCCGCATCAGGGCCAGGGTGGTATCCAGCATGCGGTTGGCGTATCCCCACTCGTTGTCGAACCAGGCCAGGACGCTCACCGTGTGACCGGAGACGCGGGTCTGGGTGCCGTCCACCACGGACGAACGGGGGTCGTGGTTGTAGTCGCAGGAGACCAGGGGCACCTCGGTGTAGCCCAGGATGCCGTTCATGCCGTTGTGGGCTGCTTTGTAGAGAGCCTCGTTCACGGCTTCGGCATCGGTCTTTTCGCGCACCTGGGCGGTGAGCTGCATGGCCGACACGTTCAAGGTCGGCACCCGCAGGGCAAGGGCCTCAAAGCGCCCCTCAAGATGGGGCAGGATGCGGTCCAGTCCCTTTGCAAGCCCTGTGTTCACAGGGATGATGGAGTGGCTGGAGCTTCTGGTCTTGCGAAGATCCTGATCGTGGTAGGCATCGATAACCGGCTGATCGTTCATCATGGAGTGCACGGTGGTGATGACCCCGCTCTCGATGCCGAAGGACTCGTCAAGGGTCTTGATCACCGGCACAATGCAGTTGGTGGTGCACGAGGCGTTGGAGACCACGGTGTGCTCTTTTTTCAGGGTGTCGTGGTTGGTGCCGTACACGATGGTGGCATCCACATCCGGCTCGGCGGGGCAGGAGTAGACCACCTTTTTCGCCCCGGCCTCGATGTGCTTTTCAGCCATGGAACGCCGGGTGAAACACCCGGTGCACTCCAGGACCACATCCACCCCCAGTTTGTCCCAGGCCAAACGGGAAAGCTCTTTCTGGTAGGTGACTGCAATGGGGTCCCCATTAACCATCAGGGTGTGCCCCACGCAGGAAACATCCCCGTCAAACCGTCCGTGGGTGGAATCGTACTTCGTCAGGTGGGCGATGGACTCGATGTCGGAAAGCTCATTGATCCCCACGATCACCAGGTCGTCCCGGTGACTCGACTCGTAAAGGGCCCGCAAAATACACCGCCCGATACGACCATATCCGTTGATTGCAACTCTGTATGTCATGAAAACCAATCCATAAAGACCGCTTGCACGCAGCGCCTTCCGAAAGCCCCCTTCCGGGCGCACGGGCACAAGCCGTTTTTTTTCTTCCGCCACCCCTGATGCCGGCTGTTGTGATCCATTCCTTAAGCGGGACGACCGCCCCCATTTCAAAAAACAGGCGGACGCCTTGACAGTTCCGGTTCCCAGCCCGTTCTTCTTGTCACTGCCGGGCCGGAAAGGGCTGTACTATACCAAAGTCCCGACCTCAAGTGTAGCGATATATCCCAGGGCCGGAGCGCCCCGCACGCCGTCATCCTTCCATGGCTCCTGCGACCACCGCCATAAGGTCGGCATGGGTATAGGGTTTTACGATGGCCGCGCAGAATCCGTGGGCCTTGTAATCGGCCATGACCGGGTCGTTGGAGTACCCGCTGGAGACCACCACCCGGGCATCGGGGTCCCATTGCCGGATCAGACCCGCGGCTTCCAGCCCCCCCATGGCCCCGGCCACCGTCAGGTCCGTGATCACCACGTCCACGGGCTCAGGTCCGCCGTGGCGCTCCCTGTAGACGGCCACCGCCTCATCACCGCTGGCCGTGAGCAGCACCTCATAGCCCATGGAGAGAAGCAAGCCCTCCACCACGTCCCGCACCATCTCCTCATCGTCCATCACCAGGATCCGGCCCTGCCCCTGCACCCGGAGCTCGGGCTGCACCTCAAGGGGTTCGGGAAGCGGCTCCTCCGATGCGGGAAGGTAGAGGGTGAAACAGGTCCCCCGGCCGGGGGTCGACGTCACCCGGATGTGGCCGTCGTGCTTGTAGACAATGGAATGGGTGGTGGCAAGGCCCAGGCCGCTGCCGGTCTTCTTGGTGGTAAAAAAGGGATCGAACACCCGGTCCACGATCTCTTCAGGGATGCCGGGTCCTTCATCGCAGAAGGTGAGTTTCACATACCGGTCGCCCTTGAGGGGGAGGTAGCCCACACGCGTGGCGTCGATGAAGTGATTCTCGGCGGTGATGGTGATCACCCCGCCCCGGGGCATGGCCTGCACCGCGTTGAGAATCAGGTTCTGCGCCACCTGGCTGATCTGTCCGGAGTCGATCTCCGCAGGCCAGAGGTCTTCGGCAAAACGGGTCTCACAGCGCACCCGGCTTCCCCGGAGCACAAACCCCGCCGATTCCCGCACCACATCCACCACCGAGGCGACCCGGATAACCGGAGCGCCCCCCTTGGAAAAGGTCAAAAGCTGCTGGGTCAGGTCCTTGGCCCGCTCACAGGCCTTCAGCACATCCGTCAGGAGCCTGTGGACCTCGGAGTTCTCCAGGCTGCGGGTTCGTGCAAGGCTCACCCCGCCCAGTACCGCCGTGAGAATATTATTGAAATCGTGGGCGATCCCCCCGGCAAGCACCCCGACGGACTCGAGCTTCCGGGCCTTGAGCAGCTCCTCTTCCATGCGGTTCTCGTCCGTCACGTCCCGAAACACGAGGACCACCCCCACGATGGCGCTGGTACGGTCCATGATGGGCGCCCCGCTGTCGGCGATGCAGCGTTCGGTACCGTCTTTTGCAATGAGTGCCGTATGGTTTGCCAGGGTGATGATGTTGCCCGTTGCCAGGACTTTTTCCACCGGGTTTTCGCAGGGCTTGCGCGTCTTCTCGTTGATGATGCGAAACACGTCGGCCATGGGTTTTCCGGCGGCCTCGGCCTGGGTCCAGCCCGTGAGCTTTTCGGCGATCTTGTTCATCAGGACCACCCGGCCGGACACGTCGCTTGTGATAACCCCGTCCCCGATACTCCGCAAGGTCACGGCAAGGCGCTCTTTCTCCTGGGAAAGCTTCTCCTCGGCCTCTTTCCTGGCGCTGATATCCCGTCCCACGGAAACCACGCAATCCTGATCCGTAAAGCGAGCCACTTTAAGGGACACCTCCACCCAGAAAACAGACCCGTCCTTTCGACGGCCCTCCCACTGGGCCACCTGGGGGAACCCCTTTGCCACCTTCTGAAAAAGAACCATCGCCTTTTCTCCGGTGGAGTCACCCTGGCCTGATAGCAGGGTCTCAAACCCGGCGCCGAGGATCTCGTCGCGGCTATAGCCCAGCATGGCAAGGCCGGGCCTGTTGATGTCCACAACACCGCCTGTCCCGGCATCATGGAGGAGAATGGCGTCGTTGGGGGTATTGAAAATCTCCCGATAGCGCCGCTCACTTTCCCGGAACGCCCGCTCGGCCTGGAGCCTCTCATCGATCTGACGGCTCAGGATATCATTGGCCTTGGAGAGCTCTTCCGTACGTCTTGCCACCTTTCGCTTCAGACTCCAGCTCCACAGCAGAAAAAGCAGGGCCACCGCCACCAGCGGTCCCCCCACCATGGCCATGTGTGCGAGGAGTTCCAGGCCGCTGAACCCCTCGGACCTGTAGGCGCCGAACCATTTATCATGGATTTCGTCGTAGCGGCCCGATGCCTTGATGAGGCTGAGCCCCTCGTTGAGCAGGGAGAGAACCCGGTGGTCCCCTTTTCTCACGGCAAAGCAATAGTCCTGCTGCAAGACCGGAGGCCCCACGGGTTTGATGGCATCAAGCCCCTCGGCCTTGAGGATCATGAGCCCCTGTACCCGGGAGAGCAGGGCGGCATCCCCCTCCCCAGCAGCAAGGGACTTGAGCACCTCGTGCATGTTCTCCCGCAGCACGATCTGAACCGGTTCGGCCTGCTGAAGCAGGTAATCGTGGCCGATGTCCCCGTCCTGGACAATCACCCGCCTGCCCCGGATCTCTCCCAAAGAACCGACGGGGCTTCCTTCGGGCACAAATACGGCATAGGACGCCACGTTATGTGGCATGCTGAAGGCAAAGTTTCTCTGGCGCTCAGGGCTCTTGAACATCCCCATGAGCACATCGACCTCACCGGCCTTGAGGGCGCTGCGGGCCTCGTTCCACGGCATAAGCCTCAGGCTCGTCAGAATGCCCATTTCCCGGGCCACGGCCCGGGTGATATCCACGTCAAAACCGGTGGGTGTTCCATGCTCGTCAAGGTATTCGTAAGGAGGGTAGCTGTTGTCTCCCCCGAACACCAGGTAGACGGTCTCCTTACCCCACCCGTCCCCCGGCAGGAGCACCCCCGTAGACATCACCGCGATCACAAACCCCACCACACAGATCCGGAAGCAAGAACCCAGCACCGCGCCCCCCTGTTTTGTATTTCACCATGCAAGGCATGGCCGTCACGTCATCGACACACAGAGCACCCAAGGCCCCGCCCGCACAATTCGGAACAGCCTCCATACGGCCTCGGGCACCCCAAGACATCCGGAGGAACAAATAGAATGTTTATGCTTTGGTGTACTGATCGCACGATTGAGGAAAAAACTGAAGGATTTTAACCAGAAAATATCATTCCAGCGCCATCGCCCTGTACTCCGCGAGCACAGAGGAATGCTCACGACACAAGCGGTTTTTCCGGCACATCGTCTCCGCCACGGGCGGCAGCCCCTTTGCTCCCGCAGCAGACAGGGGCTTCCCCCCAGGGAAAGGGCAGCAGGCAAAGCCCCCCGAAAAGAACCAGCGCAAGCACCAGTGCACAGACCAGCGTGCCGTGCAGGGCCTCTCCGAACACCCCGCCCCCAAGGGGCAGCATGACGAGGACGCCCCCGTAAGCAAGGCGGCCCAACAGGCTCTGGAGGGAAAAGTAGGTGCTTCGCTCATGACGCCCGAGCAGGGGGGCGAGTTCGCTGTTCACCAAAGGCGTGGACACGGCACGGGAGGCGGTGCGCCCCACAAGCATCAGAGCCACCAGCGGATGCACCACAAGGGCCATGGCCCCGATGAGCACCACCTGGAGCAGGGCACAGGCCAGAAGGGTCCGTCTCACCACACAGCGATGGCGGATCCGCCCGGCAAACCGGGTCATCCAGGCCCCCACCACCATGGTCAGGGCCAGGTGGACGCCGGAAAGGGAGGGGGCAATGGAATCTCCGGCCTCCATCCATGCCAGCGTCCGTTCAAGGTAGGGCTGGTAAAATTCATACGGAATATGGAGCAAAACCGTCATGGCAAGGGCGTAGAAGGTAAAAAAACGGAGCCGAGTGCCCCAGGCTTTCCGCAGGACCCCGCGAAGCTGAGATCCGAAGGGCCCGGCCACCTGACCAGCCCGCCCTTCGGGCTCTACCATGGAGCACACAACCCCCAGGGAAATAACCGCGGCAGCACACGACACACCATACACCCACCTCAGGTCCCCCGTAGCCAAAAGCCCTCCCAGGAGCGCCGAGACGCCCCCGGCCAGAAAACTGTACCGCAGGGCATGCCCCTCCCGGGCGGCATACTCAGCCTCACGGTTCAGGCCTTTCAGGCTCTCGTAGTGAAGGGCCGTGTCCGTGCCCGAGGCCGAGGCAAAGCCTGCGGCCAGAAAAAGCTGGGCTGCGGCAAACTGCCAAAACGTGTGTCCGGTGAAAAAAAGAAGGTAGGCAAAACCCAGGCAGGCCGATGAAACGATCAGGGTCCGCCTTCGACCGAAACGGTCGGAAAGATAGCCTGAAGGGACCTCGGCTGCGGCCACCGCCACATAATAGACCGCCTCCAGGTGAAGGGCCTCGGAAAGGCTCAGCACCGAAGTAAAGTAGAGAAAAAAAACAGGGCCCCAGAAATAGCAGTCCCGAAAAAAAAGATACCAGGGGTATCGGGTGGTGTTCGCCGTCAAGGCATCGATTCGTTCCGACATATCGGTCTCACAGGTATTTCGATATTTCAGCCAGTTCTTTTTTGATATCGGCCGCAGAACGTTCCATCAGGGCGTGCTCGTCCAGGCAGTGGTCGATATGATCACGCACCAGGGCCTGCTTGGCGTTGCCCACGGCTTTGTAAACCGCCTGGAGCTGCCGGGCCACCTCGATGCAGGGCGCCTCCCCTTCGATCATGGCAACCACCTTTGCCAGGTGACCGCCTGCCCTTCTCAGCCGCTTGGCGATCTCATCATGGTGTTTGTGCGTTGGTGTGTCAGCCATTTCCATCCTCCTGTCATGGTTCGCGGGCATCATAACCCATCCCCGGGGTGGGGTTACACACACAACTATCTATTTTGAAAACTTTTTGCAACACGTCAATTTAAATTATCGCCATACGTTCCCCGCAGGGCAACAGAAAAACCGATGTTCACAGGAAAAGCCTTTCGTTCTTCGGATCAAAAAGGGTACAATACCAAGTAAAATATCAAGCTGTGACAAGACGATACAACCGATATCATGGCATCCGCCCGGACAAAACGGCTTCGCCACACTCCAAAGCGCCAAACGGCAGACCGGGCTCAAGGCACACCTTTTGTATTTCCTGCAGGAACATACTTTACATTTTCAGGATCACCCTCTCCCTCAAACGCAAGGGTGCCCTCTTCCTATTCACCCTTGCTCTCCCCGCGCCCCTTCCTGAAACAACAAGCCCGCCCACAGGAGGCTTCCATGAACCCACGCTTTGCTTTTATCCTTGCGGCCCTTGCCTTTGTTGCCCTGACCGGTTGCAGCTCCAGCTCCGACTCAACCTCCTCGTCAGGATTCGGAGACCTCACCGTCAACCTCACCGATGCCCCTTCTCCGGACTACAAAGCCGTCTACATCAGCGTCAACCAGGTGGAGGTGAACCGATCCGCCACAGACGAGAACGGGTGGCAGGTGGTGGACATCGTCAACGAAACCATCAACCTTTTGGATTTAACCGGGGGCATCCTGAAATCCCTGGGCACCCGGGAGATGCCTGCCGGAGAGTACAATCAGGTGCGCCTGGTCCTGGCCAGCGCCCCGGATGGTGAAAACAACATCCTCGGCACGGTACACCCCTTTGCCAACTACGCCGTTGAACTCGACGACTCCATTCATGAACTCAAGATCCCCAGTGAGGACAGCAACGGCGTCACGCGGGCAAAACAATTCATCATCGACACCAATGCCAACGTCGTACTGATCCTGGATTTTGATGTGATGAAGTCGGTGGTTCAAGGGGGCGATACCGGGCAATGGTTCTTGAAATCGGTGATTGAGGTGCTGGACACCCGTGAGATTGCCGGCATCACCGGCTCCGTCACCGACTCCCCCACCCCGGGCACGGCCCAGCAGGGCACCCGGGTGTCCGTACAGACCTACGACGGCTTCGCCATCGACCCCAAAGACAGAGTTATCAACCATGCATCCACCCTCACCGATGCGGCAGGCTCTTATATTCTCAGGGTCCCGGAAAGCACGTACAACCTCGTCGTTTACAAAGACGGGTTCAACTCCTCCTGCCGCCGGGTCACGCCCCTGACCGGCAACACCCTCATCGAAGATTTTGCCCTGACCTCGGTAACGGCAAGGGGCACCTTGAGGGTCAGGGTAAACGGCATCAGCCAGGACGAAGAATCCGTAACGGTGAGCGTACGCAGGGACACCCTCTGCGGAACCGGCACCTTGATTTTTGTTGAACTGATTTCCGAATCCTATGCCGCCGACGGTGATTACGATATTCTGCTGCCCCTCAACACCTACACGGTGGTGGCCTACGGAGACACCCTCTCCCGAACCTTGAGCGATACCCGGGAGATCACATCGGGAGGCATCAAAATTTTCGAAATAAACCTGTAGACCCCTTGCGTTCTCACCCCTTCAGCTCCCGCTCCAGCTCCTCAAGGAACGACTGCATAAAGGCATGGCGACGCCCTGCTTCCTTCCGGGCCGCCCCGGTGTGAAGGGTTTCTTTGAGGGTCAGGAGCTTTACAAAAAAATGGTCCACGGCGTAGGCCCGATCGTCCAGCGCCCTTTGCCTGCCGAAGGGATCCTCCGGGTGAAACATGGCCGACTCCATGGCCCCGCCGGTTAAAAAGCAGCGGGCAATGCCCAGCGCCCCGATGGCGTCCAGCCGGTCGGCATCCTGAACCACCCGGGCCTCCAGTGTCTCCGGAGATTTCCCCAGACTGAAGCTGTGGGCATGGATGGCGTGGTGCACGGCGGCCAGTGTGTCGCCGGAAACCCCGAGTCCCTTTAAAAACACCACGGCCTCATCCGCCGCCAGACGAGACGCAAAAGCCCTGTCCGGAGAGTCCTTGGGCACGCTCACGCAATCATGCAACCACGCCGCAGGCACCACCACGGAAAGATCCGCACCTTCGGCCTCCCCGATGCGCCGGGCAAGGGCCACCACCCGCTTCACATGCCCCAGATCATGGGCCCCGTCCTGAACGGTCCGCCCTTTAAGAAACGCTTCACACGCTTTTTCCATCATCTCCTCCAAAAAATCTCCAGGGTTCCTATCGGTATACAAGGCCGCAGCACGCCCTGGCGTCATTCAACCGCATGTTGCCTCCGGCGGCAAGGTGGGGCACCTTGAAACCCTATGGCGAATGCATGGAGGTAGTCGTTATACATGCGTTCTCAGGGCATTCGCGTCACGTGTGACATTGGACCACCGTCTCTGCGGGAGAGACCCATTTCATTCTTCAAAAAACAACGATGCGAGGCTTTCCAGATTCTTTTGACTTTGGTCGGAACAACACCGACAGCCAACCTTTTGAAAAGTTTGACAAACAGATTATCAAAGCACATCCTCTGCCCCCTGTCATTCGGACAAAAGGCATTGGGGTTGTCCTAACCCCGTAGGGTGCATTTTATGCACCATGATTAACAGAGCGACGGCATCCATACTCAAAACACCCTGACGATATGCAAGGCTCTGCCTTGCCAATGGGCCAAGCCGTACCGTGGATTGCTCATGCCGCACATTCCGACGACATCCACCCTGGAGGCAGAGCCTCTATGGAGCATTCCCGAGCGGAGACTGGGAACGAGCAAACGTCGGCCTTGATCATCGCCTGGGCCATCGTCGTATTGACATCACCCCCTGAGCACCCATGTCACCCTTGGAGCGCCGCACTCCTGTGCGGTACGGGTAACGACGGACTAAAAAGCCGCACCGGAGTGCGGCGCTCCGTTTCGGTCGAGCTTTCTCGGTTTTTTTGAAGGTCACGGGCCAAACGTCATTCAACACGAACTATAAAGGCCTGTTTGTTAAACCCGTCTTTATAAGACCAGAATAAAATCAGACAAAGGTTTAGCCCCGGCAGGGCCCCGGAGGCATAAGCTGAATAGTTACCAAAAGTCTATCAAGCAGACCACAAAGGCACACCCCACCGCCCCTGCCCTTCTGATATCAGTCATCACCCCGTAGGATGCATTTTATGCATCATGATTAACAGAGCGACGGCTTCCATACTCAAAACACCCTGACGATATGTAACATTCCGGTTCTGGTGCATGGAATGCACCCTACGAATCACAAGCCCCCCCCCCCGGTGTCGCATCGCATACCCCCAACAAAAAACCCGCGACTCAGCATGAGTCGCGGGTTTATTTTTTTCATATGGCGTCAGGGTGCCCCTGACTTAGCCGAGGTACTCGAACAAGGAGCTCAGGGCCTCGTCCAGGTGTTCCGGCTTGGAGCCGCCGGCCTGGGCCATGTCGGGACGCCCGCCACCGCCGCCGCCTACAATGGCTGCGGCTTTCTTGACGATGTCACCGGCCTTGTAGGTTTTGGTGAGGTCCTTGGTAACCAGGGCCAGGAGCAGGGCTTTGCCGCTGGACTCGGTACCCAGAAGGACCACGCCGGAACCGATCTTGTCGCGGAACCGGTCAGCCAGCTCGCGGAGCTGGGCCGGGTTTTCCACGGAGACCTTCTTGGCCACGGCACGGACCCCGTTCACCTCTTTGATGTCGTCGTCGAGGCTTTCGGCGGCTTTGCCTGCCATCTGCATCTTCAGCTGCTTGAGCTCTTTTTCAAGGGCCTTGTTGTCGGCCAGGAGTTTCTCCAAACGCTCGGAGAGATTCTCGGGGGTGGCTTTCACCATGGCCGCGGCTTCGCCGAGGGTGTTTACACTGCTCTGAATGCTGGCCACAGCCGAAGCGCCGGTGAGGGCTTCGATACGCCGCACGCCCGAGGCGATGCCGGAATCCGACAGGATTCGGAAGGCCCCGATGTCGCCGGAGGCCGCCGTGTGGGTGCCGCCGCAGAACTCCTTGGAGAAGTCCCCCATGGAAACCACGCGGACCCGGTCCCCGTACTTTTCGTCAAACAGGGCCGTGGCGCCGGTCTTCATGGCCTCTTCGGCGTCCATCTCCTCGACGCCCACGGGCACGTTCATGCGGATGTGATCGTTGACGCAAGCCTCGATGGCATCGAGGGTGGCCCGATCCACATGGGCAAAGTGGGTAAAGTCAAACCGAAGACGATCCGGCCCCACCAGGGAGCCTGCCTGCTTGACGTGGTCCCCGAGCACCGACCGAAGGGCGGCGTGGAGGATGTGGGTGGCGCTGTGGTTCAAGGCGGTGGCGGCGCGTTTCTCGCCGTCCACGGCAAGGGTGGCGGTGAGGCCGGCCTTGACCGCTCCGCTCTCCACACGGCACTTGTGGATAAAAAGACCTGTGGGATCCTTGATGGTATCAAGGACGGTGAGCTGAAAGCCATCCCCTGAGATGGTCCCGCAATCGCCCATCTGGCCCCCGGACTCGCCGTAGAAGGGAGTGGCCTCGACCACCACCTCCACGTCGGTGCCCGCAGCCGGAGCGTCCACCTCTTCGCCGTCCACGGCCACCACCAGGATCTTGGATTCGCCGGTCAGGCCTTCGTACCCGGTGAACTCGGTCTTTACGCCTGCTGCCGAGAGCTTACGGAAAGCCTCCCCGCTTCGGGTAAAGGTGACGCTGCTGCGGGATTTTTCCCGCTGGGCTTCCATGGCCTTGTCAAACCCTTCCAGGTCCAGGACGATGGACTCGTCGGAGATCACGTCACGGATGATGTCCACGGGAAAGCCGTAGGTGTCGTACAGCCGGAAAATGACCTCGCCGGAGAGGACCTTGGTATCGGAATCGGCCACCTCTTCCAGGGCCTCTTCAAGGAGCTTCAGCCCGTGGTCCAGGGTCACCGAGAAGCTCTCCTCCTCGTTTCGGATCACGTTGGTGATAAAGGCTTCGCTCTCCTTGAGCTCGGGATAGGCGTCGGCCATCATGTCCATGACCACGCGGCTGGTGGTGTGGAGGAAAGGCTCGGTGAGCCCGATAAATCGACCGTACCGGATGGCGCGGCGCATGATGCGACGAAGCACGTACCCGCGGCCTTCGTTGGACGGCATGACCCCGTCGTTGATGAGAAAGCTGGCGGCACGGCTGTGGTCTGCGATCACCTTCATGGCGATGGCGGTGTCGTTGCAGTCCGTCATCTTCTTGCCGGAGAGCTCTTCCACCTTGCCGATGATGGGGGTAAACAGATCGGTGTCGTAGTTGGTATCGGCGTTCTGCATGATACTGGTGATTCGCTCAAGGCCCATGCCGGTATCGATGCAGGGGTTGGGAAGGGGGGTAAGGGTCCCCTCTTCGTCCCGCTCGTACTGCATGAACACGAGGTTCCAGATCTCCAGGTACCGGTCGCAGTCACAGCCCACGGCGCAGTTGGGGTTGTCGCAGCCGAAACGCTCGCCACGGTCGATGTGAATCTCGGTGCAGGGGCCGCAGGGGCCGGTGTCGCCCATGGCCCAGAAGTTGTCGGCTTCGCCCAGGCGCACGATGCGGTCTTCGGGCACGCCGATCTTCTTGTGCCAGATCTCAAAGGCCTCGTCGTCATCTAAGTAAATGGAGACCCAGAGTTTGTCCACGGGAAGCTTGTACCCGTTGGTGAGAAGGTCCCAGGCAAAGGTGATGGCCTGCTCCTTGAAGTAGTCGCCAAAGGAAAAGTTCCCGAGCATTTCAAAGAAGGTGTGGTGGCGAGCCGTGTACCCGACGTTTTCCAGGTCGTTGTGCTTGCCCCCGGCGCGAACGCACTTCTGGCTCGTCACGGCGGTTGTGTACTCCCTCTTTTCTTCACCGATGAAGGTACGTTTGAACTGAACCATACCCGCGTTGGTGAAAAGAAGGGTGGGATCGTCCGACGGGACCAGGGACGAGCTCCTGACGTTCCGGTGGTTGTGCTTCTTAAAGTAGTCGATAAAGAGTTTTCGCGCTTCGCTGCCTTTCATCACCTTGCTCCATGGGAGGGCCCTGGGCCCCGGGTTGGACCGTTACGGTCCCTTGGTAAATGGTCAAATACGACGCTCTCGAAAAAAGCCGCAGCCCGGCACCATCGTCATCGGCGATGATGGTTTCCCCTGGAAACACAGCCTGCCGGTGTTGTGTGCTCGATGTTTTCGAGGCCACCAAAGATATACATACAAAGAAACAGCAAAAGGGCCTGCGCCTCATCAGGCGCAGCGCCCTTTTGTCAGTCTATCAAATGAGCCTTGTCAGAACCAGCCTATTATGCGCCGGCCTCCGCCTCTTCTGCGGGGGTCTCCGCAATGCCGAGGGCCTCTTTTACCTTGCCCAGCACCTCGTTGTACAGCTCGGTGTTCTCGCCAAAGAACTTCTTGGCATTTTCACGGCCCTGGCCCACACGCTCTCCGTTGTAGGAGTACCAGGCACCGCTCTTCTCGATAATGCCTGCTTCCACGCCGATATCAATGAGCTCACCGGTCTTGGAGATGCCCACCCCGTACATGAGATCGAACTCCGCCTCTTTGAAGGGAGGTGCCATCTTGTTCTTCACCACCTTCACGCGGGTTCGGTTGCCCATGACCTCTGTGCCGTCCTTGATGGCGGAAGATCGCCGGATCTCCATGCGCACGGAGGAGTAAAATTTCAGGGCGTTGCCGCCGGTGGTGGTCTCGGGGTTGCCGAAGACAACGCCGATCTTCATACGGATCTGGTTGATGAAGATCACCGTGGTGTTGGTCCTGCCGATGGTGGCGGTGAGCTTGCGAAGGGCCTGGCTCATCAGACGGGCCTGGAGGCCCATGTGGGCGTCGCCCATCTCCCCTTCGATTTCGGCGCGGGGCACCAGGGCCGCCACAGAGTCGACCACAAGCACATCCACGGCACCGCTTCGCACCAGCATGTCGGCAATCTCAAGGGCCTGCTCGCCGGTATCGGGCTGGGACACGAGCAGCTCATCACAGTTGACCCCCAGCTTCTGGGCGTACACGACGTCCAGGGCGTGCTCGGCATCGATGAACGCTGCAATCCCGCCGCGTTTCTGGGCTTCTGCCACAATGTGAAGGGTCAGGGTGGTCTTACCGGATGATTCGGGGCCGTAGATCTCGATGACGCGCCCTTTGGGAACGCCCCCCACACCCAGGGCCTTGTCCAGGGCGATGGAACCGGTGGGAATGACGGGGACTGCCGCCACTTCCCGGTTCCCAAGCTTCATGATGGCCCCTTTCCCGAACTGGCGTTCAATCTGACTCATGGCCGTTTCAACGGCCTTATCCCTGTCAAAGGACGTGCCCATGCGCTCCTCCTTGGTCCGCTTTTCGGTTTCTTTAAAAAAGCCGAAAGCCTAAGATGTAATATCTATCTTGATTTACTTGATTTTTTATACAATTTGACTGGAAAAATATTTTCCGGATTTCTATCGATATATCACTCTTTGATCCATTATGCGAGCCCTGAAATCAGCCACCGCTCCTTCCGGCAGATCCCGGAAAAAAATACGGCTACGCGGCGCAGCCCAACGTCCGGAGCCAAAGGCCCCAGCCCTTCCACCACAAGGCCATAGCCCCATTCCGGCCCACGCCCCCGGTCTCCATGGCTGCCGAACACCCCGTACCAAACCCCGGAGATTTGCTGTTGATAAAATAACACCCCTGATATAAATTTATGGAATTAAAGATCTTTACCCACGATTCAAGAATAAAACACTGCCGTCCGTACCGCACCACCGCCTGACCGAACAATCCCAAACCGTTCACCTTAAAAAAATAAAGGGGAGTCTCAAAAAATGAACATAAAGCTTGTGGCCTGCGCCATCGCAACGTTTGTTTCAGTGACACTCATGGGCTGTCAACCGGCAAGCCAGGGAAGCAAAACCTACAAGCCGGGCCAGGCCCAACAGGCCATGTCCGTATATTATGGAACGGTGTTGAATGTGGCCGATGTGCAGATCCAGCATGAAGAGACCGGCGGTGGGGCCGTAGGAGGTGCCGTGGTCGGGGGTATTATCGGCTCCACCATCGGCGGAGGCAGCGGAAGCACCCTGGCCACCACCGCAGGGGCCCTGGGCGGAGCAGCAGCGGGAAGCGCCGCAGAGCAGTCACGGGCCAAGCGCCCGGGGGTTGAAATCGAGCTTGAACTCGATGACGGCCGCATCATGGTGGTTGTCCAGGAAAAGGACGACGACTACCTCGTGGGCGACAGGGTCCGCCTCATCGAAAGCCCGGACGGAACAATGCGTGTCCGCCAGTAAGATTAAGAGACGGTACGACAATAAAACAGACAAAAACGATGCCTCCGGCGGCAAGGTGAGCCACCTTGAAAGCTGGTTGCCGCCGCGCTTTAGTCCTGGTTCCTCGGGTTAAAGCGCGGCGGCATTTTTCTTAGAGTTTGTGTGTTTCTTCTTGCGCGAGACCTAATCCACCTGTCATTTCCGCTTTATCATTTCCTATCACGCAAAAATCTCATCAGAACTTTTGGTTCAATTTTCCGGATTCACGAAAACGCCACGGGTGACGGTCGGCGTCCACCAAAGCCCAACATGATTACTTGCTACCAAAAACGGTGCGGGAGCCGCACCCTACCCGTCACACCCGGTGGAAAAATGAATTTTATCAGACGAGTAGAGGCGGACCCTTTCCTTAAAATTATGTCCCATGTCAAGATGCGATACCATTCCTTGTCTTGTCCCATGTCAAGACGCGACCCCATTCCTTCTATAATCTCTGCAGAACGTTTAGCACTCAGACATGCCTCAAGATGGTAAATCGAAAACCACGTCTTAGGCCACGCGATGAGATCAACTCTTGCAATTATGGATTTCGGAGAGTAATAACTTAATCCTAATGATGGTAAATAGTTGATTCCCTCGTGGCTAAGCAGGCTCAGGAGAGCGCATCCCCCCCTTGGCAGATGGGATCAGCCCCATACGTGGCACCTTTATAAGAAATTAAATCAATACACGATAATCATTATTGGCATCAACCAACAAACCAAAATATCAGAAGTGCAGATTTAACTCCAATTCCTGGCCCGGTAATTCCCCGGTTTATTCCAAACACCAAGCACTAATATTACTTCTACATCTTTCGAGTAGAGTAGCCGTGTGAAAATTCACTACAGATGACAGCTTTACTATCAATCAGCCTCATGTTAATCGGTGTCTTCCTTGCCATTATCATTTTTGACATGACTATCCATAAGTCCAACAATTTTAGAGACAAAATATATCTTTTTTTTAGTTCAAAAATCACCGACAATACAGCCAGTGCGCATTTTCTATTTGCAACAACCACCTTTGCCGTAGGTGTCAGTTACTTTATCGGAAAACCAACTTTTACAATGCACAAGGGGTTCCCAATCCATTCATACACCAATGGTTTTTTATGGTTATTCATAGGGTTACATCTTATTGCTAAAATCACTGTTGTCCAAAATAGGATTTGACCGGAAGTAAACCGGTGAGAATTTGAAAAGATGCTCCTTATAAGGCATGGTTAAGTTTGCAAACAAAGACCTCGCCAAACAAGGAGCATATCAATGGTACGTCATTCCAGCCTTTTCAGTCAAATCGTAGGTTTTTTTGACCGTAACCAGTTTGCCCGTATAGTCTCCGAGCACGACGCAGAAAGAAACTCGAAGGGCTTCAAGTGCTGGGATCATTTTGTTTCCATGCTTTTTTGCCAAATAGCCCAAGCAAAAAGC